>JADKGZ010000013.1 GCA_016722025.1 Acidimicrobiaceae bacterium
AGCATGACAACAACGGCCCCGGCTATCACCGTGATCGGTGGCGTCGACACCCACAAGCACACTCACTGCGGCGGCGATCGACGACCAGGGCCGGCTCCTCGGCCATTGCGAGTTCCCAGCAACCGACCCCGGCTATCAGGCACTGCTGCGCTGGATGCGCAGCCACGGCAGGTCGGTCGATCGGCGTCGAAAGCACCGGTTCGTTCGGAGCAGCGTTGACGAGCTCTCCACGAAAGCCGGGGTCACCGTTGTCGAGGTGAACCGGCCGAATCAGTGGCTCGACGTATGGACGGCAAGTCGGATCGTCTCGATGCCGAAGCAGGTCGCTAGATCTGTTCTCGGGTGCCCGCGACTGCCATTCCGAAGTCGAAGTCGGGATCGTCGAGGTGATCCGTACCTTGCGCGTCACCCGCTCCAGCGCAGTGAAGTCCCGCACGCAAGCGTTCAACACCTTGTGGGGTGTGATGATCGGCGCGCCATCACCATTGCGCGATGAACTGGTCGTACTAACCAAAGAGAACGCTCGTGAATCGTTGCCTTCGCCTGCGCCCGAAACCTGCGAGCTGCTCACCCTCGCCGCCGAGCCGGAACGGATGCTGATCGCCGGGACGAAGACGGCGTTGCGCGACCTCGCGCAACGCTGGAAGGCACTCGACGACGGGATCAAGACCCTCAACAAACAGATCGAAGCGCTCGTCAAGCACGCCGCGCCAGAGCTCCTCGAGCTGCCCGGCGTCGGCGTCGAGATCGCCGGTCAGTTCCTCATCACCGCCGGCGACAACCCGGACCGCATCCACAGCGAAGCCGCCTTCGCCAAGCTCTGCGGCGTCGCACCACAACCGGCCAGCAGCGGACGCACCACCGGCCGCCATCGACTCAGCCGCAGCGGAGACCGAGCAGCGAACAGCGCGCTCTACATCGTCACGATCGTGCGGATGCGCCACCACCAACCCACTCGCGACTACTTCGAACGACGCCTTGCTGAGGGCCGAACCAAACGCGAGATCATCCGTTGCGTGAAGCGCTACATCGCCTGCGAGATCCACAGAATCTCCCACCCACAGTCCGCCTCCGAACCGGGCTCGAACCCGTTCCACGGGCCGCTTGACAAACATAGGAGCATCGAACGCACGGTGCAGCACGGCGCTCTCGTCGTCGGTGAGGGTAAGGGTGTCGAGCTTCTGCCACAGTGAGCTCACGGTGGCGGCGTTGATGGGCATCTTCTTCTCCTGGTGCTGGTGATGGTTGCCTGCGGATGCTGACGACGACACGACGCACCATCGCAGCGGCGGTTACAACTGCACGGTGTCGGGGGCGCAGGCCTCCGGCTCAGAGCACTCGAGCATGGCTCGGGCCAGCAGGGCCGAAGGTCCCTGCATCGGTGGTCGCCGAACTGAGTACCGTCGGCCATAGCAACAACCCGAGTGTTGCCATGATCCCGAACATGGGGAGGGGCCGTCGTGAAGAGCTACCCGACCGATCGCATCCGCAACGTCGCCTTCGTGGGCCACGGCGGTGCCGGCAAGACCACGCTGGCCGAGGCGCTGCTGGTTCGTGCCGGTGCGGTGCCGCGTGCGGGAAAGGTCGACGACGGCAGCAGCGTGCTCGACACCGAGCCGGAGAGCACCAAGCGGCACATGTCGTTGTCGCTGACGCTCGCCCCCTTCGAGTGGAAGGCCGACGACGGCAACACCTACAAGGTGAACCTGCTCGACACGCCCGGCTACCTCGACTTCGAGGTGAGGTGGATGCTGCGCTGTCGGTCGCCGACCTGGCGGTGTTCGTGGTGAGCGCCGTGGAGGGTGTGGAGGTGCAGACCGAGCGGTTGTGGCGCAAGGTCGCCGCGCTCGGCCTGCCGCGGATGGTGTTCGTCAACAAGGAGGACAAGGAGCGCGCCGACTTCCACTCCGTGCTCGACCAGCTGCGCGCCGCCTTCGGGGCAGGCATCACCCCGCTGGAGCTGCCGCTCGGCGAAGCCGCCGCGCTGCACGGTGTGGCCGACGTGCTGTCGGAAGCCGCGCTGGAGTACGAGCCCGGCGGCCAGCACCACACCGAACCGATGCCGGCCGAGGTGGCTGCCGAGGAGCATGCGCTGCACGACGCACTGCTGGAAGAGATCGTCGCCGGCGACGACGCGCAACTCGAGCGCTACCTCGCCGGCGAGGTACCCACACTGGCCGAACTGGAACGCACACTGGCGCACGAGGTGCTCGATTGCACGGAGTTCCCGGTGCTGCTCGGCTCGGCCGTCACGGGCGTGGGCATCGACCGCCTGGCCGACTTCATCTGCGAGCTGGGCCCATCGCCTGCCGATCGGCCGATGCGGGTCGCCGCGGGCGACGAAGTCGTACCGGTGCCGGCAGCGGCCGATGGCAAGCCGCTCGTGTACGTGTTCAAGACCGTCGCCGACCCGTACATCGGCCAGCTCTCGCTGTTCAAGGTGCTGTCGGGCGTGGTGCGCACCGACGACCGGCTGCTCAACAGCTCGCATGGCGGCGAGGAACGACTGCACGCCCTGCTGATGCTGCGCGGCAAGGAGCAGCTGCCGGTCACCGATGCCACTGCCGGCGACATCGCCGCAGTCGCCAAGCTGGGCAACACCCACACCGGCGACACGCTGGCGCCGAAGGGCTCGCCGGTGAAGGTGGTCGCGCCGTCCCGAACCGCGCCGCAGTACGGCGTGGCAATCGTGCCGCGCACGCAGAGCGACGACGACAAGATGGGCAACGCCCTCGGTCGGTTGCAGGCGGAAGACCCGTCGCTGTGGGTGCAGCGCGTGGAGGAGACCGGCCAGACGGTGCTGCGCGGCCTCGGCGACACGCACCTGACGGTGGCGCTGGAGCGCATGGCGCGCAAGTTCGGCGTCAACGTCGACACCGCCGACGTCCGTGTGGCCTACCGTGAAACCATCGGGGGCCCGGCAGCTGCCGAGGGCAAGTTGAAGAAGCAGAGCGGCGGTCACGGTCAGTTCGCGGTCGTCAACCTGCGTGTCGCACCGCTGCAGCGCGGCGAGGGGTTCACGTTCATCGACGCCGTCGTCGGCGGTGCCATCCCACGCAACTACATGAGCTCCGTGCAGACCGGCATCGAGGAGACGATGGCCCGCGGTGGCGTGCATGGCTTCCCGGTGGTCGACGTGTCGGTGGAGTGCCACGACGGCAAGTACCACTCGGTCGACTCCAGCGACATGGCGTTCAAGACGGCTGCGTCGCTGGGCTTCCGCGAGGCGATGGCCGCAGCCGGTGTGGTGGTGCTCGAGCCGATCTCGCTGCTGCGGGTCACCGTGCCGGGCGCGTACCAAGGCGACGTGATGGGTGACATCACCTCGCGCCGCGGGCGCGTGCACGGCACCAACGCGGTCGAGCACGGCGAGCAGGAGGTGGAGGCACTGGTACCTGCCAGCGAACTGCAGCACTACGCGATCGACCTGCGCTCGATCACCAGCGGCCGCGGCACGTTCACCGTGCAGCACGACCACTACGACGTGCTGCCCGCCCACCTCGTCGAGAAGGCCAAGCAGAGCCTGCCGAAGTCGTGAGCGCTACGGCCGCAGCACCAGCGGCGGCAGCCACTCCTCCAACCGATCCCAGATGATCTCGTCGCTCTTGGCGAGCAGGTGGCCGTCGCCGGGCAGGCGCACCAGCTCGCCCGTGCCGGCGATCAAGCACACCATCTCACTGGCCTCGATGGGCAGGATCTCGTCGCGCTCGCCGTGGAACAGCAGCAGCGGCGTCTCGCTCAGCCCCCCGGCCACCTCGCACCCCGCCGACTGCGTGGCGAAGGTGGCAATGCCGGCGACCATCTCGTTGAGGCCCACACTCACTCGCACCGCGATGGCACCACCGAAGCTGTGCCCCATCAGCACCACCTTGTCGGCGCCGGCGCCGCCGATGGCGAGCTGCACCGCCGCCGCGAGATCGACGCAGCACAGGTCGAGGTCGTTGGGCTTGCGATAGCTGACGCGCAGCACCGGTACACCGCGACGAGACCACTGCTCGCCCAACCGGTGATAGAGCGCATCGCCCGGCCCCAGCAGGCCGCCCATTGCACCGCCGCACAGCACGAGCGCGCCAGGTTGCACGGCCACCTCGGCCGGCGGCTCGTGCCACAGCAGCGTGAGCAACCCGCGCATCGTGTACATCTCCACATGGCGCAGCGTGGGCGTGAGCATCACATCGCTCGATGCCATCACCTGCAGTGCATCGAGCGGCGTCGGTACCGGTGCAGCAGGGTTACCGATGGGGTCGTCCATCGTGGGTACCCTAACGCCACTCATGTCCGCCGTTCCCACCGATCCCCGTCATCGCGAGGTGTACGACCTCGCCGTTCGCATCGGCCTCGCGTGGCGCGAGCTGCGACGCGGTTCCGCCACGTCCGGCCTGCGCGACTACCTCTACGGCAGCGACGACGAGTCGATCGAGCAGGGCCAGATGGACACGCTCGACCTGCTCGCGCTGCACCCTGCGTGGCGGATGAGCGAGCTCGCCGATGCACTTCGCGTCGAGCCGTCCACTGCCCCGAGCCGTGCAACGGCTGGTCAACGCCGGGCTCGCCGAGCGGCGGCCGAGCAACGACGACGGCCGCGTGGTGCAGGTGGAGATCACCGAGGCCGGTCGTGAAGTCTTCGAAGCAGTGGCGGCCCGGCGCGCCGAGCTGCTCACCTTCATCCTCAGAAGTACACCCGGCACGAGCTGCCCATCTTCGCCGACATGCTCGAGCGCTTCGTCGTCTCCGTCGACACGTTCGTCGCCTCCCACCACGCCGACACCTGAGGGTTTGGCGCAAGACGGGCTGGGGTATGGTGCCGGTGATGGCTGATCAGCGCGACTTCGCCCAGCAGGCGATGCAGTATGCGCCGCAGCTCTACAGCGCCGCCGTGCGCATGACCCGCAGCAAAGCCGATGCGGAAGACCTCGTGCAGGAGACGTACCTGCGGGCGTACCGGGGTTACAGCAACTTCACCGAGGGCACCAACCTGCGCGCATGGCTGTTCCGCATCCTCACCAACACGTTCATCAACAGCTACCGCGCAAAGCAGCGCCGCGTGCAGGAGACCGAGCTCGACGACGTCGAAGACCTCTACCTCTACAAGCGCATCAGTGGCATCGACGTCGCCAGTCGCAGCGCGGAGGACACGCTGTTCGAGCTGTTCACCGACGACGAGGTGAAGGCCGCGCTGGAAGCCCTTCCGGAATCGTTCCGCATGCCGGTGCTGCTGGCCGATGTCGAGGACTTCTCCTACAAGGAGATCGCCGAGATGCTCGACATTCCCATCGGCACGGTCATGTCGCGCTTGCATCGGGGAAGAAAAGCGATGCAGAAGGCGTTGATCGACTTCGCAACCGAAAGAGGCCTGCTCGAGCGAACGCCCGAGCCCGACCCCCACTGACCGATGGCTGACTGCAACGAAACCCTGCGCGAACTCGACACGTTCCTCGACGGCGAACTGGCCGACGAGACGCGCGCGGCCATCCAGTCGCACCTCGGTGGCTGCATGGACTGTCTGCAGGCGTTCGACTTCCACGCCGAGCTGCGCCAGGTCATCAGCGCGAAGTGCCAGAACGACGAGATGCCGCCGGGCCTGCTCTCCAAGATCGAGATGTGCTTCGGCGAAGACTTCGACGGCGACGGCCGGGTGGGCTGACCCCGTTCGCGCCGATTGGCTGCACCCGCACTCGCACTGGCTACGCTGGCGACATGTTCGCGGTGATCTTCCACTGGTGGCTCGGTGCTCTCCTCACGATCGTGGGCATCGCTCTCACTGTCGGCGTCGTTGGCGGTTACGTGAAGAAGGTCGTCGCACCGCAGTACCCGGGCAAGCGGCACAAGCGCGACGACTGACCGGCGCACGGAGACCAGCGGGTGACTGAGCCCACCGTTGCAGGCTCCGCCCGGTCACCGTGCACGGATCTACTGGCTCGGTGCACGTTTCCCGCGCCAGGCACGACCGTCAGTTGTGCGGTCTCGGGTGGAGCCGACTCCACGGCGCTGCTGGCGTTGGCCGTCGCCGCCGGTGTCACCGTCACCGCCATCCACGTCGATCACGGGTTGCGCACGGGCTCGACCGCGGAGGCGCAGGTCGTGCGCGGCAACGCAGAACGCTTGGGTGCGGCGTTCCGAGCAGAGCGGGTGCACATCGTCGATGGGCCGAACCTGGAGGCCCGCGCTCGCGACGCGCGCTACTCCATGCTGCCGCCTGATGTGCTCACCGGCCACACCGCCGACGATCAGGCCGAGACCGTGCTGGTGAACCTGCTCCGTGGCGGTGCCACCAGCGGCCTCGCGGGCATGCGGCCCGGCCACCGTCATCCACTGCTGTCGCTGCGCCGCCGGGAGACGATCGCACTGTGCGCCACCCTGCAGCTGGCCGTGGTGCACGATCCGTCCAACCTCGACCCGCGCCACCTGCGCAACCGCGTGCGCCACGAACTGCTGCCGCTGATGGACGATCTCGCGCAACGCGACACCGTGGCCGTGCTGGCCCGCCAGGCCGGGCTGGCACGCGATGACGACGAGCTGCTCGACACGCTCGCTGCCGCGCTCGACCCCACCGATGCACGTGCCCTCGCTGCGGCCCCCATCGCGCTCGCCCGCCGCACCGTGCGCCGCTGGCTCACCCTCACGCACCCACCGGATGCGGCCACCGTCGCACGGGTGTTGGCCGTCGCACGAGGTGAGGCAGTGGCCACCGAGGTCGGTGGCGGCCGCCGAGTGGAGCGTCATCGGCAACGGCTGTCGCTCGGCCCCGCCGAACCGCACACCCACCGAGTAACCTGAACGAACATTCGTTGGCACTACACGTGGAGGAAGGCTCATGCCTCCCAGGCTGCGCGGGAAGTGGGCGCTGGGTATCACGCCGCGCAACTTCACGTGGTTCATGAAAGACAAACTTGCGGTGTGCGAACGCCCCGGCGGGTACGGCGACAACCATCGCCGCGTCCGTCGCCAGGAAGAGATCATCTGGCTGCGCGAAAACGGCTTCGGCTGCGTGGTCAGCATCATTCCGGCCACGCACAACCTGCACAACTACGACGAACTGGGCATGCCGTACCTGCACCGCCCGTTCACCGGTACCGACGATCTGGGCATGTGGCTGAAGGCCTTCTACACCGAGATCAACATGTTGCTGGAAGGCAACACGAAGGTCATCGCGCACAACGAGTCCGTCGACGACCGTCTCATCGGCATCATGGGTGGCTACATCCGCTGGAGCGGCATGGTCGACGATCCTTCCACGGTCATCAACCTCACCGAACGCATCGCCAAGCGCCAGCTCGATCCGTTTGCACGCGAGGTCATCCTGATGGCGCACGAGCTGCACTGATCCGGTGACCCGGCCCCACGCGCACGGCCGGCGCAGCCGTTGCGGTGTGCCTACGATGGCCGCATGAGCACCACCCCCGCCAACTGGTACCCCGACCCGATGGGTCGTCATCAACTCCGTTACTGGGATGGCAACGCCTGGACCGAGCACGTCACCACCAACGGGGTGCAAGGTGTCGACCCGTTGCAGCCCAAGGGGCTCGACCGAGTCGACAGTGCGCTCACCATCGGCAACGAAGGCGATCCTGCCAAGATCCAACAGCAGCTGTACAGCCAGGAGAAGTACCGCGGCGCGCAGGTCGGTCAGGTTGCCTTCCACTGTGGCGGCACCATCTTCACCGAGCCCATCCTGGTGGTGAACCAGAAGGCCAAGCTGATCGAGCTCAACAACCAGTACAGCGTGTTCAACAAGGACGGCCAGCAGCTGGCAGCGGTGAACCAGGTGGGCCAGAGCGCCGCCAAGAAGGCGATGCGCCTGCTCACCAGCCTCGACCAGTTCATGACCCACAAGCTGGAGATCACCGATACCCAGGGCCGCGTGCTGCTGCGGCTCACCCGACCGGCGAAGGTGATGAAGAGCACGGTCATCGTCAGCGACGGCAACGACCAGGAGATCGGCCGCATCGTGCAGGACAACGTGTTCGGCAAGATCCACTTCACGTTGCAGGCCGGTGGGCACACGTACGGGTCCATCAACGCCGAGAACTGGCGAGCATGGAACTTCCGCATCGACGACCACACCGGGCAGGAAGTGGCTCGCATCACCAAGACGTTCGAAGGCATCGCCAAGACGCTGTTCACCACCGCCGACAACTACGTCGTGCAGATCCACGGGCAGATCCCTCAGCCACTCAACACGCTCGTGGTGGCTGCCGCGCTGTCGGTCGACACCGCGTTGAAGCAGGACTCGCGCGGCTTCGGCTGACACCGGCCGCCCGATCTCCGCGCTGCCGGCTCGCGCGCGACAATGCCGGCCATGCCCTCCGTCACCGTTCGCGGCAGCGCGCTCGCCGCCGTTGCTCCCGATCGCGCCGAGCTCAGCCTGGCCATCACTCATCTCGCTGCCGACCCTGCAACCGCACTCGAGGAGGTGAGCACTCGCTCGCAGCGACTGGAGCAGATGCTCGTCGCTCTCGGAATCGGCCGCAGCGAGTGGACCACCGACGGTGTGCAGGTCGCGGAGGAGCACCAGTGGAAGAACGACAGCAACGTGCTGGCGGGGCATCGCGCGACGACTGCCCTCACCGTCACCGTGAGCTCCACGGAACTGGTGAGCGCCGTGATTCGCGATGGGGTCACCGACGCGGGCGCCAGCGTGCGCAGCCTCACGTGGCGCGTCGATGCCGACAACCCGGCACGTGCTGCACTGCTGGGCGCCGCGGCACGCGATGCGCTGGTACGAGCAACGGCCTACGCGGAGGCCCTTGGGTTGCGACTGGGCGAGGTGGAGCTGATCAGCGAAGTGCCGCTCGTGCCCGAGCCATCGCCCCAGCCGCGGACGATGATGGCCGCCGCCAAGATGGCGGATTCCGTCGAATTGAGCGTGAGCAGCGGCACAGTGGAGCTGAACGCCGAGGTGTACGTGCGATTCGCAATTCTGCGTTAACTCTCCGTACATGGCTAGTCTGAGGCTGTGCGGGGTCAGCGTGTTCTGGTCAGCGGCATGGGAGGCGAACTCGGCTCTCTCGTGGCCGCCAAGCTCGAGGCGGAGCCGTGGGTCGGCGCACTGGTCGGCATCGATGTCGACCCACCGCGTCGTCGGCTGCGCAAGGCCGAGTTCCACCTGTTGCAGCCATCCCAGCGCGAGCGCATCGTCGAGGTCGTCACCAAGTTCAACCCTCACGTGGTCATCAACCTCAGCGTGTGGGAGCCCGACGCGCGCACCGGGTTGGCGCATGCACGGCAGTTCACCGCCGACGCCACCACTGCCATCATCGGCGCCGCCGCCGAGTGCCCGGCGCTGGAAGGCATGGTGGTGCGCAGCGGCATCGAGGTCTACGGCCGTGAGCGCAACTCACCCACTCGGCCCATCGAGTCCGCGCCCTTGCACCCCACCAGCGAGTACGGCCACATGCTGGCCAACATCGAGCGTCAGGCGCGCGAGGTGGGCAGGCGTGTCGGCATCGCGGTCGGCAAGCTGCGGTTGGCGCCGGTGCTGGGCAAGCACGTGCCCAGCCCGCTGGGCCGCCTGCTGCGCCAGCCGGTGGTGCCCTTCAGCCTGTTCGCCGACTCACCGTTCGCTGTTATCGAAGATGGCGACGCGGCGCGTGCATTCGTTGCCGCTGCCGCACGCCGGCTCGACGAACCGATCAACATCGTTGCCCCGGGTGCCATCACCACGCTGCAGGCCATCCTGCGCGGCAAGCGCGTCCCGTTGCCGCTGATCGGCCCCGAGTGGCGAGTGGCGTCACGGCTCAGCCACATGCTCGGCGCACCCGTCCCCGACCACGTGGTGGAACTGATGCATCGTGGCCGGTTGGCCGATGGCGCCAAGGCCCTCGACGTACTCGGCTTCGCACCGGTGCTCAGCACGCCCGAGGTCATCGACCACCTGTACGCGTGGGAGAGCGTCGTACGCATCGGCAGCATCAGCGAGGCGGTGGCCTGATGGCCCAGCTCATCGAGTTCCCCATCAAGGCCGCCACCAGGGCCGGCAACGCACTGGTGCAGCCGCTGCGTTCGGCCTGGCCGGTGCACTCGGTCGACGACTACGGCCGCGACCCGCACCTCATCAGTGCTCTCGCGCCACTGGCCAAGCTGCGCTGGGACGTCACGGTGGGCGGCGAGCAGCACCTGCCCGTACGCACCGGTGCGCTGCTGGTCTGCAACACGCGCCGCTTCTCGCTCAGCACCGTGTACGCCGCGCTCGCACTCAGCGAGGCGACGGGTCGCCCGGTTCGCTTCGTCGGTCGCCCCGACATCGCGCCCGTCGGGCCGTTCATGCGCCGCATCGGCGGCCTGCTGGCCCGGCCCGCCGATGTGCTGGGTGCGCTGCAGCACCACGAACTGGTGCTCATCTCCGCGGAGGGCACCAACCATCCGCGCAACGCCGGCAAGGTGCCTCACGAGCTGGTCGGGCCGGCGGTGCTGGCCGGCGTGCCGGTGTTCCCGGTCGCCACGATGAGCAGCACCGTCGGTCGCGCCGCACGGGTGGAGGTCGGGCCACAGGTGCGGCCGCGGCGCAAGCGACGCGGGCCGCTGGCCGAGGTGGAGCTGGCCGATCAGGTGCAGCACCACCTGCAACGCATGCTCGATGGCTTCGGCGGCATGCAGACCGGCGTCGCCCCCATCGACTGGCTGGCGGAAGGCTGATCTCATGTCGTACGCACGTGCATCCGATGGCATCCGCCTGCACTACGAAGTGATCGGCCGTTCCAGCGCCACCCCGGTGCTGATGATCCAGGGCCTCGGCGCCGACAAGCACGGCTGGGACATGCAACGCCTGCCCCTGGCCATGCAGTACCGCGTGATCGCACTCGACAACCGCGGCGCCGGTCGCAGCGACAAGCCGTTCGGCACCTACTCGCTCGAGCAGATGGCCGACGATGCCATCGCCGTGCTCGATGAGGTGGGCGTGGAGAAGGCGCACATCGTGGGGGCGTCGATGGGTGGCGCGATCACGCAGATCATCGGGCTCAAGTACCCCGAGCGGGTGATGTCGCTGACGCTCGCGTGCACGGCGTGCCGCAACCACCCGTGGCGGCGCGAGCTGCTCAACAGTTGGGCAACGGCAGCCACCGAGCACGGCGTCGGGGCGATGACCCGAGAAGCCGCTCGCTGGGTGATCGGCCCACGTTCGTTCCGGCGCCTGTTGCCCGCGTTCGGTTGGCTGGGGCCGCTCGCGATGGGCCGAACCTCGCATGCGTTCGTGGCGCAGGTGAAGGCCATCCTCGACGTCGACGACGCCATCTCCGAGCAGCTCACCCAGGTCACTGCGCCCACACTCGTGATGGTGGGCAACCAAGACATCCTCACGCCGCGAGGCGACAGCGAAGAGATCGCCGATCGCATGCCCAACGCAGAGCTGGTGGTCATCTCCGGCGCCGCGCACGGGTTCATGGTCGAGCATGCTTCCACCTTCAACCGGGTGCTGCTCGAGTTCCTGGGCAGGGTCACCCGTGCGCAGAAGGCAGCCGCGGTGGAGCTCGCCACCGCAGCCGCCGCAGCCAGCTGACGGCGAGCGCGTGCTCCCTCACGACCCCGCGTTGCGCGAGCAGCTCACCCGCAACCTGGCCGCGCACGACCTGCGCACGATCTCCCACGGCGCCGAGAAGCGGGCTGCGGTGGCGATCGTGGTGGTGCCCAGCGAGCCCGGCAGCGACCCCGACGACCCGTACTGGGCTGCCAACCTGCCCGAACACATGGGCGACGTGCCCGGCGACGTCACCGGCTTCGACGGTTCGGTCTCGCGGGTGGCCGGTGGCGCCGCCTTCCTGATGTGCCGGCGCGCCGCGACGCTCAGGGGCCACGGCGGCCAGTGGGCGCTACCCGGGGCCGCGTCGACCCCGGCGAGTCGGCCGAGGAGACGGCGCTGCGCGAGCTGCACGAGGAGCTGGGGTGCGTGCTCGGCGCAGACGCCGTGCTGGGCAGGCTCGACGACTACGTGACGAGATCCGGCTACGTGATCACGCCCGTCGTGCTGTGGGCCGATGCTCAGTTGGAGCTGCAGCTCAACCCGGCCGAGGTGGCGCACGCGTACCGCATCGGCCTGCATGAGCTGCAACGGCCGGACTCCCCACGATTCGTCGACATCCCGGAGAGCGACCGACCGGTGGTGCAGCTGCCGATCGGCCGCAACCTCATCCACGCGCCCACGGGTGCGGTGCTACTGCAGTTCCGCTGGGTGGCGCTCGACGGGCGCCACGGCGAGCGGGTGCACGACTTCGAACAACCGGTGTTCGCCTGGAAGTAGCGTCAGGCCTTGCCGGAGTGACCGAAGCCACCACCGCGATCATGGCCGTCGAGCGACGCCACCACCTGCCAACCGACTTCCTCCACTCGCTGCAGCACGAGCTGTGCGATGCGGTCGCCACGATGCACGTGGAACGGCTCGTGCGGATCCGTGTTGAGCAGCACCACCTTGATCTCACCCCGATAGGCCGCATCGATGAGACCGGGAGCGTTGGCCACGGTGAGGCCATGCTTGAGCGCATTGCCGCTGCGCGGCAGCACGAACCCGGCGAACCCGAGTGGGATGGCGATGCTGATGCCCGTGGGCATCAGCAGCCGGCCGCCTGCAGGGTGAACGACGCCACTGTCGCGAGCGCGCAGATCGAGCCCCGCATCGCCCACGTGGGCGTACGAGGGCAACGGGAGCTCCGGGTCGAGTTGCACGATCGGCAGGGGCAGCATCGAGCCCCGAGTGTACGAGGCAGACCCGTCGACGATCGGCACGCGCTGCCGCCGGGAGTCGGGCGGTACGATCCTGCGCGATGAGCACGGCTGGCCGCCCTCCCTCTGTCGATCGGCTTGCCCGCACGATGGCCGCGGCCAGCGATCTGCCGCATGCGGTGTGCGTGGAGCTGGCGCGGGCGGCAGTCGCCAACGGAGCTCAGGCGTACGCCGAGCCGGCGGCGGTCGAGCGGGCGCTGCAGTTCCGGCGCACGCTGCTGTCGCCGGTCATCAACGCCACCGGGGTGCTGTTGCACACCAACCTCGGGCGAGCGCCCCTTGCATTCGCTCACCCGCCGCAGGCCATCAACGTCGAGTTCGACCTCTCCAGCGGCGAACGGGGCTCACGCCAGCAAGCCGTCGGCGGATTGCTGGCGACGCTGTGCGCGGCCGAGGCGGCGATGGTCGTCAACAACGGTGCCGCCGCCGTGTTGCTGGTGCTGGCCGCGCTCGCCGACGGCCGGCAGGTCTTGGTCAGCCGCGGCGAGAGCGTGGAGATCGGCGGCGGCTTCCGCGTGCCCGACGTGATGGAGCAGAGTGGGGCTCAACTGGTCGACGTCGGCACGACCAACCGCACCCGGCTCGGCGACTACTCCAAAGCGCTCGCTCGCAAGGCCGCCGATGTCGCCCTGATCCTGAAGGTGCACCCCAGCAACTATCGCATCGAAGGCTTCGTCGAGGACACCCCGGTGGCACAGCTGGCCACCCTCGACGTGCCCGTGGTGGCCGACATCGGAAGCGGCCTGATCGACGCCAACTGCCCGTGGTTGAGCGGCCCGCCACCCGCGTGGTTGGCCGGCGAGCCCGCGGCCAGGCAGTCATTGGCTGCCGGGGCAGCCCTGGTCACCTTCAGTGGCGACAAGCTGCTCGGTGGGCCCCAGGCGGGCATCATCGCCGGCCGCGCCGACCTCGTGTCGGCATGCATGCGGCATCCACTCGCCCGCGCGCTCAGGCCTGGCGGCCATGTGTTGTTCGCGTTGCAACAACTCGCGCTCTCCTACCTCGATCGCACGGCGGCCACCGTGGTGCCGTTCTGGCAGATGGCCAGTTCGTCCATCGACGACCTGGCCGTACGTGCACACCGGCTCGTGTCGGCAGCGGGCATCGGTGAGGTGGTCGCCAGCGAGGCCATCCCCGGCGCAGGGTCCGCGCCGGGCACTGTCATCCCCTCCGTCGCCGTCAGCGTTGCTGGTGATCGGCTCGCCGGGCTGCGCGCCGCGGTACCGCCCATCATCGCCCGCACTCGCGATGGTGCAACCCTGCTCGACCTCCGCTCAGTGCATCCCTCCGACGACGGCCACCTGGCTGCAGCCCTCGCTGCGCTCTGACGCCATGCGGGTCGTCGCCACCGCCGGGCACGTGGACCATGGCAAGTCGTCGTTGGTGCAGGCGCTCACCGGCACCAACCCAGATCGCTTCGAAGAGGAACGTCGCCGCGGTCTCACCATCGACCTCGGCTTCGCGCACACCCTCCTCGGCAATGGCGAAGGCGTCAGCTTCATCGACGTGCCAGGGCACGTTCGCTTCCTCCGCAACATGCTGGCGGGGGTCGGTGGCGTCGATGCGTGCATGTTCGTGGTGGCGGCCACCGAGGGCTGGAAACCGCAGAGCGAAGAGCACCTCCGCATCCTCGAGCTGGTGGGTTTGCAGCACGGCTTCGTCGCGCTCACCAAGGCTGACCTGGTCGACGACGAGTGGCGTGAGCTGCAGGAGATGGACGTGCGCGACCACCTCGCGGGCACGTTCCTGGCGGAGGCCCCCATCGTGGCCGTGAGCGCCACCACCGGCGAGGGCATCGACGCGGTGCGCGCAGCGCTTGCGACTCTGGTCGCCACCACACCGGCAGCCATCGACCGCGGCCGGCCCCGGCTGTGGATCGACCGGGTGTTCGCGGCCAAGGGCAGCGGCACCGTGATCACCGGCACGCTCACCGGTGGCACGGTGCGCACCGACGATCAGTTGCACGCCGGCGGGCACCCGGTGCGAGTGCGTTCGGTGCAGTCACACGGCGATCGCCACGACTCGATCGGGCCGGGCAATCGGGTAGCGCTCAACCTGGTCGGCGTCGACCACACCGACCTCCATCGCGGCGACGCGGTCGTCACACCGGCTCAGTGGCGGCCGACTCGACGCTTCGATGCCGGTCTTACCGTGCTCGCGTCGCTCGCTCACGTCGTGTCCCGCCGCGGCGCCTACGCCGCCTACATCGGCTCGGGTGAGTTCCCGGTGAAGCTGCGGGTCCTGGGCAGCGAGTCGATCCGGCCGGGTGGCGCTGGGCTCGTGCGCCTGCATCTGGCCACCGAACTGCCGCTGATGCCCGGCGACCGGTTCGTCCTGCGCGAGTCGGGCCGCGACGAGACGGTGGGCGGTGGCGAGGTGCTCGACGTGGCACCCGTGCGCCCGGCGTCGAAGGCCCAGCCCAACCGCGACGTGGATCGGGTGATCGACGAGCGCGGGTGGGTGACCCTCGACGACCTGGAGGCGCTCACCGGCGAGCGACGAACGGCCACGGTGACCCACTGGGTGGTGTCGCCGAGTGCGCTGGCAGCCACTCAGCACGCGCTGCGACAGCGAGTTGCGGCTGCCAGTGAACTGGGGCTCGACATCGCGTTGCTCGACGACCGCGAGCGGGCGGCGATCGCGACGCTCGATGGTGTCGCCGTGGAAGCAGGCCGTGCCCGGCCGGTTGCAGCCAAGGATCCGCTGGCAGACCATCCGTTCGTCGCCGCGCTGTTGGCGGGTGGAACCGCTCCACCCGACCCTGCCGGCGTCGACAAGGCGCAGCTGCGCGAGCTGGTGCGACGCACGCTCGTCGTTGAACGCGACGGCCTGTACTTCCACCCGCGGGCGATCGAGACAGCGGCACACGCCGCCGCCGGTCTGCTGCGCGCGAACCCCACAGGGTTCACGATGTCGCAGTTCCGTGAGGCGTTGGGCAACACCCGCAAGCACGCCGTGCCACTGGCCACCGAGATGGACGCCCGTGGCATCACCCGCCGCCGTGACGATGTCCGCATCGCCGGCCCCAAGCTGCCGGCGAGCTGAGCTCGCCGATCAGTCGGCGGTGGGTTTGCGTCGAGCGCCCAGGCTCTGCACGCGGCGCAGGCCCCTGCGCTTGCCGGCCGGCGCCTTCAGCTCCAGATCGCGTGCTGCCTGGGCGACGCGCACGTCGTTGGTGATGACCTCGCCGAACTGCTTCGGGTCGGCCAGCAGCCAGCTGTGGGAACCCTCGACCACCGTGCCCTCCACGCCGGAGGCCACGCAGAGCGCTTCGAACGATTCGCGTGGGATGATGCCGTCGCGAGTGCCCCAGATGATGCTGATCGAGAGGCCGTCGTTGCGCAGTGTTTCCAGCTCGGTGCGCACATCCGCACGTCGGGCCAGGTTGGCCACCTTCACGATGGCCCGCGGGTTGCGCAGCAGGTTGGGCAGCAGATCTTCCGCCACCACCGGCAGCACTCGCGTGGCTTGGCGGATGGGCCACACGTCGCCCGGGAAGTGCAGGCCCCAGTCCCACAGCGGGCGTTCGGTGATGCTGCGCAGCCCAGTGCCGCTGCGCCACGAAGAGCCGCCGATCGAGTTGACCAGCACCAGGCTGCGGACGCGCGGGCGAAAGTCGTGAGCGAAGCGCACCGCGACCCCGCCACCGAACGAGTGGCCGACGACCACCGCCGGCTCCTCGATGTCGAGGGCGTCGAGCAGGCCGGCCACCCACTGCGCGTACCCACGGAGTGAGAACGAGCTGCCGGGCAGATCGGCGGTGCCGCCGAAGCCGGGCATCGCGGGTGCGATCACCTGGCACCCTTGGGCGGCGATGGTCTCGATGACGTCGCGATACGTGTGCTGCGCCAAGGCCCAGCCGTGCAGCAACAGCACCGGCAGGCCCTCGCCGGCCACGCTGTAGCTGGCCGAACGCCCCTGCACGAACGTGCGGCGATCAACCACCATCGGCGCTGGCATCAGCTCTGCAGTTCCTCGGCCACCTCGTGCTTGGGACGGCGCTCGCGGTAGTCGCGAGCCGCACCCTCCATCGGCTCGACCTCGAGCGTGACACCGTCGATGGCGATGACACGCAACTGGTCGCCGGCGACCAGCGGGGTGGCACGGTTGGTGCGCGCCCGCCACTTGCTGTCGCCCACCTGCACGACACCTTCCGGGTTGATGGCGCCGACAGCAACGCCCGAGGAACCGATCATCCACTCGCGGCCGATGGTGGGCGTGGAGAAGCGAGTGCGCACCATCGAGGGCATGCCGACGACGAAGGTGAGCAGCACGCCGGCGATCACCACGAACAGCGTGAACAGACCGAGGCGCAGGTCGGTGCCCGGCAACGGTTCGTAGAGGAACCACGCGCCGAGCACGAACAGCGTGGTGCCCACGCCCGTCCACAGTCGCGGGATGCCCACCTGCACATCGATGGCGTAGGCCAGCATCGCCAGCACCAGGAGCACCACCGCCCCGGTGCGCGTGGGCAGGGCCGAGAGGCCGTAGCAGCCGAAGATGGCCAGCACGGCGCCCACCACTCCGGCCACGCCGACCCCGGCAGTGAAGAACTCGAAGATCAGCAAGCAGCAGCCGATGACGAAGAACAAGAAGGCGATGGGCGGGCTGGCCACCGTGTGGAACATCTCCTCGATCAGGCCGAGGCCCGAGAACCGAACCAACGTGGCCACGTTCTCGGTCTTGCCCTGGTCGTTGAGCTCCTCGGTCACGGTGTCGAGCACCACACCGGCGACACCGCCCACTTCCACCACAGCGCCATCCATGGCGAGCACCATGCTCTTCACCGTAGGGACGCCCTCATCAGACGTGTCGAGCCGCAACACACCGAGTTTGCGAGCATCGGCGAACGACATCGAGCCGTTGCGCAACCGATCGGCGCCGGCTCCCAGATCCACCGTCGCACCCTGCAGCGCCAGCAACTCGCCGGTGTGGCCGATGCGGCTGCCGGCAACCATGGCGGTGACGTCGGCGACGCCGAACAGCTGAGCAGGCGGGCCGTACGCCCGGGCATCGCGCGACTGCCCCACCCACACCCCGATGGCGACCTTTGCATCGGCCACCGTTTGCAGCAGGTGGGTCATCTCGGCGGTGCTGACCACCGAACCGCCCGTGTTGAGCTGCAGGATGAGGGCCTGGGAACCTGCCGACTCGCTGCGTGCGATGGCGTCCTCGATGGACTGCACGGTGACGGCGTCGAACAGGCCCGACACCTGTAACACATCGACAGGGGCCAGGTCGGCGGCGGCATCGCCGGCGCTGGCCGTGGAATCGGGTGGCACGGTGGCCCCCACCGGGCTGCTTGCCGACGCGGCGCCGCCGAGAAGGGACAGCCCAACCAGGCCCGCGAACGGGGCAACAAGAAGGGTGATCGCTAGTCTGCGCACAAGTGCCTCCGAAGAGCGTGGATCCGCTGCAGTTCCTCACCACCGCCAAGGTGGCCATCGTGGCCGGCAAGGGTGGCGTTGGAAAGACCACGGTAACCGGTGTTCTTGCGCGTGCGGCAATCCGTCGAGGACTTCGCGTGCTGGTCGTAGAGCTCGACGGCAAGCCATCGCTGGGCCGGTTGTTGCCCGATGTCGAGGTGCAACAGCTGTCGGCCACCGCGGCGTTGGCCGAGTACCTCGATACGCACGGGCTGTCGCGAGTGACCAAACGACTCGCGTCGCGCGGCATCATCGATGTGGTCGCCACCGCGTCGCCGGGCATCGACGACATCGTCGTGCTGGGCAAGATCAAGCAGCTCGAACGCAGCGACGCCTACGACCTGGTGGTGGTCGACGGGCCTGCTGCCGGCCATGCCATCACGTTCCTGCTCGCGGCGCAGAGCCTGCTCGCGAGCGTGCGCGGCGGGCCGATCCACAGCCAGGCCACCGAGGTGTTGGCCATGCTCACCGACCCCACCCGCTGCCAGGTGGTGCTGGTCACCTTGCCAGAGACCACCCCCGTGAACGAAGCGGTGGAGACCGCCTACGCGTTGGAGGAACGAGTGGGGGTGCACCTCGGGCCGGTGGTGGTCAACAGCGTCGACATGGGCCCGGCGCTGGATGCGGAGGCGGCACCCGAGGGCAGCCCGATGCGGCTCGCTGCCGAGTTCCGCAACGCCCGCCGGGCCCTGCACCGCCGTGAGTGCGACCGGCTCGCCGACGAGCTGGCGTTGCCTCAGCTGCACCTGCCCTCGGTGGCCGGCTCGCACCTGACGATCGAGTCGATCGCCGCCCTCGCCGACCACTGGGCGCCCGCGTGAGCGCCCCCGCCGGCACACTGGCCGAACACCTGGCCGACGCCGAGGTGCTGGTGTGCTGCGGATCGGGTGGAGTGGGCAAGACCACCTCCGCGGCCGCGCTCGGGCTGCATGCCGCGTTGCTCGGCCGACGGGCCGTGGTGGTCACCATCGACCCGGCGAAGCGGCTCGCCGATGCGCTGGGCGTACCCGGCGGGCTGGGCAACGAACCCACCAAGCTCGACGTGCCGGGCGCCGGCGAGCTGTGGGCACTGATGCTCGACACCGCCACCACGTTCGACGGCTTGGTACGAGCGAACGCCGCCGACGAGGAGCAAGCCGAACGCATCCTGGCCAATGGCTTCTACCGCAACGTGGCCGGCTCACTGAGTGGCACCCAGGAGTACATGGCGGCCGAGCGGCTGCATGCACTGCACAACGACGGGCGCTTCGATCTGGTCATCGTCGACACCCCACCCACCCGCAACGCGCTCGACTTCCTCGACGCACCGGGCACCATCGCCAAGTTCATCGACCATCCGCTGTTCAAGCTGCTGATGATGCCGACGCGGCGAGGCATGAAGGTGCTCAACCTGGCAGCGCAACCGATCCTGCGCACCATTGGCAAGGTCGTCGGTGGCGACGTGCTGGCCGACGCAGTTGCGTTCTTCCAGGCGTTCGCCGGGATGGAGACCGGCTTTCGTCGCCGCGCCGACGAAGTGATGGCGTTGCTGCACAGCGACGTCACCCGCTTCGTGCTGGTGGCCTCACCGCGAGCCGACACGATCGAGGAAGCGTGCTACTTCGCCGAACGACTGGCGACCAGTGAGCTGGAAGTAGCCGCTGTCATCGTGAACCGTTGCACGCCTCCCTTCGGCGAGCCGCCCGCCAAGCGTCCGCGGACGCTTGCCACGGCCGCGCTGTACGACAACCTGGTGGAGCTGCGCGCCAACGCGGCCACCGAACAGCGCCAGGCTGCGGCGCTGCTGACGGCCACCGGGGTGCCGGCCGGCACGCACACCACCTGGTGCCCACGCTGCCCGGCGACGTGCACACGCTTGCTGCGCTCGCCACCATTCGCGGTCTGCTGTTCGACTGAGCCGGAAGGGCTTCGTGCGACAGACCCGCGCCCGGTATCGTCCAGCCGTGCACATTCTCGTCGCCACAGATGCCGACTACGTCGTCAACGACGTCACCGCCGCGCTCGGCGGCCCCGACGTGTCGTTCACCATCGTCCGTGAGGGCCGCGCCGTCGCTGCCGTGGTTGCCGAGCGCACCCCTGATCTCGCCATCCTCGACCTGCAGATCGGCTCCAAGGGGGCGATGGCCGTCGCCATGGATCTCCGCCTCGACGCCAGTGCCGGCATGGCACCGGATGTGAAGGTGCTGATGCTGCTCGATCGTCAGGCCGACATCCACCTCGCCAAGCGATCCGCCGCCGATGCCTGGCTGGTCAAGCCGTACGACCCGCTCACGCTGCAGCGAGCGGTACGCGACGTGCTCGCCGGGCCAGCCGTCGAGGACGCACTCGGGTCGGCCGAGGCCGTTGAGGAAGAAGCACCAGCCGCCGGGTAGCATCGTTGTTCGCTACGGGGTGTAGCGCAGCTTGGTTAGCGCGCCACGTTCGGGACGTGGAGGCCGGAAGTTCAAATCTTCTCACCCCGACCAATCGGCCCGGGTCACTCGCCAGAGTGGCCCGGGCCGCTTTCGCGCTGATGCTCTGTGGCAGGTCGCATCTGCTCACGCACACGAGCAGGGCAGGGCGCTGCAGCGCGGGCAGCCGGCGGCATAGCGCTGAACGGCCTGGGTGAGGTCGATGCCCACCTGGTTGGCCAGAGTGGCCACCCAGGCGATCACGTCGCCGAACTCGTGCACCCGCTGCTCGTGGCTGCCCTTGCGGACCGCCTGGGCAAGCTCGCCCACCTCCTCGGCGAGCCAGGCAACGGTCGCCGGCACCCCGCGCGCACGGTCGCGCTCACCGAAGGTCCGCTCGATCACATCCTGCAGTTCGGCCAGGTCCATGGCCCCGTTCTAGCCCGTCGTGCCCGCCGACGCCGGTTTGTGTCAAGAACGCCAACTCACAGCCCCTGGTAGCGGCCCGACAGCCGTTACGGAAAACCGGTGTGGGGGCGGGGGCAGGGGGCGGGGGCGGGGGCGGAGTTAGAGGAGGAGCTCGGCGATCTGCACGGCGTTGAGGGCCGCGCCCTTGCGCAGGTTGTCGTTGCTGAGGAACAGCACGAGGCCGCGGCCAACATCGGCACCGTCGTCGAGCGAGGTGTCCTGGCGGATGCGGCCGACGAAGCAGGGGTCCTTGCCAGCTGCCTCCAGCGGTGTGGGCACGTCGAGCAGCTGTACACCCGGTGCAGCAGCCAGCAGCTCCTTGGCCCGCTCGACCGTGATGGGCCGCTGGAACTCGGCGTTGATGCTGAGCGAGTGGCCGGTGAACACCGGCACCCGCACGCACGTACCGCTGACCCGCAGGCCGGGGATGTCGAGGATCTTGCGGGCCTCGAAGCGCAGCTTCTGCTCTTCGTCGGTCTCCAGCGAGCCGTCGTCGACGTACTTGCCGGCATAGGGCAGCACGTTGAACGCGATCGGCTTGACGAACTTGGTGGGCGTGGGAAACACCACGGCCTCGCCGTCGTACGCCAGCAGGCGGGCTTGGCCCACCACTTCGCGGGCCTGCTTGTCGAGCTCGTCGACCCCGGCGAGGCCACCACCGCTGACGGCCTGGTAGGTGGCCGCGATGAGGCGCACGAGGCCGGCCTCGTCGTGGAGTGGCTTCAGCACGGGCATGGCCGCCATGGTGGTGCAGTTGGGGTTGGCGATGATGCCCTTGCGAGCGTTGACGACCTCGCCCGGGTTGACCTCGCTGACGATGAGCGGCACATCCGGGTCCATCCGCCAGGCGGAGGAGTTGTCGATGACGGTGACGCCGGCGGCGGCGAACTTCGGCGCCAGCTCTCGGGAGCCGGTGGCGCCGGCGGAGAACAGCGCCACGTCGAGCCCAGACGGATCGGCGGTGGCAGCATCCTCCACCGTGATGTCGGTGCCCCGCCAGGGCAACGTGGTGCCAGCACTGCGGGCCGAGGCGAAGTAACGGATCTCTGACAGGGGAAAGTTGCGCTCCGCAAGGATGGAACGCATTGCTGCACCCACCTGGCCGGTCGCGCCGACGACACCGATTCTCATGGCCGCAAGGCTAACTGCGAGCACGTTTGGCCGGGCTGGAATTTCCACTCCGCCACCCGTCACTTGACGGCAGCGACGACCCACCAGTGGCTGCGATGCACGCCCTCGAACGTACGATCCGTGGTGTCGGGCAGGCCGAAACCGCGGCGCTTGGGCCCACGGAACAGGCGCACGTCGGTGAGCGATGGCCCGATCGTCGCCAGCACCTCCTTGGGCGTCAGCCGGTTGGCCTGCCAACCGAGGCGAGCGGGCAGGCGCCGCTGAGCGATGACCGGCCCGATGCGCGGCAGGCGCCACGACGCCCGTACCAGCTTGCCGGCCGGCCACAGCACCACGTCTTGCGCCACCCACGTGCGGAAGTTGAGTGCGATGTGGCCACCGGGCTTGGTGACCCTGACGGCCTCACGAGCAAGCGCGATGCCATCGTCGTGATGACAGTGCTGCAACGTGATGTAGCTGAACACGAGATCCGCCGTGTCGTCGGCCATTGCCAACGTGCGGCCGTCGGCGGTGTGACTGGTCTGCAGCCGCTCGGGGTTCCCGAACTTGGCAACCGTCTCGCGGCAGCGTTCGAGGAACGCGGCGTCGAGATCGCACGCGATGACCTTGCCGAACAGGCGCGAGAAGCTGGCGGTCATGCGGCCGATGCCGCTGCCGATCTCCACCATCGTCTGCTGGGCGGCGTTGGCCGGCAGCAGATCGAAGGCCTCGAGGTACGCCACGGTCTCGTTGTCGCCGGTGTCGACGAACTCGGCCAGGTTGAGCTGGCTGCCCGTGACGTTGTTGAACACCCAGCCGGTTTCGCGCACCACATCGTCGGCAGAGTGCTCGCTCTCGGAGGCGGTACCGGCGGCCTTCCATGGCACGTGCTGTCTGCGACGGGTCATCAACTGGTCACTTGCGTTCGGGCAACGGCGCCGAATAGGCCTGACCGGAGTCGAGCCCGAAGGCGGTGTGCAAGGCGCGAGCGGCCCGCTCCAGGTCGGTGGCGGCGGTGACCACGCTGATGCGAATGGTGCTGGTGCTGATCATCTGGATGTTGACGCTCTCGTCGGCGAGCGTGCGGAACATCTTGGCGGCGATGCCCGGGCTGGTCTTCATGCCGGCACCGACCAGGCTGATCTTGGCGATGTCGGCATCGTGCTCGACCCCCGCGGCACCGATCTCGGCGGCCACCGCGCGACGATGGCCTCGGCGGTGCCCTTGTCGGCCTTGGGCATCGTGAAGCTGATGTCGGTGGTGCCGTCGTGGCTGGTGTTCTGCACGATCATGTCGACGTTCACGTTGGCCGCCGCGAGCGGCTCGAACAGCGCTGCGGAGATGCCGGGGCGGTCGGGCACAGCGACGACGGTGACCTTGGCCTCGCTCATGTCGGTGACGACGCCGGAGATGATGGGGTCTTCCATGTTGGGCTCCTGTGACGTGACCCACGTGCCGTGCTCCCAGGTGAAGGCGGAGCGGACGTGGATGGGAACGTTGTGGTTGCGAGCGAACTCGACGCTGCGCAGTGCGAGCACCTTGCTGCCTGCACCGGCCATCTCGAGCATCTCGTCGAAGTTGACGTGCACCAGCTTGCGAGCCTGCGGCACGATGCGCGGGTCGGCGGTGAAGACACCGGTGACGTCGGTGTAGATCTCGCAGGCATCGGCGTTGAGCGCTGCCGCCAATGCCACCGCGGTGGTGTCGCTGCCGCCACGGCCGAGCGACGTGATCTCCTTGTCGGTGCTGATGCCCTGGAAGCCGGCCACGACGCACACCTTGCCGTCGGCCAACGCTTCGCGAACGCGATCGCCCTTCACCTCGAGGATCTTGGCCTTGGTGTGCACGGTGTCGGTGATGATGCCGGCCTGGCTGCCGGTGAAGCTCTTGGCCTCGATGCCGAGATCGGCCAGCGCCATGCACAGCAGCGCCATGCTGATGCGCTCGCCGGTGGTGATGAGCATGTCGAGCTCGCGACCGGGCTGGGTCTTGGACACGTCGTTGGCCAGCTTGATGAGGTTGTCGGTGGACTTGCCCATCGCGCTGGGCACGACGACGACGTCGTTGCCGTGCCGCTTGGTGAACGCGATGTTCTCCGCGACGGCACGCATGCGGTCTGGGTCGGCGACGGACGTACCGCCGTACTTCTGCACAATCAGGGCCACGGGTGCAGAAGGATACCGAGGTGAGCACCATCATCGCTGCTCGTTAGCCTCGATGCCCGTGCTGCACCGTGCCCTCGACGAGACCTATCCCGGCGAGGTGCGCCACAACATCACCAAGCTCACCCTGGCCCGCACCGCGGCCAATGCGTGCTTCCGGTTCGCGCCGGCGTTCCTGGCCACCATCGCCGGCGGCCTGGGCATCTCGCTCGATCGACTGGGCGTGGCGTTGGCGATCAGTGAGCTGTCCGGCTTGCTCTCCACCACCACCGGCTCCGTGGCAGAGCGCCTGCACCGCCGTACCGCGATGTGGGTTGGGCTCGTCGGCGTCGCGATGGGCGCCACGTTGGCGGCCGCCAGTACGCATGTGGTGGTGTTCACCATCGCGCTGGTGGTCATCGCGCAGAGCAAGGTGATGTTCGACCTCGGGCTCGGCGCGTTCATGGCCGACCGCGTGCCGTTCGCGCAGCGTGGACGGGTGATGGGCATCACCGAGATCTCGTGGGCCGGGGGCCTGCTGCTGGGCGTCACCACGATGGGCTTGGTCACCGCCGCGACCAACTGGCGCGTCGGCTACGGCCTGGGCGCGGCCGCAGTGGTGGCGGCCGCCGCCTTCGTGGCCCGCAGCGTGCCCGACGACCTGCCCAACCAGGGCCACACCGAACGCCGGGAACACGTGGCCGGACGCATCGGCCGGCGAGGCCGAATGGTGGTGCTGGGCGTGTTCTGCCTGATGGCCAGCAGCCAGGTGCTGTTCGTGACGTTCAGCAGTTGGCTCAAGGACGAGTTCGACATGTCCGACACCGGGGTCAGCATGGTGGTGTTCGGCATGGGTTTCGGCGAGCTGCTCGCATCGACCTCGGCCGCACGCTTCAGCGACCGCTGGGGCAAGGAGCGCGCCGCGGCGATCGGGGCGGCCGTCATGATCCCAGCGGTGCTGCTGCTCGCGGCCGGCCATCAGCTGCTGGCGCTGGGCCTGCCCGCGCTGGTCGTGGCCATCGCCGCCTTCGAGTTCTCGGTCGTCAGCTTCATCCCGCTCGGCACCGAGGTGGTGCCCGGCGCCGCGGCCAAGGGCATGGCGCTCATGTTCACGATGGGCACCTTCGGCCGCGCCACCGCATCCATTCCCGCCACCTGGTTGTACGTGCACCACGGCATGGCGTGGCCACCGCTGCTGTGCGCCGCGCTCGCCGCCTGCACCGTGTTGGTGCTCTCCCGCGTGAGCCGGCAGTGACCCGCGCTAGCCGCGATAGCCGTTGGTGATGGGGAGCCGACGGTCTTTGCCGAAGGCCTTGGCGCTGACGCGCACACCCGGCGGGCACTGACGGCGCTTGTACTCGTTGAGATCGACCAGCCGGGTGATGCGCCGCACGATGGCTTCGTCGTGCCCCATCTCGATGATCTCGCCGGCGGTGCGATCGTCCTCGACGTACAGCGCCAGGATCGGGTCGAGCACCTCGTACGGCGGCAGGCTCTGGTCGTCGCGCTGGTCGGGGCGCAGCTCGGCCGAGGGCGGCTTGGTGATGACGTGCTCGTTGATGGTGGCTCGCCCGTCGCGGCGGTTCACGTAGCGGCACAGGTCGTACACCCGCGTCTTCAGCACGTCCTTGATCACGCCGTAGCCGCCCACCGAGTCGCCGTAGATGGTGAAGTAGCCGACTGCGATCTCGCTCTTGTTGCCGGTGGTGAGCACCATCCACCCGAACTTGTTGCTCAACGCCATCAGCGTGGTGCCGCGGATGCGGCTCTGCAGGTTCTCCTCCGTCAGGTCGGGTGCCCTGCCGGCGAACGACTCGGCGGTCATCTCCAGGTACGCGGCGAACGCGGGCTCGATGCCGATGGTGAAGAAGTCGATGCCCAACTTCTGTGCCAGGTCGGCGGCATCGGTCTTGGAGTGGTCGCTGCTGTAGCGCGACGGCATCGAGACACCGTGCACATGGTCGGCGCCCAGCGCGTCGACGGCGACGCACGCGACGATCGTGCTGTCGATGCCACCCGACAGCGCGACGACCACATCGGTGAAGCCGTTCTTGAGCACGTAGTCGCGGGTGCCCAGCACCAATGCGTCGTACAGCTCGGCGTCGGCCTCGGGCAGCTCGACGATGCGGGCGGGCAGCGGCGCCGTGTGGGCGACTGGTTGCTCGCTGATCAGCACCACGCGCATCTGCTCGTCGGTACGCCGGCCGCGCGGGTCGAGCAGGCGCTTGCGGTACACCGGCTCGATGACGAGGTCGGTGATGAGCAGCTCCTCCACCAGCAGCGCAGCACGGGCCACCAGGTTGCCGTCGGCGTCGAACACCATGCTGCCGCCATCGAACACCAGCTCGTCCTGCCCGCACACCTGGTTCACGTACGCGAGCGCACAGCTGGCATCGGCGGCACGCGTGGCCAACATGCGCTCGCGAGCCTGCGACTTGCCGGCATGGAACGGCGAGCCGTTGATGTTGATGTTGAGCTCGGCACCGCCCGCCGCTTGCTGCGCCAGCGGCCCGGTGGGGCTCCACACGTCTTCGCAGATGCTGATGCCCACCTTCACCCCGCCGATCTCGTACAGCTCGTACGGGTCGCTGGCATCGCCGGCGGTGAAGTAGCGGGCCTCGTCGAAGACGGCGTAGTTGGGCAGCAGGCGCTTGCGATAGGTGCCCACCACCTCACCGCCGACGCACACCGCTGCCGCGTTGTAGAGGTCGCGATCGGACGCGACGTAGCCGACCACCGCGGCGCACCGTTGCGTATGGGCCGCAACCCGGTCAAGAGCCGCGAGGTTGTCGGCCACGAAGCCCGGCTTCAGCACCAGGTCTTCGGGTGGGTAGCCGGTGATGGCCAGCTCCGGGAAGGCGACGATGTCGCATCCGGCCAGCTCGGCTTCGTCGTAGGCCGCACAGATCTTGGCGACGTTGCCCTCCAGGTCGCCGACCTTGGGATTGATCTGGGCGAGGGCGATGCGCAGCCGTGTCACGGCGCGAAGGCTACCCAGTGATCACCCGCCACTGAAGTAGCCCGTGACATCCACCACGAGGTGCGTACCCACCGAGACGAAGTAGGACGATGCGCCGGCGCCCAGCTTCGTCATCGACAGTGCACTGCGCGTCTGGCCGGCAGCGGTGGCGTTGCCGTTGCTGACCACCGGCACCGTCGCCGAGCCGGCGGGGTAGGCGGTGACGTAGCCCCAACCATCGGTGTCGACCATGATGATGTTCTGCGTCACTCCGAGCGCGTCGGCAGGAACCGCTGCCGGGTTCGCCGAGCCACTTCCGCCGGCAGCCAACCTCGCGAATGCCAACCCCAGCCGCGTGTCGACCACCCGCGTCGGAGCGAGCGGCACGTAGGTACCGGCAGAAGCCGCCGGCGCAGACCCGTCGGTGAAGGAACCGACGACATCCACGATCACGTGGGCCGTGCCGCGCAGCCGAACATCGATGCTGCCGTCGGCACCCAACGGCACCACCACCAGGTTGGCTCGCGTATCGCCGCTGCCGTTGGTGTTCACGTTCGACGATGGCGGCACTGCGCCCGCGTGCGGCGCCACGACCACGTACCCCGCTTCGGGGCCGGCACCCGCGATGGCAGTGACGATCACGGCCACCGACGAGACCGCCTGCGTGATGCCATAGCGACCGGCGATGGGCACGTTGACCACGCTGTCGGGGCCATCTGTGGATCGCGTGTAGCGGTTCGACGCGCCGGCCGACGCCCGCGAGTCGGTGGCTCGAACCGGCGGCACCGGCGTGAACCTGCCGGCCGTCGCCTCACCAGCGGCCGCGACATCGAAGAAGCCGATCACATCGATGATCACATCGGCTGTCACGGAGGAGAACACCAACACGTTGCCATCGGTGTCGATGGGCACCACCGACATGTTGGCAGCCACCTGCCCACCCTGCCCGTTGATGTTCGACGAGGGGGGCCGCGATGTGCGGGGTTGCCAGGCGACCACGAAGCCGTCGGAGCTGGCGGTGATGAAGGTGATGTTCACCAATGCTGCGCGATGCGCACCCTGCCCCGCAGCGAGGTTCACCAACCGGCTGGTGCCCGCGCGCAACGGCCCAGTGGCGGCGCCGGCGTCACGACTGTCGAACGCTCGTCGGGCCGGCGACAACGCGTCGTAGGCCAGCGCCCCTGGCGAGGCCGCCGGCGAGGTTGCCCACGTCACCTTGCGCACCTCGCTGGTGGCGGCGTTGACGTAGTAGAGGGCCCAGCCGGCCGCCTCCATCACGAACTCGATGTCGGTGATGCCGCCGACCCCCGAGACGAAGGGCGTGTTGTAGTTGGTGTTGCCTGCTGCGTTCCGGAAGAAGATCTTGCCGGGATCGCCGTCGGCGAAGAGGTAACCGCCGTCGAAGTCACTGCCCCAGGCGCCATTGGGCACGAACGCCCCGCCGGTGATGTAGTCGCCACCGTTGGCCGGGTTGTGGGGGTAGTCGGTGAGTGGCTGGGTGTAGCCGAGGCCGGCGGCGGGAGGCGGGCACAGCGGGTTCTGGCCCTGCGCGCACTGGCCTTCCCGCTCCGGCCAGCCGTAGTTGGCGCCCAGCACACCGAGGTTCACCTCTTCTCGGGTGTTCTGACCGACGTCGTTGATGAAGAACTTCGTGCCACCGGTGTTGGGGTCGAAGGCGAACCGCCAGGGGTTGCGCAAGCCGAGGGCGAAGATCTCGCGACAGATCGTGGTGGGCGTCGCGGCCGTGTTGCCGCGAGTGGCGCAGGCCTCGGTACCGCCTCCGCCGAACGGGTTGCCAGGGGCGGGTGCCCCGCTGAAGCGGTCGATGCGCAGGATCTTGCCGTTCAACAGGCTGCGATCCTGCGCGGCATCGTTGCCACCGGCGCAGCCGCTGTTGCCGCGCGGATCACACCCGCCGTCACCGACGGCCACGTAGAGGTAGCCGTCGTTGCCCACGTGCAGATCGCCGCCGTTGTGGTTGCCGGCGGGCGACCCGATGTTGTCGAGCAACACCACTTCGCTGGCCGCGGAGATGGTGTCGCCCGTCATCACGAATCGACTCACCCGATTGACGCAACCACCCGGAGCCCCCGCGCTCGGCCGGGTGTAGTAGAGGTAGACGAGGCCGTTGGCGCTGAACTGCGGGTCGAGGGCAACCCCCAGCATGCCGCGTTCGCTGTCGCTGCACACGGTGCGAGTGAGCGCAGCACCGGGCAGCATCGCGCCGTTCTTGATGATGCGCACCGAGCCCGTCTTCTGCAGCACGACGACTCGGCCATCGGGCACCGCCACCAACGCGGTCGGCGTCGCTACTCCGGCGGTGACCACCGAGTCGGTGAAGCCCGCCGCCACCGTGCCTTCTGGCCGCGGGGTCGGCGAACTCGGCAGCGCGTGCGCGGCTCCTGCAGGGACGACGCCCAGCGCGAACAGGGCAACAACGAGCAATCGACGCACGAACAACCTCCGAGATCGGCAACGCGCCCGCGTTGGGGCACAACATAGTCATCGGTCGCGCCCCGGTCGTGTTGAGCCCGGAAACGCACTGACCCCCTGCGCAACCACCGGGCCACTAGCATTTCCTTCCCGATGACCCCCCCTGCCGATTCAGACACCGAGGTCGAGGAAAGGGCACCTGGGCCGGTTCCTCCGGCGGCACCTGGGCTGGCCGGTGTGGTCGCGTTCCCGGGCTTGGCGGTCTGGCGACGGTGGCCGGTTGCGGGTTCGCTGCTGTTCAGCGCTGGCGTCATCGCGCCGTGCTTCGCGCTCATCCTCGTGTTGCAGCACCGCGACGACCCCGTGGGCCTGTTCACCCGGCCCAACGTGCTCCGCGGTCTCGTGCTCGTCGCGCTTGCCGCCATCACCACTCGCATCGTCGCCGTGTGGCTCACCGCCGACCGCGTCCGCGACCCACAGACGCAGCGCCACTTCCGCATCGTCGGCAGCGCAGTGGTGGCCGGCCTCGCGCTGCCGACTGTGTTGCTGGTGGTGCGCATGGAAGAGGCCCGCGCCGTGGTGAAGGAGGTCTTCCAGGAGTCCGCCGATGCCGGGGCGGTGTCGGTGGGCCCCGACGTCGACCCACTGGCCGGCGAGTTCCACACCGTGCTGCTGATGGGCAGCGACGAGGGCGCCGACCGTGTCGGGCTGCGCACCGACACGATGATCCTCGCGTTGGTCGACCAAGCCTCCGGCCGCGCCGCGCTCGTGTCGATACCTCGCAACCTCACTCATCTGCAGTTCCCTGCGGGCTCACTCCTCGCTGATCGCTACCCGAACGGCTACAAGGACGACGAGGGCGGTTTCATCAACGCGTTGTACAACACCGTCGACAACGACGAAGCGCTCACCGCCGCGTACGGCAAAGGCTCCAACGAGGCCGGCGTGCAAGCGCTGATGGAAGGGCTCAGCTTCTCGCTGGGCATCACCATCGACGACTACGCGCTCATCAACTCGTGCGGGTTCGTGAGGGTGGTCGATGCCATCGGCGGCATCACCATCGACATCGACCGGGAGCTGCCGATGCCGAGCAAGCTGAAGTGCTCGAACTACCGGCTGACGCCCACCATCGGCCCTGGCGAGACGTTCATGGACGGCACCAAGGCGCTCGGTTACGTGCGGTCACGGCTCGGCGACAGCGACTACCAGCGAATGGATCGCCAACGACTGCTGCTGCAGACCATCGCCGACGAGGTCGGCATCGACGACCTGCTGCTGCGCTTCGGTGAGCTGGCTGCAGCTGTTGCCGACAACGTGCGCACGTCGATGACCGTGGAGGAAGCCCGCACGTTGCTCGCGACGCTGCAGAGCACCGACCAGCAGTTCGAGTCCGTCGGTCTGGCACCGCCGCTGGTGGAGCCCCACGACCCCGACTACGTGGCCGTCAAGGCGCTGCTGCAGCAAGTGCGCCAGGCGTTGCACGACGGCACCGTGCTCGACCTGCCCACCGACACGACCGGGTAGCCACACCTGGTCAGCAGGATGGGTCGCCGGGCAGCACGCCGGCCACCGACAGCTGGTAGACGAGCTCGGCCTCTTGGAAGAACGTGAGCTGCGTCGCCGTGACGAACAGCGAGTCACCCACAGCGCCGGCGAGCACTGCGCACTGCGTCGAGTCGGCCAGCACCGCGCCTGCATCCGCAGGCCACTCGACGATCGTCGGAGCAGGATCGGCCCACTGCGTCGGGTCGACCACCATCGCCTGGAAGCGGTAGCCATCGGGAGCGAACGCTGCCTCGGAGCCCACGTTGCCCGACCCGACGGCAGTGGCGACATCGGTCACCTGCGTGACGAACCGCAACAGGTTGTCGCGAGCCGGCGTGCTGGGGCCACCATCGGGCGAGTCGATGCCCAGCGCGTAGGCACGGTGCACAGAGGTGGTGCCGTTCACGGTGATGGCCACCACGGTGTCGGGCGCATCGGCGATCATGTTCTCGGCGGGCAACGAGTAGTCGGGCGCGACACCCAGCAGGCCGGCAGCATCGGCCATCTCGATCAACGTCGCGATGCCCTGCTCGGTGATGCTGCGTTCGAACATCGGCTGCAGCAACGGCCCGGGGTAGACGGCGGGCACAGCGCCAGGGGTGAACACCCGGCCGTCACCGGTGACGAGCACCGTCGGCAGGTTGAGGAAGCTCGTGCCGGCGGGAACGAAGCCGCCCTCGTAGCCGATGCGCAGCACCACCTCGTCGAGCGCGCCTGCGAGCGAGTTGTCGCTGCTGCTCTGCGTCGTATCGTCGCCGCAAGCAGCGAGGAAGGCAGCGAGCGCCGGGGTACCGATGAGCGCGGTGAGGAAGTTGCGTCGATTCATGCCCTCTTCGACGTGCCGGGCGGCGGTGCGGTTCCCGAGACGAGCAGCCGGCCCTGCTGTGCCACCACCGCCTCGAAGAGTGCACCGGGCGTGTCGATCACGTTGTACAAGTGCCCGAACAGCTCGAGGTTGATGGCCCCCATCATGTTGGCCCACGCGGCCATGCCGCCCATCAGCATCGCGTCGCTCGCCGCCACGTCGAAGCGCTGCCGGAAGCGGGCGTAGTCACGGCGCAGCGCAACCGGCACCTTGTCGGCAGAACGGTGTCCGGCGCCCTCCATCTCCACGATCAACCGGATCAACACGATGGTGTACCGACTGGCCGGGCCGATGGTGTCCTGCGGCGCTGCGTAGCCGGGCACCGGAGTGCCGAACAGCAGTGCATACTCCGCCGGATGAGCGAGCGCCCACTGCCGAATGGCGTGGCTCATCGCCCGCCAGCGGCCGAGGAAGTCGGTGCGCCGCCGAACACCCGCGTCGGCGGCTTCGACCTCTTCACCCAATCGGTCGTAGGAGTCGATGATCAACTTCGTCAACAGCTCGTCGCGGCTGGCGAAGTAGCGGTAGATCGCGGAGCTGACCATGCCCAGTTCGCGGGCGATCGCGCGCAGCGACAGGCTGCTGGCACCCTCGCGCTCCACCTGCACACGCGCCAATCGCACGATCTCGGCGGTGTGCTCTGCACGTGCTCGTTCACGGATCCCGGCCACGACACGAGTGTAGCCGATGTCACCCTCAAACGAGAGCAGTGCTCTTGTTTTTCTCGCCCTTCACTGCGACAGTGAGAGCAGTGCTCACAAATAGGAGCACCCTCAACCAGGAGAGAACCATGAACCACCACGTCGTCATCGGCGCCGGCCCTGTCGGCTCGGGGATCGCCACGCTGCTCGCAGCCAGGGGGGAGGCCGTCACCGTCATCACCCGCAGCGGCAGTGGGCCCACACATGCACTGATCAGCAAAGTGCGAGCCGACGCGGCCGACACCGAGGCACTGGTGCATGCCGCCACCGGCGCGGCCACCATCTTCAACTGTGCGAACCCGCCGTACCACCAGTGGGCTACTGCCTGGCCGCCTGTCCACCAGGCGTTGATGGCCGCCGCCGAACGCACCGGGGCCGTGCTGGTGATGATGGACAACCTCTACGCATTCGGCCCGGGCACCTCGATGCCGATGCGCGAGCACGACGCGATGAACGCGACCGGCGAAAAGGGTTCCGTGCGGGCTCGGATGGCACACGACCTCATGGCCGCCCACGCATCCGGACGGCTGCGGGCAACTCTCGCTCGAGCCAGCGACTTCTACGGCCCGCACGTGATCGGCGCGGCACTCGGCGAACGCGTGCTCCCCAACGTGCTCGCCGGCAAGAAGGTCAGCCTGCTGGGCGCGCTCGACATCCCGCACTCGGTCAGCTTCATGCCCGATGTCGTCACGACGATGGTCACGATCGCCGGCGACGAGCGCGCATGGGGCAAGCCGTGGCACGTGCCGAACGCACCCGCCGTCAGCCAGCGCACGACGATCGAGGCATTCGCCACCGCGGCCGGAACAACGGTGAAGGTCGGCGCGGTGCCGAAGGCAGCGCTGTCCGCGCTCGGCCTGTTCTCGCCGATGATGAGAGCGCTGAAGGAGACCTGGTACCAATTCGCCGAGCCCTGGGTCACCGACAGCGCGCTCACCGAGCAGACGTTCGGGTTGTCGGCCACCCCGCTCTCCGAGGGAGCAGCAGCCACCGTGGCCTGGTGGCGTGCACGACCGGCGGTGTCGAAGTGACCGTCACCGAGATGAACCTGCCCGTCGCACACAGCACGCTGGTGCAGTTGCTGCGCCGCAACGCCGTTGTGATCCAAGTGGTGTTCGCGTTGCTCTGGTCACTGCGCTTCGTCTCGGCCGCTGGGGCGCCTGTCGTGGCGGTCGGCGTTCTGATCGCAGTGGCGATCGCCGGCGCACTTGCCATCCGAATCGCGACTCGTGCCGCGGGCGGGATGCGTGCCCGCGACGCGTTCCGCACACCCGAGGGCCGACGTTTCATGCGTCCCGTGACATGGCTCACCGTCGCTCAGATCGCTGGCAGCATCGTCGTGCCCGGCATCGCCGGCGCCATGGGCCACGACGAGTGGGTGATGCCATTGGTGGCCACGACCATCGGGCTCTTTCTCATCGGGTTCGGCCGCCCGCTGCAGCTTCGGACCGTCAGCCGTATAGGTGCCGCCGCCACACTGGCGACCCTGGCCCTGCCCTTGGTCGCGATGGGGCCGGCGTTGATCGCGCTCACTGCCACGTCGATGATCGCAGCGCTACTGGCTTCTGCCTGGTGCTGCGCGGTCGCTGCCCGACTTCACACAGCGTTCACACTTGGGCAACGGGGCTGAAATCGCCATTCGGCAGCATGTCGGAGCCCCTTCCACTCTTTCGCAAAGGAACACCGTGGCTTACCAAGCTGAATACATCTGGCTCGACGGCACTGAGCCGACTCCCCTGCTCCGCTCGAAGACCAAGATCCTCGCCGACGGCAAGACGCCCCCGATCTGGGGCTTCGACGGTTCCTCCACGAACCAGGCCACCGGCGACAAGAGCGACTGCGAACTGCAGCCCGTGTTCATCTGCCCCGACCCGATCCGCGGCGGCGACAACGTGCTCGTGCTCTGCGACGTGCACCTGACCCAGGACGACAAGCCGCACCCCACCAACACCCGCGTCACGTGTGCGAAGGCGGCCAAGAAGTACGCCAAGCACGAGATGATCTTCGGTATCGAGCAGGAGTACACGCTCCTCAAGCTCAACGGCGAGCCCCTCGGCTTTCCCAACGGTGGCTTCCCCGCCCCGCAGGGCCCCTACTACTGCGGCGTCGGCGCCGGTCGCGTCGCCGCCCGCGAGATCATCGAAGAGCACACACAGGCGTGCATCGATGCCGGGCTGATGATCGAAGGCACCAACGCCGAGGTCATGCCCGGCCAGTGGGAGTTCCAGATCGGCGCCGCCGACGCGCTCACCGTCAGCGACCACCTCACCGTGGCCCGCTGGCTGCTGCACCGCATCGCCGAGGACTACGACGTGGTCGTCAGCCTCGCCGCCAAGCCGCAGAAGGGCGACTGGAACGGCGCAGGCGCGCACACCAACTTCAGCACGAAGGCGATGCGCGAGGACAAGGACATGAAGGCCATCAAGGCCGCATGCGACGCAATCGGCAAGAAGATCGACCTGCACGTGAAGAACTACGGCCACGACATCGAGAGCCGCCTCACCGGTGCTCACGAGACCGCCCCGTACAACAAGTTCAGCTACGGCGTGTCGGACCGCGGTGCGAGCATCCGCATCCCGTGGCAGGTCAGCCGCACCGGCCAGGGCTACGCCGAGGATCGCCGCCCGAACGCCAACTGCGACCCGTACACCGTGACCCGCCTGATCGTGGAGACCGTTTGCGGCGCCGCCGGCTGACCGACGGCACCACCTGATTCCCGACATCGAGGGTCGGCCCACCTGGCATCTGCCGGGAGGCCGGCCCTCTTTGCGTTGGGGCCGGCGCAACTAGTCTCACCACCATCGGAAGGGTGGTTTTTCGTGGGGTATGTGTTGGGTGTTGATGTGGGGACGACGTTTACGGCTGCGGCTGTGTGGCGTGGTGGTCGGGTGGAGGTGGTGCCGTTGGGGAATCATGCGGCGGCGATTCCGTCGTTGGTGTTTTTGCGTGATGATGGTGGGGTTTTGGTTGGGGATGTGGCGGAGCGGCGGGGGTTGGGTGAGCCGTCGCGGTTGGCGCGTGAGTTCAAGCGGCGGTTGGGTGATACGGCGCCGATCATGTTGGATCGGACGCCGTTTTCGGCTGACAGGTTGTTGGGGTTGTTGTTGCGGGCGGTGGTGGTGGATGTGGTGGAGCGTCAGGGGGGTGTGGCTGATGTGGTGGTGGTGACGCATCCTGCGAATTGGGGTGAGTACAAGTTGGATTTGTTGCGTCAGGCGGTGGTGTTGGCGGGGGTGCCGGGGGCGTTGTTGTTGTCGGAGCCGGTGGCTGCGGCGTTGCAGTTCGCGGCGGGTGCGCGGGTGGAGGTTGGTGAGGTGGTGGCGGTGTATGACTTGGGTGGTGGCACCTTTGATGCGGCGGTGTTGCGCAAGTCGGTGGGTGGGTTCGAGGTGTTGGGTCGTGGGCATGGGATTGAGCGGTTGGGGGGGATTGATTTTGATGAGGCGGTGTTGACGCATGTGCGTGGTGTGGTGGGTGATGTGATTGGTGGGTTGGATGCTGGTGATGTGGGGGTGCGGGCGGCGTTTGCGCGGTTGCGGGCGGAGTGTGTGTTGGCGAAGGAGTCGTTGTCGGCTGATTCGGATGCGTCGGTGTCGGTGTTGTTGCCGAATGTGCAGATGCAGGTGCGGATCACGCGTGTTGAGTTCGAGGACATGATTCGTCCGATTTTGCGGGAGACGGTGGAGTGTGTGCGTCGGGCGGTGGATGCTGCTGGTGTGGGGTTGGGTGAGGTGAAGGTGGTGTTGTTGGCGGGTGGTTCGTCGCGTATTCCGTTGGTGGCTGACATGGTGCGTGGTGAGTTGGGTCGGCCGGTGGTGTCGGATGTGCATCCGAAGCACTCGGTGGCGATGGGCGCCGCTCGTTACGGGGCTGGTGTCCTCGCTGCGAACGCACCCTCCACCCCAGCAACGGCACCGGCACCCCCGGCACCGGCACCTCGACCGGCACCCCCGGCACCGGTTCCAGCGGTGGCCGCGGCAGCAACGCCGCCCGCACCGGCGGCGGTCTCGAAGGCGGTTGTCGCGGCGACGGCTGTCGCCGCGACGGCCCCGGCCGCGCCGGCGCCGGCCAAGCCGATCCAACCGCCGCCCAGCGATTCGGTGCCACCCGGCAAGCCGCGCTCCCAGTGGATGTTGCTGCTCGTCGTCTTGCTCGTCGCGGCCGCAGCGGTGGGTGCGCTGGTTCTGTTCACCGGCGGCGACAACGGCACCACCACCGACACCACGGCGGTGGCAAACACGGGGGCGACCAACACCGGTGCGACCAATACGACGGCCGTGGCCGACACCGCGGCCACCACCGTCACCACCGGTGGCAACACCGTGCCCGCCGACCCGGCAGTCGCGGCAGCCGAAGAGCTGCAGAACCTCTTGCAGCAGGATCTGCCGACGGCGACCGCCCTGGTGGGCAAGTTCGTGCCGCAGCTCAGCGCCAAGATCGTCGGCCTGGTGGAGGAGCCCATCACCTACGGCAGCGTCGAGATCCTTGCCGACCACATGGTGCGCCGCGATGCCTACGGCGCCATCTTGGTCGACGGTGGCGCCTTCGCCTTCGAGTTCGGCGGGCAGCCGATGACCGGCTGGTTCCTCTCCATCGTGCCGGAGGCGTTCGCCACTCAGGAGGCGGCAGCGAAGTGGTGCACGGATCGCGGCCTCGCGTCCAACGAGTGCTTCGGACGCGAGTTCAAACCGGCTGTCTGATGCCGCGCTCCACGCCCGCCCGGCTCGTGATGCTCACACTGCCCATGCTCCTCGCTGCGTGCACTGCCACCTCCAGCGGACCGGCGACGCTCGACACCGGCGCCATCACGCCGGCGAGCAGCACGCCGGCGAGCAGCACGCCGGGGAGCAGCACGGTCGCGACCGAACCGGCGACGACTGGGCCGGCGACATCGCAACCGGCCTCGACGGAACCCGTCACGACGCAACCGGCCGGCGACTCGGCAGCACTGCTGGCCTGCGTCACGCAGTGGCCGCTGCGCGATCGCATTGCGCTCCTGGTGTGGCCGTCGGTCTACTCCGACCAGTGGTCGCTGGCGGAGAGCATCGTGCGCGAGCAGCGTGTGGGTGGCGTCGTGCTGATGACTCCTTCCGACGCGTTCGCCGAGCAACTGGGCGACCGTCTCACCGAGCTCACCGCACTCGGCGCGCACGGCCTGGCGGTGGCCACCGACGAGGAAGGTGGCGCCGTACAGCGGCTGCGGGCGCTCGAAGAGATCCCGTCGCAACAGGACATGTCGGCCCGTGCGGCAGCGGAGGTGACCAGCGTCATCGAACGGCACGCGCCCCTGATCGCCGACGCCGGAATCGACGTCGTCCTCGGGCCGGTGGTGGACGTGCGCCCGACCGAAGGCGACGACCCGCTGGGGCAGGGCCGGCTGTTCGCCGGCGACCCGCAGCAGGTGGCCGACCTCGGCGCGCTGTACGTGCGCGCGTGGCAGTCGGCAGGGCTGGTGCCCATCCTCAAGCACTTCCCGGGCCACGGTTCTGCCTCCGCCGACACGCACCAGTCGCTCGCGGTCACCCCTCCCCTCGCAGCGCTGCTCGAGCGCGACCTCGTGCCCTACCGGCAACTTGCCGGCAGTGGCGCGGGCGTGATGGTGGGCCATCTCGACGTGCCCGGCCTCACCGACGGGCAACCAGCCGGTTTCAGCGCCGCAGCCGTCTCACTGCTGCGCAACGAGCTCGGCTGGGGCGACGCACTGGTGATGACCGACGCACTCGGCATGGGCGCAGTCGACATCTCGGTCCCCGCTGCCGCCGTCCGCTCGTTGCAGGCGGGCGTCGACGTGGTCATCTTCACCTCGACTGCCGACACCGCAGACGTCATCGCGGCCATCGAGCAGGCCGTTGCCGACGGGGCGCTGACGGAGGCCGACATCGACGACTCGGCGGTCCGTGTGGCTCGTCTGCTGGCCGCACGCGGCACGCCGTGCGTGCCCTGACCTGGCCCCGTTCACACGCCGTTCACACGGCCGGCGGGGCCGTTGACCAGCACGCGTGGCACACTTGAGGCGTCCCTTGAGCCCCTGAGGGAGTTCGTTCATGCTCGACCAACAACGCGACTACGTGCTGCGCACCGTGGAGGAACGCGGCGTGCGGTTGATCCGCCTGTGGTTCACCGACGTGCTCGGCAACCTGAAGAGCTTCGCGATCAGCCCGGCCGAGCTGGAGAACGCACTCGAGGACGGCATGACCTTCGACGGTTCCGCCATCGACGGCTTCAGCCGCGTGCAGGAAGCCGACGTGCTGGCCATGCCCGATCCCAACACCTTCGAGGTGCTGCCATGGGGCGACCCCAAGTCGGTGGAGGCTCGCGTGTTCTGCGACATCCACAACCTGGATGGTTCGCCGTTCGAAGGCGACCCGCGCCAGGTGCTGCGCCGCAACCTGCGGGCCGCGCACGAGCAGGGCTTCACGTTCTACGTGGCCCCCGACATCGAGTTCTTCTACTTCGCGCCGCCGGAGAAGGGGCAGGCCCCCACCCCGCTCGATGAAGGCGGCTTCTTCGACCTCACCACCACCGACATCGCCGGCACCTTGCGCAAGGAGACCATCCGCACGCTGGAGACGATGAGCATTCCGGTGGAGTACAGCTTCCACGAGGATGCCCCCAGCCAACACGAGATCGACCTGCGCCACACCGACGCGCTCACCATGGCCGACAGCGTGATGACCTTCCGCCTGGTGGTGAAGGAGGTTGCCGCCAAGCAGGGCGTGCACGCCACGTTCATGCCCAAGCCGCTGGAGGGTGTGCAAGGCAGCGGCATGCACATGCACTTCAGCATGTTCGACGGCGAGGACAAGCGCGTTCTACAGCGACGACGACCCGTACAACCTCTCGCCCACCGCCAAGCAGTTCATGGCCGGCCTGCTGCGCCATGCGGCCGAGATCACCGCCATCACCAACCAGACGGTCAACAGCTACAAGCGGTTGGTGCCCGGCTTCGAGGCGCCGGTGCACATCAGCTGGGCGCGCAACAACCGCAGCGGGCTCATCCGAGTACCGATCCCCAAGCGTGGCAACCCCAGCGCCACCCGCATCGAGTACCGCAGCCCCGACCCCGCGTGCAACCCGTACCTGGCGTTCAGCGTCATCCTCGCCGCCGGCCTGAAGGGCATCTCCGAAGGGTACGAGCTGGCCTCCGAGGCCGCTGCCAACCTGTTCGAGCTCGACGATGCGGCGCTCGCGGCGCTCAGCATCGAGACGTTGCCGCAGTCGCTCAGCGACTCGCTGAAGGTGATGGAGCAGTCGACGCTGGTGCGCGAGGCGCTCGGTGAGCACATCTTCGAGTGGTTCCTGCGCAACAAGCGCAGCGAGTGGCGTGCCTACAAGACGCACGTCAGCCAGTTCGAGTTCGATCGTTACCTGCGAGCGCTGTGATGAACACGACTCGGCCGATGAACAGGACCCGATAGATGGAACTGGTGGCGGTCTTCCCCGAGCCACCGCCTTCCGATCTCGCGCGCACGCTCGACCTTGCCGGCTATCGCTGGAAGGCGGTCAGCTCGGCGGAGGATGCGGCGCGCAACGAGCCTGCAACCGGGTGGGCCGGTGCAATCATCGCTTGCGACGCCGACCCCGACGGCGCCTGGGCGCTGTGCCGCGCGCTGCGCAAGCGCGACGCTCCGGTGAGCCCGCTGATGGTGCTGGTCAGCGGCGGCCAGCTCGCCGACCTGCAGCTGCGCGACGAGCTGTTCGACGACTTCTGCCTCACGCCCTTCCACCCGGTGGAAGTGGAGGCCCGGCTGCGACACCTGTTCTTCCGCGGCGGCACCGAGGCCCGCCCGGAGATCGTGGAGTACAGCGGGCTGGCGCTGAACCTGGAGACCTACCAGGCATCCATCGAAGGCCACCCGCTGGACCTGACGTACATGGAGTACGAGCTGCTGAAGTTCCTCGCGCAGAACCCCGGCAAGGTGTTCACCCGCGAGATCCTGCTCAGCCGAGTGTGGGGCTACGAGTACTACGGCGGCGCCCGCACCGTCGACGTGCACATCCGCCGCCTGCGCGCCAAGCTCGGCGAAGAGCACGCCAACCTCATCCAAACCGTTCGTTCCGTTGGCTACCGCTTCGGCCAGAGCCGGTGGGGCAACTGAGGCACGCGCCGCGTGTTGCTCGCATGGTGAGCAGCACTCACTCGACGATGAGCTCTGCGACCATGCCCTTCGTGTAGTGCGGGGGCACGCCGTCGATCACGACCGGCCCGCCCGACTGCGCGGAGAGCTCGAAGAACCTCGCCGGCTCCAGGCCCACCGGGATCGCACAGTAGAAGAGGTACCGGCCGGGCAACTCCAGGGTGCCATCGCCGAGGCCCTCCACCAAGGAACCCGGTTCGCCGGGCGCGGCGATCGACACCGCCAAGGGTGGGCCGTCGAAGAAGGTCCACTCCTCGGCCGGCAATGCCATCAGCTCCTTGGCACCACGCGTCTCGCCGGCCGCGAGTCGCCAGACCACGATCTCGTGCACCTCCGTCGTGGAGATGTTGTCGAACACCAACCGCGAACCGGCGAGCACACTCGCCGGCACCCCGCCGTACGCGTACTCGAAGCCGGTGATCGCGATGTCGCCCGAGGCGGGTCCGGCCGGCGCGGTGGACGCAACGGCCGTCGATGCAACAGCCGTCGATGCAACGACCGTCGATGGGAGAGCGGGTGCGCCGATGGTCGTCGAGGTGGCGGGTGGCGCGGCGGATGCAGCCGTCGGCTCGACGGTCACGGCACCGCTGGCGCGGCTGGGCTGGGCCGAGTCCTGCGCGCACGCGACGAGCGCGGTGCACGCCGCCACCCCGATGAGTGCCCAGGCGCTCCTCTGGCACCTCACGCCGGTACCACCTTCATTGCCGTTTGCGGATCGAAGAACGCGGTGCGCCGGGCGATGCGGCCATCGTCACCGAACTGCCACACGACGATGCCACCGAAGGTGATGTCGCCATCGGCGGGTTGGCGCCCCATGAACTCCACCACCTGCCGGCCGCGCCATCTGGCGTGCACGACCACCACGTTGTCGGCAACCATCGCGTCGTCGATGGTGACGGCCATCGGGGAGAAGACCGAGCGCGCCACCGCCGCCCACTCCTTCACGCCCAGCGGGCCTTGACGGGCCCCGGGGGGCGCGCTCTCGTCGACGAAGTCGGGCGAGAGCTGCTGGTCGAAGTCGTCGAGGTTGCCGTGCCAGAAGCTCTGGTAGTGCTCCTCGACGAGGCGGATCTTGTCGGAGTCGTTGCTGCTCATGCGGCGAGCAAACCATCGCTGCTGTCGGCGTGGGTATCCGCCACCGATACGAACAGCGATACAAGCCGCGGTCAGGCCAAGAGGTGCCGCAACGCAGCGTCGGTTCGCGCCATTGCGCGACCTTCCTCGACCGTGGTCGCGAACTCGGCGCCGAGCGCATCCGCCGTCCAGCCGCGATGCCGTTGGTACGGCGCGATTCCCAAGGGGAAGAGCGGCACGCCCAGCTCGTCGATCCACTGCTCGGCGATGCCGGCAACCAGTGCCGCCTGCCGGTGGCGGCCGGCGGCGGTGAGCGTGTTGGCGAGCCCGGTGAGGCGGAACACGGCGTACGGTTCGGCGCCGGCCTCGACGAGCCCGTCAACGGCGCACAGGAACAGCTCCTGAGCCGCTGGCAGGCGGCCTTCTGCGAGCGCGACCTCGGCGAGGGAGCCGACGCTGTTGGCCACACCCCATGCCGAGCCGGCAGCGCGATAGACCTCAGTGGCGGCCTCGATGCGCTCGGCGGCCTCAGCGTACGAACCCTCGAGGAGGGCGATACGGCCCTGGCGCAGGTACGTCAGACCCAACGGCATCGGGTCGCGGTGCACGTCGAACAGGCGGCAGCACCGTGAGAGCATCTCGCCGGCACCGGTGAGGTCGCCACTGATGATGTGGGTCATGGCCAGCATGCCGGCCGCTTCGGCCTGCCATCGAGCGACAGTCGGCTCGGCGGAGTCGGCGAGTGAGGTGACGCCACGCAACACTTCGGCCGCGCGGTCGTTCTCCCCGAGCGACCACCGAACGAGTCCCTCTACTGCGGCCAGCCCCACCGCGACGGCCTGGTCATCGGGCTCCGACCCGGCCAGTGGGAGCCATCGCAGCAGCTCCTCACCGCGGCCCATCATGTACCAGGCCATGCCGATCGCGGCGAGCAGCCGACGGCCGCTGGCGAGGTCGTGTCCGTCCGCGAGCGTCCACGTGAGCGCCGCCCGGATGTTCGCATCCTCCGCCAGCGGCAGCGAGTGCGCGGGCAGGTCGGCCGACACGCCGCGCGGCCCGGCCGCCTCCAGCGCCGCCACCATCCACTCCGCGTGGCGCGCTGATGCGTTCAGGTCCTCGCCCGCCTCGCGGAGCTGATCCAGCGCGTACGAGCGCACCACTTCGAGCATCTGGTGGCGCTGCAGCACCGGGTCGGTGCCGACGAGCGAGCTCTCGGCCAGCAGCTGCAGCGCAGCGGGCACCGACGCGGCGAGCGGTGCGGGCACCACCGCGGCGAGCGCGTCAGCGGTGAAACCTCCTCGGAAGACCGCCGCATGCCGCGCGACCGACTGCGTCGCCTGGTCGAGCAAGTGGTGGCTCCAGGCCACCGTGGCCTCCATCGTGGCGTGGCGCCCGTCGCGGTCGAGCGGCCCGGAGCCCAGGGCCGACAGCGACGAGTCGATCCTCTCGCGCAACTCGGCCACCGAGTGATCCCGCACGCGACGGGCGGCGAGCTCGATGGCCAGCGGGAGCCCATCGAGGAGACGACACACCGCGGCCACTTCGTCGTGGTCGGCAATCCGGTTGCGCAGCAGCGCGCTGCTGCGATCGATGAACAGCTGCACTGCAGCGGGTTCGGTCAGCGGCGCCAACTCGAACTCGTGCTCGCCGTATGCCAGCAGTGGACGCCGGCTGGTGACGAGGCAGCTCAGCGAGTCGCAGGTCTCCAACAGGTCGGCCACCACCTGCCCCGCGCCCTGGATCTGCTCGAGGTTGTCGAGCACCAGCAGCAGCGGGCCGGTGCGGATGCGAGCGATGAGCGACGTGCGTTCGTCGCGGACGTCGCCAAGATCAGCGCCCAACGCCGCCGCGACCGCGGGCACGATCTCCTCCGCGGCACTGCGGTGGGCCAACTGCACCAGTACGGCTGGGGTGTCGTAACGCCCGGCCAGCCGCGATGCGGCTTCGAGGGCGAAGCGAGTCTTACCGACACCCGGGGGCCCGATCACGGTGATCAGGCGAGCCGGGCCGCCCGCCACCGAGCACGTGCGCTCGAGCTCGTCGAGCTCGCCCTCGCGCCCCACGAACCGCGTCAGTGCCACGGGCAGTCGCGCCTCGATCTCGTGCGGCGCACCGACACCTGTCGCAGGCGCTCGAAAGCCTCGCGCCGCTGCGACGAAGCCGTCGAAATCCCCGGCATCGATGCCGAGCACCTTGGCGAACTGCATCGCCATCACCTTCGAGGGGCGCCGCTCGTCCGCCTCGATCTTGCGGATGGTGACGGTCGCACAGCCGACCAGCTCGGCCATCTGGTGCTGCGTGAGATCGAGTGCGCGCCTGCGCCCTCTCGCCCACATCCCGAAGGTGCGCCGATCGACCACGACCGGATGATGCCACAGCCGGCTCAGAGCTGTTGCAGGGCCTCCAGCACCAGCAGGCTCAAGGCCAGCTGGCCGTTGTCGTTGGGGTGCAGTTGGTCGCTGCGCAGCACGCTCTCGTCGGGCGCCGAGGCAATGGTGAACCAGTCGGCGACCGCGGCATCCCCACGGGTCTTCATCCGTTCGGCGAGCACCGTGTTGAACACGATGGTGTCGTCGAGGTACTGCTTGCGAAAGGTGTTCACCCACACCAGTGGCTTCTCGGGCAGCATGACGGTGATCTTGTCGATGAGCTCGCCGTACTGCTCGGCGCTTTCGTAGCTGCCCACGTCGTTGGTGCCCAGCTGGATCACCCACGCATCGGGGTCGACGCCCTCGGCGAGCAGGTTGTACACGGTGATGATGCCACTGAGCGGTGCATCACCCTTGCCGTTGCCCACCTCGATGCGCCGGCTGTGCTTGCCCTCGATGCGCAGCTCTTCCACGCCGGCATCGGTGAGCGTGGTGGTGAGCACCGGCTTGCTGCCCTCGGTGATCGAGTCGCCGACCATGGCCACCGAGGTGATGGCGCGGCGCGACGACCCGAGGGTGCTGCCCGGCACGCCGACCAGCTTGCCCTCACCACTGCCGGTGCCAGAGCGGGTGGTCGAGCACCCTGCGGCCAGCATCACGCCGAGCGCGAGGAAGCGTCGCCGGTCGATGTTGGTCACTCGCCAATCGTAGAGTGGCCGCGCCGCCGGGTGGCGGCAGCAGACCTCAGCTGTCGGCCGGCTCTGTGGCAGCCGCAGCGGGCTCGGCCGGGGCCTCGGCGACCGGGGTTGCGGGTGACTGGCCGAGCGCGGCTTCCAGCCGGCGCAGCGAGTACTCGGGCAACGTGGTGTGCACCAGGCGGGCGAAGGGGAAGCGCTGCAGCTCCGTGGCCAGCGCGCCGACATCGAGGTTCTCCAGCAACAGCACGACGGTGGTGGTGCTGGGCTGCACCGATTCGCGGAACCACTGCACCCACTCGTCGGGGACACCGAGGTCGATGATCTTGGCCGCGCCGGCGCCGATGCCGGCGCCCACGGCACCGCCCACCAGCCAGCCCACAGGCCCGCCGAACATGAGGCCGAGCAGGCCGCTCCACATGGCGCTGGACAGCGCGGTACGGCCGGGTTGCGGGTCGATCGTCTCGCGCACAGCGGTGTTGCCGTTGTCGTCCTTGCTGACGATGACGGCATCACGCAGCTTCAGCGAACCCTTCACGGACAGGCCGGTGGCGGCCGTGAGGAACTCTTGGGCGCGCAGCGCATCGGGCAGCGACACACCCACCAGGTACTGATCGGGTTGGTCGGGCTTGTCGTTCATCGCCTGCACGGTACCCCGGCATCGGCGGCGACAAACCCGCGGGACGCGTGTGTCAGGTGAAGATGGACACAAGGGTGACGATGCCGAACACCAGGAACACGCCACCCGCCACTCGCTGCACCACCCGCAGCGGCACGTGCCGCACGATCCACTGACCGGCGGTGACCGCGAGTGCAGCGACGCTGGCGAGGGCGCACCACGCTCCGAGGGCCACTGCGATCGGTGCCGAGTATCGAGTCGCGATGCCTGCGGTGGCGAGCTGCGTCAGATCACCGAACTCGGCGAGACCGACCACCGATGCCGCGGTGAGCGCCACTCGCCGGAACGACACGTCGGCGGGCACGTCGGCGGCATCCTCGGCCGGCTCGCTGTCGCCCCGGAGCAGCAGCCACCCGCCCACCAGGAACAGCGTTGCCACTGCAACCTTCACGGGTGTCTCGGGCAACCGGCGCAGCAGCGAGCCGATGCTGACGGCCAGCACCACGTGCAGCACGAACGCTGAGGAGACGCCCACCCACACCGCCAACGGGCGGCGAAAGCGGGTGGTGAGCACCAACGACGCAACCATCGTCTTGTCGGGCAACTCGGCGAGGAACACCGTGCCGAAGGCAACGAAGAAGGCCTCGATCATCGGGGCAGCTGCTGGATGCGTGCTGCATGCCGAGCATGGCTGTGCAACACGTGCGACAGATCGGGGTGCAGGATCTCGCCGTCGCGAACCACGAAGCTGCCGTTGACGATGGTGTGCCAGGCGCTCACCGGTCCACAGCGCAGCCACGCCTCGATCGGGTCGGCCAACGCGCCCGCGAACGAGGGCCCGGTGAGCTTCCACACCGCGATGTCGGCAACTGCACCAGCGGCGAGCACACCGATCTCGCCCTCGCGACCGAGGCACCCTGCACCGCCGAGAGTGGCCATCTCCAACGCCATGCGGGCCGTGCCGGCGTGGGCGCCGCCGCGCAGCTTGGCCAGCAGCATGGCCTGGCGTGCCTCCATCCACAGCGATGCACTGTCGGCCGACGACGAGCCATCGACGCCGAGGCCGACCTTCACACCCGCTGCCCGCATCGCGACCACGGGCGCGATGCCCGAGGCCAGGATGAGGTTGCTGCTGGGGCAGTGAGCAACACCGATGCCCGCCGCGCCGAGGCGGCGCTGCTCATCGTCGTCGGGCATCACGCAGTGCGCCACCCACGTGCGGTCGGTGCACCAGCCGGTGCGCTCGAGATACTCCATCGGCCGGCAGCCGAAGGTGGCCAACGAGAACGCGTCGTCCTCCGCGTTCTCCGCGAAGTGCGTGTGCAGGCGCACATCGAGCCGTTCGGCCAGCTCGGCGCTGCGCACCATCAGCTGCTCGGTGACGCTGAACGGGCTGCACGGCGCCAGGGCGATGCGCACCATGGCCCCATGGCTGCGGTCGTGGTGCCGGTGCACCGCTGCTTCGCCGGCAGCGAGGATCTCGTCGTCGTCGGCGACCACGTCGTCGGGTGGTAGGCCGCCGTCCTTCTGGCTGAGGCTCATCGAGCCACGAGTCGGGTGGAACCGCATGCCCAACTCGCGAGCAGCCGCGATCTCCGCGCTCAGCAGGTCGCCGGCGCCCCGGGGGTGCAGGTACAGGTGGTCGCTGCTGGTGGTGCAACCGCTGAGCGCCAGCTCGGCGAGCCCGACGAACGCGCTGGCGTACACCGACTCCTCGTCGATCGCGCGCCACAGTGGGTACAGCGATTGCAGCCATCCGAAGAGCGGCTTGTCGGTCATCGGCGGGTAGGCGCGGGTGAGGTTCTGGTACATGTGGTGGTGCACGTTCACCAGACCCGGCGTCACCAGGCAGTCGGTGGCATCGATGGTGCGCGTTGCCGCCGGCGCGGGGTCGGTGCCGGCGCCGACTGCCTCGATCAGGTTGCCGGTGACAGCCACCCACCCACCGTGCAACTCGCGTCGTTGCGCATCGACGGTGGCAACCGTGAGCGCGTTGCGGATGAGCAGATCGGCCATGGGTGCTCCGTTCAGGTGAGAGAGTCGAGGATCAGCCGAACGTCGTCGACGGTGGTGCGCGGGTTGACCACACAGATGCGCAGCACGGTCTCGCCGGCCCACGCCGTCGGCACCACGAACGCGGTGCCGGCTGCGAGCATCTCTTCGCTCCACTGCTGGTACTGGGCGGGGGTCCAGCCGCGCCGGCGGAACAGCACCACGCTGAGCTCGGGCTCCATGATCAGCTCGAGATGATCGGATTCGCGGATGAGGCGCGCTGCCTCGCGGGTGACGGTGAGCGACTGTTCCACCGCATCGCGGTATGCGCCCGTGCCATAGGTGGCGAGGCTGAACCAGAAGGGCAGGCCGCGCGCACGGCGCGAGAGGTGGTGCGCGAAGTCGCTGGGGTTCCAGTCCTCCTCGTGACCCTCGTCGGCGTGCAGCACGTCGAGGTACTCGGCGTGCTGCGTGTGCGCCGCCCGCGCCACCGACGGATCGGCGTACAGCAGGGCGCAGCAGTCGAACGGGGCGAACAGCCACTTGTGCGGATCGACGATGAAGCTGTCGGCACGCTCGATGCCGTGGTAGTGGGCGCGCACGCTGGGTGCGGCCAGGCCGGCGCCGCCATAGGCGCCGTCGACGTGGAACCACACCCCCAGCTCGGCGGCCACGTCGGCTGCAGCATCGAGGTCGTCGATCACGCCGGCGTTGGTGGTGCCACAGGTGGCGACGACGGCGAAGACACGTTCACGATCCTCCGGCGCCAACGTGGCAACGGCCTCGCGCAGGTTCTCCACGTGCAGCCGACCCTCGCTGTCGGAGGTGACCTGCACTTCGTCGGTGTCCATCGCGCGGCACGCCTGGGCGATGCTGCTGTGCGCGCCCTTGGAGGAGATGATGAGTCCGCGGGTGCGATCGAACCTGCCACCTGCCCGCTGGCGCCAACGCCAACGGGCGGCGATGAGGGCACTGAGGTTGCCGGCGGTGCCGCCGCTGACGAACACGCCACCGGCCGCCGCCGGCATGCCGGCCAGATCGGCGAGGTAGCGCAGCGCCTCGTTCTCCGCGAAGACGGCTCCTCCACCTTCCATCCACGAGCCGGCATAGATGTTGGAGGCGCCCACCACGAGGTCGAACAGGATGGACGCCTCCGTGGGCGCTGTCGGCACGAACGACAAGAAACGAGGATGGTCGGCCGAGATGCAGGCGGGGGCGAGCACCTCGCCGAACACGCGCAGCGCTTCCAGGCCGCCCAGGCCGCGTTCGGTGACCGTGCGCCCCGCCATCGCCTTCAGCTCGGCCGGTGTGCGGGGCGCATCCAGCGGCGGCTCCATGCGCACCCGATCGACGGCGTAGCGCACGATCGCTTGGGTGAGCACCTCCATGGAGGCATCGTGCTGGTGCATGGCAGCCAGTCTGCCAGCTGCCCGGCGCGAGTGACCCCGGCACCGTTACAAGCGGCCCGGGGTCGTGGCCGCAGCCTGTGGAGACTACGACGCAGCCAGGCTACCGAACGCCTCAGTAGTTGGTGTCGAGCAGCTCGCTGCCCTCGTTGCGTTGTTCACCATCGCGGTTGAGCAGGTGACCGAGCAACGCTGCAATGGTGACCGAGCCCATGATGGCGATCACGGGAAACACCAGCAGGACGACGATGATGGCAATGGCACCGGGCACGATGTGAGCCTACTGCTTCGAGGGCAACGGTTTGAAGGCCCAGGCCTCGATCTCGACGGCGCCACCCGCTGGCAGCGCGGCAACGCCGATGGTGCTGCGTGCGGGGCGGCTGTCGCCGAAGCCGGCGACGTAGGCCTCGTTGAAGGTGGCGAACGTGTCCATGTCGGTGAGGAAGCACAACGTCTTGGCGACATCGGCGACCGTGGCATCCATCGTGGCCAGTTGCAGCTTCAGGTTCTCGACGGCCTGCGCGGTCTGCGCGGCCACGCCTCCGTCGACCAGCGAACCGTCCTTCAGGCCCAGCTGACCGCTGACGATGATCCAGTCGCCCGCACGAACGACGGGTGTGTAGGGGCCGAGGGGTTTGGTCATGACGGCATCGTAGGCCGGCGGGCTCACTGCCCGCGAGTGCCGCCGCGCAGGCGGTCGACGAGCGCCGTGAACTCGTGCCACTGGCCGCGCGCGAGCAGGCCGGCCTGCTGCGGCCAGCTGCTCGGGTCGTGCAGCTGAGCGCTCGAGCCGGCCTCGTCGATGAGGCGGCGCAGGATCGCCACGTCGGTGTGGTGCAGCTCCCACCAGGTTCGGATGTGGCCGTTGGCGTGCAGCAGGTCGGCGATCTTGGGCCCGATGCCCTCGATCACGGTGAGATCGTTGAAGCGAACCTTCTCGCCCAGCGCCGCTTCGCCCGCGACCAGATCCGGTTCCGGCGGCGCACTGGCTGCGATGTGCGCTGCCAGCAGGCTCTCCAGCTCGCCGATCTTGGCCTCCTGGTTCCAGAGGCGAGCACGCAGGTCGCCGATCGTGGCCTCGCGGTCGCCCACCATTGCAGCCAGCCTGGCGCGTTCGGACGCGTCCTCGGTCGGCGGCGCGCTGCGCACAGCGCTGCCGCCGGCCACACCGGCCGCAGCAGCGCTCGCCGCCGCCGATCGCAGCGCGGCAGCCGTCGCTCGGCACTCGTCGAGCTCGATGCGCAACCGCGCCCGCTCGCGCTCGACCTGCTCGAGCTCGTTGCGGGCGGTCGACGCCATCTGGTCGGCATCCTCCTTTCGAGGTGCCGGCCCTTCGGTCGCGCGCTTCGGGGTCTTGAGCCCGCGCAGCATCCAGCCTGCGACGCAGCCGATCGCCGCGGCGGCGACCAGCCAGAGTGCCCATTTGGCGAGTGTGTACGACACGGTTGTGCTCCTTCTGTCGAGTGCAGTGTGGTGGCGTGCTGACCTGCTCAAAGAGCAGTCACCCCGAAGACGACGCGACGGCTCTTCTCGGGCAACTCGTTGCCGTCGGCATCCCTGATCAGCTCTGTCATCCCGAACCCCTTGGCACTGAGGTCGGCAGTCGGCACGCCGCGTGCGACGAGCGCGTCGAGCACCGCGGCGGCGCGCTGCTCGCTGAGGGTGAGGTTGCGGGCCGGGTCGCCTTCGCTGTCGGTGTGGCCCTGCACCTCGATGGCAACACCCGCATAGCGCTTGGCGATGCCGGCCACGCGTTGCACGGTGGCGACCGACACCGCACCGATGGTGGTGCTTCCCTTGTCGAACAGGATCGGCTCGGCGGCCACCAGTGCGTTCAGCTCGGCCTCGAGCGCAGCCGCCTGCTCGGGGGTCGCGGTGGGGCGCGGGACGAGGTCGGCGGCGATACCCACCTCTGCTGCCGCCGTGGTGAACGTTGCGCGCATGGCGTCGTCGGCATACGACCCGCTGACGAGCACGCTGCTGCCGTTCCAGCCGAGATCGCCGGCGACCAGGTTCACCGGCATCAGCGCCAGCAGCGCGAGCAGTCCATCGAACTGCTCGCTTGGCACCAGCACCGAGGGCGGGCCAACCGTCAACCGGTCGTCGACGTTGCCGGCGTCGACCGCCGCGGCGGCCCCCTGCACGAGCGCGAGACGCTCGAGGTCGGTGCTCATCGTGCCGGTGAGCACGAGCCGCCCGTCGATCAACTGCGCATTGAACAGCACCGGTTGCGCGATGGCGGTGGAGGACGGTGCCACCGTGGTCGTTGCCCCGAGCGTGGTGGTAGTGGTGGCAACGGTGGTGGCAGTCGCTGGCGCCGTGGTGGTGGCTGCCGGGCTGGTGGGCACCGTGGTGGGCAAGGTGGTGGGCGCGTCGGCACCACCGGTCACGCCGCACGAGGCGTCGATCTCGATGGTGCGCACCCCCCACACCGACTCGGCGGCCGCCACCGCCGACGCTGGGTCGGCGAGCGGCGCCGGACACCGCAGCGAGCCGTCTTGCCCGGAGAACGCTGCGTCCACCACCACGCCGTCGTCGGCCAACCGCTGCTCGACCCGCCGGCTCAAGTCTGCTTGGAGGAGCGGCACCTGCACCGCCGCCCCCACCACGAACAGTGCGCCGAGTGCGAGCGCCGCCGCGACCAGGATCCGGCGCCGCGAACGCGTGCTGCGATGGTCCGGCACGTTCGTCATCAACGGTGAGACTCGCACGCTGGGAATCGCGAACGCAACAGCAGTACCGTTGCTGCCGTGAACATCACCCGACGCCAGGTGCTCGCCGCCGCAGGCAGTGCCGCCCTACTCGCTGCATGTGGCAGCGACTCGAACGCCTCCGACTCCAGCGCCAGTACCGGCACCGACGCTGCTGCCAGCGATCCCACCACACCCCCCGAAGGTGGCTGGGCGCTTGTGCAACGCTTCCCCAACCATCCGTTGTTCACCCCGGGCGACGTGCGCCTGCCGGTCTCGCTGGCCGACGCCGACCGCATGCTCGACAACGGGCCGGCCACCATCACCGGCTGGATCGAGGACTTCAACGGCACACGAGTCACCGACGTGGTGGGCACCCGCCGCAGCGATGGCCTGCCCACTCCGTACTGGGAGGTGCGAGCCACGCTCGATGCAGCCGTGGTGTACACGATGCGCATCGACGGCGACGACGGGTTCGGCGCCACCTTCGAACTGTTCGATCCTGCCGACGTGATCACTCCTGCCACGGGCACCGCGCTCGAGCCGTTCGACACACCCACCAAGGATGACCACCGCGGCGTCGAGCCGTACTGCTCGCTCACGCCCGACCCGTGCCCGTTGCACGCAGTCACGCTCACCGAAGCGCTGCAGTCGGGCAAGCGGGTGGTGTACATGGTGGGCACCCCCGCGCACTGCACCACCGGCACCTGCACGCCGGGCCTGCAGTTCCTGATGGCCGAGCACGAACGCGTGGGTGACGAGATCGTGATGGTGCACGCCGACGTGTACGCCGATGCGGAGGCCACCACCGTTGCTCCTGCGGTGGAGGCGCTGGGCGTGCAGTACGAGCCGATCATCTACTTCTGTGCCGCCGACGGCACCATCGTCGATCGCCTCGACGCCGTGTGGGACCGTGGCGAGCTCACCGAACGCATCGACCTGCTGCTGGCCGGCTGACCGGTTCAGCTGAACCGGATCAGCTGACCCGAGTCAGCTGAACGACTGGCCGCAGCCGCAGCTGCGAGTGGCGTTGGGGTTGGTGATCGCGAAGCCGGCCTGGTTGAGGCCGTCCTTGTAGTCGAGCGTGGCGCCCAGCAGCAGTTGCGCCGAGGCGGGGTCGACGACGACGCTCACCTGATCGGGCCCGAACTGAGCCGTCTCGTCGTCGTCGGCGAAATCGCCGTCGAAGAACATCTCGTACGAGAAACCGCTGCACCCACCGGGGCGAACAGCCACGCGCAAGGCGAGATCGGTGGCGCCTTCGGCTTCGAGTAGTTCCTTCACCTTGCGGGCGGCGCTGTCGGTGACCGTGATCATGGGGGCTCCTTGTCGTGTGAGCTGGGTCTTGGCTGGGTCGTGTGAGCTGGAACGTGTGGGCTGGTGCCGAGTGGCGTGAGCTGGCTTTCCAGGGCTGGTCGAGAGTGTAACCAGGAATTACCGTAGCATTGGCTTCGTGATTACAGACCCGCCGTCCGTCGATGAGGTCACCGCACTGTTGCGGGCCGTGATCGACCCCGAGCTGGGGGCCGACATCGTCACCCTCGGCATGGTGCCGGGCGTGTCGGTGGCCGCCGACGGCGTGGTCACCGTCGGCATCAAGCTCACCATCGGCGGCTGCCCGCTGCGCGCGCAGATCAAGAAGGACGTCGAGAGCCGCGTGGCGGTGCACCCCGGCGTGCGCGACGTGCGCATCGAGTGGGGCGAGATGAGCAGCGAAGAGCGCACCGACGTGATGCTCAAGGCGCGCTGGAACGCCCGCGAGAACGCCGCCGACACGGCCATCGCCGTCACCACCCGGGTGCTGGCCATCGCGAGCGGTAAGGGTGGCGTGGGCAAGAGCTCGGTCACGGTCAATCTGGCTGCCGCCGTGGCCGCGCAGGGGTTCACCGTCGGCGTGCTCGACGCCGACATCTGGGGCTTCTCGGTGCCCCGCCTGCTGGGCATCGACGAGCCACTCGAGGCCCAGAAGGTGGAAGGCAGCGACAAGCCACGCATCATCCCCAACGAGTTGGTGGTCGGCCGCGGGCTCTCCAAGGGGCTGTTGAAGGTGGTCAGCACCGGCTTCCTGGTGGGCGAGGACACCGCGCTGATGTGGCGTGGCCTGATGCTCACCAAAGCGGTCGAGCAGTTCCTCAACGACGTGGAGTGGGGCGAGCTCGACTACCTGTTCATCGACATGCCGCCGGGCACCGGCGACGTGCAGATGGGCCTGGCGCGAATGCTGCCGCGCACGGATCTGCTCATCGTCACCACGCCGGCGCTCGCCGCCCAGAAGGTGGCCGCACGCGCCGCCGACATGGCCCGGCGCAGCTTCCTGCGCGTGTGCGGCGTGATCGAGAACATGAGCGCGTTCACCTGCGAGCACGGCACGTCGTACGCCCTGTTCGGCGAAGGTGGCGGGCAAGCGCTGGCCGACCAAGTCGGCGTGCCGCTGCTGGGCCGCATCCCGCTCGAGCCGGCGGTGGCTGCCGGCGGCGACGCTGGCGTGCCGGTTGCCCTGGCCGGCACCGGCCCGGCCGCCGACGAGTTCCGAGCCATCGCTCGCCTCATCGTGGAGGAAGTGGCACCGCCCACCAACATGGCCGGGTGCAGCGCCCGCATGCTGGGCATGGTGGCCGCCGCCCTCGACGCCAAGGACGCCGCTGCGAACGGGCCTCAGGCCAGCGACTCGTAGTCGGCATCATCGGGCATCGCGACGCCGATGATGCGACCCGATTCGCCGAACCGGATCTTGGGCAGGATGCATGGCGGCGTGCCCACGGCCCAGCCGGCGGCCATCGCCGACTCGACGGTGCCGTGCGCCTCGAGGAACCGCAGGTTGGTGACGGTGGGCGGCATCAACTGCAACTCGCCCGCTTCCCAGCGCGCCAGCGCATCCGCCGGGCGCACCCACATGCTGGCCACCGTCTCGTTGTCGTCGTGGTGGAAGGTCTGCCCGGCGGGGCTGGCGGCCATGAAGAACCTGGTGTCGAAGCGACGGGCGGTTTCACCCTTGGGTGTGATCCAGTGGCTCGTCCAGGGCAGGGCGTCGGTGGCCAGGCGCAACCCGTGGTCGGCGGCGAGCGCGCGCACGTCGACGTCGCCGTCGTACACCGCGGTGCGGTGCGCGAGCGCCGGATGACCGTCGTCGACCATCCGCCCGTCGGCATCGACGGCCAGCAGCACGCCGGCCTCCTCGTAGCACTCACGAACTGCGGCCACCCGATAGCCCTCGTCGCCCTCACCGTCGGCGGCATCCACCTTGCCGCCGGGGAACACGTACATGCCACCCGCAAACACCGCGTTGTTGGTGCGGCGCAGCATGAACACCTCCAAGCCAAGGGTGGTGTCACGCAGCAGCATCACTGTTGCGGCGGGCTTCACGGGTACCTCGGCGTTCGTCATACGTTCGGCACGGTACTTGCTGGCCGGCGACGGGCTCCCAGTCAGCCGTTGGTGTTCACCACTGCCAGCTCGCCGGTGACGAAGGTGACCGGCTCGCTGGTCCACACGTAGTCGGCCATCGGCTCGGTGTAGCCGTTGGCCCAGAAGGTGACGGCATAGGTGATGCGAGCCTGGATGGTCACCGAGCCGGGCCCAGGCGGCGTCCACATGCACGCACCGTTCACACCCGGCGGCGACTGCTCGGGCAGCTCCGGCATCGCCGGAAAGGCCACGCTGTCGGCCGTGGCCGCACCCGGTGCGGCAACGCACGCGACCACCCCGCTGAACGCGTCCGAGGGCTTGTCGGGGTTGGGCACGAAGTGCACCTCGAACTCGAGCGCGCTCGGCTCCGTGAGCAGGAGCAGCGTCCAGCCCAGGTAGTAGTCGGGCAGCGACTTCTGCACCCGCCATGCACTGGGTCGCACTGCCAGCCACGTCGGGAAGCGGGTGACCAGACCACCCCAGGTGTCGACCACCGGGTTGCGGTAGACCACCGGACGCTCCAGCTGGAGGTGGTTGTAGAGGTCGGCCGCGTAGGGTCGCGGGTCGAGCAGCGGGTCGTTCACCGAGACGGGGAAGGCGGCGCCGACGAGGTCGAAACGCGAGTCGCAGTAGACGGCGAAGTACCGAACTGCATCGGCCAGCGGGCCACCGCTGACACCATGCATCGTGTTGTCGGCCAGCGATGGTTCCGGCGAGAACGACGACGGCACCTCGCGGAACACGAACCTGGTGGAGATGACGACCTGGCCCGCGACGTAGGGGGTGCCGTCCGACGTCTCGCCATCTTGTTCGGCCGTGAACTGGCACGTGGCGCTGTCACCGCCGCCGAACGTCGCGAATGCCGAGTCACCAGGAATCGACGACTGCCGGGTCAGCCCGCCACTCGAGTTCCGCGTCTCCACCGTCCGCCCCCCAGGCACAAACACCGGCGGCAGCTCGTCGGATGGATCCGGCACGCGGCTTGATGCTCTACTCCACCCATCGCAGTCGTGGCCAGCGCAAGCACGGTCAGAATTGGGAAGACCCCTTTCTCACCAGCAACCTCCAGGAATCCCGGACTGCTTGTCGACAGTCCACGCCCCATTCATCACCACGAGTCTTGAGGCTCGAGCACGCTCTTCGACACCCTGAACAGATCCCTCGGCAATAGAACCATTCGGCAACCTGAAGACCGCTCCGTCGAGAAGGCAGTCTGCAACGATCGCAGTCTCCGCCGAACGTTCGTCACCAATCACCTGAGGCCTTAGGACGACTCCAAGATCTAGATCCGCCACCTGCCCCTCCGCACGAAATGGAAGCAGAAAGTCACGGTAGATGGCGCCGCCATCTGCGTAGAACTCGGTCCAGCCGGGGAGGTCAAGGTCCATCGGGTTCGATGTGATGGCGGTGTAGTAGGTCAGCTGCGCTTGCAGGTAGGCCTCGATGATGGGACGGTCAGCTTCGTTGAGGGTCCAGGGGTAGGTGCTCTCGTCGGTCTCCTCGACCTGGATGACGGCCCACAGCTTGGGCATCAGTTCGTAGACGAGGCCGGGTGCGGCGACGCCGGGGGCGGAATCCACCAGGCGCCAGGGGCCATCGGGTGAGAGGCCGACCACGGGTACCGCCACGGGCACCGTGGTGGGTGCGGCGGGCGCGGTGGTCTCGGGCAGGGTGGGGCCGGCGGTGCTGGAGGTGGCGGCGGATGCACTGGCGGTCGGCGGCGGGGCCGTCGGCGCCGGCGGGGCCGTGGGCAGAGTGGGCACAGCCCCTTCGCCGGCGCCGCTCGAGCAGCCTGTCAGCGCCACACCCCACAGCGACGCGGCACCGAACGCCGCGCCACACAGAACCGTCACCAACCCACCACGAGCATGCACCGCCGCCACCTCCACTACTGCTGCAACCACCCGCACCTACTGGGCACAGCAATTCCGCCGAATCGGTAAAGACCGTAGCAAGATTTCATGAAGCGCCGAACACGGCCGGTGAGCGTGGGCGGCAGGCGGCCGCCGGCGGGTAGGGTCCAGCCCGTGCTCGTCTGGATGGACCTTGAGATGACCGGCCTCGAACCGGCCCACAACGTGATCGTGGAAATCGCGACGATCATCACCGACGACGAGCTCAACATCGTCGCCGAAGGCCCCGATCTGGTGGTGCACCAGCCCGAGGAAGCGCTGGCGATGATGGAGCAGATCGTCGTCGAGATGCACACCAAGAGCGGGCTGCTCGACCAGATCCGCGCCAGCACCATCACGCTCGAGGAAGCAGGGGCGCAGACGCTCGCGTTCATCAAGCAGCACGTGCCAGAGGCCCGCAAGGTGCCGCTGTGCGGCAACTCCATCGGCATGGATCGTCGCTTCCTTGCCGCCTACCTGCCCGAGATCGAGAACCACCTGCACTACCGCAGCGTCGACGTGAGCAGCGTGAAGGAGCTCGTGCGTCGCTGGTACCCGTCGTTGCTCAACGGGCGCGGGCAGAAGGCGGGCTCGCACCGCGCGCTCGACGACATCCGCGAGAGCGTTGCCGAGCTGCAGTACTACCGCGAGCACATCTTCGTACCGGCTGGTTCAGTCGTCGCGCCAGTCGTCGCAGTGGCCGACCCCTCAGACGCCGGCTGACACGCGCACCGCGGCGAACTGCTCGCCGGCGGCCCCCACCAACCAACCGTCGAAGCCGTCGTCACGGGCCACCGCGCACCAGCGCACCTGATGTCCGCGTTCGATCGGCTCGCCGTGCTCGATGACCGCCGTGAGCGGCGCCCGCAGTGCTCGCCGCTGGGCGAGCTCCTGCTCGATCGCCGCCCAGTAGACAGCGTTGTTGACGTGCTCGAGCACGTCGAAGTCGACGAACCGCAGCGGCCACGGCACACCGCTCGACCACGCATCGGAGGGAGCCGGCGCCAGCTGCGCCTTCGAGCCCACGCGCCGACCGGCGGCCGACGGACCGAACACGTCGAGGAACGCCTCCGGCATGCGCGCCGGCCGTAGCGACCGGCCGTCGAGGTGCACCCACAACGTGGCGGCCTCCACGTGACCGCCTGCGCCACCGACCACGCTGATGCGCCGCTCGGCCCACGCGGCGCCGAAACCGGCGCACCACGTGCGCAGCGTCAGCGGCTCCAGATACGCAGGGAACGAGTGCACCGCGAGTGCGGTGCGGCGCACCACCCACGTGTACTCGCCGAAGCCGGCGGCCCTGGCGTCGTCGTCGCTCACGTCTTGCAGGTGGCGGGCCATCGCATCGAGCCGAGCCCGCCCACCCGGCGACGAGTCGCCCAGGCGCACCGCCGCCGCACCCTCATGAATGCGGCCCACGGAGGGCGCCGGCACGAAGGGGAACATTGCAGTGACAATAAATCAGTTGACGATCGTGCGCTGACGTGATTGCCTAGTCGCTGATGTGCCGCGAACGGCAGCTCATCACCACGACCACGGAAGGTACACGAAGAACCATGAAGCGCACGGACCTCGCACTTGAACTGGCACCCGTTGCCGGCGCTGCGCGTTCGTGTGGCGTATTTGGTCACGGCTACCAGTGGCGCATGCGGTCCGCAGCCAACCCGATGAACGTCACGTCCATCAATGCAACCGCAACCAAGCGCACTGCCCGACGCCTCGGGATGCTCACGACGTAACGCACGTCGCAAGCTCCACACCGAGGCCGTCGGGATCGCAAGATCCTGGCGGCCTTTCTGGTTTTTCCACCTTCTTCCGTCCGAGAGGAACACCCCGATATGTACACCTTGAACAACACCGCAACACTGAACGACACACTGAACGACACCGACATCCAGACCACGTTCGACGAGCTCGTCGAGCCGATCGCCGTGCGCGTGGCCAAGCCGCGTTGCGCCGACGGCAACGGCACCCTCACCCACCTGTTCTTCTCGGACATCCCGCTCGACACCGCCCGCGCCAAGGCCATCTGCAGCAAGTGCACACTTGCCGAGGATTGCCTGGCCGGTGCGCTCGACCGAGCCGAGCCGTGGGGTGTGTGGGGTGGCGAGCTGGTCGAGAACGGCCGCATCGTCGCCAACAAGCGTCCACGTGGCCGGCCACCCAAACACCCGCGTCCGGCAGTCATCATCGACGAGGTCCCGATTCCACCGCACCTGTTGCGAGTACGTCCGGATCGAGTCGCATGATCATCAGGTCCTGACCGACCCCGGGTGACGCCGGACGGGTTCTCGTTCTCGGGAATGCGAACCCGTCCGGCACGGTTGCTCCGGCCCAAGATCGCCGGTCGACGGCAACGCTTCGGCGACCCGTCGGCTTGCTGCCCCGCCGACCCCCTGCCGCTGCTCGCCGCCCTTCCCCCCGAGGGCAGCGACGGCGGGGGGCTGTTCGCGGCACTTCCCCGATGTGCCCGGCGCCATCACCCTGCTGCTGGGCACCGGCCGAGCAGCACCGGTAACGTGGCCACGTGAAGGTGCGTCCGCGACTGCTGGTGATCTCGCTCGTCGTGGCGGCTCTGGCGTCGGTGGCCATCGGCTGGGCGATCGCTCGCACTGGCAACACCTCCGGCAACGGCAACGGCAACGACAACGGCGACACCGTCATCATCGACGGCACCGATGGCCCGCTGCAGCCACCCAGCATCGAGACCAACGCGGTGGTCAAGGGCAACCCATTGCCCGACGTTGCCGTGCAGACGCTCGACGGCACCGATGTGCCGCTGCTGTCGCTCGTCGGCCAGCCGATGGTCATCAACGTGTGGGGTTCCACCTGCGGCCCGTGCAAGCAGGAGCTGCCCGACTTCGCCGCCGCCCACCTCACCTTCGGCGACCGTGTTCGCTTCATCGGCATCGACTACCTCGCGCCCAGCGACCGCGAGGAAGCGTTCGCCCGCGACAAGGGTGTGCAGTACGAGCTGTTCTACGACACCGACGGGGCGTTCACCAACGACGTCGGCATCGCCGCCTTCCCCGTGACCTTGTTCGTCAACTCCGACGGCATCATCGTGCGCCAGACCGGCCTGCTCGACGAGGCTGCGATCACCGAGCACATCGAGAGCGACCTGCTGTGAACCTGTCGCTCAGCTTCATCACCGGGATGATCGCCTCCATCAACCCGTGTGGATTCGTGCTGCTGCCCACCTATCTCATGTACTTCCTCGGGGTCAGTGCCACCGACCAGGAATCGCAGCGGGCACCCATCCGGCGTGCACTGCTGGTGGGCGGTGCGGTCTCGTCGGGCTTCATCGTGGTCTTCTTCGCCATCGGCGCGATCACCCAGTACTGGACCACATCCCTGCTCGAGAACGCGAAGTACGCCACCGCCGTCATCGGCCTGGTGTTCGTCGTGCTCGGCATCGCGATGCTGTTCGGCTACAAGCTGCCGTTCGTCACGCCCAGCCTGCAGACCGACAAGCGCGACCGCACGATCTGGTCGATGTTCGTCTACGGCATCGCCTACGCCACCGCCTCGCTCGGGTGCACGCTGCCACTGTTCATCTCCACGCTGTTCAAGGCCAGCAAGCGCGCCGGCTACTGGTCGGGCGTGGCCAACGTCGTCGCCTACTCCATCGGCATGGCGTTGGTCGTGGTGTCGCTCACGCTCGCGTTGGCGACGGCCAACATGGGTTTCGTGCGCTGGCTGCGGGCGAAGATGCAGTACGTGGAGATGGTGTCGGGCGCCTTCGTGTTGCTGTCGGGCATGTACCTGCTGTGGTACTTCTGGCTGGTCGACGTGCGCGAAGACAGCGATCCCATCACCGACGCGATCGACGGACTGCAGCGCGATGTGTCGAGCTTCCTGCACAACAACTGGCAGGCGACGGCCTGGGTGCTGGGCGGCATCGTGGCCGCAGCCATCGGGTACTCGGTGGTTCGGGAACGCGCTCGCCGGCCACAGCCCGAATGACCGGCACACCGTTTCGCGAACTGCTGGCCACACCGGGTGTGCGCGAGGTGTGCCACCTGCGCGGTCCGCTGGGCTTCATGGCGTACCACGGCGGTTCATTGGAAGCGCTCACCGACATCGTCGCCGAGCAAGCGGCCGAGCGCAGCGGCGCCAGCTACTACGGCGTGCTGCAGCCGCCCGACTTCAACTGGCACATCCCCTCACATCGTGTCTCGCCCACCGACTCGGCGACCTTGGCCGGCTTCCTCGAACACGTCGACATCGTCATCACCATCCACGGCTACGGCCGCCACGGCTTCTGGACCTCGCTGCTGCTCGGCGGCCAGCACCGGCCGTTCGCCGATCACATCGCCGGCCACCTGCGCACGCACCTCCCCGACTACACGGTGGAGACAGACCTGGAGGCAATGCCCAGGGAGCTGCGCGGCCTGCACGCCGACAACCCGGTGAACCTGCCTCGCCAGCAGGGCGTGCAGATCGAGCTGCCGCCCCGCGTGCGCGGCAGCAGCCCGATCTGGAAGGACTGGCCCGGCCCCGGCCTGGTACCGCACACCGAGTCGTTGATCGACGGCCTGGTTGCCGCCGCCACCAGTTGGAGTACCGCCGCGACCTGAGCCCGGCTACCCGTGCCCGTGGCTCAGGGTGCGAGGCGTTCGATCTGCCAGTTGGTGGCCGCACCGTCGGTGGGCTCAGCCGTGTACCGCAGGCGGTCGTGCAACCGGCTGGGCCGACCCTGCCAGAACTCGAAGCGTTGCGGCCGTAGCAGCCACCCACCCCAGAACGCGGGCCGCGGCACGGGCGCATCACCGAACGTGCCCGCCATCTGCTGCACTCGCTGCTCGAGCCATGCACGATCTGGGATCGGTTGCGACTGCGGCGATGACCAAGCACCCACCTGCGACCCCTGCGGGCGCGAGGCGAAGTACTCGTCGCTCTCTGCGTCGGGCACGCGCACGACCTCGCCCAGCACACGCACCTGACGGTGCAACTGCAACCAGGTGAACAGCATCGAGGCACGGCCGGTGGCGGCCATCTGCCGGCTCTTCGCCGAGTCGTAGTTGGTGAAGAACGTGAAGCCGCGCTGGTCGGCGCCGCGCAACAGGATGTAGCGCGACTGCGGCCAACCCTCCTCGTCGACGGAGCCGAGCACGAATGCGTTGGGTTCCGTGCACCCGGCCTCGCCCGCCTCGCGGTACCAACGCTGCCACTGCACCATCGGGTCGGCGTCGACATCGGCCACGTCGAGCCCAGCCGTCTCGTAGTCGAAGCGGTGACGCGCCAGGTCGGCGAGCGGGCCGGCCGACGGCTCGGTGGTCATCGCGGGCCGATCACCGTCGTGCCGCGCATGTACTGCTGCAGCACCTGTGGCACGGCCACCGTGCCGTCGGCCTGGCGGTAGTTCTCCACGATGGCTGCCCACACGCGAGGCACGGCGAGCGCCGAGCCGTTGAGGGTGTTGGCCACGGTGGTGCCCTTCTCGCCGGGCGTGCGGAAGCGGATGTCGCCGCGCCGCGCCTGGTAGTCGCTGAACCAGCTGATCGAGCTGACCTCCAGCCAGTCGTCGCACCCCGGCGCGTACACCTCGATGTCGAAGCTGCGATGGTGGCTCTGGCCCATGTCGCCGGTGCAGATCTCGATGATCCGGTACGGCAACCCGAGACCCTTGATCAACGCCTCGGCACGGTCGCGCAGCTCGATGAGCATGGCCGGGCCCTGCGCGGGGGTGGCCACCGACAGGATCTCGACCTTGTCGAACTCGTGAGCGCGCAGCATGCCGCGCGTGTCGCGGCCCGCCGAGCCGGCCTCACGGCGATAGCAGGGCGTGTACGCCATCAGCCGGATGGGCAGCTGTGCTTCCTCGAGGATCTCGCCCGAGTAGACCGACGTGAGCGGCACTTCGGCAGTGGGGATGCACCACAGGTCGTCGCGCTCGATGGCGTACGCATCGTCGGCGAACTTCGGCAGCTGGCCGGTAGCGGTGAGCGTGGCGGTGGTGACCAACGACGGTGGCCGCACCTCCTCGAACGCGTCTGCGTTCATGTCGAGCGCGTACTGGCACAGCGCGCGGGCCAGGGTGGCGCCGGCGCCGCGCTGCATGGTGAACATCGCGCCGCTGATCTTGGTGGCCCGCTCGTTGTCGAGGATGCCCAGCGCGACCCCGGTCTCCCAGTGCGGCACCCGCTGGTGGTCGGGGAAGCTGTCAGGGAGGAACGGGCCCTTGATGATGGGGTTCTCGCGCTCGTCGGCGCCGTCGGGAGCGTCGGGATGCGGCAGGTTGGGGATGCGCAGCAGCAGATCGCGCAGCTCCGCCTGGATGCCCTCCAGCAGGTCGGCCGCTGCCTTCTCCTGCTCGCCGAGGGCACGGCTCTGCGCTTGCAGCACCTCGGCGCCGGCGGCATCGCCCTCGCGCCGCTTGGCACCCACCAGCTTCGACAGCTCGTTGACCTCGGCGCGCAACCCATCACGGCGGGACTGGAGGTCGCGCACCTCGACTTCGATCTCGATGGCTCGGGCCAGCTGAGCGAGCACTTCGGCATTGCCACGGCGGGCCAACGCCGCGCGAACGCCATCGGGGTCGGTACGCAGAAGTCGGACGTCGATCACACCGCCAGGCTACTGCCACGCCTTCTGCAGGCCCCAAGGGCTTTCCCACGCCGCGGAGGTAGATTCACGGCCGTGGCAGCTGTCGAGGTGTCGGGTCTGACCGTGCGCTACGGCCAGCTGGTGGCAGTGCACGATGTGTCGTTCAGCGCCGCGGCCGGCCAGATCACTGCAGTGCTGGGGCCCAACGGCGCGGGCAAGACCAGCACGATCGAAGTGTGCGAGGGATACCGGCGCGCAACCGCCGGCACTGTGCGAGTGCTGGGCCTCGACCCGGCGACCCAGCAGCGGCTGCTCAGCGAACGCATGGGGGTGATGCTGCAGGAAGGCGGTGTGTACCCCAGCGCGCGCGTGCTCGACACGGTGCGCCACTACTGCGCGCTGTATGGCAAGGGCGTCGACCCGGCAGCGCTGGTGCAACAGGTCGGCCTGGCCGATCGGCGCACGGCCACCTGGCGTCGGCTCAGTGGCGGCGAGAAGCAGCGGGTCTCGCTGGCCTTGGCACTGGCCGCCGCGCCGGAGGTGGCGTTCCTCGACGAGCCGACCTCCGGCGTCGATGTGAACGGCCGCGACACCATCCGCGGCATCGTGCGCGCCCTCGCCGACGGAGGATGCGCGGTCGTGCTGGCCACCCACGAGCTGGACGAAGCAGAACGACTCGCCGACCGCGTGGTCATCTTCGACAAGGGCGTCGTCATCGCCGATGGCACCCTCGCCGAGCTGCGTCGCGGGCACGACGAGATCCGCTTTCGCAGCAGCCCCCAGCTCGACACCATCGCGCTCGCCAACAGCATCGGCATGGTGGCCAGCCGCGTCGGCAGCGACGAGTACGTGATCGATGCGCCGCCGCACCCGCGGCTGATGGCCCAACTGACTGCCTGGCTGGCCGAGCAGGGCCACCCGCTCACCGACATGCGCGCCGGCGCCCAGCGGCTGGAGGACGTGTTTCGGCGCCTCACCGCCGACAAGCCCGCAGCCGACGACCCGGAGGCCGATCGATGAGCCGCTTCCGCAGCCAGCTGCGTACCGAGCTGCAGCTCGTCGCCCGCAACGGCGAGCAGCTGCTGCTCACGGTGGGCATCCCCGTACTGCTGCTGGTCTTCTTCAGCCTGGTCGACGTGCTGCCCACCGGCACCGACGACCCGGTCGACTTCCTGGCCCCCGGTGTGCTGGCCCTCGCCGTGATGAGCACGTCGATGGTCAGTCTTGGCATCGCCACCGGCTTCGAGCGCAGCTACCACGTGCTCAAGCGGCTCGGCGCCACCCCGCTGGGGCGCGGCCGGCTGATCGCTGCCAAGATCGCCGCCGTCGCGGTGGTCGAGATGGTGCAGTTCGCGATCCTGGTTCCGGTCGCGTCTGCGCTCGGCTGGTCGCCCGGCGCCACCAACTGGCCGGCCGCGATCGGCGCAGTGCTACTGGGCACGATGGCGTTCGCCGGCATCGGTCTCTCCTTCGCCGGTCGGGTGCGTGGCGAGATCAACCTCGCTGCGCTCAACGGCATCTATCTGGTACTGCTGCTGCTCGGCGGCATGGTCATCCCCTTCGCCAAGCTGCCGGGCGCGATCCGCGCTGTCGCCCACGGCTTGCCCAGCGGGGCGCTCGCCGACGTGCTGCGCGACACCCTGGGCGGCGGTGGCGCCCAGCCCGGCACCAGCTGGCTGGTACTGGCCGTGTGGGCAGTGGCGACACCGCTCATCGCCGCCGCGCTCTTCCGCTGGGACTGACCGCGCTCAGGCCAGCGGCAGCGTGGCCACGAACGTCGCGCCCTCGGCGCACGGCTCGGCCAGCAACGTGCCACCATGCACCTCGGCGACACTGCGGGCGATCGACAACCCCAGCCCGGCACCACCGTCATCGTTGGCCCGCGCCTCGTCCAAACGGGTGAACGGTTCGAAGATGCGCGCCAGGTCCTGCTCGGGGATCGGCTCACCGTCGTTCGACACCCGCAGGTGCGCCATGTCGCCCTCGATGGTCACCGACACCTGTGCGCGCAGCCGCGCATGGCGCACCGCGTTGTCGACCAGGTTGCGCACCAGGCGAACCAGCAGCGCAGCATCCGCCACCACCCACGCTTCGGTCACCACCACGGACAGCCGCTCGTCGTTGTAGCGAGCCAACTCATCGGCCACCAACGCTCCCAGATCCAGCCGGGCCGTGAAGGGCGACCGCCCCGCACCGTCCACACGAGCGAGGTCGAGCAGCTCGCCGGCCAGCAATTGCAGGCGGCTCACGTCGACCAGCACCTCGCGTGCAGCGGCCGGCCAATCAGTGCGATCCGGATACGCCAGCGCCACTTCCAGCTGCGTGCGCGCCGAGGCCAGCGGGCTGCGCAGCTCGTGCGAGGCATCTGCCAGGAACTGACGACGGGCGGTGGCGGCGTGGTCGACTCGCTCGAGCAGACCGTTCATCGTTGCGGCCAGCCGATCCAGTTCGGCGGCACGCGCGTGTGCCGAGATGCGTTCATCGAGCCGGCTGCCGGAGATGGCTGCCACCTCCCGTCGCATGCGTTCCACCGGGGAGAGCGATCGACCCACGACCAACCAGATGCCCACCGCGGCGAGCAGCGTGAGCAGCGGCAGCCCCACCCACAACCCGGCCACCAGTGCGGCGACCGACTTCTCGGCTGCCCGCAGCGACGAGGCGGCATAGACCGTGAGGGTTCCGGCCGGCGTGTCGACCGTGCGCGCGACCACTCGGTAGTGAGTGCTGCCACTGCCGCCGACCACCGGCCCGGGTACCGTCGCCGCCGCCTGGGCACCCGCCGGCGGGGCCGGGAACACGTCGAGCCGCACGGTTGCAGCGAGGCCGGGTGAGACCGCCACCACCACGTGCTGGTCGGTGATCACCTGCACCTGGCCGGTGTCGATCCCGGTCGCGGTGAGCGTGGGCGACAGCTCGCCGTGCTGCGCCAACTCGGCCACGAAGGCCACCTGCGTGCTGAGCTGCTGATCGGCGTCGTCGAGCAACGACGATCGCAGCCAGCGCGCGACCAGGAACCCCGTGGCCACCAGCGTGACTGCCACCACCACCATCGCCACCGCGGTGACCCGCAACCTCAACGACATGGTTCGCGCGCGGCCCGAGGTCATCACACCGCCACCAACCGGTAGCCGGCCCCGCGAACCGTCTCGATCGCCTCGGCGCCCAGCTTGCGGCGCAACGCGTGCACGTGCACCTCCACCACGTTGTCGGGGCCGTCGAACGCGTCGTCCCACACGCTGTCGAGGATGTCGCGCTTGGGCACCACCTCACCGGCACGCCGGGCAAGGCACTCGAGGATCGCGAACTCGCGGCTGGTGAGGGCGACCTGCACTCCGTCGACCGTGCACCGGCGAGCTGCCGGGTGGAGCGTGACCCTGCCCACCGACATCTCGTTGGTGGCACGGCCACCGGCGCGCCGAATGAGGGCCCGCAGCCGGGCCACCAGCACCACGTAGGAGAACGGCTTCGACAAGAAGTCGTCGGCGCCCGTGTCGAGCGCCTCGGCCTCGTCGAACTCCCCGTCCTTGGCAGTGAGCATCAAGATGGGGGTGTCGACCCCGCGGTTGCGCAGTTCGGCGCACACGCGGTAGCCGTTCATGCCGGGCAGCATGATGTCGAGCACGATCGCGTCGTAGCGCTGTTCGGTGGCCGCCCACAACCCGTCCAACCCTGTGTGGGCGACGTCGACCGTGAAGCCCTCGGCCTGCAGGCCGCGTTGCACCGCGGCCGCCAAGCGCACCTCGTCGTCGACCACCAGCACTCGCATCGGGTGCATTGTCGCACCGTTGGGACCGAGTCGTGCCGGCAGCTGAAGACGCCTTCAGGCGGCTTCAGCCCCGGTTCAGCGAGCGCCGTGCATGATCTCTCCATGTCGTTGCTCATCGAAGACCCCCCGCAGTACAGGCCTCCGTCGCCGCTCCCGCCTCCGCCTCCCTCACCGCACCGGCCGCCCTCCCGCGCCGGCCGGATGGTGGGAGCGGCGGCGGCTTGTGCGGTGCTCTCGGCCGGCGTTGCGTTCGCCACGATGCGCCTCACCGAGCGCGACGACCCGGCGGTGTCGTACGTGTCCACGGGTGGCGGCACCGGCACCAACGGTTCGGCCACCACCACCGACCTGTACGCCCTGCTCGCCAGAGCCGAACCCGCCGTTGCTGCCATCGAGGTGGCCAGCGGCACGGGAACCGATTCCACGCCCGTCGCCGCCGGCTCCGGCGTGGTGATCTCCGCCGACGGCCTGATGCTCACCAACGCCCATGTCGTGCAGGTCACCGACCAGCTGGGCAACGCACTGCAGGACCCGGTGTTCACGGTGAAGATGTTCGACGGCACCGTGCGCTCGGCCACCGTGCTGGGCGCCTCCGCCGACTACGACGTCGCGCTGCTGCAGCTCGACGACACCTCCAACCTGCATCCGCTGGCCTTCGCCGACACGTCCACGTTGCGCGTCGGCGACAACGTGGTGGCCATCGGCAACGCCCTCGACCTGGGCGACGCGCCGACGGTCACCACCGGCATCATCTCGGCGCTGGACCGCACCCTCCAGGGGTCGTCCACGATCACACTGCACGGTCTGATCCAGACCGACGCGGCGATCAACCATGGCAACTCCGGGGGTGCGCTGGTGAACATGAACGGCGATCTCATCGGCATCAACTCGGCCGGCATCCCCGATGCGCAGAACGTCGGTTTCGCCATCTCCGTCGACACGATCAAACCACTGCTCGAGGATCTGAAGGTCGGTGCCACCATCGAGGCATCGCCGATCGGCTACATCGGCGTCAACGTTGCCGAGACGCCGTACGGCGTCACCGTCACCACCGTGCAGGACGGCACCCCGGCAGCGCAGGTGGGCATCAAGGCCGGCGACATCATCACCAAGGTGGGCGACGCGACGGTGGCGACTGCCAACCAGCTCTCCACCGTCCTGCGCGGCACCAGCCCGGGCGCCTCGGTGACCGTGACGGTGGAACGCAATGGCGCCAGCATCTCCTTCGACGTCACCCTTGCCGAGCGGCCCGATCAGTGACACGCCACTGCTGGCTCAGCGACGGGGCTCCGCCGGTGCTGCCGATCGGTCGAACGCCGCGGTCACCTCGTCGAAGGTGAGCGGGGCTTCCTCGCCGAGGGCGCCATCGGGCCTTGCTCGGCACGGCGATAGCTGTTCTCGCCGGCGCCGGCGATGCCGAAGCGCTTGAAGAACATGTAGACGACGATCACCCACAGGAAAATGCCGCCGCCGACCTTCATGATCAACCCTGCGACCTGCTGATCGTTGATGGCGTCGATGTTCCACACGCGCACCGGTTGGTTGCCGTAGTGGCGGTAGACGGGCTTCTCGGCCATGGCCATCCAGGCGGCCGGCACCGTCGGCACCACGCCCATCAAGAAGAGGTAGATCATCTTGCCGCCCGGCTTCATCTGCAGTTCCTCCAGCGGCCCGACCACCGGCATCCACATCAGCACGGAGAGCAGCACGACCAGCAGGTGCAACAGGAAGTGCAGCACGCCGTTCTCCGTGGAGGTGTTGACCACCCCAGGGATGTGCAGGATCATCACCATGCCGTTGAACAGCACACCGGCCACCACCGGCTTGGCGAAGAACCGCACCACTCGGTACGTGGCGCCGTTGCCGACGAGCACCCGCAACAACCACTCGGGAGTGGCCAGCAGCACCAGCGGTGGCAGGAAGTAGCTGAGCATCATGTGCTGCACCATGTGTGCGCTGTACAGGTAGTCCTCGCCGATCTGGTGGATCGGCCAGGTACTGGCCACGAACAGCATGACCATCGCCCCGATGAAGCAGCGCAGGTTGCGACGACTGATGACCTGCTCGCCGGGACGCACGGCCTTCGGGCCAATGGCGCGCACCATGTACACGTACGCGCCGATGAGGAACGCCACCAACAGGTAGACCTCGACGTTCGACTGGAAACGCCACGGATCCGCGAACGGAGCGGCGGCAAGCATCACGTCACCGTGCGAAGAACTGGAACGTGGCGAGGAACACGCTGTACACCAGAATCGCCAGCCCAAGGCCGATGTAGAACATCACGCTGAACAGCTTGCTGTCGTACTTCAGGTGCATGAAGACCAGGATGATCATGAAGAACTTGATCGTCATCATGATCAACAGCAACGGCGTGGCGAAGCTGCCGAGATCGATCCAGTAGGTCGACGTCTCGAGTGCGGTGAGCAGTGCCAGCCACCCAGCGATGATGATGAAGTGCCGGTCGCTGGGCGTGTGGTGCCCGTCGTGCGCCTCGGCCGCGTGCTCGGCGTCGTGGGTGGTGTCGGTGACTGCGCTCATGGGTGATACCTCAGGCCGGGATCAGGTAGACGAGAGTGAAGATGACGACCCACACGACGTCGACGAAGTGCCAGTACAGACCGACCATCTCCACGACTTCGGCCTTGTCGCCCGAGATGCGGCCACGGCCGATGATGGCGGCCAGCGCGATGAGCATCACCACGCCGAGCGTGACGTGCACGCCATGGAAGCCGGTGAGCGTGAAGAAGCTCGACGAGAACAGGCTGGTGGTGAAACCGAGGCCCTCCTGGTAGAAGGCGGTGAACTCGTAGACCTGACCACCGACGAACAGCGCACCGAGCAAGGCAGTGGCCATCAGCCACAAGCGCGTGTTGCGATCGTCGAGCCGCTTGGCCGAGTTGACGGCCAGCACCATCGTGAGCGAGCTCATCAGCAGCACGAAGCTGCTGACCGAGGTGAGGGGGATGTCGAACACCTGCGCCGGCCCGGGGCCGCCACCGTGGCGCCCGCGGTAGAGCATGTAGGTGCTGATGAGGCCACCGAACAGCAGGCACTCGCTGCCCAGGAAGAGCCACATCGCCAGCTTGTTGTTGCTGAGCCCGGTGCTGGTGACGTGTGCGCCACCGTGATCGTCATGGCCGTGATCGTCATGGCCGTGATCGGCGGGGGCAGCAGCCCCTTCGTGGATGGTGATGTCAGCCAATTGACGCCAACTCCTTGCTCGGACCGCTGCCCTCGGCGGGCGGGTCGTAGTCACTGTCATCGGCAACCGAAGGCTCGAGCACCCAGCCGAAGAGCCCCAGGATCATGATGCCGGCGCCGACCACTGACAGCATCAGGTTGAAGATCACGCCGTAGGCGATGACCGGCAGGCTGAAGGCCAACACGATCGGCCAGTACGACGGCGACGGCAGGTGGATGTGCGCATCGCCGGCAGCTTCCTCCTCGGCCAGAATCTGCTCGGCGCTCTTCACTCTCACCAACCGCGGGCCATCCTCGGTGTCGACTTCCTCGTACTTGCGGTGGAAGAACTCGTCGAGCGCATGCACCGTGGGGATGCTGTCGAAGTTGTGCTCCTTGGGCGGGCTGGCGGTCATCCACTCGAGGGTGCGGGCATCCCAGGGGTCGAGCGGCGCCTTCTCCACCTTCTTGGCGGTGACGAAGATGTTGATCACGAAGATCAGCACACCGAGTGCGATGGTGAACGAACCCACCGTTGCCACCTGGTTCCAGAACCCGAGGTTGAAGAACCCTTCGCCGGTGAGCTTCTTGGGCCACACCACCATGCGCCGCGGCTGGCCTTGCATGCCCAGGATGTGCATCGGCGCAAACGTGAGGTTGACACCGAAGAACATCAGCCAGAAGTTCCACTTGCCGAGGCGCTCGCTGAGCAACTTGCCGAACATCTTGGGCCACCAGTAGTAGAAGCCGGCGAACAGGCCCATCACCGCGCCACCGACGATGACGTAGTGGAAGTGAGCGACGATGTGGTACGTGTCGGTCTGCTGCGTGTCGGCAGGGGCAGAGGCGTGCGTGACGCCCGACAGGCCACCGATGGTGAACAGCACGATCACGCCGATGGCGAAGTTCATCGCAGTGGTGAACCACAACTTGCCACCCCACAGGGTGAGGGTCCAGTTGCAGATCTTCACACCGGTGGGAATCGCCACCAGCATGGTCGCCGCCGAGAACACGGCCACGCTCACCGGGCCGAGGCCGCTGGCGAACATGTGGTGCGCCCACACACCCCAGCCGACGGTGCCGATGGCGGCTCCGGAGAAGACGACGAACTTGTAGCCGAACAGTGGCTTGCGCGAGAACGTGGGCAGCACCTCGGAGATGATGCCGAAGCTGGGCAGGATGATGATGTACACCTCGGGGTGACCGAAGATCCAGAAGAGGTGCTGCCACAGCAGCGGGTCGGCACCCTTCTCGACATCGAAGAACGCCGCACCGAAGTTGCGCTGGAAGCTGAGCAAGAAGAGTGCCACGGTGATGACCGGCATCGCGAACAGCAGCAGGAACTGCGTGACCAGCTGCATCCAGGCAAACACGGGCATGCGCATCAGTGACATGCCGGGTGCCCGCATGTTGATGATGGTGACGATGAGGTTGATGGCGCCCACCAGCGAGGCGATACCCGTGATCTGCAGGCCCAGCACCCAGAAGTCGATGCCATGGCTGGGCGAGAACAACGGGCTGGAGTTGGGGGAGTACATGAACCAACCACCATCGGCGGCGCCGCCCAGCACCCATGAGGTGTTGAGGAAGATGCCGCCGAACAGGAACAGCCAGAAGCCCAACGCATTGATGCGGGGGAAGGCGACATCGCGGGCACCGACCTGCAACGGCAGGAAGTAGTTGGCGAACGCAGCGGCCATGGGCATCACGAACAGGAACACCATGGTGGTGGCGTGCATCGTGAACATCTGGTTGTACAGATCGGCGCTGAGCACCGTGTTGTCGGGTGCCGCCAGTTGCAGCCGGATGAGCAGCGCCTCGAGGCCGCCCACCAGGAAGAAGAAGAGCGAGACGGCGCCGTACATGAGGCCGAGCTTCTTGTGGTCGACCGTGAACACCCACGACTTCCAGCCGGTGGTGCTGACCGGGCGCTTGAAGGCGCCGAGTGCGGCGGTGGGCGTGACCAGCGCGGGCGGGCTTGCCGAGGCGTCGCCGACGAAGGCGGGCACGGTAGCGGGTCGTTCGATGATGGCCATCTTCGTTGGCTCCCTTTACTTCCGCTCGAGCATGTAGGCGATGAGCTCGTCGATCTGATCCTCGGTGAGGTTCAGGTTCGGCATGCCACGGGTCTTGCCGCCGGTGGAGGCGAGCTTGGTGGGGTCGGCGTACATCGGCTTCATCGCCGGCGCGTTGCGCAACCAGGTACGCAGGTTGGCTTCGTCGAAGCACTCGGGCGTGACACCCTGCAGGTACAGCGCACCGAACTCGTCGGGCGGCGCGTTCCACAGCTTGTCGCGGCACTCGGCGCTGATGAGGTCGAAGGTCCAGCCGGCGAACGCCGTGCGGGTCATCAGCTTGCTCAGGTTGGGCGCCGCACCCGACACCACGTAGAGGTCGGGCTCGGCCAGCACCGGTGTGCCGTCGGGGCTGAGGAGGTCGTTCACCTGGTGGCAGCGGCTGCACTGAGCAACGAACGTGGCTTCACCGGTGGCTGCCAGCGTGTCGGCCTCGGGCGCCACGTAGTCGGCAGTCTGGTTGGTGACCCAGGTCTGGAAGTCGGCGGCCTCGAGGGCCACCGCCGCTTGCCGCATGCGAGCGTGGCTGAGGCCGCAGAACTCGGTGCACTGCCCGGTGTAGATGCCGGCCTGGTCGGCCTGCATGCGCAAGGTGTGCAGGCGGCCAGGAACGGCGTCGCGCTTGCCGTTGAGGCGGGGGATCCAGTAGCTGTGGATGACATCGCGGCTGGTGATGCGCAACAGCACGTCGGTGTGGGCGGGGATGACCAGCTCGCCGCTGGTGACGATGGACTTGGTGATCTCGACGCCGCCGCAGGTGCTGCCTTGCACGTAGTCGTACTCCCACCACCACTGCTGGCCGGTGACGTTGATGACGCAGTCGTTGTCCTTCTTGTCGAGCTTGAACACGGCCGCAACGCTGGGCACCGCGACAACCGCGAGGATGATGGCCGGCAAGATGGTGAGCAGGATCTCGAGCTTGGGATTGCCGTGCGACTGCTCGGGGATGTCCTGCCCGCGGTCCTTGAACTTGATGATCGCATACAAGATCGCGGCAAAGACGATGAGACCGACGATGCCGGAGACGTAGAACAGCTCGCGCTGCAGGCCGTCGATCTCGCGTGCGTTGGAGCCGGCGGGCTGGAACGTGTCTTGCGGTGCGTTCTTCGCGCACCCGGCCAGCACCAGGCCGACACCGGCGGCGAGACCGACGAGCCGACGACGACCGGCGAACTGACCTTCGCGGGTACTCACCATTGCTTCACTCTGCTCCATGTTCACGGGACCACGATTGCGATCTGCTGGCCTTCGACACCCGGGATGACGAGCTCGAGCGGGGTGCTGCTGGCGGCGTTGGTCTTGGGGATCTTGAACGACAAGAAGGCTTCCTTGCCCGGGTTCACGACGGTCGTGCACATCACGACCTCGGCGGCGTCGCCGAAGGTGCCCAGCCGGGCGGTGATGCGTTGCGGCGACGACGAGTCGTTGTGGAACCGAATTCCGACATCAGCGCTGCGCGGCACCGTGATCGTGCTGAAGTTATCTTCCGGATCGGTGAAGCCCGGTATGCGCGCGATCACCACATCGTTCGACTGCAGGAAGATGTTGGCGATGACGCTGCTCTTGGCGGAGACGTCCTGCGATGCGTGGTCGTCGATCTCGACCTCGGTTCCACCCTCCAAGCACAGTGCCGAACCGGAGGTGGTGGGGTGCTCTTCGATGGTGCGCTGCCCTTGCACTGCCGACGCGACGCCTGCACCGAGCAGCGCGACTGCGCCGACGGTGCAGATGCCCACGATCGTGCTGCGGCTGGCGTTGCGCCGGCCGGCGAACACGAAGGCACCGACCGCGATGAGCGCACCGATGACCATGAACACCCAGGGTGTGCTCTCCTTGTCGACGCTGAGCATGATGCGCGAGAACGCGTACACCACCGCGCCCAGGCCGAGCGCGCCGAGGATGGGGAACTCGAGCGGGTGCAGCATGCGCTTGCGCACACCGGCGTTGTACTGGGCGTCGGCGCTGGCTCGCTCGCTCCAGCCCTGCACCATCCACTCGGCCGTTGCAGCCAACACGACGACGATCGAGACCTTGAACACGACCGGAGTGCTGACGGCACCGACCACCAGGCCGGCAACACCCACGGCTGCAACCAACGGCCACATGCTGCTGCCGACCGGCGGCTGTGCTGCAGCCGCCGTGTACTCGGCGCCTTGCTGCATGCCGGGCACGTTGCCGTCGGCATTGAAGAAGTTGATGCCGGCGAGGAAGCCGAACACGATGGCCAGCGACAGCAGACCGACCGTGCCCATGATGCCCGTCGGGCCACCGGTGCTGGCGGCGAACACGACAGCACACGCGACAGAGAGCGCCGTGGCCCCGAAGAACAGTTTTGAACCTGTGGTGAACATTGGCTCCCCGCTACTTCGTCACGTAGACCACGAACCAGAGCGCCACGAAGGCGACGCTCAGGAAGTACCAGTACATCGCGTGCGCCGACACGATCTCGCGATCGGTGATGCGACCACCCAAGAAGCGGAAGGCCGTCACCGCGCTGAACACGACGCCCACGATGGCCAGCGCCACCATCACCCCGGTGACCGTGTAGAACATCGCACTGAACGTGCCGTCGTTGGCGGGCAGCTTCATCTGCGAGTAGATGAAGGCCTGCGCATTGATGAACGCCACGCCGAGCAAGCCGACCAGGCCGAGCGCCAGCCCGGTGTGCACCGTGTCGCCACGCTTCGCCGAGTAGACGGCCCATTGTGCGAACACGCAGATGGGGATGAGCGCCAACAGCATGATGTTGGCCGCCACCAAGTTCACCTTGACGCCGTCGGGCACCCAGCGGCCGTCGGCGCTGATGGCCTCGTCGCGAAATCGGAGGTAGAGCGCCAGCATGCTGCCGATGAGAGCGGTGCCGGCGGCACACGCCACAGCGGTGCCGACGAAGACCTGGCGCCGCGGAGCGGGCGCCGGAGCCGAGGGTAGGGCGAGCATCAGGTGTCACTCCGGTTCGAGGGCTTGAGATCGAGCAGTGGCTCGGCCGACTGCACGATGTGGACCACCGCAAAGTTGTCGGCGGGGGCCGGCGAGGTGGTGGCCCATTCCAGCGTGTGGCCATCCCATGGATCGTCACCGGCGCGCTCGCCGGCGCGCACGCTGCGCACGGCCACGGCGATGAACACGAGGCCGGCGAGCAGCACCATGCCGTGGCCGACGCTGCTGAGCAGGTTCCACAATGCCATCGGGCCGGAGTAGTCGAAGTTGACCACGGCGTCGGAGCCACGCTCGACCGCCGGGAACACGCCACCAGGCTGGTCGGCGAAGCCGGCCACCATCAACGGCAGGGCAGCCAGCGCCGCGCCGGCGAAGGCCAGCAGCGCCAGCGGCAGCACGGCCTTCGGGGGCAGTGAACGGCCCCACCACTTGGGGCCCCAGTAGGTGACCGCCCCCATGGTGGCGAGCACCGCCGAGAAGACGAGGGCCAGCCAGGTGCCCTCTTCGAAGGTGGTACCGATGAGCCCGGCACCGGCGACGTGATTGAGCGCGCTTGCCGCTACCCCGCACAATGCGAGCAGCGCGGAGAACAGACCGAACACGAGGGGGGCCGTGATCGTGGGCTTGGCGGAGAGCCCCTTGGCGCACAGCGCCACGGCTACCAACGCGCCCAAGGCGGGCACACCGTGCACCAACGCGAACGGCAGCAGGTCCTTCAGCTTCTCGCCGAACGAGAGGTCGAGGAACGATGTGCGCAACGTCGCCGGCCACTGCAGGACGGTACCGAACACAGCCACACCGACCAGCCCGATGCCGGCGAAGATGAGGCCACGATTGCGCGACCGCCCGCGGGTGAACGTGGCCACCACCTCGGCGAAGAACCCGAACACCGGAATCGCGAAGATGATGGTGGTGGGTTGCGTGAACCCGAAGCCGGCGAACTCGGCGAACGCCCGATTGCCACTGAGCTCGCTGAGCGACGGGTGCCGGTGCGCGACGAACACGTACAGCAGTTGCCCGATGAGTACCGGCATGGCCACCAGCAGACCCAGCGAGGCGACCAGCACCGACCAGGTGAAGAACGGCACCCGGCGCATGTTCATGCCCGGCGCCCGGGTGGTGAGGATGGTGGTGACGAGCGAGACGGCGCCGGCGAGGAAGCCGGCGGCAGCCAGCGCGGCCGACAGCGTGAACAGATCGACGAAGTCGGCGTTGCCGCCGTTGGGCCCGCCGTTGTTGAGCACCGAGACGACGGCGAGCACTGCACCGATGAGCCATGCCCAGAAGCCGGCCGCCGCGAGTCGAGGGAAGGCCAGCGAGCGGGCACCCACCTGCAACGGCACGATGGCGGTGGCGAGGCCCACCACGAGCGGCAGCATCACCATGAAGGTGAGGCCGAACCGCTGCAGTGCGAACAGCTGCGTGAGCGAGCCGATGTCGAGCCACTCGCGAGATGGCGAGATGCGCTCGATGCCGAGCAGCAGAGCGACGACCGCCGAGCCGACGAACCCAACAGCTGCCGAGCCCAAGTAGAGCCGACCGATGCGCTTGTGGTCGGTGGTGGTCACCCACTCGGCGACGCACGCGAGCCCAGAACCCGCCGAGGCCGGGGCACTGGTGACGTGAGTATCGATGGTGGTCATAGGCGACGAACTCGTTTCATGTCGGGCGCGCCACGCGCAAGGCCCTCAGTTGACAGATCGAATGAAATGATTGCTGGGCCGACACTATCCGCGGGGGCCCCGCCGGAAGGAAATCGTCAGCCCTCACGACCCGACGAACACATCGATGGTCATTGCCGCGAACAGCAAGGTGACGTAGGTGATCGAGAACCCGAACACCCTCATCGATCGCTGCGGAGTGGGGTTGCGGCCGAGGTCGACCGTGCCCCACAGGAAAAGCGCACCCAGCACGATGGCAGAGATGCCGTAGACCAGGCCCAGGTGGGCCACCGGCCACAGCACCAGCGTGCTGGCCACCATCGCTGCGGTGTAGACCAGCATCTTGTGCACGGTGACCTGCATGGTCGCCACGGCAGGCAGCATCGGCACGTTGGCAGCGCGGTAGTCGTCGGCGTAGCGGATGGCCAGCGCCCAGAAGTGCGGTGGGGTCCACAGGAACATCACCACGAACAGCACCACGGGCGCCCATGCGACGTTGTTCTGCACGGCCGCCCAGCCCACCAGCACCGGCACGGCGCCGGCGGCCCCACCGATGACGATGTTCTGGGTGCTGGTGCGCTTCAACCACATCGTGTAGACGAACACGTAGAAGAGGGTTGCCGACAGCGCCAGCACCGCGGAGAGCAGGTTGGCCCATGCCCAGAGCACGGCGAAGGCGGCGATCTCCAGCGACACCGCGAACACCATCGCCTGGCGAGGCTGCAACAGCCCGGTGACGAGCGGGCGACCCTGGGTGCGCGGCATCAACTTGTCGATGTCGCGGTCGACCACCATGTTGATGGCGTTGGCCCCGCCGGCGGCCAACGTGCCGCCCAGCAACGTGATGAGGACGAGGGAGGTACGCGGCCAACCACCCTGCGCCAGCACCATCGTGGGCACGGTGGTGATGAGCAACAGTTCGATGATGCGCGGCTTGGTGAGCGCGACGTAGCCGGCGAGCTTCGACGTGGGGGTGCGGCGCGACCCGTGCGCCACCCCACCCGGCGTGATCCGAGAGGGGACGAGGGGTCGCGAGCCGACTGCCATAGGCCGCCCATCGTAGGGGCGCATGGTGCGAGCAGCCACTCGACCGTGACAGTCGCGCACCTTTCCGGGGCAGAATGGCGCGCATGCCGCCCTCCACCGCCCCGGTCGTCGTCGACCGGCCCGACGTCGACGAGAGCACCTCGAACGATCGTCCCTGGATCGTGCTGGTGTGGAACGACCCGATCAACTTGATGAGCTACGTCACGTTCGTGTTCCAGAAGGTCTTCGGCTACAGCCTGGAGAAGGCAACCGAACTGATGCTCGACGTGCACCACAAAGGCCGGGCGGTGGTCAGCAGCGGTGCTCGCGAGAAGGCCGAGATCGACGTCTTCCGGCTGCACGAACACGGCTTGTGGGCCACGATGCAGCAGGACACCTGAGCGCCGAGATGGGGGCCTCCCCGAGCGAGCCGGTCGACGGCGCGTACACCACGCCACGCGGGCGACGCATCGCTGCCGACGCCGTGTCGTGGGTGGCCACCCGCAGCGGCGGCCCCGGCGGGCAGCACGCCAACACCTCCGACACGGCGGTCACGGTGACCATCGACGTGGCTCGCACCGGGTTGCCGGAGGTGGTGCGCGCGCGCCTCGAAGCGGCCGTGGGTGCCGTCGTCACCGCCAGTTCGTCGCAGTCGCGGTCGCAATGGCGCAATCGCCAACTGGCGTGGCAGGAGGCCATGAGCCGCCTCGACGCTGCCGCCGCCCCGCCACCAGCACCGCGGGCCCGAACGCGGCCCAGCCGCGGCGCCCGCGAGGCACGCCTGCGCGACAAGCGAGCGGTAGGAGAGCGCAAGCAGGCTCGCCGCCGCCCCCTCACCGACGACTGAACCGCTGCGCCGCCACGCGAAAGAGGCCCCCGCCGCAGCGGGGGCCTCCTTGCGTGTGAACGATTGACGTCAGGCGGGTGCCGGGTGCTCCACCGCCAGGATCACGTCGTCGGCCTTCTTCGAGGTGAAGGCGTGGACGAGCCCGGCGATCGAAAGAAGAAACAGCACCAGCGCTGCTGCGTAGCACACCCAGGCGGCTTGCCCGGCACGCTCGCCGAACACGCTGAAGCCGTAGGTGGTGAGCAGCAGGCCGCGCAGCGTCTCCGCTCGCAGCAGGGTGTCGACCCGCAGGCTCTGCAGCTTGTCGGCCGTGGCCTGCAGCTCGGCGATGGCGTCCTCCGACTCACCGGCTTCCTTGGCGTCGGCGACGGCCGTCTTGGCCTCGGTGACCAGTGCACCGATCGAGGCGTAGGTGTAGCTCTTGCCGTCGACGATGCTCGACTCGAGGGCATGCAGGCGGATGAAGTCCTGCGCGTAGCACTCGGCCATCTTGCCGGTGAGCATCTGCTTGCCGGCGAACTCGTTGAGGCACTTCGAATCGGCTTCTGATGTGAGGTTCTTCTCGGCGACGAAGGCATCGACTGCCTCCTGCGAACCGAGCGACTCGAGCAACGTTGCCTGGAACTCTTCTGTCGAGCCGAGCGCTTCGGCCGGTTTGAACGAGATCTGCTGTTCCTTCAGCTGATCGCGGACGTAGGTCTCGGCGAAGTTCTTCTGGTTGGTCAGGATCAACCCGACCACCAGCAGCAACACGCTGAAGACCACCCCTCCGATGCTGAACGCTAGATCGAGTGTGCGACGCTTCATGACTGTGTCCTCCCATGCGACCGGACGGAATCCGGATCGCATGTGTAGGTTGCGCCCGCAAGCACCTCTTCACGAGGGCACAAAGGCACAAGCCCACACGGACCTTCGTTCCTCAAGGCATCGTCAAGCGCCCTCGCGGGTCGCAAACGGGCAACCACTCACCGTGAATCACGTGCACGCTGAGTGACATTGATGGTACGGTAGAACCCTCGGTCGGTCGCAGGGGGTACAGGCGTTGGACATCTCACAGTTGCAACGAGGCAACGTGGTGCGTGGTCGCCAGGTCGACACCACTGCGCATCGCGAGCAGCGCCGCCAGCGACGGCTGTGGACGATGGTGGTGGTGCTCGGCGGGCCGTTGGCATGGTGCGTGGCGCGCGAGCTCAGCGGCCATCCGGTGCGGCCCGGCGTCCCCGACTTCGTGCGCGACCATCCCGAGTGGGTGCTGCCCACCGCGATGCTGGCGCTCGTGGGCGTCGGGCTGCTCATCCCCTACATCAGCGCCGGTCGGTCGCCCCACACCTTGGTGCGACCGCACGACTCCACGGTTCGGCTGTCAGATGTCGTCGGTGCGGCAGCGACCACGCAAGAGGTGATCGACACGCTCAACCTGTTCCTGAACCACAAGACGTTCCGTGACGAGATGGGTGGCACCGCCCGCCGCGGCGTGTTGTTCGAGGGTGCCTCGGGCACCGGCAAGACCTATCTCGGCAAGGCCATGGCAGCCGAAGCCGGGGTGCCGTTCCTCTTCGTGTCGGCCAGCGGGTTCCAGTCGATGTTCTACGGTCAGACCAACCGCAGGGTGCGCGCCTACTTCCGGGCGCTACGCCGCGCGGCTCGTGCGGAAGGCGGCGCCATCGGCTTCATCGAGGAGTTCGATGCCATCGGCGCAGCACGCACCGGCATGGGCATCGGCAACAGTCGCGAGGGCGGCATCGGCATCGTCAACGAGTTGCTGGTGCAGATGCAGGGCTTCGAGCTGCCCACCGCGTGGCAGCGCCTCCGCGGGCGCCTGATCGACCAGTGCAACCGCTGGTTGCCGCGCAGGTTGATGCTCTCGCGGCCGCCAATCGAGCACGCAAACATCTTGCTGGTGGCGGCCACCAATCGTGCATCCGACCTCGACCCTGCGCTGTTCAGCCCCGGCCGCTTCGATCGGGTCGTGCACTTCGACCTGCCACCGCGCAGCGACCGGATGGAGATCGCCCGCTACTACCTGGCTCGCAAGCAGCACGACCGCACGGTGTCGGCGGCATTCGTGGCCGACGTCACCGCCGGGTACACCCCGGCGCGCATCGAGCGGCTGCTCGACGAGGCGCTGATCGTGGCCCTGCGCGGCGCTCGCACGGAGATGAGCTACCACGACGTCATCAGCGCCCAGGTGGTGAGCGAGGCCGGCCTTGCTCACGAAGTGGGGTACCACCCGGAGGAGAAGCGACGAGTGGCGATGCACGAGGCGGGCCACGCCCTGCAGGCCGCGTTGGCCGGCCGCGACGTGAAGCTGGCGTCGGTGCTGCGTCGAGCGGGCACCCTGGGCCTGGTTGCCCACGGCGATGTCGACGAGCGATTCCTGCGCACGCCCAGCGAAGCACGCGACCTGATGGCCATCGCCCTGGCGGGTCGCGCTGCCGAGATCCAAGAGTTCGGCGAGGCATCCAGTGGCATCGCCGGCGACCTCGCAACCGCCACCGAGATCGCGGCGCAGCTGGTGGGCACGCTCGGCGCGAGCGACAGCTTGCTGAGCCTGCAGTCGGCCAGCGTGGCGGGAGCCGACAACCTGGTGGCGAAGGTGCTGCACGACCCTCACACACGGGCGAAGGCAGACGCATTGATGCATGGCGCCGCAGGGCGAGCCGCGTGTGCGTTGCTCGAGCATCGGCGAGCCCTGCTGGCACTGGCCGACGCGCTGTGCGAGCACGACGAGCTGAGCGGCGACGAGGTGCACGCCATCATCGCCGGCGCGATGGTGCACTGACCCGCCACCGCCTCAGTGCGTGGCGGTGGCCTCGGCGCTGTTGGTGGTGAGCCGCCCGTCGACGATGCGCACCGTGCGGTCGGCGTAGTCGGTCATCCGGCTGTCGTGAGTGACGATGACGGCGGCCGTGTCGCGCGACTTCATCTCGGTGCGGATGAGCTCCATCACCTGCGCGCCGATCTTGGTGTCGAGCGCGGAAGTGGGCTCGTCGAACAGCACCAGCTTCGGGTTGTTGAACAGCGCCCGGCCGATGGCCACCCGTTGGCGTTCGCCACCACTGAGCTGCGCCGGCAGGTTGCGCATGCGTGAACCCAGGCCGAGCTCTTCCAGCAGCTGACGCGCCCGACCCTTGGCCGTCTTGCCGCCCTTGCCACCACCCAACTCGTCGACGACGAGCAGGTTCTCCTCCGCGTTGAGGAAGGGCACCAGGTTCACCGACTGGAAGACGAAGCCGACGTTCTCGCGACGGAACTCGGTGAGCTGCTTCGCGTTGTAGGCGGAGATGTCGTGACCGTCGACCACCACGGTGCCTTCGGTGGGTGTGAGCAGCCCGCCGGCGATGGAGAGCAGCGTCGTCTTCCCCGAGCCCGACGGGCCGAGCAGCGCGACGATCTCGCCGTGGTCGACCTGCAACGTGGCGTGATCGAGCGCAATGATGTCGGCGTCACCGCTGCGATACACCTTGCGCACGTCGCGCATGTCCAAGACACTCATGCGGGCATCTCCTTCTGCTGACTCATGAAGCGTTCCCGATGGCCGAGGCCGGGTCGACGCGGGTGACGCGGCGCAGCGAGATGGCGCTGCCCAAGACGGCCGCCACCAGCAGGCCCGCGAACGTGAACGCGAATCGGCCCGGCGTGAGCTGCAACGGCACCCCGGCAGGCAGCGCCGCCGACGCGGCGAGGGCGAGCAGCGAGCCGATGACGAACGAGATGGTGGCCACGATGATCGCCTGCATCACCACCCCGGCGAACAGCCGGCCGGTACTGGCGCCGATGGCCTTGAGCACGCCGTAGAGCCCGATGCGCTCGATGGTGAGCAGGCTGAAGAACAGCCCGACCACGGCAAGCACGACGACCAGAGTGGAGTAGATGATCTGGTCGAACGTGTCGCCTTGCTGCTTCACGCCAGGCAGTGCGAGCACCGCTTCGTCGACGGTGAGCGTCGTGGTGGCGGCAGCGGTGGCGGCGTCGATGGCATCGGCGAGGGTGGCGCCATTGCTGCCCGCCCCTTTCACCACCAGCGCCTGCACCACGTCGTCGGCAACCGCCGAGTCGGGTCGATTGGCGTTCTGCACCACACGCCACGTGGGCAGGTTCACCCACACCGAACCCTGCTGGAGGAAGCTCGTGTCGTCGACGAAGCCGACGATGGTGATGGGCGACTCGGCGGGGCCCACCAGGATGGTGTCGCCCGTGGAGACGCCTTGGTCCTCCAAGCGGCTGTCGGCAACGCCTTCGCCGTCCGCCGGCGGCTGCGGCACGCCCTTCGGTGGCAGTTCGTAGCCGGCCACCGCGACATCGGCCAGCTCGGTCTCGCCGGGCACCTGCGCGCCCAGCAGCACGAAGCCGATGCCACCCACTTCCTGCACCCCGTCGGCGGCCGCCACCTGCTCGCGGACATCGGCAGTGATGCGGCTGCGCAGGAACGAATCGCGGGCGCCGCTGGAGAAGACGATGACATCGCCCTGCTGCGCGCGGATCGCGCCGGTGGAGCCGAGATACAGCCCATCGAGCAGGCCGCCGAGGAACAGCAGCAGCGTGGCAAGGAACGACAGCACGACGGTGGCCACGATGAACCGGCTCGGCCGGCGGCGCAGCTCGCGCAATGGCAGCATGGGCAGGCTCATAGCGCGATCCCGGCGCCGGTGGTTGCTGACAACGGATCGAGGCGCAGGACGCGACGCACGGCGACCAACGACGTGAGCAGTGCGAGCGCCAGGACCACCACCGAGGTGATGACCGCCGGCATCACCTCCACGTGGATGCCCAGGTTCGAGACGCCCTGGATGGCGCCGGCGTAGAGGCCGAACGCGATGACCGATCCGATGGTCATGACGATGAACACCTGCACCAGCAGCGACCACACCAGCGTGCGTGCCGGCGCGCCGATGGCACGCAGCAGGGTGAGCGCCGATGCCTTCTGGAAGGTGACGATCAGGAAGAACAGGCCAGTCACCAGCGGCACCACGAGGTAGAAGAGCCCGAGGATGATGGCGAAGCTGGTGCGCACGCTGCTGACCCCGGGCGAGCCGTCGACCGCTTCCTGCCGAGTGAGGGCTTCCACTCCGTCGACCTGGTCGTTGATGCGAGCCGCAACTTGTGCCGGTGTGGACCCCGCGGCCACCTCGATGGCAATGGCCGAAGGCAGGATGGCGGCGGCATCAGGGTTGCGCGTGCGTTTGGCCGCCTCGAACGTGGCGAAGTCGACGAACAGCACCGGCGCCACCGAGTAGTTGATGTCGCGGGCAACACCCACGATGGTGATGCTGGCACCGCCGGGCTCCACACGCACGACGTCGCCGAGGGCGAACCCGGCGTCGGCGTCCTTCTCGCTGGCCACCGCCTCGTCGGCGCCCTCGGGCAGCCGTCCGCTGATGAGCGTGGTGGGCTCGCCGGGGTTGCCCAGCTGGTACCCGAAGATCACGGCGTCGGTCTCGTCGCCATCGGCGGTGACGGTGAACGTGGCCTGACCGAACGGAGACGCAACCGCGACACCTTCCACCTCGGCGATGGCTGCTTGCTGATCGGGGAGGATGATCGAGCCGTCCAGGTTCTTGCGCGCCTGTCCGTTGTAGACCAGCACCTCGCCCGACTGGTTCTTGAGGGCGCCGATGAACTGGTTGATCAGCCCGGTGAGCAGCGCCTGCTGGAACAGGATGAGGAACACGAGCAGCCCGACGGCGCCGGCCAAGAGGCCGAAGCGCACCTTTGCTCGTCGCATCTCTTTCAGGGCCAGGAACATCGCCACACAGTCAAGTCGGCAGCAGCCGTGCCGTCCAACTGTGCGGCGATCCCGGTGCCCGCGCTCGCTGTCAGGCGCCTGGGTTGGCGGCCAGGTGGTCGAAGCGACCGGCCGGGCGAATCGCGCGGTACGCGTGCACTATCGGCGCCAATTCGGCGGGGGTTGCACCGTGGATGATCACGCTGTCGGCCCCGAGGTCCATCTGGCGCAGCACCGCATCGGCGCATTCCGCCGGTGTGCCCAGCCCGGCGGCAGCGAGCCACTCGGAAGGGATGAGCGTGGCGACGTGCTCCAGTTCGCTGGTGGTGGCGGTGTTGTCGATGGCCCCGCGAAACCCGGCGACGAACGGGTCGCGGCGGAACCGCTCGAGCACTGCCGGATCCCAGTGGTTGGTGCTCACCATCAGGTCGCCGTAGCCCTGCAGGTAAGTGGCCATCCGGCCCACCGTCTTCTTCAACCGCACGTCGTCGGGCAACCAATCGCCCACCACGGCGAAGCAGCTCCAGATGCGCACCGACGCAGGGTCGCGCCCTACTCGCTCGGCTTCTTCGCGCACGGTGCGCACCACCCGCTGCAAGGTCTCGTCGGTGAAGAAGGTGTGCAAGAGCACGGCGTCGAAGGCGCGGCCGGCGAGCCGCAGGCTGTGCGGCCCGAACGCGCTGAGCAGCAGTGGGATCTGCTCGTCGAACTCGGTGTCGAGCACGAGCAGCGGCCACTTCCCTGCCGGCCCGTCGTGACCCACGACCACCTCGCCACGCCACAACCGACGCATCAGGCCGGCGAAGTCCTCCAGCTGCGCGGTGGTGATGGGCGCCAGGCCGAAGGCCTTGAACATGCGGTCGATGCCGCGGCCGAGGCCCAGGGTGAAGCGACCGCCGGTGAGGCGATGCATCGTGGTGGCGTAGCTGGCGGTGACGATGGGGTGGCGAGTGGTGTGGTTGGTGACCCCGGTGGCGATGCCCAGTGACTCGGTGACGGCGCCGGCCGCGCCCGACAACGTGACGACTTCCTTGATGTTGAACCGCTCGCTGAGGAAGACGGACCCGAGACCGAGGGCCTCGCCCTCGCGGCACTGCGGGATCAGGTCGGCCGGGGAGGAGGGCGCACCGGGAAGACCGTAGAAGGCGAGTTCGGGGAGTTGTTCCACGCGGTCAACGTAGGGGCGCCGCGCAGACCGGCTCGTACCGAGCCTGCGCGGCCTGCCTCCCGTCAGCCGTTCCCGTTGCCGTTGCCGTTGGAGTTCCCGTTGCCGTTGCCGTTGCCGTTCGAGTTCCCGTTCGAGTTCCCGTTGCCGTTGCCGTTGCCGTTCGAGTTCCCGTTCGTTGCGTTGCCGTCGCCGTCATGGTCGCCGTCGTCGTCGTGGGCGTCGTCGTCCTGATTCTCGGCTGCCGCATCGTCATCGTCATCGTCATCGTCATCGTCGTCGTCTGCCTTGTGCGCTGCGATCGTGGCCGCGCAGTACTCGTCGATGGACGTGCCCGCAGCATCGGCAGCGGTCTGCAACTCGGAGAAGGCCGGGTTGGTGGGGTCCTTGGGAGCGCCGTGCGTCCACGCGGTGCACTTTCCGTAGTGGTCGTTGTCGTGCGAGTCGTGGTCATCGCTCTGGTCGGTAGTGGTCGTCGTTCCGGTTGTGCCGGCGGCCGTGGTCGTCGGGTTGATCGAACCATCGGTCGTGGTCGTCGATGCATCGGTCGTGGTCGTGACGCCATCGGTGGTGGTGGTCGTGGCACCGACGGAGGTGGTGGTCGTGGCGTCGACCGTGGTCGTGGTGGTGGTCGACTCGTCGACCGCTGCCGGTTGTGCATCGGTGGTGAAGGCGGAGGGCAGCACACCGCCGGCTGAGGCCGCGGCGGTGCCGGCGGCGAGGAGAGTGACGGCAACCATGGCGGCGGCGCGCCGGGTGATTCGGGTGGTGAGCATCGGAGGACTCCTGTGGATCGTGGCGGGGGCACTTTCAACAGCAACCTCGGCGGCGAACCGCTGCACCAACGCAGCCATCCCCCTCAACTCTTCCTCCGTGGCCGCCTGGCGGGCGGCTCGCAACACGCCGGCGACTTCCTGCAGCGATGCAGGAACTTCGGCGGCGGGCAGCGTGCCGTCGACCAGGCCATTGGCCATGTCGTCGGGGAAGAGTTGCTCGGTCACGATGGTCAGATCGTCCGTGACTCGACAGGAATTACACGATCGACGAAGTTCTTGTCCGCGTCGGCAACGGCGGCAGGGCCCAGCGCGGTTGCAAGGCGGCGTAGCGCTCGGTGCTGGGTGACTCTCACCCAGTTGGCATCGCGACCCATCAGCTCCGCGACATGTGCAACATCGAGATCGCCGAGGATGCGCAGCGTCAGCACTTCAGCCTGGTCGGCGGGCAGGGTGCGCGCGATGAGATCGATCGCGGCCTGCCCGGTCATCTGGTCGACCACCTCGGCCTCCGTGTCGGCACCTGCTGGGTGGGCGCTGAAGAACTCGGCGGCCACCGGGTCGGTAGCGCGGCGCACCGCGGTACGGCGGTGGTCGGCAAGTCGGCGGCGAGCGATGCTGAAGACCCACGCGCGAAAGCCGACGAGCTCACCGTCGAACGCCCGCAGCCCGCGCGCGACTGCGAGCCAAACCTCGCCGGCGATGTCGTCGGCGGCCCGCGGCTCGCTGACGCGCGCGAATCGCAACACCCTCGGGTACAGGTCGCGGAAGAGCACTTCGATGGCGCGCTCGTCACCAGCTCTGGCCTCGACGATGAGGGCGCGGAACGCGCGATCGTCCAATGGTTGGCGGTCGCGAAGCATGCCCGATCAGTATCGGCACGACCTTCTCCCGGATAGAGCCAAGCCTCGTCCAAGTTCTGTCGATCGATTGCAGGCTCGCCAGGCACGGCCGCTGGAGATCGCGATCGATGTCTCGGCGTAGCCTGTGGCCATGGACTACACAGTCACCTCCCTCGACGAGATCGCACCGAAGGTCGGCGCCGCCAGGGCCGCGTTCGCCACTGGCAGCACCAAGCCGATCGCATGGCGCAGGGCCACGCTCGAGCGCATCCGCACGCTGCTGGAAGAGCGCGAGTCCCCATTGCTCGACGCACTTGCCGCCGACTTCGGCAAGCCGCGCTTCGAAGCATGGACCACCGAGCTCGGGTTCACGGTCAGCGACATCAACCACACGCTCGCTCACCTCGGCTCGTGGATGCGGCCGCGCAAGGTGGGCACGCCGCTCGCCTTCCAACCCGGCTCGTCGTACGTCGTGGCCGAGCCGGTGGGTGTGGTGTGCGTCATCGCACCCTGGAACTATCCGGTGCAGTTACTGCTGTTGCCGATGGTCGCCGCCATCGCTGCCGGCAACGCGGTGGTCGCCAAGCCCAGCGAGCTGGCGCCGCACACGGCCGCCGAGCTGGTGTCGCTGATCGAAGCCATCAACGACCCGGCCATCACGGCCGTGCAGGGCGGCGTCGCCGAGACCACCGAGCTGCTCGCACAGCGCTTCGATCACATCATCTACACGGGCAACAGTCGCGTGGCTCGCATCGTCATGCGCGCCGCCGCCGAGAACCTCACGCCGGTCACGCTCGAGCTGGGCGGGAAGAGCCCGGCCATCGTCAGCCGCCACGCCAACGTCGACGTCGCCGCCCGGCGCATCGCGTGGGGCAAGTTCATCAATGCCGGGCAGACCTGCATCGCCCCCGACTACGTGCTGGTCGAGCAACCCGTGCACGACCAGTTCGTCGCCGCATTGGGCACGCACATCGCCGAGTTCTACGGCGCCGACCCGCAGACCAGCCCCGACTTCACGCGCATCGTCAACGACCCCCACTTCCATCGCCTGGAGAAGCTGCTCGACAGCGGCACCGTCGCCGTCGGCGGCATCACCGATGCCGACACGCGCTACATCTCCCCCACGGTGCTCACCGGCGTGAAGGGCGACGACCCGGTGATGGGCGAGGAGATCTTCGGGCCCATCCTGCCCGTCATCGCGGTGGCATCCATCGACGAGGCCATCGCGTTCGTCAATGAACGCTCGGCCGACGGCGACAAGCCGCTGGCCCTCTACACCTTCAGCGAGAGCGATCGCGAGAACGATCAGGTGATCGCCGAAGCAACCAGCGGCGGTGCGTGCGTGAACGGCACGCTGCTGCACATCAGCAACCCCAACCTGCCCTTCGGTGGCGTCGGCGAGAGCGGCATGGGGGCGTACCACGGCAAGTTCGGGTTCGATGCGTTCAGCCATCGACGCGGCGTGCACACGCGCAGCACCAAGCTCGACCCGTCGATGATGTACCCGCCGTACACGGCCAAGAAGCAGACGCTGGTGCGCAAGGGCATGACGATGTCGGACCCCCGCGACGTGGCGGCGAGGCTGCGCGGGGCGCTGCGCCGCGACTGACGCACGCAGCATCCGGCGCGAGGTTTTCGGTGGCGACCGGGTGAGAATGCGCACCATGGCATTCGGTCAGCAGTCAGGTCCGCCGGCGACGGCGAAGCAGGTGCAAGAGCTGCTGTCGCTGCTGCACGAGGCAGGCCACACCGACTTCCGCGACGCTCGCGGGCCGATGGGGTTCACGCAACGGCAGGCCGGCGGCAAGTTCAGCCGCGACGAGGCTGCTGCGTTCATCGAGCAGCTGCAGCACGAGGCCGAGCACAGCTCGCCGCAGCCCGCCGCCGGCGCCGATGCACCGCCTGCCTCGCCGGCGTCTCGTCCGTCGGCGCAGCCGAAGTCGCGACCGAGCGCAGCCGAGCAGGCGTTGGCCAAGGTCTCCACGCCGCAGTTGGCGGCCGAGCTGCAGCGTCGGGGCTGGATCGTCGTCGAGCCGTAGCTCGCCGACGTGCGACCAGGCCCCTTGCGGGGCAGCCGGTCGAAATCGGGAAACCCTGATCGTCGTACGGTGCATGCGCTCGTCAGGGCGCCACGACAGAAGGAGACCCGCGATGGAGACATGGGACCGCGTCAAGGCCGACCGGGAGGCGTTCGCCGACTACCTGGCCACGCTCACCGAGCAGGACTGGGCTGCGCCCAGCTGGTGTGCCGGCTGGTCGGTGAAGGATGTGACCACCCACTTGCTGGTCAGCTCGACGATGTCGAAGGGACAGGTCTTTCGCGCCTTCCTCGCGTCGGGCTTCAACCTCGACAAGATGTCAGCGAAGCTCACGACCCGCATGTCGGGGGAGATGTCGAACGAGCAGGTGGTTGCTGCCACCCGGTCGACAGCTGGCGTGCGCAGCGCCCCTCCCGGCCTGAAGCCCGTCGGGGTCTTCGCCGAGCTCGTCACTCATGCGAACGACATCTCGATGGCGATCGGCAAGCCGTTCCAACTGCCGATGGAATCCGCTGTGATCGCGCTCGACCACATGAAGGGCGTGCAACCGGTGCTGGGCTGCAGGAAACGGATCGCCGGGCTGCGACTGCAGGCGACCGACACCGAGTGGTCGACAGGAAGCGGGCCGCTGGTGGAGGGCGACGTGCAGCACCTGCTCTCGGCGATGACGGGGCGCAAGCAGGCGCTTGCCGATCTCAGCGGCGATGGTGTGAACGTGCTGCGCGGCCGCTGATGCCGCCGCGGCTCAGGGCGTGAGCAGCGCGTCGACGTGGCGCTGCAGCTGGTCGATGCCGGTGCCCTTGGAGGCACTGACCCACATGATGTCGCCCTGTTCGAGCGCGCAACCCTTGGCCAGTTCCTTCTTGCGTGTGGCCAGCTTCGACGGGCGCACCTTGTCGATCTTGGTGGCCACCACGGTGTGCGGAACACCGCTGGCGCGCAGCCACTCCAGCATCTGCACATCGAGCTTGGTGGGCCCGATCTCGCCGTCGACGAGCACGAACACCAGCTCCAACCCTTCGCGCTCGAGCAGGTAGCCCTCGATCATCGCCTGCCAGGTGGAACGCTCACGGCCGGGCACCTTGGCGTAGCCGTACCCCGGCAGGTCGACCACGGTGCCGCCCGACGGCAGCACGAACATGTTGAGTAGCTGCGTGCGGCCCGGCGTGTTGGAGACGCGGGCCAGCTGGCGACGATTGGCGAGCGCGTTGATGACCGACGACTTGCCGACGTTGCTGCGACCCACGAACGCGGCCTCGCACGGCGTGGGTGGGAGATCGGAGTAGCGCTTCGCCGAGGTGACGAAGGTGAATTGCAGAGGCACGCTCGTCACCGTAGACCGTGCGTGCGGAGCGATGGGTAACGTCGGCTCGTGCCGCTGCTGCCTCCGCACACTCACCGTGATGCGGGGGTGCTGCTCACCACCCGTGGCATCCGCGGCTTCGTCGACGGAATCATCAGCCTGTCCATCACGGCGCTGCTGCCGCTGTTCGGGTTCAGCGGCCTGCAGATCGGCATCATCGTCACCGGCATGTTGTTGGGGTCGGCGGCGGCGACCGTGCTGGTGGGCACCAAGGGCTACGCGGTGCCTCGGCGCACCTTGCTGTTCGCCGGCTCTGCACTGATGATCGCGACCGGCACGTTGTTCGGCTTGTTCACCTCGTTCGTGGCGCTGCTGGTGGTAGGGGTGATCGGCACGCTGAACCCGACGGCCGGTGACGTGAGCGTGTTCTTGCCACTGGAGCAGTCGATGCTGGCGGGTACCACGCCCGCCGTCTCGCGCACGGCGTTGTACGCCAGGTACACCTTCGTGGGCGGCATCGCCGGTGCATTCGGCACCCTGGCCATCCGCATCCCGGAGGCCATCGCCCAGCACACGGCGATGTCGGAAGAGGCCGCACTGCGATGGTGCTTCGCGGTGTACGTGCTGGCCGGCGTGGTGGTGCTGCTGCTGTACCGCCGGCTCGACGGCGCAGAGGCGTCGGCTCATGCCGCTGCGGCAGAACCGCTGGGTCGATCGAAGCGGGTGGTGTACCGGCTGGCCGCGCTGTTCTCGCTCGACGCCTTCGGCGGCGGGTTCGTGGTGCAGTCGATGCTGGCCCTCTGGTTGTTCCGCCGCTTCGACCTCTCCGTCGGGGCGGCCGGCACGCTGTTGTTCGTCACCGGCACGCTCAGCGCCGCCTCGGGTTTCGTGGCCGCATGGTTGGCGGCGCGCATCGGGCTCGTGCGCACGATGGTGTTCACCCACCTCCCGGCCAACTGCTTCCTGATCGCCGCTGCGTTCATGCCGACGATGCCGTTGGCAGTGACGATGTTGGTGCTGCGCAGCCTGCTCAGCTCGATGGACGTGCCGGCGCGCACGTCGTACGTGATGGCGGTGGTGTCTCCGGCCGAGCGCGCTGCCGCGGCGAGCGTCACCAACGTGCCGCGCAGCTTGGCCGCAGCACTGCCGCCGACCGCTGCGGGGTGGATGCTGGACCAGAGCACGTTCGGGTGGCCGCTGGTGATCGCGGGCACGGCCAAGATCGTGTACGACCTGCTGTTGCTGCGCCAGTTCCAGCACGTGCGCCCCGAGGAGGAGCAGGCTCAGGATGCGCGATAGGCGTTGAACGCATCGGTGGCGATCACCGTGCCGTCGGGGGTGATGACACAGCCGCTGTAGCCCTGGTGCCGCGCCAACCAGTAGAGGCCGTCGACACCCATCACGAAGAGCGTGGTTGCATACGCATCGGCGTCGGCCAGGTCTGGGCCGATGACAGTGGCGCTTGCCAGGTGGCAGATCGGGTGACCGTTGCGCGGGTCGACGATGTGGGTGCCGCGCTCGTACGTGCCGCTGGTGGCGACGGCGAGTGGCCCCGCTCCGTGCAGCACCAGCGCGAGCGCCATCGGGTCGTCGGGGTGCCGCACACCGACCCGCCACTCCACGCCACCGTGGTCGAGGCCGCCGAGTGCCACATCACCACCGGCGTTGAGGCAGAAGTCGATCACCCCGCGGCTGCGCAGCAGGCCGACGGCACGTTGCACCGACCAGCCCTTCACGTAGCCGCATGGATCGAACCTGGTGCCGTTCGGTGAGGGCAGCGACCACACGTCGAACAGCCCGTCGGTGTCCTCGGCCAGTTCGCCGCAGCGTTGCAGCACCTCGCGCACGTCGTCGCCGACTTCCGCGTCGGTGGGCGCCAACTCGCCGCGGCCGATGCGACTGATGACGCTGGCCTCCTTGTACGGGCTGAACACCTCGTCGACCTCGTGGAACCACGCGACCAGCTCATCGACGAGCGATCGGTCGTGCGAGTCGACGATGTCGATGCTGACGGTGGTTCCCATCACTGCTTCGACGTGGTGAAGGCTCACGTTCAGCCGCTGATGCCCGACGCGGCCTTGGCGGCGTCGATCGCCGACTGCAGCGAGATGCGATAGCTCACCGAGGTGTAGGTGGCTCCCGACACCGTGCTCACATCGGCCTGCTGGGTGGTGATCGCTTCACTGATCAACGTGGGCAACGCGGCCTCGTTGATGCGGACGCTCTTGCGGTCGCCGTCGGGGTACCGCAGGATCTGCACGTCGCTGATCTGGCCGCCGCTGTACACCACCTGCACCTGCACGGTGCCCCAGCGGTTGGTGTCGCCGGCGCCCACGTAGGTGCCGTCGACCACACCCGCGACCGCGGCAGCAGTCGTGGCCGGAGCAACGGTGGTCGCCTGCTCCACGGTCGTGGCGTCAGTCGTGGCGTCAGTCGTGGCGTCGATCGTGGCGTCGATCGTGGCGGCGGTCGTCGCTGTCGGCTCGGCGGTGGTGGTGGCTGGAACGGCCGTGATCAACGGATCGCCGGCGGTGCCGGTGGTGAGCTGGATCGAATCGGTGCTGCCGTCCTGGCCGGCGAACACGCCGGCCAAGCCGATGGTGGTGACTGCGCTCAGCGCCAGTGAGGCGAGCTTGGCGGCGCGAGCCGGCTTGGCGCGGCGGCCCGCCTTGCCGGCGGTGGGCGACGGCTTGGTGTTGCCGCGGGCGGCCGACAGCGCCGCCAGCCGCGCGTGCGCATCCGTCGGTGCCGTGCCGTGTGGTGAGGTCGTGCGTTCCTGAGGGCGGGCGCCGGGTGTGGGCGGCGGCAGGGTGTTGCGGGTGCGACCGTCGTGTTGCTGCAGGAGGGGGTCGATCGGCCGCTGAGGTCTGCGAGGCGTGTTCATGGGGGAACTGCTTCCGGAATCGATGGTGGAGGGTTCAGAGCGCTGCTCGACGGCGTTGGGCGATGCCGAGCAGGCGAATGGTGATGGGATAGACGGCCAGGCCGATGAGCAGCGCGAGGCCGCGGGTGAAGTACACCGACATCGAGTCGCTCCCGGATTGGTAGGCGTGCACACCGGAGAGCACGACTGCGGGGATGGCGACGAGGTGCACCGCATGCCAGGCCTTGCGCGGCAGTCGACGGCGGATGCGGGCGATGGATGGCAGCACCACGATGACGAACAGCCAGAAGGCGATCACGCCCCAGCCGATTCCCCAACCGACCTTGCTGTTGGGCACCAACAGATCGACGAAGGCGAGCCCGGCCTCGGTGTCGAGGAAGGAGACCAGCATGTGGATGCCGATGAAGACCAGCGTGAGGCCACCGAGGTAGTTGTGCAGCGCGAGCCACCAGTTGGGCTTCAGGCGCGTTCCGGTGTTGCGGGCGGAGAAGAAGAGGCCCCACACCAACGTGGCGACCGCCAGCACCGCGGCGACGATGCCGGTGGAGCGAGTGAGGTACCACATCCACGAGTTCACGCAGTCAGTGTGATCGACGAGTGTGAATGAAGTGTCGCGCCCAGGTTGGAGTTGCGTAAGAGCCGGGCGACGCGCTCAGCGAGGTGCCAGCAACCGCTCGACGGCTGCTTCGATCTCGGGTTCGCTGAGCAGCATCAGCTTGGCGGCGTCGCCCAGCGGGATGAAGCTGTCCTTGCTCGTCACTCTGGCCATCCGCCCGCCGAACCCGCCGTCGATGAGCGCCGCCAGCACACCCTCGGCAACACCGCCCGAGCATCGGGTCTCGTCCACCACCAGCACGGCGCCGGTGGCCTCGGCTTCGCGCAGGATGTCGTCGATCGGCAACGGGGCGATCCAGCGCATGTCGACCACCCGGGCACCGATGCCGCGAGCGAGCAGCCGATACGCGGCTCGCAGCGACATGTACACGCCATTGCCGAACGTGAGCAAGGTGATGTCGGTGCCGTCGCCGTAGGTGCGGGCCGCGCCGATGGGCACGTGCTCACCCGGAGTGGGAGCAGCCAGCCACAGGCGGTCACCGGGCTCGATCAGGTCGGTCGTGTGGTAGCGGGCGATGGGTTCCACGATCACGCTCACCGTGCCATCGACTTGCGCTGCGGCCACCAGCGTGCGCAGCATCGCCGCCGCATCGTCGGGTCGGGCCGGCACGGCCACCACCACGCCGGGCAGATCGCGCAGCACGGTGAGCGAGTCGTCGTTGTGGAAGTGGCCGCCGAACCCCTCCTGGTATCCGAGGCCGGCGATGCGCACCACCATCCCGTTGCGGTACTGGCCGTTGGAGAAGAACTGCAGCGTCGATGCCTCACCGCGCAGCTGATCCTCTGCGTTGTGCAGGTAGGCGAGGTACTGGATCTCGGCGATGGGCAGGAACCCGCTGATGGCCGCGCCGTTGGCCAGGCCGAGGATGCTGGTCTCGTCGAGCAACGTGTCGAACACGCGGGCGGCGCCGGCCTGTGCGAGCAGACCCTTGGTGACGCCGTAGACGCCGCCTTTGGCGGCCACGTCCTCGCCGAACAGCAGCATGTTGTCGTGCGTGTGCAACAGGTCGGCCAGCGTGGCGTTGATGGCCTGCGCCAGCGTGAGCGGTTCGCCGGTGTCAGCACCTGTGGCATCAGGGGTGAGCGTTGCGCCCGCCGCGATGGCGACAGCCTGCGGTGTACGCGGGGCCAGCGGCGCGAGCACCTCCTCGGCGGTGGCCAGTTGCGGCCATTGCGCCACGGTGGTGGCCACCTCGTACACACGGGCACGGAGGTCGTCGTGGCGGGCGGCCAGCCCGTCGGCGGTGTGGTGTCCGCTGGCGACCAGGCGGCGAGCGGTGGCCAGGATGGGGTCGCGGTCGGCATCGGCGCGCAGCTCGGCCGGCGTGCGGTAGGCCACCTCCACGTCGGTACCCGCGTGGCCACCGAAGCGGACGGTGCGCAGGTGCAAGAACGCCGGCCGCCGCTGCGTGCGCACCCACTCGCCCAACTCGGCCGTCACCGCCAGCACCGCCTCGGGGTCGGTGCCGTCGACGCCGGCGTAGCGCAGGTGCGGCCGGTTGCCGTACGCGCTCTCGATCCAGCCGGCGGGCGTGCGCACGCTGATGCCCAGCCCGTTGTCCTCGCAGACGAACAGCAACGGCAGCGGCAGGCGTTGATGCGCACAGTGCAGCGCGGTGTTGATCGCGCCGGCGGCGACGGCGTGGTTGGCCGAGGCGTCTCCGAAGGAGCACACGGCGAGCGCATCGGTGGGCCACGGCGACTCGACGCGCAGGCGCGCTGCGCGGCCGATGGCGAAGGCGACGCCCACGGCCCGGGGCAGGTGTGAGGCGATGGTGGACGTCTGCGGGATCACCGCCAGGTCGTGGCGGCCGAACACCTTGTGCCGCCCGCCGGCGATGGGCTCGGCGGTGGCGGCGACCATGCCGGCGAGGATGTCGTGCACCCCGCCGAGGCCGGCGCGGGCGAGGTAGAAGCCCCCACTGCGGTAGTGCAGAAGCGCCGGGTCGGAAGTCCGCAACCCCATCGCCACGGCGGCGTTGCTCTCGTGCCCCGACGAGCCGATCGTGTAGTAGCCCTTGCCCTGGCCCCGCAACCAGCGTGCGGCCTGGTCGCAGTGGCGGCTGGCGACCTGCACGTCGAACAGCCGCTCCAGTGCAGCGAGGCCACCGGTTGCCAGCGGCGCCGGCACGATCGATGCGGTCGCCAGCGCGCGCAGCGAGTCGACGAGTTGTGCTTCCAGCGCGCTGCGTTCAGGGGTGCCCACGGCTCCAGCTTGTCAGGTGCGCTACTGCGGGCGAGCCCGCTGCGCCGACAAGAAGTCGGTTCAGACGTCGACCCGATAGCGCACGATCAGCGGGTCGCCGCTGGGCTGCACCACTGCGCGATAGCGGTTGATCAGCGCGCGCATGGCCGAGTTCTCGCGCAGCACGTCGGCGATGATGCGGCGCACGCCTCGCTTGCGGGCCAGCACCAGCAATGCATCCATCAGGCGCGATCCCACGCCGAGGCCCTGGTAGTCGTCGATCACCGTCACCGACAGCTCCGGTGGCCCCTCGGGGTTGCCCATCCAGCGGGCCACACCGATCGGCTTGCCCTCTGGGTGGTTGGGCAGGTCGGCCGCCGCGTCGAACGCGATGATCGCAGCGTCGACCATGCCGTCGACGTGCGCCAGTCGCTCGAGCACCCCCGGCGGCAACTCGCGCACCGCGGTGAAGAAGCGGAAGTGGCGCGACTCGGGGCCGAGCTCTTCGAACGCCTCGGCGAAGTATCGGTCGAAATCCTCCGGTACTGCTTCGCGGGTGATGATCAGTGGCATGTGGTCGATGTGCACATGATGCCTGAACGGCACGGCCCTGTCGGTGCGACTGTTGGCACGTCGACGGGCCGTGCTGTTCACGCGGCAGTCGAGCGACGCCATCGGCGTCGCTCGATCGTGCCGACTACTTCTCGTCGGTGACGTTCTCGATGACGTCCTTGACCTTCTCGGCAGCCATCTCGACCTTGTCGTCGATGGAGTCGGGCGTCTTGCTCTCGACGACGTCGGCAACCTTGTCGACTGCGTCGGTGACAGCCTTCTTGTTGCCACCGAGCAAACCCTTGATCTTGTCGAGCAGACCCATTTGTTTCTTCCTCCATGTGCGCGAAATGCGGCGCGCACCTTCGCACACCGGGCGCCAGCCGTCCAGCGCGAATCTGCAGCTCCGGCCAGGTGACATCACTCGGGACACGGCCTGACGCGAGTGCTGACGCGGGTGTTCGACACTTGCACGAGGTTCGAGATCGAGTGATCGACAACACCTCGGGAGGCTCGCCATGGCAGTCACAGGTTCGCAATCCAGCGCTTCGCCAGCCACGTTGATCGCTCTCGTCGTGGTGCTCGCCGGGCTTGATCTGGTCGGCGCGCTGCTGGCGAAGGAATGGACATCTGGTCGCAGCCCGTGGATGTTCGCGGGCGGTGCGCTGGTGTTCCTCCTGCTGTTCTCTGTCTATGCGATAGGACTCCGCTTCGCCGAGATGTCGACAGTGACCTTCGGATGGATCGTCGGGCTGCAGGTAGCGGTGCTGTTCCTGGAGCGGGTTCGGTACGGAGTGAGCCTCCCCACCGGGAAGTGGATCGCCATCGTCGCCATTCTCGGCTTGCAGGCCTACCTGGTACTGGCCCCGAACGACGGCGCGTCGGCCGCCGAACCACCGATCGAAGAAGTAGTGAGAGTGCAGGTGGCGACCAGCGCATGATCGGGCTTCGTCTACGTTGCTGTCGATGACGGCGTACGCTCGAGCACCGTTCCGGTTCCGGCCACCCGATCTGCCCCAGACGTTGGTGTACCGCGACCGGTTGCTTCGCGATCTTCGCCAACGATTCGAACATCGTCTCACCGTGCTACGTGCCGGAGCAGGTTTCGGAAAGACGACGCTGCTCGCCCACGCAGTCGCGGAGAACTTGCTCGATCCACTCGGAGCGGATGTGTGGCTGCAGCTCGTCGAGACCGATCGACAGCCTGAGCATCTCCTGATCGGTCTCGCTGCAGCGCTTGCCACACCTGGTCGCGTTGCCGACAACCAGGTGACCCAGCCGACGATCGAGGACATCGTGGACCTGATCTGGGCGCGGGCACCCGAGCATGTCGCGTTGGTGCTCGACGACCTGCACGTGGTCGACGGATCCCCGGCGATCGTGGTCGTCGCGGAGCTCTGCACCCAACTGCCTGCGAATGCCCATCTCGTCCTTGGAACTCGCACCACTCCTGCGATCCCGATCAGGCTGTTGCAGGCGCGCGGCCAAGCGCTGATCCTCGACGAGTCGGATCTCGCGTTCGACGACGGCGAACAGACCGAGTTTGCTCGGATGCGCCACGTGGTGATGGCAGCGGGTGCCGAGATGCCATCCTGGCCGGCGCTGGCCGTGCTGATGTCCACCGTCGGCTACTCGGCCTCGATCGAGTTCCTGTGGGATGCCGTGCTGCAGTCGCTGGACAGTGAACGCCGTACGGCATTGGCGCTCCTGGTGCGATTCGGCCGGGTCGATGACGAGGTGGTGCAGGCGGTGCTGGGAACCGCGTGGTCGGCACACGCGCTGCTCGACGGGCTTCCGCTGATCGAAACCCGCGACGGCGACTACAGGTTTCACGACCTGTGGCGGGCGGCCCTCGCCGACTCGATCGACGCCAGCGAGTGGCGAGACGCTCTCATCACCGGTGCGGAGGTGCTCATCGCCCGCGGAGAACTGTCACGAGGTGCTCGATGTCTGCAAGCCGCTGGAGCAGACGACCGTCTCATCCAGTTGGCACGTGCCTTCGGCTCCGCTCCCATCACGGCCGGCCTCAGTGGCGCCGTCGCCGAAGTCCTGATCGATTGTCTGCCCCTTCACGCCCGCAATGGCGCTCTCGGTCGATACCTGCGCACCATCGAAACCGGCTCGTTCCAATCAGATCGCATCCTGCTCGACCTTCACGAAGTGTTCCAGTTGGCTGTCAACGACGACCCAGAGCTGGCCACGCTGGCCCTGTGGCGCGAGACGCAGATGCTCGGTGATGTGAGCCCTGCCGTCTTGTCGAGCCCTGCCGTCGACGATCTGGTGGCTGCTGTCGAACGCTTCGCCGCCGACGGGTGGCCCTTGGCCCGATGCGCGCTGGGCCTCGTCAGGTCACACGCCGCGGAGCAGCTGCGCGACGTGAAGGGTGCCATCGCAGCCATCTCGCTGTTCGAAGGTGCCGACGCAGCGCTGCTTCGTGCCTCGGTCACCTCGCGCTACCTGGCGCTCGGCCACCCCGAGCAAGTCGCGGTCACTCTTGACGAAGTACTCGGCCAAGGGGTGAGCGAGCCGGTCAGCGCGCAGGTCGTGTGGTTTCGAGGCGAGATCGACCCGTCGCTGGCGTGGCCGATCGTTCGAGACCTGCCCGTGGCGTATGGGCATCGCCGCCTCCCGAACGTGCACGTTCCACTCCTCGGAGTGCTCACCTCGGTTGCGCTCGCGGCGGGCGATCTCGTCGGTGCGCGCCGAATGGCCGACGATGCGCTCGACCAGGCTCGTCGCCTTCTCCAACGGCCTGCATCATTCGCTCACGTTGCGGATGCGCTGGTCGCGCTCGCAACCGAAGGCGACGAGGCTGCGGCAGCACGCTTCGAAGCATTGTTTCGTGAAATGCCGCTCGCGCCGTGGCCGCCGTGGTCCTGTCTCGGCGCGCTGTGCGCCGTTCGGGCACTCGTCGCCGATACCGACTGGCTCGATGAGCTGGAGATGGGCATCTCGATGCGCACGGCGACCGCTGCGGGCAAGGCAATCGTTGCGCTCCGGCGTGACGACGACACGTCGGGCGCGGCGAGGCTGCCGTGGGTGTCGACCGAGCTCTTGCGGGTGCACGTGCCACCATCGATGTTGTGCGAGTTGGCGATGGCCGTGAGCGACTCGATACCGGCGGCCGCCGCCTGCCTCGATCAGATTCCCGAGTCCACCCGATGGGTGGAACGTCTGATCGACCATCCGCACGCACCGCTGCGAGCGAAGGCGCGCGCCTTCACGAGCGGCACCCCTGCCAGGCCGCCGTACCAGTTGGAGATCACCACCTTCGGCGAGTTCTCCATTCGCCGTAGCGATGGCGGAGCAGTGTCGGATCGCGTTCGGGGCGGCCGAGTGCAACAGCTCGTCGCAAGGTTGTTGACCGATGCGGCGCCGCTGCGCACCTCCATCGCCGACCGGCTGTGGCCAGACCTGGGCGAGAAGCAGGCGGGCGCCAACCTGCGCGTCACCTTGGCCTCGCTGCTCGACTCGATCGAGCCAGGTCGCCGCTCCGGCACCTCGTGGTTCGTGCGGTCCGACGACGGTCGCCTCCGTCTGGGTCACGACTCCGTCGAAGTCGACCTCCGGCGGTTCGACGGGCATGTTGCTGCCGCGCGTGAGGCTGAGCGAGCCGGCCGACTCACCGAGTCGCTCATGCAGCACCGGCTCGCCTTCGAGCTGTACCGAGGCGAGTTCATGCCCGGCGTGACCGACGCCGACGTCGAGCAGGAGCGCCTGCGGCTGCAGACCCTGGCGTACAGCTCGGGCTGCCGTCTCTGCGAGCTGCTGCTGGCCAAGGGTGAGCCAGAAGAAGCGCTGCGCGCCGCGGTAGCCGCCGCTCGAATCGATCCGCTGGCCGAGCGCGCACGTCGTACCGAGATTCGGAGTCACCTGGCGCTGGGCTCTGCGCTGGCAGCACGTTCGGCCGCACGACACCTGCGCGCAATGCTGCACGACGAGCGCCTGAGCGCCGATCGCGAGACTGAGGCGCTGCTCGCCAAGGCCGACCCGATCGATCCTTCCGCGTCGCTGTAACCCGCGCACCGGTGCAACGTCGTGTCTCGGCGTGTCACGGCCCTCGCGCGAACAGCTGCTGCTGCAGGAAGCGCTCCCCGCATACGAAGTGACCGGCGAGCTGGGGCGAGGTGCCTTCGGCGTCGTCTACGGGGCACGACACTCCCGCTTGGGGCGCGAGGTCGCCATCAAGCAGCTCCCGCGGGCGTTTGCCGCCGACCCAGCCGTGCGCGAACGCTTCGTGGCCGAAGCCCGCATGGTGGCCTCGCTCGACCATCCGCACATCGTGCCGGTGTACGACTTCGTCGACCGCGACGACGGCATCTGCCTGCTCATCATGGAGCGGTGCCAAGGGGCGCTCAGCGACAAGTTCACTGATGAAGGCCTTGCGACCGACGAAGCATGCGCCGCAGTCCTTGCCTGTTGCGCAGCACTCGACTTCGCGCACGGTCGAGGGCTGCTCCACCGCGACATCAAGCCCGAGAACCTCATGTTCGACGCAAAGGGGGTGGTGAAGCTCGGCGACTTCGGCATCGCCCGCGCGCTCGACAGCGAGGCGAGGCGCACCGCCACGGGAATGATCATCGGCACTCCCGCCTACATGAGCCCAGAGCAGGTGCGGGGCGACACGCTCACACCCGCAAGCGATGTGTACAGCGTCGCCATCATGACCTACGAACTGCTGACCGGCGCGCTGCCCTTCCCTGAGACCAGCACGGCGACCGGCCTGCTGGCGCATCACCTGGTCACCGAGCCCACTCCGCTCACCACCACGAAGCCAGAGCTACCCGGCACCATCGGCGCCGTCTTGGACCGCGCCCTGTCCAAAGACCTGACGGTACGTCAAGCCACGGCGCTCGAGTTCGCGACCGACCTCACACGCGCGTGTGTGCAATCCTTCGGCGCCGGCTGGTTGCGACGACGACGGTTCTCGCTGCACTGGCCGGAGGTGCTGGCCGAGTCGGAGCGAACCGACGCCCAGTCGGTGCGAACCGGCACGATTCTGGTCCGAGCCGATCCTCGCCGTGACCAACTGATCGGTGCACCGGCTTCGCCGCCGCCGTTCGTACCGCCACCGGCGGCATCGCCCCTCGCCGTATCGGCTCCAGCACCGCCACCGCCGCCGCCCCCGCCGGTACCGGCACCGGCACCGGTCACTCCGGCTACCACGCCGCCGACGACGGTGGCGCGACGCAACCGGGGCGCGGTGATGATCGTCGCGGGAGTGGCAGCAATCGTTGCTCTGGTCGCCGGCACTCAGCTGCTCGGTGGCGACGACGCTGGTGCACCCCCAGGCACCGACGCTCGCCTCATCACCGAAGCCACCGTTGCAGGAACGATCGACGATTCGAGCGTCGACACTGTTGTAGCCACCGTCGACCTTCCGAACCCCGCATTGTCCACTCGGCCTGCCGACCTCGACATGACCATCGTCGATTCACCCTGGACACCGTCGCCATGCCCAGAGGACCAGCCGCGGGTGGCCTGCATCTTCACGGGGGTGACGGTCGACGAGGCGACCGGCGAGATCCAGGCGCCGTACTTCACCGAAGGCTTCACGCCTGAGCTGGAGCCGGCCGGATACCACATGCACTTCTATCTCGACACGGCCGTGGGTGGTGACGAACGCAAGGCCGGGTCGGAGGTTCCCGGCGGCTCGTGGAAGCCGTGGGACGGCCCCACCCCGTTCACCTCCTTCGGCGGCGACAACGGCCGCACCGGCTACACCATCGCCGACGCCGAGGCAGCAGGCGCGCGCAACCTGTGCGTGTTGGTGGCCGACGAGCTGCAGCAGGTTGTCCCCGACAGCGGAAACTGCGCCCCCATTGCGCACATCTTCGACACCACCACGCTCACCGAGCAGGTCAACCGCTTGTATGGCAACTTCATCGGAACCTGCAGCCTTGGCGCCACCTTGATCGTGCCCGATGGTTGGCGCTGGTTCGACTTGTCGAACCAGCCACTCCCTGAGATCGCGGCCTCGCTGCGCCCCACGCAGTCCGATGAGATGCTGAGCATCCTCGAACGAGTGGTCGATCTCGGTGGGGTGATCTGGGCCGAGGGTCAGGTCGTCGACGACTTCATCGTCAACCTCAATGTCGCAATCGTGGAAGCCGACGTCTCGACCGCATCGACTTCGGCGGAGGTCGCCAGCGCGCTCGCCCAGCGCGGCGTCGACACGACCGGGGCCACCGATAGGTCCATCGCCGGCAGACCAGTGCTGACCCAGGCGATCGACCAGGGCGCCAGCACCTCCGTCACCTACATGCTTCCCGACTTCGGCTACGTGATCGCACTGACCCTGGCCCAACCCGAGAGTTCGTTCAGCCCGGAGGACAACGACGCGATCGCGTCGACGGTGCTCGGCTGCTGACACGCCCCAATGCGCGGCGCTAGCCGCCACGTGCGCGGCGCAGAGTGGTGGCACTCATCACTCTGCTGAGGCGACCCGCCACCTCTGGTGGCGCCGCATTCACCACGTTGGCTGCCCGCGCCCAGAGCGCCGACTTGACCTGGAAGGGGCGCAGGTCGGGATGCTTCGAACGCACCAACGCGGCCAAGCCGGCAATGTGCGGCGCCGCATAGCTGTTGCCGGTGGACACGGTTGTTCCGTGATGCGCCCACAGCACCGGCACATCGATTCCGCGCGAGGAACTCCGTCGGCGGCTCTGGGTTCACGTGATAGCGAAACGGGTCGCTACTGAGGTTGCAGGCCACGCTGAGCACCGATGCGAACAGCGAGGGGTAGCTGACCGAGTTCATGTTGTTGGCTGCGGTGACGACCAGCGTGTTGCCGAAGTAGGCACGGTCACACAACTCGTGGAACCCGAGTGCGTGTTCGCGGGTGCGGCTGCCCAACGACAGGTTCACCACATCGAAGCCCTGTTCCACCGCCCACTCCAGCCCACCCAGAAACGCCGCTGCCCTACCGGAGAGACCGGCACCGAGCACCTTCACACTGGTGATGCGCGCCGCAGGGGCCAAGGAGTGGATGATGCCAGCACAGGCCGTGCCATGCCCGAAGCTGTCGCCATGTGGCGCGTGGTCGGCCACCACCTCACCACCGGCGTCGACGGTGAACGCAACCGCCGCATCGGCGTCGACGCAACCCTGCAGCGACGGGTGATCGGCATCGATTCCACTGTCGATCACCGCCACCCGCACACCGGTTCCGTCGGCATTGCCGAACACCCATTCGTGGGTCAGGTCGTCGAGCGTGATGGCGGAGGGCAAGCGCAGCATCATCGAATCGCGACTCCACGCGGGTCGCTGTGTTGGTGGCGTCATGTCATGACCTCGATGAAACGGGCCACCTCCGCGTAGCGAGCCGGATCACGCCGGGCCAGCGATGCGAGTAGAACCGTCAGTCGTTCCGGCGCCGGAGGCTCCCATGCCGGTAGGAGCTCCGCGAGTGCCGCGGCGGCAACCTCGGCCAGCAGCGACGTCGTCTCCACATCGTCGAAGGAGAACGCGCCACCGACGGCGTCGACCAGTTCGAGCACTCCTCTGGCTTCCTCCGCCACACACGGAACCGCCAGGACGGAAACGGGGGTCGACACTGCGCCACCCGCGCCGACGTTGTCGACGTCGTCGGGCCGAGGCTGAATGGCGGCCGGCTGGCCGGATGCGAAGACGAACCCGGCGATGCCGGCTCGCTTGCGGCGTACCCCCACGGCGACCGTCGCCTCGGCGTGGCCGTACGCAGCGGCCACCACGAAGACGTCGTCCTCGGCGGCCAACAACCAGCCGCGATCTGCACCGGTGGCCTCGACTGCGGCCTGCACGATCGCATGCAGCGTGGGTCGGGCGGGAATCACTGTTCGACCTTCGGGGGCGCGAACATCGCCATCGTCCGGCGCGGTCCGCGCGTCGATGGTGGCGGCAGCGCCGCTCCGCGGGGCGGCGACTTCGGGTGTGCCAGCGTCGCGACCGATCCGCGTTGCTGAGCGGGGTGGCGCATCAGCCGGCGCGGCCCGCAGTCGATCGGCAAGAGCTGGATCGGTGGCGGCGATCACCCGCAATGCTTCCGACGAGAGGTGCATCAGGTCGAGCGGCTCCAGCGCACGGAGTGACGCAGTGGGCGGTGCGCCGAGCGCCGCCAGCACGCCGAACGCATCGCCAGGACCCAACTCGCCACTGGCCACCGCGCCCATGGCCGAGACGGTGACCACTTCGGCCCGGCCCGCAGTGACCAGCATGATCCCATCGCCTTCGTCGACACTGCGACCGGCCTCGACTGCGAACGGCACCATCGCAGCGACAGCTCGCTCGATGACGGTGGCGGGGGCCTCCACGAAGAAGGGCATTCTTCGGAGTGCCGCGATCAGGTCGATCGGCTCCGGTTGCGGCACAGGCTGGCCGGTCTGCTCTGCCCACAGGCGCGCATAGACGCCCCCGCGACGGATCAGCTGGTCGTGAGTGCCCCGCTCGGCGAGACGCCCGTCCACCACGACCAGAATCGAGTCGTAGTCGGTGATCGACGCCAGGCGGTGCGTCACGGCGATCACGGTGCGGCCGACAGCGATTCGACGCAGTGTGTCGTTGATCTGCCGCTCGGTGGCCGGGTCGAGGGCCGAGGTGGCCTCGTCCAGCAGGAGAAGCCTGGGGTTCCGCAGCAGGGCTCGCGCGATGGCAACCCTCTGGCGTTGACCGCCGGACAGATTCGCACCGCCCTCACCCACCAGGGTGTCCCATCCACGTGGCAGGGTGGCGACGAAACCGTCGACTTCCGCGGCGGCTGCGGCTGCCTGAATCTCGGCATCGGTGGCGCCAGGCCGGCCGAGTGCGATGTTCTCGCGCAAGGTCGCATCAAAGAGGAACGAGTCCTGGAACACGACACCCAGTTGCTCTCGCCACGAACGCAACGACCCCGACCGCAGGTCGACGCCGTCGATCAAGATGGCACCCTCGTCGGGCTCGTAGAGCCGCATCAGGAGGCGCAGAACCGTGCTCTTCCCCGATCCGGAGGGCCCCACAACCGCCACCCGCGACCCGACCGGAATCGTCGCGTCGAAGTCATCGAGCGCGCGGTGCTCCGTGTCGTACGACATGCCCAGTGCGGCCAAGCGCAGCTCGCGTGATCAGCGGTACCGGGCCCAGGTGGGGTGCTTCCGGTTCAGTTGCCTCATCGATCACTTCGTTGATGCGCACCAACGAACCCATCGACGCTTGCACGTCCTGGCTCAGTGAAACCAGCACGGTGACCGGCGACAGCACCTCGCCCATGATCGACAAGAAAGCCACGAGACCCCCGGTCGTGAACTCACCTTCCAGGATCAACCAGCTCCCGAAACCCAAGACGCCCAGCCGCAAGATGGTGACGATGAGGTTCACCGACAAGCCGAACAACCCGCCCCACATGGTGAGGCGCCGCGTCGAGCGGAACAACCGATCGCTCTGCTGGGCGAATCGGCGGCGCTCGCGGTCGGCGAGGCCGAACATCTTGACGACCGGGATCGCCCGATAGTTCTCGGCAGCCACCGAGAGCAGCGCACTGCTCTGCTCCTGCACCGCAACCGAGCGCACCATTGCACCGTTCGCCATCGATCGATAGACCACACCCACCAAGGGCGCTGCGACCAACACCACCAGGCCGAGCCAGAGGTTCAGCGACAGCATGATGACGGCGCTGGTGATGAGGGAAACGAGCTGGAACACCCCCTGGCCGATGGCCTGCGACAGGCCGGACTCCACCACACGAACGTCACCGAAGAGCCGCGACAGCACGTCGCCCTGGGGATGCGCCGCGAACCAAGGCTCTGGCATCACCTGCACTCTGTCGAAGATCGCCTGGCGGATGTCGCGCGTGACGGCATTCGACACCCACGCGGTTTGATAGGCCTGCCGCACCCCGGCAACCAGAGAGACGACGAACGCGGCCCCCAGCGCGAGCAGCAGGGTGAGCACCTGTGAGAACTCACCACTCGGCAACGCCGAGTCGAAGAGCCGTTTCGTGACGAACGGGAAGGCGGCCACGAATGCGAGGCTCAGCAGCATGTACCCGAAGATCTCCACCTGCCGCAGCTTGTACGGCCGCAGGTAGCGCAACGACAGCTTGAGGAACTCGCCCGTCTTCACGTCGCTGCCACCCGACGCCAGCTTGCGACGCCACACCTGCTCGAGCTGCCCCAGCGACGGGCCGTACACCTCTCGCACGGTCTCGTCGCCGCGGCCCGCAGGCGCCGCAAACACCCGCATGAATGCATCGATGCCTTCACGCGCGATGAGGAAGCGCACGAAGGAGACCGCCATCGCTGCTCGTTCCTCACCATCGGCCTGTTCCAGTGGAGGCAGCGGTCGCCCTGACAGATCGCCCTCGGGGGCACCCGCCCGGTGCAGCCCGTAGCCTTCGATCAGCAACTGCAGGTCTGCCGATGCGGGGAACGCGGCTCCGAACATCAGAGCCAGCACTCGATGCGGTGGTTCTGGCGGCGACTCGGGCGAGACCACCACCCACGCTTCGGCACCACCATCCGCGATCATGGCGCCCCCGGCCACCAGCTCCACACCATCGTGAAAGGGATCGATCAGATGCACGATCGGTACGGAGCCCCACGGTTCCGAACCGAAACCCGCCAGCGTGGAGCGGGCACGTCGGGCGACGGCCGCATACGACGTGGCAATCCGCTCGCCATGTGAGCCGGGCGCGAAGCGCACCTCCACCGCCTCAGTGCGAACCACTCCTGCCGTCGCCTGCGGTGGGCGGCCCGATGACGGACCGAGCTGCGGCGGGCTCGTCTCGTCGGCCTGGGGCAGCGCAGGAGCCGGCAGCGGCGCAGGAGCCGGCGCCACCACCCTCAGGGTCGCGCTGCCGAAGCGCAGCTCGTCACCGGGTTGGAGCGCAACGGCCGAACCGATGCGCTCGTCGCCACGAAACGTGCCGTTCGAGCTGCCAAGGTCGGTGGCGAGCAGCACAGGGCCAGAGCCGTCGAGCTGCAGGTGACGACCGGAAATGGTGCCGTCGGCCACGAGCACGTCGCCCGACTCACGACCGATCACCAGCACGCCGCTCACTTTGATCCGACGTTCGCCGCCGGCATCGACGATCACCACCTCGTGGGAAGTACGACCGCTCACAGGTCCTCCGATTCGTCGTCGATGTTCATCGTGTAACCCTTCCTCCAGTGCGTCGTCTCGTTACCCGGGAATCCATCCACGAGGACGCAACGAATGAACACTTCAGCGGATGCGGCCGAGCGGCTGCTCGACAAGGTGCGGGGCTTCGCGGCCGGGCTCGAACCCGATGAGCGTGAGCTGTTCGCCGCGCTGGTGGGCCCGGGTGTGGCGCTGGCGCATCGCGAGCTCGACGATGTGGAGGGTTTCGCGGCCACATGGGAACCACGGCGCCTGCCCGACCACCTGGCGGCGATGCTGCGCGAGCACGACGTGCACGTCGTGGGGCTCTGAGCCACTCGCCGCGTGGTGCTCACGTTGCGGCTCCAGCCTGCAGCAGCTGCTGTTGCACCAGCGCCCCACGAAGACGGGCACGTGCTCGGTGCAGCACCACCTTCGCGTTCCCGTAGCTGATCCCGAGCGCGGCGGCCACCTCCTCGGGACCGAACCCAAGATGCACCACCAACGACAACGCAGCAGCATCGCGAGGTGAGAGCGCGGCGAGCCCTTCGTGGATGGCATCAGCGAGTGCGCGCAGTTCCGTCACCACATCTGGGCCCGCCTCCACGCTCGGCCGGCCGTGTTGGAACTCGTCGTCCAACGGCTCCAAGGCCATTCGGCTGCGTGCTCGCAAGTCGTCGATCGCGACGTTGCGAGCGATCTGAAAGATCCACGGGCGGAACTGACCCGGGTCGTGCAGTGTGCCCAGCTTGGCGAGTGCACGAGTGAAGGTCTCCTGCACCAGATCCCGCTGCCGTTCGGCATCGTGCACGTTGTCGGACAGCGCTCGCCTGACCGCTGCTGCGTGCCGCACGTAGAGCTTGGAAAACGCCTCTGAAGAGCCATCGAGTGCGGCACGAACCAGGAGCTCGTCGCCGACGCCGTGCACGTCCAACTTGTTCCGGTTCTCCACGTGAACGCCGTCCTTCTCGTCCGTCGCGTTGCGTGGCACCGGTGTACGACCAGCGCGTCAGCACTCGCGTTAGCTGGCAACTGCCAGCCGTGGGAACTGCCTTCTTGCGCGCGTCAGCCGGCAAGCGTCGTTGCCAACTCAGGCGTTTCCGGGTCGATACGGCGTCGAGTGCGCCCGATGCTCACCGGCGTGCTGCTCACCGGAATCGATGCCAGCAGTCGTGATGCTTCGACGTGAACCAGGCCCGTCGCCTGAGCGGGCTGCCCAGACATGCGCAATGCCTCGTTCTCCACCTTGCGCTGGTGGTTGAAGCGGAAGGTGCCGCATCGATCGTCGCGACCGCCGAAGAAGTCGTGGTGCGCACAGCCTCCCATGCACCCGGGCAAGGCCACGCACGACCGACAGTCGTCGTCGCTGAACGGGTCGTAGCCCAGCCACTTGGTGATCTGCGCGTTGGCCGTCTTGTGGTCGAAGATGGTTCCGATGGCTTCGTCGTTGTTGCCGATGTCATCCCAGCACTTCCACAGTTCGCCATCGGCGCCCACGACAAGCTCGGTGGCCCGCACTGCGGTGCACGGCGTGCCGATCGCTCGCGGCAAGCCGCGGGCTTCGAAGCCGTAGCGAGCCGCGAGCTCGTCGAACTCGAGTTCCACGACCCCGTAATCGGAGCACGAGTAGCAGCCACCCTGATAGCTCTGCGAGGGCGCATCGTCGGCCGAAGCGATGGCGGTGAGCCGGGCCGGCGTGAGGCGGACCTTGCCGGCGAGCCCTCTGGCCGCGAGTATCGCCATCAGTTCCTCGACCCGCCCGAGGTTTCCGCTGTCGAGGTTGACACGAATGTTCACCTGCAAGTGATCGATCGCACTCACAACATTGTCGAGGATGCGGTCGAAGCTCGAGCCCCCATCCTTCTTGGGCCGATATCTGTCATGCACATCAGCCGGGCCATCGATGGTCACCTGGGCCTGGCCGACACGCGCGGACGCGAGTCGGGCAGCCATCTCGGTCGTGAGGTGCCAGCCGTTCGTGAGGATGCCTGCCGAATACTCCATCCCCGCTGCGTCGCAGCGATCGATGAACACTCGGGAGAGATCGAGGAGCTGAGCGGCTCCTAGCAACGGTTCGCCGCCCATCCAGGTGACGTTCATCGAGGGGCTTCCCGCAGCAATGGCCTCGTCGAGCAACGCGACCAGCGAGTCGGCGACTGCTGGCTTCAGCAAGGACGGTCGCTTGCTCTCGAAGCAGTACGGACAGTCGAAGTTGCACCCGAGACTGGTGACGATCGTCAACCCCAGCCCGCCGCCGTACTTGCTGCGGAGGTGTCGTGATCGCAGCACCTCCAACTCGTCGACATCGTCGGCGGTGACCAGGCGCGCCCGCACCAGCATGGTGAGCTCGTCGACCAGCCCTTCGCCGCTGTCGGTACCGGCAACGAAGCGTTCGACGCGCTCCCACATCGTGGTGGGAAGCCGGTGGAAGTCGCCGCCGACGCCGTTGTGAACGAAGGTGTGATCATCGACCACGGCGATGGTGTTGTATCGGGAGAACTTCATCTCATCCCCAGATCTTCACGCCGCAGGCTCGTGTGTCTCCGTCGGTGTTGACGTAGCAGTAGCTGCCACACTCGCCGTCTTTGTTGAGCCCGCCGGTGGTCTTCCCGAAGCAGATTCCCATCGAGCCGCCAGGGTTGAGGCCGAGATCACCGACCGTGAGTGACGGCATCGCGAAACCGATGACGTCGTCGTTGGACGGCGGCTCCACATGGCGGGCCACTTCCTCGGCAGCAAGCGCGGAGGCCAGCTCGGAAAGCGCCGATGCCAACCGAGGCGACGGGTTGGCATCGTCGCCGATGTGCAACTCGACACTGATCGACCTGTCGGTCATGAGACGCTCTCCTTCTGCCACAGGCTTTCGAGTCGTGAGTCGGTGCCGCGCATCAGATCCACCCTTTCGATAGGCAGCTCTTCCAGAAGATGCCGCAGCCGGTGTGGTAACCGAACCCGATGCAGCCCGCTGCGTCTGGGCCGGGAGGCTGGATCGTCGACCCACTGAAGTCGATCGTCTGGCCCGCACCCATCGCGAAACCCGACACATCGTTGTCGTCGAGCATCTCTGCTTCGGCGAGCACGACGCTGAGACGATCGAGCGCGGTGCGCACGGCCGGCACGGCGGCCAACTCGGCGCTGATGGCGAACTCGACGACAGTCGGGCCCTGGTCTTGATCGTTCATCTCATCTCCCACCGTCATGGCCAATCGATCCAACAGCTCGTGGTACCCGTCTTCTTGTTGAACCGGTAGCTGACACAGAAGCCCATCTCGGTACCCGGCACACCACCGCCGGCGAGATCGAGCGCGCCTCCGCCGGCCGGCATCATCCCGAAGCCCTCGACCTCGGCGACGTCGGCGATCTCGGCCTGAGCCATCGCAGCTGCCAGTTCGCTCAATGCATCCCTGACCGCGTCGGGGACCTCATCGACGACTCGGAAGCGAATCGTGGTGTCATTGCTCTCTGATGCGCCCATACGACCTCCTGTGCCGCCCATGACGAGCAGATGAGGTGTCGGTTACAGCATCGATTCGAAAGGGTCGAACGAAGGAGAGCCGAAAAACGAACAAGCCCCCGAAGCGGGGGCTTGTCAGTGGTCGAGACCGGCGTCGATCCGGTGACCCTACGCTTTTCAGGCGTATGCTCTGCCGACTGAGCTACTCGACCGTGTTGAGCAGCACCTGCGTGCTGCGATTGGTTGCCGCTTGCGCAGCATCCGAACGGGCTTGCGCCCGAGCGGTCCCGACGGGGTTCGAACCCGCGACCTCCGGCTTGACAGGCCGGCGTGAACTCCACTTCACCACGGGACCAGGCTGTGACCAGCTGGTCATTACTTGCACCCCCAACGGGATTCGAACCCGTGCCGCCACCTTGAAAGGGTGGTGTCCTAGGCCACTAGACGATGGGGGCTAGGTCTGCTTCCGGTTGAGAGCGTCGCAACATTATCAGCAGGCCGCTTGTTTTCCGCTAGCCGTTACCGCGATTTCGACCGCGGTACGGTGCGCTGCGTGCGCCTCGAACTGGATCCTTCGCTGAACCCCACGGACTACCCGTACGCCCACACGCTGCGAGTGCGCTTCGCCGAGACCGACGCGATGGGCATCGTGCACCACAGTCGCTACCTGCCCTATCTCGAGGAAGCCAGAGTGGAGTACTTGCGTCACCTGGGCCACCCGTACGTGGAGCTCCGTGCCGAGGGGGTGGACTATGCGGTGCTGGAGGTGTTCGTGCAGTATCGCCAGCCGTTGCGCTTCGACGAAGTGGTGCAGGTGCACCTGCGCGTCGGCGCCGCCACCAGGGCCACCTTCCAGATGGCCTACCTGCTCACCGTCGACAGCCAGGTGCGGGCCACCGCGGTGACGGTGCACGGGTGCGTCAACGCCGCCGGCCGGCCGGTGCGCATGCCCGCCTGGCTGCTCGCGCTGGGCGAGTGATCGATCGCTGATCGACTCACGATTGCAACCTGCCTCTTACATGAGCTGCGTAGGGTTCCGTCATGCGCCGAACCACAGTCGCGGGTGCCGCGATGTTGGGCTACCTGATCGGCACCTTTCCCACCGCCGATCTGGTCGCCCGCCGCGCCTCGGGGGGCAGGGTCGATCTTCGCCGTTCCGGCAGTGGCAACCCGGGTGGCGCCAACACGCTCAAGTTGCTGGGTCGTCGGGCGGGCTACACGGTGATGGCCGGCGACATCGGCAAGGGTGCGGTGGCCAGCGGAGTGGGTGCGCTGGTGGGTGGCCCGGCGGGCGCTCACCTGGCCGGCTCGGCGTCGGTGATCGGGCACTGCTTCCCGGTGTGGAACGGCTTCCGCGGCGGCAAGGGCGTGGCCGCCAGCGTGGGTCAGTGCCTGGCCACGTTCCCCGCCTACTTCCCCATCGACGTGGGCGTCGCCGCGCTCGCGATGGCCAATCCGCGCGTGAAGCAGCGTGCACTCACGGCGACCCTGGCCTCCTGTGCAATGTGGGTGCTGGGCGGGCTGGTCTGGTGGCGCAAGGGGTGGCCCAACCTGTGGGGGCCGACGCCCGGCTCGGGCCTGCCGCTGGCTGCAGCGGTCAGCAGCTCCGTCATCGTCTCCCGGTTCCTGGCGGCAGCATGATCGGCATCTGCACCGACTCGAACTCGCAGCTGCCGGCGTCGCTGGCGCAGCGGTACGGCATCGAGGTGGTGCCGCTCACCGTCACCGTCGACGGCGCCGAGTACATGGAAGGCATCGACCTCGACGCCGATGCCTTCTATGCGAAGTACACCGATGGCCACCGGCCGGCGGTGTCCACCAGCCAGCCCAGCCCCGGGCAGTTCGCCGTGGCCTACGACGACCTGCTCGCTCGTGGGTGCACCGAGATCCTGTCCATCCACGTCTCGGGGGCGATGTCGGGCACGCTGAACGCCGCCCGGCTGGCGGCGCACTCGCTGCCGACGCCGGTGCGCCTGGTCGACTCGGGCACGGCCAGCTTCGGCATCAGCTGCTGCGTGTGGGCCGCGGCGGCCGCCATCGCCGACGGCGCCACGCTCGATCAGGCAGCCCAGATCGCCGAGCAGTTGGCGCCCAGCATCGGCAACGTGTTCGTGGTGGGCGCGCTCGACCACCTGCACGCGGGCGGGCGCGGCACCGGCCTGGCGCACGGCGACGACCTGGCCATGCTCACGTTGCGCGACGGCAACGTGGAAGTGGTCGAGCGGCTGGCAACGGCACTCGATGCCGTCAACGCAATGGCCTCGTATGCCATCGGTTGGGGCACGACCGTGCGGGTGGCCGTGGGCCACAGCGACGCGGCCACGCAGCCGTTGGCCGATGGGTTGGAGGCCGCCGTCGGCGAGGCCGCCAGCGTGATCGACGTGGTGCGTTACCGGGTCGGGCCCAGCGTTGGCGCACACACCGGGCCGGGCACGGTCGGTTGCTTCGTGTTCCCCGCCTGAGCTCGTCAGCCGCGGCTGACCGCCTCCACCGCTGCTTCCAGCAGGTAGCTCAGGAACTGGTAGAGGTGGTGCTCGCCCACCATCGGGTCGTCGTCGCGGATGTCGTCGGGGTGGTGCTCCTCGCCCACGTCGAGCAACGTGCCCAGCACCAGCCGCACCGCGTTCAGCGACTGCAACAGGCCGTGCATCGCTTCCTCGGTCAGTGGCGACTTGCCGTCGGCGGCGGCGTGCAACGTGTCGGCCACCTGCTGCATCGCCGCCAGCCGCGAGGCCACCAGCTCGTCGCGCATCAGCCGCTGGTACTCGGTGTCGGCATCGGCGTCGTCGGCCAGGTGGTAGGCGGGCGGGAACAGGCGGCGGGTGATGGCGGCGGTGTTCGGGTCGTTCGCCAGCAGCAGGTTGCGCAGCTCGCCCACCAGGCGCACGATCAGGTCGATCTCCTCGCGCTGGAGGTTGACGACGAACCCCTTGGGGGTGCGTTCGAACACTGCGCGAGGTGCCTTCCGACGAGCCATGACCGCGTCACCGTAACGGGTGACCGTCACGGGTGCGTCAGTCGGTGGCCACGTGCCCGGCGGCCACGGCGGCATCCAGGCCCGCCAGCGCGGCGGCCCACACGGCGGGCAGCGCCGGCTCGATGTGCGGGCCGTTGCGGGCGATCACGCGGTCGCGGGTGATGCCGTGCTCGCGCCAAGTGGTGCCGCCCTCAGCCGTGTTCAGCAGCATCGGGGCCATGCGGTCGACGGCCATCACGTAGCGCGCTTCGGGGGTGTCGCCCAGCTCGTACTCGTCCCACAGCGCCCGGAAGCGCTGACCCATCGCGGGTGGGAGCAGCCCGAACAGCCGGTCGGCGGCGGCGTCCTCACGCTCCTTCTTGCCGGCCTGCGCGGCGGCGCTCTCGTCGTAGGCGAAGGTGTCGCCGGCGTCGATCTCCACGATGTCGTGCACCAGCGCCATGCACACCGCGGTGGCGAGGTCGACCGGCTCGCTGGCGAAGGGGGCCATGATCATCGCCGCGATGCCCAGGTGCCAGGAGTGCTCGGCAGTGTTCTCGCGCCGGCTGCCGCTGGCGAGGTGGTTGCGCCGTTCCACCTCTTTCAGACGATCGGCCTCCATGAAGAACCGAAGCGTCGCGCGCACGTCCTCGGCGACGTTGTCGTGCGGGTCACGGTCGTGCGGGTCGGTGCTGCGCGTCACGGTGCTGCGCGTCACGGTCGTGGGCGTCATCCTCATGGGCAAGGTCGTCGTGCGGGTCACGGTCGTGGGCGTCGCGGGTCACGCCGCGAAGGTACTCGTTTCGCCGAAGTTACCGACGAGTAGCTATTCTCCTCGCCATGAGCGACATTCAGAAGGTGGGCATTCTCGGTTCGGGCATCATGGGCTCGGGTTTGGCCGAGGTGGCTGCCCGTGCCGGGTACGAGGTCGTCGTGCGGTCGCGGTCGCTCACCGCGGCCAACGCGATGATCGCCAGCATCGACAAGGGCTTCGCCAAGGCGATCGAGCGCGGCAAGGCCACCGAGGAAGAGCGCGCCGCCGTGCTGGCTCGCATCACCGCCACCGACCACCTCGGTGCGGTGGCCGACTGCGATCTCGTGATCGAGTCGGTGGTGGAAGATCTGGCGATCAAGAAGGCGTTGTTCGCCGAGCTCGAGCAGATCGTGAAGCCCAGCGGCATCCTGGCCACCAACACCAGCACGTTGCCGGTGGTGGAGATGGCCATGGTCACCCAGCGCCCCGACAAGGTGGTGGGCATCCACTTCTTCAACCCGGCGCCGATGATGAAGCTGGTCGAGGTGGTGCGCCCCATCACCGCCAGCGACGAGACGGTGTCGGCCGCCCTGGCCTTCGCTGCCTCGTGCGGCAAGGACGGTGTAGAGGTGAAGGATCGTGCCGGCTTCATCGTGAACGCGCTGCTGTTCCCGTACCTCAACAACGCAGTGCGCATGTGGGAGCAGGGCACGGCCGCGATGGAGAGCATCGACACGGCGATGAAGGGCGGCTGCAACTTCCCGATGGGCCCGTTCGCCCTGCTCGACCTGGTGGGCCTCGACACGTCGCTGGCCATCCTCGACGCCCTCTACGCCGAGTTCGCCGACCCCAACTACGCCGCCGTGCCCACGCTGCGCCGCATGGTCGCCGCCGGCCACCTGGGCCGCAAGACCAAGCGCGGCTTCTACCAGTACTGAGCCGGCGCGGGTTGCCGCAGCCTCGCGGCGCAGCGTGTCGGTGGTGCGCCGCGGCCTCTCCTCGCCCCCAGCAGTCGTCGCCCGCCAGGCCCGCGTCTGTGCACTCCCGCTCGGTCAGCGAGCAGACGAGCACAGACGCCGAGCACCACTCGGCGAATCCAGAGTTGGGCAAGGGGTGGCGAGTTGCTAGCGTGTTGCTTCCGCTCGGGCGAGTGGCGAAATGGCAGACGCGCTAGCTTCAGGTGCTAGTATTCGAAAGGATGTGGGGGTTCAAGTCCCCCCTCGCCCACTGGAAGACCCCAGCTCAGCTGGGGTCTTTTCGCGTCCGGGGACCCCCCGCTTCTACCGGACTTCTACCGGAGCTTGACATATGCGTTGTCCGGTCCCGGTTCATAGTTGACGTGTTGGCTCCGGTAGGCGTGTTCCCGGTTCCGGGACTGGCTCCGGTAGCTGGGCGACAGTGGTTCCGGTAGCTGTGTGGCGCGCGTGTGTTCTTGTCTGCTGGTGCTGACCCTCTTCGATGGTGACGTTCGTCGTCGCTATCGGTCTGGGGAGAGGTCATCGTGTTGGTTGGAGCTGGGGCTTGTGGAGCCGCGATATCAGGCAGTGCTCGAGGTGCTGCAACAGGGTGCGACAACCATCACGGAGGTGGCGGTCGGTTCGAGTGGCGCCAAACGGTGCATCGCTGGCTGCGCCGCTATGCCGCTGGAGGGTTGGCTGCTCTGGCGGATGGTTCGGGCGGCCGTTGTCATGTCCGCATCAGATGCTCCCGGAGTTGGAAGCGAGGATCGTGGTGGTGGAGGTTTGAGTCCCTTGGCGTGGTGGGTTTTGGTGGGTCCACCGTGAGGTGAGCCATCGGCGTGATTCTTGGTGTGTTCCTGCAAGAACCACATCAAGGAGAACACACCGATGGCTCTGGATGAGTCTGCCCTGCCCGAGCTTCTCGGCGCGCTCCGTGCCGGCGATGGGGTGACCTGATCCGTGACCCGGTCCGTCTGGTGATGCAAGAGCTGATCGAGCTCGAAGCCACTGAGATGATTGGCGCCGCCCGCTACGAACGCTCTGATGGCCGCACGACTGAGCGCAATGGTCATCGTCCGCGCCTACTCTCGACGCAGGCGTCATGGCAGCTTCTTCCCGTCGTTGCTCGCGCCGCGGCGACGGATAGATCAGGCGCTGCACGCGGTGATCATGCAGGCCTACGTCGAAGGTGTCTCCACGCGTAGCGTGGATGATCTGGTCCAGGCGTTGGGGATCGATTCGGGGATCTCGAAATCGGAGGTGTCGAGGATCTGCGCGCGCCTCGACATCGAGGTCGACGCGTTCCGCAACCGCAGCCTCGCCCACGTCGAGTTCCCCACGTCTACCTCGACGCCACCTACGTCAAAGCACGTGACACCGACCTGCATCAGGTCGTGTCCCTGGCGGTCGTGATCGCCACCGGGATCACCGCCAACGGCGACCGGGAAGTCCTCAGGTCTGCGGTCGGCGACTCCGAGGCCGAAACGTTCTGGACCGAGTTCCTGCGTTCGTTGCGTCGCCGCGGGCTGGCCGGCGTCAAGTTGGTGATCTCCGACGCCCACGAAGGATTGAAGGCCGCGGCACGCAAGACGCTGCAAGGAGCGTCGTGGCAGCGGTGCCAGGTGCACTTCGCTCGGAACCTGCTCGCGCTCGTCCCCAAAGGCCCCCAAGACGTCGTCGCTGCTGCGCTGCGGACCGTGTTCGTGCACCCCAACCGCACCGAGATCGCAGCCGCGTGGGACCGCACCGCCGACATGTTCGCCCGCCAGTTCCCGAAGGTGAAGACGTTGATGGACGACGCCAAGATCGACGTGCTCGCGTTCTCGGCGTTCCCGCCGGACCACTGGCGCAAGATCTGGTCGAACAACCCACTCGAGCGACTGAACGAGGAAATCAAACGACGCACCAGCGTCGTGCAGATCTTCCCCGAACAACGGTGCCATCATCCGCCTCGTCGGCGCCGTGCTCGCCGAGCAACACGACGACTGGTCAACTCACCGCCACTACCTCTCCGAAGGCTCGATGGCCAGGCTCTACTCAACGCGCGATACTGACACCGCGACAGACGACGGCATCCTCGCCATCACCTGACGCCACCAGGAATCACACCGCTGATTCCCACCACGTCACGGGACGCAATCCGCGTCCCGTCGGGACGCTCTCGAGTCGAGCCCGGCCGCATGCGTCGAAACACGGGCCGGGGAACTCCGCCACACCCCTGGCGTACCTTGGTCTGCATGACAGTTCCCTACGCGCACGTCGGCCGTCCACTTAGCGGTTCGGAACCCCGCGTCTTCCGTGCTGACGGATCAGATGTCCGCATGGCGGGAAGTCGACTCATCGACACGCGCGGGTTGTCGTGCGCTTAGACGCGGGTCGGTGGCTCCCGCGAAGCCACCCAGAGCGGAATCTGCCATGGAGCCAATGATGTCGAACTACAATTCTGAAATTCGTCCCGCGCGAGATGTGGCGCGGTCCGTAGAGCGAGACGCCCCCCAGAGCCGAGAAGGAGGTTACGTGGCGAAGCCCAGCCTCACCGACCGGCCTGCCGGCGATGATGGGATGCCACGTTCGGACCAAGAGACTTGGGACGCGCTCTACAGCTCGCCCGTTGAGTCGCGTCGATCGGGGGCGCTCTACAACGCATTTTCCTACCCGACCAAGATCGATCCGGAGGCGATAGCGGTTTTCGTCGCAGCCCACACCTCACCAGGCGACACCGTGCTTGACGTGTTCGCGGGCAGTGGCACGACAGGGATTGCTGTGCGGCTCTGTGAACGACCGACCGCCCGGATGTTGGGCGAGGTCGAGCGCCTTGGCTTGGACGTCCAATGGGGTCCCCGCCACGCCGAGCTGTACGAGATCAGCGTCCTCGGTGCGCTGCTGGCCAACACCATGTGCTCCCCTCCGCCCCCTGAGGACTTTGAGCGGGCTGCGAACGAAATTGTCGACGCTGCCCAGCGTGAGTTCGGCTGGATGTACGAGACGCGGGATGATGCGGGTGACCCCGGGCGGATGCGGCACATCGTGTGGTCGGAGGTGCTCACATGTCCGACGTGCGGCGACGAATCGGCCTACTGGGACCTCGCCCTCGAATGGGACCCAGTCGCGTTGCGCAATGACGCACCGTGCCCACACTGTGGTGAGGGCATCGTCTTTGCCGACGCCGCACGTGCCTGCAGGCCGGCAGTCGGCGAGTCCAACGGGGACGTTGGGCTTCGTCGAGTTCGGAGGCCCATGCGTGTCTACGGGGCAACCGGCAAGCGCCAATGGAGTCGTCCGGTGGGCACTGCCGATCTGGACTTGCTTGCGCGTATCGCAGAGGTCGCCCTGCCCGCTTCGGTGCCGGATCGGCAGATTCGGTGGGGCGATCTCCACCGCTCGGGCTACCACCTCGGTATTAACTGGATCGAGGACCTCTACACGCGGCGCAACTTCATAGCGTTCGGTGCGCTGTGGGAGGCCATCGAAGAGCAGCCTGCGGAGCTTCGCGACGCGTTGCGGCTACTGGTGCTTAGCTACAACGCTTCGCATGGAACCCTCATGACCCGGGTCGTGGTCAAGAGTGGCATGGCGGGTCTGGTCCTCACCGGAGCGCAGAGTGGTGTGCTGTACATCAGCGGTCTGCCCGTCGAAAAGAACGTCTTCCAAGGTGTTCGGCGAAAGACGCGGACGTTGTGCGAGGCGTTCGCACTGACGGCGTGCGGCAGTGCACGAGTCAACGTCCACTGCGCGTCAAGCACGCGGCTTGATCTCGCTGACGCCTCGATCGACTACGTCTTCACCGACCCACCGTTCGGCGACTTTATTCCGTACTCAGAGATCAACCAGATCAACGAGTCCTGGCTTGGTCGAGTCACCGAGCCAGACGAAGAAGCGATCGTAAGCAAGGCCCAGGGAAAGGATGTCGCCGCTTACGGCGCTCTCATGAAGTCGGTGTTTGCTGAGGTTGGTCGGGTGTTGAAGCCGACGGGTGCGGCCACTGTTGTCTTCCACTCATCTAAGCCACAGGTCTGGTCGGTTCTCGGCGACGCTCTGACCAATGCCGACCTTGAGGTCCAGCGTACGAGTGTCCTCGACAAGCGGCAGCCAAGCTTCAAGCAAGTGGTGTCGGAAGGCGGGACGCGGCACGATGCTGTGTTTCTCCTCACTCCTGCGTCGGGTGACGCCCGGAAGTACGAGACTGATCACGCCGAGGTGCTTGCCGATGTACATGCTCGGTTCGGTCACGAGGACGATCAGAGGCTGTATTCACGGTACGTTGCTGGTTGCCTTCAGCAAGGTATCGAAGTCGCAATGAGTGCTCCGGAGTTCTACAGGCTTCATGTGGGCGGTGCCTACCGATGACGCTGCTGGGTGCTCCGACCGATCACGAGCGGAAGCGACTCGGGCAGTACTTCACCGGTCCGACGTTGTCTCGATTGTTGGCCTCTCTTGCCGACTCGGCATCCGCTGCACGCGTCATCGATCCGATGGCCGGGAGCGGCGACCTTGTTATGGCTGCGCTTGAGCGTGGTGGTGGCTGGCAACGTCTCGATGCCATCGAGATCGATCCGCGAGCTGCAGACGTCTGCAACAGTCGACTAGCTATCCCGGCGCCGCACGCATCAGTGCGGAGGGCCAACGCCTTCGACCCGAGCACCTGGCAGCAAGTGGCCAACGAGCGGTGGGATTTGGTTATCACCAACCCGCCCTATGTTCGCTACCAGCGAGGTAGCGCAGGATCACTTGGCGAGATCGCCGTGCCGAGCGCGCAGCAAGTTCGGCTCGGTCTGCTGGCGGTCCTGGATTCCTACACGGCATTACCTGAAGCAGACCGAAAGGTTTGGCGGTACGTGGCAAGGCACTACGGCGGGCTGTCGGACCTTGCGGTGCCGTCGTGGATCTTGTGCTCCGCGATGGTGGCGCCCGGTGGGCGCCTCGCGATCGTTGCGCCGGACACATGGTTGTCTCGGGAGTACGCGTCGCCTGTTCTGTACCTCCTTCGGCGCTACTTCGAGATCGAGGCTGTTGTCGAGGATGGTGATGCGTCGTGGTTTCCCGACGCGCTAGTCCGAACAACACTGCTGGTCGCTCGGCGGGTCTCCGACCGCGGCAGCGGACTCATCGAGGGATCGGCCACCTATCGACACGTTCGACTTGACGCGACGACGGCTACGCCGACGAGCGTGGTCGGTGCGTTGTACGCCGACTCCGTCGATCCAGAGGGCGCTTTCATCAGCGAACTTCAGTCCGCCAGCCAGCCAGCCGACGGAAAGTCACGCCTCGGCGGACGGACCCGGCAAGTGCCAGACATGCACCTTCGCTCACTCATCATGGCGCGCGAAGCTTCTAGCGGGTGGATTCGAGAAATCGAGCCAGTTCGCTGTCCAGCTAGCCAGCCTTGCGTGAAGGCAACAAGCCAGGTCGCGCACCTGCCATCCGAGATGGCCAACCACCTCGGACTCGGCGCGGGCGCTTTCACGACCCTCGGTGAGCTCGGCTGGCAGGCTGGTCAGGGTCTTCGCACTGGTGCCAATCGCTTCTTCTACTGCATGGCGCTTGGGGACGAATCGGAGACGGAGTTGGTGGAAGTCGATCCCTGGCTGTCTTCCACTCCATTGCGGTTGCCTGGGTACCTGCTAGCGCCAGTCATTCGTAAGCAACAGGACCTCTCGGGCGAGTTGGTGGCGACGGAGACGCCCGGGCGGGTGTTGCTCCTCGGAGGTCACGCATTGCCGGAGGACATCGACAGCGCTCTGCGGCAGGGCGTGCGGACGGACGTGCTGCCGCTGAGCGGAGCCGCAGCATCGCTCGTTCGTCGTGCCGCGCTGATGTCCACTGGAAGTGTGGGCAGCGAGCGATCGGTGCCGGAGTTGTCGGCAGTCGTCACCAACATTCGGTCGGCGGATCCGGCCAGGCCCGACAGACAGCCGAGGTACTGGTATCAGTTGCCCCCACTCGCTCCGCGTCACAGGCCGGAGGTCTTCATGGCTCGGATCAATCATCTGCACCCCCTCGCCGTCTTGAACCGGGGGCACATTGTCGACGCCAATTTCTCGACGTTCTGGCCCGTCGGGGCTACCACATTGAGCAACGCCGCTCTCATGGCACTGCTCAACAGCTCGTGGGCCTCTGCCATGTTGGAATCGACCGCCACCGTTCTCGGCGGTGGGGACTCAGGTCGAGGCCACGCACCTTCGGAGCCTTCCCATCCCGCTCCTGACAAGCGAGGTGTTCCGCGCTCAACAGAGTTGGAACCGCGCTCGCCCGACCAGGTGTCGAGGTCGAACGCGTCCGGGCCGCTGCCAACGAGCTGCTCGGGGCGGCCCTTCAACGCGCTGGTGCCGTGGATGACGCCATCGAAGCTCTGCGCATCACGGCAAGGCAGAAACTCGGTATGCGGAACCCTCGCGTCAGCGCGTAGCGACTCTGTCAGAACAGACCGCACCGCCGCGGGCTGTTCGGTCCGAAGCGGTAGATCGTGCCCAGTGCAGACGACTCGTTGCGCCAGGCGGTCGCGGAGCTGCTGTCGAGGGTGGCGACGGCGAGCTCGAAGCTCCCGTCCGCAAGACGACGGAAGAGAACGACTCGGTGGGAGTACTCGACGCCGCCCTGAGCAAGGGTCGGGAGGTTGATTCGCTCCATCCGATTGTTGCCGTGCCACGTCAATGGTCGGGACCATGACGCATCAGGGGGCCTTCGGAGCACTGGCTCGCCAATCACGTGGTGCTGGTCGTCGTAGTCATCGAAGGTGTAACCGAAGAAGCGTTGAGCTCTGCGTGGTAGCTCAAGCTGATTGCCGGAACCGCCGCTTGGTCCGCCGATCTCGACCCAGAACGCTTCGTAGTTGGCGGGCACCACAGATCCGCTCTCAACGACTTCACGAAAGACGGGCAGGGTGATTGGCGCAACCGGCGTAGGGACGGGCGGCTCAACTTGCCGTGGAGCCTTTAGCCGCAGTGGCCGAGCGGCGATGTACGCGGCAGCCAGTTCCTCGGTGAGCACAACTGATGAGTCCTGAAGCTCTGACCACATCGCGTCGGCCTCGCTTCGGGAAACAGTTGTGGTCGTCACTACCTCGGTGTTGACGGTTAGTGCTCGGCGTCCGAGATTGGCTGATCCGATCACCGCCGTGACATGGTCTCCAGAACCGTAGGCCAGGTAGACCTTCGGGTGAAAACTCGATTGTCCGACGAGGGCGACAGCTGCACCAGGCTGGAGGTTGGCAATCCGGACCTCGAAGTTGTGTTCGTCGCGCAGCAAGTCGAGAGCAGCAAGGTCCGTAGAACCGAAGTCGAAGCAGGTGACGATGACCTTCGGCATTCCCGTCCAAGCGGGGCCGAGCTTCTCTGCGAGGCCTTCGGCGAGTCGCCTTGCCCCATCGCCCGTGACGTAGGCAACTGCCGCTCGATACTCGACCGTGTCAGGACCGGCGGCATCGATCAGCGCCTGCAGCACGGTCCCGGGTGTCGTCAGACTCTGATGGATCAAGTCGCCGCCCTCACGTTTCGCGTCGCGGCCAAGATGGTAGCAAGCAGTCTCGTTAGCCGAAGTGATGGCGCTCTGCGTCAGCTGATGATCGCCGGGTTCGCCGGCGCCGTTCGACATTGATCCCGGCCTCACCGGGCTGCAGGCAGATCAAAGTGAGGATTGTTCTTGGCTCCGAGAGCAGGGCTCGAACCTGCGACCCGCTGATTAACAGTCAGCTGCTCTGCCAACTGAGCTATCTCGGAATGGCGGACGAAGGATACCAAGGTACGGGTCATGGTCATCAGAGAGCCCCTCCGGAGAAGAACGCCTGGCTTTGGAACCGAGAGTGGAGTCATGCCTGGTGACGTCTGCGGGTCGGTGACTCACCTTCGGACACAGTGCAGTGGGGTTCAGTGACACGCTTGTCGATGACGCCCGAAAACTGCGCGTTTGTGACGGGGTGGTTTCCAGTCAACGTTGCAACGCGGTGTGGGGTGGCGAGGGTAGCAGTGCGTCGAATAGGGCGGTCGGTGAGCAGTCGTCGAGGACGCGTCGGGGGCGGTTGTTGAGCTCGTTCTCGATGTCGAGGAGGTGCTCCGCCGGGTGGACGCGCAGGTCGGTGCCCTTGGGGAAGTAGTCGCGTAGGAGCCCGTTGGTGTTCTCGTTCGAGCCGCGCTGCCATGGCGAGCGCGAGTCGCAGAAGTAGACCGGCGCGCCGAGCGTCTCGGTGATCGTGAGGCGGCGTGCCATCTCGGTTCCCTGGTCCCAGGTGATCGATCGCCGCAACTCCGGTGGCAGATCGCCAAGGCGAGCACGGAGGGCGTCGTGGAGCGTGTCGCCATCGCGTTGGGGGAGATGCAACAGACGAACGAGGCGGGTCTGACGTTCGACGAGTGTGCCGATCGCAGACCGTTGGTCCTTGCCGATGATCAGATCCCCTTCCCAGTGCCCGGCCTCGGTGCGGTCGTCGGGCGGGAACGGTCGTTCGTGGATCGAACGCATCGGTTGTTCGAACCGTGGCCGGCGACGGTCGGTGCGTTGCTGGGCGCGGCGATGATCGCGGTGGGTGCGCAGCGGCGAGCGATGCTGCGGCGCGAGCGGCGACGGGCGCATCAACGGCGAGCCAGGCTGGTAGAGCGCCTGGTAGATGCTCTCGTGACACAACCACATCTCGGGTTCGTCCGGGAACCGTTGGCGTAGGTGACGGCTGATCTGCTGCGGGCTCCACCTCTGCGACAACAACTCACCAATCACCCGTCGCAGCTCGACGTTGGCTTCGACGCGCCGGCGATGGTGACGCGCTCGCCGAGCGGTCGCACGGCGGTGCGCGTCGAATGGGCGATAGCCCTTCGCCAGACTGGCGTTGCGGCGCAGCTCACGTGAGATCGTCGACGGCGCACGACCGAGCCGGCGAGCGATCTCACGCACGCTCACGCCGGCACGGTTCAGATCGGCGAGCTCGATGCGCTCGTCCTCCGACAGAAACCTTGGGCTGATCTCGCGTACCTCGAGCCGGTCGAGCGCTGCGACGAACGCCACCACCTGACCGGCGCGGTAGATCCTGTAGCCGTTCGCCCAGTTCCTCCCCGCGGTGCGTGACACGCCGACCTCACGCGCAGCGGCATCAATGCTCAACCCGCGTTCTCGCAGCTCCATGAACCTGCGACGTTTGGCCGACTGCGGGCGACGCCCCGGCCCCTTCTTGGTACGACGAGATGATGACAACATGACCTCCAGAATCGCAGAAGTGTTGCGACCATCCCTGGAAACCACCGCGTCGCTACTGACCAGTTTTCGAGCGTCGTCGACAACGCTCGTCGTCGTCTTGGTCATCGGCCAAATCGCTTGCGACGGTACGGAAGAGCTCGGCATCGACACGCGTTCTTCGAGCCGCCCAAACACCCCCGAATCTTCTACCGGATCTTCTACCGGACGGGTAGAAATCGGTCGGTTTCGTGCAGCACGCTTCAGCACGACGAATCGCGAGTTTGAGTCCCTTGGCGTGGTGGGTTTTGGTGGGTCCACCGTGGGGTGAGCCATCGGCGTGATTCTTGGTGTGTTCCTGCAAGAACCACATCAAGGAGAACACACCGATGGCTCTGGATGAGTCTGCCCTGCCCGAACTTCTCGACGCGCTCCGTGCCGGCGATGGAGTGAACCTGATCCGTGACGCGGTCCGTCTGGTGATGCAAGAGCTGATCGAGCTCGAAGCCACTGAGATGATTGGCGCCGCCCGCTATGAACGCTCTGATGGCCGCACGAACGAGCGCAATGGTCATCGCCCGCGCCTACTCTCGACGCAGGCGGGTGATATCGAGTTGAAGATCCCGAAGCTGTCTCATGGCAGCTTCTTCCCGTCGTTGCTCGCGCCGCGGCGACGGATAGATCAGGCGCTGCACGCGGTGATCATGCAGGCCTACGTCGAAGGTGTCTCCACGCGTAGCGTGGATGATCTGGTCCAGGCGTTGGGGATCGATTCCGGGGATCTCGAAGTCGCAGGTGTCTAAGATCTGCGCCCGCCTCGACATCGAGGTCGACGCGTTCCGCAACCGCAGCCTCGCCCACGTCGAGTTCCCCTACGTCTATCTCGACGCCACCTACGTCAAAGCACGTGACACCGACCTGCATCAGGTCGTGTCCCGGGCGGTCGTGATCGCCACCGGGATCACCGCCAACGGCGACCGTGAAGTCCTCGGTCTCGCGGTCGGCGACTCCGAGGCCGAAACGTTCTGGACCGAGTTCCTGCGTTCGTTGCGTCGCCGCGGGTTGGCCGGCGTCAAGTTGGTGATCTCCGACGCCCACGAAGGATTGAAGGCCGCGGCACGCAAGACGCTGCAAGGAGCGTCGTGGCAGCGGTGCCGGGTGCACTTCGCTCGGAACCTGCTCGCGCTCGTCCCCAAAGGCCACCAAGACGTCGTCGCTGCTGCGCTGCGGACCGTGTTCGTGCACCCCAACCGCACCGAGATCGCAGCCGCGTGGGACCGCACCGCCGACATGTTCGCCCGCCAGTTCCCGAAGGTGAAGACGTTGATGGACGACGCCAAGATCGACGTGCTCGCGTTCTCGGCGTTCCCGCCGGACCACTGGCGCAAGATCTGGTCGAACAACCCGCTCGAGCGGTTGAACAAAGAGATCAAGCGACGCACCAACGTCGTGCAGATCTTCCCGAACAACGGTGCCATCATCCGCCTCGTCGGAGCCGTGCTCGCCGAGCAACACGACGACTGGTCAACTCACCGCCACTACCTCTCCGAAGGCTCGATGGCCAAGCTCTACAAGCCGCGCGATACTGACACCGCGACAGACGACGGCATCCTCGCCATCACCTGACGCCACCAGGAATCACACCGCTGATTCCCACCACGTCACGGGACGCAATCAATCGCGAAAGACCAGATCAGATGGCACGAGACGGACGCAGCAGCACCAGCCAACACCGCTTCAACGAGAGTTCAAGTCCCCCCTCGCCCACCAAAGGACCCCAGCTCAGCTGGGGTCTTTTCGCGTCTGCGAGGCCCCGATCAGCTCCGAGAGCTGCGCGGCGACGGCCACTGCCCGCGTGTCCGGTCCCGGTTCATAGTTGACGTGTTGGCCCCGGTAGGCGTGTTCCAGTTCCGGGACTGGCTCCGGTAGCTGGGCGACAGTGGTTCCGGTAGCTGTGTGACGCGCGTGTGTTCTTGTCTGCTGGTGCTGAGCCCTCTTCGATGGTGACGTTCGTCGTCGCTATCGGTCTGGGGAGGGTCATCGTGTTGGTGGAGCTGGGGCTTGTGGAGCCGCGATATCAGGCAGTGCTCGAGGTGCTGCAACAGGGTGCGACCGTCACGGAGGTGGCGGTCCGGTTCGGGGTGACGCGCCAAACGGTGCATCGCTGGCTGCGCCGCTATGCCGCTGGAGGGTTGGCTGCTCTGGCGGATGGGTCGGAGCGACCGTTGTCATGTCCGCATCAGATGCCGCCGGAGTTGGAAGCGAGGATCGTGGAGCTGCGCCGGACGCATCCGGGTTGGGGTCCGCGCACGATCCTGTTCCGGTTGGAAGCAGAGCGGGTGGTGCCGTTGCCGGGTCGTTCGTCGGTGTATCGGTGTCTGGTCCGTCACGGTCTGATCGAGCCCGAGGCTCGCCGCCGGAAGAAGGTCGACTACAAGCGGTGGGAACGCAGCCGGGCGATGGAGCTGTGGCAGATGGACGTGGTTGGTGGTGTGCGGCTGGTGAACGGGTGGAAGGCATCGATCGTGTCGGGCATCGATGATCACTCCCGATTCATCATCTCCGCGCACGTGGTCGAGCGAGCGACAGCGCGGCCGGTGTGTGAGGCGCTGACGAGAGCGATGCGCGCTTTCGGTGTGCCGCAGGAAGTGTTGACCGACAACGGCAAGGTGTTCACCGGCCGGTTTGGTCCAGGCTCCGGTGAGGTGCTGTTTGACAGGATCTGCCGGGAGAACGGGATCAAGCACATCCTCACCGCGCCCCGCTCGCCGACCACGACCGGCAAGATCGAGCGGTGGCACAAGACGATGCGCCGCGAGTTCTTGAACGGCAAGGTGTTCGAGTCGATCGCCGACGCCCAGGCGCAGCTCGATGCGTGGGTGCACGAATACAACCACGACCGCCGCCATCAAGGCATTGGTGACGTTGTTCCGTGGGAACGGTTCCGTCTCGCCGGCCGTGACGGTGTCGAGCCGGTCGTGCGCGCGGATGAGCCGGTGACGACACGTCGGGTCGGCAAGACCGGCAAGATCAGCTTCGCCGGTGAGCTCTACCCGGTCGGGGTGTGGCTCGCCGGCGAGACCGTCGATGTGTCGGTCGCAGATGGGTTGGTGTCGATCCACCACCGTCAGGTGCTCGTGGCCACACATGCCCAGCGGCATCGTCCGTCGAACGAGTCCAAAGCGCTCCGACGCAAGGCGACAGCCAAGCAGCCGCGACCGCGCCAGGCGACCGTCGGTCAGAGCGTGACCCGCAAAGTCGACTCATCCGGCAACGTCTGTTTTGCTGCCACGACATATCGGGTCGGCAACGCTCACAAGCGTCGACAGGTCCAAGTCGCGATCGTCGGCAACACCGTCGAGATCTCCGCCGGCGGCGAGATCCTTCGCGTGCACCCGATCCGCCACGACCGCTCCCGCGAACACGGCGCCTTCGCCAACGCCGGCGGCAGACCCTCACGCACCAACGCCGCCTAACCCCTCACCCGAGTGGAACACAACTACCGGAGCCAACACGGAACACGGCTACCGGGACTTGACAACGGCCACTGCCCGCGGGCATGCGACGTCAGCTGATCGGCGACAGCTCACCACCACCGCAAGAGTGACGACATCCCGGCAAGCACGAACGACGCCACCACCAGGATCGCCGTCCAGCGAACGGTTCTGCTCCGTCGGATCGGTTCGACATCGCACTCGTCGACGTCCCAATCGTCGTAGAGGTCCTCCGGGTCGCTGGCCACGGACCGAGCGTATGGGGAGCTCCGCACGGTGAGAGTTCACACCTGACACCACATCGTCCGCGACTGGCGTTCATCGCCCAGAGTTGTCGCCCACGCCGGTCAGTTGATCCTTGATCGACTGCATCTACAGGAACCGACCAAATGCGCCCGCGTCAGGGCATGACAACGCCCGACACCCTTGTCGGCGTGAGCTGGAACATCGCTCACCCAGGGCCTCGAGCACGGGTGCAATGGCCTCGCGTGCCCATGCGTAGTCGGGGTGATCAGTCGTGTCGAGGATGAGTTGACGCAGGTCCGCAGGGTTGTCGGCGTGGATCACCACCTCCCCCTCGACCGTCACGAACGACCACGGCTCGTGCGGGTTCAAGACGGTGAGGGCACATCGCGGATCGCGCACCAGCGAGCGGCCCTTCCATCGATCCAGGCTGGTCGAGAAGAACAGCTCGTCGCCACGACGGGCGAATGAGATCATCGACGTCGATGGAGTCCCGGCCGCTCGAACGGTGGCCAGCAGCGCGATCACGCTGCGCCCGATGAACTGGTCCTGCGCTTCGGTACCGATCATGCCGACTCCTTCAACGACGAACGTACCTCGTGAGGGCCGCCGGTCATGCGGCCCGAGCCTTCTTCAACAAGCCTCCAACAACCTGCGCGCCGCGCCGACAAGGCTGTGACACGCTTCCCAAATGGCAAGCAGCGCTGACACCATCACCCAGTCCGTTCGCCTCACGCTCGAGAGTGCGTGGCAACCGGTGAACGACCTGCGCACTCGGCTCACCGCCGACGCGTACTTGTGGGAGCCGGCCGCGCCGTGTTGGACCGTGCGGCCCACCGACGGCGGCTGGGCTGCGGATTGGGTGGAGGAAGAACCAAACCCTGCTCCACTCACCACGATCGCCTGGCGCACGTGGCACATCGGCGTCGACTGTCTCGACAGCTACTCCGGCCGCCTCGTCGGGCGTGGCGGCACAGGTCTCACCGGCACCGCGTGGGTGGGCACACCAGTGGAAGCGCTCGACCTGCTTGACCAGGCCTGGGCCGTGTTCTTCAGCGCGATCACATCGTGGACCGCGGACGACCTGGTCTCCCCGCTCGGCAGCGACTGGGGCCCGTACGGTGCGCAGCCGAAGCTCGACCTGGCGATGCATGCATGCCGCGAAGTCATCCACCACTTGGCGGAGATCTCGCTCTTGGTCGACCTCCACACAACGACCGCCTGACGCTCGCGACCGCCGGGCCGTCAGGTCTGCCACTCGACGGGGGCGATCGGGTCTGGGGAGTAGCAGCAGTACGTGCCGGTGCGGAGGTGTTGGTCGAGGTGAGCGGCTGCAACCGGATGGTGCTCGGCCAGGCGGGCGAGCGCGTAGCGCAGCGACCGGGTCACCGCTGTGCGGGCTCGTTCGGCACTGGCGCCGGTGGAGCGGTGGCGGCCGCCGAGACCCACGGCGCGGCGAAGCTCGGCGATCAGGTACTCGCGGTCTTGCTCGGCCAACTCGCACCGGGCTGGGTCGTTCATCGCCGTTGCCTCGTCGATGTCCTCTTCGACCTCGGCCAGCCGGCGGCGGTAGGCCTCGCGGGCACGCTCATCGAGCACGGGCAGGCCACCACCCGCGAGCCGGCCGTCGTCATCGAGGTCGTGGTCGGAGCGCGAGCGGGCGGGGAGCGATCCGTTGTCGACGGCCACGAGATCCAGCACGTGGAACTCGCGGCCCGGTTCGGCGAGTAGCCGCGCGATGTAGCGCAAGCCCTTGAGGTCGCGCACGACGGTGGCCTGGCCGCCGAGGCGCACGACCCTGGTGTTGCCCTCACGGCGGAAGACGGCCGATCCGTCGGCGGGCGTGCCGGGCAGCACCGGTGGCTGGTGGCCGCCCGCCAGGATCTCGTCGCAGTGGTTCACCCAGCCGGTGGCGCCGAAGCTGGAGAACGCACTGCGCGCCGCCTGCCACTCGAGTCGGGCGCCATCGAGGTTGCCCTCACGCCGGCGCACTTCGGCCAACACGGTGCGGGCAACGGCGGCGTCGAACGGAGCGCCGAGATCGACCCAGAGCACCACCGCTCCGGAGGCCGCCGCCTTGGCACTCGCCAGATCGCCGGCAACCAGCCTGGCCCTCGCTTCGGCGAGCTGCGCCCCGGCGCGCAACGACGGGCTGGGGAAGTGGTCGGCGATGCGGCCCAGCGTGTCTGCCGCACGGCGCGCCGTCGCCACGTCGCCCGCCGCGGCCGCGATCTCGGCCTGGGCCTCGAGCAGCGGTGCCAGCCGCAGCTCTCCGAACGGTGGCCGCTCCTTCCACGGCAGGTCGACCGGATTGGTGATGGCATCGTCGATCATCGCCGTGGCCGCCTGCACTTCGCCCTGGGCCAGCCGCAGCAGCGCCAACCCCGGCTGGGCCGACCAGGCACGGGCGTGAGCAGCAACGAAGGCCGCCTCGGCACCGGCGAGGTCGCCCTTGCGCAGCCGGATGCTGCCGAGCCCGACCAACGGCCACCCGAACTCGCGGCGCATCCAGGGACGCAGCTCCTCGCAGGCCAGGAGCGCCTCCTCCTCGGCGCGATCGCACGGCCCCGACACCTTCAGGAGCTCGGCACGATGGACCCGGCATCGGCCGCCGATGCCACCGAAGGCAGCGCCGTGCCCCCAGTGCTCCATCACGTCGGTCCACTCGACCGCGCGGTCGTGGAGCGCGAGGCCCTGTGCCGCACAGATCAGCTCGCAGTACATCATCCCCGTCGTGAGGGCATCGACCTCGCCCGACGTGAGGAGGGTTGCGATCTCGTCGAGTTGCGCCAGCCCGCCCACGAGGTCGCCCTCGAGCAGCGTGAGGCGAGCGAGCGCAACCCGGCCGATCACCATCGCAGGGGTGACGCCGAACCGGACGCCGAGATCGATGGCCTTCGCCGCCTGCTCGCGCACCGCCGCCATGTCGCCGCACATGAAGCGCTCGTAGGTTCGCACCGTCGCGATCAGCGCGTGTGCAGGTGTCTCGGGCAGCCCCACCAGCAACGTCTCGGCGCGCCGCAACCAGGCACGCACCGGAGCCATCAACCCCGTGTCGATCAACAAGAACATGGCGAGCATCGCCGCGGCGCGTGCGGCATCGACCTTGTCGCCCTCGCCGAGACGGAGGGAATAGAGGGCCTCCCACGAGGACACAGCACCGTCGAAGTCGCCGTTGCCGTACGACGCCTGGGCCCGCAGTTCCAACCACGCCGCGGACGAGCCTGCGGACCCGTTCGATGCAGCGAGATCGAGCGCACGCTGCCAGTCGCCCCGTTCGGCCGCGGCCCGCGCCTCCCCGAGGGGATCGGATTCGCTCATCACCCCACTCCCTTCGATCGGCTTGCCCACGAAAGCGGCCGGCCACCGATCGCACGTTGTCGCATTGTCACACGCATTGTCACGCCTTCCGCTCATCAGCCCGCAGGCCGTCGACACGCACGACGATGAGAGGACAGCCCATGACACCCATCGAGCAGCTCGAGTACATCGTTCCCGCGCTCAACCATGTGGTTCAGCACATCTGGTACGGCCAACTCGACGCACCGACGCCGTGCGCGAAGTTCAGCGTGCACGATGTGATCGATCACATGATCGTCGGCGGGAACACCTTCGCACCGCTGTTCAGGGGCGAGGCTCCGCCGGAGGTGAGCGCCCCGTTCGTGTATGGCTGGGTTCCGGCTACGGAGTTCAGCGCGACGATGAACAGCCTGCTTGCCGCGGTGCAGTCACCCGGTGCTCTCGAGCGGGTGATCCACAGCCCGTTCGGCGAGGTCTCCGGCGACACCTTCGCACGATTGGTGGCGTTCGACGGTCTGGTCCACGGCTGGGACCTGGCACAGGCCACAGGGCAGGTGTGGGCGCCGCCGACCGAGGTCGTCGAAGCGGTGGAGGCCTTCGCCTCGGTGGCCATCGCCCCTGAGATGCGCGACGGCGAAACCTTCAAGGACGCCGTCTCGGTTCCGATGGGCGCCACCGCCATGGAGCGAGTGGTGGCCTTCAGCGGCCGAGCCGCCTGACCACCCTCCAACCGCGACACCGCTCTCACCACACCGCACTCACGACACCCGCACTCACCGCTCAGCTACAACTCACCACCCACCATCAGAACGGACATCCATCATGCGCATCCCCAAGGAACAGATTCCCGTGAAGCTCGACGTGCCCGGCGCGAAGGCCCGCCAGCTGTCCGACTTCGGCACCGCCTCCGGCGTCATCGGAGCCGAGTACTTCAGCCTCGGCGCAGGTACTGACATCGCTCCTCTCCTGCAAGGGCTCGAGGGCGACCTCTGTCAAGCCCCCCACTGGGGATACATGATCTCGGGTGACGTCGTGGTCACCTACGCCGACGGCTCGGATGATCGCTGCACCGGTGGCGACGTGTTCCACTGGCCCGCGGGTCACACAGTCCGCGTCGAGCACGACGCCGAGGTGATCCTGTTCAGCCCTCAGCACGAACACCTCGAGGTGATGGCACACATGGCCCAGAAGCTCGGCGTCGCCTGACGCCACCCAAGTGGCTGGCCGCGTGACACATTGGTGCTCGCCGACTTCGCTCGCCCGCATCGGACAGCTGGGCACGCCCCTGAGCGCGGCCAGCCGCTCAGCGACTGTCGCTGCGGGCTTGCCGACGGGCGCCTTGGGCCTTGCTCGACGCGCGACGCGACGGCGATGCAGTGGCGCTCTTGGCCACGCGACCGATGTCGCGAGTGGTCACACCCGAGGCAGCGGTCGTGCCGATCGGCTCGCCGCCGGTGCGGGCGCGCGGGTTCCCCTTTGCATCACGGGCGGCCTGCAGGCGCTCACGCTTCAGCTCGTTGGCCGACGCTCGCGCCGCGACGCTGAGCGCACGCGACACACGCGCGAGGGTGTCCTCGAAGATCTCGGCCTTGCGGCGAGTGCGCTGGTTCGAGGTGGACGTGCCCGCACGCGACGAGGCCGCCGCCACCGACGCTGACGACTGGCGGCGGTAGAGCTTGCTGTACTTGTTGCGCTCACGACGCACCATCGTGAGCAGCTCGTCGAGCTCATCCTCGGAGAGATCCTTGAGCCTCGCGGCCTCGGTGGCGACCAGCAGCGTCTGTTCCTTGGCACTGAACAACGAGTAGAGCTCGGTGGGGTTCATCGTCGGGTCCTTTCTGAATCGATCTCGACAGTAGCTGCCACCGACCGGCGCCACCGTCGCAGCGTCGAAGTCGGAATGCCGTTCCAGTGCGAGCCCCGCCGACTCGCCATCAGGCGAGGAGGCTGCGCAGCATCCACGAGCTACCGGGCGCCGGCGCTCCGAAGGCACGGATGCGTTCGGCGATGAGGTCGACAGCCAAAGCGAGTTGGTTGTACTGCGTCGTGCGGCCGAGTCGTGTCTGTTGCATTGGAGCCCGATGAAGCGAGCCGACGGCGGCACCGAGCGCTCGCTCACCCGGCCAGCGAGCCGCCGTAGATCTGCCAAGCGAGCAGCGACTTGGCAGCGAGGCTGAGCACGAGGTAGGTCTTCTCGCCATACGCGTAGTTGCGCCAGCGGCCGACGCCCCGGTACTGCAGCCACTGGTTGAGGCCGAAGCTGAAGAAGAAGATCAGCTCGGCGATCACGATGCCGTACACGAAGCCGGGCACCTCGGGTGCGCCGATCACGTTCACCCAGATCGCCACCCACGGGGCAACACCGGCGATGGTTCCGAACCAGAAGGGCAGCATCGTCGTCGATGTGCGCCCGGGTGGGTTCATTCGTTCCTGCAGCCAGCCGAACAGGATCATGGCGACGTTCGCGCCGACGACGGCGAGCAGCGCGGCGATGTCGGTGATGCCGCTGTAGAACCCGATGAGCAGCACCATCAGCGTGGCACTGAGCGAGTACTCCACCCAACGGAACCGGTTGATGCCGCGAGTCAGATCGCTCTCGTAGGTGCGGCGGGCGAAGGTGGCGGTGGCGAAGTGGTCGAACGCGGCCAGCAGCAGGAACACCGCGATGGCAGGGCCGATGGGAACGTCGAACAGCCCCTCCGGCGTTGCCAACCTGGTGCCGGGAGGACCTTGCGGGAACGTCGACGTGACGGTGATGGCGAAGTCGCTTGCCATCAACAGGATCAGTACGGCCTGCGCCGCGTGCAGCACTGACAGACCGAGGTTCCACCTGCGCAGATCGGCCAGGCGCTCGAGCGTGACCCCGGAGGCAACGGTGACGTCGCCATGGTCGGTGTCTGGTCGCGGTGTTGCTGCGTCGGTCATCCGTTTCCTTCTCTCGTACGGGCAGGGCTCGACAGCCCCACGACGGTGGATGGTGCTGGTCGACGAGTCGACGCGTCGACGGACGAGTGCGGCCGCTCGGCACCCTCGGCAGCGCGCCGGAGGTGCTCTGAGGTGGCGCCGCACACAGCTGCCGCCGCGTTCATCGAAGCTCCGTTAGATTTATCACTAATGCTCACAACTCCCGAACCCGCCCAGGAATTCCCACGCGGAGTTGAGCCCCTCAGCATGTGGCAAGGGTGATCTGCGATGCCTTGGGGCTCGGCACCAGCGACCTGCCCGGCACTGCGTTCGCACCCTGATCCTGCCGTGGAGATGCTGACGTGAAGATCCAGCACCGCCACACTGCCGGGGCGACCGGCGCGTCGATTCCCACCGTCTGGGTGTTCGCCGACCAGCTGAACCGCGCCCGCGGCGCACTCGCCGGTCGCAGCCCGGGCGAGTGCCGCGTGCTGTTCGTCGAGAGCGAGGCGCTGATCTCGTCCCGACGATGGCATCGTCAGCGCTTGCATCTGGTGCTGTCGGCGATGGCGCACTTCGCTGCAGAACTCCGCGCCGAGGGTTTCGAGGTCGACCACCGGCGGGCCTGCACGCTCAGTCGTGGCCTGCAGGATCACATCGACGAGTACCGCGCGCCCCACATCATCGCGATGGAGCCGACCAGCTGGGACGGGCGCGCGATGCTCGAGCGGTTGGGCGTCGAACTGTTGCGCAACGACCTGTTCCTTTGCCACTACGACGACTTCGCAGGCTGGGCCGCTGGCCGGAAGCGGCTCACGATGGAGGACTTCTACCGTTGGCAGCGGCAGCGACTCCGCGTGCTCATCGACGAGGGCGTCGATGGCTCCGAGCCCGTCGGTGGCAAGTGGAACTTCGACCATGACAATCGTGAACCGCCGCCGAGCGACGGCCGGGCCTGGCCGCTGATCGAACGGTTCGAGCTCGACGACATCGATCGCGCGGTGCTCGATCGGCTGCCGGTCACGACCTTCGGCGCCGAGCCCGATGCGGCGTGGCCCGTCACACGAGCGCAGGCAATGAGCCGGCTGCGCGAGTTCGTCGACCACGGGCTGGCGTTGTTCGGACCGCATGAGGACGCGATGCTCGCCGCCGAGTGGAAGCTGGCCCACTCGGTGCTGTCATCGTCGATGAACCTCGGTCTGCTGCACCCAGCAGAAGTCGTTGCTGCTGCCGAGTCGGCCTTCCGGCGGGGCGCGGCGCCACTGAACTCCGTCGAGGGCTTCATCCGCCAGGTGATCGGCTGGCGCGAGTACGTGTGGGGCGTCTACTGGCTGTGGATGCCCGAGTATCGAAAGCGCAACGCGCTCGCCGCCACGCGTGCAGTCCCGCCGGCGTTCACTGGCCACGCTCGCACCGAGATGGCCTGCGTCTCCAGCGTGATCAGACATGTTCACGATCACGGGTTTGCGCATCACATCGAGCGCTTGATGGTGTTGGGCAACCTGGCGCTGACCGCCGGAGTCGACCCGGGAGCGATGACAGCATGGATGCACGCGAGCTTCGTCGACGGTGCCGAGTGGGTGATGCTGCCCAACGTGATCGGGATGGCCTTGTTCGCCGACGGCGGCATGATGGCCACCAAGCCGTATGCCTCCGGTGGGGCGTATATCAACAAGATGAGCGACTCGTGCAAGTCGTGCCGCTTCGACCCGAAGCAGCGAACTGGCCCTGACGCCTGCCCGTACACGACGCTCTACTGGGACTTCCTCGCCCGCAACGCCGACACGCTGGCGACCAATCATCGCTTGGCTCGCCCGCTCGCGGCCATGCGTCGGTTGAGTGACCTGCCCGCGGTGCGCAGCCGCGCAGTCGAGATCCTGGACCGGCTCGACAACGGAACACTGTGAACGGCAGAGCTGTCGGATGAAGGTCGAATCGACCACCCGGACGCTTCACCTGCAATACCGCCCACCGCGCGTCGACAACGACGTGTGGATCTTCGCGCTCACTTCCTGATCGGCGAGCCTCAGGCGGGCTGGTGGACCTTCGCCCGGTACGGGCCCAGCGGCAGGCCGCGCGGCTGGAACGGGCGCCACTCGTCGCGACCCAGGCGCAAGCGGTCGGCGATGATGTTGAGCGCGGTGGGGTTGTAGCCCAGGCCGCAATGGCTGCCGTACACCTGGATGTTCTCGGCGCGCGGGCCGGCGTCGTCGATGCACGAGTTCCACGGCACCACGCCGTCGCCACGGGTGAAGATGGCCGTCGAGGGCACAGCCGGGGGGCCGATGTACGGCTCGCGGCGGAACTCCACCGAGTGCGGCCGCCGCAACCCGTGCACCGGTGCCAGCAGATCGAACACCCGGCCGGCGTTGGTCTCCTCCGCCCGGTCGAGACGGAAGGGGCTGCCCAGCGAGATCACGTGGCGCACCGCCTCTGGCTTGCGCGCTGCCAGTGCCCGCGCGTAGAGGCCGCCAAGGCTCCAGCCGACGAGTGTGATCGGCTGGTTCCCGTGGCGCTGGTACAGGTCGTCGAAGCGCCCGAACAACCCGTCGACGATGCGCTGCGTGGGGCCGAGGTTCTGGCCCAGGTGCCAGCCGTGCACCGAGTAGTCGAGCCGGGCCAGGACGTATCGCAAGGCTGCAGTGGATTGGTCGCTGGCGGTGAACCCGGGCAGCACCAGCACTGGGCGGCCATCGCCCACCGGCAGCCGGGTGAGCAACGGCGTCAGCAGGGTGAACCCCGCGAACTGTGCCGCGGCCATCGCCGGCTCCATGGCGAACGCGAGAGGGGATGGGTTCTTGTGCGTGGTGGCACCTTGTGAACTGGTCATCGTCACGCCCGCAGTGTGACACGCCGGAAGCGCCCGCATCAGGGTCGCAAGCCCCTCGATGAACGATGAGGCGAAGATAGTCATCGAGTGACTATTATGCTGCGGATGCGCACCCCAATCCGGCTGATCGTTGCCTCCTTCGTCGTGTTCGGGCTGGTTGCCACGGCATGCAGCGACGAGTCCGACACCACTCCTGCGACCGGCTCCGCCATCGCCGGTGCGGTGGTCGTGTTCGCCGCGTCGTCGCTCACCGAGGCGTTCACCGAGATGGCCGACGCCTTCGCCGCCGACCACCCCGACGTGAACCTCACGTTCAACTTCGCCGGCTCGGGCGACCTCTTCACCCAGATCAGCGAGGGTGCCCCGGCCGACGTGTTCGTGTCGGCCGACGCCGCCAACATGACCCGGCTCACCGACGCTGCGCTCAACGCCGGCGCTCCCGTCACGATCGCCCGCAACACGTTCGAGATCATCGTCGAGCCGGGCAACCCGCAGGCCATCACCGGGCTCACCGACCTCGTCGACCCGAACCTGATCGTGGTGCTCTGCGCCGACACCGTGCCGTGCGGCAAGGGCGCCCAGCAGGTGTTGGCGAACGCCGGCATCACGCTCACCCCGAAGAGCCTGGAGGACAAGGTGAAGGGTGTCGTCACCAAGGTGACCGCCGGCGAGGCCGACGCCGGCATCGTCTTCGTCACCGACGTGAACGCGGCTGGCAACACGGCGGAGGGTGTGCAGATCCCCGCTGCCGTCAACGTGATCAGCGAGTATCCAGCGGTGATCACCAAGGATGCACCCAACCCGGCAGCGGCACAGGCGTTCGTCGAGTTCGTCGCCGGGCCAGCCGGCCAGGCCATCCTGACCACGTACGGGTTCCTCGCCCCGTGAGCCGCACCTCGAGCCGGCGGCGAGGCGGCAGCCCACGCCCACCCGCCCCCGTGCTGGCACTTGCGGCGCTGGCCATCCTGTTCTTCGCGCTGCCGCTCGTGGGCCTGCTCTGGCGAGCGCCCTGGTCCAACGCCTGGGGCTACCTCACCGACGACAACGCGCTCACCGCGCTGCGCCTGTCGCTGATCTGCTCGCTGTGGGCAACCGCACTGTCGGTGCTGTTCGGGGTGCCACTGGCCTGGGTGCTGGCCCGCGTGTCGTTCCCCGGCCGCGGCGCCGTGCGCGCGCTGTGCACGCTGTCGATGGTGCTGCCGCCGGTGGTCGGCGGCCTCGCATTGTTCTTCGCGCTGGGCCGCCGGGGTTTGGTGGGCCAGTGGCTGTACCGGTGGTTCGACCTGCAACTGCCGTTCACCACTGCCGGCGTGGTGGTCGCGCAGACCTTCGTCGCGATGCCGTTCCTCGTCATCACCGTGGAGGCCGCGCTGCGCCAACTCGACGGTCGTGCGGAGGATGCATCGCGCACGCTGGGCGCCTCGCGCTGGTACACGTTCCGACGGGTCACGCTGCCCGCCATTCGCCCCGCGCTGGCAGCGGGGGCCGTGCTGGCCTGGGCGCGGGCGCTCGGCGAGTTCGGCGCCACCATCACGTTCGCCGGCAACTTCCCGGGCACCACGCAGACCATGCCGCTCGCCGTGTACCTGGCACGCGAGACCAACCCGGAACAGGCGATCGTGCTGGCACTGCTGCTGATCGCGATCTCGTTCGGGGTGCTGGTGAGCTTGCGTGATCGATGGTTCGGTCGCGGCGCTGCCGGCCGGCACTCGGTGCTGGCATGAGCCTGGCAGCGACCCTGCAACTGCAGTTGGGCTCGCTCGACCTGCAGGCCGAGCTCGACGTGCGACCGGGCGAGCTGCTCGCGCTGCTCGGCCCCAACGGAGCCGGCAAGAGCACCGTGCTGCGCTGCCTGGCCGGCCTCGCGCCGATCACCGCCGGCCGCATCGCCATCGACGACATCGTGGTCGACGAACCTGCCACGCACTCGTTCGTGGAACCCGAGCACCGATCGATCGGGGTCGTGTTCCAGGACTACCTGCTGTTCGAGCACATGACGGTGCTGGAGAACGTGGCCTACGGGCTGCGAGCACGCAGGCAACCCAAGGCCACGGCGCACCGAGTTGCCCGCGAGTGGATGGAACGGGTTGGCCTCGGCGAGTACTGCGACCAGCGACCACGTGCGCTCTCGGGTGGCCAGGCGCAGCGCGCCGCGCTGGCCCGCGCACTCGCCACCAGCCCGCGCGTGCTGTTGCTCGACGAGCCGTTGGCGGCACTGGATGCAGGCACGCGAGCCGGCGTGCGCCGCGACCTCCGACGGCACCTGCAGTCGTTCGACGGCATGCGCGTGATGGTCACTCACGACCCTGTCGACGCCTACGCGTTGGCGGATCGGGTGGCGATCCTCGACGAAGGGCGCATCGTGCAGACCGGCACGTTGGCCGAGGTGACCAGCCACCCTCGGTCGCGCTACGTGGCCGACCTGGTGGGCGTGAACCTGGTGGCCGGCACGGTGCTCGACGGGGTGCTGCACACCGACACCGGTGCACGCGTGGTGATCGCCGACGCAGCGCCAGGGGCATCGTTCGCCGTCATCCGGCCGCACTCGATCCTGCTGGTGCAGCACCCGGCCGACGGTGCCAGCGCGCGCAACCAGTGGCCGGGCGTGATCACCGAGCTCGACCGGTTGGGCGATCGCGTGCGCATCGGCCTCGACGGCGCGGTGCCACTCACCGCCGAGATCACCATCGCCGCGCTCGACGCGATGGAACTGCGGCCCGGCGACACCGTTCACGCCTCGGTGAAGGCAACCGACATCGAGGTCTACCCGGCATGAGATCGCCACAACAAGGGCTGCTGCTCGGCGAATGGGCGTGCCTCGGCATCATCTACCCCGCGCCCACGCACGGCTTCGCGGTCGCCGCTCATCTGAAGCCGGCGGGCGACATCGGCCGCGTGTGGTCGCTGTCGCGAGCGCTCACCTATCGCTCGCTCGAGCAACTGGCCAGCCGCGACTACATCCGCCCGATCGGCGAGGAGCCCGGCATCGCCGGCGGCAACCGCACCATCCTTGCCGCCACCCGCACCGGCCGGGCACAGCTGCGCACCTGGCTCGGCACACCGGTGGCGCACCTCCGCGACCTGCGCAGCGAGCTGTTGCTGAAGCTGATCCTGGCCGAGCACTGCGGCGTCGACATGGAGCCCATGCTGCTGCAGCAGCGCGCCCACATCGAGCAGATGGTCGCAGCGATCACCGCACAGTCCGACCCGACCGCGCAATCCGACCCGACAGCAACGTCCGGCTCGGCAGCAACGTCCAATCCGGCAGCGCCCACCGACGTGGTGGCCCTGTGGCGCAGCGAGTCGTCGAACGCAGCACTCCGCTTCGTCGACCGGCTCCTCAGCCTCTGAGGCCCGGCGACGCCGCGCACACGGTGCCGTCACCCGTCAGCGATGCCATCGACCACGCGACCGAAGAACGTCTGCTGGTTCACTGCCAGCATCCGCGTGCCGGGCGTTGGCGAATAGATGAACGTGGCCAGCAGACGGGTGCTGCCACCGACCACCGGCGTGACGCGGTGAATGGTGGTGTGACCGCGGAACAGCACCAGCGTGCCCGGTGACTGCCGCATGGTCTTGACGGCCGACCGATCGCCGGCGACCACCTTGGCGACTGCGTCGTACGACGGGTCGGTGTCGGTGCGCAGGAACGGCACGTACTCGAAGTCGGCGCCCGCCTCTGCCTCGGCCAGCATCAAGGTGACGGTGAAAGTGGCGTTGTCGAAGTGCCAGCCGAGCGACGTGCCCGGCGGATAGAACAGCACGTTGATCTGCGACAGCGCGTCCTCGTACGGATGCAGCTGATCGAACCCGAGGCAGGCCGCGACGAACCGGATCATCTCCGGCGAGCGATACAGGGTCTCGAGCTCCGCGATGTCGCTGAGGTGGTCGTACCCGAGAGTGGCGGAGGTGGTGGTCTCCTTGGCGTTGCGTACGTGGTGCTCGCCCAGGCTGGGGTCGTCGGCGACCAGGTACACGTTGTGCTGCTTCACCTTGTGGAACGCACTCGCCTCGCGTGGGGCGACGGAGGCCACGATGCGATCGATCGCGTCGCGACGCACGAAACCCTCGAGCACGCACACACCGCTCTCGGCCAAGCCGGCGCGAGCGCTGTCGACGAGCGCGTCGTACTCGGCACCGCTGGCCGGGTCGATCGCGTAGCGAGCCACGTCGACGATCTCGCTGAGCTGCATGCGCGCGAGACTACGCAGCGATCTGCGAGTACACGAAGCAGTCCTGCGGCAACTCGGAGGTGTACCCGGCCATGCGCAAGATGCCTTCGCGCTGGTAGCCGCATCGCTCGGCGAGCCGCCAGGACGCTTCGTTCCACGTCTCGATGATCAGTTGCAGGCGATGGCAGTTCGGGTGCCGGCCGAACACGATGCTCGACATCAGTCGCAACGCTTCCGAGCCGAAGCCCCGGCGCCAATCCGATTCGTCGTGGATGACGTAGCCGATCTCGAAGCCGTGGATGCACGGCCCTGATCGGTAGAACTGGGTGGTACCCAACAGACGCCCGGTGGCGAGCTCCTCGATCGCCAAGGCACCCCAGTCGTCGAGCCAGAACCCGGTTGCGGCGTGCACCTCGGTCAGCCGGGTCAGGTCGATCATCGGCTCCGTGATCGACAGCGTGTACACGAACTGGGCGGCTCGTGGCAGGTCGGCGACGGCAATCGGCCGCAGCCGCACCTTCGCCCCCGACACCGTTGGTGGCACAGCACTCATGCGGCCAGGTTCGCACACCGAGTCGAGGCCGGCACCAGCAGTTCGAGCCCGGCCTTCAGCCGGTGAACGCCTCACGAAGCAGCGCACGATCGAGCGACGGGGTGGCGAGGGTGCCCTCCGCGAACAGTTGCTTGCCGGCGTTGATGACGGCCGCATTGGCCAGGTTGGCGAAGAAGCTGCCCAGCGACACCCGGCGAACGCCGGCGGCCGCGAGCTGGGCGACCGACGGGCCGCCGGGCAGCAGCAGGCAGTTCACCGGTAGGCCGACCTCGCCGACCACTCGCTCGATCTGTGCAATCGCGACGAGGCCGGGCGCGTAGACCACCTCGGCGCCTGCGTCGCGATACGCGCACAGCCGGGCGATGGTGTCGTCGAGGTCGTCGACACCGTGCAGGTGGTTCTCGCAGCGCGCCGTGAGCACGACGTCCAGGCGGCGAGCCTCCTCCGCCGCGGCGCCGACCCTGGCAGTCGCGACCTCGATCGGATCGATACGGTCCGTCGCCGGGTTCCAGTCCTCGATCGAGCAACCGGCGGCACCCGCACCGGCCAGCAGCCCGACGCACTCGGCGATGCCCGCAGCGTCATCGCCGTACAGGCGCTCGGAGTCGACGTTGAACGGCAGGTGGGTTGCTGCGGTGAGACGGCCGACATGCTCGACCAGCTCGTCGCGAGCCACGGTCATGTCGAGCCGCCCGAGCGTGGAGGCGAAGCCGGCGCTGGTGGTGGCGAGTGCGGGGAACCCAAGCGTGGTGAGCAGCTTGGTCGTGCCCACATCGTGCGGATTGGGCATCACGAAGGTGCCGCTGGCGTGAAGGCTGCGGAACTGTCGGCGGAGATCGTCGGCGCTGGGCATGCGAGCAAGTCTCGTCCGTCGGCACCGAACTGAACAGCGGAAATCGGTCGAGCCCGTGGTGCGGTGGGTGTCTGTTTCGGCTCGCCGTCCGATCGTTGTGTTCGCAACTGGGGTTCCCCAGAAGAGCACGTACGGATCCGGGGAGCCCCGGTTGCTCGGTGCAGTGCGGTCGACCAGGCTCAGGCCGGCGAGGACGAGACCCACACGTCGACGCTGACGGCGCGGCCGGTGTCGGTGTCGGCGCCGGTGGCGCCGGCCTGCCAGCGGATGGGGGTCATGTAGAACAGGTCGCGCAGCGCCGAGGCGTCGAGCTGCAGCTCGAACTGCACCCGCCGGGCGGCAGCGGCTTCCACCGGTGGCTCGGCTCGGCGCTGCAGACGCTCGCTGGCCTTGCGCTGCGAGTCTCCCGAGAGCACCGGCCGCATCTGCTGCAGGTGGTGCGGGCCGGGCGTGACCGTCACCCAGCGGCCTCGGGCTGCAGCACTCGCCGGAACTCGTCGGCGGTGCGGCGCGAACACCGACAACACTGCGGCGACAGAGCCGTCGAGCACCGGCAGTCGGTACGCGGAACCGACCACGAACTGCGAGTCGGGCAACAGCCGCGCCGCCATCTGCACTGCGCTCTTCGCCACATCGAGGCCGAACCGATCGGGCAGCGGCAGCTGCGAGAGGTAGTAGCCCTCGCCGCAGCCGACATCGAGCACGGGGCCGGTGGGCGTGCCCACCACCTCGGCGACCGCAGTGGCGACGCGCGTAGTGCCCCGCACCCAGGAAGCGGCGGCGAGCGGCGAGCGCATCGGGCGTGTCGCCGGGTGTGGTGGCGGCACTGAGGCGGCCGCCGACCAACAGGTTGAGGTACCCGCCACGACCACGATCGAACGAGTGATGGCGCTCGCAGGTGGCACCCGTCGCAGACAACGACAGCGGCAGCCCGCAGTGCGGGCACGCCAGTACCTGCGAGGCACCGGGCCCCATCATGTGTCGCTCGGGTGCTTCACTTCCCACGGCGCCAGCCACTCGCCTTCCACTCGCAGCTCGACCCCTGCGTCGTCCTCGATCACCTTGCACACCGTCATCTCGCCCGCCCCGTCGCCGTAGCGTTCGGCGGCTTCGCGGAAGCGCTCGTGCACCCACAGCTGGGAACCGGCGCGTTGCAGGTTGCGTGCCGCCGCCCGCCCATGTTGCCCCACCCGATGAAACCGATCCTCATGTGCGCTCCCGATGCAGTGTGACCATTGCGAAGCTAGCCAGCGGCCCAAGCCCGGCCCGCCACGGGTACAGTCCCAGTGTGCCGCGGCTCGATCATTCGTTGCAGCGACGAGCGCTCATCGCGCCGGCGCTGGCCGCATGCCTGAGCCTCCTCGTCGCCGCCTGCGACATCCCATCGCAGTCACCCGCCGCGTCGCCGGCGACGAGCGCTGCGCCTGCGTCGGTGGTGCTGATCGGCGACTCCCTCGCGCAGGAGACAGCGCCGTACCTCTCGCTGCTGCTGGGCAACACCCCGGTCGTCGACCAGTTCTTCGGCGGCACCGCGCCGTGCGACTGGCTGGGCAAGGACCTCGCCACCGGCACCACCACCGTGGCGGTGATCACGTTCATCGGCAACTCGCAGACTCCGTGCATGGCGGATGCTGCCGGCGGTTTCCCGGCAGGCCAGGCACTCGTCGACAAGTACCGCACCGACCTCACTGAACTGGTGGCGCAAGTGCGCGCCACGGGGTCACGGGTGCTGATGGTGGGGCAACCACAGCGGCTCGACCCGGCGGCCGAAATCGAGATCGCCGGCATCAACACGGTGGTCACCGAGCTTGCCACCGGCGACGAGGCGATTTCGTTCGTCGACGGCGGCGCGGCGGTGGAGAACCCCGACGGCAGCTTTGCGGTTGCGCTTCCCTGCCTCGTCGGCGAGGCCGAGTGTGGCGCCGACGGCAGCAACATCGTTCGCAACGACGACGGCGTGCACATGTGCCCTGGCACCGCGGCCCTGCCGTGCCCCGTGTACTCGTCGGGCGCCTATCGATTCGCGACCGCCATCGTCAACGCCGTCCGCGCTCTCTGACCGGCCGGGGTCCTTCGACCCTACGAGTGAAGGGGTCGCGGACATACGGTGCGGCACATGGCAATGAACTGCAAGCCCGTGCCCACCCTCGACGAGCGGATCAACGACATCCGCATGCGCAC
>JADKGZ010000014.1 GCA_016722025.1 Acidimicrobiaceae bacterium
GCCCGCGCCGGGCAGCAGTGAGAGGCCGCTCAGCCGGGCCAGCTCGTGATCGGGCACCCAGTCGCCCGTGAAGACCACCGTGTCGCACTCGATGCGGCGCCCATCGCTGAGCACGACGGCTTCGACTCTGGCGCCTCCGACGATCTCGGCCACGGCGACGCCGGTGTGGATGGGCACCCGGTGGCGTGCGGCGGTGGCCACGCGCAGCGGTGCGTAGGTCTGGTGGCGGGGGAGCGGAGTGACCATCGCCGCCACGGTGCAGCCTCCATGAGCGAGCGTGAGGACGGCCGAGAAGCTGACGTGCTCGGCCCCCACGATGACGGCTCGCGTGCCGACCCGCTGATGGTGCAGCGCCGCGAACTGTTGGAGCGCGCCGGTGGTGAGCACTCCGGCAGGTCGATCGCCAGGCACCAACCGGGCCGCACGCGGCCGCTCGCGCACCCCGGTGGCCAGCATCACGGCGCCGGCCTGCACCGTCGTCGGCCCTGCGGCGCCCATGGTGGTGACGCTGCCGTCGGCACACGAGTGCACGGTGCGGCCCACCTCGATCTCCACGCCCGCTCGCTTTGCTGTGCGCGTGAGCCGCGCCGCGTAACGCGGGCCGGTGGTGACCCGGTGGAGATCGCGCATGCCGTAGCCGAGGTGGGCGGTGTGGCATGCTGCCCGCCTGCAGTTCGCGTTCGTAGACGACCACGCGGCCTGCGCCGCGACGGCGTAGCTCGATCGCCGCGCTCAGCCCCGCCGGGCCGGCGCCGACGATCACGACGTCTGCCGCACTCACGGCCGTTTCCTCCACTCGCTCATCGGGCCCTGATCGTGCCACACCCGGCGGGAGCCGGGCTCAACTCCTTTCGGTGTCGGCCTCCGGTCGCAGCAGCAGTTCGGGAGAGCCGCTCGGCGCCGCCGGGCCGGCTTGGATGAAGAACACCGGCTGCGAACCCTCCACGCCCTTGAGCTCCATCCCGTCCTGGCGTGTCGCATCCGCAATCGGACCGGCCAACGCTTCGGTCACCGCCGACACGGCGATCTGGCCTTCACGAGCAAGCGTGCAGTGGCGGCTGCCGACGTTGACCGTGTCGCCGATGACGGCGTACTGCATCCTGGCGGACGAACCCATGCGCGGCCACGACGTCGCCCGAGTGCAGCCCGATGCCGAAGTTGAGCCCTGGTAGCGAGCGCTGGAAGAGCAGGTCGTTGAGGTGCTCGAGGGCGGAGAACAGCCGGCGGGCACAACGCAGCGCGGCTCGAGCATGGTCGTCCTGCGGCAGCGGTGTGCCGAAGACACCGAAGATCTCGTCGCCCGTGTACTGCAGCACCGTCCCGCCTTCGTCCAGCACCACCTGGGCCATCTGCTCGTAGTACGTGTTGAGCAGCTCGCGCACCTGGCTCGGCTCGAGGCGAGCGGCAATGGGCGTGAACCCGCGCAGGTCGCAGAACAGCGTGGTGACGGCCACGCGCTCGCCTTCCGAGGCTGCACCGGCGCGGCCGGACGCAACCAGCTGCTCGGCGACGCTGCGCGGCACGTACTGGGCGAACAGCGCCCGGATGCGCCTGCGCTCACGGACGACTTCGATCTGCCCGGCGACACCCAGCAGCAGCGCCGCGACGAGCACCGCCACCACCGGCAGCAGTGCAGGGAGCAGGCGACCCCGGTCGGCAACCGCGCGAGCGACCACGAGCCAGGCGATCGATGCGGCGAGTGCAGCGAGCGCGACGAGCCACCAACGTGTACGGGGGAGCAGCAACACGCCGACGAGGCCGATGACCGCCGCGAGCCACCCGAACAGCGGTGAGGCAGGGCGTTCGAAGTCGTTGCGCAACAAGGTGTTGACGGCGTTCGCCTCCACCAGCACGGCTGGTAGCGCACCGAGTGGCGTGTCGATGAACGTGGTCTTCGCCGGATCGACCGTTCCGACCACGATGATGGTGTCGCGGAAGAAGCCCGGCGGCGCGGCGTTGAAGTCGCCGGCCTGCAGCACCCGCGCGTCACCCAGTCGGTCGAGCTCGGTCGACCACCGGATGCGCAACCAACCGCTCTCCAGCGGCACGTCGGTGTCGCCCAGCCGGACGCTGTTCGCCGTCGGGCGTTCGATGGCCCGCCCGGTGCCCAGTTCCAGGAGCCGGAGTGCGAGGCCGGGCACCACCGTCTGTGCGGACCGGTCGGCGGTGTCGAAGGCGAACGGTGGTATGTCGACGATGGCGCCGTCGTCGAGACGCTCGACGCGGGCGAGCCCCGGCACCGTGCGCAGCACGTCGCCGCCATCGATGGCAGGTACTCCCACCCCGGCGAGGGCGCTGGCCAGTGGGTCGACGCGATAGCTCGTGACCAGCGGGATGCCGCTGGGGGATTCGGTGAGTGCAGGGTCGAGCAGCGGGGCGATTGCGGTCTGTCGCAAGACCGCCGAGCCGATGACGTTCTGGCGACCGGCGCCACCGTCGCTGAACGCCTGGCTGTCGAAGTCGACGTAGGCGATGGCCCGGGCGCCGTCGCGGGCGGCGATGGTGGCGATGTCGCGGTAGTACGTGGCCCGCAGGTGGGCGACCTCCGTGCCGTTGCCTCCCGCCCCCGTCGGAAAAGCGATCACCACCAGTCGAGAGTCGACGGGCACATCCGTGGGTACCAACCGGTCGGTGACCGCGTCACCGAAGCCGGCTTGCAGACCGGCACCGCAGAGGAGTGCGAGCGTTGCGATTGCGAGCGAGGTCGCCGCCGAGCGTCGTCGCGCCGAAGTGATCGCGCGCATCGGATCAGTCCCGTCCCGAGGGCGCGAGCTCGATCGTCGCCAGCACCGCTTCGCACGGGGAGCCGAGGACGACGGAGATGAGATCGTTGCCGTCGCCATCGGGTCGCGGCACCTCGACGAATCGCAGCGTCATCCCAGGTGGAACACCGAGTGAGCGGTCGAGGATGACCACCTCGTCACTGTCGGCAGCCACGTCGATCGCCGTGGCGGAGGTTCCGTTGAGATCGAGCGGGAACGCCGGCGTCACGATGGTGAGCGGCTCGAGGCCGGTGATGGCCGCGATCAGGTCGTCGGGCATCGGAGGGCTGACCAACGGGACCGGCGCGGTGTACAAGACGCCCCGCCACACCGAGTTGGCGACGTCGCTGATGACGAGGCAGGTGGCGCCTTCCGCCTCCAGCCGGAGCTGCGATGTTCGCAGGAACGACTCCGCCGTGCTGATGCCCTCGAACCCGGCGAGCAGGTACAGGCCGCCGCTGCTGCGCTCCGAGTAGTAGGTGGCATCGGCCCGGTGCGGCCCTGTGAACGGCACGGGTTCGGCGGCCGCAGGGGCGGTGTCGGGTGGTTCGACGGTGAACGTCAACGACTCGGCGACCTCGGCAGCCAGCGGCCGATCTGCGACATCGACGGCGAAGCGATGGCCTCCCAGGTGCAGCTCGGAGAGCGTGCCCGAGTCGCCGGTGAAGTACAGCTGAGCGAGACCGGTGATCGGGGCGGACAGCGTTGCGTGGCATGCCCTGTCATCGTCGGGCACGCATGGCGTTGCCCCGTCGAAGGCGCCGATCGAGTACGTCATCGAGCGGGCCGGAAGGCCGGCGACGGTGGTCTCGACGATCGGTCCGGCCTCGACTCCGGGTCGGCCAGCGAGCCAGGCCAGCAGATCGTTCGGAGCCGGCTCGGTGACGGTTTCCGTGTACGCGGGGTCGGCGAGCTGGTCGAAGGCGATCGTCGGCGTGTTGAACACCAACGAGTTGTCCACTTCCGTGACCGTCATCAAGGTCTCGGAGCCGGATGGGTCGCTCATGACGCTCAGGAAGCCCTCCTCCGCCATCGTGTAGAAGCCGTCGACGGGGAGCTCGAACGTGATCGGCACGATCGGCCCGGCAACCTTGTCGGTTCGATAGGTGCCCGCCGGTAGTGGGGTCTCGTTGCGCGGGGTCGCCGGTTCGGCCGATCCGCCCGGAGTCGTGTCGGCCCCCGTTGTGTCGGCTCCCGTTGCGTCGGCGATCAGCAAGGTGTCGGCCGGAGAGCCCGAACCCGCGATCGTCGACGGCGACGCGGCGCCTTCCACGACGAGGCTGTTGGCCGCGGGTGGCGAGTCGTCGGTGCTGCTGCAGGAGCAGGCGATGAGCCCGATGATCACGATGGCGAGGGGAGATCTCATGGGTTGCATCATCCGTCGGCCGCGAGCGGCCGTCTGTCGCCGGCACAACACAGCGCGCACACTCGACGATGCCCGCCGATGACCGCGGCGCCCCCTCGTCGCCGCGTGCTGCGCTGCGAGCGGCCCGTGCTCACGGCAGGCCCATCCACTCGCTCATCGGGCGGTCGGAGGCAACGGCGGCGTGAGCGCACACTTCGGCCGCGCAGTAGAAGCCCTGGCATCTGCCCGCCAGCGCACGCGTCCTGCGGCGCAGCCCGTCGACATCGCGGGCCGGCACCGGTGCGGCGATCGCCGCGTCGATCTCCTCGGCGGTCACCCGTTCGCAGTGGCACACCACCGTGCCCCCTCGCTGGTACGGCCGCTCGCCGGCCTCGCCGAGAGGTGTGAGCCGGATGGTCGCGAGCTCGTCGAGTGCCTTCGGAGTCGCTGGCATGTGTGTGGCGAGCATCGCCAACGCGTCCTCGGCGAGTGCCATCGACGAGGTGAGCCCGGTGGACCGGATGCCACCGAGGCAGATGTACCGCGCCGATGGCTCGCACGACAGCTGGTAGTCGCTGTGCTCGGTGGCGGCGCGGAGCCCGGCGTACACGGCCGTGACCTCCTCGTGCATCAGCGCCGGCAGGATGCGATGCCCCTTGCGCAGCAGGCCGTCGAGGCCGGAGCGGGTGCTGCCGGTGGCGCCGCGGTCGTCGATGTCATCGGCGGTGGGCCCGAGCATGATGTTGCCGAACACGGTCGGTGCCACCAGCACGCCCTTGGTGTGCGAGGTGGGCACGGGCAGGATCGTGCGGCCCAGCAGTGGTCGCGCCAGCTTGTCGAACACGATCAGCTCGCCCCGCCGCGGGCGGATGGTGAAGCCGTCGAACCCGAACAGTCGGTGCACCGTGTCGCCATGAAGGCCGGCAGCGTTGACGACGAAGCGTGCGCCGATCTCGCGGCCGTCTGCGGCCAGCAGCCGGGTCACCTCCGGGCCCACCACTGCGTTCGCGATCTCGAACCCGGTGAACAGGCAGCAGCCGTTGGCCACCGCCTCGGTGGCGAACGCGATGGGCGTGCTCCACGGATCGATGAGGTGCTCGCCGGGCACCAGCATCCCGCCGGTGATGCCGTCACCCAGGTGCGGTTCCATCTCCCGCACGGTCGCGGGATCCACCACCTCGGCATGGTGATAGCCGTTCGCCGCCGCCTTCTTTTCCAGCGTCGGCAGGTTCGCCGCCTGCTCGTCGTCCCACGCCACCAGCACCGCACCGGTCTCCTCGACCGAGATGCCCACCGTGGGGGCGTAGGCCCGCAGCAGTGCGTAGCCACGTGCCACCAGCCGCGACTCGACCGACCCCGGCACCGCATCGAAGCCGGTGTGCAGGATGGCAGTGTTGGCCTTGCTGGTGCCGGCGCCCACGTCGTTGCGGGCCTCGACCAGGGCCACCGACAGGCGGTGATGGCTGAGCGCGCGCCACCGCACAGCCCACCACGCCGGCGCCGACGACGACGACGTCGAACACCGCGTCGCTGGCTGGCCGTGCAGGGGTTCGGCTCATCAGTGATCCATCGTCGCGTCGGCCACGGCTCGCCAGCGGGCCAAGCGGTGCGCTGCCTCGTCGGCACTGATGGCGGGCTCGACGACGGCGCTCGGCCGCCACGCGTCTGAGGGCGCCGGTAGGCCGGCGCCGAGTGCGGCGAACGCACCCACGCCCAACGCGGTGGCGTGCGGCGAGGGGTACACCTCCACCGGGCACTGCAGCAGATCGGCCTGCACCTGCAACAGCGTGCGGCTGCGGGTGAGGCCACCGTCGACGCGCAGGCGAGTGAGCGGTGCGCACAGGTCGCGACCAGCGGCCTGCGCCAGCAACGCCACCTGAGCGGCGATGCCATCGATGGCGGCGCGCACCAGGTGGCCGCGCTCGGTGCCCAACGACATGCCGGTGAACGCCGCCTTCGCATGCGGCTTCCAGTACGGCGCGGCCAGCCCGGCCAACGCCGGAACGAACGTGACCCCGGCGGCATCCGCGACACCGCCGCCCAAGTGGTCGAGGTCGGCGGGCTCGCTCATGATGCCCATGTCGATCAACCAGCTCACCGCCGCGCCAACGGTGTACACCTGGCCGTCGAGGCACCAGGTGAGCTCGTCGCCCAACCGCCAGGCGGGGCACCCGACGAGCCCGTTCGTCGAGCGGGTCGGCGTGCTGCCGGTGCAGGCCAGCATGAATGCTCCGGTGCCGTACGTGCACTTCGCTTCCCCGGCGGTGTGGCAGCCCTCGGCGAACAGCGCCGCCTGCTGATCGACGCATGCCCCGGTGATGGGCACGTTGCCGCCGAACGTGCTGCACTCGCCCAGCGGTTGCGCGTTGCCGACCACCGTTGGCAGATCGGCGGCGTGCAATCCGAAGATGGCACACGCCTCGTCGCTCCACGAGCCGGTCTCCAGATCCAGCAGCAGCGTGCGCCCAGCGGTGGCCACGTCGGTGACGAAAGCTCCACACAGCCGGTGCAGCAGCCAGGTGTCGGTGGTGGTGATGGTGAGCTGCGCTGCCACTCGTTCGCGCAGCCACGCCATCTTCGGCGCCACGAAGTACGGGTCGAGCTCCAGCCCGGTGAGGTGCGCCAGCCGTGGCCCGTGGTGCGCGAGGGCATCGCAGATGCTGCTCGAGCGGCGGTCCTGCCACACGATGGCCGGGCCCTCGGGGCGGCCGGTCGCGCGATCCCACGCCATCACGGTCTCGCCCTGGTTGGCCAACCCGATCGCATGCAGCGCCGGGCGCCCGGCAGCGGCCAGCGCCTGCTCGCCGGCGGCAACGACGCTGGTCCACAGCGCGTCGGCGTCCAGTTCCACGCCTCCGTCCGCAGTGGCGTGCACGACTACCGGCACCTCTGCCAGCCCCGATCACGCTGCCGTCGTCGGCCACCACTACAGCCTTGGTGGCCGACGTGCCTTGATCGATCGCCAACACCGCCATCCCCGCACACTAGGCGGCCCGCCCGCCACCACGCCGTGGCGCCCGCCGCACGACGGCGCCTGCTGCCTCCCTAGGATCCGGGCATGGCGTTCACCGGCTTCCCCCACGAGGCATTCGCGTTCTACGAACGGCTCGCCGCCGACAACTCGCGCACCTTCTGGCTGGCCAACAAGGCCGTGTTCGAGGCCGCAGTGCGAACCCCGATGGTCGAGCTGACCGAGACGCTCGGTGACCACGGACCGTTCCACATCTTCCGCCCGAACCGCGACGTGCGTTTCGCCAAGGACAAGACCCCGTACAAGGACCACATGGGCGCGTACAGCGAGAGCGAGGGCGGTGCCGGCTACTACATCCACTTGGGCGCATCGGGCATCCTCACCGGCTGCGGGTACTACGACATGGCGGCGGATCAGCTCGAACGGTTCCGCGCGGCCGTGGACGCATCGGCCACCGGCGAGGACATCGCAGCGAAGTGCGCCGCGGTCGCGAGGCAGGGCTTGCGCCTCGGCGCGATGAGCGAGCTGAAGACCGCGCCACGGGGCTACCCGAAGGACCACCCGCGCATCGAACTGCTGCGCCGCAAGGGCCTGATCGTCACCCAGGAGTGGCCGCTGGCGAAGTGGATGCACACCAAGCAGGTCGTCACGCGCATCCGCGGCGCCTGGTCGGCCGCTGATGAGGTGACGGAGTGGCTCGACACCCACGTCGGCCCCAGCACGTTGCCGCCGGGCGACGCCTACGATCGCTGAGCCGCCGCCCGACATCGGGCACGCCCGACCCGGTGCCGATCACCTGAGGCGGGGTCCTCGCTGCGGTACGGATGTGTTCATCTCGTGGCACGGAAACTCCGGTTGGCACCCCCCGCAACCACAGATGCCGTTGCCGTCGAGCGAGTCCACACTGGCGGTCGGAACGGGAGGGCTGAAGCCCACCACCCAGCGCAGTCGGTGCGCACCGGTGCGGCACCCACGCCCGTGAGTCCGGCGAACCAAGCCCGCCTGCGGGTCGATTCCCGATCAGGCGACGGGGATCCAGACCAGGCAGAGCTGAGTGACCTTCACGTCGCTCTTCTCCAGCGGGATGGGCACGGTGGTGATGTCCTTCGCCACGTTCATCCACTTCGCGTCGATGTCGGTGACCTCCTGCGCGAGGTCGGCTGCGAGGTCTTCCATCTGCTGGTGCAGCAGCTGGATCTTGTTCTCGGCAGCGTCGAGCCGTTCGCCGGAGGCAGCGGTGCGGCCGCGCTTGCCGGCGGCGGTGCCGGCCTTGCCGAACACCGAACCGAGCATGCCGCCGCGCGACTTGCGACCGCCGAACAGGTCGCCGAGGATGGACCCGGCAGTCGAGAACAGCTCGTCGTTCCGGCGACCCTTCTGCTCGGCCTCCAGCACGTCGGCGCGATCCTCCGCCGCCTGCAGTTGGGTGTGCAGCGAGGTGACCTTGGCCTGGTACTTGTCGCGCAGCTTGGCGGTGTCGGCATCGCCCTTCGCGTCGGCCGCCTGGTAGCAGCGCTGGTAGAACGCGTCGGCGGTCTCGCCGGGGCGGCTGTAGAGCTTGAGCTGCTTGTTGACCTGCAGCTCGATGCTGCGGCTGCGCACCAGATGGTCGATGAGGTCGCGCTCGACGCCGGTCCAGAACGTCTTGTTCTTCAGCGGAGCCCTGGTGAGCTGGTACGTGATGCTGGGTGGCACTTCCACCCGCAGGTCGCGGTCGTCGTAGTCGACGGCGACAGCGCGCGACGGATCGACCTGCTCGCCCACCGGGAACAGCACGGCTTCGTACTCCTCGTCGTGGATCAGGTCGGCCTTGTCGTCGTCGTAGCGCAGCGCCAAGCGGGCCACGACGGCCGGCTGGAAGCGAGTGCCACGCGGGTCGCCGCCCACGGCCGTGAGCCATGGCGCGGCGACGTCGGCCCACCGGATGGCGACGCCCGACGCGACTTCCTGCATCACCGGCGATTCATCGGCGGCCAGAGCGCCGGCGGGCGCGGGGGCGATGGTGGCGGCGGGGCCCGATGGTGGCGGCAAGGGGGCGGCCGCAGGGGCGGCGTCGGCGGCCGCGGCGGGGGAGCCCTTCTGGCCGGCCATCAGCACTGCGATCTGGTCGCGCGTGAGCGGGCCGCGCAGGTAGCTCATCGCCCAGCGGGTGGTGAACACCTCCGGTTGGTCCTTGCCCGCTCGACGGAGCACGAACTCGCGCTTGGCGAGCCCGCTGATGGTGTCGCCGATCGCCCCCACATCGACTCCGCCGGCAGCGGCACTCATGCCATCGAGCAGGCGCTGCTTGTCGCGGTCGGTCTGCAAGCGACCGATCATCCACGTGCCGGCGTTCGACAGCGCCTTGTAGTCCACGTCGACCGGGTTCTGCGTGCTGAGCACCACACCGACGCCGAAGGCCCGCGCCTGCTTCATCAGCGTCATGATCGGCTTCTTCGTGGGGGGCATGGCAGTGGGTGGCAGGTAACCGGCCACCTCGTCCATGTACAGCAGCGCGCGCAGATCGGTGGTGCCGCTCTGCTTGCGCATCCACGTGACCAGCTTCGACAGGATGAGCGTGGTGACGAACTGCCGCTCCTGGTCGCTGAGGTGTGCCGTGGTGACGATGGCGCATCGCGGCTTGCCGTCGGGCGAGTGCAGCATCGTGTCGAGGTCGAGCGGCGGCCCGTTCATCCACGCGCTGAACGATGGCGACGCGAGCAGGCCGTTGAGCCGCATCGCGAACGCCGTGCGGTCCTTGGGCGGGAAGAACTGATCGAGCTCGAACACACCCAGCTTGCGGATGGGCGGGTTCATGACCATGCCGACCAACGTGGGCAGGTCCAGGTCGCGGCCGGCGTTCCACTCGTGGTGGATCAGGTTGCTGAGCAGGATGTGCTCGCGGCTGCTCAGGGGGTCGGCCTCGATGTCGACCAGGCTGAGCAAGCCCGACACGAAGCCTTCGATCTCGTCGCCCACGATCTCGGGGTCGGCGCCGGCAGTGGGTGCCCGCAGCGAGCCGATGATGTCGAGCCCCACGCCGGCGTTCGAGCCCGGTGTGTAGATCGTGAACTCGGCTCGTGCGCGCAACGCTGCGATGCGATCCGGGCCGAGGCCCCAGCCGGCCAGGCCGTCGGTCCATGCCTTCGCCTGCGCGGCTGCGAACTCGGGCACGGTGGCGCCCGCCTTGCCGGCATCGCCTTCGTTGACCCACGGCTCGAAGTCGATCGCGGCGAGCGCGGGGAACGTGAGGCACAGGTTGGTGAGATCGCCCTTCGGGTCGATCAGCAGCGTCGGCACGCCCGCCGACAACGCCTCCTCGATGAGCACGATGCCCAGGCCGGTCTTTCCCGACCCGGTCATGCCCACGATCACGCCGTGCGTGGTGAAGTCGCCGCTGGGCAGCAGCACGTTCTTGTCCGTGCGCGAGTGCTGAGCAGGATCGATCAACCCGCCGAGAAACAGTTCAGCCATAGCTCGCCACGGTAGCGGCCCCTCCCCCCGAGCTTTACGTACAGGCTGTCGGCCGCTCACCTGGGGCTGTGAGTCCGGGTTCTTGACACAACCGGAGTTGAACTGCTATCGCAGGGTGACGCGGTACGAGCAACGCTGGCCACCGTCGAGCAGGTGCTGCTCGCGGGCCACCGTGACATCGGGCCCGAGCGCCTTCTGGAACAGGTCGAGCTCGGCACTGCACAGGCCGGCGCACGAGTCGGCCGCACCTTGGATGGGGCAGTGGTGCTCGACCAGCGTGATGTGGCCATCGCCCTCGACGGCCTCGGCGAGGTAGCCCTCGGCGCTGCGCAGCTCGGCGATGCGGTGCACTCGCTCGGACATGTTGGTGGCGCCGTCGAGCACGCCGCGATAGTTGGCCAACTGGCGCTCGGCGCGAGTGCGCACGACTGCCTCGAGCGCCTCCTCGCCGAGGGCGCTGCGGATGGAGGCGATGAGCTCGACAGTGAGATCGCTGTGCCGGTCGGCGAACAACGAACTGGCCGATGCCGCGAGGCGCCAGTGCACCGGAGGCCTGCCGCGCCCGCTGCTGGGGGCAACTACCCGCTCGACGAGCTCGGCGCCCTCGAGCGCCTCGAGGTGCTGACGGATTGCAGTGTCGGTGAGGCCGAACTCGGCCGCCAGCTCAGGGGCGGTGGAGGTGTCGGCCCGCTTCAGACGCTCGATGATCCGCCGCTTGGCGCCGGAAAGATCGTTGGCGGCCTCGGACATCGCGCCATCCTACCGATGGCTGTTCCGCGACCTCATCGCAACCGGTCTGCGCGAAACCCCTCCGGGTTTGACAAAATGTTAACCATGACCGTTTCCGCCGGCACCGACGCCATCGCTCACGCACTCGAGAACCAGTTCGGCCTGGCCGATCGCGTGGTCGACGCGGCTGCATTGGCGAACAGCGCGGCGCGCTTCAAGGAACGTCGCATCACACTGCCCACGTTCGCGCAACTGGCGGATCCGTCGTCGTTCGATGCAGCAGTCGTCGGCGATGCCGACAAGAACGGCCCCGACGCACGCAACCTGTGGCGAGTGCACTGGTACAACGACATGGCCGGCAACCGCGTCGGCGTGCCCGACCACGTCGTGCTGCCCAGTTCGCTCACCGGCGTGGAGAGCCCGATCATCGTGGTGTTCGGCGATCGCTTCCCGATGATCACGGCTCACAAGGTGCTGGCCGCGTACGCCTGCCTCGCCCCGCGCATCGTCACCGGCCAGTTCGACCCCACTCGCCACCGCGCGATCTGGCCGAGCACCGGCAACTACGCCCGCGGCGGCATCGCCATCAGCCGCATCATGGCGTCGCGCGGTGTCGCCATCCTGCCGGCCGGCATGAGCCAAGAGCGGTTCGACTGGCTCGACAAGTGGTGCGAGAACCCGAAGGACGACGTCATCCGCACGGTCGGCACGGAGAGCAACGTGAAGGAGATCTACGACGCGTGCAACGAACTGGCCAAGGACCCCGGCAACTTCGTGCTCAACCAGTTCTGCGAGTTCGGCAACCACCTCGGCCACTACGAGGTCACCGGTCGCGCCCTGGGCCACGCGTTCGAAGCCGCCCGCGCGGCGTCGGGCCGCGATCTGCGGCTGGCGGCGTTCACCAGCGCCACCGGCTCGGCGGGCACCATCGCCGCCGGCGACCGGCTGAAGCAGGAGTACGGCACTCGCATCGTGGCCGTCGAGGCGCTCGAGTGCCCCACCATGCTGGAGAACGGGTTCGGTGAGCACAACATCCAAGGCATCGGCGACAAGCACATCCCGCTCATCCACAACGTGATGAACACCGATGTGGTGGTCGCCGTCAGCGACCAGGCAACGGACCAGCTGTATGCGATGTTCAACAGCGACGACGGGCTCGGCTACCTGGCCGACCGGCGCCATGTGCCGCGCCAGATCCTCGACACGCTGCAGCACTTCGGCCTCTCCTCGATCTGCAACGTGCTCGCGGCCATCAGCACCGCCAAGGTGCTCGGCCTCGGCGCCGACGATGCGATCGTCACCGTCGCCACCGACGGCGCGGCCCTGTACCCCAGCGAGTACACCAAGATCACGGCCCGCGACTTCGGCAACGGGTTCACCAACCTCGATGCCGCGCAGGTGTGGGGCGAGCACCTGGCCAACGTGCCCACCGCACACACGCTCGAGCTCACCGAGCGCGAGCGCAACCGCATCTTCAACCTCGGCTACTACACGTGGGTCGAGCAGCAGGGCACGCCGTTCGAGCTGTTCGAGGCCCGCCGCCACCAGCCGTTCTGGCATGGCCTGCGCCGCCTGCTGCCCGTGTGGGACGACATGATCACCGAGTTCAACGACCGCGTCGCTGCGGGCTGACGGTGGTGATGGATCGGCCGCTCGTGGCGGGTTGGCAGTGCGTCGTGTGTGGTGCATCCGTCGACATCGCGCAACCGTTCACTTGGCGTTGCCCCAACGCCACCGAGACCGACCGGCGCCACGCCATGCAGTTGGTGCAGGGCGTCGCGCCGCTGCTGTCCACCGGCGAGCCCAACCCCTTCCTCGCCTTTCGCCGCTACCTCGCATGGGACGGCTTCGTTGCGGCGCACGGCCTCACCCCCGCCTCCCGCCACGCGATGGTGGCCGAGCTCGACACGCTGGTCGCGTCGGTCGCCGGCACCGGATTCGTGACCACGCCGTTCGAGCGTGCCGACAGCCTCAGCGAGGCGCTCGGCTTCGGCGCCGATGGTGGCGTCTGGGTGAAGGACGAGACGCACAACGTCGCCGGCAGCCACAAGGCTCGCCACCTGTTCACCATTCTGTTGCACCTGCGGGCTGCCGAGCAGCTCGGCCTTGCTCGCTGGGCGACGCGCCCACCGCTCGCGATCGCGTCCTGCGGCAATGCGGCCCTGGCGGCGGCCACTCTCGCCGCAGCGGTGTCGTGGCCCATCCGTGTCTTCGTGCCGGTTGGCGCCAACCCGGCCGTGGTTGCTCGGCTCCACTCCTTGGACGCACATGTGGTGGAGTGCCCGCGGTTGCCGGCCGACCCACCTGGCGATCCTTGTGTGCATCGGTTCCGAGAGGCTGTGGCGCAGGGGGCTGTTCCGTTCAGCGTGCAGGGCCCGGAGAACGCGTGGTGCCTCGATGGCGGGCGCACCATCGGTTGGGAGATTGCGTTGCAGGCCGGCGAGCAGATCTCCGACGAGGTGTCACGCCGCCCTCTCGACCGCTTGTTCGTGCAGGTGGGCGGCGGAGCCTTCGCCGCCTCCGTCGCCGCCGGCTATCGGATGAGCGGCGCCACTCCTTCGCTGCACGCGGTGCAGACCGAGGCGTGCGCGCCGCTGCTGCGAGCGTGGGACCGATCGTCATCGCTCGGTGGCGCGGGGCAGGCAGCCGCGCACTGGAGCGAGTGCATGTGGCCATGGGAGCACGTCGGCAACTCGGCAGCGGATGGGATCCTCGACGACGAGACGTACGACTGGCTCCCGGTGCTGGGCGCCATGGCCGAGAGTCACGGCTCGCCAGTGGTGGTGAGCGAAGCCCACGTGCTGCAGGCCAATGATCTCGGCTGCCGGACCACCGGCATCGACGCCAGTCACACCGGCACCGCCGGCCTGGCGGGCCTGCTGGCCGTTCGCGACGAGGTGCGCGCCGACGAACGGGTGGCGGTGATCTTCAGCGGCATCCGTCGCTGAACCGGCCGGCGACGCCATCGGGCGTTGCGCCTGTGCACTCGAGCTCGACTTGGCGAGCGGGAGCGCGCACACGCGTCAGGCTTCGTGGAGGCGGCCGTCGGCGACGTCGTAGACGAAGCCGCGGATGTGGTCCTTGTACTGCACGAACGGGCTGTGGCGCAGGCGGTTGATGCTCTGCCGCGTGTCGGTGTACGGGTCGGTGAAGCACTCCAGCGCCCACCACGGCTTGATGCCCACCTCGGCCTCGAGCTCGGCCTTGAACGCATCCTCGGTGATCGTCTGCAGGCCGCAGTTGGTGTGGTGCACGAGGATGATCTCGCGTGTGCCCAGCAAACGCTGCGAGAGCACGAGGGATCGGATCACGTCGTCGGTGACCACGCCGCCCGCGTTGCGGATGACGTGTGCGTCGCCCTGGGCGAGGCCCAGCATCTGGAAGATGTCCATCCGGCTGTCCATGCACGCCACGATCGCGAGGTGCCGTGCCGGTTGCAGTGAGAGATCGCCGTCGGCGAAGGCTTCCACGTACTGCGCGTTGTGGGCCAGCAGCTCATCCACGTTGGGTTGGAACGGTTCGTCGGTCATCGGTGAACCCTTTCGGTGGGCCGGGCTTGCAGGAGGGTCGGGCGACTCGGACGGTAGCGTTGCGGCCATGACCGACACCACTCGTCCCATGGGTCTCGACGGCGGCATGGATCCGCGCCTCGACGTGTTCAACCGTCTGCTGAAGAACCGAGTGGTCATGCTGGGCACCGATGTCAACGACGACATCGCCAACCAGATCTGCGCGCAGCTGCTGTACCTCGAGGGTGAAGACCCCAGTGCCGACATCTGGCTGTACATCAACAGCCCCGGTGGTTCGGTCACGGCCGGCATGGCCATCTACGACACCATGCAGTTCGTCAGCTGCCAGGTCGCCACCGTCTGCATGGGCATGGCTGCCAGCATGGGTCAGTTCCTGCTCACCGCCGGCGCCGCCGGCAAGCGGTTCACGCTGCCCAATGCTCGCATCATGATGCACCAGCCGCTGGCCGGCCTTCGCGGCCAGGCAACCGACATCGCCATCCAGGCCGAGCAGCTGGAGTACACCAAGCGGCGCATGGCCGAGCGCATCTCGCACCACTCCGGTCAGCCGCTCGACAAGATCCAGGCCGACAGCGAGCGCGATCGTTGGTTCACCGCCGACGAGGCCAAGGCCTACGGCTTGGTCGACAAGGTCATCGTGCGTCGCGGCGAGATCGTCTGACGCACCGTTCCTCACGGGCGGTCAGCCGCCCGATGTGGTCGGGGCAGGTGCTGCAGCGGTCGCTGTCGGTGCCATGTTGCCGATCAACGCGCCGCACTTCTGTTGGGTGTAGGTGATCACTCTGTTGGCTGCGGGCTCGCTGGCCCTGGCCGTGTCGGCGACCAACTGCATCGATGCGGGGTCGGCGGGGTCGACGGTGACCGCGGTCTCGAGACTGCTCATCATGGTGTTCCACTCGGCCTCGATGGCCAGTGGCGCCGAGCGAGCGACTGCCCGCCACGAGGCGAGCACCCTGTCGATGTCGGTGTCGGTGCCGATGGTTGGCGAGTTCAGGTCGCCCAATCGGTTGCCCACCTCGGTGCAGTAGTTCGCCTCACTGCGTTGATCGGCGTCGTTGTCGCAGCCGGTGAGAGCGAGCGACAGCGCTGCCACCGCGAGTGCGATGATGCGTGCTGCCGAGCTGCTCATGCTGCGAGTCTCTCAGGTCATCCCGCTGGTGCGCGGTCACCTTGGACGCAGCAGGTTGTCATCGACCGGCCGCCCGATATGTTGCGACGTGTAGCCGTCGGGGAACCGGTCTCCGTTCCCTCCCTCGTTCGTTGGTGCGTCAGCACCACCAGTCCGTCGGAGGAGGCGCGCATGCTCGCTGCTGTTCGCTCTGCCACGGTGTTCGGCGTCGAGGGGCGCCCGGTCACCGTTGAAGTGCACGTGTCCACAGGGTTGCCCGCGTTCCAGATCGTCGGCCTGCCCGATGAAGCGTGCCGAGAGTCGCGCGATCGGGTCCGTGCTGCCGTGCTCTCCAGCGAGCTGCAGTGGCCGTCGTGCCGGGTCACGGTCAACCTGGCGCCGTCCAGCCAGCGCAAGGGCGGCTCCGGGCTCGATCTCGCCATCGCCGTCGGGTTCCTCGCCGCCAACGGGCAGGTGCCCGTTGGCCAGCTGGAGGGGCTGGGCTTCGTCGGTGAGCTCGGGCTCGATGGCAGCATGCGCCAGGTCTCCGGCGTTGCTCCCATGGTGGCGGCGATGGGTGAGGTGCGCCCGGTGGTGCCGCTGGGCAACTTCCGTGAGGCGCAGGGTGTCGCCGGCGATGGTGTGCGTGTGGCGCGCACGCTGCGGGAAGTGGTCGATGCGCTCAATGCCGAGGCCCCGTGGCCGCAACCGCCCGACGAGGAGTACGTCGACGACGAGCCGCCACCCCCGGATCTTGCCGACGTCCGCGGCCAGGCGCTGGCTCGGTTGGGGCTGGAGGTCGCGGCGGCCGGGTGCCACCACATGCTGCTCGTCGGGCCGCCGGGTTCGGGCAAGACGATGCTGGCGCAGCGCATCCCAGGGCTGTTGCCGGCGCTCGAGCCCGATGTGTCGTTGCAGGCAACCATGGTGCACTCGGCGGCGGGGGTGCGGCTGCCCGCCGGTGGCCTGGTGCGGCGCGCCCCCTTCAGAGCGCCACATCACAGCAGCTCGATGGTGTCGCTCGTGGGCGGCGGCAGCACCAGCCTGCGCCCCGGCGAGATCAGTCTCAGTCACGGCGGAGTGCTGTTCTTGGACGAGCTGGGCGAGTTCGCGCCCACCGTGCTCGACGGCTTGCGCCAGCCGCTGGAGGAAGGGGTCATCCGCCTCGCCCGGGCTCGCGCGTCGGCGTCACTTCCCGCCAAGTTCCTGTTGGTGGCGGCGACCAATCCGTGCCCGTGTGGTGGCGGTGCGCCCGGCGTGTGCGAGTGCGACGAGGCCGCTCGTCTCCGGTACGTGCGCCGGTTGTCGGGCCCGTTGCTCGATCGCTTCGACCTGCGGGTGGGGGTCACCCGGCCCGATGTCGACGACCTGCTCGCCAGCGGTGGGGGTGAACCGACGGTGGTGGTGGCGGCCCGTGTCGCCGCCGCCCGTCGGCTGGCGCTCGACCGAATCGGCATGGTCAATGCCAACATTCCGCCCGCACATCTCGACTCATTGGCTGCGCTGCACCCAGAGGCTCGGCTGCGCTTGCGCGACCAACTCGAGCGCGACCAGCTCACCGGCCGCGGTTACCACCGCATTCGCCGAGTCGCACGTACCATCGCCGATCTCCGTGGCGGTGGCGACCTCGTGCTCGACGAGCACGTGCTGCTGGCGCTCAGCATGCGAGTGCGGCTCAGCGTGTCGTCGCGCGAGCGTGCGGCATGAGCCCGGCCGGGAATGCGGGCACAGCCGTCGCCGCCGAGCCGGCGCTGCCGTCAGCGGCCTACGTTGCTGCGCTGGCCGGCTTCCGCAACATGAACGTGCACCGCCTGGCGGCGTTGCTCCGGCACCACACGCCCGAGGAGGCGTGGTTGGTTGCGCTGGGCGAGCTGCCGTGCAGCGGGCTCATCTCGCGCGTGCTCGCCCACGACGACGTACGCGCGATGTGGCGACGCTGTGCGCTCGAGCGCCCACCCGCGCAGGTGTGGCAGCGCTGCATCGACTTGGGGGTGCAGGTGTTGCCCTACGGCCATGCCGGGTACCCGGCCGGCCTGCTCGACGATCCGCTGCCACCGCCGGTGCTGTTCGCCCGCGGCGATCTCGGCCTGCTCTCGGGTCGACGGGTGGCCATCGTCGGCACTCGCAACGCCACGGCCGCCGGGCGCGAGGCTGCTCGAGCAGTCGGGCACGGGCTGGCTGCGGCAGGCGTCCACGTGGTCTCCGGGTTGGCTCGCGGCATCGATGGTCATGCGCACCGAGGGGCGATTGGCGCAGAGGGGCGGGGTCGGCCGATCGGCATCGTCGCGTCGGGCCTCGACGTCGTGTACCCGCGTGAGCACGCCGACCTGTGGCACGCGGTGGGCAACTGCGGGCTGCTGCTCACCGAGGCGCCGCCGGGCGTGCCGCCCGAGGCGCACCGGTTCCCGTTGCGCAATCGCATCGTGGCCGCGTTGTCGGAGGTGGTGGTGGTGGTCGAGTCACGCGAGCGGGGTGGCTCGCTCATCACCGCTGCGCAGGCCATCGAGCGCGATGTGCAGGTGATGGCGGTGCCCGGGCCCGTCGGCAAACGGGCGTCGGCCGGCACCAACGCGCTGCTGTGCGATGGTGCCACCCCTGTCACCTGTGCCGACGACGTGCTCACCGCGTTGTCGTTCCAGCACAGCCGCTCGGCAGTGGTCGCCAGCGACCTGCGGGCCCGCCCCGCCGGCGCCGACGTGGCGGTCTACCGAGTGGTGCACGCCGATCCGCGCACCATCGACGGGGTCTCGCTGGCGTTGGGTCTCAGCCTCGTCGAGGCGGCCATGAGCCTGGCCCGACTGCAGTCGGCCGGGTGGGTCGCGCAAGCCGATGGATGGTTCGAGTGCGTGGGCTCCCCGTTGCGATGACCATTTCCGAATACTCTGTGCACCGATGTCCGCCCGCGCCTCACTTTCTGCGATCCGTTCGGCCGCGAACCCTCAGGTGGAGGCAGCGTGGCAGCTCGACGAGTTCGCCGCTTCGCTCACCAGCAGCGCCGCCAACACGGTGGCCGCGTACTGCGGCGATGTCGAGTCGTTCATCCAGTGGGCAGCGCGTAGTGAGGTGGTGGGCCCGAGCATGGTCGATCGTCTGCTGCTGCGTCGCTACGTTGCGTCGCTCACCACCCGCAACTTCGCCAAGCGCAGCGTGGCGCGCAAGGTCTCGTCGCTGCGTCGCTACTTCGCGTTCCTGCGTCGCACGGGGGTGTTGGTGGCCGATCCCAGCGTTGCTCTGCGGGCGCCCAGCGGCGATGGTCGGTTGCCGAGAGTGCTCGATCATGCCGACGTCTCGGTGTTGCTCGATGGCCCGAGCCCCGACGGCGAGCCGCATTGGCGCCGCCTGCGCGACGACGCGGTGTTGGAGGTGTTGTACGGCAGCGGCGTGCGGGTTGGCGAGCTGTGCAGCCTCGATCTCGACTCGCTCGACCTCGCCGGCGAGGCGGTATCGGTGTGGGGCAAGGGCTCCAAGCAGCGCCGCGTGCCGCTCAGCCGGCCGGCTGCGCAGGCACTTCGAGCCTGGCTCGGTGTGCGTCACGAGGTGGTGGCCAGTGCGGCCGGCGCAGCGTTGTTCGGCAACGAGCGGGGTGTGCGCCTGTCGCCGCGCGACGTGCGGCGCATCGTCGATCGGCGCTCGCCGCGCCCTACTCACCCTCATGCGCTGCGGCACAGCTTCGCCACGCACCTGCTCGACGGCGGCGCCGACCTGCGGGCCGTGCAGGAGCTGCTGGGTCATGCCGACGTGGCCACCACGCAGCGCTACACGCACGTCAGCAACCACCGCCTGCGCGAGGCCTACACGGAAGCGCACCCACGAGCATGAGACGCGAACTCGACCTGGAGGATTGCTGGCAGCGCTGGTTCGATCGGCGCGACCCCATCGCTCGCGACCGCATCATCGTGCACTACTCGCCGCTCGTGAAGTTCGTGGCCGGTCGTGTCGGCGCCGGCCTGCCCAACAGCGTCGACTCCGGCGACCTGGTGAGCGCCGGTGTGTTCGGGCTCATCGACGCGGTCGAGCGCTTCGACCCCGCTCGCGGCGTCAAGTTCGAGACGTTCGCCGTGCCGCGCATTCGTGGTGCGGTGTTCGACGGGTTGCGCTCGCTCGATTGGGTGCCGCGCTCGGTGCGCAGCCGCGCTCGCGAAGTGGAGAACGCCTTCCAGGACCTGGAGGGCAAGATGGGTCGCGGCCCCACCGACGAGGAGCTCGCCGTGCACTTGAAGATCTCGGCGACCGAGTTCCAGAAGTGGCTGGCGTCGATCGCCTCCACCACGGTCGGCCCGCTCGACAGAGCGCTGGTGGCGGGTGTCGAGCCGCGGGCGCTCACCGGCGACGTCCCCGATTCGCCGGCCGCGCTGGTGGAGGAAGGCGAGGTGAAGCGGCTGGTGAAGGTCGAACTGCGCCGCCTTCCCGAGCGCGAGAAGCTGGTGCTCACGCTGTACTACGACGAGGGCCTCACGTTGTCGGAGATCGGGTCCATCCTGGGCGTCACGGAGAGCCGTGTCTCGCAGATCCACACCAAGGCGGTGCTGCACCTGCGCGCCCGGCTCTCGGCCACCGGGGTAGCCTGAGCCCAGCGGCCGGCCGCCGTCCTCGCCCTGCGAGGCGGCGATGATGGCTCCACTGGCCATGGTGCTGGGGCTGTTCGCCCCGGTCTGCTACGCGCCCCCCGTTTCGGCGGTCATCACCGTGCCCTACGTGCAGCCGGCGTGTGCCTACTGCTCCGGCCACCGGGGCATCCAGTACGCAGTGGCCACCGGCACCCCGGTGACAGCCGTGTCCGACGGTGTGGTCGTGTTCGCCGGCGCGGTGGCGGGCACTCGCTACGTCGTGGTGCTGCACCCCGACGGCATGCGCGCCACCTACGGAATGCTCGCCTCGGCGTCGGTGCGCAGCGGCGAGGTGGTGCATGTGGGGCAGGTGGTGGGCCTCTCCGCCGTGCACCTGTACTTCGGGCTGCGCGACGCGGCAAACGCCCCCGTCGATCCCGCACCACTGCTCGGTCGCCTGGTGGGCCGAGCTCGCCTGTTGCCCACCGACGGCAGCGGCGGCCGCCCCGCCGCCGCACCCCGCCTCGTCTGCGCAGGCGACGTTTCGCGCCCGTCGTCTGCGTGAGCCGCTGGTGAGGCCGGTATCATCGCACGGCGGTTCGCTGTTTCGGCGAGCCCGATCAATCCGCATGTGCCCTCCTGCGGTCGCCTCGGCGCCCGGGTGCATGCGCCGCCAACCGCAGGAGAGGAGCAATCACCATGGCTGTCGTCACGATGCGCCAAATGCTGGAAGCAGGTGTCCACTTCGGGCACCAGACCCGTCGGTGGAACCCGAAGATGAAGCGTTTCATCTTCGGTGAGCGCAACGGCATCTACATCATCGACCTCGACCAGACGATGCAGCGCGTCGAGGCCGCCTACAACTTCGTTCGCGACCTGTCCGCCAAGGGCGGCACGGTTCTCTTCATCGGCACCAAGAAGCAAGCGCAAGACCCGGTGCGCAGCTACGCCGAGAAGAGCGGCATGTACTACATCAACGAGCGTTGGCTCGGTGGCATGCTCACCAACTTCGAGACCATCTCCAAGCGCGTCGCCAAGATGCAGGAGTACGAGCGCATGCGCGACGCCGGCGAGTTCGAGGCCATGCCCAAGAAGGAAGCGCTGCTGCTGTCGCGCGAGCTCGAGAAGCTGCAGAAGAACCTGGGCGGCATTCGCCACATGGCCAAGCGCCCCGACGTGCATCTTCATCCTCGACACGAAGAAAGAGCACATCGCGGTCACCGAGGCCAACAAGCTGAAGATCCCGGTGGTCGCCGTGGTCGACACCAACGTCGACCCCGACGTGATCCAGTTCCCGATCCCGGGCAACGACGACGCCATCCGCGCCAACGCGCTGATGTGCCACGTCATCGCCGAGGCAGTGCTGGAAGGCCGCTACATCGCCAACAAGCGCAACCCGCAGGTGGTGCCCACCAAGCGCACCGTCGAGGACGAAGCGGCGTTCGCCGACGCACAGGCCGACGCTCGCCGTCAGGCTGCAGCGGCACAGGCCGAGCGCGACGCCCGCGTGGCCGCGGCCGTTGAGGCACCCGCAGCCGTCGCGGAAGAAGCCGCAGCCGCGGTGGCCGTCGAAGAAGTAGCCGCCGTCGAAGTGGCTGCCGAAGAAGTGGCCGTCGAAGAAGTGGCTGCCGAAGAAGTGGCTGCCGAAGAAGCGGCCGTCGAGGCGACCGAGACCCCCGAAGCAGAGGGCTGATCAAGAATGGCATTTACCGCCAAGGACGTACAGGCGCTGCGCCAGGCAACCGGCGCCGGCATGATGGATGCCAAGAAGGCCCTCGAGGCCAACGACGGCGATGCCGAAGCAGCCAAGCAGTGGCTGCGTGAGAAGGGCCTCGCCGCCAGCGCCAAACGCGACGACCGCGAGAACACCCAGGGCCTCGTTGCGCTGCTCATCGAGGGCAACGTCGGCGCCATCGTCAAGCTCAAGTCCGAGACCGACTTCGTGGCCGGCAGCGACCTGTTCAAGGCCGAGGCCGCTGCGCTGGTCGCCCTCGTGGTGGCGAAAGGTGAGGCCGCTGTGGCCGAGCGCTCGGCGATCCTCGACGACCTGAAGATCACGCTCAAGGAGAAGATCGAGCTCGGCGAAGTCGTGCGCATCGAAGCGGCTCCCGGCAACGTCATCGACAGCTACCTGCACTTGCAGGGTGGCCGGGGCGTGAACGCGGTGCTGGTGGAGATGGCCGGCGCGACCCAGGAGCTCGCGCACGACGTGGCCGTGCACATCGGCTTCGCGCGTCCGAAGTACCTCAGCAAGGCCGACGTGCCCGCCGAGGTGGTCGAGCACGAGCGCGCCACGCTCGAGACGCTCAGCCGCAACGAGGGCAAGCCGGAAGCGGCACTGCCCAAGATCGTCGAAGGCCGAGTGCAGGGCTTCTTCAAGGACGTTGCGCTGCTCGAGCAGCCGTACGCGAAGGACGACAGCAAGTCGATCACGCAGTACATCGGCTCGGCCAGCATCGTGCGCTACGCACAGGTCGAGATCGGCTGAACCTCTCACATCATGAAGGGCCTGCCATGACCTCTCCCCGCTGGAAGCGCATCGTCTTCAAGCCGTCGGGAGAGGCATTGGCCGGCCCCTCGGGTCAAGGCCTCGACGGCGACACGCTCGACCTCACCGCGCGCGAGATCATCGCCGTGCGCGAGATGGGCGTCGATGTCGTCGTGGTCGTGGGCGGTGGCAACTTCTGGCGTGGCCGCCAGGGCGCGATGACGGGCATGGACGCGACGCAGAGCGACCACATCGGCATGCTCGGCACCGTCATGAACGCGCTGGCGTTGCAGGATGCGCTCGAACGCGCCGGCCAGACCACGCGCGTGCAGAGCGCCATCGAGATGCCGCGCATCGCCGAGCCCTACATCCGGCGGCGTGCGATGCGCCACCTGGAGAAGGGTCGCGTGGTCATCTTCGCGGCCGGCACCGGCAATCCGTTCTTCACCACCGACACGGCGGCCGCCTTGCGTGCTGCCGAGATCGACGCCGACGCCTTGCTGAAGGGCACGCACTCCGGCGTTGACGGCGTGTACGACGCCGATCCCAGGTTGGTGCCAACCGCGACCAAGTACGACGAAGTCAGCTACATCGAAGTGATGACGAAGGATCTGAAGGTGATGGACGCCACGGCGATCGCGTTCTGCCGCGATCACAAGATCCCGATCGTCGTCTTCGACATGTCGTCGCCGGGTGCTCTGCAGGCCATTCTGCGCGGCGCTTCGGTCGGCACCATCGTTCGCGACCGGCCCGCCTGATCGCCGACGCATTGCCGTCGTTCGAGGGCGTGTCGCCTCATGTGCTTCCGGCGTGCTCGCGGATCGGTACGCTGGCGACGTGACTGAAGCAACGATCCTCGACGCGCTCGAGAAGATGGAAAAAGCCGTCGAACATGTGCAGGTGCAGTTCACGACCGTGCGTACCGGCCGTGCCACTCCGGCGCTGGTCGAGCGCCTGCTCGTCGAGTACTACGGTTCCACGGTGCCCCTGTTGCAGCTCGCCGGTTTTCAGGTTCCCGAGGCCCGCCAGCTGCTCATCAAGCCGCACGACCGGGCCACGTTGGTTGCCATCGAGAAGGCCATTCGCGACAGCGACCTGGGTGTCAACCCCAGCAACGACGGTGTCGTCATTCGCATCAACTTCCCGGCGCTCACCGAAGAGCGGCGCAAGGAGTACGTGAAGGTCGTCAAGCACATGGCCGAAGACGGTCGGGTTTCGGTGCGCAGCATCCGCCGCGACGCACGCAAGCATCTCGAGGCCGCCGAGAAGGCCAGCGAGATCTCGGCCGACGAGCTGGAGCGGGCGGAGAAGGAAATGGAGAAGATCACGCACGACCACGTCGAGCTGATCGACAAGGCCCTCGGGCGCAAAGAGCAAGAGCTGCTCGAAGTCTGATCGAGCAGATTCGAGGGAGGGATTCCGCAATGACCGATGATTCTTGGCGCAAGCGGCGCGACGAAGAGACCGACTTTGGGCCGCCGCTGTTCGGCGACGATGCCGCCACCGATTCGGGGTCCGGCGGCATTTCGTTCGGCGACTCCGACACGGGCCCGCTGCCGCACTGGACCGAGCCGCCCACCGGTGAGATCCCGCGGGTCCTCACTCCCAATCCGGCCGGCGAGCCCACCGACGACCTCGATGTCTGGTCGTCGTTCTCCGGCCAGTCGCCAAGCTCGCGTGACGGCTTCGGTGCCGAGTCGTCCGACGGTCTCGACGACATCACCGGCCTGTCGCCGGTGTTCGAGCAGCCCGACGACGACCTCTTCGAGGATCCCGCCGTGGTCACACGCGACGAGTCGGTGCCGGTGCGGCGCGAGCAGGGCCGCATCACCATCGGCACCGACCCCACCGATGGTGCCGCCTCGCGGCCCACGTCGTCAGGCCGCCGGCCACGCCCGGGCGATGCCACCTCGCGAGGTCGCCCCGGCGCCCGCCCCGCCACGGCCGGCCGGGCAACGTCGAGCAAGTCCACCAAGGGTGTCAGCGGTCGCGACATGCCCACGGCCATCGCCGTCGGCTCGGCATCGCCGCCGTGTTCATCGGCGCGCTGAAGTACAAGCCGTGGGCCGTGGCCGTCATCGTGGTGGTGGTGCTGGGGCTGGGCGCGGTCGAGTACTTCGATCGCGTGCGCGAGAAGGGCTATCAGCCGGCGTTCGTGCCGGGAATCGTCGCGTGCGTGGCGGCGCCGGCAGCGGTGTACCACTACGGCACCGGCGCGCTGCCGCTGGTGATGATGCTGGCGTTCGTGGCCTGCGCGGTCAGCTTCATCGGTGCCCCCAACCTCGAGTCCAACCCGATGCCCAACATGGCCATCACCTCGTTGGGCATCACCTGGATCGGCATGCTCGGCTCGTTCGGCGCCGGCATCGTGGCGCTCTCCAACTTCGGCGGCGGCAACCCCATCGGTACCGACACGCTGTGCCTGCTGGCGATCGGCGTGGTGGCCAACGACATCGGTGCGTTGTTCGTGGGCAGTGCCGTGGGCAAGACCCCGTTGCGACACTGGATCAGCCCCAACAAGAGCGTCGAAGGCTTCTTGGGCGGCACGGTGCTCACCTTGGGCGCCATGTTCCTGGTGGGCGTTGCCGACAAGAGCAGCACGTGGAACAGCACCGGCGACCTGCTGCTGCTGGGCTTGGTCATCTCCCTCATGGCGCCCATCGGCGATCTCACGGAGAGCATGTTCAAGCGCAACCTCGACGTGAAGGACTTCGGTTCCATCGTCAAGGGTCACGGTGGCATCCTCGACCGGTTCGACGGGTTCCTGTTCGTGATGCCGGCCGTCTACTACCTCACCATCACTCTGCAGCCCTGGTTCAGCTGACCGTCACTCGTCGGCCTCGGCCGCGGTGCATCCGTTGCCTCGGGCTGCGAGAATGCCTCCTGTCATGAGTGCAGTGCGCGTCGCCATCGCCGGTTCGTCCGGCTCGATCGGTACCCAAACCCTCGATGTCGTGCGCGCCGAGGCCGGTCGCTACGAGGTGGTCGCGCTCGGCGTCGGCTCGTCCATCGCCGTGCTCATCGAGCAGGCGCTCGAGTTCCGCCCGAAGGTGGTGGCGGTTGCCGACGCCTCGCTGCGGGCAGAGGTGGCGGCAGCCTTGCCCTTCGCCGAGGTGGTCGCCGATCTCGCCGATCTGGTCGCCGTTGCCGATGTGGTGGTCAACGCCGTCGTCGGCTTCGCCGGCTTGCCGGTCACGGTGAGCACGTTGGCTGCGGGCAAGCGGTTGGCGCTGGCCAACAAGGAGAGCCTCATCGCTGCCGGCCCCGTCGTGCAGCCGTTGCGGCGCACGCCAGGGGCCGAGCTGGTGCCGGTCGACAGCGAGCACTGCGCGGTGCACCAGTGCCTGCGCTCGTCGGCACACAACGACCGCGAAGTCAGCCGCATCATGCTGACTGCCAGTGGGGGCCCGTTCCGCGGACGGTCGTCGAGCGAGCTGGCCAACGTCGGCGTCGACGAGGCGCTCGCTCATCCCACGTGGAAGATGGGCCCGAAGATCACCATCGACTCCAGCACGCTCATGAACAAGGGGCTGGAAGTGATCGAGGCGCACGAACTGTTCGGCACCCCCTACGACTGCATCGAGGTCGTGGTGCACCCGCAGAGCGTTGTCCACTCGATGGCCGAGTTCACCGACGGCAGCACCATCGCCCAGCTGTCGATGCCCGACATGCGCCTGCCCATCGGCTACGCCCTGGCCTACCCGGCGCGCATCGGCGTGCCCTTCGGCCGCATCGACTGGGGCGCAACTCGGCCGCCTCGACTTCGAGCCGCCCGACATGGCCACCTTCCGCTGCCTTGCGCTGGCCTACGAGGCCGGCCGAATCGGCGGCACGGCCCCCGCATGGCTCAGTGCCGCCAACGAAGTGGCCGTCGAAGCCTTCCTCGCCGGTCGCCTTCGCTGGCACCAGATCGCAGAAGTCAACGACGCCGCGCTCCAGCGCTACGAGCCGAGTGCCGATCAATCCATCGACGACATCATCGCCGCCGACGCTCGCGCGCGTGTGGTGGCCCAGGAGGTCCTTCCCGTATGAGCAACGACACCAGCAACGACACCGACACCAGCACCGACACCGGCGCCGCGGCATCGAGCCGCTTCGAGCGGATGAAGGTGGAGGTCGTCTCCGGCGGCACGCAGGCAGCAGAGCCGCCGGCGCAGGCCGATCGTTCGACGATGATCGTCGGCACGCTTGCATGGATCGCCCTGTTCGTGGTGCTCGGCATCTACAGCCCATGGTTCGTGGTCTTCGTCCTTGGCCTCGCCGTCTCGATCATGCTGCACGAGCTCGGTCACTTCTGGACGGCGCGCAAGAGCGGCATGCGCGCTACTCAGTTCTTCCTCGGGTTCGGTCCTCGCATCTGGAGCACGCACCGCAACGGCGTGGAGTACGGCGTGCGCGCCATCCCGCTGGGCGGCTTCGTGAAGATCATCGGCATGACCAATGTCGACGAGGTGGCGCCCGAGGACGAGCCGTTCACCTACCGCCAGGGCACCTACCCGCGGCGGATGTGGGTGATCACCGCCGGATCGGTGATGCACATGATCATCGCCATCGTGCTCATCGTCGGGGTGTACTCCATCTGGGGCCGTGTCGAGGAGTCCGGTGTCGTGCGACTGGCGGCCGTCAGCGCCGACAGCCCCGCCGCCGACGCCGGGTTGCAGGTGGGTGACATCATCAGGACCGTCGACGGGGCACCCGTGCAAGAGGCCGACGCTTGGCGCGACACGCTGGCCGCCACCGTGCCCGGCTCGACGATGCAGCTGGGCGTCGAGCGCGACGGCCAGCTGCTGACGCTCGAGGCCACGCTCATCCAGAACCCCACTTCGACCGACGTGCAGCGAGGGTTCCTGGGTGTCTCGCCGTACTCCGACGATCGAGTGGCTCAGTCGTTCACCGATGCGTTGGTCGAGGGTCCCTCCGATCTCGTCACCGGCGTCGGCCAGGCGATCTCCGGCGTCGCCAAGGTGCTCAACCCGGTGAGCGTGTGGGGTCACCTGGTGGGCACCAACGACGACCCCACTTCGCGCCCGGGCACCATCGTCGGCGCCACACGGATCAGCGACGACATCGGCGACTTCGACGGGTGGGCGGGCCTGCTCACGCTGATCGCCAGCGTCAACCTCTCGGTGGGTGTGTTCAACATGTTCCCGCTGCTGCCGCTCGACGGTGGGCATGCCGCGATCGCCACCTACGAACGCCTGCGGTCGCGCCGGGGCAAGCGCTACTTCGCCGACGTCAACAAGCTGATGCCGGTGGCCGCGCTGTGCCTGGCGCTCATCGGCTGCTGTTCCTCACCGGCCTCTACCTCGACGTGGTGAAAGCTGGGGGGGGGGGGGGGGGGGGGGGGGGGGGGGGGGGGGGGGGGGGGGGGGGCGCCGGGGGGGGGGGGGGGGGGGGGGGGGGGGGGGGGCCCCGGCGTGAGCCGTCACAACCCAGGCGGGAACTGGCACACTGGGCGACGTGAGCTTCGAACGACGCACCACCCGCCAACTCTTCGTGGGCAAGGTGCCCGTGGGCGGCGGCGCACCGATCACGGTGCAGTCGATGACCACCACCAAGACCGCCGACGTGGAGGGCACGCTGCAGCAGATCTACGCGCTCGCCGCGGCCGGCTGCGACATCGTGCGCTGCACCTGCAACGAGGCCGAGGCCGCCGAGGGGCTGGCGCAGATCGTGCCCCGCTCGCCGATCCCCGTCATCGCCGACATCCACCACCAGTACAAGATGGCGCTGGCGGCGATGGAGGCCGGGGTGCACGGCCTGCGGCTGAACCCCGGCAACATCCGCAAGCCCGAGCACATCAAGGCCGTCGCTGCCGAGGCGAAGGATCGCGGGCTGCCGATCCGCATCGGTGTCAACGGCGGCTCGCTCGACCCCGCGCTCTACGAGAAGTACGACGGCCTGAAGCCGGAGGCGATGGTGGAGAGCGCGCTGCAGGAGATCGCCTACTTCGACGAGGTGGGCTTCACCGACTACAAGATCAGCGTCAAGGCCAGCAACGTGCCGATGATGGTGGAGGCCTATCGCCAGCTCAGCGACGTCACCGACGCACCGCTGCACCTCGGTGTCACCGAGGCCGGCCCGCCGCCGGCCGGGCTGCTGAAGGCCACCGCCGGCATCGCCACGTTGCTGCTGGAAGGCATCGGCGACACCATCCGCTACAGCCTCACCGCCGACCCCGTGGAGGAGGCCCGTGCCGGCCGGCAACTGCTGGAGGCGCTCGGGCTGCGTGAACGCAAGAACGTCGACCTCATCGCCTGCCCGTCGTGCGGGCGCGCCGAGGTGGATGTCATCGACATCGCCAACCGGGCGATGGCGGCGTTCGGCGATCGCAAGATTCCGCTGCAGGTGGCGGTCATGGGCTGCGTGGTCAACGGCCCCGGCGAGGCCCGCGAGGCCGACCTCGGCATCGCCGCCGGCAACAAGCGCGGCCACCTGTTCGTGAAGGGCCGCAACGTGGCCGTCGTGCCCGAGAACGAGATGGTGGAGGCGCTGGTCGAGTGGGCCGAGTTCATCCACGAGCACGGCACCGAGGCCGCCATCGCCAGGGCCGACACCACGATCGCCGAACGCGAGGCCGCCAAGGATCGGGCGAAGCTGCTCGACGACAAGGGCGACGACGCCAACCACTCGCAGGAGAAGATCGTCGAGATCCGCCGCACCGTCAGTGGTGGCTGATCCCATGCCGTACTCGGTGCCGTTGTTCGAGTTCGACCCGTCGCCCGACGCGGTCATCAACCCCAGCATCCATCGCCCGCCGCTCGGCTTTCCGCAGCACGCCGTGATGTGCTGGTTCGGCAACGTCGTGCGCGAACGCACGGCCGGCATCGAGCCGGTGCACCACGTGCCGTTCGAGCACGGTGATCATCCGATCTGCGTCGTCGAGCACCGGGGCATACCGGTCGCCCTGGTCAGCCCCGGGTGTCGGCGCGCCGGCCGCAGTCACGTCGCTGGAGGTGGTCATCGCACTCGGTGCCACGCACATCATCGGCTGCGGCGGGGCGGGCATCGTGAAGCCGGGGTTCGACGTGGGCCACGGGATCGTTCCCACCGGTGCCGTGCGCGACGAGTGCACCAGCTACCACTACGCACCGTTCGACGCGGAGGTCGCGCCGCACCCGCGGGCGCTTGCCGCCATCGACGCAGTGCTCACCGAGGCCGGCGTGCCCCACGACCGCGGCCTGGTGTGGACCACCGACGCGTTCTTCCGCGAGACCGCAGCCAAGGTGGCCCGCCGCCGCGAGCAAGGCTGCCTGGCGGTCGACATGGAGGCCGCGGCGATGTTCGCCTGTGCCGCCTTCCGAGGCGCTACCTATGGCCAGCTGCTGTACGCCGGCGACGATGTCAGCGCCGCCGAATGGGACCACCGCCACTGGGACAAGCAGACCGGCGCTCGCGACCGGTTGCTCGATCTCGCGCTGGAGGCCGTGATCCGTCTCTGAAACTTCGGCGGCGCAGCCGGGCACTGGTGGGCGCGGTCAGGGTTGCGACACTCGAAACACGGTGCTCGGGCCTTCCAGCACCACCATCTCGCCCGGCGCGAGGTAGGCGGCCTCGCCGTGGTGCAACGGGCCGGCATCGCCGCTGGTGCACAGCAGCAGCTCGCGCCCGCGGGCGGTGTGCGGCATCGAGCCGACGACCTCGAAGCGCCACAGCTCGAAGGGCTGGTTTGGGGTGGGGTAGCGCCAGCGGCCGGGAAGTTCTTCCACCGGGCGCACCACAGGGTGGGGGAGCGCGTCGAACCGCAGCACCTCCAGCAGCTCGTCGACGTCGACGTGCTTGCGGGTGAGGCCGCCGCGCACCACGTTGTCGCTGGCGCCCATGATCTCCACGCCCACCCCGTGGAGGTAGGCGTGCAGGTTGCCCGGCCCGAGGAAGATCGCCTCGCCCGGCTGCAGCAGCACTCGATTGAGCAGCAACGTGATGGCAACGCTGGGTTCGCCCGGGTACAGCGTGTCGAGCCGGGTGACCAGAGCGGCCTCGGCCAGCTGCGGCTGTGCCGTGCACGCAGTGATGGTGGGCAACGGATCGAGGGTGCCTCGGTACAACCCGGCGACCGTTGCCCGCAGGCCGTCGTGGCGCAGCGCAAGTGCCAGGTCGTGCGCGCCGATGCGGTGCAGCAACGCTTCGGTGTCGCCGGCCGGGCGAAAGCCGCACAACGTGTCGAAAGGAGTGAGCGCGCACAGCAGCTCGGGCTTCGCGAACGGGTCGCGGTAGATGCGGTGGGCATCGCCGAGCTCGATGCCCTCGGCCTGCTCGCGGGCGAAGCCGGCCTCCGCGGTGGCAGTGTCGGGGTGGGTCTGCAGCGACAGCGGCTCGGCGGCGGCGAGCAGCTTCAGCAGGTAAGGCAGCTCGCCGGCCACCGACGCCAGCGTGGCCCCGCCATCGAGGTGCGCCGGCGCCGCCGGGTGTGTACCCAACCACCACTCGGCCCAGGGCAGCCCATCCGCGGAGCGACCGAGGATGTGCGGGATTGCCGTCGGGTCGCCCCATGCGTAGTGCTGGGCGACCCCGCGGATCTGACGCATCAGGCAACCATACCGGTGGGGTTGCGGCAGCGGTTCAGAAGAGCCGGAGCTCGTCGGGCTTCATGCCGCGCAGCTCGTCGTAGTCCACTTCCACGACCCGAAAGCCGCGCGCTTCCGCCAGCACACGCGCCTGCGGCTTCACCGACTGGGCCACGAACACACCGCGCACGCTGCCCAGCGACGAGTCGAGGTGCAGGCGTTCGATGTAACGGGCGAGTTGCTCGACACCGTCGATGTCGCCACGCCGCTTCACCTCGATGGCCACCACCTGGCCGCCGGTGTCGCGGCACACCAGGTCGATCGGCCCGATGGCCGTCGGGTACTCGCGTCGCACCAGCGTGAGGCCGTCTTCGATGGCGTGCGGCGAGGCCGCCAGCAGCGCTTGCAGGTGCGCTTCCACTCCGTCCTTCTGCAGCCCGGGGTCGTCGCCGAACTCGTGCGCGGTCTCGGTGAGCACCTCGAGCAGGGTGATCGTGAGCTCTTCACCCTTGGGGTTGGTGACCGTCCAGTGGTCGCCGTGATCGACCAATGTGTTGGGCGCGTTCATCCAGTTCAACGGCTTGTACGCGCCGCCATCGGCGTGGATGGCGACGCACCCATCGGCCTTCACCATGATCAACCGAACGGCCTCGGGGAGGTGGGCATCGAGGCGACCCCGGTAGTCGACGGTGCAGCGGGCCACGACAAGACGCATTGCACCGACGGTAGCGCCGCGCGCGCCGTACCAGGATCAACCACGTTGTGATCGGCCGACCAGACGGCGCGGCCTGCGGGTTGCGGGCACGCGAACTGCCGCGCGGCGGCGCCCGGAGGGCGCCGAGCCCTGAGGGGGGCCCGGGTCAGCGGGCGACGTGGTCGCGCATGCGCCTCTGGATCAGCTCGCGGCGAGCCTGCAGCTCGCGGTACGTGAGCTGATCGGTGTCGGTGTCGACGCCGAAGCTGGCTTTGACGCCGTCCATGTTGATGGCGACCGCCGTGTGGTCGATGCCCAACTCGCGACCCAGGCGTTCGCCGTGACGCTCGGCGAACATCAGCGAGATCTTGCCGATCTCGCCCAGCAGGTCGAGGTCGGGTGCCAACCTGGCCATGGCCCCATCGAGGAACACCATGTTCTTCACGTAGAGCATCAGCTCCTTGGGCAGCTTGGCGCCGTAGCCGAGCAGGGCCTTGACCACACGCTGCACCTCGGCGACCAGCTCCTCGCCGGTGAGCGTGGTGGGGTCGACAGTCGGTTGGTCGAGCCGGAGGTCTTTGATCACCGCGTCGAGGTCGGTGTCGGCCGGCAGCGCGCCCAGGTCGCGCATGGCGGCCATCTGGCCCTTCACGTCGTTGGTGGTGGCCCCCAGCATCATCCGCAGGAAGGCGAGGCGGCGATCGCCACTGAGGCGGCCGACGATGCCGAAGTCGAGCAGCGCGGTGCGGCCGTCGGGTAGCACGAACAGGTTGCCGCCGTGCAGGTCGCCGTGGAACACGCCGTAGACCATGGCGCCCTCCATGAGCGCCACCATCGCGGTGCGCACCACTTCCTCGGTGTCGATGCCCGCGTCCTTCATGCCGGCCACGTCGTCGAAGTTGAAGCCCTGCAGCTTCTGCATCACCAGCACGCGCCGAGTGACCAGCGTGGGGTGGGGGCGGGGCACCACGTAGCCGTGGTTGCCCAGCTCGTGCAGCATGGCCGCGATGTCGATCATGTTGGCCGCTTCCATGCGGAAGTCGAGCTCTTCCACGATCGTCTCGGCGAACAGCTCGACCAGCGCCGGCGGGTTGGCCAGCGAGGCAATGGGGATGCGGCCCACCAGGAACGGCGCCAACCACGCCATGACCCGCAGGTCCTTGCGCACCAGGCCGGCCACGCTGGGGCGCTGCACCTTCACCACCACTTCCTCGCCCGTGAGCAAGGTGGCGGCATGCACCTGGGCGATGGAGGCGGCCGCCAGCGGCGTGCGATCGAAGGAGGCGAACACGTCTTCCAGGCGCGCGCCCAGGTCGGCTTCCACCACCACGCGCACGGTGTCGAACGGCTCGGCCGGCACCTGGTCGCGGCACTTCTTGAACTCGTTCACCAGCTCCGCGGGGAACAGGCCTTCACCGCTGGAGATGATCTGGCCGAGCTTGATGTACGTGGGCCCCAGCTGCTCGGCGGCCTTGCGCAGCCGCAAGGAGATCTCGGCTCGGCTGGCTTCGGGCGTAGCGAAGTGGCCACGCTTCTTGCGCACCATCCACGGCGTCACCGCGGCGGAGAGCACCCGCACGACGCGTACGACGCGCCCCCCGGGCGGCATCTTGCCGGCCTTGGTGAGCGCCGGTACCTCTGCCTGCGCGCGCGCAGATCTGCCGCCAACGGCAGCCAGCGGATGGCATCACGCTGCAGCGTCCACGGGCCTTCCTCTGTGAACGCGGCCCAGCCTCGGTCTTCCAACACACTCATGCCCTGCATGATCGCAGCGAAACTGCCGACTCGCCACGCCAACGACGTGCCGGGTGACACGGGTCAGCGCTGATGACGGCGGGTGGCTATCATCCGGCCGGCCATCCGATTGTCTGGGGGGACACCATGGGCGACAAGTACTACGTCACGGACACGTCGCTGTCCGCGCGTTTCCCATCTACACCCGAGCCAACGTGGGCGAGGTCTTCCCCGACCCGGTCACGCCGCTCACCAGCTCCACCGCGCTCTACGAAGCCGAGCTCGGCTGGCGCGATGCATGGGTGCGGATGGGCGCGTTCGATGCCGACGAGTTTCCTCCCGACGACTTCTGCCAGCTCGGTGTGCAAGGTGGGTACTGCTACCTCAATGCGTCGCTGATCCGGCTCTTCGGCGAACGTGCGCCCGGCCTCAGCTGGCAGACCATGGACGAGCAGTTCTTCGGCGCGCAGCCGGGCATACCGCCGTACGAGCAGATGGACGGCGATGTTCGCCCGGATCTGGGAGAGAAGATCGGCGCCACTTTTGCCTGGGTCTTCGGCCAGCACAGTCTCAGCGATCTCACCGAGCTGACCGACGACCGCAACGACACCAAGGCACTGCGCGACGATCGACCCGACCTGTCGTCGCTGAGCAACGAGCAGCTGTGGGCGCGCTTTCTCGAGATGGTGCCGTGGCACCGCAAGATGTTCGGCCACCACCTGTTCACCACCTACATGGCCACTGTGCCGGTGGGCGCGATCAGTGCCGTCGCCACCGCGGTGGGCCGGCCCGACCTGATCATGCCCATCATCGCCGGCATCGGCGAGGTCGACTCGGCAGAACCCAGCCATGCGATGTGGGCGCTGTCGCGGATGCCGCTCGGTTCCCCTCAGTTCGATGCAGCGTTCAGTGCCTTTCTCTACGAGTACGGCAGTCGCGGCCCCAACGAGTGGGAGGCACGCTCGGCCAGCTGGGAGACCCGTCCGGCGCTGGCGTTGGCGGCCATCGACCGCATGCGGGTGTCGCCCGACAGCGCCGACCCTGCGGGCCATCACGCCCAACGGGCCGCCGAACGCGAAGTCGCTTCCGCCGAACTGCTGGCGATGGTGGCAGCAGATCCGGCCACCCACGGGCAGCTGGCGGCCGCCATCGCCTGCTCGAAGGCCTGGTTGCCCGGGCGCGAGCGCACCAAGACCAACAACATCCGCGTCGTCCACGAGATGCGGATGGCGATGCGGGAGATCGGGCGGCGGATGGTGGAGGCCGGCGTGTTCGACGAGATCGAGGACTTCGGCTTCATCACCAAGGACGAGATGCCGTCCTTCCTCGCTCACCCGGGCGCGATGTCGGCGACGGTGCGCGAGCGACGCGCCGAGTACATGCGGCTCGAGCAGCTGGAGCCGCCGTTCGTGTTCGTCGGCCGCACCGACGGCCCCGACACGTGGCCTCGTCGCGATGCGGCCGTCGCCAACGGTCTTACCGCCGGCGACGTGCTGGCCGGCATGCCCGGTTGCCCAGGGCAGGCCGAAGGCATCGCCCGGGTCGTGCTCGACTCGAACGATCCGTTCGCGCTCGAGCCGGGTGACATCTTGATCGCACCGATCACCGACCCGTCGTGGACGCCACTGTTCGTGCCGGCGGCGGGTGTGGTGGTCGATGTCGGGGCACCGCTCAGCCACGCCATCATCGTCAGTCGCGAGTTGGGCATTCCGTGCGTCATCAGCGCGACGGGTGCCACCCGCCGCATCCCCAACGGTGCCCGCGTCCGCGTCGACGGCAGCACCGGCGTGGTGACGGTGCTCGAACTGCCCTGACGCACCGGTACCGCTCGACCCATGGCGCCGCGAGCGTGGAGGGGTACCGTCGCTGAGTGCCCACTGCCGTCGCCCCGAGCTCGCACAACGACCTCGTCAGCGTGTTCGGCCGCCAAGTGGCGTACAAGTGGGTGGTCGCCGCCGTCTACGTGTCGGCGCTGTTCCTCGACATCCTCGACACCACCATCGTCAACGTGGCCATTCCCACCCTTGGCCGCGAACTGAACACCGACAACGCCGAGTGGGTGGTGCTCGGCTACACCCTCAGCTTGGCGGTGTGGATCCCCACCAGTGGCTGGTTGGGCGACCGGTTCGGCACCAAGCGCACGTTCCTCTTCGCATTGGCAGCCTTCACCGTCGGGTCGGGGTTGTGCGGTGTGGCGCAGACGATCGACCAGCTGATCGCCTTCCGGGTGCTGCAGGGCGTCGGTGGCGGCATGCTCACGCCGGTCGGCATCGCGATGTTGTTCCGCGCGTTCCCGCCGGCCGAGCGCGCCAAGGCCTCGACCGTGGTGATGGTGCCCACCCTGATCGCGCCGGCACTGGGCCCGGTACTGGGTGGTTTCATCACCACCAATTTCGACTGGCGCTGGATCTTCCTGGTCAACGTGCCCATCGCGCTGGTCGCGCTGTGGTTCGGCCACCGCCACCTGCGCGAGCATCGCGAGCCGTCAGCGCGCGGGTTCGACATCCCCGGTTTCGTGCTGTCGGGCGCATCGCTGGCGCTCATCGTCTATGCCCTCAGCGAAGGCCCTCGCGCCGGTTGGACGTCGAACGTGGTCGTGCTCACCGGGCTGGGTGGCGTCGTGTGCGGTGTGCTCACCGTGATCGTCGAGCTGCACGTGGCCAATCCGATGCTCGAGCTGCGCCTGCTGCGCAACCGGATGTTCCGTCTGTGCAACACGGTGGGCTTCTTCTCGATCGCCAGCTTCCTCGGGGTCACGTTCGTGATGCCGCTGTACCTGCAACTGATCCGCGGCATGGACCCGCTGCAGAGCGGCCTCACCACCTTCCCGCAAGCCATCGGGGTGATGGCCTCGTCGTTCATCGCCGGCTCGCTCTACGGTCGCATCGGCCCGCGCCGGCTGATGGCCGGCGGCTTCTTCAGTGCCGGCCTCGCCATCTCGCTGTACACCGGGCTCACCGTCGACACCAACCTGTGGCTCATCCGCGGGTTGATGTTGCTGCGTGGGTTCTGCATGGGCTTCGCGTTCGTGCCGATGCAGGCGGCCAGCTACTCCACCATCGACCCATCGCAGAACGGTCGCGCGTCGTCACTGTTCTCCACGCAGCGGCAGGTGGGTGTGTCGTTCGGCGTGGCCATCATGGCCAGCGTGCTGGCCGCTCACATGTCGCTGAGCCAGCCGGTGTCGCCAGAGGGTTTGGAGAGCGCGCTGACAGGTGTGCACCTGGCGTTCGCGATCGCCGTCGGGTTCGCCATGCTGGCGGCCTTCTTCGCGTTGTTCATCCGCGACGACGACGCCAAGGCCACGATGGCGGCGCGTCGCGGGGGCCGCCCGCCGTGCCCCCGCCGCGGCGGTGGCGGGGGGGGGCCTGTTCGGTCGGTGGTGTCGTGCGTTGGTTGCCCCCCGGCCCGCCGCCCGCCCCGTCGCGGCTGGGGGGGCGGCGGCCGGGCGGGGGGGGGGGGGGGGGGGGGGGGGGGGGGGGGGGTCCTGCGGCGCGCCGCTGGGCGTTGGGGGCGGTCTCGTCGGTGCCTGCGCCTGGGGTGGCCGGCCGGGGGGGGGGGGGGGGGGGGGGACCTTCCGCTTTTTGGTGCCGGTTCCGCCCTGGGGGGGCCGCCGCCCCGGCCGGTGTTGCCCCCTTCCTGGAACACATGATGTTCAACGGCGCGGGCCGCCGGTTCCCGGCAACGAACTGGTCGGCGTGCTGCGCGGCTCCGGGGGGGGCGCGGGGTTCGGTGCCGGCATCAACGCCCACACCCCCCGGCCGCCGGCGGGACTGCACTGGCCGACAACCCGGGGGGGCGGCGGCGACAACCCGGGGGGCGGGTCCCGGGCCGCCCCCGCGGGGTGGTTGTCGTCCGCCCCCCGGCCGGCGGGCGGGGGGGGCGGCGGGGCGCGGAAGTCGTGGTGGGTGGGGCGCCCGCCCGGCCCCGGCGGCCGGGTCGCGGCGGCCCCGGCGGCTGTTCCCGCCGGCGCCGGCGGGGCGGGGGGGCGGGCGCCGGGTCGGCGGCGAATCGCCTCGGGCACTGGCCGCCGGGCCGCCCCGCGCTTCTCGCACTGGTGCCGGCCGGGGGACGCCGCGGTCGGGGCGGGGGGGCGGCCTCGGCGTCGGCCGGGGCGGGCGGTTGGGGCGGGTCGGTTCCCCGTCGCCGGCCGCGCCGCCCGCCCGCCCCGCCCCGCGGCCCTCCCCGGGGGGGGGGGGGCGGGGCCCGGGCCCCGGCGGGGCGCGGCCGGGGGTCGGGCCCCCTCCGGTGCCCGCCGGGGGCGGCCGCCCCGCTCCGTTGCGCGCTGCGCGGCGGCCGTGTTGGCGTTCGCTGGCGCTTCGGCTGGCCGGCGAAGACTCTTCGGGCGGTGTTCCGTTCGGGGTCCGCCCTCGCCGCTGCCCGGCCCGCCGGCCCGCGCCCCCGCGTCCCGCCCCCGGGCGGCGGCCCGGCCGCCGGCGGGGCTTTCGGTGCCGGGGGTGCGGTCGGGCTCGGGCGCGCCTGCCCGGCTTCGCAAGAACTGGGCCGGGCGTCGTGCTGCGGCGTGGCCCGGGGCCGGGTCTGTGCTCGCCCCCGGGGGGGCGGCGGGTGTGCCGCCGCTTCCCCGTCGCCTCCCCGGGGGCGCGGCGGTCGGCGCCGCCGGCGGCGGGTTCCCGTGTGCTTGGGGGGGGTAAAAGCCGCTCCCCGCGCTGGTGGGGCCGCCGGTCTCGTCGCCTGTCGCGCGGCGCGCCGCCCTGTTCGCCCCCCCGGGGGGTGGGGTGTTCGCCGGCGGCGGGCGTTTCTTGCGCTGTCGTCCCGTGGCCGGCCGCGGGCTCCGCCCGCGCGCGGGGCGCGGCGGTGGCCGGCCGGGGCTGGGGGGGGCGCCGGGCCGCGGGGGGGGGGCGGCGTCGTCGGCGTGGCTGGTGGGCCGGGCTTCTCCCGGCGCGCCGGCCGCGTTCGCCCGGTGCGGGCCCCGCGCGCGGGCGGGGGGGGGGGGGGGGGGGGGGGGGGGGGGGGCGCCCCGGCCCGGGGCGCCGCCGCGCCGGGCGGCCCGGGGAGCCCCCCGCCAGGATCGCCGCCGCACCCCCCCGGCGGCGCCAATACCGATGTGTCGCCGCACATCGACATGGACGTTCCGGGGGCTTTGCGGGCCCCCCCCCGTGTCCCGCGGGCGGCGCCGCGGTGCTGTGCCCCCCCCCGCCCCCGCCCCGCCGGGCGGCGCCCCGGCGCCCCGTGTCCGGGGGGGTCAGGCCTTCCTCGCGCCGTACGTCCCTGTCCCGCCGCTGCGTTGCGCCGCCTCGCGGCGGCGGCGCCCCGCCCGGCGCCCCCCGGGGCTCGCGCCGGGCTGGCTGCGTTCCGGGGGGGGGTTCCCGGCCCGCGCGGGGGCGCGCCGGGTCGTCCCGGGGCTCGGTCGCGGCCGCCGGCGCCCGGCGCGCGCGGGGGGGGGGGGGGGGGGGGGGGGGGGGGGGGGGGGGGGGGGGGGGGGGGGAGGGGGGCGCGGAGCCCGTCGCACGGCCGCCGTGCAAGGCCCCATCCACGAGCACCCGGGGGCGGGCGCGCCGTCGGCGAGCGCGCCCGACGCCCGCCCCACCGACCACATCCGGGGGGCGCCGGGCGGGCCGTACCCGCCGCGTACACCACGGGGGGTAATGACGTTTGCGGCCGCGGGCGGGGCGGACGCCCGGGCGGGGCGGCCCGGGGCGGGGGGGGCCGGCCGCGGGGGGGGGCGGCGGCCCCTCGGCCCGGGGGACAACGGCCCGCCGGGCGGCGGCCGGGGTCCCGGGCCGCGTTGGGCTGGGCCGGGCAGCAGTGCGGCCACAGCCTGACAACATGCAGCCGGCCCCGGGCTGCTGGGGGCGCCGCCCGGCCCCCGTCCCCCCGGGGGGTCGGCCGCCGTGGCGCCGGGCCCCGGGCCCCGCCGCGCCCCCCGGCGGGGGGGGGGGGGGGGGGGGGGGGCCGAGGGTCAGAACCCTTCGCCGTGCGCGTGATCGCACAGACGCTCTTCGCCGGCGACGATCTGGCCGGCGCCGACACCCTCCAGCGCGGCGAACGGGCCGCACTTGTGCGCGGTGATCCAGACGTGGATCATCGGTGCCGGCAGGAACTTCACCAGGCCATCCCGGCAACTGCCGTCGGGCTGGGTGATGCCGGCCACCCTTGGTGCCACCGGGTCGGTGGTGAAGCACAGGTTGTCGTGGATGTGCCACTGCATGAGCGCACCGCCGATGTCGGGCACGTCGGCAAGTGCCACGGTGTCGGGCAGCATGTACATCGCGCTGAGCAGCTTCTTGGTGCCGTCGGGTTGCGGTTGGTACACCAGGCTCTCCGGGTGATCCGGGTCGAGCGTGATGTCGTCGTTGATCCAGTCCCAGTTGATGAAGTGCTCGAAACCGGTGGCGCCGTCGCCGATGCTGTGGAAGCCGGCAGCCTCGGCGTCGGTGTAGTCGCTCCACTGCGGCAGCCGCACGACCGTGACCGCAATGAGGTTCTCGGCGGCGGCCTGCTGCTCGGGAGTGACGCCATCGGTGCCCGACAGATCGATCGGCTGCGTGGGGTCGTACGGCTTTGGCGTTGCGGCGGGTGCGGAGGAGTCGTGGGCGTGCTCGCTGCACAGATCCATGCGCTGGTCCTCGGGGACGGAAGCCTGGCCGGCGCCCACCCCCTCCAGGGCGGCGAACGGCCCGCACTGGTGAGCCGCGATCCACACGTGCACCATCGGGTTGGCGCCACCGGTGTTGACCCCACGGGCGCACTGGCCGTTGGCGTCGGTGATGCCCACCACCTTGGCGACGCCGTCAACCAGATCCCAGCACAGGTTGCCGTGGTTGTGCCAGGTCATCAGTGCGCCTGCCCAGCCGGTGAGCTCGGGGTCGTCGGTGGGCCGGGCGCTGGCGATGAACATCGCTCCGGTGAGCGTTCGCTTGTCGCCGTCGACCTGATAGACGAGCGACTCGGGCTGCGTCGGATCGAGCAGCACGTCGTCCTCGATGAGCGAGCTCTTGATGTAGTGCTCCACCCCTGTGCCAGCATCGCCGATGCTCTTGTACCCGTCGGCGATCGCCGTTGCGGTGTCGGCCCACTTCGGCAAGTCGCGCAACGTGTCCTGGATGAGCTGGTTGGCACGCAGTTGTTGCTCGGTGCTGACGCCGGGTACGCCGGAGAGGTCGATGCCGACCGCGGGATCCCACTCGCGCGGCCAACCGGCAGCAGCAACCGGGTCGGCCGTGGTGTCGTGCGCGTGGGCGACGGTGTCGCCAGTGACCGGGTCGACGGTGGTGTCGTGCGCGTGGGCGACGGTGTCGCCGGTGACCGGGTCGACGGTGGTTGCCTCATCGTGAGCGTGCGCCGTGGTGTCGGAGTGCGAATGCACATGGGTGCCTCCGGAGAACATCGCCGGCACCGCGAGCGCCGCGATCAGCAACGACGGCATGGCGAGGCGCGTGGGGTTGGCTGCTCGCCAACCCACCAGGCTGGCGCTGAGCGCAGCGCCGACGGCCACGGCGCCCAGCAAGGCGCACGCGGTGTCGGCGAACTGAGGTGCCTCGCTGACCTCGAGACCGGGGATCCACGAGATGCCGGTGAGCCGAGTGGCGAGCCAGCCGCCGACTGCGCCCGCGTTGACCGCCGCGACCGCCCAAGCGGCCAAGCGAGTCGGTCGCAGCAGGGCCCAGAGGCCGACGCCCAGCTGCGCAACCGTCACCACCACGAACAGGCGCGCGAGCTCGGGGTGCTCTGCGTGAATGCCGGTGGCGGCGGCATGGATGGCGCCGGCGCCCAGTGACGCCATTGCTGCTACGGCGAGGCCTGGCAGGCGGCGCGTGAGGGGAGGATTGAGATGACCGGTCTCCATGTGGAAACCCTAGGCGCTGTTGGCTCGATCGACGTGTCGGGAGTCACGGAAACTGTGGCGGCCGCTTGGCCCTGAGCGCCGCCACACCCTCGCGGTACTCGGCGGTGGTCATCGCTCGTTCCAGCAGCTGCTGCGCATCGCGGATGGCGGCCGCCGGTGAATGATGCAGCAGGTCGCGGTACAGCTGTGCTTTGGTGGTGGCCAGGGCTTGGGGGCCGACACCCGTCGCGAGGTGCAGCGCGTACTGCTGTGCCGCCGCCAACGTGGCCTCGCCGTCGGCCTCCACGCCGTTCCACATGCCCCATTCGATGGTCTCGGCCGGGGTGAACACGCGGCCGGACAGCAACAGGTCGGCGGCGCGGGTGACGCCCACGAGCCGAGGCAGCTGCCAGCTCATGCCGTACTCCGCGGGCAGCCCCAGCTTCGGCGCGGCGGTGGTGAGCCTGGCGGTGGCGGCCCCGAACCGCAGGTCGCAGAAGAGTGCCAGCGCCAGCCCCACACCAGCGCAGGCGCCGTTGACGGCAGCGATGATGGGGAAGCGCATCGCGAACTGGAACGCGAAGTCGGCGTCGAACTCTGGTGCCACGCCATAGCCGGGCAGCGCCAGGTCGGTGGCGAGGCCGGCGTCGTAGGCCCCTCGCTCGGCGTGGCCCGCCAGCGCAGCGCTGTCGCCGCCCACGCAGAACGCCGGGGGAGTGCCCGTGACCACCACTGCGCGCACGGCGGGCAGCGCATCGAGGTGCGCGAGCACCCAGCGGTACTCGCTGTGCATGCGGCCCGTCCACGCGTTGTGCCGGTGCGGTCGGTGCAACCACACCGTGGCAACCCGATCGGCGATCTCGAAGCGAACGGCACTGAGGTCCACGACCGCCAGGCTACGTTGCTCGCTCGCTTGGGTCAGCGGCGGCGAGCACCGCGCAGTGCCTGCAACACGTCGTCGGCCAGCTCCTTGCGGCAGACCAGGAAGTCGGGCAGCCACGGGTCGCGGCTCGTTGTAGACCATCGGCGAGCCGTCGATGCGGCTGACGTGCAGGCCGGCGGCGAGCGCGACCGCCGCTGGCGCCGCGCTGTCCCACTGGTACATGCCGCCCTCGTGCACGTAGATGTCGGCTTCACCGACCACCACAGCCATCGCCTTCGCACCGGCCGAGCCCAGTCGCACGGCATCGCACCCGAGGGCGTTGGCCACCACCACCGCCGCGTAGGGGTTGCGGTTGCGGCTGGTGACCAGCCGAGGTTGCTCGCGCTGCTGCGGCGGCAGCAGCGGTGCCGGGTCGGTGCTGAACACCAGGTCGAGCGCCGGCAGGCTGACGGCGCCGGCCGCGAATCGATCGCGCTCCCACAGCGCGACGTGCACCGCCCAATCCGACCGGCCGTGCTCACCGAACTCGTTGGTGCCGTCGAGTGGGTCGACGATCCACACTCGATCGGCGGTGAATCGGCGGGGGTCTTCCATGCCTTCCTCCGACAGCACTGCATCGTCGGGGCGGGCCTCGGTGAGTGCCTGCAGCAGGAAGCGATGGCTGGCGAGATCGCCCATGTCCATCAGCTGCCAGGAGGGTGCACCGCGGCCGGTGAGCTCGGCACGCACTCCCATCAGCAGGCGGCCGGCCTCCACTGCCAGCCGAGTCGCGAGCTCGCAATCGGTCTCGGTGCTCATGCCCTCAGCGGGCCAGCGGCTTGTACTTGATGCGGTGCGGCTGGTCGGCCTCGGAGCCGAGCTCCTTGTGGCGCCACGCCTCGTACTCGCTGAAGTTGCCCTCGAACCAGCGCACCTGGCTGTCGCCCTCGAACGCCAGCACGTGGGTGGCGATGCGGTCGAGGAACCAGCGATCGTGGCTGATGACCACGGCGCAGCCGGGGAAGTTGTCGAGCGCCGTCTCCAGCGCCCGCAGCGTGTCGACGTCGAGGTCGTTGGTGGGCTCGTCGAGCAGCAGCACGTTGCCGCCGGTCTTGAGCACCTTGGCCAGGTGCACGCGGTTGCGCTCGCCGCCGGAGAGCTCGCCGACCCGCTTCTGCTGGTCGCTGCCCTTGAAGTTGAAGCTGGCGCAGTAGGCGCGGCCGTGGATCTCGCGGTTGCCGACCTTCATGTGCTCGACGCCGCCGGTGATCTCCTCGAAGACGGAGGCGTCGGGGTCGAGCGCATCTCGGCTCTGATCCACGTAGGCCAGATCGACGGTGTCGCCCACCACCACGGTGCCCGAGTCGGGAGCCTCCTGGCCGGTGAGCATCTTGAACAAGGTGGTCTTGCCGGCGCCGTTGGGGCCGATGATGCCGACGATGCCGGCCTTGGGCAGCGTGAACGACAGATCTTCCACCAGCAGCCGGTCGCCGAAGCCCTTGCGCAGGTTCTGCACCTCGATGACCGTGTCGCCCAAGCGGCGACCGACAGGGATGGTGATCTCCAGCTTGTCGGGCCCGCTCTCGGCGGCTTCGGCCTCGCTCTGCAGCTTGTCGTAGGCGGTGAGGCGGGCCTTGCCCTTGGCCTGGCGGGCCTTGGGCGACATCTTCACCCACTCCAGCTCGCGAGCCAGTGTGCGCTGGCGAGCCTCGTTGCCCTTCTCCTCGCGAGCGATGCGTTCCTGCTTCTGCTCGAGCCAGCTGGAGTAGTTGCCCTCGAACGGGATGCCGCGGCCGCGGTCCAGCTCGAGGATCCACTTGGCGACGTTGTCGAGGAAGTAGCGGTCGTGGGTGATGGCGACGACGGTGCCGCTGTACTCCTGCAGGAAGCGCTCGAGCCAATCGACGCTCTCCGCGTCGAGGTGGTTGGTGGGCTCGTCGAGCAGCAACAGGTCGGGGTGGCTGAGCAGCAGGCGGCACAGGGCCACGCGGCGGCGCTCGCCACCGGACAACTTGGTGACGTCGGCATCGTCGGGCGGGCAGCGCAGGGCGTCCATCGCGATCTCGACGTTGCGTTCGAGGCTCCACGCGTCGGCGGCGGCGATCTTGTCCTCCAGCTCGGCCTGCAGCGCGCCCACCTTCTCGTAGTCGGCGTCGGGGTCGGCCCACATGCCCATGACCTCGTTGTAGCGGTCGATCAGGCCCTGCACGGCGGCGACGCCGTCCATCACGTTGCCCTTCACGTCTTTTGCCGGATCGAGCTGAGGCTCTTGCGCCAGGTAGCCGACACTGAAGCCGGGGGTGAGGCGAGCCTCGCCGCTGTAGCCGTCGTCGAGGCCGGCCATGATCTTGAGCAGGCTGCTCTTGCCCGCGCCGTTGCTGCCCAACACGCCGATCTTGGCGCCCGGGTAGAACGACAGCGAGATGTTCTCCAGCACCGTGCGATCCGGTGGGTAGAAGCGAGCCAGCTTGTAACAGGTGTAGATGAATTCGTGAGCCATGACGAGGTGGCAGGCTAGTGCCGTGCGAGCCAATGGGGTGCAGGTCGGTGTCGTGCAGATCGGTGTCGTGCAGCTCGGTGTCGTGCAGCTCGGTGTGCTGCGGATCTTCGGCGCCATGCGGATCTTCGGTGTGGTGGTCGCGACATGACGGGCGGGATGGTGCTGCTCCTGTGGCTCGTGGTCGGCCCGATCGCGCGCCGATCGGCGGCCGGGCTGAGTGGGGGGGGTGCGGCTGGGCGTGACGGGTTGGTGGGCCTGGTGATCGTCTGGTGATGAAGACCGGTGGGGAGGGCGGGCGGCACCCCACCCCCGCCGCCGATGTCGCAGTGGGCGCCCGACCCCACTCGGCGTCACGAGTTGCGCCTGTGGGACGGTGCCCAGTGGACGCCCCACGTGAGCGATCAGGGCCGTAGCGGTTGGGACCCGCTGCAGTAAGCGACCATTTCGCAGTGCACCATCGCCGCGGTGCTACGTTACGAACAGTTCAGTTTTCACAAGGGAGGGGTACGGAATAGTGCTCGCAGATTACAACGGTTTCTTCAGTGCAGACAGCCTTGGCAGCTTCGGGTTCCGCTGGTTGCACATCCTGGCCGGCATCGCCTGGATCGGTCTGCTGTACTACTTCAACTTCGTGCAGGTGCCGGCGTTCGGTCAGTTCGAAGCCGAGCCGCACAAGGAGATCGGCGGCAAGGCTCGCCTCATCGCCATCGACAAGGTGGCCCGCAAGGCGCTGTGGTGGTTCCGCTGGGCGGCAGTCAGCACCTTCGTCACCGGCATCCTCATCACGGTCGTCACCAAGAACTACTACTCCAACGGGTTCGGCAAGAGTGCCGGCGGCATCGCCATCAGTACCGGCATGTTGCTGGGCACCATCATGCTGCTCAACGTGTGGGGCGTCATCTGGCGCTGCCAGAAGGTGGTGCTGGCCAACGCGGCCAACGTGCTCGCCGGCGGTGCCCCCGACCCCGGTGCTGCTGCCGCCGGCCGCAAGGCCGTGATGGCCAGTCGACAGAACACCATCTTCTCGGTGAGCATGCTGTTCTTCATGGTCTACAAGGGTCACTCGCTGCGACAGGGTGTGGAAGTCAGCTCGGGCAGCATGATGGCGTTCTGGACGATCGCGCTCGTCATCATCGCCGTCATGGAGCTCAATGCGCTGGGCATGCTGCCGTGGAAGACGGAGGCCAACAAGGGCCTCAACCAGATGTACGACGGCCCCGGCGTGCGCAACCCGCTCATCGCCGCCTTCGGTCTGTGGATCGTCTTCCTCATCCTCAGCGAAGTGCTGCTGAAGGCCTGAGCCTCACCGGCAGGTTTCAGCCGGCAATGTGGTGGTGGAGCGCGGGCATCTGCGTCACGTCGAGTGCAGCGACCGCGCCGATCACCAACGTGGCAGGGGAGCGCACGTCGATTGCTGCCAACTCGGCCAGCGCGCAGCGTTGCACCACCTGAGCACCGGTGGTGGCGCGGTGGATGGTGGCCACCGGGGTGCCGGCTGACATGCCGCCGGCGATGAGTTCGGCAGCGATCGCGCCTCGCTGCGCAACGCCCATCAGCACCACGATGGTGCCGCCGGCCTGGCCGAGTGCTGCCCAGTTCACGGCTGGCTCGCCGTGCTGGCGGTGCCCGGTGACGACGGTGAACGAAGCGGCCATGCCGCGATAGGTGACTGGTATGCCGGCGGCTGCGGGGGCGCCACGGCGGAGGTGATGCCCGGCACGACCTCGCACCGCACCCCGGCGGCGGCAAGCGCAACGGCTTCCTCGCCACCGCGGCCGAACACGAACGGGTCGCCGCCCTTCAGGCGCACGACCCGCTTGCCCTCCGCCGCGAGGCGCACCAGCAGCACGTTGATGAGCGCTTGCGCGACGCCTTGTCCTGGCCGCTTCCCCACGTCGATCAGCTCGGCGCCGGGGGCAGCCAGCGCCAGCACGCCATCGCCCACGAGCGCGTCGTGCACCACCACGTCGGCGGTGGCCAGCAGGCGTGCCGCGCGCACGGTGAGCAGGTCGGGGTCGCCGGGGCCGGCACCGACGAGTGCGACGTGACCGGTCACGACGGTGCCGTCGACGTTGCCGTTGCCGACACGATCATCGCCGCGCCGGCGGTGGTGTTGGTGGCCGCATCGATCAGGATCAGCCGCCCGCCTTCCGCGTGGTGTGCATACACGTCGGCGACGATCGGGGTGCCCAAGCGCAGGTGCACTCTGCCGATGTCGTTGAGCACCAACTCCGTGGCGGGCTCGTGGTCGGGTGAGACCAGGTCGTAGCGATGCTCGATGGCGGTGACCACGGCGTGGCCGCTGCGTGTGCCGTGCTTGAACCAGTGGCGGCTGCCCACCACCAAGGGCTGGTCGATCATCCAACACAGATCGGCGACGATGTCCTCGGTGACCACGGGTGGCACCGACGCGTGCGACACCACCAGCACATCGCCGCGGGCGACATCGATGTCGTCGGCCAACTGCACCACCACCGCGTGGCCGGAGTCGGCGGCCGGCACGACGGCGCCCCACCGATGCACCGCGGCGACCGTGGTGGTGCGCCCACTGGGCAAGACGGTGACGGCGTCGCCGGCCGACAGGGTGCCGGCGGCCACCACGCCCGCGTAGCCGCGGAAGTCGGCCTGCGGCCCTCCCTGCGGGCGGATCACGCGTTGCACGTGCACGCGAGCACCCGGCAGTGCGGACGGCGTGGCATCGAACTGTTCGAGCAGCTCGAGCAATGGCAGGCCCACGTACCACGGCATGTGCCGCGAGCCGTCGACCACGTTGTCGCCCAGCAGTGCCGACATGGGGATCGCGGTGACCGGCAACTGCTGGGGCAACGCGCCGACGAACGTGCGCACGTCGCTCGCGATGCGCAAGAACTCATCCTCGGACCAACCCACCAGATCCATCTTGTTGACCGCCACGACGATCGCCTCGACACCCAGCAACGACGCGATCAGCGCGTGTCGGCGGGTTTGGTCGACGACACCGTGGCGGGCGTCCACCAGCACGATCGCAACGTCGGACGTCGAGGCGCCGGTGACCATGTTGCGCGTGTACTGCGCGTGGCCGGGCGTGTCGGCAACGATGAAGCTGCGCGCCGGTGTGGCGAAGTAGCGGTGCGCCACATCGATGGTGATGCCCTGCTCGCGCTCGGCGCGCAGGCCGTCGGTGAGCAGGGCGAGGTTGGTCTCCCCGTCGCCGTAGCGGCGGCTGGCCTTCTCGACGGCCTTCAACTGATCCTCGAACACGGTCTTGGTGTCGTGCAGCAGGCGGCCGATGAGCGTGCTCTTGCCGTCGTCGACCGACCCGGCGGTGGCGATGCGCAGCGTGGACCGTGCCGCGATGGCGGTGGTGCTCATCAGAAGTAGCCCTCGCGCTTGCGGTCTTCCATGGCCGACTCGCTGAACGTGTCGTCGGCGCGGGTGGCGCCGCGCTCGGTGATGCGTGCAGCGGCCACCTCGGCCAGCACATCGTCGATGGTGGTCGCCGTGGATCGCACCGCGCCGGTGCAGCTGGCATCGCCGACGGTGCGGTAACGCACCAGTTCGTCGAAGGCCTGCTCGTGCGGCTCCAGCGCCACCGGGCCGCCCACCGACAGCAGCATGCCGTCGCGTTCTACAACGGTGCGCGTGTGGCTGAAGTAGATGTTCGGCAGCGGCACCTGGTGGCGGGCGATGTACTGCCAGATGTCGAGCTCGGTCCAGTTGGAGAGCGGGAACGCGCGCAGGTGCTCGCCCTTGCGGATGCGCGGGTTCAGCAGCGCCCACGGCTCGGGCCGTTGCGCCCGCGGATCCCAGCGACCTTGTCGATCGCGGAAGCTGAGGATGCGTTCCTTCGCTCGCGCCTTGTCCTCATCGCGTCGGCCGCCACCGAACGCGGCATCGAAGCCGTGCTCGGCGAGTGCATCGAGCAGGGTGACCGACTGCAGCCGGTTGCGGCTGGCGCGTGGCCCTGCGTCTTCCACCGCGCGGCCCGAGTCGATGGATCGCTGCACGCTGGCCACCACCAGTCGCACGCCCCACTCGGCCACGAGCCGATCGCGATACTCGATGACCTCGGGGAAGTTGTGGCCGGTGTCGACGTGCATCACGGGGAAGGGCAACCGTGCGGGAGCGAAGGCCAGCACGGCGAGGTGCAACAGGACGGCGCTGTCCTTGCCACCGCTGAACAGCAGCACCGGGTTCTCGCACTCGGTGGCGACTTCGCGGACGATGGTGAGCGCTTCATCGGTGAGCGCGTCGAGGTGTGCGGCGGCGACGATCTCGGTGCTCATACGTGCAACCCGCACTCGGTCTTCGCATTGCCGCTCCAGCGACCCGCACGCTTGTCCTCACCCGGGGCGACGGGCCGGGTGCACGGCCAGCAGCCGATGCTCGCGTAGCCCTTGTCGGCCAAGGGGTGGGAAGGCAGTTCGTGCAGCTGGGCGTAGAGGGCCATGTCGTCGTCGGTGAGCGTCGCGAGCGGGTTCACCTTCACCAGTCCGCGACCGATGTCGTAGGCAGCAACGGGGGCGCCCGCGCGGGTTGGCCCATCGGCGCGGCGCACGCCCGTGATCCAGGCCTGCTTGCCGGCGATCGCGCGGGCCAACGGCTCGACCTTGCGCACCTGGCAACAGCCTTCGATATCGGCCTGCCAGCGGTTGTCGGGCACCACCTCCGCCGATGGGCGCACGATGCGCAGGTGGAGATCGAGCCGCTTGGTGAGCTCGTCGACCAGCCACTGGGTCTCGGCGAAGAGGTACTGGGTGTCGAGCAGCGTGATCTCGATGCCGGGCACCGCCGTGGCGGCGACGTGCACGAGGACCGCATCCTCGAAGCTGGCGGTGACCACCAGGTTGTCGGCGCCGAACGCCTCGGCGGCCCAGCGCACCACCTCGGTGGGTTGGGCGGTCTCGAGCGAGGAGGGGATGATGATCGCAGCCATGCGCCATAGTTCTATCGGTATTCCCGACTAAGCAGATCATCTTTATCAATTTGTTGTCGGTTAGGCTCGTTCGCATGCCGTTCCCGTATCCGGTGTTCCTCGATCTGACGGGGGTGCCCGTCCTCGTGGTCGGCGGCGGTGCGATCGCCCTGCGCAAGGCCACCGGCCTGGTGGATGCCGGTGCGGTGGTCACCGTCGTGGCGCCGGTGGTGGTGCCCGAGCTCGCCCACCTGGTGGCGCAGGTGCACGTTCGCCGGTACGCAGACGGCGAGGCCGCGAGCTATCAGCTGGTGATCACGGCCACCGACGACGCGGCCGTCAATGCTCGGGTTGCCGCCGACGCGCGTGGGGCGCAGGTGTGGGCCAACAGCGCCGACGACCCGCAGAACTGCTCGTTCATCCTGCCCGCGGTGGCTCGTCGTGGGCTGGTCACCGTTGCCGTCAGCACCGGTGGGGCCAGCCCCGCGCTGGCCGGCCACGTGCGATCGCAGATCGCCGAGCAGGTGCTCACCGCGGAGGTGGAAGCGGCGGCAGTCGAGCTCGCTCGTCAGCGAGCCGAGATCCATGCGGCAGGTGGCAGCACCGAACTGGTGGAGTGGAGCGGCCGCGTGCGTGCGGCGCTGGCCGGCGACGAGTAGGTCGCCGGCAGGGCTCAGCTGACGACGAGCTTGGAGTCCATGTTGGTGTGGCCGGGGATGAGGCACACGATGCGGTACTCGCCCGGCGCAACCGTCACCTGCAGTGTGCCGCTGGACCCGGGACTGGCCAGGTCGAGGGCCTTGCCGACGTCCTTGCCGTCCTTGTCGAGCACGTGCAGGTTGTGCGGCAGGCTGCTGTCGTTGGCGCCGAAGATGGTGAGCGCACCGTCGGTGGCGGTGGCGGCGTAATCGTTCGCGTTCCACACGATGCCGTCGATTGCGCGCACCTCGAGGTCGACACCCGTGGGGGCCGAGGCGCTGCTGGCTCGCTCGCCGCCGCAGGCGCCCAGTGCGAACAGGGCGACGGCGATGAGAGGAGAGAGGAACCTGGAGGTCATGGACTCGAATTGTAGAAGCTGCGACTTCGGAAATGCAACGTAGAGAACAGCTGTGCCCGAGGTCATGTCGATGACGGCGTTCGCAAGTACCATCAGCGGCGATGACTACCCCCGAACCCTCGGCCGGAAGCTTCGGCGCCAACTCGTGGCTCGTCGAGGAGATGTACGAGCAGTTCCGTTCAGATCCCGACTCGGTGAGCGACACCTGGCGCGAGTTCTTCGACGACTACAAGACGCTGGCCAGTGGCACCAGTGGCACCCGCTCCGCAGCCCGCTGGCTCGGGTGCAGTCGCGGCGGCACCTGCCACCGCTCCGGCTCCGGCTCCTGCTGCAGCGCCTGCGAGTGCCGCCGCGCCCGCTGCTGCCGCGCCCGTCGCACCGGCGACGCCGTCTGGTGCCGATGCCGTGGAAGAGGTCGGCGAGCCGATTCGCGGTGCCGGGGTGGCCATCGCGGCCAACATGGAGCGCAGCTTGTCGGTGCCCACGGCCACCAGCTTCCGCAATGTCCCGGCCAAGCTGCTCGAGGTGAACCGCTCGGTCATCAACGGCTATCGCAGCCGCACCGGGCAGGGCAAGGTCAGCTTCACCCACCTCATCGGCTACGCCATCGTGCGCGCCATCGCCGACGAAGTGCCGAACATGAACAACACGTTCGCCACCGGCACCGACGGCAAGCCGCGCCTGGTGCGCAACGAGCACATCAACATGGGCCTGGCGGTCGATGTCAGCAAGGCCGACGGCAGCCGCACGTTGGTGGTGCCCGTGCTGCGCGAGGCCGACGCACTCGACTTCGCCGGCTTCCTCGCGGCGTACGACGATCTCATCCGCAAGGTGAAGAGCAACAAGCTGGCCGTCAGCGACTTCCAGGGCGCCACCATCTCGCTCACCAACCCGGGCACCATCGGCACCGTGCAGAGCGTGCCGCGCCTGATGCCCGGCCAAGGTGTCATCGTCGGTGTCGGCAGCATCGACTACCCGGCCGAGTTCCAGGGCGCCGACCAGAGCACGCTCGGCTCGCTGGGCGTCAGCAAGGTCGTCACCATCACCAGCACCTACGACCATCGCATCGTGCAGGGCGCCGAGAGCGGCATGTTCCTCAAGCGCGTGCACGAGCTGCTGCTCGGCGAGCACCAGTTCTACGACGACGTGTTCCGCAGCCTCGGTGTGCCGTACGAAGCGGTGCAGTGGCACGTCGACCAGAACCCGGTCAACAGCGAGGAGGCGATGCTGCACAAGCAGATGCAGGTCGCCACGCTCATCCGCGTGCACCGCGTGCGCGGCCACCTCATCGCCGATCTCGACCCGTTGCGCTGGAAGCAGCCGCACATGCCGCCCGAGCTCGACCCTGCCACCTATGGCCTCACCATCTGGGATCTCGATCGCGAGTTCCTCACCGGCGGCGTGGGTGGCACCGACAAGCTGAAGCTGGGCGACCTGCTGCACGTGCTGCGCGACGCGTACTGCCGCACCATCGGCGTCGAGTACATGCACATCCAGGACTTCGCCGAGCAACGCTGGATCCAGGCCAAGCTCGAAGGTGCAGCGTTCGAGCTGTCGAAGGAGCGCAAGCGGCGCGTGGTCGAACGACTCAACGCCGCCGAGGCGTTCGAGAAGTTCCTGGCCACCAAGTACGTGGGTACCAAGCGCTTCGGTCTGGAGGGTGCGGAGAGCGCCATCCCGGTGCTCGACCAGATGCTCACCATGGCGGCCGGCGCCGGTCTCGATTCGGCGGTGCTGGGCATGGCCCACCGTGGCCGGCTCAACGTGCTCGCCAACGTCATCGGCAAGAGCTACGACCAGATCTTCAAGGAGTTCGAGGGCCACGTCGACCCCAGCTCGGTGCAGGGCTCCGGCGACGTCAAGTACCACCTGGGTGCAACCGGCACATACGCGGGCCCCAACGGCGAGTCCATCCGGCTCGAGCTGGCCGCCAACCCGAGTCACCTGGAGACCGTCGACCCCATCGTGCTCGGCATCGTGCGCGCCATCCAGGACGACATCGACCCGCCGGGGTCGTTCCTGTCGCTGCCGGTGCTGATCCACGGCGACGCCGCCTTCGCCGGGCAGGGCATCGTGGCCGAGTGCCTCGCGATGAGCGACATCGCCGGCTACCGCGTCGGCGGCACCATCCACCTCATCATCAACAACCAGATCGGCTTCACCACCAGCCCGCAGCACTCACGCAGCTCGCTGTACTGCAGCGATGTGGCCAAGACCGTGCAGGCCCCGATCTTCCACGTCAACGGCGACGACCCCGAGGCGTGCGTGCGCGTGGCCGAGCTGGCCTTCGAGTACCGCCAGCGGTTCCACAAGGACGTCGTCATCGACATGGTGTGCTACCGCCGCCACGGTCACAACGAGGGCGACGACCCCAGCTACACCCAGCCGCTGATGTACAAGGCGATCGCCGAGCGGCGCAGCGTGCGCAAGCTGTACGTGGAGGCGCTGGTGAAGCGCGGCGAGCTGTCGGTCGAGGAAGCCGAGGGTGCACTCGCCGACTTCCACACCAAGTTGCAGGTGGCGCTCGACGATACGCGCGCACACGCCCCCGAGGCCGTGAAGGTGGCCAAGCCGCCCAAGCCGGTGGGCGTGCGCCCGCACGTGGAGACCGGTGTCGAGCGGGCGACGCTCGATGCGATCTTCGATCACTTCACCGCCTACCCGGAGGGCTTCACCCCTCATCCGAAGCTGGCCCGCCAGTTCGAGACTCGCGCGAAGATGTATCACGAGCAGGGCGAGATGGAGTGGGCCACTGCCGAGTTGTTGGCCATGGGTTCGCTGGTCGTCGAGGGCACACCGGTGCGGCTCGCCGGCGAGGACAGCCGCCGCGGCACGTTCAGCCAGCGCCACGCGGCGCTCGTCGACTTCGAGAACGAGCAGGTGTGGGTCCCCATGGCCACCCTGCCCGGCAAGAAGGCCAACTTCTGGGTGTACGACAGCCTGCTCAGCGAGTACGCCGCGCTCGGCTTCGAGTACGGCTACGCCCACGAGCGCCAGGACGCGCTGGTGATGTGGGAGGCCCAGTTCGGCGACTTCGTCAACGGCGCCCAGATCATCATCGACCAGTACCTCGTGGCCGCCGAGGACAAGTGGGGTCAGGAGAACGGCCTCGTGCTGCTGCTGCCGCACGGGTTCGAGGGCCAGGGCCCTGAGCACAGCTCGGCCCGCATCGAGCGGTTCCTCACGCTGTGCGCCGAAGACAACATCCAGGTGTGCAACGCCACCACGGCCGCGCAGTACTTCCACCTGCTGCGCCGCCAGGTGCGCCGCGACTTCCGCAAGCCGCTGGTGCTGTTCACCCCCAAGGGCCCGCTGCGCATGAAGGAGAGCCGCTCGCCGGTCACGGCCCTCACCCAGGGTTCGTTCCAGGAAGTGCTCGACGACCCGTTCGTGACGGACCGCGCCGCGGTGCAGCGCGTCGTCTTCTGCAGCGGCAAGGTCGCCTGGGATGCCATCGGCGAGCGCGACAAGCGCAACGCTCCGGTGGCAGTGGTGCGTGTCGAGCAGCTGTACCCGTTCCCCGGCGACCAGATGCGCGCCGTGCTCGAGCGCTACCCCAACGCCAAGCAGTTGGTGTGGCTGCAGGAAGAGCCCGACAACATGGGCCCGTGGCGCTTCGTCGAGGCCCGCTTCTGGCGGGTGAAGGAGCAGGGCTACGACCTGCGCCTGGTCAGTCGCATCGGCAGCGGCAGCCCCGCCACCGGTAGCAAGGCCATCCACGACCAAGAACTCGCCGACCTGATGGACGAAACCTTTGGGGCTGTGAGTTTGCGGGCTTTACGCAAAGCCCAGGAGGGCGCTGAGGTCGGTGATGGCTTGCTGGGCGGTGAGCACCTTGATGGTGGTCATGCCCATCGCGGCTGCGGGCTTGAGGTTGATGCCCAGGTCGTCGAGGAAGATGCACTCGTCTGGCTGTACGCCCAGCATCTCGCAGGCGATCTCGTAGAAGCGGGGCTCCGGCTTGCGGACGCCCACCTTGCTGCTCTCCACCACCACATCGAAGCGAGCCATGATCTCGATGATCGTCGCCGTGCGTTCGCTGGTGACATGCTCGCCGGCGATGTTGTTGGTGAGGCATGCCACCTTGTAACCGGCGGCCTTCACCTGATCGAGCAGGTCGACCATGTCGGGCCGCACGTAGCCGGCCAGCAACGCGAGCACGTCGCCGCCACCCACCCGGTGCCCGAGCGCGTCGCTCTCGTCGGCGAACTCCTCGTCGAACTGCTGGGCGGTGATGTCGCCGCGCTCGAGGTGTGCCCATGCGTTGTGGTGCGGATTGGTGGCGTTGACGGATCGGATGAAGTCGGTGGGCAGACCATGCTCGGCTTCGTAGCGGTTGAACGCTTCGAACGGGCTGCTCAGGATGACTCCGCCGAAATCCCAGAGGACGGCTTTCTTCACCGGGGCATCGTAGGCTGGCCGAGTTATGCCTCACCATGTCGTCGTCGACGGATCGAACCTTGCTACCGAAGGTCGTACCGCTCCCAGTCTCAAACAGCTCAACGAAGCGGTGCTCGCCTACATGGCAGAAGACCCCACCGCACTGATCACAGTGGTGGTCGATGCCACCTTCGGGCACCGCATCGACGCCAAGGAAGTCGCCGAGTTCGACGAAGCGGTGAGCAACAACGAGCTGGTGGCACCACCGGCAGGCGCCATCGGCCGTGGCGATGCGTTCGTGCTGAGCATCGCGCACAAGGTGAACGCCAACATCCTCACCAATGACAGCTACCAGGAGTTCCACGCACAGTACGACTGGTTGTTCGACGAAGGTCGCCTCATCGGGGGCAAGCCCGTTCCTCACATCGGATGGGTGTTCGTCAACCGTCTGCCGGTGCGGGGGCCGCTCAGCCGAAAGGTGACTGCGGAGGCCAAGCGCCAGGGCAGTGGTGGGGGCGTGGGTCGTGGCCGGGGTCGCGCGGCCGCCTCCGACGCAACCGTGCGCGTGGGCAGCCCCGAAGCCAGCCTGCCGATGCCCGTGCCGAAGTCGCCGCCACCTCGTGCCGCCGCGCCGAAGGCCGCCCCGGCCGACGTGGCGCCGGCAAAGCCCAGCCGTCGTGGTCGTGGGGGCGCCGATCGGGCCCCCAAAGCAGCGGCGTCGGTTCCAGCGGCGCCGGCGGCAGTCGGCGAGTCGCCCACAGCGCACAGCACGAAGTCGACCGTCAACGACCTGTTGTCGTTCCTCACCTTCGTCGAGCGCCACCCGGCCGGCACCAGTGTGAACGCCGTGGTCGATCACTACTCGTCGCACGGCGCCTACGTGCGCATCGATGACGTGGTGGGCTACGTACCGTTGCGCCTGATGGCCCACCCCGCCCCGCGTAGCGCTCGCGAGTTCATGAAGGTCGGCGAGTCGGTGACGTTGGTGGTGGAGAGCTTCGTGCCGTCGAAGCGCAGCGTGGATCTGGCCGTGCCGGGCATGGGCAGTGCGGCACCGTTGGGCGAGGCAGCGCCGGCGAAGGCAGCGAAGGCGGCGAAGGCCTCTCCGCGTGCCCCGAAGAAGGCCGCCGTGGCGGCGCCCGAGGCGGTGGGTGTCGAGTCGGCGGCCGCGCCGAAGGGGCGTGGCCGCAAGCCGGCCGCCTCACCGGTCGCCGAGTCGATGGCCGCCCCGGTTGCCGCCCCGGTGACGAAGGCCGCCAAGCGCGGGGCCGGTGCCACCTCGTCCGCGGCGCTCACCGCGTCTGCCCCGGCCAAGGCGCCCGCGGCGAAGAAGCCGCCCGCGGTAGCCAAGGCCCCCAGGTCGCAGGCTGCCAAGCCCGCAGCCACTCAGCCCGCGATCGCCCAGCCGACACCCACCGACTCGTCGATCGCCACATCGCCGGCCACCAAGTCGGCCCCGGGCAGAGGGGCGACCACCAAGTCGGGCACCGCCAAGTCGTCCACCAAGTCGGCGTCGGCGAAGTCGGCGCCGGCCAAAGTTGCGCCGGCCAAGGCTGCTCCGGCCAAGGCTGCTCCGGCCAAGTCGACGCCGAAGCCGGTGGCCAAGAAGACCGCCAAGCCTGCCGCCGCGGCCGCCGCGCCCCGGCGTGGTCGCACCAAGGCCTGAGTGGCTACGGTCGAGCCGTGCGCCTCGCTACGTGGAACGTCAACTCGCTGAAGGCGCGCCTTGCGCGTGTGGAGGAGTGGCTGGCCGACGTGCAGCCCGATGTGCTGTGCATGCAGGAGACGAAGCTCGCCGACGACGCGTTTCCCGCACTCACCTTCGCTGCGCTCGGCTACGAGAGTGCCCACCATGGGCAAGGCCAGTGGAATGGTGTCGCCATCTTGTCGAAGGTGGGCCTCACCGATGTGGTGGCCAACTTCGCCGACGGTGGCGAACCCGACCCCGATGCGCGCATCATCACCGCCGTGTGCGGCGGCGTGCGCATCAGCAGCGTGTACGTGCCCAACGGCCGCTCGCTCGATCACGAGCACTACCAGTACAAGCTGCGCTGGATGGCGCAACTGCGAGCGCACGTGGCCGCGCTCAGCTCGCCCGACGAGCAGGTGGTGGTCACGGGCGACTTCAACATCGCCCCCACGGATCTCGATGTGTACGACCCGAAGAAGCTGGTCGGTGCCACGCACGTCAGCGAACCCGAACGCGCCGAGCTCGCCGCGCTGGAGGCCTGGGGCTTCACCGATCTGTTCCGCCAACACCACCCGGAGGGCAAGTTGTTCAGCTGGTGGGACTATCGCGCCGGCGACTTCCATCAAGGGCGCGGCATGCGCATCGACCTTGTGCTGGGCACCGCCTCCGTGGCTGCGCGCTGCGACTTCGCGATCGTCGACCGCAACGCCCGCAAGGGCGCGTCCCCCTCTGATCATGCGCCAGTGATCGTCGACCTCGCATGATGATCGCCGATGGGCAACGCGCCAGGCTGGAGGGCGACTCTCGCGCCGGCCTCGCCGAAGCATGTCGGCGCATCATGGATGAGCTGGCCTCCAGCACCGCCGAGACGCAGGCCTTCGCGCAGGCCAGCGAGCTCGTGCAGCAGGCGGTAGGCATCTTGGCCGGCGCCGACCATGGCCGTCCCTACGACGGAGGCGAGGGCTCGTTGGCGCACTACCAGGAACACATGTTCATCGATCACAGCCCGCTGGTGGGCCCACTGAACCCGCTGGCGCCACCGATTGCGATCAGCGCCGATGGCACGAAGGTGACGGGTGTGGTCACGTTCGGGGCAGCGTACGAGGGCCCCCCGGGGTGCGTGCACGGTGGCTTCATCGCTGCCGCCTTCGACGAGGTGCTGGGCCTGGCGCAGGGCATGTCGGGGCGCCCGGGCATGACCGCCCGTCTCACCGTGCAGTACCGCTCGCCGTCGCCGCTGCTGCAGGAGCTGCACTTCGTCGGCGACATCGACCACGTCGACGGTCGCAAGATCTTCACCAAGGGCGAGCTGCGCGTGGCCGCCGATGGGCGGCTGTGCGCGGAGGCCGAGGGACTGTTCATCTCCATGAACCCCGAGATCTTCCAGCGGCTGATGAACGACCGCGCCGGGTCGTGAACTGCTCAGGTCGGTAACGGTCGCAGGCGGGCGGCGGCGGTCTCGGTGATGCCCAGCCGGCGAGCCAACTCGGCGGCATCGGCGGGAGGGGCCTGGGCCAGCGAACGGAGCACGCGGTCGCTGCACACCGCCAACTCGGGTTGACCCGAGACGCGGGCGATGGCCGCGCGCCACTCGCGCAACGGCAGCAACGGATCGGTGGGCAGACGTGAGCGTGTGGGCGGCGGCGCGGGCACGTCGAGGGCGGTGCTGTCGGTGACGGCCTGCAACCATCGGCTGGGGGCGGCCGGCTTGCGTTGGCGCTGCGCGCAATGCGTGACCAACAGGTGCTGTGCCGCGCGGGTGATGGCCACGTAGAACAGCCGGGCCTCTTCCGCGAGCTGCGCTTGCGACCCGGCCGAGCCGTGCGGTATCAGGCCTTCCTCCGCGCCGGTGATGACCACGCCCCACCACTCGCGACCCTTGGCTGCGTGAAAGGTGAGCAATGCCACGGCATCTCGCTGGTCGGCCGGTTCCAGGTCGTCGAACGGGTCGCGCAGCTCGACCCATGCACGGAACTGACCGGGCTGGCCAGAGCTGAGGAATCGGTCGGCCTCCTCTGCGACGCGACGAGTGAGCTCGTCGCCCTGAGTGAACGAGGTATCCACCCAGATGGCCAGTTGCTCGCGGCTGGCGCAGCGGTAGGCGGCGCGCAGGGCAACCTCGAGCGGCGAGCGCCCGGTGCTGCGTTCGGTGTCGATGCCGAAGCTGGCCAACACCTGTTGCAGCAGCGTCAGCTGCTCGTTGGTGCGGGCGAGCACGGCCAGATCGCGACCGCGGTGGTGATGCAGCAACCCGCGTAGGTGGCGGGCGACGGCCTGCGCCTCGGCTGCCTCGTCGACGTGCTGCTGCACCAGCACCGTTGCCGCGCCGGGTTGCCGGCTCTCGCTGTCGTCGTGTTGCCCGCTGGCTGCGAGCGCAGCCGCACCGGCGCGCACCACCTGTGGCGAGCAGCGGTAGTTGGAGTTCAGCGCGACGACCGTGACGCCCGGGTAGCGCACCTCCACCTCGGCGAGCGTGGTGGGGTCGGCGCCGTTCCAGCCGTAGATGGCCTGACGCGGGTCGCCCACCAGGCACAGATCCGGGCGGCCCGCACGCAGGGCTTCGAGCATCGCGTGCTGCAGCGGGTTGAGGTCTTGCACTTCGTCGACGAAGAAGTGGCGATACCGCCAGTGCACCCCCTCCGCCCACGGCCGATCGGTGCGCAGTGCCTCGATCGTGTGAGTGAGCAGATCGTCGAAGTCGACCACACCGCGGCGGCGCTTGAGCCGCTCGTAGGCGGCTGCGAAGTCGGCGAAACGGGCCGGCGGCAGCGAGGTACGTCGACGCGTGATGCGGATGGCGCCCTCATAACGATCGGGGGTGACCATGCGCGCCTTCGCCCAGTCGAGGTCGGCGAGCGCACCGTACGGCTCGACCTGCAGCTTGAGCTCGCTCGCCACCTCTCGAGCCAGGCGCAGCCGGTCGTTGGCCACGTGCGGCGGAGCGTGATTGGCTGCCAGCGCGCGGTCGCGCAGCAGGCGCAGCGCGACGCCGTGAAACGTGCCGGCCTCGATGGGCTCGCGGATGTCGAGCCGGCGCAAGCGACGCTTCAGCTCGGCCGCGGCCTCGCGGGTGAACGTGAGCGCCAGCACGTGCTGTGGAGTGGCTGTGCCATGGGCCGACCGGTACGCGATGCGCCGAGTGAGCACCGTGGTCTTGCCCGACCCGGCTGCGGCCACGATGGCGAGTGGGCTCGCCAAGGTGGTGACGGCCGCACGCTGTTCTGCATCGAGACCGTGCAACATCGGGTCGGAAGGCACGGTCGTCACGATAGAGGTTGGGTGTCACGCGATTGCCCCCTCGCCCAAGGAGCGAGCGCTACAGTTCGCTCATGCCGTACCCGAAGAAGAACCTGAACACCGACGAGACCATCGCGCTCGACATGCATCCGCATTGGTGGTACTTCGCGCAGCCGGCAGCGGCACTGCTGGGCAGCATCGTCATCGGGATCGTGGTGCTCACCCAGACCGATTCGGGCAGCACCGCCCGCAAGGCTGCCGGCATCGCTGCAGTCGCGCTGCTGGTCATCACCGCACTGTGGCTCATCGGCCGCTACTTGAAGTGGCTCACCACCAACTTCGTCATCACGTCGCAGCGCCTCATCTTCCGCCAGGGCATCGTCGCCAAGCGGGGCATCGAGATCCCGCTCGAGCGTGTCAACAACGTCAACTTCAACCAGGGTGTGTTCGAGCGCATGCTGGGTGCCGGCGACCTGCTCATCGAGTCGGGCGGTGAGGACGGTCAGCAACGGTTCACCGACATCCGCCACCCCGACAAGGTGCAGAACCTGGTGCATGCCCAGGTCGAGGCACTCATCCACCACCGTGCCGGCTACCGGGCAGGGGCTACCACGGGCGGCGGCGATGTCACCGTGCAGCTCGAGCGCCTGGAGGGGCTGCTGCAGCGAGGCACCATCACCCAGCAGGAGTTCGACTCGCAGAAGGCCAAGCTGCTCGGCTGAATCGAGCGGCACGAATCGCGCAGGCGGAATCGCGCGGGCTGAATCGTGTGCGAGCCGCGCCCTACGGCCGGCCGGCGTGGCCGACGTCGACGCGGGTGGTGAGGATCTTGCCGGTGCGCTGCACGCTGGCCTGTGCCGGGTGCGAGGAGGCGGCGGTGATCATGAACAGGGTGCGCCCGTCGTCGCCGCCCAGCATGCACGCGTAACACGGCTGCTCGGTGTCGACCACCTGCAGCACCTCTCCTCCTTCGCGGGCGCGGATGCAGCGTGGGCCAGAGGCGTCGGCCACCCAGACGGCGCCGGTGTGGTCGAGGCAGATGCCGTCGGGCACGTAGTCGCCGAGGTCGGCCCACACTCGCTGGTTGGAGAGTGCGCCGTCGATGCCGATGTCGAACGCGGTGAGGCGCCGCCCCAGGCTCTCGGCGACGATCACCGTCTTGCCGTCGGGGGTGATGACGGTGCCGTTGGGAAAGCGGAGACCGGTGGCGGCGGTGTGAATGCTGCCGTCGGGGTCGACGCGGGCGATGGCGGCGCCCTCGTAGGCGGCCAGCGCGCCGGCGAAGTCGCCCGACGTGACGGCGGCATCGAGGTCGAAACCGAAGTTGCCGACGTACGCACGACCGGCCGTGTCGACCACCATGTCGTTGCAGTGGAAGGTGGCGATCTCGGAGAGGTCGGCGTGCACCACCAGTGCGTCGTGCTCCAAGCGCAACAGCATCCGGTCGGTCATCGAGACCACCAGCATGCGCCCGTCGGGCATCCACCCCAGCCCGCTGGGCTGGCCGTCGACGGTGAGCTTGGTGGCCACCGTGCCCTCGAGATCGACCGTCTTCACCGCGTAGTCGTAGAAGTCGCTGAACCACAGCTTGCCCTGGTGCCAACGTGGGCCTTCGCCGAAGTGGAGATCGTCAGCCAGGATGTCGACGCTCATGTGGGCCTCTCGCCGTCGTGTGAGCGCGATGCTACTCGCTGCGCGCCGCGCGGCCTCGCCGCTCAGGAGGCGACGAGTGTCGCACCCGCCACCGCCTGCACGACCCAGCCGGTGGTGAGCGCGCCGGGCTCGGTGAGCGCCACGATGCAACCGCCGAACCCGCCGCCGGTCATCCGCGCGCCGTAGACGCCCGGTGTGGCGACGGCCCGTGCGACGGCCGCGTCCATCGTGGGCGTCGACGTGTCGTACAGGTCGCGCAGGCTGTCGTGGCTCTGCACCATCAACCGGCCGGCTGCGCCCAGGTCGCCGGCGGCGATGGCGTCGGCGAAGTCGATCACCCGACGGTTCTCGCTGGTGACGTGCATCGCCCGTGCTCGCACCAGAGGGTCGGCGATCGACTTGGCGCGTGCTGCGGTGGCGTGGCGCAACGGCCCGATGGCTCGCTCGGCCGCCGCGCACTCGGCGACCCTGTCGGCGTAGGGGCTGCCCACGAGCGTGCGATGAGCGATGAACTGCACGATGATCTCGACGTCGCGCGGCAGGGCGACAGGCGTGACGGTGAGCTCGCCGCAATCGATCATCAGTGCATGGCCGGCCACCCCGGCGGCGATGGCCAGTTGGTCCATGATGCCGCTGGGCACACCCGACGCCCGGTTCTCGGCGCGCTGACACAGTTGAGCGAGTGCCAGGGGTGTGCCACGGAACCCGAGCGCGAGCGCCACGGCCACTTCCAGCGCAGCGCTGCTGGAGAGGCCGGCGCCGATGGGTATGTCGGTGGTGACGTGGCCGCGGAACGCATGAGGGTCGCTCATCTCGGAGATCACACCGGCGACGTACTTGCCCCACGCCGGCTCGGTGTCGTGCGGCCGCTCGACGTGCAGCGGCAGGTCGACGGGTTCCGGTTCGTCGAAGGAGGAGAGGTGCACCCGATCGCCGGTGCGCGTGCCTCTGATCTCCGTGTACCGGTCGATGGCCATCGGCAGCACGAGGCCGCCGGTGTAGTCGGTGTGATCGCCGATCAGGTTGACCCGGCCGGGAGCGAGCACGTGCAGGTTCATGGCGCCACCGTCACGACAGCTGCAGCGCGTCGCTGAAGCGTGCCGCGGCCTCGAGGTTGAACGGGGCGCGCAAGGCGATGTTGACCTGATCGGCCCCGGCGTCGACGTACTGCCCGATGCGGTCCATGATCTCGTCGTGGCTGCCGGTGAGCACGCCCGGGCGTACGAAGTCGCTGATCGCGCCGAACTGCTGCTGCAGGCTCTCCTCGGTGTACGCGAGCCCGACGTTGATGGCCCGCTTGATGTCGTTGGGGTCGCGCCCCACCGCTGCACAGTGCTCGTCGAGGATGGCGTTCTTGTGTGCGAACGCATCGGGGGCGATGAAGGGCACGTTCCATCCGTCGGCGTACCTGGCGGCGATCTTCAGCGTGCGCTTCTCGCCGCCACCGCCGATCCAGATGGGCAGCTTGGCCTGCACCGGCCGCGGTTCGTTGCGCGCCTCGGTGAGGGTGAAGTGCTGGCCCGCGAAGTCGGTGACGTCGTCGTGCAGCAGGCCACGCAGGCACTGGATGCCCTCTTCGAGCTGGTCGAGGCGAGTCTTGGCATCGGGGAAGGGGATGCCGTAGGCGTCGTACTCCACCTGTGCCCAGCCGGCGCCGATACCCATGTCGGCACGGCCGCCGCTGAGCTGATCGATGGCCGTGATGGCCTTGGCCAGCACCGCCGGGTGCCGGTACCCGACGCTGTAGACCAGCGACCCGACGCGCACCTTGCTGGTGGTGCAGGCGAGCGCAGCGTGCATCGCGACCGCTTCCAGGCAGGCGGCATCGTCGGGCTTGCCGGTGGCCCCGTAGAAGTGATCCCACACGCTGATCCAGCCGAAGCCCAGTTCCTCGATCTGGCGCCACACCCCGCGCAGTTCGTCGGCGGTGGTGTGCTGCAAACCGACGTGGACCCCGAAGACAGTCATGTTCCGGAAGCTAGCCTGCCCCGATGCCTCGCGCCCTCGTCCAGACCGGTATGGAACTCGAGTACGACACGTTCGGCTCGCCGGAGGATCCGGCCCTGCTGCTCATCATGGGCTTCACGGCACAGATGACGGCTTGGGATGTTCGCTTCTGCCAGATCCTGGCCGACGGCGGCCACTTCGTGATCCGCTTCGACAACCGCGACAGTGGGCTCTCCACCAAGCTCGATGGGCAGGTGCCCGATGTCGCCGGTGCGATGGCAGCGGCACTCGCCGACACGCCGGCGCCGCCGCTGCCGTACCTCCTGGGCGACATGGCCGCCGACGCGATGGGCCTGCTCGACGTGCTGGGCATCGAGCGGGCGCACATCATGGGTGCCTCGATGGGCGGCATGATCGCGCAGGTCGTGGCCATCAACCACCCCGAGCGTGTCATCAGCCTGATCTCGGTGATGAGCCAGCCCGGCGAGATCGAGGTCGGTCAGCCGTCCGACGAGGCCGCCATGGCCATCTTCTCGCCGCCGCCCACCACGCGCGAGGAGTACATCGAGGCGTCACCGCGCTGGCTGGTGTGGGCATCGAAGAAGTACCGCGACGTCGCTCGCACCAAGGAGCTCGCGGCTCGCGAGTTCGACCGCTCGTTCTACCCCGAGGGCGCGCCGCGCCAGATGGCCGCCATCTACGGCAGCGGGCGTCGCTCGGTGCAGCTGCAGGCGCTCGACGTGCCGACGTTGGTCATCCACGGCCGCGACGATCAGCTGATCATGCCGTCGGGTGGGTTTCGCACCGCCGAGCTGATTCCCGGCGCGCACCTGTTGTTCGTTGCCGACATGGGGCACGACCTGCCCGAACCGCTGTGGCCGCTGCTCACCGACGCCGTGCTCAGCCACACTCGGCGAGCGTGAGGCGGCCGCCGGTGGTGGCCGACAGGGCGACGACGCGGCGCTACTCGCTGCCGCATCCTCGGCGCAGGTAGACGGCGGAGCCGCCCTCCACGAGCAGCCAGTCGAGCTCGGCCGTGATGCCGCCGCTGCGGGTCTCGATGCCCACGTTGCACAGTTCGGCCACCGCCTCGGTCTGCAGTGCAGCGGAGATCGGCACGGAACGCTCGCGAGTGTTGCGGTTCACGGGCCAGAAGGCGTTGTTGAAGTACTGGGTGCACGTGGATCCGGTGATGCTGGCCAGGCACTCGTCGATCAGCGTTTGAGCAGCGGTGCCGGAGTAGGCGCAGACCAGGTCGAACTGCAGTTGGCTACCACTGTTGGTGGTGACGATGCCCAGCCACCAGCCATCGGGGAGGCGTTCCCCGATGGTGCCGTCGGCACCGCACCCGCTGCCGCTCACCGGTTCGCTGCCCAGTTGCGGCACCGACCGGAAGTCGCCGTACACCCACCGCGGCCCGGTAGACGTGGGTGCGGCCGGCGCAGTGCTCGGCGGCGCCGGCGTGGTGACCGCATCGCCCGCAAGCGTGGTGCCCGGTGCACTCGGGTCGCCGGGCACCGTGCTGGGCGCGAGCAGTGTGCTGGGCGTGGTGACGCCGGGCAGCGGCTCGAGCTCGCGCCGGGCGGTGCTCTGCGCACCGCACGCCGGCAACACGAATCCGGTGGCGAGCAGGAGCCCGAGCGCAAAGCGACGCATGTGGCCGATGGTACCCGCAGGCCTCGTTCCGCCGCCGCCGGGCGCCGAGATCGTGGCGCGATCGTTCGCTCCCGAGCCATGCGTCCCTCGAACCGTGCATTCACGGTTGGCGACGTTGGCAGCGTTGAATTCACCGTTCGGTCCAGAACGACCTGCTCGCTCGCCGGCCGCCCCGGATGCAGCCTGCGACCGCCTCGATCGCGCGGGCGCACCCGCCGCTGCCGCCTCGATGGCGGGTCGACCGCCTCGCCGTACTAGAACGGCAGGCATGTCTGGACCGCTCACTGGGTACCGAATCATCGAGATCGCCGGCATCGGCCCCGGCCCGTTCGCGGCAATGATGCTCGCCGACATGGGGGCCGAGGTCGTCCGTGTCGAGCGTGCGCAGGCCGTGCGCGGCCCGGCGCCCGACACCGCGCACTGGGACGTGCTGCTGCGCGGTCGTCGCAACATCGCGCTCGACCTGAAGCACCCCGATGGCGTGGCCACCTTGCTCGACCTGGTGGCGCAGGCCGACGGTCTCATCGAAGGCTTCCGGCCCGGCGTGATGGAGCGCCTCGGGGTGGGGCCGGCCGAGTGCCAGGCGCGCAATCCGAAGCTGGTGTACGGCCGCATGACCGGCTGGGGGCAGGAAGGCCCGTACTCGCAGGCGGCGGGCCACGACATCAACTACATCGCGCTGGCGGGCGCACTCGCGCACTTCGGTCGCGTCGGTGAAGCGCCGGTGCCGCCGCTCAACATGGTCGGCGACTTCGGGGGCGGCGGCATGTTCCTCGCGTTCGGTGTGGTGTGTGCCCTGCTGGAAGCGCAGCGCAGCGGCGAAGGCCAGGTGGTCGACACTGCGATGGTGGATGGCGCAGCAACACTGATGAGCATGTTCTGGGCGATGAAGAGCATCGGCGTCCACGACGAGAACGCTCCGGGCACCAACCTGCTCGACACCGGCGCCCACTTCTACGACGTGTTCGAGTGCGCCGACGGCAAGTACGTGTCGTTGGGTTCCATCGAGCCGCAGTTCTATGCGGAGCTGATGCGCATCACCGGTCTCGCCGGCGACGCCGAGTTCGCACAGCAGATGGACAAATCGCACTGGCCGCACCTCAAGACACGCCTGCGCGCGGTGATTCTGGCCAAGACGCGCGACGAGTGGTGCGCGGAGATGGAGCACACCGATGTCTGCTTCGCGCCGGTGCTCACGATGAGCGAAGCGGCCGCTCACCCGCACAACGTGGCTCGCAACACCTTCATCGAGGTTGCCGGCACCCCCCAGCCGGCGCCGGCTCCCAGGTTCTCGCGCACGGTCGCACTGGTCGACTCGCCGCCGGCACACCCGGGGCAGCACTCGCGGGCCGTGCTCGCCGACTGGGGTTTCACCCCCGAGCGCATCGAGTCGCTGGTGGCCGGTGGGGCTGTAGCGTCGTCTTGATGGGCACGCTGGTCTGTTTTCACGCACACCCCGACGACGAGAGCATCAGCACCGGGGGCACCATGGCGCGCGCGGTTGCCGAAGGCCATCGCGTGGTCCTGGTGGTCGCCACCAACGGCGATCATGGCGAGTCGCCCGACGATCTTGCCGAGGGCGAGTCGTTGGTCGATCGCCGGCGAGCCGAGACGGCGCTGTCGGTGGCGGCCCTCGGCGTGCATCGACTCGAGTGGCTGAACTACGCCGACAGCGGAATGACCGGCTGGGAGCAGAACCATCACGAGCGTTCCTTCCTGCAGGCACCGGTCAACGAAGCGGCCGGCAAGCTGGCGGCGATCCTGCGTGAGGAGGCCGCCGATGTGCTCACCACCTACGACTGGCACGGCAACTACGGCCACCCCGACCACATCAAGGTGCACACGGTCGGCCATCGCGCCGCCGAGCTGGCCGGCACGCCGGCGGTGTTCGAGTCGACGATGAACCGCGATGCGATGAAGCGCTTCTTCGACATGGCCCGCGAGCAGGGCGAGGCCAGCGGCCCCGACGGCGAGGACTGGGACCCCGATGCTCCGGCCGACGACGGCAACCCGTTCGGTACGCCCGAGAGCGAGCTCACCCACATGGTCGACGTCAGCCAGTACGTGGCGGCGAAGCGAGCCTCCATCCGTTGCCACAAGAGCCAGATCACCGATGCCGGGTTCTTCAGCTCGCTGCCCGACGAGCCGTTCGCCATGGCCTTCGGTACCGAGTGGTACATCCGTGTGGGGGCCAACCACCCGCTGCGCGAGGGCTGGCTGTTCGAATGACGTCGTTCGCATGATGTCGTTGTCATGAGGTCCTGCTGAGATGCCTCGCCTGTATCTCGTGCGTCACGGGCGGGCAGCTGCCGGTTGGAACACCGACCCCGACCCGGGGCTCGATGCCGTCGGGCGCCACCAGGCAGCGGCGATGACCGCTCGCTTGGCGCCGCTGGGCCCGCTCGAGCTGGTCTCCAGCCCGCTGCTGCGCTGCCGGAGACGGCCTCCGGTCTGGCCCAGGCGCGGGGGGCGTGTCGGCGCGCATCCAGCCGGCGTGGCGAGATCCCTTCGCCGGAGGGCGTGGCGATGGCCGATCGGGTGGAATGGCTCCGCCTCGCGATGGCGGGTAGCTGGGCGGCACTCGGCCCGCGCTACACCGAGTTCCGCGATGGCGTCGCCGCCGCGCTGGCGGCGCTGCCACACGACACGGTGGTCACCAGTCACTTCATTGCCATCAACGCGGCCATCGGCGTCGCGACCGGCGACGACCGCCTGGTGATCCGCAGCCTCGACAACTGCTCCGTGACGGTCATCGACGTGTTGCACGGGGCGCTCCACCTGGTTGAAGGTGGCCACGAAGCCGACACCCTGATCCGCTGATGGGCAGTTCCGCTGGCAGACTTCCGGCCATGACGTCTCGTCGAACCTTCCTGATCGCCGTGTGTGCTGCGGCCTCGCTGATCGCCGGCTGCAGTGACGAGCAGCGGCCCGGGCACCACCACCACTGCCCCAACCGCCACCACCGTGGTGGCGACCACCATTGCGGTCACCACCACTGCCGCTGCGACCACCACGTCGACCACCTCCACCACCTCGACGGTGCCGGCCACGACGACGACCACCATCGCGCCGGTGCTCGGTCTCTCGCTGTCGGCGACGGGCCTTGGCGACGCCCAGTTCGGTGCCGACGCCGATGGTGTCGTCGACTACGTCAACTCCATCCTCGGCATCCCCACCACCGACTCCGGATGGGTCGACCCGGTGGCCACCGGGGTTGCCTGCCCCGGCACCGCCGTGCGCTTCGTCGACTGGAAGGATCTGTCGCTGTTCTTCACCGACTACCTCACCGGTGTGCGTCACTTCGCCTCGTTCACGTATGGGCAGGCATTCGGCGATGTCATCGCTCCGTTCGGTCTGGCCACGAGTGCCGACATCGGCGTCGGCTCCACGGTGGCGTCGTTGCGTGGGGCCTACCCGGCGGTCA
>JADKGZ010000015.1 GCA_016722025.1 Acidimicrobiaceae bacterium
GCACCACTGTCGTGCCGGAGGAGACTGCCGGGCCGTATCCGGGCGACGGCTCGAACGGGCCCGACGTGCTCTCCGACCCGGCCGTGGTGCGCCGCGACATCACCACCAGCTTCGGCGACTACACGGGCACTGCCACGGGCGTGCCGACCACGATCGAGCTGACCGTGCTCGACTCGAACGGTGCTCACCGCTCGGCGCAGGGCCGTTACCTGTGGCACGCCGACCAGACGGCCACTACTCGATGTACACGGCCCCGGATGCCAGCTACCTGCGGGGCGTGGGCAGGAGACCGACGCCGACGGAACCGTGACGTTTCAGAGCATCTGGCCCGGTTGCTACGACGGCCGCTGGCCGCACATCCACTTCGAGGTCTACCCCACGCTGGCCGACGCCTTGGAGGCCAGCAACCGCATCACCACCTCGCAGATCGCGATGCCGGAAGCCGCCTGCCGAACGGTGTACGCCGCCACCGGCTACGAGACCAGTGTCGGCAACCTGACGAGGGTGTCGCTGGCCGCCGACAACGTGTTCGGTGACGGCTGGGACCAGGAGCTGGCCACCGCCACCGGCAACAACGACGGCGGCTGGAACGCCGCGCTGACGATCACGGTCTGAGCGAGGCCAGCGGTGGTCGCTCGGCCAGGTTGAGCGGCACCTCCGACCCATCTGCTCGGCGCAACAAGTGGTGGCCGGGCGTGAGCAGCGAACCGCCGGGCGCGCGGCCCAGCATCGTGGCCATCACTTCTGCGGCCTGCACCGACAATGCGTGCAGGCCGCGGTGGCGGTGCTCGCGCACGCCAAGGTCGACCTGCGCGATGGCTTCGGCACCATGGCGCCTGGCGATGTCGATGAGCAGCGCGATCTCCACGCCCCAGCCCTGCACGAAGGCCAGCTGCTCGAGCACCTCGCGCCTGCCCGCGTACTCGCCGGCGAGCGGCTGGTGCAGCCCGGTGAGCTCGGGGTAGTACAGCGACATCAGCGGGCGGGTGACCAGCTCGGTGGTGCGCCCGCCGCCGCCCATCTGCGTCGGCCGATGGAAGATGGCCTTCACCAGCGCGACCGTGTCGTCATCGATGAGGGGTGCGAGCAGCTTCGCGATCCAGTTCGGCTCGAAGCTGGTGACATCACCGTCGAGCCACACCACGAAATCGCCCTTGCTGGCTGCCAGGCTGGCCCACAGCACGTTTCCCTTGCCATGCCCAACACCGTGCAACAGGTGCAGCTCCTCGATGGGCAGCACGGTGGCTCCGGCGCTGGCCGCCACCTGCGCCGTGTCGTCGGTGCTGCGGTCGTCGAGCACGATCAGCTCATCGACCAGTGGCACCCGCCGCATCAGCGCATGGCGCACCATGCTGACCAGTGGACCGATCGTGGCCGCCTCGTCGCGGCACGGGATGCACACCGAGACGGTGCGCCCCTGCTTCGCTGCGAGCAGCAGGTCGAGCGCGCAGTCGTCGACCTCGAAGGTGCGGACCGCGCTCATCGGGCCGGCCCGCCGCCAGCTGGTCGCACAGCGAGTCGTTCGGCAGCGAGTGGCTCGTAGCATCCCTGCGCATGTTCCTGTACGGCGTCGTGAACGCCAGCCCCGACTCGTTGAACGCCGACTCCATCGTGGCCGGGCCCGAGCAAGCGTTGGCTCGTGCTCGCCGGCTGCTGGCCGACGGCGCCGACGGCCTCGACCTGGGCGGCCAGGGCAGCACCGATGCCGCCACGGTGGTGGCCTGGGAAGCCGAGTGGGAACGCCTGCGCGAGGTGGTGCCGGCGCTGGCAACGCTGGGCGTGCCGATGAGCGTCGACACCTGGCGCCCGGAGGTGTTGCGCCGCGCACTGCAAGCGGGCGCCACCGTGATCAACGCTGCCGACGGCATGCAGAGCGACGAGATGTGGCAGGTGGCCACCGAGTTCGATGTGCCCATCGTGGTGCCGTTCCTGAGCGGGCCGAACCCACGAGCGATGGAGATGGTGCAGCGCGACCCGGTGGAGGCGATCATCGAGTTCTTCGATGCTCGCCTGCGCGACGCCGACCGCTACGGCCTGCGCACGCGCTGCGTGCTCGACCCGGGCACCGGCTTCGCCCCCAGCAACTGGCCGTGGGACGAGCGCTACCTGTACCAGAAGCGGGTCTACAGCAACCTCGACGCGATGCGCGTGTTCGGCCTGCCGCTGTACATCGCGCTGCCGTGGAAGGAGACCGCTCAGCACGACGAGTTGCTGGAGATCGTCATCCGCAACCACCCCGAGTTCGGGCGCGTGCACTACCCCGCGAAGGTGCGATCGTTCGAGCGCGCATGCCGGCGAGTAGGTCGAGGCGCATTCGAGGTTGAGCGGGCCGCGCGGGTAGATCTCGCTGGGCGGCAGCGTGGCTTCCCAGTCGGGCGGGCACAGCTGCGGGGCCACCTCGCTGAGCGGGGCGAGCACGAAGCGGCGCTCGAAGATGCGCGGGTGCGGCACGGTGAGCGCCTCGCTGGTGATGTTGATGTCGTCGTAGAACAGCAGGTCGACATCGAGCGTGCGAGGGCCCCAGTGCACGATGCGCTGGCGCAGCGCGTTGGCCTCGATGCGCTGGCAGCGGCGGATGAGCGCGTACGGGTCGAGCGGGGTCTCGATCTTCACGACCATGTTGAGGTACGCGCCCTGCTCGGGGCCGCCCACCGGCTCGGTCTCGAACACCTGCGACATGGACACCACGTTGCTCAGCTCGCTCACGGCGAAGCGCAGGTAGCGCTCGCGGTCGCCGAGGTTGCTGCCCAGCGCGATGAACGCGGTGTGCGCCACCAGCGGGGGCGCGGCGGCCTCGGCGCGGGTGCGCACGATACGCACGGCGGTGGATTCCACGGCCTCGGCCACCGGCGGGCGCAGCTTGGTGAGCGTCACCTCCACTTCGTCGACGAGGTCGAACTCGAGCACCACATCGGCCACCTTCGCGGCCAACCGCTCGAGCAGGATGTCCTTGCTGTCGCGGGCCATCTCGGTGACGCGCTCGCACACCAGGCCGTAGTGCACGGTGGCTGCGAGCTCGTCGCTGCGGCCGGCCTCGTGCAGGTCGACACCGATCGACAGGTCGATGCGGATGGGTTGTGCGATCTCACGCTCGTGCGGCAGGGCGCCGATGACGGTGAGCACACGCAGGTCGTCGATCAAGATTCGGTCCATGGTGTGGGACCTCCCTTCGAAGTGCGCGTCACGCTATCCGCAGCGGTTCGCCATGTCGCTTCCTGCCGCGTGACGCGCGTCCACCCATCCGGTTCGGTGGTCGCCCCGTAGTGTCGCGCGCATGGCCGACCCTCACGCCCACGACACCGCTCCCGGCACCGCTCCCGGCACCGACATCGACACCGGTGAGTACGCAGCGCTGTTCCCCACGCTCACCTTCGATCGACCGGCCGACGGTGTGTTGCGCATCACGCTCGACGGCCCCGGCCTCAACGCCGTCTCCCCGCAGGGCCACGCCCACCTCGCCGACGTGTGGCTGCGCATCGATCGCGACCCGTCAGTGCGCGCCGCGGTCATCCAAGGCGCCGGCAAGGCGTTCAGCGCCGGCGGCAGCTTCCAGCTGCTCGACGAGCTCACCACCGACTACGCCGCTCGTACTCGAACCCTGCGCGAAGCCCGCGACATCGTCAACAACGTGATCAACTGCTCGAAGCCGATCGTGTCGGCGATCCATGGCCCGGCCGTTGGCGCCGGGCTGGTGTGCGCGCTGCTGGCGGATGTGTCAGTGGCCGGGCGCACCGCCCGCATCATCGACGGCCACACTCGCCTGGGCGTCGCCGCCGGCGACCACGCCGCCATCTGCTGGCCGTTGCTGTGTGGAATGGCGAAGGCGAAGTACTACCTGCTCACGTGCGACACGCTCACCGGCGAGGAAGCGGAGCGCATCGGCCTGGTGTCGCTGTGCGTCGACGACGACGAGGTGCAGCGCCGCGCCGTGGAGGTGGCGGTGCAGCTGGCAGGCATGGCGCAGGCCGCGATCCGCTGGACCAAGCACACGCTGAACCACTGGTACCGCCAAGCCGGCCCCATCTTCGATGCCTCGCTGGCCTACGAGTTCTACGGCTTCGGCGGCCCCGATGCTCGCGAAGGCTTGATGAGCCACCTCGAGAAGCGACCCGCCGAGTTCACCGGCCCCACCAGCGAGTGAGTCAGCCGTCGTCGAGAGCGCCGGTCTCGCCCAGCACCTCGCATGCGGCGTCCAGCCGGCCACCGGTTCACCGCGGGATCGGAGCGCGCGCATTCGGTGCTGAACGGAGCGGTCGCAGCCCTACAACGCACGAAGCCCTTCCCGTATGGGAAGGGCTTCGAACTACCGGGTGGAGGTGCGGGGAATTGAACCCCGGGCCTCAGCAGTGCGATTGCTGCGCTCTGCCAACTGAGCTACACCCCCGTTGGAGTGCCCGAGTGTAGCGGCGTCAGGCCGCGTTGAACCAGGCTTGCTCGCCGTAGCTGCGATCGATCTCATAGTTGCGGATCTGCACCAGCTTGTAGCAGTAGCCGCACAGCGACACGAACGAGAAGGCGAACGCGTACACCATTGCATCGGCGTGCGTGGTGGCGGCGAGGAAGCCGGTGACACCGACGGTGGCCACGAGCACGAACAGCACGTTTGCCCGGCGCCGGCGAACGACCTCGCGCTGGCTGACCTTGTGCAGGTGCATCTGGCGGTGCCCGGCGGTGTTGTCGGCCTGGCCGGTGTGACTGCGCTGGGGAGCGCCGGTGAGCGACACCGAGTGCAGCGCTTGACGGGTGGCGGGCGACGAGCCCTGGAACGACGTGCCCTGGAACGACCCGCCCGGGAACGACGTGGCACGCCGGACCTGGCCGGGGTGGCCGTGCGCTGCTTGGCGTTGCTGGGGCGCCTGCGCGAGCGGGCGAGCCATGCCGCGCATGGGCACCATCGTGCGAGTGGGCACGGCGCGTTGCAGGGTGGAGAGCTGGCGACGGAAGTCGGTGACCGAGGCATTCGGACGGTTCTCGACCCGTGACCGCAGCAGCGGCGGGATGATGACGGCGGCCCAGACGGCAGCGACGGCAAGGAGGACGACGGGCTGCATCAGTGAGCACCCTGTTTCTCGATGGAAGGCTTCTCGATGGAAGTTGAAAGTGATGTCCGCATGGTGTTCACAAGAAATCTCCGAGTGTCTGGTGCCTGAACTTCCTGGCAACTTCCGACATCCGTTTCGTTACGGTTCTACTACGTTCGTAACATCGGATGCAATGTTAGCGGGTCGACGGTACGTACCGGACCGCCCGCCCGTTTTCTCCCAGAGCGCGATCTCGCCGATCACCATCGCTCGATCGGCCGACTTGCACATGTCGTAGATGGTGAGCCCCGCCACCGCGCAGGCGTGCAGCGCCTCCATCTCCACCCCGGTGCGATCGACGGTGTCGACCTGCACCTCGATCTCGATGAAGTCGTCGCCGATCTCGAAGTTGACCTGCACCGAGCCCACCAGCAGCGGGTGACACAGCGGAATCATGTCGCTGGTGCGCTTGGCAGCCTGGATGGCGGCAACGCGGGCGACCGCGAGCACGTCGCCCTTCTTGACCTCACGGTTGACAACAGCTGCCGTAGTGGCGGGCTGCATGAACACCTTGCCGCGAGCGACAGCCCGGCGGTGGGTGGGATCCTTCGGGGTCACGTCGACCATGCGAGCCCGACCCATGGGATCGAGGTGTGTGAAAGTCAGGTCACTCATCCGTCACGGAACTGTAGTACCCCCACCGCCGCCGACCGCGTCACGCAGCGCGTTCGCTGCACTCACGACGTGCGCACAGGGCCGGTGTCGACCGCTTCGAACGCCGAGCCGGGGATGCTCTTCAACTGATTCAGGTCGTCGTCGACCCACCCGGGATCGGGCGCGCCCTGGAAGAACCAGTTGCTGCCGTTGTCGGCGACGATGACGCCGTAGTTCTGCATGGCCACCGCGATCACCCGCGCCTGACCGGTGAGCCTGCTGATGTCATAACCGGCCTTGAGCCGCAATCGCTGGCCCATTGCGGGCGCGTTGACATCGGTGATCGACGAGGCGAAGTGAGTGGCGGGCAGCACGAAGCCGCGGCGGGTGCTGCCGAACGTGATGCGGATCGCGTGATCGATGTGCCCGGCGGCGACCTCGTCGTAGCGGACGAGGCCGGGCAGGATGGGCAGGCCGGCGGCATCGGCGCTGGTCCACCCCAGCGGGCGCAACGCGTTGCTGGTGAGGTCGAACACGGCGCCGCCGGCCGCCAGCCAGCCGCTGCCGTTGCGCCGCGCCACGCCCAGCTCGAACAGCGTGCACGTGCCCTGGCGCAGCACCAGCACATGACGATCGCTGCCACCCTCGACGGGGGCGTCGAGCGGGATCGGGAACGGCCCCGGCTCGCTCTCGTCGCCGTACGCGTCGTAGCTGATGGGCACCAGCGGCTGGTTCTGCGGCACCACCACGAACGGGATGCCGTACGACGGGTTCTCGCCGAAGTCGGGGTGCAGGTTGTCGCTGCCGTGTGCCTGGATGTAGTTGATCATCTGCGTGCTGTTGGCCAGCAACGGCGCATTGCGGATGTTGCTGTTCCAGGCGTTGTCGGCGGGGTACATCGCGCACCCGCCCAGGCTGGGGCCCGACGAGGGCGGGGGCACCGGCGAAGTGGGCGGCGAAGTGGGCGGCACGGGCGGCGTCAGCCGAACTGCCGGGCTGGTGGCGACGGCCGCACCGCCAACAGCGCTGACCGCGAACGCGTGGTGAGCGGAACGATCGACGGCGTGCGTGACGGTGTCGACCTGTGTGCCAACGGCGAGCAGCACCCCTGCCATCGCCGCCCCCAGCGCCACACGAACGTTCATCGTGACGACCCTACTGCCGAGTCGACCGGCCGACCGGCCGGCGCCGGCTCAGCCGCCGATCTGGCTCATCGACCGGCGAGGGCGCACGAACGTGACCTGGTTGATCTGGTGACCGGCCCACTTGGTGCCGACCGCGCGCTGGATCTCGGCCGCCACCTGGTCGTCGGTGGCGCCGGCGCGCATCAGCTTGAGCAGGTCGAACTCGGTGGTGGCGAACAGGCAGGTGCGGAACTGCCCGTCGGCGGTGAGGCGCACGCGGTCGCAGTCGTCGCAGAACGGCTTCGTCACCGTGGGGATGACGCCGACCATGCCGCGACCATCGAGGTAACGCCAGCGGTCGGCGGGGGCGGCGCCACGAGCGGGCACCAGCTCCATCGGGAACTCGGCCGACAGCGCAGCGACGATCTCGTCCTGGCCGACCACCTTGTCGTTGAGCCAGTGGCCGGTGGCGTCGAGCGGCATGAACTCGATGAAGCGCATCTCCACGTCGTGGTCGCGGCCGAAGCGGGCCAGCGCGACGATCTCGTCGTCGTTGACACCCCGCTCGACGACGGCGTTGATCTTCACCGGCCCGAAGCCGGCCTCCTTGGCGGCCTCGATGCCGTCGAGCACGCGCTCGAGCTCGTCGCGCTTGGTCATCTGCAGGAACTTCTCGCGCACCAACGTGTCGAGGCTGATGTTGAGCCGCTGCAGGCCGGCATCGCGCAACTCGTGGGCCATGTGCCGCAAGGTGGAGCCGTTGGTGGTCATCGACAGATCGACACCCAACGCCGCCAGCTTGTGCACCAGCACCGGCAAGTGTGCGCGCATCGTGGGCTCGCCGCCGGTGAGGCGCAGGCCGTCGACCTGGAAGCGCTCGACGAACAGGCGCGCCAGCCGTTCGATCTCCTCGAAGGTGAGCACCTCGCTGCGCGGCACCCACTTCATGCCTTCCTCGGGCATGCAGTACGTGCAGCGGAAGTTGCAGCGGTCGGTGACCGAGATGCGCAGATCGCGAATCGTGCGACCGAACGGGTCGATCAGGTCCATTGCGTCACACTACCCACACTCACGACAGCCACGCTCACGAGGTTGCTCCCAACGAGAGGAGCATCGTGGCGACATCGCCGCCGGCGGGCACACCGTCGCCATCGGGCACGACCGCAATGGCGTTGGCCTGCGAGGTGGCCGCCAGCTGGTGGCTGCCCTGCGCACCGACGGAACGAACGTGCACACGACCGTCGGCCGCGAACGCGGCGAACACACGCACGTAGTGGGTCTTGCCGTCGTGACGACGAGGCAGGCCGTCGTCGGCGATGGCCGCCACCAGTGGCCGGTCGATGACGGTGTGACCCATCATCTGCCGAAGCGCGGGGCGAGCGAGCAGCTCGAAGCTGACCAGCGAACTGACCGGGTTGCCCGGCAGGCCGAACACCGGGACGTGCCGGGCAGCGCCATCCGGGCCGGTGGCCAGCAGGCCGAACGCAAACGGCTTGGCCGGCTTGATCGCGATCTGCATCCAGCGCATGTCGGCGATCTGCGAGAGCACGGCCTTCACCACGTCGTAGTCGCCCATGCTGACACCGCCACTGGTGACGATGGCATCGCAGGTCGCTGCGGCGTCGCGCAGCACGCGCTCGAGCACGGTTTCGTCGTCGCGCACGATGCCGAGATCGATTGCGTCGCATCCGGCATCGCGCACGGCACCCAGCAGCATCGTGCGATTGCTCTCGCGGATCTGGCCGGGCTGCAGTGGCGAGCCGTCGTCGATCAGTTCGTCGCCGGTGGAGAGCACAGCCACTCGCGCCCGTGGCACCACCGAGACGACGGCCGCATTGACGCTGGCCAGCACACCGGCCACTGCCGGGGTGACGAACGTGCCGGCCGGGTACAGCGCCGCACCGGCCCGCACGTCGTCGCCCACGCGACGCACGGCGACGCCGACCGCCACCGACCGCCGCACCCTCACTCGCACGCCACCGTCGACTCGGCGGTCACCGAGCAGCTCGGTGTCCTCCACCATCACGACGGCATCGGCGCCCGCCGGCACAGGGGCACCGGTCATGATGCGAATCGCCTCACCCGGCTGCAGCACCCGGTCGGTGTGCGCACCGGCCGCCACCTCGCCGACGACCGGCAGCTCGACCGGGGCAGCGGCCACGGAGGCGGCGACCACCGCGTAACCATCGACGGCGCTGTTGGCGAACGGGGGCACGTTCTCCGCGGCCACCACCGCTGCCGCCAGCACCAGGCCGGTGGCTTCGCGGCACGGCACGTCGACCGGCACCGCCGCCGGGCAGCGGGCGAGCACGTAGGAGCGGGCCTCGGTGATGTCGATCACGCCGCAACGGTACCGTGAGGCGGGTGACGTCGTACTCGCCCTTTCCCTCCGCACACGAGCCCACGGGCCACGTCGCACGCTGGGCCACCTGGGCCGGCGACGGGGAGGAGACCACGACCATCCTCTGGGAGAACGAGGGCTTCACGGTGAGCGGCCAGGTCAGCGATGCCACCGACCGCGAGCACATCCACTACGTGCTGCGCATCTCCCCCACCTGGCAGGTGCGCCAGTTCCTGCTGTTCCGCGATCTGGAGGAGCCAGATCTCTGGCTGGCCACCGACGGCAGCGGTCGCTGGGGCGAGATGAACGGTGCTCATCGCACCGAGCTCGACGGCTGCTACGACATCGATCTCGCGTGCACCCCGTTCACCAACACGCTCCCCATCCGTCGGCTGCCGCTCCTCGAGGGGCACAGCGCCGAGTTGCCGGTCGTGTACGTGAACCCCGAGACGCTGGAGGTCCGCCCGATGGTGCAGCGCTACACCCGCCTCGGCTCGCATCGGTGGCGGTACGAGAGCGTGGAGAGCGGGTTCACGGCCGAGTTGGAAGTCGACGAGTTCGGGCTCGTGATCGATTACCCCACGCTGTTCCGCCGGCTGCCCTGACGCGACGCGTCGTAGAGCGCACGCAGCTCCCCGGCATCAGGCAGCCGCCGCAATGGCTCGCGCAACGTGACCAGGTTCATCTCCCCCATGTGCTGGCGCAACCACGCCGACACCTGCTCGGGGTGCCGGCCCGCCACCTCGCGCATCACCCAACCGATCACCTTGCGGATGAAGAACTCCTTCTCCGGCAGCAGGAGTTCGGAGTAGTCGAAGAAGCGTTCGAGCTGTTCATCGCGACGCAGCAACGTCCGCAGGGCGAGCATCGCCGAACGGCGGATCCAGAAGTCGCCGTCGTGCACCCAGCGATCGAGATGCGGCAGCAGACCATCCGGATCCCGAGCGGTGAGGTCGGCGGTCACCCCTCCGGCCAGCGGATCGACCAACGCCCACGTGTGGCTGTCGCGCAGGTTGTTGTAGATCCATGGCACATCGGTGAGCGTGACCAGCAGCGGTCGGCACGACAGCAGCTCGATCGCGGCGAGGCGACACTCGTGGATCGGGTGCGACCACAACGCGTCGGCCACCGCGAACAGATCGTGGTGAGTGAGGTCGCTGTGCGGGCGCAGCCACGCCTTCACCGTCGAGCGCACGGCCGGCACACCGGAGCCGACGAACTGCAGGCTGCTCTTCAGGTACGCCTTCTCGCCCTCGGCCCGGCGGGGCGTGCCGACCGCCACCATCTGCTCGAGCAGCGCAGCGGCCTCGTCGTCAGCGTTCACACACGACCGCGTTCACACACGACCGCGTTCACACACGACCGCGGAGCCAGGCGCGAAACGGTACGCCGATGCGTTCGTCCTCGAGCGCCATCTCCACCACGGCCGTCAGCCACCCGAGCGGGTTGCCGGTGTCGAAGCGGCGGATGTCGCTGAGCACACCGTGGAAGGGCCCCTCCGCGGCCTGCATGCGCAGCGCGTCGGTGAGTTGGATCTCGCCACCCGCGCCCGGTTGCACGCGCCCGATCTTCTCGAACACATCGGGGGTGAGCACGTAGCGACCGATGATGATGAGGTCGCTGGGCGCTTCCGCGACCGGCGGCTTCTCCACCATCGTGCGGATGCGCACCACGCCGTGCTCGTCGAGCGGGCCCGACGGGTCGATCACCCCGTAGGCGCTCACCTCCGCCAACGGCACGTGCTTGAGACCGACGACGCTGCCACCCGTCGCCGCGCTGACATCGCACATCTGCGAGAGCAGGCTGCTGTCGCCCATGATCTCGTCGGGCAGCAGCACCGCGAACGGCTCGTCGCCCACGCCGTCGCGCCCGCACCCCACCGCGTGGCCCAGGCCCAGTGCCTCGTCCTGGTAGGCGAAGATCACCTCTACGTCGCGACCGATGCGTTCGAGGCGGTCGGCCACATGGTCGCGGCCGGTGCTGCGCAGCTTGGCGATGACCTCGGGTGCGTCCTCGAAGTAGTGCTCGATGGCCGGCTTGGCGTGGCTGGTGACCACCACGACATGCTCGATGCCGGCGCCCACCGCCTCGTCGATGATCAGCTGCAGGGCGGGGGTGTCGATCATGGGGAGCAGCTCCTTGGGAACTGCTTTGGTGGCCGGGAGGAACCTGGTGCCCATCCCCGCCGCTGGGATCACTGCCGTACGTGCACGCATCTGCTCACTCTAGGGATCGGCACGAGCCCGATCAGGTTCGGCAGTTTGTTGCGAGCCGCGTGGGGCTAGCCTTAGCACTCGCACTACCCGACTGCTAGATCGGCTGACAGCCACAGCCTCCCGGAGCCACCGATGCCCACGTACGTCTACAAGTTCATCGACACCGGCGAGACCATCGAGGTGCAACAGTCGTTCGCCGACGATGCGCTCACCGAGGCCGTGCACCCCGGCAGCGGTGCCACGATGCCGGTCAAGAAGGTGTTCCTGCCGGTCGGTGTCACGTTCAAGGGCGGCGGCTTCTACAAGACCGACAGCCGCGGCGGCTCCAGTTCGTCGTCGAAGGCGGCGCCGGCCGACAGCTCGTCGGCGGCTGCCAGCACCCCTGCGGCAGGGTCGTCGAGCAGCGAGTCCGGCAGCTCGTCCACGTCGACCCCGGCAAGCACTCCAGCATCCAGCAGCAGCTCGGGCAGCTCGTCGAGCAGCAGCTCCAGCGGCTCGTCGGGCAGCTCGGGCAGCAGCGACTGAATCAGACGGGCGCACCGATATGGTGCGCACGAGCGGCTTCCCCCGAGCGCCGCGCCGTCTCTTGCGGCGTTGGCAACGCCTACTTCGCTCCGGGAGGCTCCCATGTCGCTGCTCCCTCGCCTTCGGCTGGCTCTTGCGCGCCGGCCGTGGCTGTACTGGCTGTTGGTCTGCGTCTGCGGCGCCACGGTGTGGCTCGGCCTGGCCGCCGCGCACACGCGGGCCGACCGCGCACGCACCCAGTGGGGCACCACACGGAGCGTGTGGGTTGCCCGCACGGCCATCGCCGCCGGCGACCCACTGCTGGCCACGGTGCACCAGTATCCGTCGGCGATGGTGCCGGCGAGCGCGCTCTCGTCGGCGCCCGACGACGCCACGGCCGCGCACACCATCGCTGCCGGCGAAGTGCTGGTGGCGGCCGACCTGGAGCGCGGCGGTGCGCTACCCGCCGACTGGCTGGTGTTCACCGTGCCCGGCGACCGGGCCCCGCTGCTGTCGGCCGGTGATCACGTGGCGGTCTTCGGCAGTGGCCAGCAGTGGTGCGACGGCGTGGTGGTGGGCGCCGACGCACGGGCAGGCCTCCGGCGGGCAGGTCGAGGTCGGTGTGCCCGTCGGCTGCGCCGCCGCGCTCAGCGCCCAACTCGCGCTCGACGCAGTCACCCTCGCCCGCAGCACCTGACACCACCGACCGACACATCGGCGCCCGAGCAGCCGTGTCACGGCACAGCGCGGGGTTCCGTCTGTGCCGTGACACAGAACGCAGCGAACAGCTCTGTCGCGAGGCGATCTCAGCCGGCGGCGAGCGCCTGCGCGAGGTCGGCCCAGATGTCGTCGACGTGCTCGATGCCCACGCTCATGCGGATGAGGCCGGGTGGCACGTGCGCATCACCGGCGTACTTCTGGCGGCGCTCCATCGAGGACTCCACGCCGCCGAGGCTGGTGGCCGGCACAATGAGCCGCACCGCACGGCAGGCGGCATCGGCCGCGTCGGCGCCGCCGGCGAGCACGAACGCCACCATCGCGCCGAAGCCCGGGTAGCGCACATCGGCGACCGCGGAGTGCGTGCGCAGGCGAGCCACGACTTCGACCGCGTTGGCCTGCATGCGCTCCATGCGCAACGGCAGGGTGCGCACGCCGCGCAGCGCGAGAAAGGCCTCCAGCGCTCCGGGTGTGCTGCCGTTGACGAGGCGTGTCTGACGCAGCCGCTCGTACGTGGCATCGTCGGCCGCGACCGCCAGGCCGATGAGCAGGTCGCTGTGCCCGCCGATGAACTTGGTACCGCTGTGGATCACGATCGTCGCGCCGTCGGCGAGCGGGCGCGCGCACACGGGTGTCGCGAACGTGCTGTCGACGACGACCTTGGCACCGGCCGCTGCGGCTGCCGCACAGATGGTCGGGATGTCGGCGACGTCGAGCGTTGGGTTGGTGGGGGTCTCGACCCACACCACGTCGGCGCCAGCGATGGCCGCGACGACGGCGGCCGTGTCGGCGATGTCGACGAAGCGCACCTGCAGGTGACCCTGGCGCACATGGTCGTCGACCAGCGCGCGCACCCCCAGGTACGAGTACGTGGGCAGCACCAGCACCTTCGGCGCCAGCGCGAAGACAGCAGCGGCTGCCGCAGCCATGCCGGAGGAGAACGAGACCGCCCGGCCACCCTCCAGCGCGCCAACCGCTTCCTCGAGGCCGATCCAGCCAGGCGTGCCGTGCGTGCGCGAGTAGACACCTTCTTCGCCACGGAAGTTGCTGGCCAGCGTGATGGGGTGGTTGAGCGGCTCGCCGATGCCGTGCGGTCGACCCGCCGACACGGCAATGGTGGCGGGGTGTTGCGAGCCTGCGCTCATGACTCGGCCGGCGACGCATCGACCGATGCGGCGACATCGGGGTGCTCTTCACGGCCGTCGGCATGGTGAGCGAAACGCCCGACATCGCGGCCGTGCACGGGATCCGGGGTGTTCCACGGCCAGCCGCCGAACCCGGTGCGACGGTAGTCGGCGAACGCTTGCTGGATCTCGGCCTCGGTGTTCATCACGAAGGGCCCGTACTGCGCCACCGGCTCGCCGATGGGGCGAGCCTGCAGCATCAGGACCTCGGCACCCTCGGGGCCGGCAACGAGCGGGGCGGGCTGTGACGCATCGACGACGGCTCCGGTGCTGGTGGCCACATCCTCGCCGCCCGCCATCACGGAACCTTCGAACACGTAGAGCACGCGCATCGTCTCGGCACCCTCGGCCGGCTGGAGTGTGACCATCGCACCCGGCTGGAGCGCCAGGTGCAGGATCGACACATCCGCCTCGGGGCGCGACGCCCACGAGGCGGGCGGCGGCGCCGGCGGAGTGAGCCCTTCGTAGCGGCCGGCGATGACGGTGACCACCGCTTCGCGACCGACGTCGTCGAGGTGCACGTGCCGCGGGATCTGCTCGCTCCAGAGCATGGTGAAGTACGGATCGACCATCTTGTCGTCGGCGGGCAGGTTCATCCAGATCTGGAACAGCTCCACCGTGTTGGGGCCGTCGGGCGACAGCAGCGGAAACATCTCGCAATGCACCACACCGCTGCCGGCGGTCATCCACTGCACATCGCCGCGGCCGAAGCGGGCCGACGCACCCAGCGAGTCGCTGTGGTCGATGTAGCCCTTGCGCGCGAACGTGATGGTCTCGAACCCGCGGTGAGGGTGCTCGGGGAAGCCGGGCACGGTGCTGCCGTGGTACATGCGCCAGCCGTCGCGCGGCTCGAAGTCGTTGCCGATGCTGCGACCGGCGAGCGAGCCCTGCGGCCCGAACTGGGCATTGCCGGCCGGATACAGGTCGAGGTGGTGCACGCAGAACAGGAAGGGGTCGGCGGTGGCCCACTGGAAGCCCAGCGGCACTCGCTGCAGCACGAGGGGGCTGCCGGATGGTTGCGTCATCAGGCCGAGCGTACGCCGGTCGCGATGAGCAACAACACGAGCGTGCCCAGTGCCACCCGGTAGATGACGAACGGCATGAACGAGCGGGTGCGGATGAGCTTCAGCGTGCCCCACACCGCCAGCCATCCCGAGACTCCGGAGGTGACGATGCCCACGAGCATCGGCACACCCAGACCGTTGGGGATGCCGTCGCCGATCAGTTTGAGGAGCTTGAAGGCGACCGCGCCGATGGTGACCGGGATGGCCATCAGGAAGCTGGCACGGGCAGCCGCGTCGCGACCGAAGCCGAGGAAGCGGGCAGCCGTCATCGTGATGCCGCTGCGCGACGTGCCCGGGTTCAGTGCCAGTACCTGTGCGGCGCCGATCTTCAGTGCGTCGAGGCGCGTGTAATCGTCGAGCCCGCGGGCGCCGGCGCGCCGGTCGGCCCATGCCAGCAGCACACCGAACACGATGAGCGAGATGGCGATCAGCACGGGTGTGCCCAGCTTCTCGTCGATGTACTTCTCGCCCACCGCACCGGCCGCTGCCGCAGGTATCGACGACAGCACCAGCAACCACGCGAGCCGGCCGTCCGCGCTCGCGGGCTGTTCGCGCCGCACCACCAGGCGCACGCCTTCGCGCACGTACACGGTGAGGTCCTTCCAGAAGTAGCCGACCACGGCAACGACGGTGCCCAGGTGCAGCGCCACGTCGAAGGCCTTCTCGATCTGCGGGTCGCCGGCGAAGGCGTTCCAGCCGAACAGCCACGGCACCAGCAGCAGGTGGCCGCTGGAGGAGATGGGCAAGAACTCGGAGAGCCCCTGGACGAGGCCGAGCACGATGGCATGGAAGATGGGCACGGGCGTCAGTTCTAGTCGGTGGGCAGGCTGGGCAACACTCGCGGGGTCCACGGGCGGTGCTGGTCCCAGTGGTGCCCGACGATGCGCCCCGCGCGCAACTTGCACAGGAAGTCGGCCGGGCCGTCGAAGTCGGGCATCTCCACGTAGGCGCTCCCGAGCGCCAGCGGCACGTGAGCATCGCTGCCCGCGCCCGCTGCCAGATCGAACTCGGCGGCGAACTGCGCCGCCTGCTCGTTGAGGCTGCGCAGGCCGGTCTTCGCGTTGAGCGTCTCGACGGCATCGATGAGACCCGCGTTGGCCAGTTCGTAGAGCGCCGGTCGAGACATGTTGCGGCGCATGGGGTCGAACGGATGCGGCACGTACACGATGCCCCCTTGCGCACGGATGGCTCGCGCTGCCTCGGCAGGCGGCGTGCCGGCAGCGACACGTTCGGCGAGGAACAGGCCGATGATCTCGCCGGCGTGAGTGCGCAGCTCCTCGCCGACGATCACCCGGCAGGGCAACCGCCCGACCAGCTCGGTGGCGCCCCGAATCGCGTTGTGGTCGGTGATGCACAGCACGTCGAGCCCGGCTTCGGTCACGGCAGCCTCCACCTCGTCGGGCGTGGTGGTGCTGTCGCCGCTCCACATCGTGTGGCTGTGCAGATCGACGCGCACCCAGCCCGACGGCAACGGCTGGGCCAGGTGCGGGTGTCGTTCGACGGCGGCGGGGTGCGGGATGGGCACGGTGTGCCACCGTACCGTTCCGATCGGCTGACGTACGCTCGTCGCATGCGATGGACTCGTCAGAACAAGCGACTGATGCTGGTCACCGGTGCGAGTGGCTTCCTCGGCAGGCACCTGATGGCGGCCAGCGAGGCCGGGCGCTGGGAGACCCTGGCACCGTCGTCGGGCTCGATGGACATCCGCTCACGCGCACGAGTGCTCGACGAGATCACGACGTGGAAGCCGCAGGTGGTGGTGCACCTCGCCTACCGCCGCGACGACCGCCAGATCATCGTCGACGGCACGCGCAACGTGGCCGAGGCCGCAGCGGCCGCCGGTGCGCGCCTCATCCACCTCTCCACCGACGTCGTCTTCGCCGGCCGCGAGCGCCCGTACACGGAGGCCGACGCCACCGATGCCCGCATCGACTACGGCCGCTGGAAGGCGGAAGCAGAAGTCGTGCTGTGGCAGGCGCACCCCGGCGCGCTCGCCATCCGTACGTCGCTGTTGTACGGCACCGAGACGCAGCTCGGCCACGCCATCACGGATGTCACCGAATCGCTCGCCGGCCACAGCAGCACCACGTTCTTCACCGACGAGTACCGCTGCCCCGCGCACGTCGCCGACGTGGCGGCGGCGATCATCGCGCTCGCCGATCGACCCGATGTGCACGGCGTGCTGCACGTGGCCGGCCCGCAGGCGGTCAGCCGCGCCGAGCTGGCGCAAGCGTTTGCGGCGTGGATGGGCCACGACCCGGCACGGGTGCCAACGACCTCGTTGCGCGAGAGCGGCGTGCAGCGCCCGGCACGCGTGGTGCTCGACTCGTCGCTGGCGGCCGGTCTCGGCGTGCGCTGCCGTTCACTGGCCGAAACGCTCGCTCGCTGACGTCACAGTCGTCGACTATCTGCATGCGCATGGGTAGACTGCTGCCATGGCCGCAGCCACCACCACCATCCGGGTCGATCGAGACGTGCACGAGCGCCTGGTGCGCTTGGCCGAGGCCGGCGACCAGCAGTTGATGGAAGCCGTCCGCGAGGCAGTGGAGACGCTGGAGCGCGCACGATTCGCTGCTCGAGTCGGCCACGAGGTGGAAGCACTCCGCGCCGATCCCGTCAAATGGGCCGCGTACCTCGACGACGGCGAGCTGGCGGTGGGCGACGGTGTCGCCTGACGAGATCTGGCTCACCGACTTCGGTGATCCCTTTCCAGGCGAACCGGCCCACCACCGGCCGGCGCTGATCATCGGGCCGTCGCGACTGTTTCCCGACAACCTTCCGTTCGCCGTCGTGGTGCCACTCACCACGACCCGCCGAGGCCTGTCGCTGCACATCGAAATCGAACCCGACGCATCGAACGGTCTCGACGATGTCAGCTACGCACAATGTGAGTGGCTTCGTTCCATCAATCGGCGACGTCTCGTCACCCGCCTGGGTGCCGCCGATGCAGCGACCACCCGCGAGGTATCGAGGGTCATCCGCACGCTGCTGGGCTACTGACGCAACGGGTCACGCACCGGAGAGCGTGATGTCGCGGATCACCAGGCTGACCCCGGCGGCCCGCATCGGCAGCCAGTCGACATCGCCACCGATCTCCACCACGTCGAGCAGCATGCGCTGCAGAGTGGACGCGATGGTGAACTCGCGAATGGGTGCACCGACGACGCCGTTCGTGATGAGCAGGCCCGACGCGCCCACCGAGAAGTCGCCGCTGATGGAGTTGACGCCGCTGTGCAGACCCTGCACGGAGGTGACGAGCACACCGTCGGCGACATCGGCCACCAAGGCCGACTGATCGCGGGTGCCCGGTTGCAGCTGCAGGGCCAGGCACCCGACGCCGGGGGTGCCCTTGAAGCCCCCTCTCACGGCGTTGCCCGTGCTGCGCGCGCCGGCGCGACGGGCGCTGTAGCTGTTGTGCACGAACTGCTGCAGCACACCAGCGTCGATGAGGACGTTGCGCCGGGCGGCGAGCCCCTCGCCATCGAGGTCGGTGGCGGTGTACGCCAACGTGTTGGTGGGGTCGTCGACCAGCGTGACCATGGGGTTGGCCACCACATCGCCGAGTCGGTCCTTGAACAGGCTGCGCCCCTTGGCGACGGCCTCACCGTTGAGCGTGCTGGAGATGACACCGAGGAACATCGCCGTCACGTACGGGTCGAGCACCACCGTCACTCGCTTCGACGACGGCTTGACCGCGCCCAGCAGCCGAGTTGCACGATCGGCCGCTTCCTTCGCTGCCTTCGCCAGGTCGAACTGGTCGGGCGAACGGCCGACACTGAACCCGAACCCGGTCTGCGTCTCGTCGCCGTCGTCGGCCAAGGTGCTGATGGAGACGTAGCAGCCGTTCTCGCGACCGCTGCGGCGGATGCCCGTGGTGGTGGCCACGGCCGACTCGACCGCGACATCGGAGTAGTTGGAGTCGTCGACACGCACTCGCGGATCCACGTTCACGGTGAGGCGCTCGAGCTCCTTCGCCAGCTCGATCTTGCGATCGGTGGCGAAGTCGGCGAGCGCTTCGTTCCACAGCTGCTGCTCGACCACCTCGACGCCATCAGGCTCGGCAAGCCCGGCCCACTCGTCGCACGTGCCGAACTCGACGTTGTCGCGGGCGTCGGCCAACACCTCGGCGATGGCAGCGGGGTCGAGCGTGCCCGCATACGCGAACCCGGTGCGGCCATCGCGGATGACACGAATGCCGATGCCCTCGCTCTGCGCGCTGACGAAGTGCTCGACAGACCCCTCGTAGACACGGATGTCGGTCTCGCTGTCGCGTGAGACGAATGCCTCCACCTGCTCACCGGAGCGAGCTTGGGCGATGACGCGGTCGGCGATCTCCTGCAACTGCTCGGTGCTCATGCCGCCGTCCCGCCGATGGTCATCGACTTGACGCGCAGCGTGGGCTGGCCGTCGCCCACCGGCACGCCCTGGCCGTCCTTGCCGCACGTGCCGGGGTTGCCCATCGCGAAGTCGTTGCCGAGCACGTCGATGTTCTTCAGCACCTGCGGGACCGTTGCCGATGAGGTTGCCCTCGCGCAGCGGGTCGGTGATCTCGCCGTTCTCGATGAGGTACGCCTCGGTCATGCCGAACACGAAGTCGCCGCTGGCGGTGTTGACGCTGCCTCCGCCGAGCTTGGCCACGTACACGCCGTAGTCGGTGGCGCGCACGATGTCGTCGGGCTCCTCGGTGCCGTTGAGCACGTAGGTGTTGGTCATGCGCACCATCGGCAGGTGCTGGTAGCTCTGCCGCCGGCCGTTGCCGCTGCGGGCGTGGCCTTCGTTGCGGGCCCGCAGGTAGTCCCACATGTACTCGGTGAGCACCCCGTTCTCGATGAGCACGTTGTACTGGCTGGCGTGGCCCTCGTCGTCGTAGGCGATGGCACCCCACTCGCCGCGCATCGTGCCGTCGTCGACCAGCGTGACCAGCGGCGAGGCGACCAGCTCGCCCTTCTTGCCGCGGTACACGCTGCCGCCCTTGGCGATGATGTCGGCCTCCAGGCCGTGCCCGCACGCTTCGTGGAAGAGCACGCCACCACTGCCCTGCTTGATGACCACCGGCAGCGCACCACTGGGTGCGGGGCGGGCATCGAGCTTGGTGATGGCCATGCGCGCCGCGTCGCGGGCCAGGTGTTCCACGTCGACCTGATCGAACAGCTCGAAGCCAATGGTCTGGCCGGCGCTCTGCGAGCCGGTCTGCATGCCGGCATCGCCATCGGCCACGGCGGTGACCCGGATGAGCGTGCGAACCTGCTGATCGGTGACGAACACACCATCGGTGTTGGCGACGAGGATGTGCTTGCGGCTGTCGCCGTAACCAGCGCTCACCTGCACGATGGATGCACCTGCACCGCGGGCCGCGTCGTTCATCCGCAACAGCAGTGCCACCTTGTCGGCCTTGCGCACATCGTCGGGGTACTGGCTCACCGGGCTGACCACACGCTCCGCGCCACGGGTGAGCGCCACCGTGCGAGCGCCGCCACCGCCTTGGCTGGCGGCCGCTGCGGCCGCCTCGGCCGCCGCCCGCAGGCCGGCCTCGCTGAGATCGGCGGTGTGCGCGAAACCGGTGGTGTCGCCCTTCACCACACGGATTCCGGCACCGCGGTCGCGGCCACTGGTGACCTGCTCGACGCGGCCGTCATCGAGGCCCACCGAGGTGGAGCGCTTGTCCTCCGCGAACACCTCGGCGAAGTCGGCGCCTGTGCGCACCGCCGCCGCGAGCACTCGTTCCAACACGTCTTGGTCGATCACGTCGGCGAGCCTACCGACACCCGTCGAGAGTGAGAGCCCGCTGCGCCGGGCGCCACGGGCGTAGCGTGAGGGATCGTGAGCGAGTTGCGGGCACCGTCGGTAGGCCTCAGCGGCCGGGCCAGCATGGTGGTCGGCGACGCCGACACGGCAGCGGCCATGGGCTCGGGCTCACTGGCGGTGCTGGCCACTCCGCGGGTCGTCGCGCTGTGCGAGCAGGCCACGTGCGTGGCGGTTGTCGACCATCTGGCCGACGGGTGGACGACGGTCGGCACGAAGGTGGAGCTCGATCACCTCCGCGCTACGGCCGTCGGCTCGCACGTGACGGCACACGCGGTGCTCGAAGAAATCGACAGACGAAGGCTCACGTTCGTGGTCTCGGTGTCCGATACCAATGGTGCAGTGGCTGCAGGCAAGGTCACTCGCGCGTTGGTGGAGGTCGACCGATTCATGGACACGACTCGATGAAGCTGATCGCAGTCACACTCGTGTCAGCTGCGGCATGCCTCGCGCTCTCCGGCTGCCCGAGCCAGACGGTGAAGGACGGCGCGAACGCCGCGTCGAAGGATCCGGCCGCACCGGGCGACATCAATGCCACCGACGCCCAGTGCCGAGCAGAGCGGCGGCTGGTGGAGACTGCCGTCGAGACCTACACCATCCTGCAGGGCGCACCCCCCGTCGATGAGGCCGCGCTCGTGCCTGATTGGCTGCGAGTGCAGTCGGTGTTCATGGACCTCGACGCGCAGGGCAACGTGGTGCCGGCACCCGGTAGCGGTTGCCCCTGATCGCTGGCGGATGTAGCCCTCGATCATCCTGACGGAGCAGAACAGGGTTCCAGGGGTCGAATTGCGCGAGCTACTGTCGGCAACGGAGGGCCGATGATATTCGCAGCATTACGCGACCTTCAGTGGCGACGGCGACGCATCGTGATCGCGATCGTCGGCACCGGACTGGTGTTCGCGATGAGCCTCCTGATGAGTGGCCTGGCCAACTCGTTCAGCGTGGAGGTGAACCGCACACTCGACCGGCAGGGGGCACAGGCGTGGGTGATCCTGGCCACCTCACCGGGAGCGTTCAGCCCGGGCAGCTTCCTGCTGCCGAGCGATGTCGCTGCAATCATCGCGACCACCGGGCCGCAGAGTACGCCGGTGCTCTACGGCTCGGCGGTTGCCGACCTCGGGCGCTCGCGGCCGGCCGACGTGAGCGTGATGGGCATCGGCGAGGGCGGGTTGGCACAGCCGAACCACCTGGTCGAGGGCGACTCGCTGCTGGGCGAGGGGAAGGTGATCACGCCCCGCAGCCTCGGTCTGCACACCGGCGACCAACTCAGCCTGTCCGGCAGGGTCTTCACCGTCAGTGGCGTCGTCGACACCGCTTCGGTGCTGGCCGGCCTACCGCTGCTGCAGATGGATCTCGCCGACGCTCAGGGGGTGCTGGTGGGCGGCCAACCGGTGGTGAGCACCGTGCTCACCACCGATGCCAACCCGACCCTGCCGGCCGAGTACCGCACTCAGGACAAGCCCGCCGTCGCTCGCGGGTTGATGCGCCCGCTGAAGAACGCGGTGCAATCCATCCAGTTCGTGAAAGCGTTGCTGTGGCTGGTGGCGGCACTCGTGCTGGCGGCGGTGGTGTACCTCGGCGTGCTCGACCGCACCCGCGACATCGCGGTGTTCAAGGCAACCGGCGCCAGCACCGCTGCTGTGGGTGCCGGAGTGTGCGTGCAGGCGGTGGTGGTTGCCGTGCTGGCGGCAGTGCTGGGCGTCGGCCTGGGAGTGCTGCTGGCCCCGCGCTTCCCGATGCAGGTCGACATCGAATCGGGCTCGATGATGTCGCTTCCGTTGCTGGCGATGGCGATCGGCATGCTCGCCGGGATGCTCGGTGTGCGCCGGGTCGCCGGCATCGAACCGGTCACCGCCTTCGGGGGGCCCTGACGTGACCGCCACCGACGGCACCGACGACGGCGACACCAACGGCCGTGACACCAACGACCGTGACACCAACGACCGTGGCACGGTGGTCACCCTCGACCGGGTGACCGTCGAGTACGGCACCGGCGACGCAGCGGTGCGGCCGCTCGACGGGTTCAGCACCTCTGTGCCGGCAGGTCGATTGGCCATCCTGCTGGGCCCATCGGGGTGCGGCAAGACCACCCTGTTGTCGTGCCTCGCCGGGCTGCAGCGTCCACCTCGGGCTCCATCCGGGTGGGCGACCACGAGGTCACCTCGCTCTCCGCCCAGCAGCTCACGGCGTACCGGCGATCGATGGTCGGTGTCGTGTTCCAGGCGTTCAACCTGGTGCCCAGCCTCACCGCCGCCGAGAACGTGATGATGCCGATGCTCTCGGCGGGGGTGCGCCGGCGCGCTGCTCGCGAGCGCGCCCGCGAACTGCTGAGCAACGTCGGCCTTGCCGAACGGGTGTCGCACCGTCCGGGCATGTTGTCGGGAGGGCAGATGCAACGCGTTGCGATCGCCCGTGCCCTGGCGCTCGACCCAGCGCTGGGGGGCGACGGCACCTCACCCGCAGGCCCTGCCCCCAGCCTCCCAGCGCTCACAGCAAGCCCCTGGCCGATCAGGTGATCGACATGTCGCCCGACCGCTCCGGCGTCACCGAGGCCGTCGTCGACACGTTCCTGGCCATCGGCGACGAGCTGTTCGCGGAAGGCGAAGTCGCCCACCACATCTACGTGGTCGAGTCGGGCCGCCTCGATCTCACCCGCGCCGGCTCCACCATCGGGGTTGTGGAGCCGGGCGAGGTGTTCGGCGAGATGGGCCCCACGTTCACGCTGCCCAGGTCGGCAACGGCCACCGCGCTGGAGCCGTCACGTGTCACCGGCTACTCGCTCGCCGAGTTCACCAGACGGTTCGGCGAGGAGGAGCTGCGGCGGCTGGTGGGCCGTTGGTCGTGACGGTCGTGGCCGGTCGTGGCCGGTCGTGGCCGCCTCAGCCGAGGTTGCTGGTGCGTGGGTACACGTCGCTGGGGTCGGTGAGCACGTTCACCATGTAGGGCACTCCGCTGGCAAACGCACGATCCATGGCCGGCCCGATCTCGCCGGGCTGGGTGACGGTTTCGCCGGCGCCGCCCAGCGCCTTCACCACCTGGTCGTACTGCAGCCCGGGCTGCAGGTCGCATGCCATGTCCCAGCCGTAGATGGCCTGCATCGGGTGCTTCTCCAGCCCCCACATGCCGTTGTTGCCGACCACCATCACCACCGGCAGTTGGTGGCGCACCATCGTGTCGACGTCCATCATGCTGAAGCCTGCGGCGCCATCACCCAGCAGCAGCACGATCTGGCTGCTGGGGCGCACCGTGCGGGCCGCGATGGCGTAGCCGGGGCCATTGCCCAGGCAGCCGTACGGGCCGGTGTCGAGCCAGCAGCCGGGCTCGAAGACCTCCACGAACTTGCCGGCGTAGCTGGCGAAGTCGCCACCGTCGCAGATGACCACCGCGTCGCGAGCCATGCGGCGGCCGAGCTCGCCGTAGATGCGGCTGGGCTTGATGGGCGCGCTGTTGTCGCCGAGCAGCTCGGCATCGGCGGCACGGCCCTTCTCCTCCGCGGCCCGCAGCTCGGCGATCCAGCCGGCACGGTCGATGCTGGGCCCTGGGCCGTCGGCCAGCGCGCGCAGGACGAGGTTGCTGTCGCCGGCCACGGTGGGCACGCCGACGTGCGTGGCCCGCTGCTGGTTGCTGTCGACCACGTGCGCCACCTGCGCGTTGCCGAAGCGCCCGAAGCCGAGACGGAAGTCGAGCGGGGTGCCCCACACCACCACCAGATCGGCGCGCGCCTTGAGCAGCCCGCGAGTGCGCAAGAACGCCAGCTCGTGGTCGGCGGGCAACGTGCCGCGACCGAGACCGTTGAAGAAGCACGGCACGCGCAGGTGCTCGGCGGCGGCGCGCAGTGCGGCCCATGCGCCGTCCCAGTAGACATCGCTGCCGACGATGAACGCCGGGCGCTCGGCGTTGGCGATGAGCGCGGCAAGACGGTCGACCTCCTCGTCGTCGGGCGCGGCACCGAGGCCGACGCACTCGTCGACCGCCGGGATGTCGCCGGCAGCCGGGCCGAACACGTCGAGCGGGAAGTCGAGGAAGGTGGGGCCGCGGTGCGGCGTCATCGAGAGACGAGCCGCCGCATGCACCATCGCGCCTGCCTGCGCAGCGTCGGTGACGGTGGCCGCGCTCTTGGTGATGGACTGCATCACGGGCACGTGATCGAACTCCTGCAGCGACCCGCTACCCCAGCGACCCTGAGGAGCGCGACCGCCCAGCACCACCAACGGCGAGCCGTTGAAGAACGCGCTGGTGGTTGCCGACACACCGTTGGTGATGCCCGGGCCGGCGGTGAGCGCGGCGAAGCCCGGCTTGCGCGTGAGCTTCGCGTAGGCCTCGGCGGCAAACGTGGCCGTCTGCTCGTGTCGAGTGTCGACCACCTTCATGCCCTGATCGCGCGCTGCGTCGTACAACGGCCAGATGTCCCCGCCGTTGAGAGTGAACATGGTGTCGGTGCCGAACGCCATCAGCGCGGCCACCGCCTGTTGCCCGGCATGGCCTTCGACGTGCAGGTCGGCGTTGTCATTGCTCATCTCAACAGCCTTCCAGAACCGCCGGGCGCGTCACCGTGTCAGAACGAGTGGTAGCCGCCGTCGATGGTGATGACGTCGCCGGTGTGGTAGCTGCTGGCGTCACTGGCCAGGTACACGGCGAGGCCGGCGAAGTCCTCCGGCTTGCCCCAACGGCGCATCGGCACTCGCGGCAGCACGTTGGCCACGAACTTGTCCCAGCTGAGCGCACCGGCGGTCATATCGCTCTCGATCCAGCCGGGGAGGATCGCGTTGCAGCGGATGCCGTGGCGAGCGTGCTCGACGGCGATGCCCTTCATCATCGAGATCACGGCGCCTTTGGAGCCGCCGTAGTGCTGGCCGCGCTGCTGGCCGTACTTCGCCGAGCCGGAGGTGGTGAACACCACCGAGCCGCCTTGCGGGTCTTGCGCCACCATCTGCTTCACGGCCTCCTGCGCGGTGAAAAATGCGCCGTCGAGGTTGACGCGCATCACGCGGTGCCACTCGTCCTCGCTCATGCCAACGAAGCTGGGCGCCTGGCCACCGACACCGGCGTTGACGAAGCACGAGTCGATGCGGCCGAGCTCGGCGACGACGGTGGCCATCCCGTCGATGACCGCCTGGTGGTCGCCCACATCGCAGACCAGGTCGAGCACGGGGTTGCCGATCGCTCGCAACTGCTCGGCGGCAGCAGCGTTCTTGGCCGGGTTGGTGCCCCAGATGGCAACCGACGCACCTTGGCCGGCCAACGCTGTGGCCATGCCCAGGCCGATGCCGCCGTTGCCGCCAGTGACCAGCGCGACGTGCCCGCCGAGATCGAAGAGTGCAGTCATGTGTCGTTCTCCACGAGTACGTGCCTTTCAGTGGGGGTGGGCGTCGTCGCCCAGCACGAGTTCCATCAGCGGCGTCAGGTTGGGGCCGCGGCGCAGATGATGGCCGCCGTCGGCGCTGATGCACTGGCCGGTGATCCAACTGCTCTCCTCGCCGAGCAGGAATCGCACGGCGTTCGCGATGTCGTCGGTGGTGCCCAGCCGAGCCAGCGGCATCTGGTCGAGGTAGTCGGCCACGATGTCGGGGCTGCCGGTGAGGCCGGCCGAGATGTCGGTGGGTACCAGGCTGGGGCGAACGGCATTGGCACGGATGCCGACGGAGCCCAGCTCGTCGGCAGCCTGTTGCACCAACATCTCCAGCCCGGCCTTGCTGACGCAGTACGGGGTCATGTAGCGGTGCGTGCGCGGCGCTGCGATCGACGAGATGGCCACGATGGCGCCGCCGCCGGCGCGAGCAAGGTGCACGGCAGAGTGCTTGATGGTGAGGAACGCTCCAGTGAGGTTGGTGGCCATCACGCTGTTCCAGTCGTCGAGGGTGGTGAGGTGCAACGGGGCCGCCGAGCCGGAACCGGCGTTGGCAACCACCATCGTGAACCGACCGACGGCGGCAGCTTGCTCGCACGCGGCTGCCACTTGCGCCTCGTCGGTGACGTCGCAGACCACCGTGTGCACCTCGGCGTCCGTGGCACGCAGACCGGCCGCAGCAGCCTCCAACTTCTCGGCGCTGCGCCCCGCCAGCACCACCGCTGCGCCATCGCGAGCGAGCTGTGCGGCACATGCCAGCCCGATGCCGCTGCCACCACCCGTGATCAGTGCGGTCTGTCCCTGCAGAGAACTCATGGCCGATTCCTAGCGCGGCACGTCCGTTGCCTTCGTACCGGGCTGCCCCGAATGCCGACAGCTGCCGGCGCCGGCAGGTAGCGTGAGCCCGCCATGGCGCTGCAGCACATCCGGCAACCCGCCGACCTTCGCGAACTGAGCTACCCCGAGCTCGCGGATCTCGCTGGTGAGATTCGCGACTTCATCGTGCAGGCGGTTGCCGAGAACGCCGGCCACCTGGGCAGCAATCTCGGTGCAGTCGAGCTGACGCTGGCGCTCCACCGCGTGTTCGAGTCGCCCACCGATGCGATCCTGTGGGACACGGGGCATCAGGCATACGTGCACAAGATCGTCACCGGGCGTCAGGCGCAGTTCGAGCGCCTCCGCCAGGCGGGTGGCATGTCGGGCTACCCGAACCGCGAGGAAAGCCCGCACGACTACATCGAGAACAGCCATGCGAGCACGGTGCTCTCGTACGCGTACGGCTTGGCCATCGCCCGCGATGCCGGCACCGACCCGCACCGCCACATCGTCGCCGTCATCGGCGACGGCAGCATGACCGGCGGCATGGCGTACGAGGCCCTGAACAACATCGGCCACAGCAACCAGCGCGTCATCATCGTGCTCAACGACAACGGTCGCAGCTACGCGCCCACCATCAGCAACCTCACCGCCGGCATCTCGGCCCGCGAGCAGGCCATCGCCGACCACCCCAGCCTGCCCGAGCGCATCACCGGCAGGTTGTCGCACAGCCTCACCAACATCCGCCTCAACCCGGTGTACGTGCGCCGCCAGCGCAAGCTCGAACAGTTCCTCCGCGAGCTGCCGTACGTCGGCCCGCAGGCGGAGAAGAGCGTCGAGGCGTTCAAGGCTGCCGTGCGCGAGTTCCTGCAACCACCGTCGTTCTTCGAGGCCCTCGGCGTGCGCTACGTCGGCCCCGTCGACGGCCACGACGTGGAGGCGCTCGAGCACTCGTTCCGCAACGCCATCGAGCTGTCGGCCGAAGGCCCGATCGTGGTGCACGTGCTCACCGAGAAGGGCCGCGGCTACTCGCCGGCGGAGGACGACGACGAGAAGCACCTCCACGACGCCCCGGTCTTCGACCCCATGGTAGGCCCGCCGCCGGCAGTGGTCACCGGCTACACGCAGTCGTTCGCCGAGGCCATCATCAAGGAGGCCGAGGCCGACTCGCGCGTGGTCGCCATCACTGCCGCGATGCCGGGGCCCACCGGGCTCCTGCCGTTCCAGGCCCGCTTCCCCGACCGCTTCTTCGACGTCGGCATCGCCGAGCAGCACGCCGTCACCGGCGCCGCCGGCATGGCCATGGGCGGGTTGCGGCCCATCGTCGCCATCTACTCCACGTTCCTCAACCGCGCATGGGATCAAGTGGTGTACGACGTGGCCATGCACCGCCTGCCGGTGGTGTTCTGCCTCGATCGCGCCGGCATCACCGGCCCCGACGGTGCCAGCCACCACGGCGTGTACGACATGGCGCTGCTGGCCAAGGTGCCCGGCATGCGCGTGCTGGCGCCGTCCAGCGCCGAGGAACTGCAAGTGATGCTGCACGACGCGCTCGGCCTCGCCGACCAAGGCCCGGTGGCCATCCGCTGGCCGCGTGGCAGCGCCGTGCACGTCGGCGAGCACGAGGTGGGCACGGGCCTGCTCGCTCGCCGGGTCCGCAAGGGCGACGGCTCGCTGTGCATCCTCGCGGTCGGGAAGATGCTGGCCGATGCGCAGAAGGCTGCTGAAGCTCTGGCCGCCGCCGGCATCGAAACCTCTGTCTGGGACGTCCGGTCGTGCGCCCCGCTCGACCCGGCGATGATCGCCGACGCAGCGGCTCACGGCGCCGTGCTGACAGTGGAGGATGGCATCCGCGACGGCGGCATCGGCATGACCGCCGCCGATCAGGTGCATGCCATCGCCGCCTCCGTTCCGGTGCAGGTGCTGGGCATCCCCGCGAAGTTCATCCCCCAGGGCTCGGCCGACAAGATCCTGGCTCAGCTCGGCCTCGATGCCGACGGCATCAGCACCGCCGCGCGCACCCTGCTCGGCTAGCGCTCACGGTCGAGCGGTGGAGCGACCAGCCGGATCGGAGGTCAGCCCACCATCGCGTCGAGCTGATCGTCGCAGTAGGCGGCGCGCGCTGCGGAGTCGCGGGCCGAGGTCAGGTAGCGAGACCACGCGGCGGTTTCGTGGTGCACGATCGCGAGCACCCTGACGCAGAACGTGGGGAATTTCGTGCCGTGCCGCCCCACCTCGAAGCGGCCACTGTCGAGCGGATGAAAATAGTGGGTCTCCCACAGCTCGTTGTTGCCATTCCAGCTGCACACGTAGAAGACATCCATCGTGGCGATTCGATGCTGCACCACGAAGCCGACTTCGTGCGCCAGCGCGAGAGTGCCGGCAGCGATCTCCTCGAGCAGGAACGCCTGGGCGGCGGCAATCTCTGCATCGGTGTGCGCACGCTCGGGCACGGCGAGCGAGTACCACTTCAGGTACACCGCGTCGGCGACGGCCGGCGCTACTCGGCACGCGGGGTAGTGCACGTAGTCGGCCGACACGCTCTGGAAGAGCGACGGCCCTGGGTCGTGAGGCATCGCCCGAGCGTAGCGATACCGCGCGGGCCTGCTCAGCAGGCCGACATCGTGCGCAGCGCAGCGCACAGCTGCGGTCGACGCGCAGTGCTGAGCGTGCCCAGCCGGATGGTGAGCAGGCCACGCCACGGCACCGTCTCGAGGTTGTCGAACGATGCGACGCATTCGTCGGGCAACCCTTCCTCGGGGCCGAGGCGTAGCTCGGTGGGGATATCGCGGATGGTGCGAGTGACAGGTGCAACCACGATGGTGGACAGCACAGGGATGACTGCCGATCGGGTGACCACCAACACCGGCCGGCGCTGGTCGAGACCCTCGGCCCACCACACCTCGCCCTGCAGCGGCGTGCCTGCGCGCCTGCTCACCACGGCTCGGCAGTGATCATGCGCATCGCTGCCAGCTGTGCGCGAGCAACCTCGGCCTCGGCCTGCGGGTGAGCGACGTAGGCGGCCACCAATCGGCGGTCGACCTCTGCCTGATGGGTGCGTTCGATCAGCTCGGTGAGTGCGATGCGGACGACCTCGCTGCGGTTCGCCGCGAGGCCGAGGTTGATCAGCGAATCGACGCCCATCAGGAGTTCGTCGTCGACGCGAGCAATGAGCTGGACCGTCATACAATTCGTACTCTATCACGCATTACAGTGCCCTGCGGCCTAACCTCCCATCCGTGACGATCCCCGACTTCGATGCAGCCGCCGAGTTGCAGTTCGCACTCGAGCTGGCCGATCTGGCCACAGCCATCTCGATGCCGCACTACACGCACCGCACGTTCAACCTCGACTGGAAGGCGAACCGCACGGAGGTCACCGAGGCCGATCGCGAGGCCGAGCTGGCCATCTCCGATCGCGTCCTGGCCCACCGGCCCACGCACGGCCTGTTCGGCGAGGAGCACGGGTTGGTCGGCGATCTCGACAGCCCGTGGCGTTGGATCATCGACCCCATCGACGGCACGTCGAACTTCGTGCGCGGCATTCCGGTGTGGGCGTCGCTGGTCGCTCTCACGCATGCCGAGCACGGCGCGCTGGTGGGCGTCGTCGCGGCGCCGGCGATGGGGCGCACGTGGTGGGCAGCGAAGGGTCTCGGCGTTCGCCGATGGCGCGGTGCCAGGTGTCGACCGTGTCGAAGCTCGACGAGGCGCAGGTGTCGGTCACGTTCTCCTCCGGTTGGGACATGTTGGGCCTCACCGACCAGTTGGTGCATCTGCAACAACAGGCGTACCGGGCCCGAGGTTTCGGCGACTTCTGGCAGCACATGCTGGTGGCCGAGGGCGCCGTCGACCTGGCCGTCGATGCGGTCGGCCTGCAGCCCTACGACCTGGCCGCGGTGATGGTAATCGTGGAGGAAGCAGGCGGCACCTTCACCGATCGCCACGGCGAGCGAACCTTCATGAGCAACACCGCCATCTCGTCGAACGGGTTGCTGCACCACTGCGCCCGCCCGCTCGCCGGCTGAGCAATCACGGAACCCACCGGCGCCGGCGTACGTCGAACGCGGCATGCCATCACGCATCGTCGCCAGTGCTGCTCTCATCGGTCTCCTGCTCGCCGCCTGCGGCAACGACCGATCCGCCGAGGAGACCTCCACCAGCTCCGCCGCTCGCGACGAGGATCGAGGTTGGATCGGAGGTGAGCCGGCCTGGCAGCGCGACGCCGGTGCCGGTGGAGCCGACCTGGCCACTGAGTCGTACGCCCCGGCGGCAGATGCGGCGGAGGTCGTCGGCGCACCCGGTGGCGACGCGGTCGTACCGCCGATGCCCGCCAGCGCGCTGACGGCCGGCAGCGTGGACGACAACGCGGGGTTCGACGAGTACCTGGCGTACCTCGCTCGCGTCGAGTCGCTCGGCATCGCCCTGCGCGACTTCGACCCCACCGGCCGCATCGTCGTCTCGGTGACAGGGAGCGCCGGCCTGCCCGTGGCCGGTGCCGACGTCGAGGTGAGTGCCGCCGGCACACCGATCGCTCACCTGCGCACCACCGCCGACGGCACGGCGCGCTTCCATCCCGCGCTGTACGGAGCCGCGGCGAGCACCGAGTTCCAGTTCTCATCAGACGGCGCTGCCGCCACCGGGGTGCCCGGCACATCGGTGGGCCTGGTGCTCACCGGCACAGGTGGCGCCGACGGCCCGGTTGCGGTCGACGTGCTGTTCCTGCTCGATGCCACCGGCTCGATGGGCGACGAGATCGACCGGCTGAAGACCAGCATCGATTCGGTGGCGGCGCAGGTGGCGCAGCTGCAGTCCGAACCCGACGTGCGCTTCGGCATGACGCTGTACCGCGACCTTGGCGACCAGTTCGTGACATCCACGTTCGACTTCACCGCCAGCGTCACCGACTTTCGCGAGGCGCTGGCCGACGTGGTGGCCGATGGCGGCGACGACTACCCGGAGGCGTTGGACGAAGGGCTCGCCGAAGCGTTGCGCGCACCCAGCTGGCGCGACCCCGCCGGCACGCTGCAGCTGGTCTTCCTGGTGGCCGACGCGCCGCCGCAGATCGGGCGCCAGGTCGCGACCCCATACCCGCAGTCGATCGCCAACGCGATCGAACGCGGCTTGAAGATCTTCCCGGTGGCCTCGTCGGAGAGCGACGATCAGGCCGAAGCGGTCTTCCGGCAGCTCGCCCAGGCCACCGGCAGCAGATTCGTGTTCCTCAGCTATGGCGCGGCGGGCGCAGCGACGGGCGACAGCACCGACATCGGCCCCACCGACTACGAAGAGATGGCGCTCGATCAGCTGGTGGTGCGGCTGATCACCGAAGAACTGGCGGCGCTGACGGGCGCGGCAGTCGACTCACCACCTACGGACACGACGGCCGACACGACAGCTGACACGAACCCCGATGGCCAGTAGCCGCACCCACTTCGAACGCGCAATGATGGCGGCGTGACACACGACCTCGTCATCCGCAACGCCCACCTCGTCGACGGCAGCGGCCAGCCTGGTCGCGACGCCGATGTCGCCGTCGACGGCGACACGATCACCGCCGTCGAGCCCTCCGGCACCATCGCCGCCGGCACCCGCACGGTCGATGCCCATGGGCTGCTGCTCACACCAGGGTTCGTCGACGTGCACACGCACTACGACGCGCAGGTCACCTGGGATCCATATGTCACGCCGTCGGGCTGGCACGGTGTCACCACTGCGCTGATGGGCAACTGCGGGGTCGGCTTCGCCCCCGCCTCACCCGATCGTCACGAGTGGCTGATCCAGCTGATGGAAGGCGTCGAGGACATCCCCGGCTCGGCGCTCACCGAAGGCATCAAGTGGGGTTGGGAGAGCTACCCCGAGTACCTCGACGTGCTCGAGCAGCTGCCGCGGGTGATGGACATCGGCTCGTCCATCGCGCACGGTCCGCTGCGGGCTTACGTGATGGGCGAACGCGGCGCGGCCAACGCCGAGCCCACCGATGCCGAGATCGTCGAGATGGCCCGCCTCGTGGAAGAAGCGCTGCGCGCCGGCGCATTCGGTTTCACCACGTCGCGCACGCCCATCCACAAGGCGAAAGATGGCGAGCTGGTGCCCGGCACCACAGCCGACGAGCACGAGCTGCTGGGCATCGCCGCTGCCATGGCACGGGTCGGTCGCGGCGTGTTCGGCTTCGCACCCGACCACGCGCTCGTGCCGGTGCAGGAGTGGCCATGGATGCGCAAGGTCGCGGCACTCACCGGGCAGCCCATCTGCGTCAACCTCAACCAGTCCGACAAGGCGCCGGAAGTGTGGCGCGAGGTGCTGCGACTGCTCGACGAGGCCCATGCCGACGGGCTGCCGATCATCGCTCAGGTGGCCGGCCGCAGCATTGGCATCCTCTACTGCCTGCAGGGGTCGGTGCATCCGCTGCTGTTCCACCCCGCGTACCAGGAGATCGCCGATCTCCCGTTGGCCGAGCGACTGGTCGCGCTGGCAGAACCCGAGCGCCGCCGCCGCATCATCGACGAGATCCCCGACGACGGCGGCTTCTTCCAATCAGCAGTGCTCAACGGCCTCGGCCGCATCTGGCTGGTCGACGGCGAGAACATCGACTACGAACCCGACGCCGTCGACAGCGTCGCGGCCGTCGCCGCACGAGCGGGTGTGCCGGCGATGCAGTTGGTGCTCGATCAGCTCGTCGCGCACGACGGCAACGGCATGCTGTACGCGCCGTTCTTCAACTACAGCTACGGCGACCTGTCGTTCACCGAGGCAGTCACCCGCCACCCGCACACGCGCATGGGGCTCAGCGACGGTGGCGCACATTGCGGCGCCATCTGCGACGGTGGCATGCCCACGTTCATGCTCACCCACTGGACCCGCGACCGCACTCGCGGCGAGAAGCTGCCACTGGAGTACGTGGTGCACCGCCAGACCTCGCAGACGGCGGCGCTGTACGGCATCGCCGACCGCGGCGTGGTGGCTCCCGGCATGCGGGCCGACCTCAACCTGATCGACTACGGCCGCCTCGGCTTCGAGGTGCCCCGCATGGCATACGACCTGCCCGCCGGCGGACGGCGAATCGTGCAGAAGGCCCGTGGCTACGTGGGCACGTGGGTGGCCGGCGTGCAGACCGTCGACCACGACGAGTTCACCGGCGCCACGCCGGGCACGTTGCTGCGCGCCGGGCGCTGACCACCCAGCCCCCGCTCAGCGGCAGGCAAGCACTCCGATCGGCTCGGTTTCTGGGCGTGATCCTTCCCAGATCGGCTTCCGTGCGGGATTCGTCTCGGTCTGCGAGAAGGATCCCGCCCGGACGGAGACCTCCGGAAACCCGGCAAGGAGGGAACCGAGCGCGACATCGCCGTTCGTCAGCTGCACGAGCAGGAGAACGACGGCTGAGCCACGCGGGCCTGGCCGTCACTACGGTTGACGGCATGGCCGATGATGTCACCCACTACGACGCAGTCGAGGCGTACTGCGACCAGCTGAGCTACCTCCCTGGCGAGGGCGTCGGCGTGCACGTGTGGTGCGCCACCGAGCAGTTCGACGTCGACGTGCGCCGCTGGGGCAGCACCACGCCGGGGAACGACGAGGTGCTGTGGTCGCAGCGCGACGTGCCGGGTGTGGCACACCCCACACCTGCGAACGCCGACTCGCACGGCTGTGGCTGGCCGGTCGCCCTCAACATTCCTGTGAGCAGCGACTGGTCGAGCGGTTGCTACCTCGTCACGCTGCACGCTCAGGGCGCCACCCACGACCGCGCCATCGGCCATGCGATGTTCGTGGTGCGGGCCAAGCGGGCCACGGGGAACCCGCTGCTGGTGCTGGCCACCAACACCTACAACGCGTACAACAACTGGGGTGGCCGCAGCCTCTACACCGGCGGCCACCAGGTGAGCTTCGACCGACCGTTCGGGCGCGGCATGCTGGTGCGGCCCCACACCGAACGCGACGACCGCAAGAGCCGGCCGACGCACGCCGGCGAAGACCCCGACGTCGACGGCGTCGTCTACCAGGAGTACCGATTCGCTCACGGCTACCCGGGCTACATGAGCTCGGCCGGCTGGTTCACCTACGAGCGCCGTTTCGTGGAGTGGGCCGAGCGCAACGGCATCGCACTGGACTACGCGGTCTCCAGCGACCTGCAGCACGAGCCTGCCGTGGTGAACGGCTACCGGCTGGTGCTGGGCGTCGGCCACGACGAGTACTGGTCGGCTGCGCAGCGCGACACCATCGAAGCTCATGTGGCGGCAGGCGGCAACTACGCCAGCCTGTCGGGCAACACCATGTTCTGGCAGGTGCGCCTCACCGACCACGGTCGCTCGCTCACCGCGCACAAGTACTCCGCCCACCGCAACGACCCCGTCGTGGGCACCGCGGCCGAGCACACGATGAGCGGCATGTGGTGCGACCCGCTGGTCGGCCGGCCGGAGTGGCGCTTCCTGGGGGCAGGTTCGGCGTTCGGCCTCTACAGCCGCTTCGGCCAGGCCACCCCGCGAGCGAGCGGCGGCTTCACGGTGTACCGCGACGATCACTGGCTGTTCGAAGGCACCGGCTTGCGCTACGGCGACCAGCTGGGCGCAGCACTGGGCGCGGTGGGGTACGAGACCGTCGGCGTGCGCCTCGGCATCGACGAGTTCGGCTTGCCCATCGCCGTCCAGCCCGACGCGCCGCCGCACACCGAAGTCGTCGCGTTCGCTCCTGCCTCCAGCCTGGGGGAAGGCGAGTACCCCGCTTCCGTGGCCGCCAGCGCCGACCAGTGCGATCTCGAGTTCGTGGCAGAGCGCGTGTACGGCGACACCTCACCCGATTCCATCGCACGTGTACGTCATGGCAACGCGGTGATGCTCACCTGCAACCCGTCGGGCGCGAGTGGCGGCACCGTGGCCACCATCGGCAGCACCGACTGGGTGTACGCGCTCGACGATGCAGCCGTCGGCCAGGTGACTGCCAACGTGATCCGCCGGCTCAACCGTTTAGCACTCGCGACCGCGCAGCGGATCAGGTGGGCATCGCATCGCCGAAGTTGATGGCCATGTCGCGCGCGGTGAGCATCGTGTCGCAATCCAACGGCACCGTCTTCTGCCGGGAAGTCACCTCGCTCAGCGGCACGTACTTCACGGTGGGCGAGTGCAACGCGACCATGATGCCGTCGACACCTTCGTCGAGCGCTCGCACCGCGGCGGCGCCGAAGCGCAAGCCGAGCAACCGATCGACCGCGGTGGGCGTGCCACCACGCAACAGGTGGCCCAGCACGACCGTGCGCGCCTCCTTGCCGGTGAGCAGCTCCAGCTCGGTGGCCACCTTCTCGCCGACACCACCCAGCCGCTCGGCCTGCCCCACCGCTTTGCCCAGCACCGACACACTGCCGCCGACACGGCGAGCACCCTCGGCCACCACCACGATGGAGAACTTCGACCCGCGCTGCTCGCGCTGGCGAATCGTTGCCGCCACCGGTTCGAGCTCGTACGGGATCTCCGGGATCAGGATGGCGTGGGCCCCGCTGGCCACACCGGCGTTGAGCGCGATCCACCCGGCATAGCGACCCATCACCTCCACGACGATCACGCGGCCGTGCGAGGTGGCCGTGGCGAACAAGCGATCGATGCACTCGGTGGCGAAGCTGACTGCTGTGTCGAAACCGAAGGTCGCATCGGTGTGCTCGAGATCGTTGTCGATCGTCTTCGGCACACCGATCACGCGCAGCCCGGCCTCCGACAGGTGGTTGCCGATGGTGAGCGAACCGTCACCACCGATGGTGATGAGCGCGTCGATGCCCTGCTGCTCGAACAGCGCCAACAGCTCCGGGGTGCGATCCACCTCCACCCAACTGCCATCGGGTTGCTGCACGGGGTACGCGGTGGGGTTGCCGCGGTTGGTGGTGCCGATGATGGTGCCGCCCTGGTGGACGATGCCGCGCACACGCTCACGGGTGAGCTGGATGAGCCCGCCCTCGGGATACAGCTCGGGCAGGAACAAGCCATTGAAGCCGTCGCGGATGCCGACGACATCCCACCCACGATTGATGGCCGCCAGGGTCGCCGATCGGATCACGGCATTGAGGCCCGGCGCATCGCCGCCACCGGTGGACAGGGCAATGCGGCGAATGGGCTGTTTCATGTACCCGACAGTAGCCAGCCGGTACCACGGCGGCCCCAGTACCTACGCAGTGATGGCGGTCGGGCCGTTGATCAGGCAGAACTCGTTGCCTTCGGGATCGGCCATCACCTGAAAGCCGCCCATCTCGTCGTAGACCACTTCGCCGACCCTGCTGGCACCGATGGCGATGGCGGCCTCGGCGGCCTCCTCGAGATCGCCGACATCGATGTCGAGATGCACACGGTTCTTCACGATCTTGGCCTCCGGCACCAACTGGAACGACACGGTGATGCCCGTGGGAGGTTCCAGCGCCACCCACTCGTGGCTCTGTCGCACGACGTAGCCACCCAGCACTCGCTGCCAGAACTCGGCGAGGTGCAATGGGTCGTGACAGTCGATGACCACTTCGTCGAGGCGACCGATCACACGCTGCCGCCCGACGCATCGCCCACCGCATCACCCAACGCATCACCGAACGCATCACCAAACGGCAGCTCACCCAACGAGGCGGTGGCGCGACCGAAGATGAAGAAGGTGTCGAGGTACGGGCCCGGGTCGGCCGACCATGCGTACGCCGACACCTCGGCAGGCGTTCGTCGGCCGAGACGACCGCGGAACCACTCGAAGTCGCTCGCCGACAGCTCGACGGCGGCGAGCCCGGCCTCGGCGCACTGACCGGCGAAGCTCTCGCGCATCGCGCCGCCGGCCCACTCCAGGAAGTCGCTCGGTATCGCCACCGGCTGCCCCAGTGCATGACGCAGATCGGCCTCGTGCGTGTGGATATCCATCACCGCTGCCGACGCGCTGGCACCGTCGGGGGTGGACAGGAAGCCTTCGATCATCGGGCCGGTCTGCTGCCACTCGGCCAGCATCTCGGGCACGGATCGGCCGGCGCCGCGCAACACCTGCGCTGCGGTCCACTGGTCGCCCGGCGCGCCGTCCATGTTGCCGCTGGACGCATCGACGGCGATGCCCGAGAGGTGAGCGACGACGTCGTGCACCGTCCACTCCGGAGTCGCCGGCACGATCAGGTCGGGGTCGACGCCGTCGGCGACGCAGAGCGCAGAGATTCGGCCACGCGCCGAACGGTACAGAGCACCCAGATCAACTGTCATGGGCGCAGCGTAGAGCCACGGCGTAGTCTTGGCCAGATGCCGGAAACATCCGACCCAGCCGAGGCAAGTGTGCATCCGGCAACACTTGCCATCACCGCCGGCCGCGCCCACAGCGGCAGCTCGCTGGCGCCGGCGTTGTGGGCCAGCAGCGTGTGGCAATCCGCCGACATGCGCGACGCCCGCCGGCGCGCCACCGGCGTTCGTTCGGGCGAGTTCTACGGCCGCTACGCCAACCCCACGGTGGCGTCGTTCGAAGAGGCCGTCTCCGTGCTCGAGGGCGCCGAAGCATCGTTGGCCTTCGCCAGCGGCATGGGCGCCATCAGCACCATCGTGCTTGCGCTGTGCGGGCAGGGCAGCCACATCGTCGCTCAGCGCCAGCTGTACTCCGCGACGCTCGCGTTCCTGCAGGGCCCGTGCGCCCGCTTCGGCATCGAGGTCACGTTCGTCGACGGTACCGCGCCCGGGGCCTTCGCGGCCGCCGTGCAACCCGGCCGCACCATGCTGGCCATCGCCGAGACGCCGTCGAACCCGCTGCTGGAGCTGGTCGACCTCGACGAGCTCGGTGCGCTGCGCGGCCCCATCACGCTGGTCGACTCCACGTTCGCCACGCCGCTCGGGCAGCAGCCGCTGGCCCACGGCGTGCACCTCTCACTGCACTCGGCCACCAAGGGCATCGCCGGCCACAACGACGCCACGCTCGGCGTGGTCAGCGGCGAGCGCGACCTGCTCGACGAGATCTGGGGCTATCACGTGCTGCACGGCGCCACGCCGTCGCCGTTCGACGCCCTCAACGCGCTGCGCGGCATCCGTACGCTCGCGGTGCGCACCAACCACCAGGCAGCCAGCGCGCTGCATCTCGCTCATTCGTTGCAGGGGCACCCCGCTGTGACCGCCGTGCACTACCCGGGGTTGGCCACGCACCCGCAGCACCACCTGGCCATCCGTCAGATGCGCCACTTCGGCACCGTGTTCGCCATCGAGCTCGCCGGCGGCGCCGCTGCAGCCGAGCGGCTGCTGGGGCGCGTCGGCTTGCTGCGCGTCGCCACATCGTTGGGTGGCCCGGAGACACTGGTGTGCCACCCACGCACCACCACGCACGCCAGCCTCACCGACGAGGAAGCCGCCGAGCAGGGCGTCAGCGGCGGGCTGCTGCGCATCTCCGTGGGTCTGGAAGACACCACCGACCTGCTGGCCGACCTGCTGCGCGCGCTGTCCGCCGCCGACTGAGGCCGAGCAGCATGGCGCGCATCCTGTTGCTGCACGGCCTGGGCGGCACCGGCGCGACGATGCAGCCGTTGGCCGACGGGCTCACCGCGGCCGGTCACCTCACGCACGCACCAACGCTGCCCGGGCACGGCTCGCAACCGGAGCAATTGCGCGACGTCGGGTGGGTCGACTGGCTGACCGCGGCCGAAGCATGGCCTGCCGACGTGATCGTCGGGCAGTCGATGGGGGGCTCGCTCGCGTTGGCGCTGGCTGCTCGCGGCACGTGCCGCGCTGTCGTCGCGATCAACCCGCCGGCGCCAGACCCCGACGCGGTCGACGGCTTGCAGTGGCGCCGGTCGCGCGGCCACGAGTGGGTCGACGGCCCACCGCTGGCCGACGGCGAGGAGGGCTACACGCGCCTGCCCATCGATGCGCTGCTGCAGATGGCGCAGGGTTGTTTGCTCACGGTCAGTACCGCCGTCACGGTGCCGCTGCTGCTCGTCACCAGCGCCCTCGACGAGGTCGTCGACCCGTTCTCCGCCGATGCAGTCGCAGCCGGCGTCACCGGCCCGGTCACTCGGCTGCGCCTGGAGCGCAGCGGCCACGTCGCCACGCTCGGCCCCGAGCGCCACTTGCTGGTCGCCGCCATCGTTCGATTCGTCGCGACGCCGGCCACCCCCTGACAATGAACTTGGGGTGGGGCGCCGGTCCCATCGGCAGGCCCACCCCCAGGATTACTGTGTCGCGCATGCGCAACCGTTCACGGGCGGGTCTTGCCGCCCTCCTGCTCGTCGCCTCCTGCAGTGATGACGGCTCGTCGTCGTCGAGCGTCCCCGCCGACACGAAGCCCACCACCACCGCAGCGGCAACCACCACCACCGAAGCGGTGCCCGGCTACTCCGCCGAGATCACCCGCACCGAGTACGGCATCCCCCACATCGTCGCCGATGACTGGGGCAGCCTCGGGTTCGGCCAGGGCTACGCCTATTCGCAGGACCGTGCCTGCACGCTGCTCGACCAGATCATCAAGGTGCGCGGCGAGCGCGCGGCGTGGTTCGGCCCCGGCGAGGGCGACGCCAACATCAACTCCGACTTCGCCTATCGCCACCTCGGCCTGTGGGCCGACGCCGACCAGCGCTTCGGCGACCAATCCGAGCGGGTGGACGAGATGGTCAGCGGCTACGTCGCCGGCTTCAACGCCGCGCTGGCTGCCGAAGGCGCTCACGGGTGGTGCGCGGGGGAAGCCTGGGTGCAGTCGATCACCACCACCGATCTGTACGCCAACCTCAATGACATCACCCTCTTCGCCAGCGCCGGCAACCTGATCGACCCCATCGCCACGGCCCAGCCGCCGCAGCCGTCGCCCAGCGACACGTCACCCGACACGACGCCCGACACGACACCCGACACGACACCCGACACGGCGCCGGGCGACACGACCACCAGCTTGGGCAGCAACGGGTGGGCCATCGGCGCGGCGGGCAGCGAAGGCGGCGGCGGCATGCTGATCGCCAACCCGCACTTCCCGTGGGAGGGTGAGAAGCGGCTGTGGGAGAGCCAGCTCACGCTCACCACCGGCGAGTTGAACGTCTACGGCGTGGGCCTCACCGGCGTGCCCGGTGTGCTCATCGGTTTCAACGAGCACGTCGCCTGGACCCACACCGTGTCGGCGGGCTATCGCATGACCCTCTACGAGCTGGCGCTCACGCCCGGTGACCCCACCAGCTACCAGTACGGCACCGACACCAAGGCGATGACCGCCACCGACATCGAGATCGAGGTGCTGCAGGCCGACGGCACCACGCAGACGCAGAGCCGCACGATGTACGACAGCCACTACGGGCCGATGCTCAACCTGCCGTTCGGGTGGACCGACACCAACGCCTACACGATGCGCGACGCCAACATCGACAACACCGACATCCTCGATCAGTTCTTCGGGATGGACACCGCCACCGGCATGGACGAGTTCATCGACGCCCATCGCACCGCCAACGGCATCCCGTGGGTGAACACCATCGCCACCTCGGCCGACGGTCGCGCGTGGTACGCCGACACCGCCGCCACGCCCAACCTGTCGCCGGAGGCGATCACCGGCTGGCAGACCGCGGTGTTCGCCGGCGGCCTGGCCAAGACGGTGCTCGACAACGGCGCCATCCTGCTCAACGGCAGCGATCCGATCAACGAGTGGGTCGACGACCCGGCAGCTACCCGCCCGGGCATCTTGCCGTTCGAGCAGCAACCACAGCTCGAGCGCGACGACTACGTGTTCAACGCCAACGACTCGCACTGGTTGGCCAACCCGGCGCAGTTGCTCACCGGCTACTCGCCGCTCACCGGCGCCGAAGGCGTGCCGCAATCCAGCCGCACCCGTGAGAACGCGATCCTGCTGGCCGACCCCACGCTACGCGGCGACGACGGCATGTTCAGCTTCGAGGAGCTGCAGGCCGCGTGGTTCTCCAATCGTGCGCTGCATGCCGATCTCCTGCGCGACCAGGTGGTGAAGGCCTGCGACGATCAGCAGGTGGTGCTGGTCGAGGGCCTGCCCTTCGATATCACCCCGGCCTGCGACGTGCTGCGCAACTGGGATGGCCGGCTGAACAACGACTCGCGGGGCGCCGTGCTGTGGCGCGAGTTCCTCATCGGCTTCTCCGGCGACGACCGCAGCAACGCCGGCGACCTCTACTCGGTGCCGTTCAATGCCTCCGACCCGGTGGGCACCCCCAACACGATCGCCGAGAAGACGGTCACCATCAGCAACAACCTGGCAGCGGCAATGATGGCCCTGCAATCGCAGGGATGGGCGCTCGACATCGCCCTCGGCGACGTGCAGTACGACGGGCGGGCGATCGACGAGCGCATCTCGATCCCCGGCGGCACCAACCTGGAGGGAGCCATCTCCATCGTCGATTGCTGCAGCGGCAGCAACACGTTCGCCCCCAGGGGCGACCCCGGCGACAACGTCGACGGCCGCTACTTCACCAGCAACGGCTACCCGGTGACGTTCGGCAACAGCTTCGTGATGACCTTGGAGTTCACCGCCGACGGGCCGCACGCGGAGGCCATCCTCACCTACGGCCAACCCGACGACCCCGCCGATCCGAACTTCACCGCGCAGACGAAGGTGTATTCGGGAAAGAGCCTGCGGCCGGTGCTGTTCCTGGCGGCTGATGTGCAAGCCGGCGCCGTCGGCGACACGGTCACCGTCACCGGCGAGCGGACCTGATCCAGGCTGGCGCCGGCAGCCCAACGACAGCCCAACGACAGCCCAACGACAGCCGAACGTCAGCCGAAGGTCGTCGAGCGGTAGTCCTTGGCTGCGCCCTTCACCGCGACCACCCAGAACGTGTGTGGCCCGGGACAGTTGAAGTTCAACTCGACGGAGCCATCCAGCGGGAGGTCGCTGTAGTACGGGCCGTCACGGTTGTCGATGGCCACATAGACGCTGTCGGCGCCGGCGGCCTTCCATGTGATCGTCACCACCGGCGGGTTGGTGGGCGGCGGCACGAACGACGCATCGGGTGCGGGCGGCGTACCACACGAGGCCGGCGAGCTCATCGAGAAGCTGCTGATCTTGGGGCCTACCGGCGCCGTGGTGGGGGGCACGGTGGGCTTGACCGTGGGCGCTGTCGTTGGTTTGGTCGTTGGCTTGGTCGTGGCCGGGCTGGTCACCGGAGTCGTGGCAGCCACGACCGTGGTGCCGGTTGCACCGGTGGTGGCCGTGCCCGGCACCGAACTGGACGTGGTGACCACCTCGACCGGTGTCGACGACGTGGGCGACGACGACACGTCGGAGCCAGTGGAGGAGGTGGTGGAGCTGCACGACCCCAGCGCAACGAGTGACGCGACGAGCGATGCGACGGCAATCGGGCGCAGACGGTGGTTCGGCATGGCGACGAGCCTATGCCGGGCGCGCCGACGCAGTTGTCCGCTGGCCGACAGCTGCCACCCGCCGCTCGGCAGCGCCGCCGAGCGCGGATCAGTGGTAGTAGGGGTTCTCGCCGGAGGTGTGATCGGTGAGGTCGCGCACACGCTCGATGGCCGGGATGTGCTCGACGATCATGGTCTGCACGCCTTCCAGCATCGTCATGCGGCTCATCGAGCAGCCGTGGCAGCCACCACCCATGGTGAGGTAGGCGGTGCCCTCGTTGTCGTGGCCCACGTAGGTGACGAACCCGCCGTGCGCGGCGAGCGCCGGGTTCACCTCGGCGGTGACGATGGCCTCCACTTCGGCGCTGAGCGCATCGTCGCGCACCAGGCCTTCCACCACCGGCGCCTGCGGCTTGTTGGGGTTGCGGATGATGAGGCCGGCGCCAGCGGAGTGGTCGAGCGTGCCACCTTCCAGCAACTCGCGACTGGTGGAGGGGATGATGACCTTCAAGGTGACACCCTCGGCGGTGTGCGTACGAACCTCGTCGGTGAACGCGGCCTTGGTGACGACATCGAAGCTGAGGTCGTACTTGAAGTCTTCGCCCGGCTTGCTGATGATCTCCAGCCGCAGACCCAGGCGCTCGGCATCGGGCTCGGTGTCGCGCAGCGCGGCCAGCTCGACCAGAGCCGTGGGAGTGATGGTGATGATCGAGGAGGTGGCTTCAGCGGCGAGGGGACTCACAGCTGTGAAGGCTACCGGTCGTTGGCGGCCGGGGAAGCTCAGGCCAGGCGAATCACCTCGCGCCGGAACGGAGTATCGCCTCGATCAGCCGGCTCGGCCTGCAACGCCTCCGCGTAGAGCCGGCCGCTGAACACCGCTTCGGCGATGGTGCCCGGGTTCCACGCATCACCGATGGCCTGCACGTTTCCCATGCCCAGCTGGTGGAGTTCGCCGACCAGCGTGTCGTCGGGGGTGCGGTACGTGACCGACACGATGTCGTCGGCGGCGATGTCTCGTTCACTGCCGGTGTAGGTGCACTTGAGGCGAGCCGTCTCGCCGTCGTGACCGATGACCGCAGCATCGGTGACGACCACCACACCGGCGGCCACCAACCGTCGATGGATCTTGTGCTGCTCCATCGTGTTCACCGTCCAGGCCGACACCTTCGACTCGGGAGTGACGATCGTGACGTCGAACCCCTCACCGGCGAGCAGCTCGGCGAGCACTCCGCCGATGTAGAACAGATCGTCGTCGTACACCACCACCCGCGGGCCAACAGGACGCCGGCCGGCCAGCAGGTCGTCGGGCGTGAGTGCAGCGGCGAACACCCCCGCCGAGTGGAACCGGCCCAACCCGTCGGCCCGCCACGTGGCGCCGGTGGCCACGGCAACGTGCGTGAAGTCGTAGCCGGCGATCTCGGCCGCACTCATCGGGCTCTCCAGCGTCACCAGCACGTTCGTCAGCTGCTGCAACTGCAGCACCCGGTGGTCGGCCACGCGGCCCCACTCGGCGAGCCCGGGAAGCCGGGCCTCGCGCACGACACGACCGCCCAGCTGGCGCGACGCTTCGGCGAGCACCACCTCGTACCCGCGACGGCCGAGCCACAGTGCGGCTTCCAGCCCCGCCGGGCCGGCACCGACGACCAGCACCTTGGCCGGGGGCGCCGCCGACGGTGCAGGCGTGATTCGCTCCGGGTGCCAACCGCGACGCCACTCCTCGCCCATCGACGGGTTCTGCGTGCAACGGATCGGCACGCTCAGCCAGTCGCTGGCGACGCACACGTTGCAGCCGATGCACTCGCGGATGTCGTGCAGCCGGCCCTCCTCGATCTTCCGCGGCAGGAACGGATCGGCGATGCTGGGCCGCGCAGCCCCGATGAAGTCGGTGATGCCCTGCCGCACGAGGCGCACCATGGTGTCGGGCGACGTGTAGCGCCCGACGATCACCACCGGCTTCGACGTGAGCTGCTTGAAGCCGTGCACGAACGGCTCGCTGTATCCCTCCTGCTCGAACCGCGAGGTGCTGCTGTCGAAGTCCCACTCACCCACCATCAGGTCCCACAGGTCGGGCACCTCGCCGATCAGCCCGAACACGTCTTCCATCTCGCTGCGGCCGAGACCGAGTGACCGGCCCTGACCATCGGTGCCCAGCAGCTCGTCGACCACGATGCGGCAGGCGACCGCCGCCTTGCCCTCGCAGATCTCGGCGGTGTCCTCCAGCACCTCACGCAGCAGGCGCACGCGGTTCTCCAACGATCCTCCGTACTCGTCGGTACGCGCGTTGAACCTGGGCGACAGGAACTGCTGCAGCACGGTGAGCCCGTGCGCGGCGTACACGTACACCAGGTCGTAGCCGGCCACGAGCGAGCGGCGCACCGCCGCTCGATGCCACTCGCGGAGATCGGCGATGTCGGCACTGCTCATCTCGCGGCCCACCGACGGCGTGCCACAGGTGACCGGCCGCACCGACGGCCCGATCGCCGGCACCCGCGAGTACTGGTTCGGCGCGTTGAGGCCGCTGTGCGCCAGCTCGATGCCGGCGAGCCCTCCGTGCGCGTGCACGCGCTCCGTCATCCGGGCGTGCGCCGGTACATCGGCGTCGTCCCACAGCCGGCCTTCCACCGCTCCGTCGAGCGCAGAGGTGTGGTGGATCTCCACCTCTTCCGTGCACACCACTGCCCAGCCACCTTCGGCCTTCACCCCCCGCATCTCCGCCAACGAGGAAGGGTGCCGGTGCCCCATGCCATTGCAGTGGGGCACCTGGAAGAAGCGGTTGCGGGCCACCTTGGGGCCGATGCGAACAGGTTCGAAGAGGACGTCGTAGCGAGGCTCGCGCATGCTCTCTCACTAGCAGAACCGTCGAGGGAGTGACGGTTGTCGTACGGCGGCGCCGCACGTGCGCCACCCGACGGTGGCAGAATCGCCGGATGCGCTTTTTCCGCAGTCTGTCCCTTCCGGTCGTCGCCATGGCCTTCCTTGCCGCGTGCAGCAGCAGCGGCGGCTCCGGTGCCGACACCTCCACGGCCAGCACGCCGAACACCATCGAGCTCTCCACGTTGCCGCCCACCGTGGTCACCGAGCCGCCTGCCACCACCACCACGGAAGCGGCCACCACCACCAGCACGCTGCCACCGCCCGTGTATCCCCTCACCGGTCTCCCCGTCACCGACGGCAACGAACTGGCGGTGCTGCGGCCCGTGGTGGTGGCCAAGGTGGGCAACTACGACGCGCATCCGCAGTCGGGCGCCAACCTGGCCGACATCGTCTACGAGGAGATCATCAACGACAACGTGTCGCGCTTCGCGATGGTCTTCCAGAGCCAGGGCGCCGCCGAGGTGGGGCCCATCCGCTCGGGCCGGCTGCAAGACGTCGACCTGTTGGGTTCCCTGGGTTCGCCCATCCTGGCCTGGTCGGGCGGCAACGGCACCGTCACCCGCGAGATCCGCGACAGCGACCTGGTCGACATGAGCCCCAACTTCTGTGGCAGCGCGTGCTTCCGCGTCGGGTTCGACAAGGCTCCGTACAACCTGTACTTCGACATCAACAAGGCGTGGGAGCAAGCGCCTCCCGGCGCCGGCATCCCGCCGCAGCAGTTCCAGTTCCGCGAGACCTCGGCCGCGCCCGGTGGCGTGCCGTCGGCCGGTGTGCTGGTGAAGATGGACAGCTACTCCATCGACTGGACCTGGAATGCGACATCGGGCCTGTACGAGCGGCAGCAGAACGGTCGCGCGGACAAGGAGCGCAGCGGCGAACTGGTCACCACCAACAACGTCGTCGTGCTCGAGATGGTCTACAACAAGGGCATCTCCAACAGCCCCGACGCACAGAGCACGGGCACCGGGCAGGTGTGGGTGTTCAGCGGCGGCAACATGGTGCACGGCACCTGGAGCCGGCCCGACCGACTGCAGCCGTTCGCACTCACCGCCGACGACGGCACGCCCATCCTGCTCACGCCGGGCCGCACCTTCGTGCAGCTCCCACGCACGGGCGGCAACGTCACACCGAAGTGAACCGGCCGACGCCCGGCAGCAGCTCAGTCCCTGCCGCCGCCGTCGACCTCGATGCGCTGGCCGGTGACGTACCCGGCGCCTGCGCTGCACAACCACAGCACCACGTTGGCGATGTCGGAGGGCTGGCACACGCGACCGAACGGAGCGGCGGCATCCATCGAGCGCAGGTCGTCGAGGTCGCGGTTGCCGCTCATCGCCCGCGCCAAGCGCAGGCCCATGTCGGTCTCCACCAGCCCCGGGGCCACCACGTTGACGTGGATGCCGTGGCGGCGCTCCTCCTTCGCCAGCGAGAACGCCAGCGCTTCCATCGCCGCCTTGCCCATGTTGTATGGCGCACCGTTGGCCGACATGTGGGACGTGGCAACGGAGGAGATCATCACGATGTCGCCGCGGCCGCGGCCGCGCATCGATGGCAGCGCCTCGCGCGCGAGGTGATGCGGCCCGAACGCATGAGTGGCGACGACGCGCATCATCTCCTCGGGGTCGGTGTCGGCCACGGCCCGCCCGCGTGAAGCGATGCCCGCGTTGCACACCAGGATGTCGACGCCGCCGAAGTCGGCGATGGTCGCAGCGACCAACGATGCACAGTCGGCCGCATCATCGACGGAACCGGCGAACGCCTTCGCCGAGCCACCGGCCCGGGTGATGGCGGCAACCGTCTCGGCGGCGGCCTCGGCGTCGCGCCGGTAGTTGACGGCCACGGTGGCACCGTTGGCGGCCAGCAGCTCGCTGATGCCACGGCCGATGCCACGCCCTCCGCCGGTGACGATGGCGACGCGCCCTTCCAGTGGCCGCCCTGCACGCTCGTTGCTGTCGTCGTGAAGCATGGCGCCATTCTTCACCAAGCGCCCGCGTGCATCGCCGGTCGGAGCGGCGGCCGCGACTGCCGCCGCCGCCCCTCGGTAGTCTTCCAGCGTGCAAGACGGAAGCCGCAAGGCCATCATCGCCGCCTTCTTCGCCAACCTCGGCATTGCCATTGCGAAGTTCGTCGGCTTTCTCCTCACTCGTTCGGCGGGCCTGCTCGCCGAGGCCGGGCACAGCCTGGCCGACACCGGCAACCAGGGTCTGTTCATGTTCGGTGGCAAACGCGGCAAGCGGCCCGCCGACCGGGCGCACCCGTTCGGGTACGGCCCGGAGCGCTACTTCTGGTCGTTCATCGTCGCGCTCGTGCTGTTCAGCATGGGCGGCCTGTTCGCGCTGTACGAGGGCATCCACAAGCTCAGCGACCCGCACGAGATCAAGAGCATCGGCATCGCCTACGCCATCCTGCTGGTGTCCATCGCGCTCGAGACGTACTCGCTGCGCACGGCCGTGAAGGAAGCGAACCACGTGCGTCACGGTCGGTCGTGGTGGAGGTTCATCCGCACCTCGAAGGCGCCCGAGCTACCGGTGGTTCTGCTCGAAGACGTTGGCGCCCAGACCGGTCTGGTGGTCGCACTCCTCGGGCTCGGCATGGCCGACATCACCGGCGACCCGCGATTGGATGCGGTTGGCTCCATCACCATCGGCGTGCTGCTGGTGGTGATCGCCATCATCCTCGCCACCGAGATGAAGGGCCTGCTCATCGGCGAGTCGGCCAGCGACGAGGATCTCGATGCCATCAACGCCTCGCTCGCGGGCGCCGACAAGGTGAACGGCATCATCCACCTGCGCACCATGCATCTCGGGCCCGACCAGTTGCTGGTTGCCGCCAAGCTCGACTTCGACCCCACGCTCAACGTCGCCGAACTGGCCCTGGCCATCGATGGCGCCGAGGCCAGCCTGCGTGCTGCGGTGCCCATCGCCGCCACCATCTACATCGAGCCCGACATCTTGCGGCAGCCAGCCGAGTGAGCGAAGAGACCGGCCTCCTCGTCGCCGACGAGACGCGATTCCGCATCCGCAGGCCGCAGGGACGTGCACTCGGCCTCACGGCGCTGGTTGCGGTCATCCTGCTGTTCAGCGCCGGCTCCACGCTGGTGAAGCTCTCCGAGACCCCGGGCGTGGCCGTGGCGTTCTGGCGCATGCTGCTGTGCTCGTTCATCTGGATCGGCATCCTGCGGGTCACCGAGCAACGCTGGCTCAGCTGGGCCGACCTCCGTCCGGCCCTGGTACCGGGCATCGCGTTCGGGCTCAACATCACGTTCTTCTTCACCGGCGTCACCAAGACCACGGTTGCCTCTGCCGAGTTCACCGGGGCCCTCACCCCGCTGCTGGTGGTGCCGCTGGGCGCCTGGCTGTTTCACGAGCGTCTGCGCCTGGGCGCGCTCGCGTTCGGGCTGATCTCGCTCGTCGGGCTCGCGTTGGTGCTGTTCTTCGCTCCTGCCAACGGCGAGTTCTCCTGGACCGGTGTCGCCTGGATCGGCGGCGCGCTGTGCCTGTGGGCCACCTACCTGCTCACCAGCCGCCGCTTGCGCCAGGGCCGGTCGGTGGCAGCGGTGATGGCGGCGATCACCCCGATCGCAACGGTGGTCACGTTGCCCCTTGGCCTCTTCGTCTTCCCCGGCACCCTCGGCCAGCTCACCTGGCGGTCGGTCGTCTTCATCGTGATCCTCGCCGCGCTCACCGGCACGGCAGCGCACGGGCTGATGGTCTTCGCCCAGCAATCGGTGCCCATCGGCGTGATCAGCATGCTGCAGGTGTCGCAACCGGCGCTCGCCGTGCTCTGGTCGGTGCTGTTCCTCGGCAGCACGGTGCGGCCCATTCAGATCGGGGGCATGGCGTTGGTCATCGCCGGCCTGGCCATCGTCACCATCCAGACGCAACGCAGCAGCAGCACCGGCTGAACCGGGTACACTCGCCCGACAACCGAAGGGGAGCTCACAGGGTGGTGGGCTGAGAGGGTGGCCGTCGCCACCGACCCGAGAACCTGATCTGGGTAATGCCAGCGGAGGGATGCAGATGGTGCAAGCAGTGGTGGTGATCGGAGGCGGCGCCCTCTCTACACGCGCACTCGAGGCAATTCGCGACGACGCCGTCATCATCGCGGCCGACAGCGGCCTCGATCACGCGGTGGAGGCCGGGTTGCGGCCCACCGTGCTCGTGGGCGACCTCGACAGCATCAGCGCCTCGGGGCGCATGTGGGCATACGCCAGGGAAGTGGAGATCCACGAGCATCCCGCCGACAAGGACGCCACCGACACCGAGATCGCGATCGAGCGTGCGCTGCAGGTACCCGACGTACGGCAGTTGCTGGTGATCGGGGGTGTCGACGCCGCCGGCGAACGCCGGCTCGACCACCAGTTGGCCACCATCCTCGCATTGGGCCATGCATCGCTCGCCGAGCTCGGCTCCGTGCGCGCGGTGCTCGGCAGCACCGCGCTGTCGATGCTGCACCCGGGGCGGCGCAGCGTGCTCGACGTCGAGCCGGGCCAGACGTTCTCCCTGCTCGCGCTGCACGGGCCGTGCGGCGGGGTGCAGGTCACCGGCGCACGCTGGCCGTTGCACGACGCCACGCTCACCGGCACCGAGGCACGGGGCATGAGCAACGAAGCAACCGACCGAACCGAAGTGCATGTCGCCTCCGGCGTGCTGACAGTCGTCGTGCCATGAACGGTCGTGCCATGAACGGTCGTCACATGAACCGTCGTCACATGAACCGTCGTCACCTCGTGTTGGCGGTCGCCATGGCGACCTCGCTGGTCGCAGCCGGTTGCAGCAGCGACGGCGGCAGCGACGGCGCGGAGAAGGTCGCACTGACGCTGGTGGCGTACGACTCGTTCCCCACCAAGGACACCCCACTCAACGATGCGCTCGCCGAGTTCACGGCCGACACCGGCATCGACGTCAGCATCGTCATCGCCGGCGATGCGGGCACGATGGTCACCAAAGCCGTGCTCACCGCCGGCAACCCGGAGGGCGACGTGCTGTGGGGTGTCGACAACACCCTGCTCTCGGCAGCCACCGATGGCGGCATCTTCGACGGTGCGCCCGCGCAGGTCGACTTCGGTGATGTGTGCGTGAACTACGACATCGCCTGGTTCGCCGAGCACGGCATCGACCCGCCGGCAACGCTCGACGACCTGCTGCTGCCCGAGTACAACGACCTCCTCGTGGTGCAGAACCCGGCCACCTCGTCGCCCGGCCTTGCATTCCTGCTGGCCACCGTGGCGAACAGCGGCGAGGACGGATGGCAGCAGTACTGGTCGGCCCTGCGCGCGAACGGCGTGGAAGTGGTCGACTCCTGGACCACCGCCTACTACGAGCGGTTCAGCGGTGCCGGCGGCAGCGCCGGCGACAAGCCGCTGGTGGTCAGCTACGGCAGCAGCCCACCGTTCGAGGTGCTGTTCGCCGACCCGCCACGAACCGACTCGCCGACCGGGGTCGCCGCGGCCACCTGCTTCCGCCAGCTCGAGTACGCGGGCACGCTGCGCGGCACCCGGCACCCGGTGGAGGCGAGTCGGCTCCTCGACTTCCTCGTCAGCGAGCGCTTCCAGCGCGAGCTGCCGCTGAACCTCTACGTCTACCCGGTCAACACCGACGTGGTGCTGCCCGATGCGTTCACCGAGTACGCCGTGGTCCCCGACGATCCGTTCACACTCGACCCCGCGACCATCGCGGCCAATCGCGAGCAATGGCAGGACCAGTGGAACGAGATCGTGCTGCGCTGAGCCGGCCGGCCAACCCGCTGCCGCGCTGGCTGGTGCCTGCGTTGGCGGCGCTGCCGGTGCTCGGGCTGGCGCTGTTCTACCTGTGGCCACTGAGCACGCTGCTCGCACGGGTGGTGCAACCCGACTCGATCACCGATGCGCTGCGCACGCCCGGCCTGGGTCGTGTGCTGTGGTTCACCCTCTGGCAGGCGGTGGCCAGCACCGTGCTGACGATGCTGGCCGGCGCCGCACCGGCATACCTGCTGGCCCGCTACCGGTTCCGGGGCCGGCGTGCCCTGCTCGCCATCGTGACCGTGCCCTTCATGCTGCCCACCGTGGTGGTGGGTGCCGCATTCCTCGCGCTGCTGCCCAACTCGTGGCACGGCACGGCTCGTGCCGTCATCGTGGCCCACGTGTTCTTCAACATCGCGGTCGTCGTGCGGCTGGTGGGCGCGATGTGGGCGGTGCTGCCCCACGACCTCAGCGCCGCCGCACGCACGCTGGGCGCCTCGCCGCTCCAGGTGCTGCGCTTCGTGGTCGTACCGCTGCTGCGCCCGGCGTTGTGGGCGGCGGCAACGGTGGTCTTCCTGTTCACCTTCACGTCGTTCGGCGCGGCGCGGTTGCTGGGCGGCCCGGCGCACCCCACGCTGGAGGTGGAGATCGCGCGTCGCGCCACGCAGCTCGGTGATGTCGACGGTGCGGCGGTGCTGTCGGTGCTGCAGCTGCTCACCCTTGCTGTGGTGGTGTGGTGGTCGGCCCGCTGGCAGCGACGGTCGACGGTGCACTTCGTGGGCAACAGCGCGCCTCGGCGCGCCGTGTCGGCACGCGAGCGGCGCGTCGTGGCCGGCATCGCTGGGGTCACGACCACTGCGATGCTGGCCCCGCTGGCGGTGCTGGTGTCGCGGTCCTTCCGCCTCGGCGACGGCTGGTCGCTGCACGCTTGGCGCACACTGGGAGCCGCCGAGGTGCGGCCCGGGCTCAGCCTGGGCATCGACCCCCTTGCCTCGCTGTTCGCCTCGTTCAGGTTCGCTGCCGTCGCAGCAGTGCTCAGCGCGCTCGCAGGAGGGCTCTCGGCGTTGGCGATCGCGTCGGCCCGACGGCACGGCAAGCTGCTCGATGTGGGCCTGATGTTGCCGCTGGGCACGTCGGCGGTCACCATCGGGCTGGGCATGCTGATCACGTTCGACGTCGCTCCTTTCGACTGGCGGGCACGGTGGTGGCTGATCCCGCTTGGGCACACGCTGGTGGCCACTCCGTTCGTGGTGCGCGCGTTGCTGCCCGTGCTGCGTTCCATCCCGCCCGGTCAGCGCGATGCGGCCGCCACGCTCGGCGCCTCACCGGCGCGGGCCTGGTTGGCCATCGACGTCGGCCACATCGCTCGGCCGCTCGCCGCCGGCGCCGGGCTGGCGGCCGCCATCTCGTTGGGTGAGTTCGGGGCGACCACGTTCCTCACCCGCGCCGGCCGCGAGACCATGCCCATCGCCATCGCCCGCCTGCTCGGCCGTGCCGGCGAGCTACCGCGTGCGCAAGGGTTCGCCCTCGCGACCATCCTGTTGCTGGCGACCGCGTTCATCATCGGCGTTGCCGAGCGGCAAGGAGCCCTCGATGCTCGCAGTTCGTGATCTGGTGGTGCGCTTCGGCGATCGCACGGTGCTCGACCGGGTGTCGTTGGAGGTGGCCACCGGCGAAGTGGTCGCGCTGCTCGGCCCGTCGGGTGTGGGCAAGAGCACGCTGCTGCGCGTGATCGCAGGGTTGCTGACCCCCGATGCCGGCGCGGTGCTGCTCGACGATCACGACATCACCACGCTGCCATCGCACCGCCGCAACATCGGGCTCGTCTTCCAGGACGAGCAGCTGTTCCCTCACCTCAGCGTCGGCCAGAACATCGGCTTCGGTTTGCGCATGCAGGGGCTCGACCGCACCCACATCGCTCAGCGCGTCGCCGAACTGCTGCACTTGGTCGGCCTCGACACCTTCGCCGATGTGCCGGTCACGAAGCTCAGCGGCGGCGAAGCCAAGCGTGTGGCCCTGGTGCGTTCCGTCGCCCCGCGACCGGCGGTGCTGCTGCTCGACGAACCGCTCAGCGGATTGGATCGCGAGCTGCACGATCGCCTCGCCGGCGACCTTGCCCGACTGCTGCGCGCGAGTGCCACCACCACGTTGCTGGTCACCCACGACCACGACGAAGCAGCCGGCATCGCCGACCGCATCATCACGTTGTGACCCGCCACGTCACCGAGGGCCGGGCGGCCGTCTGGCAAGCTGCTGCGCATGACCCTCACGCCCACGACCGCGCCGGTACGCGTCGGCTTCCTCGGCGCCGGCCTGATCGCCACCTACCACTCGAAGAGCCTCCGCCGCAGCGGAGCCGCGGTGTCGAGGGCGGGCGTGTACGACCCGCACGCCGAACGCGCCGCCGCCTTCGCCGCTGCCAGCGGGCACACGGTGTACCCCAGTGAAGATGCCGTGATCGCCGACTGCGACGCCGTGTACATCTGCACCTGGACCAACGAGCACGCGCGGTTGCTGGCGAAGGCGGTCGCCGCTGGGCGCCACGTGTTCTGCGAGAAGCCACTCGCGTTCACCACCGCCGAAGCGCTGCAGATGGCGCAGGCCGCGCAGGCCGCCGGCGTCACCCATCAGGTGGGTCTGGTGCTGCGCCGTTCACCCGCCTATCTGTGGGCCAAGCACCTCATCGACGAACCGGCGGCGGGCAGGGTGATGACCGTGGTGTTCCGCGACGACCAGTTCATCCCCATCCAAGGCCACTACGCCAGCACCTGGCGCGCCGACAGGTCGCTGGTGGGCGCCGGCACGCTGCTGGAGCACAGCATCCACGACGTCGACATGCTGCGCTACCTCGTCGGCGACGTGCGCCGGCTCAGCGCCCACACCGAGAACTTCCACGGTCACGATGGCATCGAGGATGTGGCGACGGCGCTGCTGCGCTTCGCCGACGGCGCCACCGGCACGCTCACCAGCGTGTGGCACGACAACCTCGCACGGCCCAGCCTGCGCAGAGTGGAGGTGTTCTGCGAGCGCCGCCACATCGTGATCGAGGGCGACGACTGGTTCGGTCCCGTCACCTGGACCGACGCCGACGGCACCGCCGGGTCGCTCGCCGACGACGCGCTCGCCGCGGCGGTGGCACCGATGCGAGATGGCAGCGACAACCCCGACGGCGAGTTCATCCGCGCGATCGTCGAGGGCCGCGCGGCCACTCCGGATCTGTTCACAGCTGTGGAAGCACACCGCATCGTCGACGCGATCTACGCGTCGGCAGCTGCCGATGGGCGCGCGCTCGACGTACCCGCCGCCGACCTGACGACGGTGACATGAACGACGGTGACATGCAGCACAGCGAACGGCCATGAGCGTGCCGGTGGTCGTCGAGCTGTCGGCGCAGCAGACGCACCCGCTGCGCCGTGCCGTGCTGCGCTTCGACACACCCACCAAAGAAGTCGTCTTCGCCGAGGACACCTGGCCGGGCGCGGTGCACCTGGGCCTGCTGGTCGACGACGAGCTGGTGGCCACCTCCAGCTGGGTGCCGCGCCAACTCGATGGCGACGATTCGTCGCTCGCAGTGCAGCTGCGCGGCATGGCCACGGCCCGCTCGCTGCAAGGCAGCGGCTTCGGTGGGCTGCTGCTGGAAGCAGGCTGTGAACGATTCGCCGAGACCGGCGTGCGGCTGGTGTGGGCCCGCGCCCGCGATGCGGCGCTGGCCTTCTACTTGCGGCACGGTTTCGAGGCCGTCGGCGAAGGTTTCCTCGACGCAGCGACGCAGCTCCCCCATCACCTGGTCGTGCGGCACCTGACGCTCGAGCAGCCGGCCGGCGAGCAGCAGACCGGGGCGCGTCGCGACGGTCGATAGCAGCACCGAATCTGCCGAATCGGCGAACCTGGCGTGCCCAGTACGGGTGAGATGCCACCGACAGCTGCCGCCGATCAGCTCCGCCGACGAGCAGAGACGCTGCACGGCACCGCTGCCGCGCTGCAGCAGCTGACGGCACTCGGCCTGCACCTGCTGGCCGGCCCCGAGACATGGGTGGGCCCGTCGCCGCAGTCGTGCCTGCAGGACCTGTGCACTCGCCGCAACCTGCTGCTGGCTGAGGCCGACGCGCTGGAGGCGGAGGCCCGCCGGTTCCGGCGGGTGGCCGACGAGATCGATGCACAGGCCGCTACCGCCCCTGGCGTGCAGTGATGAGCCTGCTCGCCTACGACCCCGAGCGCGTCGGCCGGCTGCAGCGAGCGATGGGTGAGGCGGCCGACGGCTTGCGCGCCATCTCGTGCACCGACCCGGCCGCGGCCGACGCGATGCGCGTGGTGCGCGCCACGATCTGCCAGCTGGACTCCACGTGGCTGCCGCTGGTGACGGGTCTGGTGAGCTGTGATCCGCTGTCGCTGCGGCAGCGACGCAGCGAGCGCATCGACGACCTCGACCAGTCGTTGATCAGAGTGATGTCGAGCGGCTACGGCTGGGCGGTGCAGCACGACCCGCTCAGCGACGACCCGGCGACGGTCACACCACAGGAGGCGCGAGCACTGGGAGCGACGCTGAACGAGATCGATGTCACCGCGCTGGTGAACGACCCGGTGCAGTTGCACTGGCTGGCCCGGCAGTTGGCGATCATCGGGGGCGACGCAGGCCTCAGCAGCCAGTTCCTCGCCAACTTCCACGAGTGGGCCAGGCTGTGCGACGGCCTCGGCAGCGAGCGCGCACACCGGCTCGCTGCCGCGTCGACCGGCGGCACGATGAACGAACGAACTGCCGTCGTCGCCGACCTCGACGCTGTCTTCGCCGGTCTCGCGGATGTACAACAGCACGCATTGCCGAACGGGCACACCGATCTCGCAGCAGCCGTGGTGGTGCCGCAGATCGACCGGATGAACCCGTACTCGGCGGCCCTCGTGGTGCAGCACCTCCGGCTCGACAGCACCACGCTCGCGTTCGTGACCGACTCACTGCTGCGCCGGTGGTGGGCCGAGCCGATCGCCTCCGGCAGCGACGACCCCACCACCGACGCCGACCACTTCGTCGGCGCCAACACTGCCGACGTGCTGTTCGCCGCGCTGCTCTGCGATGCGGCCGCGTGCCGCAAGTACATGCAACTGGCCCTGCCACACCTCGACACGGTGTTCGCAACCGCCGACGACCCACGCCTCGCGTTTCGAGTCGTGCTGGCAGGCACCGCTCCCTCCACCACCGACGCCGCTGTCGCCGGCGGGATCGTGTTGCCGGTGATCGAGTACTTCTCGCAGGCCGAGTACCGCTGCGACGTGGTGCTGTGCGACGGTGGCGGTGGCGAGTGGCGACTCTTCCTCGCCGACCTGGTGGCACCGTGGTTGGTGCAGTTCACGCCGCTGAACGAGCAGTTCAGCGACGACCCCGACCGCACGAAGCACGCGCTGGCGTTCGTGTTCGAAGGCGACGCGGCCCGTGCCCGGCTGCTCACCGATGCAGCGAGCTCGACGGCCGGCGTGCGCGCCGCTGCCGGCGACGATGCCGCTCGCCCGCAGGACATCGCCGCAGTCGTGACGATGCTCTATCGGTTGGCCTTGGAGACCGATGTGGCCGACGAGCAGGCCCGGCAGCAGCAGTTCGACTCACTCGCCACACTGGCCTCCATCGCGGCGAGTGCCGCCACCGGCGTGGCACCGGTGGTCGGCGGCGCCGCGCTGCTCGCCGGCGTCGTGGTCGACGGCGGGAGCGCCAGCCTGCAGACGGTGCTCAGCGGCAACATGTTCGACCCGGAAGGCGTCGAGGACGATGCGCTGTACCGCAAGGCGCTGGCGCTGACGGCCGCTGCCACCGACGTGCTGGCGGCAGCAGCGCTGCAACTGGTCGCCGATGGTCAGCTGCCACCGACGGTGCTCCCCACGCCGCAGCTCGACCTCACCACGAAGTATCCCGACCGCGAGTTCCGCCACGCCTACGAGGCGTGGGCCAACGGTCACCAGATCGGTGGCGACACTCGAGCGTTGCTGGACAGCGCAGTGAACGAGTTCGCCAACGCTGCCATGGTGTCCGACAGCGTCTACGCCCGAGCCTGACAGACTGACGCCGTGACGCCGGCGCAGATCGCTGCACTTCCTCGCCCGCTGGCGTTCGTGTTGCCCGGCGGTGGTGCGTTGGGCTCGTACCAGGTGGGTGTGTTGCGTGCGCTCACCGAGGTCGGCGTCGTGCCGGATCAGCTGGTCGGGGTCTCGGCAGGGTCGGTGAACGCAGCACTGTTCGCCTGGAACGGTGGCATCGACGGGCTGCACCGCATGGAAGCCATCTGGCGCGGCATCAAGCGCCGCGACCTGATGCGCGTGCATCCCGGCCGGCTGGCATTGGCGGTCGCCGGGCGACAGAGCTCGTTCCTCGACAATCGGCATGGCCGATCGTTCCTGCATCGCCACCTCGGCCAACGGCTGCTCGAGCACGCACCGACACCGTTGGCGCTGGTGGCCACCGACCTGTCAACCGGGGAGGCGGTCGCCCTCACCACCGGCGACACCACCACGGCAGTGCTGGCCAGCAGCGCGTTTCCGGGCGTGTACCCACCGATCCACATCGCGGGGCGCACCTTCATCGACGGGGGCGTCGTGGCCGACGTGCCACTCGACATCGCACTGGGCCTGGGAGCCGCGACTGCCCTCGTGCTGTCGGTGCCCCCGCTCGCCGCCGACGACCCACCCACCCGAGCCATCGACATCTTGTTCCGCGCCAGCTCGCTGGGCGTGGAGGCGCATGGTCGCACCGTGCTGCGCCGGCCGCCACCAGGGCTGGTGGTCGTCGAGATCGACGCGCCACCCACTTCGCTCACCACCTTCGCCGTCGGCCGCTCGGCCGACATGATCGAGGCGGGTTACGCGGCGGCCGGCACGTGGCTGCGCGCCTAGGGAATCGGCACCGTGGTGCTGAGCAGCGCCGTCTCCGTCGCCGTCACCTGGATCACCACCTCGAGCGTCCAGTCGCCTGAACGAGGGAAGGTGACCGAGCCGCTGTAGTGGTTGACCCCTTCCTTCACGAGGGTCACCGGAGCATTGGGCACTGCGGCCGATGGCAACGACACGCGGGCAGCGACCGACGCGATGGGCGTGATGGAGCCGCCAGGAGGCGTGACCGTGATGTGCACCTCGTTGCCACCCACCACACCGGGGCTGAGCGACACGATGGCGATCAGCCCGTTGGCCGCGAGCTGCTCGGCAAACGGGCGCGCCGCCACCGGTGGCTCGGGCGGCAACGCCACCATCCCGGCGGCGATGCCCACCACCACCATGCCGAGCGCGGCCTCGGCCATCACCGTGCGCCAGATGGACGCGGCGCCATCGTGACGCAGCAGCCAACGCGACACCCCGGCAACAGCCAGCAGCGCGACGACGACGGTGACCTTGGTGAGCAGCAACCTGCCCCAGTCGGTGGCGGTGATGTCGTCGAGACCACCGGCGAGCTGCAGCGTCTGGGCCACACCGGTGCCGATGATGAGCGGCACGCAGATGGCTGCGGCCGTGGAGAACCGGCGCGCCATCCGAATGCCATCGGGTTCGCTGAGCGCGGCGCGGCCGGCAATGGCGATGGCGAACAGACCACCGATCCACACCGTGATGGCGCCCAGATGCACCAGATCGACGGCGATCCACAGCGTTGCCGGCTCGAGCGAGTTGGGGTGGCCAGATGCGGAGAAGGTGTACAGCGTGAACAGGCCGGCCGTGAACGTGGCGGATCGCCACCAACCCTGCTGCCGCTGGCGGCCCAGCAGCAGCAGCACACCCAGCACAGCGGCCAGCACCACGCGTACCAGCAGCATCCTGCCGGTCTGTGTGGTGGCCAGATCGCCCCAGGTCGAGGGAGACAGTGCATCGGCGAGCGAGCCGGCCACGGCCTCTGCACCGAACAGGCCGAAGGCGGCGGCGGAACCGACGAGCAGTGCCAACCACGCGCCCGCCACCATGCGTCGCGGGCCGCGCCGGCCGAGCGTCGCCGGCCAGCGGAGGAGCCACCAACCGGAACCGATGAGGCAGATCGCGCCGGCCAACGACAAGAAGCGCGCCACGCCGTACCACCAGCGCACCACCGCTTCGGCCCGCACGCCCCCACGCACCTCGTCGATGAGCTGCTGCCCATCACCGACGACGGCGGTGCCCACCTGAAAGCTGAACGCACCATCGATCACGTGACCGTCGGTGGACGTGACCCGCCAGATCACGGCGTAGACACCGTCGTCGAGGGCGGGCACCGGTGCCTGTACGACCGTGTCGTCGGCGCCCGCTGCCGGAGCACCCAACTCGATCGCTGCGCTGTTGCCGTCGAACAGCGAGATGCTGGCGAGGTCTGCTTCGACGGCCTCGTCGAAGTCGAGCACGATCTCGGTGGGGCTCTCCTCCAGCACGCTGTTGGCCGACGGGGTGCTGGCCTCGAGCCCGGCATGCGCGAACACGGGCTGCGCCTGCCCGCCCAACGCCGCGGCCACGAACGCCAGCAACGCGATGACTCGCAGCGAGCGGCGAGCCATCAGAAGATGCCTGCGGCTTCCAGGCCCTCGATGCTGGTGCGGCCGGTGAGCCAGGCGAGCCGCTGCGCATCGGGCAGCGCCATCGCCGCCGGCGGCAGCGACGTGAGGCCCATCGGCTTGCGGCTGGCCCACTGCATCGTCATCCGCGCCAGTTCCAGGCGCACGTAGGCCGCGGGCCACTGCGACCAGCCATAGCCGAGCCCGAGGTCGGTGTGGTGCAGCGTGGTCTCGCGCCAGCGGCGGAAGGGCAGATCGGCGACAGCAACCGGGCCGAACACGCTGAGACCCTCGCCGCGCCAACCGTCGGCCGTCATCGCCGACCATGCCGCCTCCAGGCGACCGTTCGACTCGATGACATCGGCGACCAGCGCGGCAGCCGGACGCCCCTGACCCGCCTCGATGTCGGCGTTGCGCTGCTCGAGCCCCCCGGGGTACTGCGCGGCGGCGCGACCCTCGTTGGCGGCCTGCAACATGCCCACATGGCTGTCGGCGTTGCGAGCAAGGTGGGTGAGCACATGGCCGATGGACCAGCCGGGTAGCAGTGACGGCTGCGCTGCTTGCGCGTCGGTGAGCGTGGCCAGGTGGGCCACCAGGCGAGCGTGAGCTGCCGCGGCTTCGCGCCTGTTGCGCTCGAGGTCGTCCAGCTCGCCGTTCACGGCTGCTCACAGTACCGACGAACCATGCGCGACGGCCAAGCTGGCTACGTTGTGCGCATGCAGATCGCAATGGTTGGGTTGGGGCGCATGGGCTCCAACATGGTCCGTCGGCTCCAGCGTGCCGGCCATGAGTGCATCGCCTACGACGTCAACGACGCGGCGGTCACCGCAATGGAAGGTGAGGGCGTCACCGGCGCCCGGTCTCCACAACAGGTGGTCGCTGCGCTCGCTGCGCCGCGCCACATCTGGCTGATGGTGCCTGCTGCCTACGTGGCCGACACCATTGCCAGGTTCGAGCCGTTGCTGTCGCCGGGCGACACCATCATCGACGGTGGCAACTCGTGGTACCGCGACGACGTCGACCGCGCCGCACCACTGGCCGCGAAGGGCATCAACTACGTCGACGTCGGCACCAGCGGCGGCGTGTTCGGCCTGGAGCGCGGGTACTGCCTCATGGTTGGCGGGCCGACCGAGTCGGTGCAGCAGCTGTCGGCGGTGTTCGACTCCTTGGCGCCAGGCATGGCCGCGGCACCGCGCACCGCCGGCCGCGACGGCGCGATCGGCAGCGAGGAGCACGGCTGGTTGCACTGCGGCCCCGTGGGCGCCGGCCACTTCGTGAAGATGGTGCACAACGGCATCGAGTACGGGCTGATGGCCGCCTACGCCGAAGGCCTCAACGTTCTGGCCAACGCCAACATCGGCAGCGAGTCGCACGCCAAGGACGCCGAGACCGCTCCGCTTTCGCATCCCGAGTATTACCGCTACGACATCGATCTGGCGGCCGTCACCGAGCTGTGGCGCCGAGGCAGCGTGGTCAGCAGCTGGCTGCTCGACCTCACCGCGCAGGCACTGCACACCGACCCGATGCTCAGCGGTTTCGAAGGCAGGGTCAGCGACAGCGGCGAAGGCCGCTGGACCATCCACGCCGCTGTCGACGAAGGCGTGCCGGTGCCAACCCTGGCAGCGTCGCTGTGGGATCGCTTCTACTCGCGCGATCGCGGCGATGTGGCGCACAAGGTGCTGTCGGCGATGCGAGCCGGTTTCGGCGGGCACCACGAAGTCAAGGACACGGCGAAGTGAAGGAGCAGCAGTGAGCACCGCCGCCAGCCAACCGACGGCCGACGCGCTGGTGCTGTTCGGCGCCACCGGCGACCTCAGCAAGCGCAAGCTGTTCCCGGCGCTGTACCGCCTGGAAGACCACGGCCACCTCACGGTGCCGGTCATCGGGGTGGCTCGCAGCGACTGGAACGATGAAGGCTTCCGCCAGCACGCGCACGACTCCGTCCTGGCCAGCATCCCCGACGCGAAGGCGGCCGTCATCGACGCGCTGCTGGCGCGACTCGATCTCATCCAGGGCGACTACGCCGACGCGAAGACGTGGACCAACCTGGCCAAGACGCTGCACAAGCACAAGAGCCAGCACGCCGTCTTCTACATGGCCATTCCCCACGATGTTCCCCACCGTGGCGCAGGCGTTGGCTTCGGTGGGCCTCAACGAGCGCGGCCGCATCGTGGTGGAGAAGCCGTTCGGTCGCGACCTGGCCAGCGCGAAGGAGCTCAACGAGACGCTCCACTCCGTCTTCCCGGAGGAGCGCATCTTCCGCATCGACCACTACCTCGGCAAGGAGAGCGTGGAAGACCTGCTGGTGTTCCGCTTCAGCAACACGCTGCTCGAGCCGGTGTGGAACCGCAACTACGTGCGCAGCGTGCAGATCACGATGAGCGAGACCATCGGCGTGGAAGGCCGGGGCAGCTTCTACGACGGCGTCGGCACCATCCGCGACGTGCTGCAGAACCACCTCCTGCAGGTGCTGGCACTGGTGGCCATGGAGCCACCCGCCGGGCCGGAGGCCAGCTTCCTGCAGGACGAGAAGGCCAAGGTGTTCGCAGCCATGCGCCCCATCGACCCCGCTGCGCTGGCGCGCGGCCAGTACGTGAGCTATCGCGACGAGCCGGGCGTGGCACCCGACTCGACGGTCGAGACGTTCGTGGCGGCGCGGCTGGAGATCGACTCGTGGCGCTGGGCCGGCGTGCCGTGGTACGTGCGCTGCGGCAAGGCGTTGGCCGGCAACGCCACCGAGGTGGTGGTCGAGTTCCGCGAACCACCGAGCCTGCTGTTCGACGAAGCGGGTGGCCCCAAGCCGGAGCGCAACCTGGTGCGCTTCCGCCTGGGCAAGCACGACGGTGTCACGTTCACGTTGCAGGCCAAGACGCCGGGCCAGCACCTCGACAGCCAGAACGTCGACGTCGCGGTCGACTTCGCCGCCGCGCTGGGCGAACGACGCGAGGCGTACGAGCGTTTGCTCGACGACGCGCTCGCCGGCCTGCCCCGCCGCTTCGCTCGTGAAGACATCGTCGAGCAGACCTGGCGAGTGGTGCAGCCGGCACTCGACGCGCCCGGTTCCGTGCACCCGTACTTCCGCGGTTCGTGGGGCCCCGCCGAAGCCGACCGAATCCTGTGCGGCGACAGCTGGTTCCTGCCCGCGGTCTCCTGATGCCGCGCCCAGCGCTCAGCGAGTTCGACGGTTGGGCACCACGACCACGGTGCCGTCGTCGTCGTAGTGCACGCGCACGCTGACGCCGTAGAACTCGCTGAGGATCTCCGGCCGCAGCACCTGCGCCGGCGTTCCCTCCGCCACCAGATGACCTTCGTGCAGCAGCGCCAGGCGGTCGGCGTACAGGCCGGCCAGCGTGAGGTCGTGCATCGCCGACACGACGGTGAGGCCGTTCTCGCGACGCAGGCGATCCACCAGTTCCAGCGCCTGCTGCTGGTGCCCGATGTCGAGCGCACTCGTGGGTTCGTCGAGCAACAGCACCGGCGCGCCCTGGGCGATCGAGCGAGCCAGGACCAGCCGTTGCGACTCGCCGCCGCTGAGCGTGCTGAGCATCCGGTCGGAGAACGCCGCCAGATCGAGGCGCTGCAGGATGTCGTTGGCGATCACGCGATCCTGGGCGCTGACACTGCCGAAGTAGCTGATGAACGGGCTGCGACCCAGCAGCACGTAGTCGAACACCGTCATGTCTGCCGGCAGCACCGGCGCCTGCGGCACGTATGCCACCCGCCGCGCCCGCTCGCGTGCGGTCATCGCCGCGGTCTCCTCGCCGGCGATGGCGATGACGCCGCCGTGCGGGGCCAGACCGCAGGTCGCGCGCATGACGCTCGACTTGCCCGCACCGTTGGGACCGATGAGGCACAGCCACCCACCCGACGGCACGGTGAGCGACAACGGGTGCACCGCATCGCGGTTGCCGTACCGCACCGTCAGTTCGCGCAGGGCGAGGTCGGTCATACCGTGCTCCTCCGGCTGCGCAGCAGCACGATGAAGAACGGCGCGCCGCAGAAGGCGGTGACGACACCGATCGGTGTCTCTGCCGGGTTCTGCAGCATGCGCCCGGGCACGTCGGCGAGGATCAAGAACGCAGCGCCGACGGCGAGGCTGATCGGCAGCACCCGCCGGTACGAGCCACCGGCCAGCATGCGCACGACGTGCGGCACCACGATGCCGACGAACGTGATCAACCCGCTCACGCTGACCACCGCGGCGGTTCCCACCGTGGCGGCGACGACGACGATGATGCGCACACGACTCACGTTGATGCCCAGCGTCGCTGCCTCGTCATCGCCCACGCGCAGCACGTCGAGATGACGGCGATGGGCCAGCAGCACCGCCGAGCTGACGATCACGTATGGCAGCACCAACCGCACGTCGCTCCAGCTGGCATTGACCAGCGAGCCGCGGATCCAGTCGTAGACCTCGCGGACCACCGTCGCTGGACCGCTGCAGCACGAACGCCTGCACGGCCGTGGTGAGTGACGCCACCGCAACACCGGCGAGCACCAGCGTGGTCGAACTGCGCACGGCACCGAACGCCGCGCCGACCATGTAGGTGATGCTGACGGCCACGAGAGCACCGGCGAACGCGGCAAGCGGCAACGGATCGACCAGCCAGTCGCTGGTGACCGTGCGCCCGTAGGCGATGACGAACGTGGCGCCCAGCCCTGCGCCGCCGGCCGCGCCCAACAGGTAGGGATCCACCAGGGGGTTGCGGAACACACCCTGATAGGACGCGCCGGCGAGGGAGAGCATCGCTCCCACGATCGCGGCGAGCGCGACCCGGGGCATGCGGACGTTCCAGATGATGTTCCAGTTGGCCGACGACACCCCGCCGGCGGGCCCGATCATCACACCGATGACAACGGCCGCCGCGAGCACCATGGCAGCTCCGAGGAGCCACCCACCCGCGGCGACCGGTGGTCATCTGGGTCAGGCCTCCGCCGGCACCTTGGCCAGCGCGTCGGAGACGGCCTGCACGTACTCGACGATGCGCGGCCCCCAGCGCGAGGCGATGTCGTCGTCCATCTCGATCACGCCGCCGTTGGCGACGGCCGTGATGGCGGCCCAGCCGGCACGGGCGCCGACGGTGGCCGCCGACTCACCGCAACACTTCGTGTCGGCGAGGAAGACCAGGTCGGGCGTCGACGAGACGATGTACTCGGCGCTGAGCTGCGGGTAGTCGTTGCCCTCCTCGACGCCATCGGCGATGTTGGCGAGACCGAACAGCGCATAGACCTGACCGATGAACGTGCTACTGGTGACGCTGTAGAACGTGGGATCGAGCTCGTGGTAGTAGCTCAGTGGCTCGGCCAGTTGCGGCGCAGCGGCGATGGCGGCGGCGATGTCGGCCTGCATCTGCCCGACCAGTTCACCGGCCTCGCCGATGTGCCCGGTGGTTGCGCCGAGTTGCTCGATCTGGGCATACACGTCGTCGAACGTCGTTGGGGCGGAACCCACCCAGACAGCGATGCCCAGTGCTTCCAGCTGCGGCTGGATCGTCGGGTCGGAGAGCACCACGAGATCCGGCGCGAGGGCTGCGATCGCCTCCACGTTCGGCTCGTACCCGGACAGGTCGTGGGGCTTGGCGAGCGCCTCGACCGGGTAGTCCGAGTACTGGTCGACGGCGATCACCTGCTCGCCGGCACCGATGGCGAACAGCATCTCGGTGCCACTGGGCGACAAGCTGACGATGGCCGACGGCACGTTGCCGGCGGCGTCGGTGTCGTCGGGCGCGTCGGTCGTGTCGGATGCAACGGTCGTGTCGGACGACGCCGACGATGGTGCGGTCGTGGTTTCGGTCGACGAGTCGTCGCCGCACGCGACCGCCGTGAGCAGGATCGCCGTCAGAGCGGCGATGGAACTGAACCTGTTCATGGATCAATCCTCCGTTTCTCCGGAGGATTGACATCCTCCGGTTCGGGAGGACAAGCTGGGAACCGGCGGTGTTGCCGCCGCGAACCGCCCTTGCCTCGAGGGTGAGTTACGCGCATGGCTTCAGGCGACCGGACTCGTCTCGACCCTCGAAAGGCCGGGAACCACCGTTGCGGGACAGTGCCGGGATCTCACCGGACTTCGCTGAACACCGTGCATCCCACCGTTGGTTCGGCAGGACGGCGCAACCGTAGCGCATCCGTGCCTATGCTCCCAACCCTCATGGACGAGAACGACATGGACAAGAACGACGACACCTCCACCGATCGGCTCGCCGAGCCTCCCGCCGACGACCCGCGACCGAGCGGCATGCGCACCGTCACGTCGCTCGTGCTGGTCAACACCGGCGACGGCAAGGGCAAGAGCTCGGCGGCGTTCGGCGTGATGCTGCGGGCGCTCAGCCGCGACTGGAAGGTGGCGGTCGTGCAGTTCATCAAGAGCGGCGATTGGAAGGTGGGCGAGGAGAAGATGGGCCGCCAGTTGGGCGTCGACTGGCACGCGCTCGGCGCCGGCTTCACCTGGGACTCCGACAACATCGACCACGACATCGCGCTCGCACAGCAGGCCTGGGCGCAGGCGGCCGCCATCATCGCCGCCGGCGAGCACCGCCTCGTCATCCTCGACGAGCTCACCTACCTGTGCAACTGGGGTTGGCTGGCCGTCGACGACGTGGTGGCCGCCATCGTGGGGCGCCCGCAACACGTCAGCATCGTCGTCACCGGCCGCGACGCACCGCAGGCCATCATCGACATCGCCGACACGGTCACCGAGATGAAGTCCGTGAAGCATGCGTACGAAGCAGGCATCACCGCCAAGAAGGGCATCGACTACTGATGCCGCTCACCTTCCTCGTCGGCGGTGCGCGCAGCGGCAAGAGCACACTCGCCGTGCAGATGGGTGAGCACCACGGTGGGCCGGTTCACTTCATCGCCACCGCTCAGGCCTTCGACGACGATCTCCGCGCCCGCGTGGCCCGCCACCGGGCTGAGCGACCAACGACGTGGACGACGGCAGAAGTACCACTCGAGTTGGCGAGCGCCGTCGCCGACGCACCGGCCGGCACGTTCGTGATCGTCGATTGCCTCACCGTGTGGCTCGCCAACCTCTTCGTGCACGATGTCGATCACCAGCGACGGGCGCAGTACGGGCACGACGCGGTGGCCGCCTTGGCCGAACGCCGGCGCTCGGATGTGGGCCCGACGGTCGTCGTCAGCAACGAGGTGGGCATGGGCGTGCACCCCGAGACCCCCGCGGGGCGCGAGTACCGCGACGAGCTGGGCCGGCTGAACCAGTTGGTGGCAGCCACGGCCGATCGATCGTTGCTGCTGGTGGCCGGTCGTGCGCTGCGCTTGGAGAACCCGTGGGACCTGCTGCGATGAGCTGGTTGCGAACGGCGCTCATTGCCATGCCCGGGCCTCACCTGGTGGCCGGCGATGCCGTGCGGGCGCGAGCCGCCGACATCTTGCGCCCAGCGGGCGCGCTGGCGCGTCTCGACGAGCTCGCCGCATGGATGGCCGAGTGGCAGGGTACGCCGGCCCCGACCGTCGAGCGGCCCGCCGCACTCATCTTCGCCGCCGACCACGGAGTGGCCGCCGCGGGTGTCAGCAAGTACCCCATCGAAGTCACCGGTGCGATGCTGGCAGCGTTCCGGGCTCAGCAGAGCACGGTCACCGCGTTCGCCGCGGCAGCGGGCGCCACCGTGCACGCAGTCGACGTGGGCGTCGGCCGGCCCACCGGCGACATCCGCACCGAACCGGCGCTCTCCCCGGCTCGTTTCGAGGACTGCGTCGCCGCCGGCCGCGATGCCGTCGATGCCCTCGATGCCGACCTGCTGGTGCTCGGCGAGATGGGCATCGGCAACACCACCGCAGCCGCGGCGGTGGCCGCGGCCCTGGGCGACGGCGACGCCGAGGCGTGGGTGGGCCGCGGTACCGGTGTCGACGACGAAGGGCTCGCCCGCAAGCACGCCGCGGTCGCGGCCGCGGTCGCTCGCATCGTGGGTCTCACCGACCCGCTGGAGGTGCTGCGCGAAGTTGGCGGCGCCGAGCTGGTGGCCATCGCCGCTGCCGTGATGGCTGCTCGCCGGCGCCAGCTGCCGGTGATGCTCGACGGGTACGTCGTCACCGCTGCCGCGCTGCCGCTGGCGGTCGCTGCACACGATGCATTGGCTCACTGCCAGGTGGGCCACTGCTCGGCCGAGCCCGGCCATCGCCGGCTCGTCGCCCGCCTCGACAAGCACCCGCTCCTCGACCTGGGCATGCGCCTGGGCGAGGGTTCCGGCGCCATGGCAGCGGTGCCGTTGGTGCGGATGGCATGCGCTGGCATCACCCAGGTGCCCACCTTCAGCGAGTTCTTCGCCTGACCCCCGAGCCACCAGGTCGCTGCGTCATCGTCCACAATGAGCCGATGGGTTTGCTCGCCGCACTGCAGTTCCTGACCCGAGTGCCCATTCGGCTGCGAGCCGAGCCGTCGCTCAACAAGACGGTGGCGTGGTTCCCTGCTGCCGGTGCGGTCATCGGCGCGACCGTTGGTGGGGTCGCCGCGGGCATGTGGCAGTTGACGCCGTCGCTCGTCGCCGCAGCGGTCGCGGTCACCGTCGGGCTGCTGATCACCGGTGCGTTCCACGAGGACGGGCTGGGCGACGTCGCCGATGCGTTCGGCGGCGGGTGGACGGTCGAACGCCGGCTGGAGATCCTGAAGGACAGCCGCCACGGCACCTACGGCGTCGCCGCGATGTGCGCGTCGATCGTGCTGCGAATGCTGTCGCTCGGTTCGCTCCCGGGCCCCGCGGCCATGTTCGCCGCTGCGGTCGCCGCCCACACGATGGGCCGCGTCGCCGCCGTGGGCATGGCGGGCACGATGCGGCTGGCCACGCATGCGGGCCTGGGCGCCGACTACGGCCGGGGCACCACACCTGTGCGCGCTGCGCTCGGCTGTGCCAGCGGCTTGGCCATCACTGCGCTCGCCACCGGCTGGTGGGCAGGCCCGCTCGCCCTGTCGGCCCTGGTAGCAGCGCTCGCCACCGGCACCCTGGCCCGCCGCAAGATCGGTGGCATCAGCGGCGACGTGATGGGTGCGGCGGAGCAGGTGGCCGAGTGCCTGTGCTTCGTGGTGATCAGTGCGCTGGCACTGCACCACCACCTGTGGTGGCAGCCCTGATGAGCGAGCGCACGACCATCAGCGCGCCGCCCGCGGCGATTGCAGCTACTCGATCAGGTCGGCCGCCGGCAACGAGTAGCCACCGGTGAAGCCCAGCTGCAGCAGTTCGAGCGCTCCGTCTGCGTCGCCGTGCCACTCGAGTGCGCGGATCTGCGCTGCCGAACGCCGCGCGGAGAAGCTGCGCAACACGTCGAACGCCGAGCCGCTCACGCCGGCGCGCGGCACGCCGGCGCCCCCCACCAGCCGTGCTTCGTTGCCCGCCACGACCTCCAGCGTGCCCCACTGCGCAGCGAGCAGCAGCTGGTCGAGGAAGCCGAGGTAGTGGTCGAGCGCCACCGCCACCGTGAGTGGATCGTCATCGCGCGACAAGCCCAGGGCACCGCGCACATCCTGATGGTGCGCGTGCAGATCGGCGACGAAGTGGCTGCCTTCCTCGTAACCGAAGAAGCGCAGACCAGCTTCGAACACCGGGGCCTCGCGCACCCACTCGGCCACGATGGCGGCGACCGCAAGGTCGCGCCGAGCCACCACCTGTTGTGCCGCCCACGCCGACCCGCCCGCGTCGTCGGCAGCGGGGAATCGCTGGGCGTTCAAGTCGGCGGCCAGCCCCACCACATGAGCAAGCACGTCGCGCACCCGCCACTCCGGCGTCGCGGGCACGAGCGCCTGCAGCTCATCGTCGGCCAGCTCGGCCACGGTGGCGGCCATCGCGAGGCGAGTGCGTTGGTACACCGCTGCTGGGTCGACGGTTGCACACCGCGCCGCTCTCACATCCTCCACGCGTCCTGTCTACCAGCGCACCGTCGGTAGGCTCGACACGATGACACGGCGCACACGAATCATCCTCATGATCGGTGTCGCCCTGGTTGCATGGTTCGGCATCACCGTGCGCTGGGCCACTCAACCGCTCAGCGACACGATGCGAGTGGGCAAGAACGCCGATCTCGAGTTCGTCAGCCAGCGTGTGGAGTGCGGCACGGTGTTCGACAGCGACCCCACGGGCGGCAACCCCATCCCGGTGCTCGTCACGCCCGCCGACGTCGACCTCACCAAGACCCCCCAGTGGGCCTACCCGCGCACCCCCTGCCAGCTCGTGCACGAGCAGGCGCGCCTGCTGTTCGGCATCAACGTGGGCGTCTTCGTGGTCGGGTTCGCGCTGCTCATCGTGGTGGCCCTGCGCCTCGCTCGCCGGCCGGCCCCACGGGCTGTGCCGGCCGCCGCGGCCACCACCTGAGCTCACCCGGCCGGTGTGCCCATGCGCACCACCATCTCACGCAGGAGCGCCGACGAGGTGGCGAAGTTGAGCCGGGCACAGCCGTTGCCTTCGTCACCGAAGTTCGGGCCTTCGCTCAGGCGAACGCCACGCTGCAGGAACTGCACCGAGGGGTCGTCGCCCCAGCTCAACGAACGGCAGTCGAGCCACGCGAGGTACGTGGCCGCGGGTGGCGAGTAGCCCACCGATGGCATGTGCTCGGCGAGCAGTGACGTGAGCAGGGTTCGCTGTCGATCGAGGTGCGCCAGCACGGCCGCCAACCACTCGTCGCCCTCGCGCCACGCTGCCTCCGCGGCCACGGCCCCCATCAGGTTTGCCGCACCGAACAGGTGCCCGGGCACCTGAGCGATGGCCGATCGCACCTCCGCCGCGCCGATGTGCATGATGGCGTAGCGCAACCCCGCCAGGTTGAAGGCTTTCGACGCAGCGTGGATGGTGACGGTGCGTTGCGGCGCGAACAACGCGATCGGCAGGTGAACGGCCGGCGCGTAGGTGAGATCGGCGTGGATCTCGTCGGAGATGATGAGCAGGCGATGCCGCTCGGCGATCGCGGCGAGCGAGCGCAGTTCAGCCTCGGAGAACACGTGCCCGGTGGGGTTGTGCGGGTGGCACAGCAGCAGCACCTTCGCCGGGGTGCTGTTGAGCTGCGCGTCGAGCGCGTCGTGGTCGAACGCCCAGCCGGTGGGCGAGTCGGCCGACCGAGCCGCCGGCACCGCCAACACCTCGCGGCCGCTGTCGTGGACGCTGTGCAGGAACGGCGGGTACGCGGGGGTGTGCACCACCACTCGGTCGCCCGGCTGAGTGCACAGGTGCAGCACGATCTGGATGCCTTGCACCACGTCGTTGAGCTCCATCGTGTCGGCCTCGTCGATGTGCCAGCCGTAGCGGCGAGCGCAACGCTCGACGAACGCGTCGGTGGCCGGCGAGCCGCCGGTGATGTGCCGCCAGTCGGGGTAGCCGAGGTCGCCACCGGTGGCAGCGCGCTGCAGCGCGTCGACCACCACCGGCGGCGGGGCGAAGTCCATGTCGGCCACCCACGCTGCGAGCGCACCCGGAGTGCGACGCCACTTGGCCCCTGGCTTGGCGCGCAGCCACTCGAGCGAGACGGAGTCGAAGTCGAACGCGGGTGAAGTCACCCTGCCGACGATACGTGCTGGCCGAGCCGGCCCGGCTGCCTCAGGCGGTGACCCACTGGTGGATGCGGCGAATGCCTTCCTCCATGTCGGCATCGGCCATGGCGAAGCTGAACCGTGCGTAGCCGGGCGTGCCGAACGCCTCGCCGGGAACGAACGCCACCTTCGCTTCGCCCAGGATGGCATCGGCAAGCTGCAGGGTGTCGGCCGAGATGGTGCCGTTGGGGCCCAACGGACGGCCGAGCAACGACGAGAAGTTGGGGTAGCAGTAGAACGCGCCCTGCGGCACGATGGCGTCGACACCCGGGATCTCGTTGAGCATGCGGTGCATGGTGACCGCGCGACGAGCGAACGCCTCGCGCATCATCGCCACCGCCGACAGGTCGCCCGACACCGCTTCCAGCGCTGCCAACTGCGCGACGTTGGAGACGTTGGAGGTGCTGTGCGACTGGTAGTTGATGGCGGCCTTCATCACGTCGCTCGGGCCGATCATCCAGCCGACGCGCCAGCCGGTCATCGCGTAGGTCTTCGCCACCCCGTTGACGATGATGCACTGATCGGCCAGCTCGGGCACCACCGTGGGCATGGAGACGAACCGGTTGTCGCCGTAGACGAGGTGCTCGTAGATCTCGTCGGTGAGCACCCACACGCCCTTCTCCACTGCCCAGCGGCCGATGGCCTCCACCTCGGCGGGCGAGTAGATGGCGCCGCTGGGGTTGTCGGGGCTGACGAACAAGAGCACCTTCGTGCGCGCCGTGAGTGCGGCGTCGAGCTGCTCGACGGTGACCTTGAAGCCGGTGCTCTCGTCGGTCTGCACCACCACCGGCACACCACCGGCGAGCGTGATGGCCTCGGGATAGGTGGTCCAGTACGGGGCCGGGCAGATGACCTCGTCGCCCGGATCGCAGAGCGCCGCGAACGCGGTGAACACCGCGTGCTTGCCGCCGTTGGTGACCAACACCTGTGAGGCCTGGCACTGGAAGCCGCTGTCGCGCATGGTCTTGACGGCAATGGCCTCGCGCAGCGCGGGCAGGCCGGCGGCGGGCGTGTACTTGTGGCTCTTCGGGTCGCGGCAGGCGCGTACCGCGGCTTCGACGATGTTGTCGGGCGTGGGGAAGTCGGGCTCGCCGGCGCCGAAACCGATGACGCTCTCGCCGCCATCCTTCAACGCCTGCGCCTGCAACGCCTTGGCCTTGGCATCGACGGCCAGGGTTGCGGACTCTGCAATCGCTGCAAGACGGGCTGACGTTCGGGCGACGGGGCGGTTCACGGGAGGGCCTTTCAATGGGGAAGCAGGCCGATTCTACGGGCGCCCTCGCGGCACCCGGCCGGAATTGATGCTCCACCACCGTCTGCTCGTGGATGAGGTTTTCGTCCACGACCTTGGCTGCAGGGCTCCGCGGTGACGAGACTGTGCATGTGACCGTAGATCCCAGCTCCATCATCATCCCGAGCGATCTGCTGCCGTCCGACGGACGGTTCGGATGTGGCCCGTCCAAGGTGCGCGCCGAACAGGTGCTCGCGCTCGCCAAGGCCAACAGCAACCTGCTCGGCACGTCGCATCGGCAGGCGCCGGTGAAGCACCTCGTCGGTTCGGTGCGGGAGGGCCTGCACGAGCTGTTCGGCCTGCGCAAGGGCTGGGAGATCATGCTCGGCAACGGGGGCGCCACCACGTTCTGGGACGCAGCCACCTTCGGCCTCGTCCGCGAGCGCAGCCAGCACTACGTGTTCGGCGAGTTCTCCTCCAAGTTCGCCGAGGCGGCAGCGTCGGCGCCGCACATCGGCGACCCCGTCATCGTGCAGAGCGATCCGGGCACGCACCCGGCCATCGAGGCCCCGCCGGCGGACGTCGACCTCGTTGCGCTCACCCACAACGAGACATCCACCGGCGTCTCGATGCACCTGCGCCGGCCAGAGGGTGATGCGCTCGTCGTCGTCGACGCCACGTCTGCCGCCGGCGGCTTGCCGTGGGTGCCCGACGAGGTCGACGTGTACTACTTCTCGCCGCAGAAGTGCTTCGCCGGCGACGGCGGCCTGTGGCTGGCGGCCTGCTCGCCGGCGGCGGTGGAGCGCATCCGCGAGATCGGCCACGGCGATCGCTGGCGGCCCGCATCGCTCGATCTCAACCTCGCGCTCGACAACTCGGTGGCCAACCAGACCTACAACACCCCCGCACTCGGCACCTTGATCCTGCTCGACGAGCAGATCAAGTGGATGCTCGCCAACGGCGGCCTCGACTGGTGCATCGAGCGCACTCGCTCCTCGGCATCCCGTCTCTACTCGTGGGCCGAGGCTTCCTCCTACGCCACTCCGTTCGTTGCCGACACCATGCAGCGCTCGTCGGTCGTCGGCACGATCGACCTCGCCGACACGGTGCCGGCCCACGATGTCAACGCCGCGCTGCGCGCCAACCGCATCGTCGACACCGAGAGCTATCGCAAGCTGGGCCGCAACCAGTTGCGCGTCGGCATGTTCCCTGCGGTGGAACCCGACGACATCGCCTGTCTCACCGCGTGCATCGACCACGTCGTCAGCGCGCTGGCGCAGGGGCCCGCTTGAGCCACGAGGTGCTCACCACCGCGTTCGAGGCGCTGGGCCCGCTGAACCGGCCGATCATGGTGCTGGCGCTGCGGGGGCTGTTCGACATCGCCGAGGTGGCCACCGATGCCATCGACGCGCTGGCCGAGAACCGCATCGCGCCGATCGTCGCGTCGATCGACCCCGACCCGTTCTACGACTTCACCCAGGAACGACCGCAGGTCGAGTTCGACGACGATGAGGAGAGGGTGATCCTGTGGCCGGAGAACGAGTTCCGTGTCGCCCGCTTCCCGGGCGGCGCCCACGACCTGGTGCTGCTCGCCGGCGTCGAGCCGCACCTGCGCTACGCCACCTTCGCCGACGCCATCATCCGCGTCGCTCGCGAACTGAGCTGCGAGATGGTGGTCACCCTCGGCGCCGCACCGGAGGCCATCCCTCATTCGCGACCCGCGCACGTGGTGGGCAGCAGCACCAACGACGGTCTCGTGCGCGCACTCGGCCTCAGCCGCCCGCAGTACCAGGGGGTCACCGGCCTCGTCGGGGTGTTGCAGGAACGCCTCGACCGCGCCGGCATCCCCGCCGTGTCACTGCGCGTCGGGGTTCCGCACTACCTGGGCAACGCGAAGCATCCGCAGTCGTCGGCAGCGCTGCTGCAGCACCTCGAACACGTGCTGGGGGTGCCCACCGGGCACGGCATGCTTGCCGAGGATGCCATGCGGTGGCGAGGGTTGCACGACGAGGCCGTCGCCGAAGACGACCAGGCTGCACCCTACGTGATGATGCTGGAACACGAGTACGACCGGCGCATGGAGGCCGCGTTGCCCAGCGGCGACGACCTGGCGGCCGAGCTGGAGAAGTTCCTGCGCGACCAACGCGACGAACCCGGCGACGGCCCCGCCGAGTAGCCCCGATCAGCCGGCAGCGGCGATCGAGTCGAGTTGCTCCTGCGTGACACCGCAGCGCAACGCTGCATCCGACAACAGCGCATCGACCTCGGGTGGCCGCGGCGTGGTGGCGATGCCCATCGCCAGGAGGTCGGCTTCGGAGGTGGTCGCCAGCAGGTCGTCAGCCGCACAGCGGGCGACACCGGGGTCGACACCGACGCCCACGAGCGTGTCGTAGAAGACGCCGCCGATCAATCCGCTGGGCCGTTCCGCCGGGCCGGGCGGCAACGTTGCGTCGGGCGCCAACGACGTCGTGGGAGCGACGGTGGTCGACGGCGGGATGGTCGCAGGTGCTTCCGCGGCGGCGGTGGTGCGTGCCTCGGCCGTCGCCAGCGTCGTCACCCGCACCGCGTTGAAGACCATCACCACGCCGACGACGCCGAGCACGGCAGCTCCGGCCAGCGACACCACCCGGCGCCGCACGCTCACCACCAGGCGGCGCTCGTCCATCGCCAACAGGCCGCGGTGGTCGGCTTCCTTGATCAGCGGCGGCACCACCACCAGAGCCGCCAGCAGGGCGACGCCGATGTTGATGGTCACGACCATGCCGAAGTCGGCCAGCAGCGGCAACGACGAGAACATGAGCACGGCGAAGCCGCCGAGCGTGGTGAGCGCGGAGGTGAAGAACGCGCGGCCGGTGCGGCGTGCGGCGATCGTGGTGGCCTCGTCCGGATTGAACCCTCGCGCCCGTTCCTCGGCATAGCGGTCGATCAGCAGCACCGAGAACTCGGCGCAGGTGGCCACCACCAACGGGCCGCCGACCGTGGTGAGCGGGCTGAGCGTGATGTCGAGCAGACGCACGAGCACGGCCGACGAGCCGACTGCGAGCAGCACGGGGATCATCGTCAGCAGACCGCGGGTGAGGTTGCGGTACCGCATGATGACGAACGCTGCCACCAGCAGCAGGGCCACGATGGTGAGCTCGGCCCGGTTGGCGGTGATGTTCTCCAACAGGCCGACGCCCACGACTGCCAGGCCGCCGGTGGTGGCCGATGCACCCTTGGGCAGCAGCGCCTTGTCGCCCGGGTCGGTGATCGCGGCCTTCACGTTCTCCAGCACCACCGAGCGCTGCTCCAGCGAGGACGGCCCCACTTGGAACAGCACTTGCGCAGCGTTGCCGTCGTCGGCCACCATCGAGACCTGCAACGCTGCTGGCGCCAACTCGAACGCCTGCAGCATGTCGAGCCCCGTGGGCGGCAACGCCGTGGCGCCCGGCACCTCGATCAGCCAGCCCACCGTGGTGGCCAGGCTCGATGCCTGGGCGAGCTCGACGTTGGCGCCCAGCGAGCGCTCCACCAGATCCATCTGGAACGCGCCCATCTGATCGGTGAACACGCCGTTCGACGCCGTGGCCGGGTCGGCCTTCACGAAGATGCCCAGCGTGGAGGCGAAACCGGTCTCGTGTTCGAGCGTCCGCGCGTTCTTGATCGCCTCGCTCGACTGGTTTGCCCAGTTGATCGGGTCGCTCTCGATGCGCGACCCCTTCTCCAGCGACAGGCCCAGCACGGGAATGGCGACGGCGATGATCACCAGTGGCAGCACGGCAGCCCGGTGCAGGCTGCCCAGCCGCCGCACCGTTGCCTCCACCCAGGTCTCGGCCGGCTGACGAGTGGACGGCGAGCGGCGCTCACGGGCGCCGATCAGCGTGGTCGGCAGCACGATGCCGGCCACCAGAAGAGCGACGATGCCGATGGACAGCAGCACGCCGAAGTCCTGCACCATCGGGACCTTGGAGATCTTGACGGTGAGGAAGGCGATGACGGCCGCGACGGTGGCCGTGAGCATCGGTGGGCCGAGGTGGTGCAGGGTCTCGCCGAACGGCCCGGCCGCGTGATCGATGGTGCGTTCCTCCTCGATGCGGTTCTGCACCTGGATCGCGAACTCGATGCCGAGGCCGATGAGGATGGGAAGCCCGGCGATGGTGACCAGCGACAGCTTGGTGCCGGTGAAGCCGAAGGCACCGAATCCCCAGATGACGCCCACGGCCATGCCCGCCAACGGCAGCAGGCGCCAGCGCACCTTGAACGCGACGACCAGGATGACCATCATCACCAGCACCGCGATGCCACCGAGCACGAGCATGCCACCCTGCAGGTAGTCGTTGATGTCGGTCAGGAAGGTGGGTGTGCCGGTGATCGTGACCGACGCGTTGTCGAACGTGCGCCCGGCCAGCGCCTCCTTGACGGCACTCGAGCCCTCGGCCAGGTCGTCGAGAGGGGCATTGCCCACCAGCACCGCCGCGAAGACTGCGTGCCGTGGGTCGGGCACGAACGCGCGCAACGGCTTGCGCACGACGAGCTGGTCGTCGGCGGGCACCATCAACGCGTTGTCGGCGTCGATGCTGAACCCGGTGTTGTCGAACAGCAGGAACTTCACCCAGTCGGGGTTGTCGAGCGACTGTTCACCGGCGGCGCCGAGCCGCATGGTGGTGATGCCGGCATCCACTTGACGCGCGGCCTTCCCGGTGTCGGTCGGTTCCCGATCGATCGCCCTGGCGACGATCTCGCTGGCGACGCCTTTGGCGATGAGGTCGCTCGACCACTGCAGCAGGGCCACCGGAGAGATCACCGACGTGATCGCCGGATTGCCCTCCAGCGTCGACTGCACCTCGTTCATCTGTGCGACGTTGCCCGACGTGAACAGATCGACCACGGTCTTGCCCTCGGGCACCGTGAACAGCACGACCATGTTCTCGCCGCCGAACAGCTCCTGGTAGGCGCCGTTGTCCTTCGCGACCTGCGACTCGGGGTCGATGTAGCTGTCCTGACCGGTCGCGAAGTCGAGCGCTCCGAGGCCGACCGCGAAAAGACCGGTGACCGCGAGCACCGCCACCAATGTCGCCACGGTTCGCCGGCTCAGCCAGTCCCCTACCCTGCGCCACCACGAGCCCATGATCCCCTCCTCGGGTAGAAGCTGGTTGGAGCCTATGGAGCAGGCGTCGACGCGGCCAGGGGCCTTGGACCATTCAGCGAGCGGACGTGAAGCCACCGATGTCGAGACGGGCATCCAAGTCGGTGCGGAAGGCGGCAGTGTCTGCCGGGAAGCGAGCACCCGTGCCGTCGGCAACGCGGGTCATCATCTCGAAGTTGGCGACCACGGCAGCGGCATCGAGCATGAACGCCTCGCCGGCAACGCCAACCAGACGGGCCCGAGCACTCGCCAACGCGGCGTCGTCCCAGCCACCGATGGCCTCGGCAAACGCCACGATCTCGGCGCCGTGCGGCAGCCCGGCGTCGCCCTCACCTTCCGCGATCGCGGCCAGGTCGGCGGGTGTGCCCGATTCGATGCTGCTCCAACTGAGCATGCCGGCATGAGCCGTCGTTCAAAAGAAACACTCTCGCACTCGCGAGATGCGGCCGGCAGCGAGCTCCATCTGCGGGCGGCTGAGCGTGCCCCGGTTCCACAACGGGTCGACCATCTGGGCGTCGCTCATGTACTGCGCCGCGGCCAACCGCCACATGTTGTCCCACTCGCCGGGCAACGCGCTCAGCGCCTGCACCACCGAAGCGGTCGTGTCGGCGGGCGCCGCCACCGGCACCCAGTTCAGTGTCGCCGGTGCCAGCTCGGCGGCCTCGCGGCCATGCGGTTGCCCGGCGACCGACGGCGGGAACTCGGGCAAGGCGCGGCCCGCTGCACGCGCAAACGCCAGCGGTGGAACGGTGGCGACGACGATGCCGACGATCTCCACCCACTCCAACGGGTGCATGCCCTCGGTGATGACCTGCTCGTACCACTCCTGCGTGATCGTGCCCGCGTAGCGCGCCAGCCGAAACGCCACGTCGAGCGCGGGGTCGGCGAAGGGTCGCACCCACGGCGGCGGCGGCTCGGCAGCGAGGTAACCCTGGGTGGCAGCAGCGGCGATCTGCAACCGGCGCTCGGCATCAAGCCGGGCCCCGGGAGATGCCACGTGCTGCAGCGACTGCCGGTGCGCTTCGGCGAGATCGGCCCGGATGGCACTGGTCATGAGGGCCAACCTACCCTGTCCCGGCGGCGCCACTCGGGGCATGCTCGACCCATGGAGGGCGACGCGCCGTCGATCAGCAGACCAGCAGTGATGAGGCTGGTCGCGCGTCGCTTGCGGGGGCCGATCATCGCCGCGCTCGCCGCGGTCGCGATCGCGTCCACCGGCTACGTGATGATCCAACACTGGAGCTGGTTCGACGCTGCCTACATGTCGATCATCACGCTCGGCCAGGTGGGGTACGGCGAGGTGGCCCCACTCGGCACCGGAGGCCGGCTGTGGACCATGGGAGTGATCGGGGCCGGCTTCACGATCTACGTGTACTCGGCAGCAACGCTCACCGCGTTGTTCTTGTCAGGTGAAGTACGCGCCGCACTGCGCGAGAAGAGGAGGACCAAGGTGCGCGAACACTTGCACGACCATGTGGTGGTGGCGGGTTTCGGAAGGGTCGGCCGCGCTGCGGCCGACGCGGCGATCCGCAGCGGGCAGCAGTGCGAGGTGATCGACACCGACGAGAGCGTCGAGCACGCGGTGGAGGCCGCGGGCGCAGTCTTCCTGCTCGGCGATGCGCGCGACGCCACCGTGATGCGCGCCGCCGGCGTCGACCGGGCTGCGGCCTTGATCACCAGCCTCGACGACCCCTCCAACGCCGTGGTGGCACTGACGGCGCGAGCGATCGCCCCGTCGCTGCGCATCGTCGCGCGAGTGACGGATGTGTCGTGGCGCAACCGGCTCATGCGTGCCGGCGCCTCGTACGTGGTGCCCGTGTACGAGAGCGTGGGTGCAAGCTTGGCGGCCACCGCCCTCGATGCCGAGGTGCTGCGTGTGCTGCCGATTGCCGGCACCGACATGCGAGTGGTGGAGATGGAGGTGGGCGCCAACTCGCTGGCCGAAGGTCAGGGCCTGCGCGCGCTGATGCAGCGCTGCGACGACGTGCACATCCTCGGTCTGCGCCGCGACAGCGGCCTCGAGCGCTGGCACGAGGCCGGCGACGAGCTGCGCGCCGGCGATGTGCTGGCGGTGATGGGCAGTGCCGCCACGCTCGGGCGCCTCACCTCGCTGGTGCGGCGCGACTCGCGCGAGTAGCGGCCCTCCCTGGCGGCGGCGAAGCCCTCCCTGGCGGCGGCGAAGCCCTACTTGGCGGCGGCGAAGCCGATCTCGAGGTCGGCGAGGATGTCGGCGATGCTCTCCAGGCCCACGCTGAGGCGAACGAGGCCGGGGCGCACACCGGTGCTGGCCTGCTCCTCCTCGGTCAGTTGGCTGTGCGTGGTGCTGGCGGGGTGGATGACCAGGCTGCGCACGTCGCCGATGTTGGCGACGTGGCTGTGCAGCTGCAGGGCTTCCACGAACCTCTGCCCGGCCTCGCGGGCCGTGCTGCCGGGCGGAGCAACGATGTCGAACGCGAGCACGCTGCCGTAGCCCTTGCCACCGCCGTACTGCTTGGCCCGCTCGTGCCACGGGCTGGTCTCCAGCCCGGCGTACGCCACGGCCTCCACCTGCGGATGAGCGACGAGGAACTTGGCCACCTTGTCGGCGTTCTCCCAGTGACGATCCATGCGCAGGCTCAACGTCTCCAGGCCCTGCAGGATGAGGAAGGCGTTGAACGGCGAGATGGCCATGCCCAGATCGCGCAGCATCTGCACGCGGGCCTTGATGATGAACGCACCATGGCCCAGCGCCGGGAAGTACGGCAGCCCGTGATAGCTGGGGTCGGGCTCGGTGAAGTTGGGGAAGCGACCGCTGGCGGCGAAGTCGAACGTGCCGCCGTCGATGATGGCGCCGCCGATGCTGGTGCCGTGGCCGCCGATGAACTTGGTGAGGCTGTGCACGACGATGTCGGCGCCCCACTCGATGGGGCGGATGAGGTACGGGGTGGGCACGGTGTTGTCAACGATGAGCGGGATGCCGTTGTCGTGGGCGACCTTGCTGACGCCGACGATGTCGAACACGTCGTTGCGCGGGTTGGCCAGCACCTCGCCGTAGAACGCCTTGGTGTTGGGGCGGATGGCCGCGGCCCACTCGGCGAGGTCGTGCGGATCGTCGACGAAGGTGACCTCGATGCCCATCTTCGGCAGCGTGTAGTGGAACAGGTTGTACGTGCCGCCGTAGAGCGACGGGCTGGCGACGATGTGGTCGCCGTTCTCGGCCAGGGTGAGGATGGCCAGCGTCTCGGCGGCCTGGCCGCTTGCGACGACGAGCGCGCCGGGCAGGCCGACGGCAGTGGTGACGCCGCCCTCCAGGCTCGACAAGCGGGCCTCGAGCGCACCCTGCGTGGGGTTCATGATCCGCGTGTAGATGTTGCCGATCTCGGCCAGCGCGAACAGGTTCTGCGCGTGCGCGGCGTCGCGGAACTCGAAGCTGGTCGTCTGGTAGATGGGTACCGCGCGGGCCCCGGTGGCGGGGTCGGGCTCGCCGCCGATGTGGATCTGCCGTGTCTCGAAACCCCAGGTGTCGCTCATAGGTGCGAGAGCGTAGCCGTCAATTCCCGACCTCACAAGTCGGAATTAGATGCCGGTATAGCAACCTGACTCCGGCGCACCCCGAGCATGGTGCTGTCCTCGTGGTCACCTCTTTCGGACGCACCCCGCCTTGCCGACACGCGTCCGAAAGAAGTGACCCCACGGACCAACGTCCGGTCAGCGGTGAAACGGCCACCGCCGGCGGAACCGAGGCGAAACGCGGCACGAGGGCGTGCCGCCCATCCCCCGCGGGACGAGCCAGCACGCCCTCGGGCGCATCACGCTGAGCGAATCAGCCGCCGCTGACGTCGGCGACCTTCTGCTTGCCGGCGCCGAGGAACGGCATCATCGCCCGCAGCTGGCCACCCACTTCTTCGATCTGGTGATCGCGGCCGGCCTGCTGCAGTTCCTTCATCTTCGGGCGGCCTGCCTCGCTCTCGGCGATCCACTCCTTGGCGAACTTGCCGCTCTGGATCTCCTTGAGGATCTTCTTCATCTCCAGCTTGGTCTTGGCATTGACCACCCGCGGGCCGCGGGTGAGGTCGCCGTACTCGGCGGTGTCGCTGATGCTGTAGCGCATGCCGGCGATGCCTTCCTCGTACATCAGGTCGACGATCAGCTTCACCTCGTGCAGGCACTCGAAGTACGCCATCTCGGGCTGGTAGCCGGCCTCGACCAGCGTCTCGAACCCGGCCTGCACCAGCGAGGTCGCGCCGCCGCACAGCACGGCCTGCTCACCGAACAGGTCGGTCTCGGTCTCTTCGCTGAACGTGGTCTCGATGACACCGGCGCGGGCGCCACCGATGGCGTCGGCGTACGACAGGGCGAGCGCGTGGGCGCCGCCAGTGGCGTCTTGGTGCACGGCGATGAGCGCGGGCACGCCGCCGCCTTCGGTGTAGGTGCGGCGCACGAGGTGGCCGGGGCCCTTGGGGGCGATCATGATCACGTCGACCGTCTTGGGCGGGCGAATGCGCTTGAAGCGGATGTTGAAGCCGTGCGCGAACGCGAGCGCCTTGCCCTTGCGCATGGCCGGCTTGATGAACTCTTCGTACGTCGCCTTCTGCTCGGTGTCGGGCATGGTGAGCATGATCACGTTGGCCCACTTGGCGGCGGCGGCGATGTCCATCACCTTGAGGCCGGCAGCCTCTGCCTTCGCTGCCGACTTCGAACCCTCGCGCAGGCCGACGACCACGTCGACGCCCGACTCCTTCAGGTTCAGCGCATGCGCGTGCCCCTGCGAGCCGTAGCCGATGATGGCCACCTTGCGGCTGCGGATGATCGACGGATCTGCGTCCGCCTCGTAGTACATCTTTGCGGCCATGTCAGCCAGCCTTTCCTTGATTGGACTTGGTGGAGACCGCGCGCAGGCGGGCCTCACGATCGAGCTTGGGCAGCGCCACCCGGCCGGTGCGCTGGAGCTCCACGATGCCATAACCGGCCAGAAGTTCCTCAAAATCGTCGAGTTTCTCCGGGTGGCCGTCGAGCGAAACGGTGATGGCATCGACACCGACGGCCAGGATCTTGCCCTCGAAGATGTTGGTCAGCTCCACCACCTGCCCGCGATGGTCGCCGGTGGTGCGCACAGTGGCGAGCAGCAGCTCGCGCTCCACGCTGCGGCCAGGGTCGAGCTCGCTGATCTTGACCACCTCGATCAGCTTGAACAGCTGCTTGACGATCTGCTCCAGCGACGTGGTCTCCACGTCGACGACGATGGTGATGCGGCTGAAGCCTTCGTCTTCCGCGGGCGCAACGGCCAGGCTGAAGATGTTGAACCCGCGCCGGGCGAACAGGCCCGCCACTCGGGCGAGCACGCCCGGCCGGTTCTGCACCAGCACGGACAGGATGTGGTGATGGCTACCGAACTCGCTCACTTGAGACCTCCACGGTTGGCTTCCTGCCACTCGGGGAGGAGCATGTCGCTGTTGCCGAACCCGGCAGGGATCATCGGGAACACCTTCTCCCGAGCATCGACCCGGAAGTCGATGACCACCGGGCGATCATCGATGCTGTTGGCCTTGTCGATGGCCGGCTGCACCTCCTCGGGGCTGTCCACCCGAATGCCCACGCAGCCCATGGCTTCTGCCCAGAGCACGAAGTTGGGCACTTCCGGCGAGAGGTAGACCTCGCTGTAGCGCTCCTCGTAGAACATCTCCTGCCACTGACGCACCATGCCCAGGTAGCTGTTGTTGAGGATCGCAACCTTGATCGGGATGCGCTCGACAGCGGCTGTCACCAGCTCCTGGGCGGTCATCTGGAAGCACCCGTCGCCGTCGATGGCCCACACGGTGCGGTCGGGGCGGCCGACCTTGGCGCCGATGGCGGCAGGGATGCTGAAGCCCATCGTGCCCAGGCCCCCGGAGTTGACCCAGGTGTATGGCTCGTTGAACGTCCAGTACTGGCTGCTCCACATCTGGTGCTGGCCGACGCCGCTCACCAAGATGGTGCCCTCCGGCGCGTTGTCGCGCAGTTGCTCGAGGCAGAACTGCGGCTTCAGCGCCTCGCCGGGCTCGCTGGCCTCGTAGCTGAGCGGGAACTGCTCGCGCCACCCGCTGATGCGGCTGCGCCAGCTGCCCGTGTCGGCCTGCACCGTGCCATTGGCCTGCAGGTCCTTGATCGCCTTGATGATCTCCTCGATGACCTGCTTGCAGTCGCCGACGATCGGCACGTCGGGGCGGCGCACCTTGCCCTGCTCGGCCGGATCGATGTCGACGTGGATGACCTTCGCCTCGGGCGCGAACGCCGACACCTTGCCGGTGATGCGATCGTCGAAGCGGGCGCCCAGGTTGATGAGCAGGTCGCTCTTCTGCATCACCGTGATGGCCGTCGCGTTGCCGTGCATGCCGGGCATGCCCAGGCACAGCGGGTGGTCGTCGGGGAAGGCACCACGGGCCATGAGGGTGGTGACCACGTGGATGTTGGTGAGCTCCGCCAACTCGCGCAGCGCCTCGGCGGCACGAGCCTTCAGCACACCACCGCCGACGTAGAGGATGGGCCGCTCACTGGCCATGATCAGCTTGGCGGCCTCCTTGATCATGCGCGGGTGCCCCTTGGTGTTGGGGCGGTAGCCGGGCAGGCTGTCGATGACCTCTTCGTCGGTGGGCCAGTTCCAGTCCATCAAGTTGGTGAGGCAGTCCTTGGGGATGTCGATCAGCGTCGGGCCGGGGCGCCCGGTGGTGGCGATGTGGAACGCCTGGCGCACGGCCATCGGAATGTCCTGCGCGCTCATCACCAGTTCGTTGTGCTTGGTGCAGCTGCGCGTGATGCCCACGGTGTCGCACTCCTGGAACGCGTCGGTGCCGATGGCGTTGGTGGGCACCTGGCCGGTGATGCACACCATCGGGATGCTGTCCATGTACGCGTCCATCAGCGGAGTGACCATGTTGGTGGCCGCCGGCCCACTGGTGACCAGCGCCACGCCGGGCCGCCCGGTGACATGGGCGTAGCCCTCGGCCATGTGGCCGGCACCCTGCTCGTGTCGCACCAGGATGTGGCGGATCGGCGAGTCGAGCAACGGGTCGTACGCGGGCAGGATGCAGCCGCCGGGCAGACCGAAGATGGTCTCGACGCCTTCCATCTCCAGTGATCGGATGAGGGCTTGCGCCCCGGTGATCTTCATGACTCTCCTTGATACTCAACGACTGAACCGGCCGGAAAAACGAAACAGCCTCCCGACTGGGAGGCTGTGGACGCACGCGACTATGTGAGCGTGCGTCTACACGATGAGTACTACGACATTGAGGGTGGTGTTGGCACGCATCGCCGTCAGTCTGTCACTCTCACCACCGGCTTCGCAACCTGAACCACCGATTTGCCGTACATCACCGCTCGCTCTCGGTCGGGCTCTCCCGCCAGTCGTTGCTCAGGCGCCGTCGTCGGGCCCCTTGGCGTAGTTGCTCGCTCCCCACCAGTCGATCAGCACCACCGGTTCGTTGCCGACCACCCAGGCGTCGTGACCATGCGGAAGCGCCGTGACGTCGCCCGGATGGGCGATGATCTCGGTGCCGTCGGCCATGCGGATGCCGATCGTGCCCGCCGCATGGAACTGGAAGTGCGGCGCTTCGCAGAGCTCGGTGCCGGCGAGCGGCTTGACGTGCTCCGACCAACGCCAGCCGGGCTGCAACGTCAGACGGCCCGGCTCCGCCATGTCGACCAGGTCGACTGACCGAGCGTGCGCGCCGTTCGGTGCGTTGAACGAGACGCGTTCGGGTGTTGCAGCAGTCATGTCGGAGCTCCTCTTTCGTAGGTTGGCCCGAGCGTGCGCTGGCTGCCTTGCACGGAGCTTGCAGCCTCACATCGATGTCTGCGCGAGCCCCGGGGAGCCGGTCAACCGGCTCACTGAACCGGCAATACTAGGGGTGCCGCGCCCGGCCTGCGTTACGATCGGCGTCGCGTTGGCAGCGTGCACACTGCTGAAGGTGCTCTTCGGGCAGCGCGCCGTCCGACCGACGCGACGCTTGGGGCGACCAGCCTCCTGCCCGATGGAGCAGTTGCAGGTGGTCAGCCGGCTGGATGCCGCAGGAACGCGTCGACGGCGGCTATCGCATCGTCTACGACTGGCTCGACGTCGACGAGCTCGAACAACTCACCCTCGACGCGGCGGCTCGCATGGCGGCGCAGAACATCGCGTCGGCGCGAGCGGCAGCTGCGGCGGCGCTGCGGTTGGTGCGCGGGTCACCACTCGCCGGGGACGACGGCGAGTGGGCCGACCGCGAGCGACTTCGCATCGCACGGCTCGTGGCACGCGCACGGGTGATCGCGGCCGAGGGGGCATTGGCCGCGGGCGATGCCAGCGAGGCGGCCGCGCTGGGGCAGTCCGCGCTCGACGACGAGCCGTACGACGAGGTCGCGCTGCGCATCGTGATGCGTGCTCACGTGGCTGCGCAACGACCGGCCGCAGCACTCACCGCCTATGCACTCACCCGCGAGATGCTCGTCGAGTCGCTCGGCGTGGATCCTTGCCCTGAGACCGAGGCGCTGCACACCGCGGTGCTGCTCGGCACAGTGGAGCCGCCGGAGGGATCTGCCGCCGATGAGAGCAGCCTCGTCGGTCGCGATGAAGAGCTCGCCGCTGAGCGCGCAGATGCGTCTGGTCGCGGGCGGGCCGGCGCGGCTGGTGCAACTCAGCGGCGAGCCCGGAATCGGCAAGTCGGCGCTGGTCGCAGCCTGGGCCCGGCAGGTCGCGGAGCTCGGCACCACGGTACTCGTCGGCCGCTGCCACCCGCTCGGGCGCAACCTCCCCCTGCAACCCCTCTTCGACGCCCTCGCACCCACCTGCGCCAGTGCGGCGACGACAGCGCTGCGCATCCGCCACACGACCAACTGATCCCCGTAGCAGCAATGCCCGGCCAGGTCACCGGTCGCACCAACGCTACTGGCGAGCGCGGCGACACCCAGTTGTTCGCACTGGCGCCGCCATCGAGCGAACCGGCGACCGGCAGAGCAGCGCTCGTGCTCGACGACCACGCGACGGACCTGCGGCGCAGAGCCCGGTCACCCGGGCTGCTCGGTCCGACATCCCGCCGGTGCGCCACCTCAGGCGACCGCCACCTCACGGGGCCACGACGCACTGCAGCGGCAGGCTGGTCGAGCCACCGGCAGGCCAGGTGTTCGACCGCAGCGGCGGCACCGCTGTACCGATCAGCCACCACCTGGGGCGATGCCGCCATCGCTGCTCGAAGGCGTTCGACGACGTGTCGACGCTCTCGGCGAGGCCGCGGCAGTCGTGCGAACCGCGGCCGTGCTCGGCATGGCGGTGGATGTCGACCTGCTGGCACGCCGTGCGCTCGCCGGTCCTCGACCACCTGAAGCGGGCGGGGCACGGGTGCCGCGGGCGCGGCCGGCTGTTCGTGCACGACGGGCGCTCCAGGTGACGGCCGACGGCGGGCGTTCATCCCCGTGGCTGCCGCCTGCGAGCCGATAGGCGCCACCTCGCCTGGGCGGCGAGGTTGCGGCGGCGCCGCAGGGCGCCATGGTGGCCACGCAGCCTGCCCTGCCGATCATTGCTGACGGTCGCTGCCGTGACGACCCCGTCACTCGGCTGGAGCGAGCAAGGGTGCGCATGGCCAACTCGGATCACATCGGCGCCGACGAGGACATCAGCCGCGTGATCGGCCCGGGCGCAGGGGCCGAGGCATTCGAGCTCGCCGGATGGATCGCCTACTACCGCCGTGATCTCGAGGCGGCCCACCGTCTCGCGGATGAGGCCGTGCGCCTGGCGACGAGCTCCGACATCCGGCGGCGCCCCACTGAGCGGACGTGTCGCCACTGCGCGACCTGCAGGCCCGTCAGCACCGCAGATGGCCGATGACAGCGCGGCCATTCACGCTGAGCAGCCTCTGGCTTGGTTCGCTAGAGGTGCACGAGGGCGCGACCCGGGCGGCCGACGTGCGGCTGCGTGGGCTCGGCGACGACCCGGAGCTGCCCCATCCGTTCGCTGCTCACCACCTATGGGCATGGCGGCGCTCTGGACGGCGATGATGCGTCGACGCGCAGCGCTTGACAGATCGGTGGCGAGCCACGGATCGCTGGGCGCCCGGTTCGGCGCCATCGCGCTCAACCTTCACGGCTGGCTGCTGCGATCGACGGGTGATGATGCCGCCGCCGATGAGGCCAACCAGCGGGCGCTGGTGCTCGCCCGAGATCTCCAGTTCGACGAGCCCTGCTCTCATGCTCGCCTCGACCTGGCCGAGGGGCGGTTGCGCGGCGGCGACCCCACCGCTGCGGTTCGCCTTGCGGACCACGGTCGGACTCGACGATGGCGTGGCACGTCCGTCAGCGCCTCACATGGCTGCGCGGTCGCGTCGCGCTGCACCGCAACGACCACTGCGCCGCTCGCGACTTCGCCGACTCGCTGCTGTCAGATGCAACGCGGCGGGGTTCACAGCGCTACGCGACTCTTGCCACTCACCTGGCGCTGCTCCCACCGCACCCTGGTGCCACCGACCCTTCTTGCCGAACTCGACGAGATGGCTGGGTCGACCTGGTGATGACTGCACAGCGACACTTGACCATGGCGCCCGCTCGACATCTGCCGCTGTTGGCCACTCGCGGCGCGAGGTCGATCGCGGCATGCGGATGCCGAGGCCCGGCAGCTGGTGGGCCGCGCCGCTACCAGGCAGGATGCGTGGTCGCACCACCAGCGAAGCTCGTCCTCGTCGCCGAACGCCTTCTCCCACCCGAACTGGACGACGGCGACGCCCACGACATCCACACTCCGGTGTCGACACCATGTAGCGACGACTGATCGTGGCTTCCTTCGGCGGGCTTCGGCCAGGTACCACCAGCTCTGACGGCCCTCGCCGGGGTACGACCAGTCGAGCAGGATGGTGCGCCCGTCGGCCGCAGTGCCGAGGTTGCCCAACTTCCAGCCCGAGGAGGTCGAGGGCGGCGCGCCAACGTCGACGGCGCAGTCGTCGATCGCTCGCCGAGACCGCGGAGGCGGCGAAGCGCCCCATCCAGTCGCAGCGTTCGGTACCGGCGTGGAAACCGATCGCGCCGGCTCGATCATCCCCGGGCCGAAGAATGGCTGCCGCTACGGCGTCAGCCCATGTCGTCGGCCAGCCCCAGGCACTCGCACTGAGCAGCGCAGTCGAGCAACGGGGCGCCGATCATGTCGCCGGGGCACCAGCTCGCGCCGACGCGCCAGTCGCGGCTCCCCATCCTGGCCGAGACCACCAGCACCAACATGGACGGCAGCCGAGCCCACCCAGCCCCCACCAGGTGAGTCGCGCGAGCGACCACACGGCCCCATCCCAGCCACCCCAGCCACCACCCCGCCCCGCCCCCCCCCCCCCACCCCCTACGAAGCACGCCTCACCGACCGAGGGCCGCGATGAACGGCGCGACCGCCGGGTGCTGCGCGCCGCCCCGCCGGGTGACCGCGCTCACGGTGCGACTGAACAGCGGCTCGGCCATCGCGCGCGCCAACCGGTGCGCACCGTGTTCGGCCTGGGTGGTGGGCAGCACCGTCCAGCCCAGCCCCAACCGCACCATCTCCACCAGCACCTCCGGCTGGTGCGACTCCATCTCCACCACCAACGGTGCACCGATCGCCCGCAGCCGGCGGTCGATCGCAGTGCGCGTGCGCGAGTCGGCGGGGAACAGCAACCACGGCCCCCACTGTGCGGGTGGGACGTCGGCGGCGACACCTGGCGGGGCGTAGACCGCGAGGTCGTCGCGCAGCAGGGGAACGGCGTCGAACGAGCCCACGCCATCCGGGTCCACGCAGATCGCCACGTCGAGTTCGCTGCGCTCCAGTCGCTCGAGCAGCTGGCCGGTGGGGGCGACCGTGAAGCCGACGTCCAGCTTCGGGTGAGCCCGACGGAACCTGCGCACGGCGTCGCGGCAGTGGTGCACGGCGGCGATGTCGATCATGCCCACCCGCAGCCGGCCCACCTGCCCGGTGCCGACCGAGCGCAGCCACCTGGTCGTCTGGTCGAGGTCGGCCAGCACCCGCTCGGCGGTGGCGGCCACCGTCGCCGTGTGCTCGTGGGCCACCCGTCGGCGGCCGTCGGCGGCGAACAACGGCACCCCGAGTCGTCGCTCCAGTTCGGCGATGCCCTGCGAGAGCGCCGACGGGGTGACTCCCAAGGAGACCGCCGCTTCCGCCCAGGTGCGGTGCCGTGTGATCGCCACCAGGTAGCCCAGTTGGGCCGTCGAGAGGTTGGGCAGCACGTCGTCCATATTGTGAAGTATTGCTGAACAGAACAGCTCCACCGCATCACCTTGCTTTATGGTCGAGACATGACCACACCTCCGTCACCCACAGTTGCCCCCGCCAACGGCCGCCTCGGCGTGCTCACGGTCGGCCTCGGCGCCGTGGCCTCCACTCTCATCGCCGGTGTCGAGCTGGTGAAGCGTGGCGTGTCGTTGCCCGTCGGCAGCCTCACCCAGATGGGCACCATCCGCCTCGGCAAGCGCACCGACAACCGCAACCCGCTGATCAAGGAGTTCGTCCCGCTCGCCTCGCTGGACGACATCGTGTGGGGCGCGTGGGACCCGTTCCCGGACGATGCCTACGTCGCCGCCACCCGCGCCGGGGTGCTGGAAGGTGGCAAGCACATCGAAGCCGTCAGCGAGGCACTGCGCGACGTGCGTCCGATGCCCGCAGCGTTCGATCGCGAGTACGTGAAGCGCATCGACGCCGACAACACGATGCACACCATCAACAAGCGCGACATGCTCAACGCCATCCGCGAAGACATCAACCGCTTCAAGGAGGAGAAGCAGGTCGACCGCGTCGTCATGCTGTGGGCCGCGAGCACCGAGATCTACATCGAGGAAGGCCCGGCGCACCAGACCATCGAGTCGTTCGAGGCCGCGATCGATGCCAACGATCCCACCATCGCTCCGTCGATGCTCTACGCCTATGCCGCCATCCTGGAAGGCGTGCCGTTCGCCAACGGTGCACCCAACCTCACGGTCGACATCCCGGTGCTGCGCGAGCTGGCCATCGAGAAGCGTGTGCCCATCAGCGGCAAGGACTTCAAGACCGGCCAGACCCTCATGAAGACCGTCATCGGCCCGATGCTGCGGTCGCGCATGCTGGGTCTCTCGGGTTGGTACAGCACCAACATCCTCGGCAACCGCGATGGCGAGGTGCTGGATGATCCCGACAACTTCAAGACCAAGGAAGAGAGCAAGCTGGGCGTGCTCGAGCACATCCTCGACCCCGTCACCTTCCCCGGCCTGTACGGCGACGTGGAGCACAAGGTGACCATCCACTACTACCCGCCGCGCGGCGACAACAAGGAAGGCTGGGACGCCATCGACATCCGCGGGTGGCTCGGCTACCCGATGCAGTTGAAGATCGACTTCCTGTGCCGCGACAGCATCCTGGCCGCGCCGCTGGCGCTCGACCTGGTGCTGTTCAGCGACCTGGCGCAGCGCGCCGGCCTGGCCGGCATCCAGGAGTGGCTGAGCTTCTACTACAAGGCGCCGATGGTGGCACCCGGCCTGCACGCCGAGCACGACCTGTTCGTGCAGCAGAGCAAGCTGGAGAACACTCTGCGCTGGATGATGGACGAAGACCAGATCACGCACCTCGGCCGCGAGTACTACGACGGCGAATGAGTCGTCGCGCCGGTCGGCGGCCTGCCGGCCGGCGCCTCAGGCGCTGATCACGCGCTGCACCGGCACGTCGTGGGCGTCGGTCGGCAACGCATCCACCAACTGCTCGGTGAAGCAGACCCCGGCGTTGGCAACCGTCAACCGGGGCAGGAACCGGTCGTAGAAGCCGCCGCCGTAGCCCAGGCGGTAGCCATCGGCGGTGAACGCAAGGCCTGGCACCAGGACGTAACCCACTTCGCTGAGCGCGAGGGCCGGCCCGGTGGGTTCGCTGACACCGAACCGGCTGACGGCCATCGGGCCACTGCCCGCGCACACGACGATCTCGCCGTCCTGCACGCGTGGCAGCAGCAGCCGCTTGCCGTCGGCGGCCAGGCGAGCGAAGAGCCCGTCGGTGTCGGGCTCACCCTTGCAGCCGACGAAGGCCATCACGCTCGTGGCCGCGGCGTATTCGTCGGTGGCCGCAACCGCTGCCCACAGCTGCACGCTGCGCATCAGCCGATCGTCGACGAGGTCGCGAACCATCCGCATCCGACGGCGAAGGGCAGCCTTGTCGTTGGCCGGTGCATCCACGTGGCAACAATCGCACATGTGGCGGTTGGCCCGCGACCATCTACAGTCGTTGCATGTCGATCGAACCCTCGCTGTTCCGCAAGGTGCTGGGCCACTTCCCCACCTGCGTCACCGTCGTCACCGCCACCACTGCCACGGGTGAGCCCGTGGGGTTCACCATCGGTACGTTCACGTCGGTGTCGCTCGACCCGCCGATGGTGGGCTTCCTGCCGCAGGTGAACTCCGAGCGATGGGCGGCTATCAGCGCCACCGGCGCCTTCGCGGTCAACGAGCTCAGCGCCGACCAGGCCGATCTGTGCTGGCAGTTCTCCAAGAGCAGCATCGCGCACCCGTTCGAAGGCGTCTCCTGGCGCCCGTCACCGGTCACCGGTTCACCGATCATCGACGGCTCGATCGCGTGGATCGATTGCTCGATCGAAGGCGTCATCGATGCCGGCGACCACCACTTCGTGCTCGGCCGGGTGCTGGAACTGCAGCACAGCGAGCCGGAGAACGACCCCAACCCGCTGCTGTTCTACCGCGGCCAACTGGGCCGGTTCCTCGCCAATGACTGAGCCCGGTGCCGCTCGCCGGCTGGCCATCGCCGCCGGCATCGACATCGCGTCGGTCGTCGCGTTCGTCGTCATCGGCCGCAAGAACCACGACGAATCGGGGTCGCTGGTCACCGGCACGCTGAAGGTGGTGGCGCCGTTCCTCATCGCGCTGGCACTGGGCTGGGTGGTCGCGCGAGCGTGGAGGGCACCGATGGCCGTCAACACGGGCATCGTCGTGTGGCTGGTCACCCTCGTCGCGGGCATGCTGCTGCGCAAGTTCGTCTTCGATGGTGGCACTGCGCTGCCGTTCATCATCGTCGCGTCGCTGTTCACCCTGTTGTCGCTCGTGGGCTGGCGCTTCCTCGCAGAGTGGCGCGCGCCGAAACCAGCTGCCGGCACCTGATCAGGGCCGTTCGGCTCTACCCCATGGGGTATCGACGGGCCGACCATGAGAGCCGAAAGGACGGTTCTCATGACCAAGCGCATCGTCATCCTGGGCGGCGGCACGGGCGGCACGCTCACCGCCAACAGGTTGCATCGGCACTTCCGCCACCACGGCAGCCAGCACCAGCCAGTGGAGATCACCGTCGTCGATCAGGACGACCACCACGTGTACCAACCCGGGCTGCTGTTCGTGCCGTTCGGGCTCGCCAATCATTCCGAGATCGTTCGGCCGCGGCAGGCCCAGCTGCACCGCGACATCGAGTTCGTGCAGGACCTGATCGACCACGTCGACATCCACGCCGACACGGTGTACCTGCAGGGTGGCCGCGAGCTGCCGTACGACGTCCTCGTGGTCGCCACCGGCGCCATCCTCGCCTTCGACGAGACCGAAGGGCTCACCGGCCCCGGCTGGAACGAGAAGGTGTTCACGTTCTACGACGTCGCCGGCGCCACCGGCCTCGCTGCCGCGCTCGACAACTTCGAAGGCGGCAAGCTGGTCGTCAACGTCGTCGACATGCCCATCAAGTGCCCGGTCGCACCGCTCGAGTTCTGCTTCCTCGCCGACTGGTACTTCACCGATCGCGGCATCCGCGACAAGGTCGAGATCAGCTACGCGACGCCGCTCGACGGCGCCTTCACCAAGCCGGTTGCATCCGCTGCATTGGCCTCGCTGCTGGAGGAGAAGGGCATTCACCTCGTCACCGAGTTCAACACCGGTGAAGTGGCGATGAACGATGACGGCGCCGGCGGCAAGCTCATCGGCTACGACGGTCGCGAGGTGCCATTCGACCTTGCGGTGGTGGTGCCGATGCACAGCGGTGCCGACTACGTGGGGCGCAGCGAGGGTTTGGGCGACGACCTCAACTTCGTGCCCACCGACAAGCGCACGCTGCAGGCAACTGCCAAGAGCAACATCTTCTCGCTCGGCGATGCCACCAACGTGCCGGCCTCCAAGGCCGGTTCGGTCACCCACTTCGAAGGCGAAGTGCTGGTCGACAACATCATCCGCTTCCTCGACCACGAAGAGCTCGACTCGGCCTACGACGGGCACGCCAACTGCTTCATCGAGACCGGTTTCGGCAAGGCGCTGCTGATCGACTTCAACTACGACACCGAGCCGCTGCCGGGTCACTTCCCGGCCGCCGTCGGCATGCCGTTGCTGAAGGAGAGCCGCATGAACCACCTCGGCAAGCTGATGTTCCAGTGGGTCTACTGGCACGCGCTGCTGCAAGGCCGCGACATCCCGGGCATCGGCGCCGACATGCCCAGCCGCGGCAAGGAACAACCAACCCCTCCGTCCACCCGAACGACACAAGGAGCATCGGCATGACCACCACCCTCACCACCACCACCCTCGCCGGCGTAGCAGTACAGGTCAACGAGGAGGGCTTCTTCGAGGACCCGAAGGTGTGGACCCCGGCGATGGCCGAGGAGATGGCGAAAGCCGACGGCCTCGACGCGCTGAACGAGCAGCACTGGACGGTCCTCAACTTCATGCGCAAGGAGTTCTTCGAGAAGGGCACCGGCCCCACGGTGCGTGTGCTCGGCAAGACCTCCGGTGTCAGCGTGAAGGATCTCTACCTTCTCTTCCCGAAGGGCCCCGCCAAGATGGCGGCACGCCTGGCGGGCATCCCGAAGCCGAAAGGTTGCATCTGATCATGAGCTATCGCACAGAAGGCACCGAGCCGATCACCAAGGTGTCGATCATCATCTCCAAGGGCTCGCTGGAGGGCATCTACCCGGGCCTCATCATGGCCAACGGTGCCCGCGCCGAAGGCATGGAGGCCAACCTGTTCTTCACGTTCTTCGGCCTCGACGCCATCCACAAGAAGCGGATCGATCACATCAAGGTGGCCACCGTCGGCAACCCGGCCATGCACATCCCCACGCTGATGGGTGGCCTGCCGGGCATGAGCGCGCTCGCCACGCACATGATGACCAAGAAGATGGACGAGCTCGACATCCCGCCGATCCACGAGTTCATCGAGATGATCGGCGACACCGGCTGCGGCATGTACGCATGCAAGGCATCGGTCGACATGTTCGACATGAAGAAAGAAGACTTCGTCGAGCAAGTGAGCGACATCATCACGGTCGGTGACTTCTACGACCTGGCCGCCGGCGGCCAGATCATCTTCACCTGACCAGGCTCGCCCCTTCCGAGAGCCGTCCTTTCGGCAGGAGCACCCGGGCGCGGTTCGTGCAGGTCCTCCCTCACGAGCCGCGCCCACTTGGCGTCAACGCTGGGGTAGGCCCTCAGGTGCCGCCACGGAGTAGAGCCGCCATTGGTCGTCGATGCCTTTGAGCTCGTGGTGGCCGCGGTCGACGAACGTGGTGCTGCCGCCGAGCATCATGTCGCGGACCGTCGAGGAGACCCAGAGCTCGCCGTCGGCGGCTTATTGCTCGACACGCGCGGCGAGGTTCACCGCGATGCCGGTGATGTCGCCGTCGTCGAGCAGCTCGATCTCGCCGGCATGCACGCCCGCGCGAATGGCGATGCCGATGTCGGCGAGGGAGCGGAGCATGTCGGCGGCACACGACACTGCCTGTGAGGGCACGTCGAACACTGCGAGGAGGCCGTCGCCGGTGCTCTTCACGACCCGGCCGCCATGACGATCGATGAGGTCGCGGGTGACCCGGTCGTGACCCTCCAGGGTCTCGCGCCATGAAGTGTCGCCGACGGTCGATGACTGCCTGGTCGAGTTGACGATGTCGGTGAACAGCACACTGGCGAACTTACGGGTGACCGTGGAATGAGTGGACTGGCCGGTCGCGAACTCGATGTAGCTGTCGGTGGTGTCGCGCCAGTTCGGCATGCACCAGGCCATGTGGTCGTCACCTTCGATCTCCAGGTACGTCGCACCCGGGATGATCGAGGCGAGGACGCGCCCGCCGGCCACCGGCAGTACCCGGTCGCCCTTGACATGTGTGACCTGGGTAGGCGCCTGAATGCGCTCCGGGGCATCGCCGGCATCGAGTGTCACGATGCTTTCGAGTTGCTTGAGGAAGTCGTTCGGGCTCGCAGAGAACCGACAGAGGCGAGCCATCCAGCGGCTGACGCCCTCGTTGCCGTTCTGACTGGGGAGCTCGAAGTTGACCATGAACGTCGCGTCCTCGCCCCAGGTGCTGGCCATGGTGAGGAAGCGGCAGTCTCTGCGTGCCGCGATCGGCGCATCGCCATCTTCGGCGGGTGCGGATCTGGCGCCGGTACTGGTGGGGCACGATCGAGTTGAGGAGCCCGACGCTCAGGACTCGTTCGGGGTGGTTCGCCGCGAAGAGCTGCGCCATGAGCGCCCCTTCGGAGGTTCCGTGCAAGTGGGCGCGCTCCCACCCGACCGCGTCCATCACGCAGGACATGTCTTCGATTCGCTGTGCCAGCGTCGGAACGCCGTCGAAACGGTCGGACAGACCGATGCCACGCTTGTCGAACATCACGCACGTCATGAATCGGCCGAGGCGTTCCAGCGTTCGCCGGTACAACTCGTGCTCCCATGCGATCTCGACGTTGGAGATGAGCGCCGGCACGATCAGGCATGGCGGGCCGCTCCCCCACTGCTGATACGCGATGCGCAGGCCGCCGGCGTCGACGTAATGTGTGTCCGGAACCGTCATGGGGCACATGATTCCACAGCGCTGCGAGGCGGCCCGCCGTAGGGCAACCCAGGACAGCGAGGGGCCCCCAACCCGGGCTCTCCGCCTAGACGGCGGCGTCACGGCCCCCGGGCTGTCGCATGGGATGTGTTGCTGACGTGCGGGAGGCTGCGCCGATGGGGGATTCCACACTGATCATGCCCGACGGCCGCACGGTCGGGTTCGCCACCTACGGTCCCGACAGCGCGACGCCAGTGGTGTGGTGCCACGGAGGCCCTGGCAGCCGCCTCGAGCCCGCCGCGCTTGCACCGTTCCTCGATGCGCTCGGCCTCCGTGTCATCGGCATCGACCGTCCCGGGTACGGGTTGTCGTCGCTGCGCCCCGGCCGGTCGATTGCCGACTTCGTGCCCGACGGCCTTGCAGTCGTCGACCGGCTCGGCGTCGAACGCTTTCTCGCTGTCGGTGTGTCCACCGGCGGCGCGTACGCACTCGCGCTGGCAGCCATGGCACCCGACCGCGTGCGGGCAGTCGTCGCGTGCAGCGCCATGAGCGACATGCGGCATCAGCCCTCGCGCGACACGATGAGCAAGGCGACCTGCCATGACGTGTGGAACGCGCCAGATCGTGCCGCTGCGATCGACGTGGCCCGCGCCGTGTTCGGTGACGACGGCAGCCTGCTGATGGGCTCCGCCGACGTCGAGCTGTGCGCTGCCGACGTGGCGTTCATCGCACAAGCGGCGACCGACCCCGCCCAGGAAGCCTCGATGCGGGCGCAGTTCGCCAACGGAGTGCAGGGCTACGTCGACGATCGCCGTGCCGACGGACCTGGCTGGGCGAGCTTCGACATCACCTCGGTCACCTGCCCGGTGGTGGTGCTGCATGGCAGCGACGACACCATCGTCGGCCCGGTGAACGCGCACCACACCACGTCGCTCGTTCCTCATGCGACGCTGCGCATCGAGGAAAGTCACGGGCACCTCAGCGTGACTGCGTTCGTCGTGGAGCCACTCATGCACCTGGCCTCCGCCACCGAGTGACCGGCGCCATGGGCGAGGAGCGTGCGCCACAGGCACGTCCCCGGGCGAACCGTGAATTCACGGAACGCGACGTCGGCTCCTGTGAATTCACCGCTGCGACCGCAAGCAACGCCGTTCTCACCGATGCATCGTTCGGTGCAATCTTCGCGACGGCGGCCAGCACCAGGGCGGCGCGCCGGGATCGGTGCTCGATGAATCTCACGATGTACGCCGTCGTGGCCGTAGGTCCGGCCCCGTAGAACCGCGGCGCTCATCGCTGTGGACAGAGCCTGCAAGAATGACCCGTGAACCTGTGGCCAGACGGCCAGAGCGGCCAGGGCACGAACGAAGGATGGCAGGCGATGGAGTACGAGTTCACGACAGGGGCACCGATCACCGAAGCGGCAGCGCTTGCGCAGGTGGCGGCCATGGGGTTCCACGGGTTGGCATTCGATGATGTCCAAGAGCACGACGAGACCCTGCACTGGCACGAGTTCGCTTCAGTCGCCTGGGTGATCTCCGGCACGGGATCGTTCGCCGACGAACACGGCAACGTGACCCGCACGGGGCCGGGATGCCACCTCAAGGCGCCCGCCGGATGGTTGCACCGCACGCTTGCGGGCACACACCAGCGGATCGTGCTCGGCACGAGCCTCCCTGCCGAGGTCTGGACCAGCCCGATCAACAAGGATCCGGCAGAACACCCAGCGGCACTCTCGGCCTGAGGCGGGCCGGCGTGGCACCATTTGCAGCATGGACGACCGGAGCCAGCAGCGGTACTACCACGGCACACGCGCCGAGTTGGAGCCTGGAGACCTGATCGAGCCCGGCTACCGGTCGAACTTCGGCAGCCGACGGAAGGCCAACCACGTCTATCTGACAGCCACCGTGGACGCTGCTGTGTGGGGAGCAGAGCTGGCGGTCGGCGAAGGCCCTGGCCGCATCTACATCGTGGAACCGACCGGCCCCATCGAGGACGACCCGAACTTGACGGACAAGAAGTTCCCTGGAAACCCGACGAAGTCATACCGCTCCCGTGATCCGTTGCGTGTCATGGCCGAGCTTGCGGACTGGGAGGGGCACGCCGCCGACGTCCTGCAGGCGATGAAGGACAACCTCGAACGCCTCACGCAGCTCGGCGTCGAGGCAATCGACGACTGATGATCGTCCAGCGCATGCCGCCTTGGCGCACAACCTGTCGAGCGAACGCGCCAACTGTCCCACCACCCCAATTCTGAAAGAGGTGGAATGAGGCAACACCACACCGCCCGAGGTCGGCGGCAACCGGCAACCGGCAACCGGCAACCGGCGCTACAGCGTGTTGGTGATGGCGCCCGTCTCGGCGCCCTGCACGAGCTTGGCGTACTTGCCCAGCACACCGGTGGTGTAGCGCGGCGGGTTCGGCTGCCACGAGGCCCGGCGGCGGGCGATCTCGTTGTCGTCGACGAGCAGGTCGAGCGAGAGACGGTGCACATCGACGGAGATCTGGTCGCCGTCGTGCACGAACGCGATGGGGCCGGCATCCACAGCCTCGGGCGCCACGTGACCGATGCAGAACCCCCACGTACCGCCGCTGAAGCGACCGTCGGTGATGAGCGCGCAATCGGCGCCGCGCCCGGCGCCCTTCAGCGCCCCCGTGATGGCCAGCATCTCGCGCATGCCGGGGCCACCCTTGGGGCCTTCGTAGCGAATGACCAGCACCGTGCCGGGTTCGATCGAGCCCGACAGGATGGCCTCCATCGCACCGTCCTCGCCGTCGAACACGCGAGCGCTACCGACGAACTGCTTCTGCTCGGCAGACAGACCGGCCACCTTCACGACTGCGCCCTTCGGCGCCAGCGAACCGGTGAGCACCACGATGCCCCCTTCGCTGTGCAGCGGCTTGTCGAGCGGGTGCACGACCACGCCGTCGGGTGCGGGCGGGTCGATGTCGGCCAGGTTCTCGGCCATGGTCTTGCCGGTGACGGTGAGGCAATCGCCGTGCAGCAGCCCGGCGTCGAGCAGGTGCTTGAGCACCACCGGCACGCCACCGACGGCGTCGAGGTCGCTCATGTGGAACCGGCCACCGGGCTTCATGTCGGCGATGTGCGGCACTCGTGCCGCGATGCGGTTGAAATCCTCCAGCTCCAGCTCGACACCGGCCTCGTTGGCGATGGCCAGCAGGTGCAGCACAGCGTTGGTGCTGCCACCGAGCGCGGAGGTGACGGCGATCGCGTTCTCGAACGCCTTCTTGGTCATGATCATGCGCGGCGTGATGCCCAGCCGCAGCAGGTTCACCACCGCCTCGCCGGCCATGCGGGCATCGTGCTCGCGGCGGCATCGATAGCAGGCGGCGAGGCGGTGCCAGGCAGCGACATGCCGATCGCCTCGGCGATGCTGCTCATCGTGTTGGCCGTGAACATGCCACCGCACGCGCCCTCACCGGGGCACGCCGAGCGTTCGATCTCGCCCAGCTCCTCCTCGGTGATCTTGCCCAACGCGCAGGCGCCGACCGCTTCGAACACGCTGGTGATGTCGGTGGCAACACCGTGGTGGTTGCCCGGCATGGTGGACCCGTTGTACACGAACACACTGGGCAGGTCGAGCCTGGCAGCAGCCATCAACATGCCGGGAATGCTCTTGTCGCAGCCCGCAAGGCCGACGAACCCGTCGAGCCGCTCGGCGTGCATCACGCACTCCACGGAGTCGGTGATGACCTCACGAGACACGAGCGACGCGCGCATGCCCTCGTGACCCATGCTGATGCCGTCGCTGACCGTGATGGTGCCGAACTCCATCGGGAAGCCACCCGCCGCGCGCACCCCGACCTTCGCGTGCTCGGCCAGCTTGCGCAGCGTCATGTTGCACGGCGTGACCTCGTTCCATGAGGACGCGATGGCCACCTGTGGCTTCACCCAGTCGTCGTCGGTCATGCCCACTGCTCGCAACATCGCGCGCGCCGGAGCCTTCTGGAAGCCGTCGGTGACGTCGCGGCTACGGGGTTTCACATCGACAGGAGTGCCATCTGAACTGGACATGGCGCCGAGCCTACTGCGCTGGTACGAGCACCTGCCGGTCCGATCGGGCGACGCGCATGGCCACCACCAACAGCAGCACGACGCCGGAACCTGCCGTCACCCAACGCAGCCCGATGCTGTCGGCAAGGGCGCCCTGCAGCAGCGCGCCCACCGGGTACAGCACACCGAGGACGAACGAGTTCACCGCCAGCACCCGCCCACGCAGCGCATCGGGCGCCGCCTGCTGGGCGATGCCGGCGAAGGAGGTGAAGGCGTAGCCGTAGGAGAGGCCCACCAGCGCCAGCGCCGGCGCGGCCAGCCAGATGCTCGGCGCCACGCCGTATGCCACGAGCATCGGCCCCAGCGCCGCCACGGCCGCCAGCATCACGCGCGGCAGGCCGAAGCGCTGCGTGACGGTTCCCAGGGTGAACGCTGCCACCACTGCACCCACCCCCTGTGCCGTGACCAGCAGCGACGTGGCACCGGAGCCACCACCGAGCACGTTGGTGGCCATCTGTGGCACGAACGCGATGAACGGCGACGCGATGGCGATGGTGGCCACCATCAGCACCAGCATCGAGCGCATGGCCGGCGACGAGCGGGCGAAGCGCACCCCGTCGGCCAGCGCCCCGAACACCGGTCGCCGCTCACCGGGCGGCTGATGGAAGCTGACCAACGCCACCGCCATACACACCGCGAGGTAGCTCGCCGCGTTGCACCACAACGCTGCCTGGATGCCGCCAACCGCAATCGCGAGCGCGGCGAGTGCAGGCCCGACGACGCGCCCGATGTTCCACTGTGCGTTCGACAAACCCACCGCGGCCACCAACTGATCACGCGGCACCAATGTGGGCAGGGTGGTCTGGAACGAGGGGAAGGTGAAGGCCGACACGCAACCCGCCAGGAACGCAACCAACGCAATGCCGAGTGGTGTTGCACCGCCGGTGCCGACCCACACCGCCAAGCCGGCGGCGATGAGCCCCGACAGCACGCTGCCGGTGGCGAGCACCCGACGACGACGGAGACGATCGGCCATCGCCGACCCCACTGGCCCGATGATCGCGCCGGGCAGGAACCCGGCGGCCGCAACCACTGCCGACCAGCTGGCCTTCCCGGTGGAGTCGGCCACGTAGTAGCCGAGCGCAACGGTCTCCATCCAGGTACCGATGTTCGACACCAAGGCGCCGCCCCACATCAGCCGGAACGGTCGCGACCGGAAGGGAGCTGACGACGGCGACGACACGTTCCACGACGCTACCGGTGCCGTGCTCAGCCACCGAGACCCCGCCACCAGGCCAAGGCACCTGCTCACGCAGCGTGTAGATTTTCGACGACAACAGGTGAAATCCACGGGAGGAGGCGACGATGGGGCAGCGAACGGCGGGCCGGCGGCGCGCCTCGTCGCGCGTCGGGCGAGTGGGGCCCGGATCACTCGGTGCCCGGCTCCTGACGGTGCTGCTGGTGCCCATCATCGGGCTGCAGGTGTTCGCGTTTCGCGAAGTGCAGGGGCACAATCGCTCGGCGGCCTCGGCTGCGCAGGTGAGCGCTCGCGTGGCGTTGTTGCAGTACTCCGGGCAGCTGATCGTGCCGCTCTACGTCGAGCTCACTGCCACCGACGGCATCGCCCAGGGCGAACAGCTGGGCTTGTCGCGCAACGTGCTCACCGAAGCGGTCGGCCTCAACTTCATCGACATGATCAACACCGCGCGGGCCCAGCTCGATGAAAGCCTCGACGGCCTGGCGACCGCGTGGCCCGACGAGCGCCTGCCCTCAGGGGTGACCCTCGGCGAGGAGGTCGCCGAGATCCGGCTCGACCTCGCCCGAGTCCGCGCCCAGTTCGACGCGGCCGAGCAGCGTGCCAGCGACGTCACCGCCGTCTTCGCCCGCATCGTCGCGCTCGTCGATCAGATCAACTCCCAGAGCAGCACCATCTTCGAGCAGTCGGCCACCACGCGCGAGCTTGCCGGCATCGGCGCCGAGACCGAAGAGTTCCTGCAGCTGCTCGAGTACGCCACCACCGAGCTGCGCTTCGTCACCGAGGCAGGCATCTCGGCCGGCGACAACGACCAGATCTACGGCGCCATCGTCACCTCCGGCTCCTTCCAGTCCTCGCTCGATCGCCTGCGCTCGCTGCTGGAACCACAACGGCGCGAGGCCTTCGACACGATGGTCAGCGGCGACGCGTTCGAGCGCATGGATGCCGCGCTGCCCACCTGGGTGTCCACGCTCGTGGGCCTCGGGCAGCAGGATGCCACGGTGCTCGACGACCCGGCGGCGGTCGAGCTGATGGTCGACACGGTTGTGGCCTCCTTCGATCGGCTCACCGACCTGCAGAGCTACGGCATGACCTTCCTGCCCGAGGAGGTGCAGCGCGCCGAGGCGATCCAGGCGAGTGCCGAGCGGTCGCGGCACGATGCGATGGTCGTGATGATCGCGGCAGTCGCTGCCAGCCTGGTGCTGCTGGGCCTGGTGCTCATCTCCATCCTGCGACCGCTGCGCCGCCTCGCACGCCAATCGCAGCTGGTGGTCGACGGCGATCTGGCGCTCGCGCCGATGCGGCCCACCGGGCCCACCGACATCCGAGTGGTGATGCGCACGTTCAACGAGATGGTCACCACCTTGCGCGCGTACGACGCGCAGGTGCGCAAGCTCGCGCTGGGCGAGATGCAGATCGATCGAACGCTGCCCGGCCCGCTGGGCGACACGCTGCGGCAATCGGTGAGCCACCTGGCCACCGTCACCTCCCGGCTGCACGCATCCGAAGCGGCCGCGAACGTGCAGGCCCGCACCGATTCGCTCACCGGGCTGTCGAACCGTTCGGCCGCACTCGAGCACCTTGCCAAGTTGTCGGTGCAGGCACGCCTCGACAGCACCCTCAGCGCCATCGTGTTCCTCGATCTCGACGGGTTCAAGAGCATCAACGACACGCAAGGCCACGGCGAGGGCGACCTCATCCTCGGCAAGATCGGCGCCAGGTTGAAGGAGGCCTGCCCCGACCACCTCGTGGCCCGCATCGGTGGCGACGAGTTCATCGTGCTCATCGACCGGGTCGAGGGGCAGGACGAAGCCACCGAGTTGGCGCGCTACCTGCTCGACATCGTCTCGGCGCCCTGCGCGGGCACCACCGGCCAGATGTTCACCATCTCGGCATCGGCCGGCGTGGCGTTGGTCGACGGGCACAACGATCCGCTCGACTCCATCGCCCAGGCCGACTCTGCCGTGTACCACGCGAAGGAGCGTGGGCGCGGCCGAGTGGAGGTGTACGACGCACGTCTCGCCCGCGACATCGAAGAGCGCGCCGACATGGCCCTCACCATGCGGCAGGGAATCACCGGCAACCAGTTCAGCCTGCGCCTGCAGCCCATCATCGACATCGCCACCAAGGAGCCCGTCGGCGCCGAGGCGCTGCTGCGCTGGAACCGCCCCGGCATCGGCGAGGTGGGGCCCAACGACTTCATCCCGATCGCCGAACGAACGGGTGTCATCCTGGATCTCGACGCGTGGGTGCTCGAGCAGTCCGTCGGCATCCTGCGCGAGTGGCAGCAACACCCGCTCACCACCGGGTTGCGAATGGCGGTCAACATCTCGGGCCGCAACATCGTCGACGGATCGCTGAGCCCACTGCTCGCCCGGCTGTGCGAGCGTGCCGAGGTCGACCCGTCTCTCATCGACCTGGAGATCACCGAGACCCACCTCGTGGCCGACGTGGCCCGCGCCAGCTCGGTGGTCGACGACCTCCGGCGGCAGGGCATCAAGGTGGCCATCGACGACTTCGGCACCGGCTACTCGTCGATGAGCTACCTGCACCAGCTGACGGTCGACACGCTGAAGATCGACCAGGTGTTCATCAACGGCATCTGCGACAGCGATCTCGATCGCACCATCGTCGAGCTGCTGTTGCGCCTCGGCGACTCGCTGGGGCTGAAGGTGGTGGCAGAAGGCGTCGACAGCGAGGACAAGCTGATCGAGCTGGCGCGGATGGGCTGCCCGATGGCGCAGGGCTTCTACATCGCGCGGCCGATGTCCATCGCCGACGCCACCGTCTGGCTGCGCCAGCAGGTCACCCTCGCCTCGCTGCTCTGAACCCGGGCGCGCCGCAGGCCGCAGCCCAGTTCACAGCAAGTTCCCAGGCAGCTCACAACCGCCGCCCAGGCGCGCCGCGCACCATGATGCCCATGACGCTCACGGACCAGCACCTCTCGCCGTCACCGGTGAACATCGCTGCCGACCGCCCGCCGACGCAACCTCCCTCTGCGTCGCCGGCACCGCTGGTCGACATCGTGATCCCGGTGTACAACGAGGCCTCGGTGCTGGCCGCGAGCGTCACGACGCTGCGCAACTACCTGCACGACCGGTTCCCGTTCACTTGGCGCATCACCATCGCCGACAACGCGTCCACCGACACCACCTGGCAGGTGGCGACCACCTTGGCCCTGACGCTCGACGGTGTGCGAGCCATCCACCTCGACCAGAAGGGCCGCGGCCGGGCGTTGCGCACCGCCTGGCAGGCCAACGACGCCGCGATCGTCGCCTACATGGACGTGGATCTCTCCACCGGCCTCGACGCACTGCTGCCGCTCATCGCCCCGCTCGTGAGCGGCCACAGCGACGTGGCCATCGGTTCGCGCCTGGCCTCGGGTTCCTCCGTCGCCCGCGGCCCGCGGCGAGAGCTCATCTCGCGTACCTACAACACCATCCTGCACACGGTGTTCGGCAACGGCTTCCGCGACGCGCAGTGCGGGTTCAAGGCGGTGCGCACGCCGGTCGCCGATGTGCTGGTGCCGATGGTGCGCGACAACGAGTGGTTCTTCGACACCGAGCTGCTGCTGCTCGCCGAACGCAACGGTCTGCGGGTGCACGAGGTACCGGTCACCTGGATCGACGATCCCGACAGCCGGGTGCACGTCGCGAAGACGGCGCGCGACGACCTGCGCGGCGTGCTGCGCCTGGTCGCCGACTTCGGCCGTGGCCACGGGCGGGCGGATCTCGGCCCGGCCGCTCGCGAACCGCTGGCCGATGACTTCGGTCGCCAGGTCGTGGTCTTCGGAAAGATCGGCGTGCTCAGCACGTTGGTCTCGCTGTTGCTGTTCTTGTGGCTGCGTGGCAGCACCGGTGCAGTGATGGCGAACTTGATCGCCGTTGGTTCGACGGCAGTTGGCAACACCTGGGCCAACCGCCGCTACACCTTCGGCTACAGGGACGCCCGCGGGCGTGGTCGCCACTACATGGGTGGCGTGGCGATCGCGCTCGCGGGTCTTGGGCTCACCAGCCTGGCGTTGGCCAACGTCGCCGGCAGCCTGGCGCAGGTGCTCGTGCTGCTCACGGCATGGTCGCTCACCACCGTTGCACGCTTCGCGCTGCTGCGGCGTTGGGTGTTCCGCGGCCGCGCCTGAGCAACAATGACGAACGTGATCTCCACCGCGACGTCCACTGCTACGTCCCCCAGGCCGCGCGTGCTCGTCGTCGACGACGAGGACAACATCGCCTTCCTCGTCGAGTCGGCGCTGCAGCTCGACGGCATCGAGACCACCAAGGCGGCCGACGGCCATGAGGCACTTGCACTGGTGCGTTCGTTCAACCCCCACGCCATCGTGCTCGACGTGATGATGCCGGGCCTCGACGGCTTCGAGGTGCTGCGCCGCCTGCGGAGCGACGGCGTGAAGACACCCGTGCTGTTCCTCACCGCGCGCGACGGCGTCGATGATCGCGTGCGCGGCCTCACCAGCGGTGGCGACGACTACATCGTGAAACCGTTCGCCATCGCCGAGCTGGTGGCGCGAGTGCGTGTGGCGCTGCGCCACGGTGGTACCGACACCGACGGTGCGGTGCTCTCACTCGCCGACCTGGAGCTCGACCAGCAGGCGCATCGCGTCAGCCGCGCCGGCAGCACCATCACGCTGTCGCCCACCGAGTTCAAGCTGCTGCGGTACCTGCTGTTGAACACCGGTCGCGTGCTCAGCCGCACGCAGATCCTCGACCACGTGTGGAACTACGACTTCGGCGGCGACGGCGCCGTCGTCGAGACGTACATGAGCTACCTGCGCCGCAAGATCGACACCGTCGAACCCAAGCTGCTGCACACGGTGCGCGGTGTGGGCTACTGCCTGCGGGTGGAAGCATGAGGCTGCGCACGCGCCTGTACGCCGGGCTCGGGGCCATCGCCGTCGCGTTCGCAATCACCGGCTACCTCGTGGCCACCACGCAGCAGCGGTACCTCACCGAACAGGTCGACCGCGAGCTGCAGAGCTCGATGCCGGTGGCGCTGGGCGTGCTGGGCAACCGACCGCTGCCCGTGCCACCGGAGGACACCGTCGCTCTCAGCAAGCTGTGGGTCGGCCACCTCACCCCCGACGGCACGCTCTCCACGGTGGTGCAAGGTCAAGACGCGGTGGAGCAGCCCGCCATCACCACGTCGATGGCCCAACAGCACGGCCGCCGCAACAACCCCGAGCCATTCACCGTCGATGGCAACGTTGGCGACGAGCGGTTCCGAGTGCTCGTGCTGGAACGCCCCGGGGCCGGCGTGACCGGCTGGGAGGTGATCGCGCTCTCGCTGAACGACACCGACGACGCGTACCAACGGCTGTTGCTGGCGACGGGTGTGGGCGGCATCGCGGTGCTGGCCGTGATCGCGCTGATCGCGGCCTGGGTGGTGCGCCTGGGCGTGAAGCCGATCAACGAGATGACCGAGGCCGCCGACGCCATCACCGCCGGCGACGACGAGCGCCGCATGGCCGCGTACCCGGGTGGCACCGAAGCAGGCCACCTCGCGCGGGCGTTCAACACGATGCTCGACGAACGCCAGGCGGCCGACAACCGCCTGCGCCAGTTCGTGGCCGACGCATCACACGAACTGCGCACCCCACTCACCTCCATCCGCGGCTACTCCGATCTGTACCAGCAGGGCGGTCTGCTCGACAAGGCGAAGCTCGACGACGCCATGCGACGCGTCAGCAGCGAGGCCGAGCGCATGGGAGCCATCGTCAACGACCTGCTGCTGCTCACCAACCTGGATCGTGGCATGCAACTGGCATTGGCCCCGATGGACGCATCGGAGGTGCTGCACGACGTCGTCACCGATGCTCGCGTGGTGCAACCCGATCGACCCATCACCATCGACGCACCCGAACTGTGGTGCAACGCCGATCGGCAGCGGTTGCACCAGGCGATCGCCGCCCTCGTCCACAACGCGCTTGCGCACACCGGCCCGGGGGTGGCGATCGAGGTGCAGGGCCGTGCCGAGCGCGGTGGAGTGATCCTGGAAGTGATCGATCACGGGCCGGCATGAGCCCCGAGACGGCCACTCACGCATTCGAACGGTTCTACCGCGGCGATGCCTCGCGCGCTCGCGACAGCGGTGGCAGTGGCCTGGGCCTCGCCATCGTGCACTCCATCGTGGAGGCGCACGGCGGTCGCATCGTGCTGCACACGGCGCCGGGTGATGGCTGCCGCTTCCGCATCGTGTTGCCGGGGCCCACCGCTGCGGTGGCTACCCCTTCTTCTGGTTGAGGAGCGCGGTCACGAGCTTGCCGTCGGCCTTGCCCTTGCTGGCCTTCATCACCAGGCCGACGAGCGCGCCCATCGCCTTGCCGTCGCCGCCGCAGAACTTCTGCCATGCGTCGGGGTCGGCCGCGATCGCGTCCTGCACGAAGCCTTCCAGCGCGGAGTTGTCCATCGCCTCGAAGCCCTTCGCGGCAGCGATGGCGGCGGCGTCGCCACCGTTGTTGGCCACCAGTTCGGCCAGCACCGCCTTGGCCTGAGTAGCCGTCAAGGTGCCGGCGGGCTCCAGCAGCGTGAGGGCAGCCAGGTCGGCAGCGGGCACCTGCGGCGACTCGGCGAACGCTTCCTTCACGTACACCAGCGCCCGAGCAACGCTGCCCCCTGCCTGGCCGACGGCCAGCACGAAGTCGTCCTGGCCACGTTCCACCACGCTGGTGACGGCTTCGCTGTCGGCCGCCTGCCCGCTCGCCTCGGCGAGCCGCGCCCGGCGCGCTGCCGGCAGCATCGGCAGTGCCGCGTGCACACGGTCGATCCACTCCTGCGAGGGCACGAGGGGCACCAGGTCGGGCTCGAGGAAGTAGCGGTAGTCGTCGGCGTCCTCCTTGGTACGCAGCGTGTGCGTGCGACCATCGCCTTCGTCCCAGTGGCGCGTCTGCTGGCGCACCACATCGCCGCTCTCGATGAGGTCGATCTGGCGCCGGGCTTCGTACTCGATGGCCCGCCCGACGCTGCGCACGCTGTTGACGTTCTTGATCTCGCAGCGGGTGCCGAACGGCGTGCCCGGCTTGTGCACGCTGACGTTGGCGTCGACGCGCATGGAGCCTTCCTCCATCTTCGCGTCGCTGGCACCAACGGCCAGCAGGATGCTGCGCAGCTCGCTGACGTAGGCGCGGGCGTCGTCGGCACTGCGGATGTCGGGACGGCTGACGATCTCCACCAACGGCACACCCGCACGGTTGAGGTCGATCAACGACGCCGTGGCGCCGTGCACGCGGCCACCGGAACCGCCGATGTGCGTGCTCTTGCCGGCGTCCTCCTCCATGTGCGCGCGCTCGATGCCCACGCGCACACCGTTGGGCAGGTCGAGGTGACCGTCGACGTTGAGCGGCTGGTCGTACTGCGTGACCTGGTACGCCTTGGGCATGTCGGGGTAGAAGTAGTTCTTGCGGTGGAACGTGCACGCCTGGATGGTGCAGTTGAGCGCCGCACCGACGCGCATCGCCAGCTCGACCGCCTGCTCGTTGAGCACCGGCAGCGCGCCAGGCAGGCCGAGCGTGACGGGGTCGATGTTGGTGTTGGGTTCGTCGCCGAAGCGGTTGGGGCTGGCGCTGAACAGCTTGGTGGTGGTTGCCAGCTCGACGTGCACCTCGAGCCCGACCACCAGTTCCCAGTCGCCGGGAAGACCGTCGTAGGCACTCATGCGAGGCTCCTCTCCAGCGCAGCCGCTGCTCGGAACATGACCGGCTCCTGCAAGGTGCCGGCCAGCACCTGCACCCCCACCGGCAACCCTTCGGCACCGGTACCGAACGGCACGCTCATGCCCGGGTGGCCGGCCAGGTTGGTGGGAATGGTGTACGTGTCGCACAGGTACATCGCGAACGGGTTGTCGCCCTTGTCGCCGAACTTGAACGCGACGCTGGGCGACGTGGGCGTGAGCAGCACGTCGGCTCGCTGGTACGCGCGATCGAAGTCGTCGTGGATGAGCCGGCGCACCTTCAGCGCCTTGCCGTAGTAGGCGTCGTAGTACCCGGCGCTGAGCGCGTACGTGCCCAGCATGATGCGCCGCTTGACCTCCTCACCGAAGCCGGCGGCGCGAGTGGCGCCGTACATCGCGTGCGTGTCGGCGGCCTCCACGCGCAGGCCGTACCGCACACCGTCGTAGCGAGCGAGGTTGCTGCTGGCCTCGGCCGGTGCGATGAGGTAGTAGGCGGTGAGACCGAACGTGAACGCCGGCACCTCCACGTCGACGATGGTGGCGCCGGCGGCGCGCAACGCATCGAAGGCCGCTTCGAGGCGCTCCTGCACATCGGGGTCGGCGCCCGCAGGCAGGTCGGTGATGCGTCCCACGCGCAGCCCTTCCACACCCTGCTGAATGGCGTCGCGCAGCGATGGGTGCGGCTGGGGGATGCTGGTGCTGTCGAGCGGGTCGTGGCCGCCGATGACATCGAGCATCAGCGCCGCGTCGGCCACGCTGTTGGTGAACGGCCCGATCTGGTCGAGGCTGCTGGCGAAGGCCACCAGCCCGTAGCGGCTGACGTAGCCGTACGTGGGCTTGACCCCCACCACACCGCAGAGCGCGGCCGGCTGGCGGATGGAGCCGCCGGTGTCGCTGCCCAGCGCGACCTGGCTGAAGCCTGCCGCCACCGAGGCGGCGCTGCCACCGCTGCTGCCACCGGGCACGCGGCTGGTGTCGTGCGGGTTGCGAGTGGGGCCGAACGCGGAGTTCTCGGTGCTGCTGCCCATCGCGAACTCGTCGAGGTTGGTCTTGCCGACGATCACGGCACCGGCGTCGCGCAGCGTGTTGACGACCGTGGCGTCGTACGGGGGTTGCCAGCCGTCGAGGATCTTCGACGAGCAGGTGGTGGGCACCCCGCGAGTGCACATGTTGTCCTTCAACGCAATGGTGACACCGGCCAGCGGGCCGGGGTCGTGACCGGCAGCGACAGTTGCATCGATGGCCGCGGCGCGCTCGCGGGCCTGCTCGGTGAGCACCAGGTTGAACGCGTGGATCTCGGGCTCGCGACCGGCGATTGCTGCCAAGTGCTGTTCGAGGACCTGGGCCGCGGTGGTGGCGCCCGAGCGGACGGCGGCAGCGACGGCCGCGGCCGTCGGCGGGGTGGCACGGGCTGGTGCGGCCATCAGCCTTCGCCACCGATCGGCGGCACACGGAAGCAGCCGTCCTCGGCGGCGGGCGCCGACGCCAGCACCTCGTCGCGATCGAGGCATGGCCGCACGACGTCGGCACGGAACACGTTGACCAGCGCGAACGGCTGGGTCATGGGGGTGACCTCGGACAGATCGAGAGCATCGACATCGGCGAAGTGCTCGAGCATGCCGTCGAGCTGCGACGTCATGCGGTCGATCTCCTCGGCGGTGACGTCGAGCCTGGCGAGCCGGGCCACCTTGGCCACATCAGCGGCAGAAATGCGTTCAGACACAGTCGAGAAGCCTACGGGCCGACGGCTGCCGGCAAGCAGGCGTTTGCGGGCAGCCGTGGGTCACAGCGCGCGCAGGTGCAGCAGCATGCCCGACTCCGGGTGCTGCCACGGCAGTTGCACCCCGTGCGTGGCCAGCTGTGTGCCGGTGAGCACGATGCCGCTGGCGGCCCACACCAGCATCGCGCCGGGCAGCGGCACCTGCTCGACGACGTAGCGAGCGTCGGGCTGCAGGCCTTGCAGGCGCACCGGCGGCGGCAGCAGGCTCATGCCGGCGGTGAGCGTGGCGTGCACGATCAGCGCTTCCCGGCGGTCGGCGGCGTAGACCCCGTAGACCTGTGTGGCCGCGATCTGACCATTGAGCACCGGGTCGAAGCGCACGGCATCGCCGCTGTGCAGCAGCGGCCGGAACCGCTGGTGCAGGGCGATCACCTCGGCCAGCCTGGCTCGTTCGCCGTCGTCGAGTGTGAGCACGTTCCACTCCACCCCGAGGTGGCCGAACAGTGCGGTGACGGACCGGAACGCCAACGAGTGCACCCGACCCGTGGTGTGCGAACGGCTGGGGCCGATGTGCGCTCCCATCAGCTCGAACGGGATGAGCATCGACGCGCCCCACTGGATGGTCTGGCGTTCGAGCGCGTCGTTGCAGTCACTGGTCCAGACACGCTCGGCGCGACGCAGCACCTCGTGGTCGATTCGCGCGCCACCGCTGGCGCAGCTCTCGAACTCCACGGTGGGGTGCCGCTCGCGCAGCGCATCGAGCAGCGCGTAGAACGCCAGCGTCTGCGCTCGCGTGCCGGCAGCACCGTCGCTGCCACTGGCTTGCACGTGGTTGCGGTTCATGTCCCACTTCACGTAGGCCACGTCGTGGTCGCGCAGCACGGCGTCGAGCTGCTCGAAGACGTGAGCGAACGCGTCGGGGTGCGCCAGGTTGAGCACCAGCTGGTTGCGGCCCAGCACCGGGTCGTAGCCGGGGGTGGTGAGTGCCCACTCGGGGTGCTCGCGGTACAGGTCGCTGTCGGGGTTCACCATCTCCGGCTCCACCCAGATGCCGAACTCCATGCCCAGCCCGCGCACATGCGCGATGAGCGGGCCGAGACCGTCGGGGTACACCTCCGGCGAGACCCACCAGTCGCCCAGGCCGCGGCGATCGTCGCGGCGGCCGCCGAACCAGCCGTCGTCGAGCACGAACCGTTCGACACCCAACGCGGCGGCGCTGGTGGCCAGCTCCTGCAGCCGCTCGGTGGAGTGATCGAAGTAGACCGCCTCCCACGTGTTGAGCAGCACCGGCCGCGCCGACCGCGGGTGCACGGGTTGGCTGCGCAACGAACGGTGGAACCCCCACGATGCCGGCGTCAGCCCGCCGTTGGAGTAGGTGGCGACGATCTTCGGCGACTGGTACGACTGACCGGGCTGCAGGCACACCTCACCGGGGTGCAGCAGCTCGCCGCCCTGCACGTACCGGCGGCCATCGGGCATGCATTCGGCGAACAACGTGTGGTTGCCGCTCCATGCAACGTGCACTCCCCACACCTCGCCGTGCCACTCGCCGAACCCCGGCGTGCCCGCGAACACCAACGGCGTGTGCTCGTGCGAGGTGCGGCCGGCCCGGTTCTCCGAGACCCACGCCCCGCTGGCCCACTCGCGGCGCACAGGGTGGAACTCGCGCGTCCACCGCCCGTCGAAGGTGAGCAGTTCTGCCGCGTGCGCAGGGATGGGCAAGGTGGGCAGCAGGCTGTCGAGCAGGTAGCGGCTGCTGCTCTCGTTGATGAGCATTAGCTGCACGGTGAGCACCTCGTCGAGCGTGATGGTGCACGCCAGGCGCAGCCCGGCGACGGCATCGACGGCCACCACCTCTACGCCGTTGTCGACCGAACGCACTGCATGGGGCTGAAACCTGGGCGCCCACGCGGTGCCACCCTGACGGTGGCCGCTCAGCCCCGGCCGGCCCTGGAAGCCGGCCCCGTGCTCGGGCACGACGCTGATGGGAGCAACCACGTCGAGCGCACCCGGCACCAGGCTGCGAGCGAGCGCCCGGCCGATGGTGGCCGGGTCGACCTCGCCGAGCGGCGCGCCCCAGTGCACGACGACGGGCACGCCGAACGACTCGTCGATCACCACGTCGGTGTGCTCACCGCGAAGGTGGATCATCGATTACCCCTTGTTGGCGCCGAGCGTCAACCCACCGATGAACTGGCGTTGCAGCGCCAGGTACACGATGAGCGTCGGCATCGCCACGATCATCGACGCAGCGGCGATGAGGTTGTCGTTGGAGAAGAACTGACCGCCGAGGTTGGCGATCGAGGAAGTGATCGGCCGCTCGTCACCCTGGTTGAGGAGCACGACCGCCCAGAAGAAGTCGTTGTACAACCAGGTGAACTCCAACGTCGCCAGCGCCGCAAGCACCGGCCGGCACAACGGCATGATGATTTGGAAGAACTGCCGGCTGACGCTGGCGCCATCGACCAGCGCGGCTTCGCCCAGCTCCTTGGGGATCGTCTTCATGTAGTTGCTGAGCACGAACGTGCAGAAGCCGGTCTGGAACGCGACGTGCACGATGATCACCGCGATCTTCGTGCCGAGCAGGCTGCCGGTATCGGTGTCGCTGAGGAGGTCGGGCCACGGGGTGGCCTTGAACATCTGGAACAGCGGCTGGAAGATGACCTGAGCAGGCAGCAGGTTGCCGGCGGTGAACAGCAGCAGCAGCGCAACGTTGAAGCGCCAGCTGAAGCGACTGACGGCGAAGGCCATCGTGCTGGAGAAGAAGAGGATGAGCACGATCGACGGGATCACGATGAACATCGTGTTCCTGAACGTGTGGGTCATGTTGCCCTGGGTCCACGCGTCTTTGAAGTTCTGCAGCGTGAGCGCCTTGGGCAACGAGAAGATGCCGTACTTCTGCGTCTCTGCGTAGGGGCGGAAGGCGGCGTAGATGGCACTGACCACCGGCACCAACCAGACCAGCGCCATGAAGGTGAGGAACACGTACAGGAACGCACGCGACCACCGGCTGCGCCTGGCGGGCCGCTTCACCACCGTGAGCTGCGCTCATGTCTCGACCTCCCGATAGTTGTTGAAGAGGTACCAGATGATGAACCCGAGGCACAACAGCAGCAACACGACGCCGTATGCCGACCCGAGACCCACCTGACCACCTCCCTCACCGACGAGGTTGTCGCGCACCAGCACGCCGAGCACCTTGGTGCCTGGCGGCGACTTGAGCGCAAAGATGATGTCGAACGCTCGCAGCGCTTCGATGACGGTGATGACGAAGACCACCACGTTGATCGGCTTCATCACCGGGAAGATGACACGGCGAAAGGCCTGCCACTCGTTGCAGCCGTCGATGGCGGCGGCTTCGCGCATGGCCGGGTCGACGCTCTTCAGGCCGGCGAGGTACAGCACCATCACGTACCCGATGTGTCGCCACGCCATGGCGATGAGGATGGCGGCGAAGTTCTTGGTGAGCCCCAACGGTGTGTCGAGGCCGGGTATGTGGAACTCGAAGATCTTCTCGGCGTTACCCACCCAGTCGATCTGATTGCCCTGCTCGGTGCGGCCGAGCACCACGTTGAACAGGCCCTGGCGAGGCGAGTACATCACGCTCTTCCAGATGAACCCGACGATGGCGAGCGACAGCACCACCGGCATGTAGAAGATGCTCTGGTAGATGGCCGACCCGCGGATGTTCTTGTCGAGCAGGTACGCGAACAGCACGCCCACGATGCTGCACAGCGACAGGAAGACCAGCAGCAGGACGTTGTTGAACAGTGCCGGGAAGAACTTGCCGTCGAAGACGGTGAAGATCGCCCAGTAGTTACGGAAGCCGATGAGTTGCCACGACCCCAGCTTGAGACCGTCCCACTTGGTGAACGACAGGGAGATCGTCATGAACGCCGGAACCCACACGAACACCACGTGCACGAGTGTGGGGATGCCGGCCATCAGCCACAGCGTGATCTTGTCACCACGCGACAACTGGGAATACCGCCGCCGGCGGCGGCGCCCTACAGGGGGCACCGCCGCCGTTTCGACGGGAGCTGTGATCTCAGCTTCCATGGCTCATTCTCAGAGGTACTGCGACTTCTGAGTTTCGATGTCGTCGAGGATCGAGTCGATCGTCGACGGGTCAGCATGGAAGTTCGCGAAGGCGTCGGAGATGACGTTCGACACGAAGTCCGGGCTGGTGTCGCGGTCGAGGAACTGCGCGATGTTCTTCGCAGCCCCGACCAGCTCGGCCGACTTCTTCTGGATCGGCGTGAAGACCGACGAGTCGAACTTGCTGTTCGCCGGCACGGCACTGGGGTTCACGGCGTTGGCGGCAGTGATGAAGTCGAGCCCACCGATCGCCGTCAGCATGGCCTTCGCGCCGTCTTCGTTCTTCGGCGAGGCGGCCATCATGAAGCCGTCGATCGGGGCGTCGAGTGCGTCGGCACCGATGGCCGGGTCGAGCTCGGGGAAGTTGAAGAAGTCGAGGTCGTCGAGGTACTCCTGGTCGGTCGAGTTGCTCGAGACGAAGGTGCCCAGGTAGTACATGCCGGCTTCCTTGCTCTCCAGCGCGGTCGCTGCTTCCTGCCAGGTGCGCCCGTTGGGGTTCTCCTGGTGGAACGGCAGCAGGTCGGTCCACAGTGCGAACACGGCCTTCACCTTGTCGCCCGTCCAGTCTTCCTTGCCGGCCAGCAGGTCGACGTGGAACTGATAGCCGTTGAGGCGCATGTTCAAGATGTCGAACGTGCCCTGTACCGGCCACTTGCCGTCGTTGGCGTACGCGAACGGCACCAGGCCATCGGCCTGCATCTGCGCGGCGAGGGCGAGCAGCTCGTCCTTGTTGGTGGGGACGGTGTAGCCCTTCTCCTCGAACAGGCTCTTGCGGTAGTGCACGGCCCACGGGTAGTAGCTGGTGGGCACGAGGTACTGCTTGCCGTCGTTACCGGTAGCAGCGGTCTTGAAGCCTTCGGTGAAGTCGGGCAGGTTGTCCCACACCGAGCTGATGTCGCCGGCGAGACCCTTCTCCGCGAAGAAGCGCATGCGGTAGCCGGCGAACCAGGTGAACACGTCGTCGGGCTGCTGCAGGTAGCTGGTGATGTTGTCCTGGAAGCTGTTGTGGTCGACGAAGTTGCCGGTGTACGGCACGCCGGTGGCATCGAGGCCGGCCTTGGCGCCGTCGTAGGCAACGCTGCCCGCTGCCTCGTTGATACCGACGGTGACGGCATCGCCCGAGGGGGCGGCGGTGGTGTCGGTACCGGCGGCGGCGGTGGTGTCGGCACCGGCGGCATCGGTGGCGGGCGTGGTGGAGCCTGAATCCTTGTCGTCGCTGCCGCAGGCTGCAAGCAGGCCGGCACCGGCAACAGCCGCGGTGCCGATGATGAGGCCGCGGCGAGACACGATGTTGAACCCGTGACTTGTCGAGCGCTGGCATGAACATCCCATGAACGACGCGTGCCTGTCAAGGGCCACTGTTCGTTATTCGCACACCGTTTGTGAGTTTTTCGGGGCTTTGGCGCGACTCTCACGCTCAGGCAGGCATTTTCTGTTTGAAACTGTTGACTTTCCCAACACCTGGGGGCAGGCTACGCACATGTCCAGCACAGTCGTCGACGCAGTTGCGGTGCGCGCACTGGCTCGCCAACGCCACGACGTGATCGTGGCCGAGGTGCGCCGGCGCGGGGCGGTGCGCGTCAGCGAGCTCTCCACGCTGCTGGGTGTCAGCGACATGACGATCCGTCGCGATCTGGAGATGCTCGACGAGACCGGGCTGGTCACCAAGGTGCACGGCGGTGCCACCCTGCGCGCCGAGCGCAGCAGCGACGAACCCGGCTTCGAAGCCAAGTCGTTGCGCAACATGGCCGAGAAGCACGCCATCGCCATGGCCGCGGCAGCGATGATCACGCCGGGCAGCGCCATCGGCATCACCGCCGGCACCACCACCTGGCAGCTGGCCTACCACCTCGTCGACATCCCTCACCTGACGGTGGTCACCAACTCGGTACGTGTGTCCGATGTGCTCTATCGCGCGCCACGCACCGACCGCACCGTCGTGCTCACCGGCGGCGACCGCACGCCATCCGATGCGTTGGTCGGGCCGGTGGCATTGGCCACCCTGCGCACGTTGCACCTCGATGTGGTCTGCATGGGTGTGCACGGCATGGCCGCCGACGCCGGCTTCACCACACCCAACCTGCAAGAGGCCGAGACCAACCGGGCCTTCGTCGACTCCACGCAGCACCTGATGGTGCTCGCCGACCACACCAAGTGGAACATCATCGGTCTCAGCACCATCGCCCCGCTCGACAGAGCGGCCACGGTCATCTCCGATCGTTGGCTGCCCGCAGCTGCCCGCACCGCGCTCAAGCAGATGGTGCCGCAGCTGGTGTTGGCGGACCCACAGTTCAACGAAGTACCAGCGCCGTTCGAGACCCGGGCGGCCGACCGAAGGAGAGCGAATGGCTAGCGTCACGTTCAGCGAGGCGCCGCGTCTACCCGGGAATGAAGCATCCCGCTGTCGACCGCCTCAACCTGGAGATCAACGATGGCGAGTTCCTCGTGCTCGTCGGCCCGTCGGGCTGTGGGAAGTCGACGACGCTGCGCATGCTCGCCGGCCTCGAGCCGATCGACGCCGTGTCGGTGCTGATCGGCGATCGAGACGTCACGTGGGTGCCGCCGCGCGACCGCGACATCGCCATGGTGTTCCAGAGCTACGCCCTCTACCCGCACATGACGGTGGCGGAGAACATCGGCTTCCACCTCAAGATCAAGAAGCTGCCCAAGGACGAGATCCGCGCCCGCGTGCAGGAAGCCGCAGAGCTGCTCGATCTCGACGAGTACCTCGATCGCAAACCGGCCAAGCTGTCGGGTGGCCAGCGTCAGCGGGTGGCGATGGGGCGGGCGATCGTGCGCAACCCGAAGGTCTTCCTGATGGACGAGCCGCTGTCCAACCTCGACGCCAAGCTCCGCGTGCAGACCCGTACGCAGATCGCTGCGCTGCAGCGCCGCCTGGGCGTCACCACCGTCTACGTCACCCACGACCAGGTGGAGGCGATGACCATGGGCGACCGTGTGGCCGTGCTCAAGGACGGGTTGCTCCAGCAGTGCGCCTCGCCCCGCGAGCTGTTCACCCGGCCGGCAAACGTGTTCGTCGCCGGCTTCATCGGGTCACCGGCGATGAACGAGATGCAGTGCACCGTCAACAGCGACGGCGCCGAGTTCGCCGCGCTGCAGATCCCGCACACCCGAACAGCGAGCGGCACTCACGTCGGATCAGCTCACCGTCGGCGTGCGGCCCGAGAACCTGCACCTCAGCCACGACGGCACCGGCATGCATGCCACCATCGCCACGGTCGAGGAACTGGGCAGCGACAGCTTCCTGTACTGCACACCCGAGGGCCACAGCGACGCGACGATGGTGTCGCGCGCAGAGGGCCTCTCCACCGCCCGCGCCGGCGACACGGTGCAGTTGCGCCCCGACCCGGGGGCGCTGCACCTCTTCGACACCGCTACGGGTCTTCGCCTTCCAGATTGATTGCCATGACCGAACCGCACGACGTTCGCATCGACCCCTACCTCGGCACGGTGGTGCACGTGGTTGGCACGCGCCAGGCACGGCCCAACCTGCCCAGCACCGGCTGCCCCTTCTGCCCCGGCGGCCGCGAAGCCCCCGAGCCCTACGACGTGCGCTGCTTCGAGAACCGCTGGCCGGCAATGCCGGGCGGGCGCTGCGAGGTGGTGCTGTACACCTCCGAGCACGACGCCACCTTCGCTTCGCTGGGCACGCACGGCGCACGCAAGGTGATCGATCTCTGGGCGCAACGCACCGCTCAACTGGGTGCACCGCGCCGATGTCGACTTCGTGCTCGTGTTCGAGAACCGCGGCCCGGAGGTGGGTGCCACCATCGCGCACCCTCACGGACAGATCTACGCCTACGACCACGTTCCCGAGCGCCCGGCGCGGTTGCTCGACGCCCAGTGGACCCCCGATCTGCACCCCGGTGAGCGCCTGGTGGCCGAGCACGGCGGGTGGTTGGCGTCGGTGCCACCGGCCAGCACCTACCCGATCGCGTTGTCACTGGCGCCGCGGCTGCAGGTGCCCGACCTGGTCGCACTCGACGGCGCCGGCCGCGACGATCTCGCGGCGCTACTCACCGATGTGATGGCTCGTCTCGATCGCCTCTTCGACCGGCCGCTGCCGTACATGATGTGGCTCAACCAGCGCCCCACCGATGGCGGTGAGTGGCCGCAGGCGTGGTTCAACATCGAGATCGTGTCGCCGTGGCGCAGCGCCGGCGTGCCCCGCTTCATCGCGGCTGCCGAGGTGGCGTGCGACGAGTTCTTCAACCCGGTGATCCCGGAGGTGCTGGCCGAGCAGCTGCGCGCGCTCGGCTGAACTGCGCAGCGGCGGCCGGTGAGCCGGTCAGGCCTCTTCGTCGACCGCGGCGAAGGCCGGTGGGCGCTTCTGCAGGAAGCTCGCCACGCCTTCCTTGAAGTCGCTGCGGCGCAACGACGCCTTCATCATCTCGATGGCGTCATCGGTGGCAGCCACGAGGCCGCGATCCCAGTCGCCGTACACCTGTCGCTTGATCACCGACATCGACGTCGGTGAGGCGTAGGTGGCCAGCTCGGCCGCGAACTCGAGTGTGCGATCCAGCAGGTGCTCGGGGGCGACGACCTCGTTGACCAAGCCCATCTGCGCCGCTTCCTCTGCCAGGAACACGCGGCCCGAGTACAGCAGATCGAGCGCACGCGCCGTGCCCACCAGGCGGGGCAGCACCCAGCTCATGCCGTACTCGGCGATCAGGCCGCGGCGCGAAGGCGCGGTGGTGAACTTGGCGCCGGCAGCTGCGAAGCGCATGTCGCACATCAGTGCCTGCACCATGCCGATGCCCGCGCAGGCGCCGTTGACAGCAGCGATGACCGGCTTCGGGATGAGCGTCGTGTGGTACTGCGGGCGGCCGCCGGCTGCGGCCTCGGCACCGCCAGCACCCTCGCCGACCAGCGCCCTCGCTGGCGCCGATGCCCTGCAGGGTCTCCATGTCGGCGCCGGCGCAGAAACCGCGACCGGCACCGGTGACCACGAT
>JADKGZ010000016.1 GCA_016722025.1 Acidimicrobiaceae bacterium
CCGGCTCGACTTCATCGTCAACAACGCCTGTCAGACAGTGCGCCGCCTCCCCGACTTCTACCGGCACATGATGGAGACCGAGTCGGTGGCGCTGGCGTCGCTGCCCTCGGCGGCAGCAGCGTTGCTGGGTGCCTACGAGGGCCTGCGCGGCTACGACATGCTGTCATCGGGCCGAGCCACCGACCTCGCGCAGTCGGCTGTGTTGCCGGTTGGCGTCACCCACTCGGCTGCGCTCTCCCAGGCCGCCTTGCTGCCGGAAGACCTCGCCGGTCGCGGCGACCTCTTTCCCCAAGGCCGCCTCGACCAGGACCTTCAGCAGGTGGACCTTCGCGACCGCAACTCGTGGCGGTTGACGATGGCCGAGGTGTCGTCGGTGGAGTTGCTGGAGACCCAGCTGGTCAATGCCGTTGCGCCGTTCGTGCTGAACGCCAGGTTGAAGCCGCTGATGCTGCGCACGCCCGAACGCGACAAGCACATCGTCAACGTGTCGGCGGTGGAAGGTCAGTTCTACCGCCGGTTCAAGACCACTCGCCATCCGCACACCAACATGGCCAAGGCCGCGCTCAACATGATGACGCGCACCTCGGCGGCCGACTATCACGCCGACGGCATTCACATGAACAGCGTCGACACGGGCTGGGTGAGCGACGAAGACCCTGTGCACATCGCCGAGCGCAAGACCGCGCAACACCACTTCCACCCGCCCCTCGACATCGTCGACGGTGCCGCCCGCATCGTCGACCCGATCATCGACGGCATCAACACCGGGCGTCACGTGTGGGGCCAGTTCCTCAAGGACTACGGCCCCACCGACTGGTGAGCGCGATCCAGTGAGTGCGGTCGCCGGGCGTCGCCGGGCGACCGATCTACGCTGTCGAGATGGCCCGCACCGTCGCTCTCGATGAGGCCACGCTGGCGGGCTTCCGCAACGGCGACGAGGTGGCGGTGCGTTCGGTGTACCGCCACTACTCCGGTCTCGCGATGGCAGTGGCGCTGCGCGTCGTGGGCGACCGAGGCCGGGCCGAGGAGGCGGTGCAGCAGGCGTTCCTTCAGGCGTGGCGCAGCGCATCGTCGTTCGAGACGGGCCGCGACCTTGCGCCCTGGCTGGCCACCATCACTCGCCGCGCCGCCATCGACATCCAGCGCCGTGAGGCCCGCCGGCCGGCCTCCGCGTTGGACGACGCCGACCCCGGCGACCCGGCCTTGATCGCGCTCCCGCCCAGCGAGGAGCAGGTGTGGGATGCCGCGCAGGTGCGGCTGGCGATCGACGCTCCCCGACGACGAGCGAGAGATCGTCCGCTTGCAGCACATGCAGGGCTTCACCCAGCAGCAGATCGCCGACCAGCTGGGCATCGCGGTGGGCACGGTGAAGAGCCGCTCGTTCCGGGCTCACCGTGCTCTGGCCGGTGCACTGGCGCACCTGCGCGAGGTGGCACCATGAACCGAACGGGCGCCATTGGCGTAGTAGAGGTACCTGCTGTGAGGGAGGTGGAACCTTGGCGCACGACGAACTGACCCCCGGCGAAGCAGCACTGATCGAAGAGTACGAGGCGCTGCTCGCCGACCCCTCGCTGTGGGCGGACGTGCCGGCGGAGCTGGAGGAGCGCGTCGTCGACGCGATCACGGCCGAAGCGGCCGGGGCAACCACCGGCTGGTACGCGTACGAACGGCCGTCGCGCGCTCGGCGCTGGCTGGCCACCGCCGGTGCCGCTGCGGTCGGCGCCGCTGCCGCGGCGGCGATCGTGCTGTTGGTCACGCACGACTCGTCGCGCTCGCCCGATGCCGTGGTCGCGCTTGCAGGTACCGACCTCGCACCGGGCGTCGCCGGCACGGCCGGCATCACGGCGGGTCGCCTCCGGCGTGAAGATCGAGTTGGCGGTGCCCGGCCTGCCCCGTCGCGATGGCGGCGAGTTCTACCAGGTGTGGTTGAAGAACTGCGATGGCTCCCAGCTGGTGCCCGCCGGTTCGTTCCACGAGCTCGACCGGGCAGTGGCCTGGGCGGGCGTGGCCCCCGCCGACTACCCGCTGCTCACGGTCACCAAGGAGGTCGTCGCGCCGCCGCAGGGCGCCGCTCAGGGCAGCTCGGGCGAGGTGGTGCTCAAGGGGGCCGTCGGCGAGTGCCCCACCTGACGGGCGGCGCTCAGCGGGGCGAGTCGCCGCGGCGGTACTCGACGGTGAGCTCGTCGAGTTGCGCCTTCACCGCTGGGTCGATGGGTGTCGCAGCAGCGATCACTGCATCGGCGAGTTGTTCCGGTCGCGACGCACCCACGATGGGGCTGGTGACTGCCGGATTGGCCAGCACCCACTGCATGGCCAGCGTTGCGGCCGACACTCCCGACGCCGCCGCCAATGACCGCATGGCGTCGATGGTGGTGAACATGTGGTCGTGCCAGTAGCGCTCGCGGTAGCGGTCGCCCTGCTGGCCGGCCGCGAAGCGGGTGCCGTCGGCGGGATCGTCGCGACGGTGCTTGGCAGTGAGCATGCCACCGGCCAGCGGGTTGTACGGGATGACCGCGACCCCTTCCTGCTCACACAGCGGGAAGAGCTCGCGCTCGAACTCGCGGAACAGCATGTTGTAGCGCGGTTGCACGCTGTCGAAGCGCACCGTGCCCAGTGCTTGGCTGCGGCCGAGCGACCGTGCCAGTTGGTAGGCGAGCACGTTGCTGCAGCCCACGTAGCGGGCCTTGCCGGCGTGCACGATGTCGTCGAGCGCCTGCAGGGTCTCGTCGATGGGCGTGTTCTGGTCCCACGAGTGCACCTGATACAGGTCGACGTAGTCGGTGCCCAGGCGTTGCAGCGTGGCGTCGATGGATCGCATGATGTTGTGCCGTGAGTTGCCGCCCTCCCATGGGCGATGGCCGGTGGGGAAGAAGCACTTCGACGCGACCAGCACGTCGGCGCGTCGCCCGTGCATCCACTCGCCGATGACGCGCTCGGTGTCGCCCATGCCATGCGGATAGGTGGTGACCGGGTACATGTCGGCGGTGTCGAAGAACGTGATGCCGGCCTCGACGGCGGCATCCATGATGGCGAAGGACGTGTCGCGATCGCACTGACCGGCAAACGTCATCGTGCCCAGCGTGAGGCGCGGCACCTGAAGCCCGGTGCGGCCGAAGCGAGTGTGCTGCATGCCGGCGACCTTACCGAGTGGCACTCGTCCCGACGACTCGTGGGTGACTGAGCGGCTCATGCCCGTGCTGCTCGCTCTCGGTTCTGCGCTCGTCTACGGGGTGGGCGACTACTTCGGGGGTCGCGCCAGCCGGCACCAGGCCAGCGTGATCGTGGCGGCGCTGGGCCAGATGGTGAGCCTGGTGCTCGTGTTCGCGGCAGTGATCGTGATGGGCACTCCTGCGCCATCGGCGTCGACGTGGGGTTGGAGCGCGTTCGCCGGCGTGGTCGGCGCGCTGGGCATCGCCGGGCTCTATCACGGCTTTGCACACGGTGAGATCTCGGTGGTGGCGCCCACCAGCGCCGTCGTCGGCGCGGTGGTGCCTGTCGTCGTCGGCCTCGTCACCGGCGAGCGGCCGAGTGCGTTGGCACTCGTGGGCATCGTGATCGCAGTGACGGCGGTGGCACTGGTGAGCGGCGCCATCGGCACCCACCAGCACAACACCCCACGCAGAATCGTGGTGCTGGCAGTGGGCGTCGGCGCCTGCTTCGGGCTGCTGTTCGTGGCACTCGACCGAGCTGACGCAGCATCAGGCGTGTGGCCGCTGGTGATCGCCCGCCTCGCGTCGGTACCGCTGCTGTTCGCGATCGCCGGGGCGTCGGGTGCCCGGCCGGCGCGGCATCGCGCCTCGCTGCAACTGGCGGTGGTTGCCGGCGTGTTCGACATGGGGGCCAACGTGCTGTACCTGGCTGCGGTACGCGGCGGCATGTTGGCCATCGTGTCGGTGGTTGCGTCGCTCTACCCGGCCAGCACGGTTGCTCTCGCGTTCACCGTCGACGGTGAGCGGCTCACCAAATGGCAGGCCGTCGGCCTCGGCGCCGCCGCGCTGGCGCTCGTGCTGGTGAGCCTCAGCCGCCAGTAGCGCCCGTCGCGTCGGCCACCACCAGCTGGCTCTCGCGAGCTGCGGCGGCGAAGATGCCCTTGCTCATCAAGCTGGTCTCCACCTTGCGCCGGGCCAGGTAGATGTCGGCCCGGCCACCGTGGATGGCGGGGTCGTCGGGCGCTGCCCAGCCGGCCAGGTCGGCGAGGTGGCAGGCCAGCCGCATGTCGCCGTCGGCGGCGGCCTGCGCGGCGCGCCGCAGCAGCACGTCGGCCCCGCCGGCAAGCTGGGCCAACGCGGTTGCCAGGTGCGCATCCGGTGACGGCTTCAGTCGCGACGCGGCACCATCCCACCAGCCGCCGAACTGGCGCCAGATGCCGCGCACCACGAACTCGGGCTCGTCGTAGAGCGGTCGCAAGTACGGCTTGGCCAGGGTCTCGGCGGGTACCCGCACTGTGTGGATGATGGTGTCGAGCGTGGCGCCCGCGTTCATCATCGCGACCACGTCGCGCACGATGTCCTCCAGCGCAGTGGCGACATCGTCGAGCACGCGTGCGATGCGTTCCTTGCCCTCGATCGGCAACCCGTGTGCCGGCAGCAGCAACTCGGGCCCCATCGCCACCATACGCCGAAGTGCTGCCGCCCATTCGATGGGGTAGCGCTGCACCTTCTGCGGGTTCCCCGCGTTGGGGAAGTTCCAGATGAGGAAGTCGCCGGTGACCACTGCCTTGTGCTCGGGCATCCATGCCCACAGGTGGTCGTCGGTCTCGCCGCGTGCGTGGTGCATCTCGATGCGGTGGCCGCCGACGGTGATGTCGTGCGATTCGCTGAACGTCTCGGCCGGCCGCAAGGTGTTGCTGGGAAGGAACCTGCGGGCGCCGGGGTTGGCCTTCACCTCGAAACCGCCGCCGGAGTCGCCGACGTTGAGGTTGAGATCGCCCGAGACACCGCCGAACTGGCGGGCGTTGATGATCAGGTTCCAGGCGTTGGTGTACTCGTAGCGGTCCATGCGCGTCGCCACGTTCTCGTGGCCGATCACCGTTGGCTGATCCTCACCGAAGAACATGCTGCCACCGATGTGGTCGGCGTGGCCGTGGGTGTAGACGAGGTGGCTGACGGGTGCGTCGCGCCATGCGCGCAACGACGCCCGCACGGCCTTCCCCGTTTGCACGCCGGAGGCATCGAAGCAGACGAGGCCCTCGTCGGTGTCGAGTGCCACGCAGTGGCTGAAGCTCTCCACCAGCGCCACGCCGGGTGCGATCTCGCTGAGCTCGTTGCTGACCCGATTCACCGGTTGATCGGTGAGCCCACTGTCGATGATGCGCGAAGAAAGTGCCAGGAGATCTGCCATGCCGCCGACGGTAGCCGTCGCGGCGGTCAGCGGGGGAGGCCGAGTACGCGCTCGCCGAGGATGTTGCGCATCACGTTGGAGGTGCCGCCCATGATGGTGTACCCGGGTGCGTAGGAGAGGCCGCGGGTGACGTCGTCCCACAGAGTCGCCTGCGGCCCCAAGACCCGCGACACGAAGTCGCTGACGCGGATCTCGTGCTCGGTGCAGAAGCACTTGGTCGCCGCGCTGAAGCCAGCTGGAGCCTGCTTGAGCACCTCGCGGATCACCAGGATGCGACCGATCCGGTAGCCGATCTCGAGCCGCGCGATCTCGTCGCGCACGACCAGGTTCGACGTGTCGGCCTGTGCGAGTGCCATCAGGTACAGCGCGTGGTTGCTGACCAACCGGTCGATGCCGCCGCGCTCGTGCTCGAGTTGCCGCATCGTCTGCTTGAAGGCGCCCCCTTCCTGGCCGACGAGGTTCTCCACCGGCACCCGCACGTCGGTGAAGAACACTTCACAGAAGTGGTGGTTGGTGGTCATGTCCTTGATCGGCCGCACTTCGATGCCGGGCGTGTTCATCGGCACGATGACCTCGCTGATGCCGGCGTGCGGTGGGCCTTCCTGCGACGTGCGGCAGATGAGGTAGCAGTAGTCGCTGACCGCACCGAAGCTGGTCCAGATCTTCTGCCCGTTGATCACGAACATGTCGCCCTGGCGCTCGGCGGAGGTCTTCAGGCTGGCCAGATCGCTGCCGGCGTCGGGTTCGCTCATGCCGATGCACCACGTCGTCTCGCCGGCCACGATGCCTGGCAGGAACGCGGCTTGTTGGTCGGGCGTGCCGTAGGCCAGCAGCGCCGGCCCCATCTGACGGTCGGCGAACCACGAGGCGGCGATGGGCGCCCCGGCCTTGATGAGCTCCTCGCCGACGATCAATCGGTCGATCGCCGGGCTGGCCGGGCCGCTGTATGGGTTGTCGGGCCAGGTCATGCCGATCCAGCCGTGCCCGGCCAGTTCCTTGGAGAACTCCTTCGAGTAGCCGTTGATCCACGAGTCGTTCGACCGGCCGAAGCGTGCAACGGCATCTGCCGCGACGGTGGCGGCCGTGGCGCGGAGCGCGCGCTGTTCGCTTGTCCAAGAGAAGTCCATCGGGTTCGATGCTAGGTGCACCTCGTTGCCGGGGCGAACTTCGCGGCTCCCGCGACGCTGCTGCCCGCCCCGCCGCAGTCGATCCTGCCGATCGGAACCGTTGCGAGCGCAACTGGGGCTCCCCGAAACCGCACGTGCGCAACCGGGGAACCCCAGTTGCGCACACAACGATCGGACCACGACGTCCGCACGGCGAGTGGCCGGGCGTGCGGGCGTGCGGGCGGAGCGATTGTCGAGGGCCGGGCGAGCTGAGCTAGTCTCATACAAGTCCGATACAAGTGAGCCGGCGCACGCATGGCGCGGTCACAGCAGAAGGGTGCAACGAGATGGCAAAGATCAAGGTGAAGAACCCCGTCGTCGAGATGGATGGCGACGAGATGACCCGCATCATCTGGCAGTTCATCAAGGACAAGCTCATCGTGCCCTACCTCGACATCGAGCTCGACTACTACGACCTGGGCATCGAGCACCGTGACGCCACCGACGACCAGGTCACCATCGACTCCGCCGAGGCCACCAAGCGCCACGGCGTGGCAGTGAAGTGCGCCACCATCACCCCCGACGAGCAGCGGGTGGAGGAGTTCGGCCTGAAGAAGATGTGGAAGAGCCCCAACGGCACAATCCGCAACATCCTCGGTGGCGTCATCTTCCGCGAACCCATCGTCATCAGCAACATCCCCCGCCTCGTGCCCGGCTGGACAAAGCCCATCGTCATCGGCCGTCACGCCCACGGCGACCAGTACAAGGCAACCGACTACAAGGTGCCCGGCGCAGGCACCGTCACCATGACCTACGTGCCTTCCGACGGCAGTGCCCCGGTGGAGATGAAGATCGCCGACTTCGGCCCTGACGGCGGCGTGGCGATGGGCATGTACAACTACAACGACAGCATCCGCGACTTCGCCCGCGCCTCGCTGCGCTACGGCATCATCCGCAACTACCCGGTGTACCTGTCCACCAAGAACACCATCCTCAAGGCGTACGACGGCTCGTTCAAGGACATCTTCGAGAGGTGTACGAGACCGAGTTCAAAGCGGAGATGGACGCCGCCGGCCTCACCTACGAACACCGCCTCATCGACGACATGGTGGCCTGCGCGATGAAGTGGGAGGGCGGCTACGTGTGGGCGTGCAAGAACTACGATGGCGACGTGCAGAGCGACACCGTCGCTCAGGGCTATGGCTCGCTGGGCCTGATGACCAGCGTGCTGATGACCCCCGATGGCAAGACCGTCGAGGCCGAGGCCGCGCACGGCACCGTCACCCGCCACTACCGCGAGCACCAGAAGGGCAACAAGACCTCGACCAACCCCATCGCCAGCATCTACGCGTGGACGCAGGGCCTCACCTATCGCGGCCGCATGGACGGCACGCCCGAAGTGGAGGCGTTCGCACAGTCGCTGGAGAACGTGTGCATCGAAGCCGTCGAGGCCGGCGAGATGACCAAGGACCTGGCGCTGCTGATCGGTAAGGACGCTCCCTGGCTCACCACGGAAGACTTCCTCGACGCGCTCGACCGTCGCCTCCAGGCCAAGATGGCCTGACGCGTTGCGGCTGGGTCACGGCACAGACGGAACCCCGTTCTGTGCCGTGACCCAGCAGTCCTGTGAGCCCGGCGTCAGGTCGTCTGGGCCTCGACGGCCAAGGCCTCGGCGTAGTCGTCGTCGAGCCACTTGCGCGTGGTCTCGGCGTCGACGTCGACCACGCCCTGGCAACTGAGGACAGCCGCGCCATCAGGCACGTCGGCCAGCTCGGCCCACACCGATTGGTCCCACATGCCACTGCGCATGAACGCCTTCGCGCAATGCATGTAGGTGGTCTCGACCCGAATCACGATGGCCGCCTTCGGCGGCTTGGGCAGCTGGAAGCCGTGCAGCAGCTCGGGATCGGTGGAGACGAACGCTGCACCGTTCACACGTACCGTTTCGGCCTTACCGGGCGTGATGAGCAGCAGAGCGACACGACCGGTGGCCACGATGTTCTCGAGGGTGTCGAGGCGGTTGTTGCCGCCGAGGTCGGCCATCGCGAGGTGCGTCGGGTCGAGCACGCGGATGAAGCCACTGGGGCCGCCCCGGGGCGACACATCGGCGTTGCCCAGCACATCGAAGGTACCGATGGTGGCGAATCGGCAGCGTTCGGCCACGGTCGCCGAAGCCGCGTCGAGCGCCGGCCGCTCCTTGCCGCGGGTGCCGGCGTGGGGATGGCGATAGTGCGTGCGCAACTCGTCGAGCGAGCCGACGCGGTGCAGGTCGTTGTGGGGATCGAACATTCGGCAACCGTATCGTTGAGCGCTCATGCGCTTGGCCGATTTCGACTACGTGCTCCCCGAGGAGCGGATCGCTCAGCACCCGCTCGAGCCACGCGACAGCGCCCGCCTGCTGGTCGACCGAGGCTCGGCAGCACCCTTGCACCGGCACGTCAGCGACCTCGGCGATCACCTCCGCGATGGCGACCTGCTGGTGGTCAACGACACGAAGGTCATCCCGGCTCGCCTGAAGCTGCACCGCGCGACCGGCGGCGCCGCCGAGGTGCTGCTGCTCGAACCGCTCGATGGTGAGCGCAGAACCTGGGAAGCGATGGTGCGCCCGGCGAAGAAGATGAAGCCGGCGGAGGAGCTGCTGGCGGCAGGCCGGCCGTTGGTGAGGATCCTTCGGCGCAGCGATGCCGGCGACACGATGATCGTCGAGCTGATGGGGGAGGGCGATCCGCTCGCGCTGCTGGCGGCCTACGGCGAGATGCCGCTGCCGCCCTACATCTCGGCGCGGCTGCACCGACAAGAGCGCTATCAGACGGTGTACGCCAACGAGCCCGCCTCGGCGGCGGCGCCCACGGCAGGGTTGCACTTCACGCCGGAACTGCTGGCGTCGCTCGCGGCGCGTGGCATCGAGACGGCGAAGGTCGAGCTGGTCGTGGGGCTCGACACGTTCAAGCCCGTCAGCGCCGACGACCCGCGCAACCATCAGATCCACAGCGAGCGCTACCGCGTGCCTGCTGCCACCGCCGCAGCATGCGCGGCGGCTCGCCGAGTGGTCGCCGTCGGCACCACCAGCGTGCGCGCGCTGGAGAGCGCAGCCACGCTCGGCGTTGCCGAGGGTCGCTCGCGCCTGTTCATCCATCGCCCGTACGAGTGGAAGACGGTCGATGTGCTGATGACCAACTTCCACCTGCCGCGCACGACGTTGCTGATGATGATCGACGCCTTCGTCGGCAGCCGCTGGCGCACCCTCTACGAAGAAGCACTCCGCGAGGGGTACCGCTTCTTGAGTTTCGGCGACGCGATGTTGCTGGATCGGAGCCTGAGCTAGATGCATCCCGTTCGTTTCGAGACCACCGCCACCGAGGGGGCTGCGCGGACAGGTGTTGCGCACACCGCTCGCGGCAGCTACCGCACGCCGTGCTTCATGCCAGTCGGCACCCGCGGCGCGATCAAGTACCTCAGTGCCGCCGACTACGAGCGGCTGGGTGCCGAGATCGTGCTGGGCAACACCTACCACCTCATGCTGCGGCCGGGCGCCGAGACCGTCGCACACTTCGGTGGCCTGGGCAAGTTCGCAGCCTGGGGTGGGCTCACGCTCACCGACTCGGGCGGGTTCCAGGTGTTCTCACTCGAACCGAAGGTCGACGACGACGGTGTCACGTTCAAGAGCACGTACGACGGCTCGCTGCATCGGTTCACACCGGAGATCGCAGTGCACACGCAGGAGCTGTTGGGGGCCGACATCCAGATGGTGCTCGACGTGTGCCCACCGCTGCCGTCACCGACTGCAGTCGTGCGTCTGGCAGTGGAACGCACGTCGCTGTGGGCGGCCAGAGCCAAAGCGGCGCACCGGCGGCCGGATCAGGCCCTGTTCGGCATCGTGCAGGGCGGCGTCGACGAGACCTTGCGTGCCGAGAGCGCCCAGCACACCGTCGAGGTCGGCTTCGACGGCTACGGCATCGGTGGTCTGAGCGTGGGCGAGAGCCGGGCCGAGATGCTGCCCGCTCTCGCTGCCGCGCTTGCGCACCTTCCCGCCGACCGGCCTCGCTACCTGATGGGGGTGGGCGACCCCGCCAGCCTCGTGGAAGCCGTCGGTCTCGGCGTGGATCAGTTCGACTGCGTGATGCAGACACGCATCGGGCGCCACGGCACCGCGCTCACCGGTGGCGGCAGGCTGCACATCAAGAACGCACAGCACGCGCTGTCCGACGAGCCACTCGATGCCGAGTGCGTGTGCGAGGTGTGTCAACGGCACAGCCGGGGCTACATCCGCCACCTGTTCCAAGTCGGCGAGCCGACGGCTGCTCGGCTGCTGAGCCTGCACAACGTCGCGTGGACGCTGCAACTGATGGACCGCATGCGTGCCGCGGTCGCCGCCGGCACGTTCCACGCGCTGCGGCGCGAGGTGCTCGCCGTCTGGGGGTGATCGCCGTTCGGGGGGTCGGCCTGGCTAGAATCGCTGCTCGGTCAACGAGGCCCCGGCCTCCATCGTCAACACCTGGACTCCTCCATGCATCTGTCACCTCTTCTGGCGGCAAGTCAGAACCCGCTGCCGTCGCTCATCATCTTCATGCTCATCCCCGTGGCGATGTACTTCCTGCTCATCCGGCCGCAGCGTCGCCGCCAGCGCGAAACCGCAGCTCTGCAGAGCGCGATCGAGGTCGGCGACGAGATCATGACCACGTCGGGCGTGTACGGCTTCATCACCAGCTTCGACGGCGACATCGCCTGGCTCGAGATCGACGACAACGTGCAGATCCGCATCGCCCGTCAGGCCATCCAGCGCAAGGTCGACACCGCCAAGGGTGAGACCGCAGTGCCCACCGACGACGGCAGCAAGGCCAAGCAGACCAAGATCGACGACGTCATCACCACTACCGACGCCACCAACGACTGATCCCACCACATGCGCAGAAAACTCATTCTCTCGCTGGTGCTCATCATGGTGCTTGCGTACGGCACGTTGTTGGCCACCGTCATCGGTGGCCTTCGGCCCACGCTCGGGCTCGATCTGCAAGGTGGCGTGTCGGTCACACAGCAGCCCAAGGCTGGTACCGAGTTCAACAGCGCAAGCCTCGACCTGGCGGTCGAGAAGATTCGCGACCGGGTCGATGCGCTGGGCGTCGCCGAGCCCGAGATCCTGCGCCAGGGTGACACCATCGTGGTCAACCTGCCCGGCGTCGAGAACCAGGATCAGGCCATCAGCCTGGTGCAGGTCACCGGCCAGGTGTACCTGCGCCCGGTGCTCACCGCCTGCTTCGAGGTTGCTCCTCCCGACTCCGGCAGCACCACCACGGTGGCCGGTACCGGGAGTTCCACCACGCTGGCGGTCGCCAGTGCCGACAGTGTCGCACCCGGGCCGGCGCGGCCCGTGAGCAACGGCAACACCACCACCACCGAAGCCGGTACCAGCACCACCGCGGCCGGCACGAGCACCACCGCGGCCGCCGGCGACACCAGCACCACGATCGCTGCAACCGCCACGGGCGCGACCAGCACCACCGTGGCCACCAACACCACCGCCGCACCGCTCGACGACAACGGCTTCCCGCTGCAGCAGAGCGATCCCACCGCGTCGCAGTACCTGCCGCTCACCGGTACCTCGCAGTACTGCCAGGTGGGCCCGGCGCAGGGCACCGGCGAGGTGTTCACCGACGAAGTGTCCGCTCAGGTCGACCCCGTCCAGGGTTGGGTCGTGCAGGCGCCGCTGCGAGGTGGCGCCGCCGGCGAAGACGTGTGGAACAACCTGGCCGGCCAGTGCTACAACCGCGAGGCCGCGTGCCCCACCGGTCAGATCGCCATCGAGCTCGACGGCGAGCTGCAGTCGGTCGCCGAAGTGCAGGTGCCCACGTTCAGCGGCAACGTGCAGATCAGCGGCTCGTTCTCCGAGACCGATGCTCGCAACCTGGCAAAGGTGATGAACAGCGGCTCGCTGCCGGTGCAGCTCGAGCTGGTGTCGGTGCAGAACGTCTCGCCCACGCTCGGCGAGGATTCCCTGCGTGCAGCCTGGATCTCGGGCCTGGTGGGCATCGGCCTCGTGCTGCTGTTCATGATCTTCTACTACCGGTTGCTCGGTGTCATCGTGGCCATCGGCCTCACCGTGTCGGGCGCCATCCTCTGGAGCATCGTCACTCTGCTCTCCAAGACGCAAGGTCTCGCGCTCTCGCTCTCGGGCATCGCCGGCATCATCGTGTCAGTGGGCGTCACGGTCGACTCGTACGTGGTGTTCTTCGAACGTCTGAAGGACGAAGTGCGCTCGGGCAAGACCCTGCGCAACAGCGCCCAACGCGGCTTCGCGGGTGCGTGGCGCACCATCGTCATCGCCGACCTGGTCTCGCTCATCGGCGCCTTCGTGCTGTGGTACCTCACCGTCGGCGCGGTGCGCGGTTTCGCCTTCTTCCTCGGGTTGTCCACGGCCTGCGACCTGGTGGTGAGCTACTTCTTCACCCGGCCGATGGTGCTGCTGCTGGCTCGTACCCAGTGGATGGAGCGTCGCAAGGTGATGGGCATCGAAGTCACTGCAGCTGGAGGTGCGTCATGACCGACGTCGAGACCGACGCGATCGTCGACGACACCGATGTTCAGCCCACTGCTGCACGCACCCGGCGCGGTGTCTTCGGTCGTCTCTACCACGGCGAGACCGCCATCGACTTCTACGGGCGTCGCTGGTGGGGCCTCGGTCTTTCCATCGCCCTGCTGCTGCTCAGCATCGGCTCGCTGGTGGGCCAAGGCCTCAACCTCAGCCTCGACTTCAAGGGCGGCGTCGTCTGGTCGGTGCCATCGGCAGATCTCACCGAGGAGCAAGCACGGGCCGTGCTCGACGAGCAGGGTCTCGAAGGTTCGAATGCCAAGGTGCAGGTGCTCACCAACCGCGACAGCGGGCTGCGTACGGTGGAGGTACAGGTCGGCGAGCAGACCGACGCCGTCCGCCAGCAGGTGCAGCAGGCGTTTGCCGACGAAGTCGACGTGCCGGCCGCCGACGTGAGCACCAACTCCGTCAGTTCCACCTGGGGCAAGAGCATCACCGAGAAGGCGCTGCGTGCGCTGGTGGTCTTCCTCGTGCTGGTGGCTGCGTTCATCGCCTGGCGTCTCGAGTGGCGCATGGCCGGTGCCGCCATTTCAGCCATGCTGCACGACGTGCTGTTGAGCGTCGGCATCTACTCGCTGTTCGGGTTCGAGGTCACGCCCGCGACCGTCGTCGCGTTCCTCACCATCCTCGGCTTCTCGCTGTACGACACCATCGTGGTGTTCGACAAGGTGCAAGAGAACCAAGAGCGATACAAGGCCGTGCGCATGCCCTACGCCGACATCATGAACGTGTCAATGAACCAGGTGCTGATGCGTTCGCTCAACACCAGCCTGGCAGCCATCCTGCCGGTGCTCTCGTTGCTCGTGCTCGGCGCCGGCATCCTGGGCGCTGTCACGTTGCGCGAGTTCGCCCTGGCGCTGCTGGTGGGTCTCATCACCGGTTCCTACTCGTCCATCTTCGTGGCATCACCGCTGGTGGCCATGGCAAAGGAGCGCGAGCCGAAGTTCAAGTCGCTGCGCAGCTCGCATGCCACCGGAGCCGAGCTCGAGCGCTTGGTGCACGGCGGCACACCGCTGGGGCGACGCGAGCACCGTCGCATGACGCAAGGCGAGGTCGCGGCGGTCAGCGCGGCGCTCAGCCCCGAGGCAGCGCTCACCCACACACCCCGACCGCGCAAGAAGAAGCGTCGCGTCTAACAGCGCGCGGTACCCTCTTCGCATGGCGACCACCCCCCACTGGATCTCACGGCTGGTTCGCGACATCCCCGACTTCCCGCAGCCCGGCGTGACCTTTCGCGACATCACGCCACTGCTCGGCGACGCCGAAGGGTTCACCAAATCGATCACCGAACTGGTGCACCGCTTCGCCGACGTGCCGGTTGATCGTGTGCTGGGCATGGAGGCTCGAGGGTTCATCGTCGCGGCACCCGTCGCCTATCGCATGCACGCAGGGTTCATTCCCCGTGCGCAAGGCGGGCAAACTGCCGTGGGCCGTGGTGCGCGAGGAGTACTCGCTCGAGTACGGCAGCGACAAGCTGGAGATCCACCGCGACGCCATCCACCCGGGCGAGCGCATCCTCGTGATCGACGACGTGTTGGCCACCGGCGGCACGGCGGCGGCCACCTGCCGCTTGGTCGAGGCGCTCGGCGGCGTGGTCGTCGGCCTCGGCTTCCTGTTGGAGATCGAGGCCCTGGGTGGGCGCGAACGCCTGAAGGGTCATCTGGTCGAGAGCCTGGCCACGTACTGATGGCCGCCGTCGATCGTGTTCTGCCCTGGCGCCGCCACCAGAACGCGACGGCCGAGGAACTGACCCCGCTGCTCACGGCGTACCGCCGGCGGCATCCGAAGGCGTCGGTCGCGATGATCAATCGCGCGTACGAGACCGCCAAGCAGGCGCACCAGCACCAGCAGCGCAGCAGCGGTGAGAGCTACATCAACCACCCTCTGGCGGTGGCGCTCATCGTGGCCGACCTCGGTCTCGACGAGGTCTCGCTGGCTGCCGCGTTGCTGCACGATGCGGTTGAAGACACCGAGATCACGATCGCCGATGTGGAGAAGGGTTTCGGGCCCGAGGTCGCCCAGATCGTCGACGGTGTCACCAAGCTCGAACGCCTGCAGTTCGACTCGAAAGAGGCACAGCAGGCGGCCACCATGCGCAAGATGCTGGTGGCGATGGCTCGCGACCTACGTGTGCTCATCATCAAACTGGCCGACCGGCTGCACAACATGCGCACCATCGCCGCCATGCCCAGTGAGAAGCAGCAGCGCATCGCGCACGAGACGCTGGAGATCTACGCCCCGCTCGCGCACCGGTTGGGCATGCAGGAGCTGAAGCAGCAGCTGGAGGATCTCTCGTTCGCGTCGCTCTACCCGAAGCGCTTCGCCGAGCTCGACCATCTGGTGGCCACTCGTTCACCCGAGCGCGAGCAGTACTTGGCGAAGGCCATTGCCGAGGTGCAGGGCCGGCTGCAAGAGCTCAACATCAACGCCGAGGTCACCGGCCGCGGGAAGCACCTGTGGAGCATCTACGAGAAGATGGTGCAGAAGGGTCGCGAGTTCGACGACATCTTCGATCTCATCGCCGTGCGGGTCATCGTCGATTCGGTCAAGGACTGCTATGCCGCGCTGGGCTGCATACACGGTCGCTACAAGCCGGTGGTCGGTCGCTTCAAGGACTACATCGCGATGCCGAAGTTCAACCTCTACCAGAGCCTGCACACCACGGTCATCGGCCCCGGTGGCAAGGCGGTCGAGATGCAGATCCGCACCCGCGAGATGCATCAGCGCGCCGAGTGGGGTGTCGCGGCGCACTGGGCCTACAAGGACGAGGGCGCCGCCAGCGACATCGATTGGCTGAACCGCATCATCGATTGGCAGGCCGAGATCAGCGATCCGGCAGCCTTCATGGAGAACCTGAAGACCGACCTCGAGCAGGACGAGGTCTTCGTGTTCACGCCGAAGGGGAAGGTGGTCACGCTGCCCGTCGGCTCCACCACCGTCGACTTCGCCTACGCGGTGCACACGGAAGTTGGCCACGCCTGCATCGGAGCGAAGGTGAACGGCCGGCTCGTGCCGTTGAACCATCACATGAAGAGCGGCGACACGTGCGAGATCTTCACCTCCAAGGTGGAGTCAGCTGGGCCATCGCGCGACTGGCTGCAGTTCGTCGAGTCGCCTCGGGCACGCAACAAGATCAAGCAGTGGTTCTCTCGCGAGCGCCGCGAAGACATGGTGGAGAACGGTCGCGACGAACTGATCAAGGAGTTCCGTCGCGAGGGCCTGCCCATCCAGCGGATGTGGACCAGCGACGCCATCCTTGCCGAGATCGAGGCAGCGTCGTACGCCGACCTCGACTCGCTGCTGGCCGGGGTGGGCGAAGGTCACGTGTCGGCCCGCTCGATCGCACAGAAGGTGGCGCGCACGTTCCGCACCGGCGACGACGCCGAGCAGCCCGCTGCCACGGTGCTGCCGCGCAGCCGCGGGCCACGGCGACCACGCAACATCGCGGGCGTGCACGTCGAAGGGCTCGACGACGTGCTCGTGCGCCTGTCGCGATGCTGCACTCCCGTTCCCGGCGACGACATCGTCGGCTTCGTCACCCGCGGCCGTGGGGTGTCGGTGCATCGCACCGACTGCGCCAACGCCGAGAGCCTGATGTCCGAGCAAGCGGCGCGCCTCGTCGATGTGGAGTGGGACGGCGACCAGTCGCGTGCCGTGTTCCGCGCCGCGGTCGAGGTGGTGGCGCTGGATCGCTCGAAGCTGCTGCGCGATGTGGCCAACTCGCTGAGCGAGCAGCATGTCAACATCGTCGCCTGCAGCACCCACACCGGCCACGACCGGGTGGCCCGCATGCGCTTCGAGTTCGAGATGGCCGACCCCTCGCACCTCGAGGCCGTCCTGCGCACGATCAAGCACATCGACGCCGTCTACGACGCGTACCGCCTGGTGCCCGGCAAAGGGTGATCGCACCCGCGTGAAAGTGCGTTTGTGTCAAGAACCTGCGTTCACAGCCCCAGGTCATCGCCCGACAGCGTTTACGTAAAGCTGGGGAGGGGTGGAAGGGGGAGCGGTAGCCTTGGCACTTGTGCCCGAGTTCCAGACCAGCCCCGGGATGCGCGACATCCTTCCGCCCGAATCGGCCCGCTGGCGCCGCTTCGTGCACGTCTTCGCGCAACTCGCGCAGGGCGCCGGCTACGGCCAGGTCGTCTCGCCGCTGCTGGAGGACCTTGGTGTGTTCCAACGCATCGGCGACGCCACCGATGTGGTGACCAAGGAGATGTACGACTTCGTCGACAAAGGTGGCCGCCACGTCGCGTTGCGACCCGAGCTCACCGCGTCCATCTGCCGGGCGTTCGTGCAGCATCGCCCGCTCACGCCGTGGAAGGTCTGGTACACCGGCTCGCAGTTCCGCTACGAGAAGCCCCAGCGGGGGCGGTACCGCCAGTTCGACCAGGTGGGCATCGAGGTGCTCGGCGCCGACGACCCCAACCTCGACGTGGAGATCATCGCCCTCGGCTGGGAGTTCTTCCGTGCCCTCGGGCTGCAGAAGGTGACGCTGCTGCTCAACTCGCTCGGCGAGCCTTCCGACCGCGCGGCTTACGTCGCTGCGCTGAAGGCGTACTTCGAGGCCAACCTGCAGTCGCTCAGCGAGGAGAGCAAGGTCACGTTGCAGAAGAACCCGCTGCGTGTACTCGACTCGAAGCGCCCCGACGATGCTGCACTCGTGGCCGCTGCGCCGCAGATCGCCGAGTTCTACAGTGCCGATGCGGCGGCGCACTTCGCGGCGGTGCAGGCCGGCCTCGCGGCCTTGGGCATTCCGTTCACCGTCGACAGCAAGCTCGTCCGCGGCCTCGACTACTACCGCCACACCACGTTCGAGTACCAGGGCGGCACGCTCGACTCCGCGCAGGACGCACTGGGCGGTGGCGGTCGCTACGACGGCCTGGTCGAGTCGCTCGGCGGCCCACCGACGGCCGGGATCGGCTTCGCCCTCGGTCTCGAGCGCACGCTGATCGCCTGCGACGACGAAGGCGTGTTCGCCGCGCCAGCCTCCGAGGTCGATGTGTTCGTGGTCGACACCACCGGCGGCCTGGAGGCGCTGCAGATCACGGCCCAGTTGCGTGCGCTCGGCCTCAGCGCCGACCGCGCCTTCGAGAACCGCAGCATGAAGAGCCAGATGAAGGGCGCCGACCGCAGCGGCGCCAGCTACGCCGTCATCATCGGCAGCAACGAGCTCGATGCCGGTACCGCCGTCGTGCGCCCGCTGCGCGCCGAGCGCGCCCCCGATGGTGAGGGCGTGCAGTTCACCATCCCTCGATCCGATCTCCTCCAGTACCTTCAGAAAGCCCTCACATGAGTTCCACATCCATGCGTACCCATCAGTGCGGCGAGCTGCGCCCCGAGCACATCGGCCAGCAGGCCACGCTCACCGGGTGGGTCGCCACCCGCCGCGAGCACGGCGAGAAGCTGGCCTTCCTCGACATCCGCGACTACACCGGCGTCACCCAGGCTGTGGTCGACAACGCGGTCGACGTGCGCAGCGAATACGTCGTGCGCGTCACGGGCACGGTCGCTGCCCGCCCGGCGGAGAACGTCAATGACGGTCTGGCCACGGGTGGCATCGAGCTGCAGGACTGCGTGGTCGAGATCCTCAACATCGCCGAGCCGCCACCGTTCCCCGTGAACGAGCGCGCCGACCAGGTGGCCGAGAACACCCGCCTGCAGTATCGCTTCATCGACATTCGCCGCGAGCGCATGCAGCGCAACCTGCGCCTGCGCGCAGCGGTGAACAGCGCGATCCGCACGTCGATGGAGAGCCAGGGGTTCGTCGAGGTCGAGACACCGATGCTCGTGCCCAGCACCCCCGAGGGCGCCCGCGAGTTCATCGTGCCCAGCCGCCAGCAGCCCGGCTCGTTCTACGCCCTGCCGCAGAGCCCGCAGCTGTTCAAGCAGCTGCTGATGGTGGCCGGCATCGACCGCTACTACCAGATCGCCCGCTGCCTGCGCGACGAAGACCTCCGCGCCGACCGCCAGTACGAGTTCATGCAGCTCGACGCGGAGATGAGCTTCGTCGACCAGGACGACGTGCACACGGCCATCGGCGCGGCCGTGCTCGCCGCCGCCGAGGCTGCCGGCAAGGACACCGGCGGCGAGATCGTGAAGATCACGTGGCACGAGGCGATGAACCGCTTCGGCAGCGACAAGCCCGACCTGCGCTTCGGCATGGAGCTCACCGAGCTCACCGCCGTGTTCGCTGCCACCGAGTTCAAAGCGTTCGCCGGCGCACACGCGATCAAGGGCGTCAACGCCGCCGGCAAGGCCGACGAGTACGGCCGCAACAAGCTCGATGGCATGACCGACAAGGCCAAGAAGATGGGCGCCAAGGGCCTGGTGTGGTTGAAGGTGGCTGCCGACGGCGCACTCGAGTCACCGGTGGCGAAGTTCCTCAGCGAGAGCGAGCAAGCAGCGCTGAAGGAGGCCCTTGCGGCTCAACCCGGAGACCTGTTGCTGATCGTCGCCGACGAGTGGGCCACCGCCTGCGAGGTGCTCGGCACCTGCGCTGCGACCTCGGCCGCCCGCCTGTCTTCGAGGGGCCGTATCGCTACCTGTGGGTCGTCGACTTCCCGATGTTCGTCGGCGTCGATGCCATCAGCGGTCGCCCCATCCCGGCGCATCACCCATTCACCCAGCCGCACCCCGACGACCTGCACATGCTCGAAACCGACCCGATGGCCGTGCGCAGCCAGGCGTACGACCTCGTGCTCAACGGCTGGGAGCTCGGCTCCGGCTCGATCCGTATCCACCAGCACGAGCTGCAGGCGCGCATCTTCACCATCCTGGGCATCAGCGACGAAGAGGCGCAGAAGAAGTTCGGCTTCTTCCTCAACCCGTTCCGCTTCGGTGCCCCGCCGCACGGTGGCTTCGCCTTCGGTGTCGACCGGCTGGTGGCCATCCTCGCCGGTGAGGAGAACATCCGTGAGGTCATCGCCTTCCCGAAGACCCAGTCGGGCATGGACCCGATGACCAACGCACCCACGCCCGTCGCGCAGAAGCAGCTCGACGAGCTGGGCATCCGCGTGCTGCCGCCCAAGGCCTGACGCCCAGGCTCCATCGGCCGGCAGCGGCCCGCGACTTCCTCCTCATCAACACGCGGTGGAGGAGGGGAGCGGCGACCGGGAGGCGGTACGGTTCGACGGGTGGCGAGCGCTCACTTCCGTGCCGGTGTCGTGATCGTCGTGCGCTCGCCCGACCTCACGCACGTGCTGGCGTTCGAGCGAGCCGACGCGGCGGGCAGCTGGCAGCTTCCACAGGGCGGCCTGAAGGCCGGCGAGGCGCCGATCGAGGGCGCTTGGCGTGAGCTGCTCGAGGAGACCGGGTTGGGTGAGGTCGACGTGGTGGCACGCGCCGAGTTCCCGGAGTGGCTCGCCTACGAGTGGCCCGACGAGCTGAAGGGGCTCAAGGGTGGCCTTGCGCACCGAATCGGCCAGGTGCAGCGATGGTTCCTCTTCGACGCCTTGTCGCCCGACATCGTGCCGACGCCCGACGGCAGCGAGTTCGTGGCGTGGCAGTGGGTCGAGCCGCAGTGGCTGGTGAACCACGTCGTGGAGTGGCGGCGCGGGCCGTACGAGAGAGTGCTGGGCACCCTCTGAGGGGTGCGCTCCGCTACCGTCGACAACGTGTCCGACCTGTTCAGCTCCGCAGCCGAAGACCGCCTGCGCGCCCAGGCACCACTGGCGGCTCGTCTGCGCCCGCGCACGCTCGACGATGTCGTCGGCCAGGCGCACCTGGTCGGCCCCAACAAGCCGCTGCGCCGGCTGGTCGAGCAGGATCGGCTCACCAGCGCCATCTTCTGGGGCCCACCCGGCACCGGCAAGACCACGCTGGCGCTAGCCGTTGCCGGCACCACCAAGCGCGCGTTCGAGCAGCTCAGCGCAGTCGCTGCGGGTGTGAAGGACGTGCGCGAGGTGATCGAGCGAGCTCGCCACCGGCTCGGTGAGCACGGCCGCGGCACCATCTTGTTCCTCGACGAGATCCATCGCTTCTCCAAGGCCCAGCAGGACGCACTGCTGCCCGCCGTGGAGGACGGCACGCTCACGCTCATCGGCGCCACCACCGAGAATCCGTTCTTCGAGGTGAACGCACCGTTGCGCAGTCGCAGCACGCTCTTCCGCCTCGAGCCCCTCGGGCGTGCCGACATCGAGATCCTGATCCAACGCGGTCTGGAGGCCGAAGGTCGCACCGCCACCGCGGAGGCCGTGACCTACCTGGCCGACCGCGCCGGCGGTGATGGCCGCCAGGTGCTGACAGCGCTGGAAGTTGCCGTTGCACTGGCACACCCCGGTGACGTGCAGTTGCCTCACGTCGAGTCCGCACTCGGCACCAGTGCCCTGCGCTACGGGCGCGACGATCACTACGACGTGGTGAGCGCCTTCATCAAGAGCATGCGCGGCAGCGATGCGCAGGCCACCGTGTACTACTTGGCGCGCATGCTGGAAGCGGGGGAAGACGCGAGGTTCATCGCTCGTCGGATGATCATCTTCGCCAGCGAAGACGTCGGCATGGCAGACCCGATGAGCCTGCAGGTGGCCGTCGCCGCCGCGCATGCGCTCGAACACGTCGGCCTGCCCGAGGCGCAGCTCAACCTCAGCCAAGCGGCCATCCATCTGGCCACCGCACCCAAGAGCAACCGGGCGGCCCTGGCCATCTGGAACGCGCGCGCCGACGTGCAGGCCGGCGCCGTGGGGGAGGTGCCTGCACACCTGCGCGACGCGCACTACCAAGGTGCGAAGAGCCTCGGTCACGGGGTGGGCTACGACTACCCTCATGATCACCCCGAGGGGCATGTGGCGCAGCAGTACCTGCCAACCGAACAGATCGACAAGCGCTACTACGAGCCGACGCATCACGGTGCCGAGGCCGCAGTGGCCCAGCGCATGGAGAAGCGACAGCAGATGGACGGCAACCGATGACGGCAGGTGAACTGGCCGTTGTGTTGGCGGCACTGCTGTGCTGCATCGGCTTCGCGGCGCTGGTCGTGGTGCTGATGCGAGTGCTCGATTCGTTGAAGGCGTTGCGCGGCGAGGTCGAGTCACTGCGCTGCGAGACCAGGCCCCTGCTGCGCGAGCTCAGCTCCTCCACCGCCGATGCCAAAGCTGCGATGGAGGAGGCCCGCCACGACCTCGACCGGTTCGATCGGGTGCTCGGCTCCGCGGAGGCCATCAGCGGTGCGGTGGCCGGCGGCAGCCGCATCGCTCGCGCGGCGCTGTCGGCGCCCGTCATCAAGACCGTCGCCATCGGCACCGGCACCCGGCGTGCAGTGCGGCGACTCGGCCGCAAGGAGAAGAAGATCGCATGATGAAGCGACTGACGTGGTTCTTGGGTGGCGCCGCAGCCGGCATCGCCGGCGCGAGCGTGGCGAAGAAGAAGGTGAAGGCCGCGGCGGCCGAGCTTGCTCCCTCCAACATCGCCCGCAAGACCACCGACCGGGTTCGCGATGCGGTGCAGGAAGGCAAGCGAGCGATGCGTGCCAAGGAAGCCGAGATGCGGGCCCGACTCGACGGCCGCTCGGGCACCCTTGCCGACGACCTGGCGGAAGGCGACACGGTGCTGGTCGACGGGCAGCCGGTCGAGCCCGGCCAGGTGATCGTGCTCAAGCAGGTGCGCGATCGCAACGAGGCCTCCGGTCGCTCACGCCGGCGTGCATGAACGCCGCGCTCGTCGCCGACCTGACGGCTGCGCTCTCCGCTGATCGGGTACGCACCGGCACCACCGAGCTTGGCTTGTACGGGCGCGACGCCTCCAACTTCCCGGGCTCGGCCGGGGTCGTCTGCTTTCCACTCACCACCGCCGAGGTGCAGGCAGCCGTCGTCGCCGCCGTGCGTCACGGCGTGCCGTTCGTCGCCCGCGGTTCGGGCACCGGCTTGGCCGGTGGCGCCACGCCGCTCGATCATGCGCTGGTGATCGCGCTCACCAAGATGGACGCGGTGTTGTCGGTGGATCCGGTCAACCGCTTCGCCTGGGTGGAGCCAGGGGTGCTGAACCTGGATCTCACCCGGCAGGTCACGAAGTACGGGCTGCACTTCGCGCCCGACCCCAGCAGCCAACAGAGCTGCAGCATCGGTGGCAACGTCGCCAACAACTCGGGCGGGCCGCACTGCCTCAGCGATGGTGTCACCGCGTCGCACGTGCTGGCGATGGAGGTTGTGCTCAGCGACGGGTCGGTGGTCGTACTGGGTGGCGACGAGCCCGAGCCCGCCGGCCTCGACCTGCGTGGCGCATTCGTGGGCAGTGAGGGGATGTTCGGCATCGCCACCAAGGTGTGCGTGCGCCTCACGCAGAACGCTCCAGCAGTGCGCACGATGCTGATGGACTTCGAAACGGTGGAAGCCGGTGCCCAGACGGTGAGCGCGATCATCGCTGCCGGCATGGTGCCGGCGGCGTTGGAGATGATGGACCAGCTGTGCGTGCAGGCGGTAGAGGCGTACATCCACGCCGGGCTGCCCGTCGATGCCGCCGCCGTGCTGCTGGTGGAGGTGGCCGGGTTGCCGCATGGTCTGGAGGCCGACGTCGCCCGCATCGTCGAGATCGGCATGGCTCACGGTGCCGGCACGGTGCGCATCGCACAGGACGAGGCCGAGCGGGCGTTGCTGTGGAAGGGTCGTAAGACGGCGTTCGGCGCCATCGCCCGCATCAAGCCGAACTACTACTTGCACGACACCGTCGTGCCCCGGCGGATGTTGCCGGAGGTGCTGCGCCAGGTGTATGCCATCTGTCGCCGCCACGACCTGCTGGTGATGAACGTGTTCCACGCCGGCGACGGCAACCTCCACCCGCTGCTGGTGTTCGACAAGCGCGAACCGGGTGTGATGGAACGCGTGCACGCCGCCGGCGAGGAGATCGTGCGTGCATCAGTCGCGGCCGGCGGCGTGCTCAGCGGCGAGCACGGCATCGGCATCGAGAAGCGCGACTTCATGCCGCTCATGTTCGGCCCGGCCGACCTTGCCGCGCAGGCGGCCATGCGCGCTGCGTTCGACCCCAGCGGCCTGGCCAACCCGTTCAAGGTGCTTCCCTCGCCAGGCGCGTGCGGCGACGTGCAGCACGTGCCCGCGGGGGCCTGGGTGTGATGGATCTCACTGAGTTCGCGGCGGCCGTGGGCGGCGAGGGTCCGGTCACGATCAGCGGGCTCGGCACGCGCGGCGGACCGGTCGCCGGTGTGCGCTGCGTGCACGCGCCTGCAGGCATCGAATGGGTGCAGGCCGACGAGATGATCGTCAGCTGCGGCGCCGGTACGCGGGTCGACGAGCTCGTGGCGGCACTGGCCGCGCACCATCAGACCGTTGCGCTGCCTGCCGGTGGCACCGTCGGTGGGGCCCTGTCAGTGGGGCATGGCGATGTGCGCCGGCTCGGCTACGGGCCGGTGCGCGACGTGCTGTTGCAGGCCCGCTACGTCTCGGCCGCCGGCGAGCTGGTGAAGGCGGGTGGCCCGACGGTGAAGAACGTGAGCGGTTTCGATCTCTGCCGGTTGCTGGTGGGCTCTCGTGGAACGCTCGGCTTCCTGGGCGATGTCATCCTGCGCACTCGACCGTTGCCGCAGACCTCGCAGTGGTTCACCTGTTCGGCCGGTGATCCGTTCGACGTGTTCACGAAGCTCTACAAGCCGATCAGCGTGCTGTGGAACGGCAGCCAGCTGTGGGCGCTGCTGGAAGGTCACCCTCGCGACGTCGCCGAGCAGGCCGCCGCCGCGGGCCTCCGTGCGGGCTCCGGGCCTCCGGCGCTGCCCGTGGGCAGCCGGCGCAGCGTGGCACCATCGACGATTGCATCGCTGACCGGCGATTTCGTCGCCGAGGTCGGCGTGGGCATCGTGCACCATGTCGACCCATGGCTGCGGCCCGTGGGCGACGACCGCGCGGCGACGTTGGCGATCGCGATCCGCGACCAGTTCGACCCCGGACGCCGCCTCAACCCGGGCCTCGATGTCTGACGACCTGCCCTACGTCATCCAGCCACCTGCCGACGCCGGCTTGGCGGCCGCGGCGGCCGCCGAGGCGGCCGCGAGGTGGGGGCTGCCTTCGCCGCAGCACCTGCGCACGGGCATGAACGCGCTCTTCGCTACCGGTGAGGAAGTGATCCTGCGGGTCTGCCACCCGACGGCGCCGGCGAGCCAGGCGTTGTGGCTCGCCGACCGGTTGCGCGAGCGCGGGCTCCGAGTGCCGCGGTTCGTACGGCCGGCTGCTCTCGAGGCGCACGGCCTCACCGTGTTCGCCGTCGAACGGCTACATCCGGTGGGCGAGATCGACTGGCGCGAAGTCGGCTCCATGATCCGGTCGGTGCACGAGTGGCCCGCCTTCGAGGTGCGTGGCCGGTACCCGCTGCCGCGGTGCGACAGCTTCCCGTGGTGGGATGCAGCTGCTGCACTGACCGACGTGAGCGACCTCCTCGACGACCCCGCACGGGCGGGCCTGGAAGCTGCGATCGGGCAACACGGTGGCTGGCGCCAGCGGGTTGCGGCCCGGGTGGTGTGCCACGGTGACGTGCACCCCGGCAACGTGCTGCAGACCGCCGACGGCGCGGTGCTGCTCGACTGGGATCTCACCTGTCATGGCCCCGCCGCGTGGGACCATGCCACCGTGATGACATGGCCACGCCGCTGGGGCGGCGAGCCGACGATGTACACGCGCTTCGCCGAGGGTTACGGCGCCTCGCTGGAAGGTGATGCGCTGGCGGAGTCGTTGGCGACCATGCGCAACGTGGTCGCCACGCTGATGCGCGTGCGCGCCGGCCGCACCGACCCGGCCGCCGCCGCAGAAGCCCAGCGCCGCCTGCGCTACTGGCGTGGCGACACCGACGCCCCGCAGTGGACGGCGCAGTAGCCGCCCTGCACCGACCGAAGCCATGCCTGCTTGTCGTCGGCCCGACAACCAGCCGCGACCACCGCAGGTACTGTGCGTCCATGACGACTCGGCAAGTGGCGGAAGTGGCGCGCGATGTGTTCGTGATGACGAGCGAGCGCTACACGACCACGTCCACGATGATTCGCAGCGGCGGCAACCTGTTCCTGGTCGACCCGGCGTGGACCGTCGCGGAGCTCGAGTCGATCGTCGCCTGGAGTGCCGCACGCGATCTGCGCATCACCGGGGCCTTCGCCACGCACGCGCACCACGATCACATGCTGTGGCACCCACAGTTCGGTGATGCCCCGCGCTGGACGACGCCGCGTTCGCTGCAGATGCTCGGCGAGTGGCGCACTGAGTTGGAGGAGCAACTCGGCGACGACTTCCCAGCGGAGTGGCCGAGCCCGTTCGACGGGCTGCGACCATTGGCGGCGGCGGCGATTCCAGAGCCGTTCGGCGCGGGCGGGGCAGGCGAAGCAATGGTCACGGTGGAGCACGACGGCCACGCTCCCGGCCACGCGGCGTTGTGGCTCGGAGAGCGGGGCGTGCTGCTCGCCGGCGACATGCTCAGCGACGTCGAGCTGCCGTTGCCGTTCTTCCCCGACGACCTGCCTGCGTACCTCGATGCACTCGATCGCTTGGCGGCGGTGGTCGCCGAGGCGTCAGTGCTGGTGCCCGGTCATGGTCACCCGACCGACCGGCCGATGGAACGGCTGGATGCCGATCGGCGCTACCTCGACGATGTGCTGGCCGGCCGCGAGGCCGACGATTGGCGTCGCTCGCTGAAGGGAATGGGCGAGGCACACAGCAAGATCGTGGAGATGGCGACGGCGCTGCGAACGGGCGAATCCAGCTAGCGCGGCTGACACGTGGGGCAGTAGTAGCAGGCCCTGCCACCGAGCTCGACGGTGCGCACCGGCGTGTCGCAGAGCAGGCACACGTCGCGGTGGTACACGTACGTCGTGTCGCCACGACGAGCCTGGCCCTTCGGCACCGGGAAGCGCTTGCGATCGATGGTGATGATGCGGTTGTCCTTCACCCCTTTGCGCAGCATCGTGACCACCGTGTCCCACACCGCGCTCAGCTCTTCGTCGGTGCACGCCTTCCCCGGACGCGCAGGGTTGATGCCGTTCACGAACAGGGCCTCGGCTCGATACACGTTGCCCACGCCGGCCAGGACCTTCTGATCGAGCAGGAGCGCGCCGATCGGCTGCGCACTCTTGCGCAGTCGGGCGAGCGCGTCGGCAGGTTTGGCGTCGCGCCGCAGTGGGTCGGGCCCGAGGCGGCCGATGATCGCGTCGCGGTCGTCGGCACTGCCGATGCTGCAGTCCGTCGGGCCGGCCAGATCGACGGTGCCACCATCGCTGGACATGCGCATGCGAACCATTCCCTGCACCGCCGGCACCTGCGGACCGGCGGCCACACGGAACTTCCCGAACAGGCCCAGGTGCACATGGCCGACCAGCCCGTTGGCCCACCAGTAGAACAGGTGCTTGCCGTACGGCTCGATGCGATCGAGCACGACACCGTCGACGAGGGCGGCGTCGGCGGCGAAGCGGCCCTGCGGCGACGAGACCGCCACCGGCCGCCCGACGAGCAGGGGGGAGTGATCCTTGGCGATGCGGTGAATCGTGTGGCCTTCGGGCATGGTGCTGCTGACGCTACGGTGGGCGCGCCGTGAAGTTCCACCTCGACGACAACGAACTCGCAACCTGCGTCAGCTGTGGGCTGTGCCTGCCGCATTGCCCGACTTTTCGTGCGACGGGGGAGGAAGCGCTGTCGCCGCGCGGGCGCATCGCCGCGATCCGGGCGGTCCACCACGACGATGCTCCGGTCACACCAGAGTTCGTGTCGTTCATGGAGTCGTGCGTGCAGTGCCGCGGTTGCGAGCCCGCCTGCCCATCCGGCGTGCACTACGGCAACCTGCAGGAGGGCGTGCGCGAGACGCTCGCTCAACGGCACCGCATCACACCGCGCTGGCAGCGGGCCGCCTTCGCCGTGCTCCCTCGCCACCGCCTGCTGCTCGCCGGCTCCAGCGCACTGGCAGTTGCCCAGCGAATGCACCTGGTGCCCCGACGGGCTGGTCTCACCACGCTGGCCGTGCGGCGCCCTCAGCCGCTGCGGGCCACCGGAACCGACGTGTGGCTGTTCACCGGCTGCGTGATGGACGCGTGGATGCGCGACACCCACCGCAGCACCGCCAAGGTGCTCGATCACCTCGGCGTCACCTTTGCCCTGCCCGGTAAGGGTGGGGGTTGTTGCGGTGCGCTGCACACGCACGCGGGCCTCACCGACGCAGCGCGCCACCTGGCGGCGAACGTGATGTCGTCGATGCCCGGCGATGCCCCCATCGTGGTGAACTCGGCGGGTTGCGGCGCGGCGTTGAAGGAGTACGGCCACCTGCTGGGCACGCCGGACGCAGCGGTCTTCGGTGCACGCGTGCTCGACGTGCACGAGTTCGTCGCGCAGCACGTCGACCGGCTGCGGCCCACCCGGCGCGTCGGCCCCGTGATCGTGCAGGACCCGTGCCACCTGCGCCACGTGCAGAAGGCGCACATGGCCGTGCGCACCGTGCTGGCGCCGGTCGCAGACCTCGTGGAGCTCGACGACGATGGCCTGTGCTGCGGTGCAGGTGGCGCCTACTCGGTGATGGAACCCGCGTTGGCCGGGCAGATCCGCGAACGCAAGTTGGCCTCCATCGCTCGCGCCGGGGGCGGGCTGGTGGCCAGCGCCAACCCTGGCTGTGCGATGCACCTGGCGGCCGCCGGGCTCACGGTGCGCCACCCCATCGACATCCTCGCGGAGGCGCTGTGAGCGGCACGTACGACAACCTGGCAGGCCGGCTCGAGGCGATCGCGGAGGAGCTCGACGACGTGATGTTCGATCAGCTACGGGAGGCCTCGGCGGCGCACGCCGGCCGCCCGCCGGACGACAAGCGACTCACCCAGGCTCGCAGGGCGATCGAGAAGGCAAGTCGGCTGCTGCGCGGCGGCGAGGACTGAGGCTGCCTCAGAGCCGCTCGAGCGCGTCGCCGACGCCCACCCGGCCCGGTTGCACGACACGGGCGTACATGCCGACTGCCTGGCCGAGGTCTTTGACCACGTGGCGCAGGATCGCCCGGTCGGCGGGCACATCGGGGGTGATCTCGCGGGTGATGGCCGCGCACCGCGGGCAGTCGTTGATCACCTCGACCACCGCGGTACCGATTGCAAACCGCTGGCCGGTCCAGTCGAACTCGGGGTGGCCCGGGGCGTCGCCGGTGTCGACCACCAGGCTCGGCCGGAAGCGACGCACGTCGATCACCGAGCCGGGCACGGCGGCGGCGATGGATCGCAGCGCGGAGGTGCTCATGATCATCAGCGGGTAGCAGTCGTAGAGGGCGCCAGGCGGTGTCTCGTACTCCAACGACACCGCGGGAAACTTGGTGAAGTCAGGCAGCGGCTCGTCGCCCTCGCGTGCGAAGATCGTGCGCAGCTCCTCCATCATGTCGCCATCGCCGAACGGTGCCCGCCGGTAGAAGTCGAGCTGCTCGGCAGCGGGTCGCTGCCACAGGCTGACCGGGCGGCCCAGCTCGGCGGAGAGCACCGAGTCGACGTCGGGGTCGGTGCTGGCCACGGTGCGCGCTCCGGGCAACGTGATGGTGACCGAACCACCGTCGCCGTACCGTGCGGCGAAGCGCATCAGACCACCGAGCTTGCGAGTGTTCGCGATCACGCCGGCGTCTTCGTCGCGTACCGCCCACGTGCGGTCGCCGACGATGCCGACCTCGTCGAGCACGGCCGACTCGACCGTGCCACCGATCATCGACTTCACCGGGTACTGCCAGATGGTGTCCAGCTTCATGTCACTCCTCCTGGAGGGTCTTGCACGGGCACGAACGTGTTGCACAGGTCGATGAGCTCGCGGAGATCCGAGTACGCGTGCTTCGCTGCCGGGATGGCGATGCGCGGCAGCGCAAGCTTGTCGTTGTCGCGTTGCTCTGGCGTCATCGGAGCCGTGGCGTGGATGGCACCCGAGCCGGCGAGGTGCCCGAAGCTGGTGTTGAGCTGCGCGAGCTGCCCCTCGGTGGGCGCCTGCTGCAGCCGGATGACCAGCGTGTCGCCCACGTAGCGCAGCGAGTCGTAGTTGCGGTAGAAGCCGACGACTTCCCGAACGGCCTGCTCGCAGTTGTCGGTGATCAGGTACAGGCCGGTGTCGGCGGCCGCGACGAGCCCACGCTCGACGAGCTGGCGCCCGATGAAGTCGTGCACGGTCTCCCAATAGGGGTCACCCGGCGTGTCGAGGAACACGATGGGAACCGGCACGCCTTTGCCGGTTTGCGTGAGCGTCAGCAGCTCGAAGGTTTCGTCGAGCGTGCCGAAGCCCCCGGGCAGGCACACGAAGCCCTTGCTCTCCTTGATGAGCATCAGCTTGCGGGTGAAGAAGTACTTCATGGTGACGTACTTCTCGTCGCCGGCGATGATGTGGTTGGCGCCCTGCTCGAACGGCAGCCGGATGGACACGCCGATCGAGTGCTCGCGCCCGGCGCCCTCCATGCCCGCCTGCATGATGCCCGGCCCGGCGCCGGTGATGACCATCCACCCCTGCTCGGCGAAGTGATGGGCGACGTCGCGAGCCGCGGCGTACAGCGGGTCGTTCTCCTTGGTGCGGGCCGAGCCGAAGATGGTGACCTTCGGCAGCCCCCGCGAGTGCGAGAACATCTCGAACGCATCGCCCATCTCCTCCAGCGCGGCAGCGGCGATCTTCAGGTCGAGCGTGGAAGGCCGACGAGTGACGAGATCCACCGCGGCGCGCAACAACTGCTGCGAGTGGCGGCGATCGGCGCCCGGTGGCACCGCGTCGATCAGTGCTGCGAAGAGAACATCGGCCTCGTGGGTGCTGGTCACGGCTGCACTCTAGGCATGAAAGGAATTTCCGGCTTCCGCGTCATCGAACCGAGAGGGTGTCGTCTGAAGTCCAGACAACACGGCACGCGCGGGAAACCACGAGCTTCTCTCCCGGGAGCTCGGTGCGTAGCGAGGGCAAGGCAAGATCGCCCGACGCTGAAGCGAGGTGGGTGAGGGCGGCGGAGCCCTCACCCACCTCATTTCACATCATGTGCACGGCAACCGTCTGGGATCAGTTGCGCAGCTCGTCGGCCTTGGCGGCGAGTGCCTCGAGCAGGTCGTCGAAGCTCTTCTGGAAGCTGGCGACACCATCACGTTCCAGCTTGTCGGCGACATCGTCCATGTCGACACCCACCTCTGCCAGCTGGCGCCAGACGAGCTCGGCATGCGAGACGCCTTCGTCGATGGTGCGCGCCGACGTGCCGTGATGCGCGAACGCTTCGATGGTGGCATCAGGCAGTGTGTTGACAGTGTCGGGCCCGATCAGCTCGTCGACGTACAGCGTGTCGGGATAGGCCGGGTTCTTGGTGGACGTACTGGCCCACAACGGGCGCTGCACGACGGCACCGTCGGCGGCCAGCGCCTCCCAGCGCGCACCGCTGAACGTGTGGCGAAAGGCGTGGTAGGCCAGCTTGGCCTGAGCGATGGCCGCCTTGCCGCGCAACGCCAGCGCTTCGGGCGTGCCGATGGCATCGAGTCGAGCATCGACCTCGCTGTCGACGCGGCTGATGAAGAAGCTGGCGACACTGGCAACGTGCGCCAGGTCGGCATCGACCGTGCCGGCGTACTCCTCGAGGCCGTCGATGTACGCGTCCATCACCTGCTGGTAGCGATCGAGGCTGAAGATGAGCGTGACGTTGATGTTGCGGCCCTCGGCGATCATCCGCCGAATGGCCGCCAGGCCCTCCACGGTGCCAGGGATCTTGACCATCAGGTTCGGCCGATCGATCTGCTCGTGCAGCGCACGGGCTGCGGCCTCGGTACCCGGGCCGTCGTGAGCAAGGCTGGGGGCCACCTCGACGCTCACGTAGCCGTCACCGCCGAAGCTGTCGTGGTGCAGTTGAGCGAACTCGTCGAGCGCACCGTTGATGTCGGCCAGCACCATCGCCCAGTACTGCTCGATCACCGACGCACCCGAGTGCACCAGCGCGCGTTGCTGCTCGTCGTAGTCGGCCGAGCCCTGGATGGCCTTCTGGAAGATGGTGGGGTTGCTGGTGAGACCGCGGATGCCGCTGGCCACCAAGTCGCGCAGCGTGCCGTTGGTGAGGTAGCTGCGCTTGAGGTTGTCGAGCCAGGGGCTCTGGCCCTGCTCGTAGTAGAGGTGGTTCAGACGATCCATGAGGGTCAACCCTTCGTGTGGGCCAACGCGGTGGCACGAGCCACGACGTTGGCGACGTTGATTCCGAGCTGGTCGAGCACCTCCGCGCCGGGGGCGCTGGCGCCGAAGCGGTCGATGCCGATGCTGTCGTCGGCCCAGCGCGCCCACCCGAACGTGGTGGCGGCCTCGACCGACAGCACGGGTACACCGGCTGGCAGCACCGACTGGCGGAACGCAGCGCTCTGCGCTTCGAAGCGATCCCAGGAGGGCATGCTGACCACGCGCACCGCGATGCCGTCAGTGGCCAACCGGGCGGCGGCCTCGACGCAGAGGCTGACCTCGCTGCCAGTGGCCAGCAGCACCACTTGCGCCCGAGGGTCGTCGAGCACGATGCCCGCACCGGTGACCACGGCGGACCCGTCGGTGACCACCGTCAGGTTCTGTCGGGAGAGCACCAGGGCTGTGGGACCGTCGTGCGCGACAGCCGCACGCCACGCAGCGACCGTCTCGTTGGCGTCGGCAGGCCGGATGACCTGCAGCTGAGGAATGGCGCGCAGGGTGGCGATGTGCTCGACGGGCTGGTGAGTGGGACCGTCTTCGCCCACACCCACCGAGTCGTGGGTGAAGACGAACACCACCTTGGCGCCGCTGAGTGCAGCCAGGCGCACCGGAGGCCGCATGTAGTCGAGGAAGACGAAGAAGGTACCGCCGGCCGGCAGCACGCCGCCGTGCAGCGCCATGCCCACCATCGCCGAACCCATCGCGTGCTCGCGGATGCCGTAGTACACCTGACGACCGGCGAGCGCGTCGGGTGTTGCGGCTACCTGCCCGGCGAGCTTGGTGCCGGTGTTGCCGGTGAGGTCGGCGGCACCGGCCACCAGGCTGGGCACGCCTTCCAACGAGGCGTTGAACGCCTTCTCGATCGCCACTCTGGTGGCGATCTTCTCGCCGTGCTCGAAGATGGGCAGCGCTGCCTCCCAACCCGGAAGGCCGGCGGCCGCCCACGTGGCATCCCAGACCGCCTGGTCGAGAGCAGCGGCGTCGAAGCGTTGCTGCCACTGGGCGCGTGCCGCCGCCCCGCGGCCGGCCGTGTGCGAGCGATAGGCCTCGACCACCGCGGTGGGGGCCCAGAACGGTTCGTCGGGAATGCCCATGACGGCCTTCGTACGGGTGATCTGCTCGGCGCTGAAGGGGTTGCCGTGTGCCTCGTGGCGGTCGGTGAGATCGGGGCTGGGGGCGCCGATGTGACTGCGCAGGATGAGCAGGCTGGGCCGGTCGGTGACCGCCTTGGCACGCAGCAGTGCCTGCTCGAGCGCGTCGCAGTGATCGGCGATCTCACCCAGGTGCTCGACGTGCCACCCGTACGCTTCGAAGCGGCCGGCCACGTCGTCGCTGTAGGTGAGCGCAGTGTCGCCGTCGATCGTGATGTGGTTGTCGTCGTAGACGCAGATGAGGTTGCCCAGCTGCTGATGGCCCGCCAGCGATGCCGCCTCGTGGCTGACACCTTCCATGAAGCACCCATCGCCGGCCAGCACGAACGTGTGGTGGTTGACGACATCGCCGCCGAACTGGCCGCGCAGGTGGCGCTCGGCCAGCGCCATGCCGACGGCGTTGGCGAAGCCCTGGCCCAGCGGGCCGGTGGTGACTTCGACGCCGGCCGTGTGACCCACCTCGGGATGCCCTGGCGTGGCCGAGCCCCACTGGCGGAACTGCTTGATGTCGTCGAGCGAGAGCCCGTAACCCGAGAGGAACAGCAGCGAGTACTGCAGGATGGACGCATGGCCGTTGGAGAGGATGAACCGGTCGCGGTCGGGCCAGTGCGGGTTGGCGGGGTCGTGGCGCAGCACCCGGCTGTACAGCACGTGGGCCAGCGGGGCGAGCGCCATGGCCGTGCCCTGGTGGCCGCTCTTGGCAGCGAACGGTGCATCCATGGCGAGGCCACGAATGAGCGAGATCGCCTGTTGGTCGAGTTCTGGTGTGAGGCTGTCGGGCACGGCAGTGGACTGTATCCGCGGGACCGGGCGCCATGGCAGAACCGCGGCGACGCAGCCGGGTTTCGGCGGCGGGGTCAGGCGGGCGGCAGCAGAGTGAACGGCACCAGGTGCCAAGGCCCGTGGTCGACCCGGCAGTGAGCGAAGATCTGGCCGTAGTCGTCGAACTCGAGCTCGCCCTTCACCAACCGGTAGGTGAACTTGCCGGGCTCGACGTTGAACGGGCTGACGTTGCGTGCCATCTGCTCGGCATCCTCCTGCAGTCCCTTGCGGAAGATCACCTCGAAGACGCCGTTGCCGCTCTCGCCCGGCGCACAGAAGATGAGCGCAACGAGGTGCGGGGAGATGGTGAGCGGCGCCGGCGAGGGCGCGGCCATCGAGAACATGGCACCGGTGATGTCGATGCGGGTGGAGGGGCCAGGAGCCTGGCGGAGCTCGAAGTTCTCGACGAACAACGCGGACACGATCTGCATGGCGGGCAATGTACCGCTGGGCCCACCGTTCGCATTCGTCACACTCGTCGCGGTGGCGTGCGACCGTTCAGACCGCCTGCCCTGCCACCCAGACCTGCTCGATCGTCAGGGCCGGATGCAGCGCCACCAGGTCGGCTCGCCGGCCGACACCGATCGTGCCGCGATCGCGCAGGCCCAGCAGCCGCGCCGGGGTGGTGCTGGCTGCCAGCAGTGCGTTCGCAGGGTGCACGCCGGCGGCAACGCAGGTGCGCAACGCGGCATCCATGGTGACGGCACTGCCGGCGAGGGTGCCATCGGCCAGACGGGGTGCACCGTCGCGGAACGCCATGCCGATCTCGCCGACCCTGCCGCTACGCCAGGCAACCGAGTCGGTGACCAGCACCGCCCGCCGGCGACCCAACGCGTCGAAGGCCAATCGCAGCACGCGTGAGTGGAGGTGCACCCCGTCGGCGATCAGCGATGCGCACACGGCGTCGTTGGTGAGCGCGAAGGCCGCCACGCCCGGCGAGCGGTGATGCACACCGCTCATGCCGTTGAACAGGTGGGTCGTGAGCCGGGCTCCGGCTGCGACGACGGCGTCGAACTGCTGCTCGTCGGCCGTCGTGTGACCGATCGAGACCAGGCGACCAGCGGCGGTGAGCAGCGCCGGTGCGTCGACCGCCAGTGGGTGCTCGGCACCCAACGTCACCACTGCGACGTGCGGCGGCAGCGTGCGCAGCCACTCCAGGTCGATCGGCGCGATGAGCGCCCGCGAGTGAGCCCCTGCAGCGCCACCGAGAAAGGGACCTTCGAGGTGCGCGCCCGCAATGGTGGGCCGCCCATCGGCGGGGCGCTGCATCGCTGCGGCAATGCGCGCCAGCGGGCGATCGAACTTCGCCAGTGGCATCGTCACCAATGTGGGGCACCACGTGGTGACCCCCTGCGCGAGCAACAACCGGTCGAGCTGCTGCCAGTCGTTGCCATCGGCGGACGACACGTCGATGTCGTCGATGCCGTTCACCTGCAGGTCGACGAACCCGGGCACCAGCCAACGATCGGTGGCGACGGTGGCCAGCCGCTCGACCGCAGTGATCACGCCTCGGTCGACGTGCACCCGCGCCGGGCCGATCCAGCCCCGTGCGGTGAGCACCTTCGCCGCCTCGATTGATGCCATGCGGTCGCGATCATAAGGTCGTGGCGTCTCATAGGCTGCACAGATGGCAGATCACGGCGACTCGGTGCTGTCAACCCGTGAGCTCATCTTGTCCGAGGCGCGCCGCTGCTTCGCCGAGAACGGCTACGACGGCACGTCGCTCAACGACATCGCCGCCGGCGTGGGCATCCGTCGCCCCAGCCTGCTGCACCACTTCCCTTCGAAAGAAGCCCTGTACGGCGAAGTCTTCGAGCAGTTGCTCGGCGACTGGATCGACCGACTCGCGTCGGCCATCGGCGCGCCCGAGACCGGTCAACGCAAGATGGAACTGGTCATCGAAGCGGGCTTCGACCTGTTCGCCGACAACCCCGACTACGTGCGCCTGATGCGCCGCGAGGCACTCGACAGCGGCGCCCACCTCGGCATCGACCTGGCGGCAGTGTTGCGCCCGATGTTCGACCGAGCGGTCGTGTTCTTCGAGCGCGAGATGGACGCCGGTGTGTTCCGCCGGCAGGATCCACAGCACCTGCTCATCACCGGCTACGGCGCGCTGCTCAGCTACTTCAGCGACGCACCGTTCCTGGGCGGGCTGCTCGACGGCGATGCGCTGTCCGCCGACCAGATGCAGCGCCGCCGCGTGCACATCACGGAGTTCTTCGCCGCCGCACTCAAGCCGTAGCGACCACCTCGTGGCCACCCGGTCGCGGCGGCTACTTTCGCCACATGCCCACGCTTGCGCTCGACGGACAGCTCATCGGTTACGCGGTCGAAGGTGAGGGCGTGCCGCTGCTGCTGTTGCACGGCACCACCATGAACCGCACCGCCTTCGACGCGGTGAGGGCTTCGCTGCCGGCCGACACCGGCTACACGCACGTGATGGTCGAGTTCCCCGGCTCGGGCGAGTCGGCAATGCCCACTCAACCGCTCACCGTCGAGGGGCTGGCCGCTCAGGGGCACGCCGTGATGCAGCACCTCGGCCATCATCGCTACCACGTTGCCGGCTACTCGCTGGGCGCCGTGGTCGCAGCCGGGCTGGCCGGGTTGTACCCGGAGTCGGTGGCCAGTGCCACGCTCATCGCCGGGTGGATGAAGACCGACGCGCGTCAACGCTGCACGTTCGAGCTGTGGAAGCGGCTCATCGCCACCGACCGAGAGCTGTTCATGCGCTATGCGTACGCCGATGGGCTCACCGCCGCAGCTCACGAGATGCTGGAGCCGATGCTGGAGATGGCCATCAGCATGGGCGCCACCACGATCGCCGAAGGCTCGGCAGCGCATCTCGACCTCGATGCCGTGGTCGACATCGCTCACCTCGTGGCAACGATCTCGGCGCCCACGCTCGTCATCGGCGGCGCCGAGGATCGCTGGATCGACGTGTCGCACTCCCATGCGCTGGCACACGCCATACCCGGTTCGCAGCTGGAGGTGCTGCCCGCGGGCCACCTGATGATCTCCGAGCAGGCCGCGCAGATCGCAGCGCTGCTCGCCGCGCACATCTCGGCCACCTGAAGCACACGCACCGCCCGTCCGGTGCCGAGGCGACCGCGTTGGCTACCGTTGGCACCGATGACTAGCCACGGAACCACCCTGTCGGAAGCAGCCTCGAAGGCACTGTTGCGCGAGTTCGGGGTGCCGATGGCCGCTGAGCGGGAAGTCGCCGACGCAGCGGCAGCGGCCACGGCTGCCGGTGAACTGGGCTTTCCGGTGGTCGTGAAGCTGTGCGGCGATGCCATCGCCCACAAGACCGAGCGCGGGTTGGTGAAGCTGCGCCTCGCCGATGCCGCTGCGGTGGCGGCGGCCGGCGCCGAACTGCTGGGCAAGGCCACGCTCGCCGACGGCGAGGTGTCGCTGCTCGTGGCGCCGATGATCAGCGGCAATCGCGAGCTCATCGCCGGTGTCGTACGCGATCCGCAGTTCGGTGCCAACGTGATGCTGGGTGTCGGTGGGGTGCTCGCCGAGGCCATCGCCGATGTGGTGTTCCGCCCGGTTCCGCTCTCCGCCATCGATGCCCAGGAGATGATCGACGGGTTGGCCACACAGCAGCTGCTCGGCGAGTTCAGAGGCGAAGCGGCTGTCAACCGCACGGCGCTCGCGCAGGTGCTGCTCGGCCTGTCGGCACTGGCGGCCGCACGACCCGACGTGGCGAGCGTCGACGTCAACCCGCTCATCGTTCGAGCCGACGGCGAGCCCGTCGCGGTCGATGCGTTGGTGGAGATCGGCGACCCCGACGTGCGCAGCGGCAGCCACCGTCCGCGGCCCACCGATGCGCAGTTCCGTGCGCTGTTCGAGCCCAAGGGCGTGCTCGTCACCGGTGCGTCCACGCACCCCGGCAAGTTCGGCTTCGTCAGCCTCCACAACATCCTGGCCAGCGGGTACGAAGGGGCAGTGTTCGGCACCAACCTGCAGGGCGAGGAAGTGCTGGGAATTCGCACCGTCGCCGAGATCGAGGCGCTGCCGGAGGGCACCATCGATCTCGTCTTCGTGTGCACACCGGCCAGTGCCAACCCGGCGATGCTGCGGGCGTGCGCAGCGAAAGGTGTGAAGGCGGCGTTCCTCACCAGCGCCGGGTACGGCGAGGCCGGCGAGGAGGGGCGCCGAGCGGAGGCCGACCTGGTGGCGCTGGCCGACGAGCTGGGCATCCTGCTGGCCGGCCCCAACGGTCAAGGCGTCGTCAGCACGCCCGTCAACCTGTGCGCGCAGATCGTCGCGCCCTTTCCTCCCAGCGGCCGCATCGGTGTGGCCAGCCAGAGCGGCAACTTCGTCAGCAGCTTCCTCAACTACTCGCGCCAGACCGGTGTCGGCATCAGCCGCGCCGTCTCTGCCGGCAATGCGGCGGCGGTCACCCCGGCCGACTACCTCGACTGGTTTGCCGAGGATGCCGCGACGACGGTCTCGCTCGCCTACGTGGAGGGCATCGTCGACGGGCGCGGCCTGCTCGAGCGGTTCGCATCGGTGGCGGCGCGCAAGCCGCTCGTCGTGGTGAAAGGCGGCGCCACGGAAGGCGGTGCCCGCGCTGCCGCCAGCCACACCGGCGCGCTGGCCGCCGACGACAAGGTGTTCGACGGTGCGTGCCGGCAAGCAGGGGTCACCCGAGCGGTCACCGTCGAGGAAGCCTTCGAAGCGGCTGCCACGTTCGCCACCCAGCCACTGCCCAAGGGCCCCAACACGATCGTGCTCACCACGGCGGGCGGGTGGGGCGTGGTCACCAGCGACGCGATCGTGCGCGATGGCAGGCTGCGCCTGATGGAGCTGCCGGCCGACCTCCAGGCCCAGATCGACACCAAGTTGCCACCGCGCTGGAGCCGCAACAACCCGGTCGACTGCGCCGGTGGCGAAGTGCGCGACACCATCCCCGAGGTGATGGAGATGATCGCCGCTCACCCCGAGGTGCACGCCATCGTGTACCTCGGCATCGGCATTCAGAGCAACCAGGCCCGGCTGATGAAGGAGGGCAGGTTCTACCCCGGCAACGGGTTGGAGCGCATCGTCGCGTATCACGAGCGGCAGGACGAACGCTTCGCCGAGGCAGCCCACGAGCTGTCACAGCGCTACGGCAAGCCCATCCTCACGGCCACCGAACTTGCCGTTGCCGACGCCGACAACGCCGGCCCGAGAGCAGTTCGCGCGACCGGGCGGTTGTGCTACGCCAGCGGGAACCGTGCGGTCACGGCGCTGGGCCACCTGTGGCAGTACGCCCAGTTCCGCGAGCGTCGCGGGTTGGGCAGCGAAGGCGCTCGCTGAATGGCCGGCAGGCGCAGGAACCCGTACCCCGGGTTGGTGGTGGTCGCGCTCTTGCCGGCACTGCTGCTCGGCGGCTGCTGGCGCTTCGCGCAGGGCCGAGCGCCCGACGAGGTGTCAGTGGCGGTCGACGACGAGCAGACGCCGGCGACGTTGCCGGCGGCGCTGGGCACGCCACTGCTCTCCGTGCGCCGTGCGCCCGCCACGCTGTCACGTGCCGCGAACGCCAGCACGTTCACTGCCGAGCTGCAGCCCTTGCTCGACCGCATCGACAGCACCTCGTGCTTCGCTGTCGATCGACGGTGCCCCGGTGGCAGCGGTGAACGACAGGATCGCGCTGCGCCCTGCGAGCAACGTCAAGCTGATCACGGCAGCGGTGGCGCTGGAGGTGCTCGGCCCCGACTTCGTGTACACGACGACGGTCAACGGGGTCGCCGACAGCGGGGGAGTGGTGAGCGGCGACCTGTACCTCATCGGCGGCGGCGACCCGTTGCTGAGCAGCGAGTGGTGGGATGGTCCGAGTCAGAAGTTCCCTCCGTTCAACGTCACCCCCATCGAGTCGCTGGCCGACGCGGTGAAGGCGGCGGGCATCACCTCGGTGGCCGGCTCGGTGGTGGGCGATGCCTCGCGCTACGACGACGAGTGGTACCTGCCCACGTGGGCCGACTCGCTGCGCTTCACCGAAGGCGGGCCGTTGTCGGCGCTGTTGGTCAACGACTCGCGCGAGGCCGCCGACAGGTCCTCGAACGATCCTGCAGTCGGCGCAGCGACCGTGCTCACGCAGCTGTTGCAGGAACGGGGCATCACCGTTGCCGGTGAGCCGCAGAAGGGCACCGCCGGCGGGGAGCCGGTTCTGGCCTCGGTGACGTCGCAGCCGCTGCCGGCAGTGCTGCAGGAGATGCTGACCACCAGTGACAACAACACTGCCGAGCTGATGCTCAAGGAGCTCGGTCTCCAGGCCGGCGGCGCCCCCACCACCAATGCCGGCCTCTCCGTCGTGATGACCACGCTGCAGAAGTGGAGCATCCCCATGGACGGGGTCACCTTGGTCGATGGCTCCGGCCTTTCCGACGAGAACCGCCTCACCTGCGCCTCACTGTTGGCGGTGCTGCAGCACGGCTCGGTCGACGACGCCGTCGGTCAAGGGCTTCCGCTCGGCGGCCGCGAGGGCGGCACGCTCTACGACGCGTTCCAGGAGGGCGAGCCACTGTCGGGTGTCATCCGCGCCAAGACCGGCACGCTCGACAACACCGACGGCGTGCCCGACAAGCCCGGGACGAAAGCGCTCAGCGGGTACGTACCGTTGGAGGGAGGTGGGTCGATCGAGTTCGCGATGCTGCTCAACGGCGAGACCATCACCAACAAGACCGAGTACCGACCGATCTGGGAGCTGTTCGCGACCACGCTCGCGGCGTATCCCAGCGGCCCCACCGCGGCGACGCTCGGCCCACGCTGAACCCTGCGCCGGACCAGCACCGCACGACCAGCACTGCACGACCAGCACTGCACGACAGGCACATCGTCGGGCGGGCGGGTACCGTGCCCGCATGGCCGTGATGCCCATGTTTCCCCTGGGCAGCGTGCTGCTGCCCAACGGTGTGCTCTCGTTGCACGTTTTCGAGCCCCGATACCGGGCGCTCGTGACCGACTGCGTCGCTGCCGAGCACCACGAGTTCGGTGTGGTGCTGATCGATCGCGGCAGTGAGGTCGGCGGCGGCGATGTGCGCCGCCAGGTGGGCACCGTTGCTCGCATGGTGCAGGTGGCCGAAGTCGACGATGGTCGCTTCGCCGTCATCGCCGTCGGCGTGGCGCGGATGAGGGTGCGCGAGTGGCTCGTCGACGATCCGTACCCGCTCGCCGAGATCGACGTGTGGCCGGATCTCGACGAACTGCCGGATCCCCACGAACCGCCGGATCTCGACGAGTTGCTCGGATCGGTCACCCAGCGCACTCGACGGGCGGCCGCGCTGGCGGTGGAGTTGGGTGACGACGCTGCAGACCCCAGCAGCGACATCGCCGACGATCTGCTCACCGCCAGCTACCAGCTCGCTGCGCTGGCACCGATCGGCCCGGCCGACGTCTACTCGCTGCTGTCTGCCGCCGGGCCGGTGGCGCGGCTGACGGCGCTGGCAGCGCTGCTCGACGATGTGGAAGCCATCCAGTCGTTCCGGTTGCAGAGCCCCTGACCTGGCGAAATCAGCCGTTCGGTAGGGGAATGGGGTGAACGCGTGCTACACATAGTGCGTGCCCGAGAAGGACCGTGACACCAAGAACAACGCACCACAGGGCCAGGCCGGCCAGATGGTGCAACTCGTCAAGGACTACGCCCGCCAGGAGACGCTTGGCCCGCTGAAGGGGGCCGGTCGCTGGATCGCGCTCGGTCTGGTGGGCGCGCTGCTCATCGGCACCGCCACCGGCTTCTTGGTGCTCGGTACCTTGCGTCTCGTGCAAACCGAGTGGCCGGGCACGTTCCAGGGGCGCTGGGCCCAGCTCGCGCCCTACGCCTTCGGGCTGTTGTTCTGCGCCATCGTGGCCGGGCTGGCGTTCCGGCGCATCAACAAGCAACCTCTCACCAAGGAGAAGCGCTGACAATGGCCCAGCAACGCATCACGCGCGATGACCTCGAGTCGAAGTTCCGCGAGGCTCAGGGCGGCCTGCAGGGCAAGCTCAACGACAAGAAGCAAACCCTCGTCGCGGTCGCGGCCACCGGTGGGTTCGTGCTGCTGCTGCTGTTCTTCCTGCTCGGCAAGCGCGCCGGCAAGAAGAAGACCACGTTCGTCGAGATCCGGCGGGTGTAGGCGGCGTGGCCCGACCAACGCGCCTGCTGTCGCCCACGGCGCTCCTGCGGCGCAACGCCCTGTACAAGGGCGTGTTCGGCGGAAGCCGGGGTTGGGAGGTCGTCGGGGCCTTCATGTGGGGGCCTCGCGTCTGCCGGCGCCTCTTCGGCAAGACCGAGGAGGTCGTCGCCACCGAGCGGTTGCGAGCCGGCCAGTTCGTGCGCGTGGAGTCCATTGCGCCGCCCACTCGCAAGCAGCGCAAGGCGCTGCGGCGCGCCCGGTAGCGCACAGCTGCGATTGGTGCGGTGTGGGCGGTTCGGGCTACCGCTCGGGCACACTGGTGCGATGAAGGTGCTCCTGCGCAACCCGCGCCGCGAACTGACCATCGATGGCAAGCGCAGCGTCAACTCGCTGCTCGCCGAGCTGCAGTTGGCCCGCGAGTCGCATCTGGTCATTCGCAACGGCACGCTCGTTCCTGGCGATGCCGAGCTCACCGTCGACGATGTGGTGGAGATCCGGCCAGTGATCTCCGGTGGCGCCTGATGGTGGCAGTGGGGTCGAAGTGCCGAGTGTGCAAGGAGCCGGCCATCATCGATCTGCCCCGGCACAACGCTCACTTCTGCGCCGAGCACTTCCTCGAGCTGTGTCGTCGTCAGGTCGTGAAGGCGATCGAGAAGTTCGAGATGCTCACCAAGGACGATCGAATCCTCGTTGCAGTGTCGGGCGGCAAGGACAGCCTCGCCGTCTGGGATCTCCTGATCGATCTCGGCTACCAGGCCGATGGCCTGTACATCGGTCTCGGCATCGGTGAGTACAGCGACACGTCGGCCGAGTTCGCACGAGCGTTCGCCGCGCAACGCGACCTGCACCTCATCGAGGTCTCGTTGCGCGACCAGTACGGCTACGACGTGCCCACTGCGTCGAAGGCGACCAAGCGAGTGCCGTGCAGCGCCTGCGGCATCAGCAAGCGGCACCTGTTCGACAAAGCAGCACTCGATGGTGGCTACACCGTGCTGGTCACCGGCCACAACCTCGACGACGAGGCAGCCGTGCTCTTCGGCAACACACTGCGGTGGGATGTCGAGTACCTCGCCAGGCAGTTGCCGGTGCTGCCCTCGCGGCACGGCTTCCCGAAGAAGGTGAAGCCGCTGGTTCGGCTCACCGAGCGCGAGATGGCTGCGTGGTGCATCGTGCGCGGCATCGACTACCTGGTCGACGAGTGCCCGATGGCGGTGGGCAACAAGCACCTCGCGTACAAGGAGGCGTTGAACGCGATCGAGCAGCAGTCGCCCGGCAGCAAGGCGGCGTTCTACCTCAACTTCCTCGAGAACATGGCGCCGCTGTTGGTGGGTCGTTCAGCTGCCGCCACCGACTCGCTGCAGTCCTGCAGCTCGTGCGGGGCGCCCACTACGGGCGACCTGTGCGCGTTCTGCCGGGTGGTGGCCAAGGCCAGCGCCCACGAGCCGGTGCCGGTGGAACTGGTGCTCGGAAAGGGAAGAGGCCGACGATGAATCGCTTGCTCGCATTCGGAGACAAGGTGCTGCTGCTCGACAACAAGCAGCGCCGCTACCTGATCACGCTCACCGAGGGTGCCGAGTTCCACACGCATGCCGGCTTGGTGCCACATGCCGAGTTCGTGGGGCAACCCGAGGGTGTGGTGCTGAAGAGCACGAAGGGCGCCGCCTACACGGCGCTGCGCCCCACGTTGGAGGACTTCGTCCTGGAGATGCCCCGCGGCGCACAGGTGATCTACCCGAAGGACCTTGGGCCGATCTGCATGCTGGCCGACATCGGCCCGGGTGTGCGCGTCCTGGAGAGCGGCGTCGGATCCGGCGCACTCAGCATGACCATGTTGCGCTACGGCGCCGAGATCGTCGGCTACGAACTGCGCGAAGACTTCCTGAACCGAGCACGCACCAACGTGCGCAGCTTCCTCGGCGAGGAGGCGTTGAGCCGCTACGAGCTGCACCTTCGTGATTGCTACGACGGCATCGACGAGCGCGACGTCGACCGAGTGGTGCTCGACCTGCCCGAGCCCTGGCAGGTGGTGCCTCACGCGGTGCACGCGCTGCGGCCTGGCGGCATCCTCATCGCGTACACGCCATCCATCACGCAAGCTGCGCAGACTCGTGAGGTGATGGCCAACAAGGCCTGGAGCGGCACTCGCACGCTGGAGGTGCTGCACCGAGGCTGGCACATCGAAGGTCAGGCGGTGCGCCCCGACCATCGAATGGTGGCCCACACCGGGTTCCTCACGGTCGGTCGCTTCATCGGCTGATTGCGGCAACCCGGCGGACGCGCGCAGAAGGCGGCCCACAGGCCGCCTTCTGGTGCGAACGAGGCCCCGGTGTCAGGGACCGATGCAACGACCCCTGATACAACGACGCTGGATACAACGACGCCGGATGAAACGACGCTGGATGAAACGACTCAGGGTTCGATGAAGATGCATTCGCCGGGGCATTCCTCGGCGCTTTCGATGACTGCGTCGAGCCGGCTGTCGGGGAAGTTGGCCATGCCGTCGGCGCCCTGGGGGAGCCCCTTGGCGGTGGCATAGATCTTGTCGCCTTCTTTGACGTAGGCGAGACCATCGTCGAGCAAGGTGAACACGTCGGGGGCAATCTCTTCGCACAGGCCGTCGCCCGTGCACAGATCCTGGTCGATCCAGACCTTCATATCGTTGTGTCTCCTATAGCCGAGGGTCAGACGTGCTGAGCATACCTGCAGGTCCCCCTCTGGGCGTCATTTCACACGGTCCGAATCTTGACACGCACTCTCCGTGGGAATTGACTAGGCCCAACGGCTCATTTTCCGGCTCTGGCAGAGTTTTCGGCACTCTGGGTGAGGATTGGGGTTACTATCGCCTCACCGGCAGCACGTAGGCATCTGCGATCTGCACAGCAACGAAGAACGGGAGCAGTCATGAACACACTGAAGCACCGCGGCGGATCGCGCATCGCACTGTTCGTCGCCGGCGTCGTGATCGCCCTGTTCGGCGCCGTCGCCGGTGGTGTGGGCACGGTCTCGGCTCACCACGTCGAGCTCGAAGCCAGCGTCGACTGCTCCTACGTCGTGTACTGGACCGCTTCGAGCTGGAACCCGGGCGACCTGTACGGAGAGAACAACCAGATCGACGTCTCGTACCAGGTAGAAGGTGCCGGCCCCAGCCTGCCGCTGGCTTCGGGTGCGTTCACTCCCGGCTCGAACTCGTTCTCCGGCTCGTTCACCTTCCCCTCCGGGGCCAGCCACGAGGTCATCACCTCGGTGGCTGTGGGCCTGTGGGGTGGCACGGTGTGGCCGGGCGGGCCCGACACCGTCACGGTGTACAACCCCGGTGAGTGCGAGACCACCACCACCGCCGGCAACACCACGACCACTGCAGCCAACACCACCACCACGGCAGCGAACACCACCACGACCGCAGCCAACACCACCACCACGGCAGCGAACACCACCACCACGGCAGCCAACACCACCACCACCGCAGCCAACACCACCACCACCGCTGCGAACACCACCACCACGGCAGCCAACACCACCACGACCGCTGCGAACACCACCACCACGGCAGCGAACACGACCACCACGGCTGGCAACACCACCACGACGGCTGGCAACACCACCACCACGGCTGGCAACAACACAACGACGACCGCCGGCAACACCACCACCACTGCCGGGGCAACCACCACCTCCGAGGTGGCCTCCGAGGCGCCCACCACCACCCAGTTCGACAGCGAGACGCCCACCACCACCACGGCTCGCTCGCTGCCCCCTACTGGCAGCCGTAGCGGCTCGATGCAGCTGGTGGCGCTGGGCTTGCTGCTCATCGGGCTCTCACTCGTCCTCACCGCCCGCCGGCGCATCGCCTGATCCCAGCGGGCGATCGTCACTGAACGAAGCAACAACACCGCGGGGTCCGCTGCATGGCGGACATGGCCGGGCCCCGCGGTGTTAGGTTCCCTGCATGGCCGATGGTGACACCAACGAGTCGATGGCGGTGCTGCAGGCGCAGCTGATCGTGCTGGACGGCGAGATCGAACAGCTGCGGCGCAAGCTCGCCGACGCTCCGAAGCGGCAACGGGCCCTCGAAGAGCGCCTGCTGGAGACGAAGGGGCAGTTGGCCCACGCCATCTCGCAGAACGAGAAGCTCAGCTACACGCTGCGCGAGGCCCGTGAGCACATCTCCACGTTGCGCGACGAGGTCGAGAAGCTCACGCAACCGCCCTCCGCCTACGGGGTGGTCGTCGGCAAGAACGACGACGGCACGGTGGATGTGCTCACCAGCGGCCGCAAGATGCGCGTCGGGCTGCATCCCGAGATCGAGCACGACGATCTGGAGCGCGGCGACGAGGTGGTGCTCAACGAGAGCTTCAACGTGGTGCAGGCCCGCCACCCGGAGATCACCGGCGAAGTGGTCACCATCAAGGAGCTGCTCGACGACGGCGTGCGCGCACTGGTGGTGGGCCGCGCCGACGAAGAGCGTGTCTGCGAGCTCGCCGACTCGTTGCGCGGAGTGCACCTGCGCACCGGCGACACCATGCGTCTCGATCCACGCAGCAGCCTGCTGCTGGAAAAGCTGCCGCGACCCGAGGTCGACGACTTGTTGCTGGAAGCGGTGCCCGACATCGCCTACTCCGACATTGGCGGGCTCGACCCGCAGATCGAGCAGATCGCCGACGCGGTGGAACTGCCGTTCCTCTATGCCGACCTGTTCGCCGAGCACCGGCTCCCGGCGCCGAAGGGCATCTTGCTGTACGGCCCGCCGGGTTGCGGCAAGACGCTCATCGCCAAGGCCGTCGCCAACTCACTGGCCAAGAAGGTGGCGGAGAAGACCGGCGGCGAGAAGGGGCGCAGCTACTTCTTCAACATCAAGGGCCCCGAGCTGCTCAACAAGTACGTCGGCGAGACCGAACGACAGATCCGGTTGGTCTTCCAGCGCGCTCGCGAGAAGAGCGAGGAGGGCTGGCCGGTCATCGTCTTCTTCGACGAGATGGACTCGATGTTCCGCACCCGTGGATCGGGCATCAGCAGCGACATGGAGAGCACGATCGTGCCCCAGCTGCTCGCCGAGATCGACGGCGTGGAAGGCCTGCGCAACGTCATCGTCATCGGCGCCACCAACCGCGAAGACCTCATCGATCCGGCCATCCTGCGCCCCGGTCGTCTCGATGTGAAGATCAAGATCGAGCGTCCCAACGCAGCCGCGGCGAAGCAGATCTTCGCGCAGTACCTCACCGATGAGATCCCCATCGATGCCGGCTCGTCGGTACCGGAGATGATCGAGGCCACCGTTGCCGAGATGTATCGCGACGACGAGGCCAACCAGTTCCTCGAGGTCACCTACCAGAACGGCGACAAGGAGATCCTGTACTACAAGGACTTCTCGTCCGGGGCCATGATCGAGAACGTCGTTCGACGAGCGAAGAAGCTGGCGATCAAGCGTGTGATCGCTGGTGGCACCCGCGGGGTGTGCCTCGCCGACCTGCTCGAGAGCATCCGGCAGGAGTACAAGGAGCACGAGGACCTGCCCAACACCACCAACCCCGACGACTGGGCGAAGATCAGCGGCAAGAAGGGCGAACGCATCGTGTTCATCCGAACGCTCGTCAAGGGTCGCGAACAGCACGACCGCGCCGGCGGGCGCGCCATCGAACGCGTCGGTACCGGGCAGTACCTGTAGCGCCTATCGCGGTGCGCGAACCCGCGACGCCGGTTGGTAGTTGACCCCCGCGGTGTCGTCCACTCTGCGGAGCAGCAGCTCGCACGGCGGCTCGAAGCGAGCAGCGAACTCCAGCGACCGCGCCTCACCGATCAGCTCCCACGGCAGCGAGGTGAGGCGGTCGGTGTCATCCTCGAGCGTTTGCCGCAGCGCCACCCCGGCGGCGGTGACGGTGCGGCCGTCGGCCAGGCCGCGCTGCGCGAGGCTGGCCCACGCCGCCGCGATGTCGTCGGTCGCAGTGCCTCTGGAGCGGGCCAACCAGTCGGGCTCGTAGCCGAGCCAGCCGTTGTGCAGCACCGAGGCCTCGGCATGGCCGAGGCCGGCTGCGACCACCAGCGCCCAGTGCGTATCGCCACGCCACTCGCGCAGGCAGTTCACTGCGTGCCACCCTGAGAGCAGCGGATCGGCCGGGCGTGGCACGGCGAGGTGTGCCCCGAAGAACGTGCGGCCGACCAGTGGCAGCTGCTCGACGGCCGCCCACAGCTCGTCGGCGTACTCGACGAGTGGGTCGACGATGCCGGGCGCGTGCAGTCGAAGGCCCTCCGCGACGGCCTCGTCGCGCGCTGACCACATCTCCTGGAAGCGCTCCTGGCTGAGCAGCAGACCGAACACGCCGCGGATGCCTGCCGGACTGATCGACCCGAAGGCGGCGACGACTGCCTCGGGCCCCGAGCTCGCCAGCGGTGCGCAGCGAGCGGCGATGTAGCCCAGCGGACCGGCCAGGCCCGGCGGCAGCCCTGCTGCCTCGTAGCGCCGAATCGCGCCAGGGTCCCAGAAGATCCATCCGATCGTCGTCTGCACCGAGCGAGCGTTGCGGCGAGTGATCTCGAACCAGTCGGTCATCTCGCGAGTGTCGCCGATCGTGGGATGTCACCGCCATCCGAACCGCCGCACAGCGCTACTGTCGGAGAGGTTCGGCTCGCAGATGGGGGAGGGTGCCGTGCGCAAGTCCTGTGCAATCGCGATCGCGCTGACGTTCGGAGTTGCGGCCTGTTCGGGGAGCGACTCTGCGCAGCAGGCGCAGCCCAACGGCGCTCCCGAGTCGTCGGTCATCTCGACGACCAGCGCGACGGCCACCACCGACACGGTTGCGCCCGACCCAACCGGCCCCGGTGACGTGACGCTGTACGCCGGAGCATCGAGCAACACGATCCTGCCCACGGTGAACGGCGACCACAGCTACATGGCCGACTCGCCCGGCTGGGGCGACGTCGAGCCGAACGACATCGGCGTCTTCGTGCCGACGTGGGACCAAGGCCGCGTCGATGTGGGCAATGGCAACGAGGATGCTGCCTGGGTGCACGACGACCTGCGCACAACGGCCCTCGCTCTCCGCCGAGGCAACCAGCTCGTCGTCATGGCGACCGCCGACGTGTACATGATCTTCGCCGCCGATGCTGCCGAGATCGAGCGTCGCGCTCGGGCCTTGCTGCCGCCCGACCTGAGCGAGATTGCCGAGATCGTGATCAGCGCCACTCACAACCATCACGGGCCCGACACGGCGTTCAGCGTGAACGACGAGTGGTACGAAGTCCTGGCCGATCAGATGGCCGACGCGATCTACGACGCCGCGACGCTGATGGAACCCGCGCGTCTGGAGGTGGTGAGCGGCGACCATCGCTTCGGCCAGAGCGACGGCCGCGATCCGCTGATCGTCGACCCGCGATTGAACGTGTTGCGCGTGGTGTTCGACGGCGACGGCGATCGCACCATCGCCACCGTCGTGCAGTGGGCCAGCCACCCCGAGACGACGCTCGGCTGGGAGCCCCCGGGCGACTACACCGAGCAGTGCGCCGCCAAGGGCTGGGCGGCCGACGACTGCAGCGCCGATGGTAGGTACTTCACGGCCGACTACCCGGGCATCGTGCGCGAGCGTGTGCAGGCTGCGCTCGGTGGCGAGGTGCTGTACTTCAACGGCGCCATCGGCAGTCAGATCGGGCCGGGTGACGCCGACGTGTGGCAGGTCGACGCGCAGCACCCGGTCGGCGATGGCATCACCGCCCCCTCCGGGGCGGAGCCGGTCGCGGGAGCGAGCGACCTTCGCAGTCAGAACTTCGCTCGCACCGCCGCGATCGGCACACAGCTGGCCGACCAAGTGCTGCGCCTGCTCGACCAGGCCACCGCCCTCACGGTCGACACGATCGACTGGCGAGAGCAGCCGTACTTCACGCGACTCACCAACATCGGGTTCCGCGTGCTGCTGGCCGACGGCTCGCTGGGTTGGCAGGATCCGACTGCGTACAACTGCAGCAGCACGCCGTTCACCGACGACAACTGCGTCGACGACGCAGGAGCGCTGGAAGACGATCCTGTGCTGACACCGCTGGTCGACAGTCAGGTACGCACGGGCGACGTGCTGAAGACGCAGATCTCCTGGATCGGTCTCGGCGAGGTCGGGTTCCTGTTCATGCCCGGCGAGCTGCCACCGGAGCTGGTGATCGGCCTCCCGACCGACTTCGAGAGCAACACGGCCGCCTACTACTCCGAACCTGCGCTGCACGCGGTGGGCGCGGCGTACGAGGTACCCGGGGCGCTGCTCGACCTGGTGCCGTCGCCCATCACGTTCACCGTCGGTCTCGGCGGCGACGAGCTGGGCTACTGGGTGCCGATCAACGAGGTGCGCCTGAAGTGCCTCGATCTGGTCATGCCGGCTGCCGGCGGGTACACGTGTCAACGGCTGTTCGACGAAGGGGTGCTGGTGGCACCCGATGCGGTTGCCGGCCCGGTGTGCCGCGATCTGCTCGACAACCCGACGCAGGCCGGCCAGGACGACGCACTGCAGCCTCAGCGCGAGGCACTGGCAGCGGTGTGCCGCTATGGCCAGGCACTGGGGCGCGAGCTGGGTGAGCCCGATGGCCACTACGAGGAGACCAACTCGGCCGGCTGGGATCTCGTCGACTACACCTGGGCAGCGGCGCTGCAACTGTTCGACAGCTGACGTCGGCGCCGGATGCGAGGTTGGCAGTAGGGTCCAGCACATGGCGATTCCGAAGGTCTGCGGCATCGAGACCGAGTACGGCATCCTCGTTCGTGGGCCGGTGCACGACAACGCGAGCAACCCCGTCACCGCCTCGTCGCTGCTCATCAACGCCTACCTCGCCGCCAACCATCGCAAGGTCGGATGGGACTTCGAGGACGAGCACCCCGGCGTCGACGCCCGCGGCTTCAGCGTCGACGACCTGCTGGCACCGGATGTGGATACCCACCTCGTCAACGCGGTGCTCACCAACGGGGCGCGCTACTACGTCGACCACGCGCACCCCGAGATCAGCACACCAGAGTGCCGCACCGCCTTCGAGGCGCTGGTGTTCGACAGAGCTGCGGAGGAGATCGTGTGGGCCAGCATGCAGGCTGCAACTGCCATGCTGCCCGCCGGCGCGGAGGTGCTGTGCCACAAGAACAACTCCGACGGCAAGGGCAACAGCTACGGCTGCCACGAGAACTACCTGGTCGCGCGCGAGGTGCCGTTCGGCCGCATCGTGCAACAGGTCACCCCGCACTTCGTCACCCGCCAGATCGTGGTGGGCGCCGGCAAGGTGGGCTGCGAGACGCCTGGCATCTCAGTGACCGATGTGCCGTACCAGATCAGCCAGCGAGCCGACTTCTTCGAGGAGGAGGTCGGCCTCGAGACCACGCTCAAGCGGCCGATCGTGAACACTCGCGACGAGCCGCACTGCGACCCCAGAAGTACCGGCGACTGCACGTCATCGTCGGTGACGCCAACATGAGCGAGACCGCGACACTTGTCAAGCTGGGGGCCACGGCCATCGTGCTGGCGATGATCGAGGACGACGTGATGGGTGACGAGCTGGTGCTCGCCAACCCGGTGGCGGCCATTCGGCACGTCAGTCACGACCCGTCCTTGCAGCGAACCGTGCTGCTGCGCAGCGGTCAGCGGGCGACGGCGCTCGAGATCCAGTGGCGTGTGCTCGAGCTGGCGTTGAAGTACGAGCAGTCGCACGGGCTGGAGCCGGTGGGGCACGACGTCGGCCGGCAGGTGCTGAGCCTGTGGGAGAGCATCCTCGCCGGTCTCGAGCACGACCCCGAGACAGTGGCACACCAGGTCGACTGGGTTGCCAAGCGCCGCATCGTGCGCGCCTATGCGCAGCGACACCAGGCGCGCCCCGACGATGCCCGGCTCAAGGCACTCGACCTGCAGTACCACGACCTCCGGCCCGACAAGTGCCTGGCCCGAAGAGTCGGCCTCGACGTGCTCACCACCAGCGCCGCCGTGCACGACGCGATGACCAACCCGCCGCTCACCACGCGCGCCTACTTCCGCGGCCGATGCCTGGCGAAGTGGCCGGGCCAGATCGTCGCCGCCAACTGGGACAGCCTGGTCTTCGACGTCGGCCGCGACCCGTTGCGGCGGGTACCGATGATGGAACCGCTGCGCGGCACGGCAGACTCCGTGGCTAGGTTGATCGATGAGAGCGACACCCCGGCCGAGCTGCTTGCCCGGCTGGGTGCCTGAATGGCCCGTCCGCGGGCTTCGTCCACACAGGGGAGCACATGGCTGAGCGCACGCAGAAGCAGAAGCAGGTACCCACTCGCACCGAGGAAGCGGCCGAGGTCGCACCGGCGGCCGCCGCCAGCAGCGACAAGCTGAAGGCCGAGCTCGACGACCTGCTCGACGAGATCGACGACGTGTTGGAGACCAACGCCGAGGACTTCGTGAAGTCGTACGTGCAAAAGGGTGGCCAGTAGTTCCATGTCGATGCCAATGTTCACTCCCGGCACCGACCCGGGCTCGAGCTTTCCCCGAGCTGCTCAAGCGCGTCGGCTTCGCACCCTCGGCGCCGGTCGCGATGCACGGTGAGATGGTGGTGCCGCACGCCACCACCTGCGTCGCACTGCGTTTTGCCGACGGCGTGGTGATGGCCGGCGACCGCCGTGCCACCAGCGGCAACCTCATCAGCCATCGCGGCATGGAGAAGGTCGTGCAGGCCGACCTGCACAGCGGTGTCGCCATCGCGGGCGCCGCCGGGCCGGCGATGGAGATGATCAAGCTGTTCCAACTGCAGCTCGAGCACTACGAGAAGGTGGAGGGCTCGGCGCTCAGCCTGGAGGGCAAGGCCAACCAGCTCAGCATGATGGTGCGCGGCAACCTGCCGGCGGCCATGCAGGGCATGGTGGTGGTGCCCATCTTCGCCGGCTACGACCTGCGCCGTGGCACCGGCAGGTTGTTCACCTACGACGTCACCGGCGGCCGCTACGAAGAGCACGACTTCGTGGCCACCGGTTCGGGAATGCTGCACGCGGGCACGGTCATCAAGATCGGGTGGCGCGACAGCCTCGATCGCGCTGCTGCGGTGGCGTTGGCGTGCCGAGGGCTGTGGGAAGCCGCCGACGCCGACTCGGCCACCGGTGGGCCCGACGTGCTGCGCGGCATCTACCCGGTGGTTGCCACCATCACCCACGACGGCTGGTCGCGCCTGGGAGACGCCGAACTGGTGACTGCGTTCGACAGCATCGCCTCGGAGGTGCGCAGCCGATGAACATGCCCTTCTACGTTGCACCCGAACAGGTGATGAAGGATCGCGCCGACTACGCCCGCAAAGGCATCGCGCGCGGCCGGGCTCTGGTTGCCGTGCGCTACGACGACGGCATCGCGCTGGTCGCCGAGAACCCCAGCAACACGCTGCGCAAGATCAGCGAGATCTACGACCGAATCGCATTCGCCGGTGTCGGCAAGTACAACGAGTTCGATCAACTCCGGGTCGCCGGTGTGCGCGCTGCCGACCTGAAGGGGTTCCAGTACAGCCGCGACGATGTCGACGCACGCAGTCTCGCCAACAACTACGCGCAGATCCTCGGCCAGATCTTCACTCATGAGATGAAGCCGATGGAGGTCGAGATCCTCGTCGCCGAAGTCGGCCGAGCGCCGGCCGACGACCAGTTGTTCCACATCCTCTACGACGGCACCGTGGTCGACGAACGCCGGTACTCGGTGCTGGGTGGCGACGCCGAGGCAATCGGCGGTCGGATGAAGGAGACCTTCGCCGATGGCCAGGCACTGCCGGCGGCGGTGCAGGAGGCCACGCGGGCGCTGTCGGGCGCGGAGCGCACGCTGCTCGCAACCGATCTCGAGGTCGCGGTGCTGTCGCGCAGCGGTGGTCGCCGCTGCTTCCGGCGGCTCAGCGACGAAACGGTCGCGGCCGCGCTGGCCGGCTGAGCAGTGACCACCAGCCGCGTCGACCTCAACTGTGATGTCGGGGAGGGCTACGGGGCATGGCCCGGCGGGCCCGACGAGGTGCTGATGCAACAGGCAACGTCGGTGAACGTCGCCTGTGGCTACCACGCCGGCGACCCTTCGATCATGCGCCGCACCTGCGCACTCGCTGTGCGGCACCACTGCGCGATCGGCGCCCAGGTCGCCTACCCCGACCTCGCCGGGTTCGGGCGCCGGTTCATCGACATGCAACCCGGCGACCTCACCGACGCCGTGGTGTACCAGCTCGCCGCGCTCGACGGGTTCGCCAGGTTGGCCGGCAGCCGCGTCGAGTACGTCAAGCCCCACGGTGCGCTCTACAACGCAGTCGTCGCGCACGAGGCCCAGGCCGCTGCCGTGGCAACCGCCGTGTACCAGTACGACCCGACGCTGGCCGTGCTCGGCATGCCTCGATCCGCCATCGGTCGGGCATGCGAGCGGCTCGGCGTGCGTTTCGTCCACGAAGGTTTCGCCGACCGCGAGTACACCGCCGATGGCCTGCTCGTGCCGCGCACACAGCCCGGCGCGCTCATCACCGATCCGCTGCGGGCCGCCGCGCAAGCGGTGGCGCTCGCCGCCAGCGGTCTGCAGTCGGTGTGCATCCACTCCGACACCCCCGGGGCCACCGACATCCTCGATGCGGTTGCGCACGCGCTGGCCGCCGCCGGCGTGCAGCTGCAACCGTTCGCCTCGTGAGGTTGCTGCCCTACGGTCCACGGGCGGTCCTGGCGGAGTTCTCCACGCTCGCGGAGGTGATGGCCGCGTCGAGCGCCTGGCGCCAGGCGGGGCTCGCCGGTGTGATCGACGTCGTGCCGGCAGCACGCACGGTGCTGGTGATGCACGACGGCTCGCTCGACAGCCGGCTGCTGGTGCCGGTGACACCGCAGCCGTCGGCAACGCCCACCGGGCCGGAGATCACCGTTGACGTCACCTACGACGGCGCCGACCTGGCTGCCGTGGCCGCCGAGTGCGGCCTGCCGGCGAACGAGGTCGTCGCCCTGCACGCGGGGGCCGTGTACACGGTGGCCTTCTGCGGCTTCATGCCCGGCTTCAGCTACCTGATCGGTCTCCCCACAGCGCTGCACCTTCCGCGACGCAGCACGCCCCGCACGCGAGTGCCGCGCGGATCGGTCGCCATCGCCGCCGAGTTCACCGGCGTCTACCCGCAGGAGAGCCCCGGAGGTTGGCACCTGTTGGGGCGTACCGACGCGGTGCTGTGGGACGATGCCCGCGAGCCGGCCGCGTTGCTGCCGCCCGGCGCGACGGTGAGGTTCCGGCCCAGATGATCGCCGTCGAGTCGTGGGGCATCGCCGGCTCGGTGGTCGACGGCGGCAGGGTGGGCCGCGCCTGGTTGGGTCAGAGCCGTGGGGGTGCGGTCGACCCCGCGGCGCTCGCACTCGCCAACCGCTTGGTGGGCAATGGTGAGCTGTGGCCCGCAATCGAAACCTCTGGAGGGCTGCTGCTCCGCGTGCACCGGCCGGTGATGGTGGCGGTCACAGGAGCGATGGCACACGTCAGCGTCGGCGATGGGCCCCGTCGGCTGGGGCAGCCCGGTGGTGCTGCCGGCCGGCGCCGGCCTTCGCGTGGGTCGATTGCTCGACGGCGCTCGCACGTACGTCGCGGTGCGGGGTGGCCTCACACGGCAGCACGACCAGTTGACAGTCGGCCCGGATCCGCTGCGCTCTGCAGCGAGCGCCGTCGCCTCGCGTGCGGCGACACGAACCACCATCCGCGTCTGGCCTGGCCCGCGAGTCGACTGGTTCGAGCCCTCGGCATGGGCAACGTTGCTGTCGGAGGCCTTCATCGTCACCTCCACCAGCCGAGTGGGCGTGCGCCTCAGCGGTGCGCCGCTGGCTCATCGCTTGCGGGGGCAGCTGGCTTCTGAGGGAGTCGTCGAAGGCGCGGTGCAGGTGCCACCCGACGGCCAGCCGATCGTGATGCTCGCCGACCATCCGACCACCGGCGGCTATCCCGTCATCGCCGTCATCGACCCTGCCGATCTGGGCCAGGTGGCACAAGCCGCCGAGGGCGTCGCCCTGCGCTTCACCACGCCTCGCTGACGCATCGGGGGTTCCCCACCGATCCTCGGCGCACCAGCCTCTCCGTTGCGCGCACCGGACAGGCAAGGCCGGGAGGAGTGCGCTACGGTGCGCGCATGGAGCGGCGAATCTACGGGCTCGAGAACGAGTACGGCGTCACGTGCACCTTGCGCGGGCAGCGCCGGCTGAGCCCCGACGAAGTGGCCCGCTACCTGTTTCGCAAGGTGGTCAGCTGGGGCCGCAGCAGCAACGTCTTCCTGCAGAACGGCGCGCGTCTGTACCTCGACGTGGGCTCGCACCCCGAGTACGCCACCCCCGAGTGCGACAGCTTGTACGACCTGGTGGTGCACGACAAGGCCGGCGAGCGAATCCTCGAGGGCCTGCTGCAGTCCGCCGAGCAGCGCCTCCGCGAGGAGGGCATCCGGGGCACCATCTACCTGTTCAAGAACAACACCGACTCCGCGGGCAACAGCTACGGCTGCCACGAGAACTACCTCACGAGCCGCGACGACGACCTGAGCCACTACGCCGAGGTGCTGATCCCGTTCTTCGTCAGCCGCCAGATCTTCACCGGCTCCGGCAAGGTGCTGCAGACCGCGCGGCGCGACGTTCTCGATGGCGCAACGTGCCGAGCACATCTGGGAGGGTGTCAGCAGCGCCACCACTCGCAGCCGCCCCATCATCAACACTCGCGACGAGCCGCACGCCGATGCCGAGAAGTACCGGCGGCTGCACGTCATCGTCGGCGACAGCAACATGAGCGAGTACACCACGTTCGTGAAGGTCGGCTCCGCGGCGTGCATGTTGCGCATGCTGGAAGACCCGTCGGTGGTGCTGCGCGACATGACGCTGGAGAACCCCATCCGCGCCATTCGCGACATCTCCCACGACATGACCTGTCGCCGCAAGGTTCGACTGGCGAACGGCCGCGAGGTGAGCGCACTCGACATCCAGCGCGAGTACCTCGACCGAGCGTTGCGCTACGCCGACACCAAGGGTTTCCCACCCATGGAGCAGAAGGCGTTGGAGATGTGGGAGCACTGCATCAGCACCATCGAGAACGACCCCTTGAAGCTGGATCGGGAGGTCGACTGGGTGATCAAGTACCGCCTCATCGAGGCGTTCCGGGCTCGCCACGACCTGCCGCTGGGCCATGCGCGCGTGCAGCTGCTGGATCTGCAATATCACGACATCTCCCGCGATCGCAGCCCGTTCTACAAGCTGCAGGATCGCGGGATGATCGACCGGATGTGCCTCGACACCGACATCGAGGCAGCCATCGAGATACCCCCGCAGACCACGCGGGCCCGCTTGCGCGGCGAGTTCATCAAACGTGCCAAGGAGCGAAAGCGCGACTACACCGTGGATTGGGTGCACCTCAAGCTCAACGACCAGGCACAGCGCACCGTGCTGAGAAAAGACCCGTTTCGTAGCCGCGACGAGCGGGTGGAGAAGCTGATCGCCTCGCTGTGAGACGTGCCCGAGCGCACGTCTGCCTGCCACTGCGCAGCCCTGCCGCACCGGTAGCGTGTGGCCGATGTCCGACCATCCGCCGCGGTCCACCGAGATCGACACCCTGCTCACGGAGCTGTCGCCCGATGACCCCGGCCACCCGGTGCAGGATCCGGCAGCGGGCGATGCGGGCGGTGCCGGCGGGGGCGCCGACGGCCCCGACGACGACACGTCGCCGTCACCCCTGCCCAAGAAGCGCAAGCGGGGCAACGCCCTCACCGAGTGGCTCGTGGTCGTTGCCGTGGCCGTCGGTGCTGCGCTCATGGTGCGGGCATTCGTGCTGCAACAGTTCGCAGTGTCGGGCTACTCGATGATCAACACCCTGCACGACGGAGATCGAGTGCTGGTCAACAAGCTCAGCTACCGGCTGCACGACCCTCGCCGAGGCGACGTGGTGGTGCTCAAGACGCTCGAGGGCGCCGACGAGCGCGACCTCATCAAGCGAGTGGTGGCGTTGCCCGGCGAGACCGTGGAGTACCGAGCCTGCGTGCTGTACATCGACGGGCGCGAACTGGTCGAGCCGTACCTCGACCCCGCAGTCGTCACCCGCACATCGTGCGGCACCGACCAGATCCCGCTCGAGGTGCCCGACGATCAGGTCTTCGTCATGGGCGACAACCGGGCCGGCTCCAAGGACAGCAGATCGTTGGGCCCGATCACCTACGCCGACCTCATCGGTCGTGCGTTCGTGGTCATCTGGCCTGCCGGCGACTGGCGCTGGCTGTAGCAGGCGCCTGGCCGCTCCTGGCTTCTGGGCGTCATCCTTCCCAACTCGGCTCCGGGCGTGATCCGTCCCGGCTTCCGAGACGAGTTACGCCCAGTTGGTGAGCATCACGTGGTGCCCTCCACGGGCGCAGGGGCGCCGAGCTCTGCGCGATAGGCGTCCATCATCCGATCGGGGTAGTCGCAGTACACGCCGTCGAGACCCATGCGCAGCCCTCGTTGCAGGATGTGCGGCTCCTGCATGTCCCACCCGAACGCGACTCGGTTGAATCGGTGCACGAGGGCAACGGTGCCACCGGTCCAGTCGCGATGGTGCATGTTGATCGCGTCGATGCCGTTGGCGGCCAACGTGGCAACTCGCCGCTCGGCACCCTCTTTGATGCGCTGCATCGCGGTGCTGTCGACCAAGCGCGCCCCTTGGCCGCGCAGCGGGAGCAACGACTCCCACTGCGGCGAGCACAGCCACAGGCGTTCCAGCATCGCCGGCGCCGCGTCGCGGACGACATCGATGACCGCCTGCCCGGATTGCGGGTCCTTCAAGTCGAGTGAGAGGTGGTAGCCGGAGCCACAACGATCGAGCAGGTCGGCGAGCGATGGGATGTGCGCCGGCAGCGCCGAGCGGCGGAGGCCTGCAATCGGCGTGCCGCGACCCAGCGACCGCTTGACCACACCATCGTGGTCGAGTACCGGCACACCGTCGGTGGTGACCCACACGTCGCTCTCCAGCCCGTTGGCGCCCAGCTTCAGCCCCAGCGCGAACGCCTCCAGGGTGTTCTCCGGCGCGTAGGCCTTGGCTCCGCGGTGCGCGAAGGCGATGGGCGTGTCGAGCAGCGAGGGCAGCCGTTGTTGCACCACACGATGATGCCACGGCTCGCTCGGGGGAGCGGAGCACGCACAGAACATGGCAGCAGGTGAGGCGGCGCGAGAGGTTGCGGCTCCTAGACTCACGGCCGTGTTCAACATCCAGGGCAGCGAGATGATCTTCCTGCTGCTCGTCGCGCTCGTGATACTCGGGCCCGAGAAGCTGCCCGAAGCGGTGCGCAAGTTCGCCAAGACGTACGCCGAGTTCAAGAAGATGGCCAATGGCTTCCAGGGCGAGTTCCGCCAGGCGCTCGACGAACCGATGCGCGAGTTCCGCGAGACGGCCAATGCCGTCCGCGACGCCGCCAAGTTCGACATCGACGGCATCACGTCGCCGTCTGCCACGCCCGAGCCCGCCCCCACGCCCGGTAGCACAGCCGTCAGCGAGATCGCACCACGCACGACACCCCCGATCGTTCGCGAGCCTGGTCTCAACTTCGGCTCGGCCAACCCCCGTCGCCAGGCACGCATCGCTCGCAGCGACGAGTCGCCGGCCGCGCCGGGTACCGACGCCGCCGTGGTCGACGACCCGCCGGCCGCGCCGGGAACCGACGCCGCCGTGGTCGACGACCCGCCGGCGGCCAGTCCCGCCCAAGGGGACGCCAGCGAATGAAGATGCCCTTCCGCGGCGATCCTGATCGGGCGAAGATCAAGACGCCCGACGACCGCATGACGCTCACGCAGCACCTGGCCGAGCTGCGCACTCGCATCATCCGGTCCGTGCTCGCCATCGTCGTGGGCATCATCGTCGTCCTGGCGGCCTACGACCAGGTGCTCGAGTTCCTGCGCCAGCCCTACACCGATCTGTGCGTGCGCAAGAACTGGGACAACTGCGGCAAGCTGCAGTTCATCGGGCCTCTGGAAGGCCTCACCACTCGGCTGTCGATCGCCACCTACGGCGGCATCATCCTGGCGCTGCCGGTGCTGATGTGGCAGCTGTGGCGGTTCATCGTGCCGGCCTTGCACGCCAAGGAGAAGAAGTACGCGATCCCGTTCGTGCTGTCGTCGGTCGGGCTCTTCCTGCTCGGTGGGTTCGTCGCCTACTGGACCCTCGGCCCGGCGCTCGAGTTCCTGATCTCGTGGGCGGGCTCCGACGTGGAGGCCAACTTCCAGGTCAGCAAGTACATCAGCCTGGTCGGGTTGATGATCGCCGCGTTCGGCATCGCGTTCGAGTTCCCGGTGATGCTGGTCTTCCTGCAACTGGTGGGCGTGCTCACACCGCAGATGCTGCTCAAGCAGTGGCGCTACGCGATCGTCGCCATCTTCGCGATCGCCGCAGTCATCACTCCCAGCGGTGACCCGTACTCGATGATGGCGCTGGCCGGCCCGATGACCGTCTTCTACCTCATCTCCATCCTCATCGGCCTCGTCGCCCAGAAGCGGAAGCAGTCCCGCGAAGCTGCTGCGACCTGACGCGAGGCCACCGTGCGCGACGACCGGGCCGAGCTGATCGCCCACTACGAGTTCCCGCTGGACCAGTTCCAGCTGAGAGCGCTCGACGCCCTCGACATCGGCGAATCGGTGCTGGTCGCGGCTCCGACGGGGAGCGGCAAGACGGTCGTCGCCGAGTACGCCATCGACGCCGCTGTGGCCGACGGCAAGCGGGCGTTCTACACCGCGCCGGTGAAGGCGCTCTCCAATCAGAAGTACCACGACCTGGTGCAGCGGCTGGGGCCGCAACAGGTGGGCCTGCTCACCGGCGACAACAACATCAACGGTGATGCGCCGGTCGTCGTGATGACCACCGAGGTGCTGCGCAACATGATCTACGCGCGCAGCGCCGCGCTGCACGACCTGGCCGTGGTGGTGCTCGACGAGGTGCACTTCCTGCAGGACACCTATCGCGGGCCGGTGTGGGAGGAGGTGATCATCCACCTGCCGATGCGCGTCCGGTTGGTGTGCCTCTCCGCCACCGTCAGCAACGCAGCCGAACTGGCCGAATGGATCACCACCGTTCGCGGCACCACGAGGGCGATCGTGGAGGACCGGCGACCGGTGCGGCTGGACAACCTGTACCTCATCGGCGACAAGACCCACGACCGGCTGCACCTGCTACCGGTGCTGGTGAACGGCCGCCCCAACAACGACGCGATGCGCCTCGATGCGGAAGCCGCGCGCAGCGGTCGCGACCGCAAGGGCAACAAGCAGCAGGGCCGACGGCGCCTGTTCACACCATCTCGGCTCGAAGTGGTCGAGACGCTCGAGCGGCACGGGATGCTGCCGGCCATCTGCTTCATCTTCAGTCGCAACCAATGCGACGAGGCAGCGCGCAGCGTGGTCGCTGCCGGCGTGCACCTCACCAGCGCCGCCGATCGCGAACGCATCCGCGACATCGTCGAGGCACGCCTCGGCGGCATCGATCCCGCCGATCTGGCGGTGCTGGGCTACGCCCAGTTCCTCGTGCAGTTGGAAGCCGGCATCGCCGCGCACCACGCGGGCATGGTGCCCCCGTTCAAGGAGGCGGTCGAGGCCTGCTTCGTCGAAGGCTTGGTGAAGGTGGTCTTCGCCACCGAGACGCTGGCGGTCGGCATCAACATGCCGGCCAAGACCGTCGTCATCGAGAAGCTCAGCAAGTTCACCGGCGACCATCACACGTTTCTCACGCCAGGGGAGTACACCCAGCTCACCGGCCGCGCCGGCCGGCGCGGCCTCGACGACCTGGGCAACGCGGTGGTGCTGTGGAGCCCCTTCGTGCCGTTCGACCAGATCGCGGCGCTCGCCAGCAGCCGCGCGTTCCACCTCAACTCGGTGTTCCGGCCCACCTACAACATGGCGGCCAACCTGGTGCGCTCGTACACCAGCGAGCGGGCGCACCACCTGCTCAACCTGTCGTTCGCCCAGTACCAGGCCGACCGCGAGGTGGTGAAGATCGAAGCTCGGCTGGAGCGGCGGCAGGTGCATCTTGCCGACCTCCTGGATCGAGCACGGAGCCCGTTCGGTGACATCGACGAGTACCGGCGTCGCCAGCGTGCCGACGACGTGCCGCGGCCGGGCGTGATCGTGCGCGACGACCCGATCTCGCTGGCGTTGATGAAGCTGCGTCCGGGCGACATCGTGTACGTCGAGAAGGGCCGCTACGCGGGTCGTGCGGCAGTGCTGGCCAACGCGCATCGCAAAGGTGGGGTACGCCTCACCACCATCACCACACGGCGCGATCTGCTGATGTTGACGGCGCTCGACTTCGACGAGCCGCCCGCGGCCATCGGGCGCCTGGAACTGCCCGCCGACTTCGCGCCGAACCGCAACGACTTCCAACGTCATGTGGCCGCACTGCTGGAGCAGGCGAAGGTGGAGCCTCACCGGCGCAACCGCCGGCACGAGCTGAGCGAGCACGACACCGACCACCCGGTGGAGGACGACCCGGATCTGGCCGACCGCTTGAAGGCCGCCAACCAGGCCGACCGAGTGGCTCGCGAGATCGACGAGCTGCGGGTGCGCGTGCGCGGGCGCAGCCAGTCGATCGCCCGCGACTTCGATCGTGTGCTCGGGGTGCTGGACGAATGGGGCTACGTGGCCGGCTGGGCCCTCACCGACGCCGGCGAGACGCTGGCGCGGTTGTTCCACGAGAGCGACCTGCTGGTGGTGGAGTGCCTTCGTCAGGGTCTGCTCGACGGCCTCGATCCTTCGGCGTTGGCAGGGCTGGCCAGTGTCTTCGTCTACGAGCACCGCAGCCCGGAGGCGCCGCCGGCACCGTGGTACCCCTCGTCGTCGGTGCGTGATCGCTGGCAATCCATCGCGCGCATCAGCTACGACCTGCAAGACGCGGAAGAAGCAGCCGGCCTCGGTGTGCATCGTCCACCCGACCCGACGTTCATCGCCGTCGCGTATGCCTGGGCAGCGGGGGAGGGCTTCGCCGACGTGGTGGGCGCCGAGGAGCTCTCCGGGGGCGACTTCGTGCGCACGATGAAGCAACTGATCGACCTGCTGCGTCAGTTCGCCATCGTGGCGCCACTGAAAGCCACTCGGCGCGCCGCCGACGTCGCCGCGGAAGCGTTGTTCCGCGGCGTGGTCGCATCGTCGAGCGCCGTCGAGGTGGAGGTCGACGCGCCCGCCGACGACGCCGCACTCCCGCACGACGACGAGCGAGCGGCTCCGTGACCATTCGGCGCGGCGGTTCGTGGGGCGCAGCCGCAGCCGTGCCCAGCGAGCTGCGCGTGGTGCCGACCGATCGAGACGCTCGGGCTTGGGTGCTGGCGCACCGCGAGACCGACCGGCCGCTGAAGGCGGTCGGCCTCGCTGGTGGCGATCTCGCCCGCACGGTCGGGGGCGGTGCCCCCGGGCGTTTCGCGGGCACGGTGATGACGGCGCCTGTCGACGTGCTGCGCATCGAGGCGGATGGTCGCACCACATGGGCGGTGGCGCACGTGGTCGCCCGTCGATCATGGTGGCGCGGCGATGTGTGGTTGGCGATGAACGCGCAGTTCCTCGGCGAGTACTACGTGGCCCCCAGATCGCATCCCAACGACGGCAAGGTCGACGTCGTGCACGTGCTGCCGGGCATGTCGGCACGTGCCCGCATGCAGGCCCGCCGACGAGCGCGTACGGGCTCGCACCTCCCTCACCCTCAGCTGGTGGTCACGCAATCCGCCTCGTCGTCGGTCTCGTTCGATCGGCCACTCGTGCTGTGGGTCGACGGAGTCCGCTGGGCCACCGCCCAGCACGTCACCGTCACCTGCGAGCCCGACGCGCTCATCATCTACGCCTGATCGGTCACAGGCGACGGCAGCGACCACGCGGCCGCCGCCGAAGTAGGGTCAGCGGTCATGCAGTCGTGGATCCTCGACGAGTCGCCCGGTCGCTACCGCTGGGGCGACATCGCACCACCGCCGGTGGGTGCCGACGACGTGCTCATCCGAGTCGTCGCGTCGGCGCTGAACCACATGGACCTCTGGGTCACGCGCGGCATGCCGAAGCCACCGCTGCCGCATGTGCCCGGCTGCGACGTGGCAGGCGTGGTCGAGGCCGTCGGCGACGCCGTGTCGGATGTACGGGTGGGCGACGAGGTCGTGGTCAACCCCGGCGTGTCACCCCTCTCGGAGATCGTCGCCCTCGGCAACGACAGCCCGATGGGTCGCGGCTTCATGATCTACGGCGAGCACTGCTGGGGCGGGCACGCCCAGTTGGCCGTGGCCCCGAGCCGCAACGTGCGTCCCCGGCCCGTCGGGCGCAGTTGGCAGGAGTGCGCCGCCTTCCCGCTGGCGTACCTCACCGCCTATCGCATGTTGCGCCGGGCGCGTGTGCAGGCCGGCCACACCGTGCTGGTGGTGGGCATCGGCTCCGGCGTCTCGTGTGCGGCGCTGGCACTCGCCCGACACATGGGCTGCACCGTCGTCGCCACCAGCCGCAGCGCTGCCAAGCGCACCGAGGCGCTGGCGCTGGGGGCGGCAGCGGTCTACGACAGCGCCGCCGCCAAGTGGCCGGTGGAGGCCGACGTGGTGATCGAGAGCGTCGGCCCGGCCACCTGGGAGCAGTCCGTGCGTTCGCTCAAGCCAGGCGGACGCCTGGTGGTGTGTGGTGGCACCTCCGGCCCCACCGTCGAGCTCAACCTGCCGCGCCTGTTCTTCAAGCAGATCGAGATCATCGGCAGCACCATGGGCAGCTACCAGGAGTTCGACGAGGTGTGCGCGCTCGTCGCCGACGGCGTGCACATCCAGGTCGACCGCACGTATCCGCTGGCTGCGTACGACGAGGCCCTCACCCGGCTGGAGCACGGCGAGCAACTCGGCAAGATCGTGCTCACTCACGAAGGGAACTGAAACCATGACCGGCACCAACGATGTGGCCGCCAACTCGAAGGCGGTGGAGGCGCTCAAGCAGGCCGTCTGCGATCGCGTCGACGAGCTGGCCGACCAGCTGATCGATGCCAGCCACCAGATCCACGCCCACCCGGAGCTCAACTTCGAGGAGCACTTCGCACACGATCTGCTCACCGCCATGCTCGACCGCCACGACGTGGCCGCAGTTCGTCACGCATACGGTCTCGAGACCGCCTTCGACAGCACTGCCGGCAGCGACGGGCCGACCGTGGCGGTGCTGTGCGAGTACGACGCGCTGCCCGGCGTCGGCCATGCGTGCGGCCACAACATCATCGCCACGGCGGGGTTGGGCGCAGGCCTCGCCGCCGCGTTCGTGGCCGAGGCCGCGGGCGGGCGCGTGCGCATCATGGGCACTCCGGCGGAAGAAGGAGGTGGCGGCAAGGTGCTGATGGCTCGCCAGGGCGCGTTCGACGGCGTCGACGCGGCGATGATGGTGCACCCGGCCGACGCCGATCTCATCGCCATGGATTGCATCGCCATCCAGGAGCTGCTGGTCACGTTCCACGGCAAGTCGGCGCACGCGTCGGCCGCTCCCTGGGACGGCCGCAACGCGCTCGACGCAGCGGTGCTCGGCTACATGAACGTGGCCACGATGCGCCAGCACATCCGCCCCAACGAGCGCGTGCATGGCATCTTCACCAAGGGTGGCGACAAGCCCAACATCGTGCCGCACGAGGCCGAGATGGACTGGTACGTGCGATCGGGCACCATCTCGTCGCTGCAGCCGCTGAAGCAGCGGGTGTACACCGCGCTGGAGAGCGCCGCCTCGGCCTGCGGGTGCACCATGAGCCACAGCTGGGTCGACAACACGTACGCCGACATGGTCGACAACGGCCCGATGGTTGCCAGCTACGTGGCCAACGCCGCACGTATGGGCCGCACCGTGATGAATCCGGTCACCAGCGGTCGCCGGGTGATGGGCAGCACCGACATGGGCAACATCAGCTACCTGGTGCCGTCCATCCACCCGATGATCAAGGTGGCGCCCGACGGCATCCCCATCCACAGCGTCGAGTTCGCGACGTGGGCGGCGAGCCCAGCGGGCGATCAGGCAGTGCTCGACGGGGCCAAGGCGATGGCCATGACCGTGGTCGACCTGTGGTGCTCGACCCCCCTGCGCGAGCGGGTGCAGGTGGCATTCGCCGGTCGCCCGAAGGGCGTGCAGGTGCTCTGACCTGCCATTCGCACGCGACCAGCGGCATCCCCGCCGGAGCAGGTCGCTCACCGTAGGATGGCTCCTTGTGACGGTCTACGTCCCCGAAGAGTTCACCCCTGGCGAGGAAGACATCCTCCGTCGCTACTTCACCAACCTCGATGGCCCCGTTTTCGCGCTCGTCAACCTGCCAGAGGTCGTGAAAGGAGCGTTGTTCGCTCGCTACAGCCGCAGTCCGAAGAGCCTGCGCCGCCTGTTCCTCGACGAGTTCGTCGGCGACCTCGACATCGCCGGCGACATCTCGGTCGACGCCACCATCGGCCTCGAGCGAGCCGAGGAGCTGTACGAGAAGGTGTTCTTCGAGTACGGCGACGACTCCGTGGCGCAGTTGGGCGGTGTGCACCTTGCCTGCGAGCAGGCCTCCAACATCCTCACCAAGGTGCTCGAGTGGGGTCGGCTGATGAGCTACCTCGAACAGAGCACGCGCTACATCAGCTACGACGCCCGCCTCGGTGGTCGCTATCGCTTCTTTCGCGACCCTGCCATCCTGTCCAGCCGATTCGGCACTCGCTACGTGGGCGACATGGACCGCATGTTCGACAGCTACAGCCTGCTGCTGGGCCGGGTCACCGACCACGTGCGGGCCACCGTGCCGCGCCATGCCTCCGACAGCGACTTCGTGTACCGCCAGGCTACCCGGGCCAAGGCGCTCGACGCCGTGCGGGGAGTCCTCCCGGCCGCGTCGCTGTCGAACGTCGGGATCTACGGCAGTGGCCAGGCGTTCGAGGCGCTGCTGTTGCGCATGCGAGCGCATCCGTTGCCCGAAGCGCGGCACTACGCCGACCTGATGTTGCACGAGCTGCGCAAGGTCATCCCCAGTTTCCTGCGCCGCGTCGATCTCGCCGACCGCGGGGGTCGCTGGACCCAGTACCTGGCCGGCACGCGCGACCACACGGCCGAGCTGGTCGACTCGTTGTTCGCCACCACGCCGGTCGCGCAGGTGCCGGTGTGCAGTTGGTCGACTTCGATCCGGATGCCGAGGACAAGCTGCTCGCGGCCATCTGCTACCCGCACACGCACCTCCCCGAGAGCCAGCTCGTCGAGCGGGTCAAGGCGCTGGGGCCCACCGAGCGGCTGGCGCTGCTGCAGGCTTACGTCGGCGAGCGCGAGAACCGCCGGCACAAGCCGGGCCGGGCGTTCGAACGAGTCGACTACCGCTTCGACGTGCTCAGCGACTACGGCGCCTTTCGCGACCTGCAGCGGCACCGCATGCTCACCATCGAGTGGCAGTCGCTCACCCCCAACCACGGCTACGTCCGGCCGGAGCTGGTGGAGGAAGCGGGCATGACCGATGTCTTCGACGACGCCATGGCCCGCTCCGCCTCGCTGTACGACTCGCTGAAGGAAGAGTTCCCGCAGCAGGCCCAGTATGCGGTCAGCATGGCGTACCGCATGCGCTACACGATGCAGTTCAATGCTCGCGAGGCCATCCACATGCTGGAACTGCGCTCCTCGCCGCAAGGTCACCCGTCGTACCGGCGCATCGCCCTGGAGATGCACCGTCTGATCGCCGAGCAGGCGGGTCACCGAGCGGTTGCGTCGGCGATGACACACCTCACCACCGAGGCGCCCGAGCTCGAGCGGTTGGAAGCCGAACGGCGTGCGGAAGCCCGTCGCGGCCAGACTTGAAACACCATAGTGACGGCTGTCACAGTGTCGGCGAGTAACCTCCGCCAGCGCTGGTCGTAGTATCCCGGGCCTCGCACGGGGTGACGCAGTGAACAACGAACTGGGTTACCCACAGGTTGACGAACCGGGTTACGACAAGGACCGACGATGGCTGACGACGAAGAGATCACGACCGAACCCGAGGAAGAGTTCGAGGAGGTCGACGAAGAAGCCGACATCGACCCGGCCGAGCTCGATGAAGACGAGCTCGATGAAGACGTGTTGGAGGCCGACGACGAGTTCGTGCCGCTCGACGACGACTTCGTCGCCGCTGAGGACGACGAGGACGACGACGACACCAGCGGCCCGGTGCGCCGCTCGGTGCCCGCCGGCGAGGACGAGGACGAGGACGACGACATCATCGCCCCCGACGACGTGGAGGCCGATCTCGACACGATCCTGAAGGATCGCCTGGTAGCGGCCGACGACGACGACGAGAACGAGGACGACGAGCCCGAGGAGAAGGGCGAGGCCGCCGATCGGCTGCAGCCCAAGCGTGCCGACGAGCAGCTGTGCCCCACATGCTTCCTGCTCGTGCGCCAAGGTGCTCCTGTGTGCCCCATCGGCGACGACGAATGCCCCATCTTCAGCTGAGCCACTGATGCCTGACCAGCGGCCACTCGCAGCGAAGGTGCTCGATCTGGTCGTGTACGCCCCTGTGTGGCTCGCTGTGCGGCTGAGCAGCGACCTGCCGGGTCGGGTGGCTGGCGGCTGCGCACGGGTGCAGCAGCGGGTGCAGGTGGCCCGTTGGGTGGGCGAGATGGCCGTCACGTTCGGCCGCAGCGAGGTCGAACGACGGCTCACGACGGCGGCCGAGCACCGCTCGCTCCAGCCCATCGTGGCCGCACCGCTGGCGATGGTGTCGGCCCACCAACCCTCTGCGCCTCCGTTCGAGGGCTACGAGCACCTGGCCGCGGCCCAGATCGTGCAGCTGCTGGGGCGCCTGCCGCATGCCGAGCTGGTGCTCATCCGCGACTACGAGACCGCGCACCGCCGGCGTCGCACCATCTTGGCGAAGCTCACCCAACTGCTGGGCAGTTGAGGGTGCGGCAAACCGTTCGATCACTGGTCGCCGCCGATGCGCCGGCGGTCGCCGAGCTCGAGCACGAGGCGCGCACTGCGTTGCGCGACCAGCGCGGCGGGCCGGCGCACCTTGCCGAACGGCCGGCAGTGGGCGAGTGGGTGGCGCTGCTCACGATGCCGGGCCAGTTGGTGTGGGTGGCCACGATCGACGATGTGGTCGTGGGCTACCTGCAGCTGCAGATCACAGCAACCACAGCCGAGGTGCTGCAGGTGTACGTGCACCCCGACGCGCGCGAGGTGGGCTTCGGGGATTGGCTGCTGGAGGCGGCCCTGGCGGGTGCTCGCCTGCACGGCTGCGAGGTGTTGGAAGGCACGGCACTGCCTGGTGATCGCGCCACCAAGAACCTCTACGAACGCGCCGGCATCAAGGCCCGCAAGATCACGGTGTCGGTGCGGTTGTAGGCCGCAACGACACCCGATGCAAGTTCAACGACCGTGCCGGCTCAACGACCGTGCCGCTCAACGACCGTGCCGGCTCAACGACCTTGCCAGTTGGGCGGGCGCTTCTCGATGAACGCGGTGAGCCCTTCCTTGGTGTCGTCCGAGCCCATCACCTTCGCGAACTCCTCGTTGGTCATCCGCTTCAGGGTCTCGTCGTCGCTGTAGGCAGCGGCCAGCACCACCTTGCGACTGGCCCACACCGCCAGCGGCGCCGCCTCGGTGATCTTGCCGGCCAGCGCCATCGCCTCCTGCACTGCCGTGCCCGGCTCGACCAGACGGCTGATCAGGCCCAACTCGTAGGCGCGCGCCGCCGGGATGGGCTCGCCGGTGAGGATCGCTTCCATCGCGGCGGCTTGGCCGATGGCCCGCGGGAGACGGAAGAGACCGCCGGCACCGGCGATCAGGTTGCGCTTCACCTCGGCGAGGCCGAACGAGCTGCGCGTGGTGGCCACCACCAGGTCGGCGGCCAGCACGATCTCGCAACCCCCGGCGGTGGCCAGGCCGTCGACGGCGACGATGACAGGCTTGCTGCGCTCGCGGTAGACGAAGCCGGCGAAACCGCCGCGCTTGGTGTTCAGCCCTGCTGCGTTCCCTGAGTTGATGGCCTTCAGATCGGCACCGGCGCAGAACACCGGCCGCTCCTGGCCCTCGGTGTTGGCGGTGATGATGCCGACCCACACCGACGGGTCGGCTTCCATCTGATCGATGGCGGCTTCCACACCGGTTGCCACATCGCCGTTGACGGCGTTGCGGGCCTCGGGGCGGTTCAGTGTGATGAGCGCGATACGACCCTGGACTTCATACTTCACGATGTCGGACATGTGCCCGACTGTAGGGGCGTCGCGCCGGCGCGGCCGAACCGGCGGATCAGGCGTCGTGGGCGACGTCGACTGCCGGTGAGGACGCCTCGGTGGCTGCAGTCTCGACGACTGCCTCATCGACGACTGCAACCGCTGCCACCTCGACCGCTGCCACCTCGACGGGTGCCGCTTCGACGACCTCGACAGCTGCCACCTCGACAGCTGCCACCTCGACAGCTGCGGCCTCGGCGACCTCCACCTCGGCGGGTGCGGCCTCGACCGGTGCCGCTTCGACGACGTCCACCTCGATCGGTGCCGCTTCGACCGCAACGGCTTCGACGGGTGCTGCCTCGACGGGTGCAGCCTCGACGGGTGCAGCCTCAGCGGCGGGGGCCGGCGCGGGTGCGGGGGTGCGTGCAGCCGGCGGCTTGGGCACCTGCTTCTTCACCGGTGCGGCGGGGCGAGTGGGTCGCAATGGCTTGGGCTGCGACTTGGCATCGACATCGACGCCGAACAGCGCGGCGATCTGCGGCAGCAGGGAGCCAACGCGCTTCACCGTGGCCAGCAGCTCGTCGCTCACTTGCGCCGGCTTGTCGGTGGGCACGACATGGGCGCGCACCGGGCTGAAGGCGACTGCCTCGAGCACGGCCACCCAGCGGTCGGGCATCGCATCGGCGGTGAGGTTGGCCGTGGCAGCAGCCGCCAGCTTGCCGGCGAGCTCGGCCGGGAACCGCACGCCTGCCTTCGGGGGCTGCGACGACAGCTTGAGGGCACGCACGACGCGACCCACACCCATCGCTGCATCGATGTCGCCGAACCACAGGTTCAGCTCCTTCTCCTGCTTGGTGACGAGCGCTTCCTTCAGCTTGGCCGACACGTCGCGGGTGGTCTCGTCACGGGCGACCATCGGGTCTTCCCCGGAGGCCACGACGCTGCGCAGGTCGCGCAGGTCGAGCTCGTCGAGGTCGGCAAGTGCTGCGTCGGCACGGTCGAGCCACTCGGCCACGCGCAGCTTCGGCAGCAATTGCTCGGCGATGGCCAACAAGCCGGCGGCGGGGATCTCTTCCTTGCCCTCTGCCTTCAGGCGTGCATTCTGCTCGTTGACGGCTTGCCGCACGGCGGGCAGACCGCCCTGCAACGCGCGCTCGGCGACGGCACGCTGGGCCTCGGGAAGCTCGGCCAGCACTGCACCGCGGTGCTTGCGGCCCGGCTTCAGGCGCTTGGCCTTGGGGCGCTGGGGCAGCTCGGGCGGCGCCTCGAAACGTGGCCGGCCTTGCGGGCGCTGGCCACCGGGGCGATCGCCACGCTCGGGGCGCGGGCCGCCGGGCCGGTCGCCGCGGTCGGGGCGTGGGCCACGCTCGCGAGCGTCGCCGGGAGCGCCCGCAGGGCGATCGCGGCGCGGGGCGCCTGGCCGATCTCCGTCGCGGCGCGGCGGGCGGTCGCGACGATCACCACGGTCGCCACTGGGGCGGTCGCCACGCTCGCGACGAGCGAGGGTCTGGGTGACGGCTTCGAACGGCTTGTCGCTGGCGAGCAGCTCGATCAGGCCCGACTTCTCGGCCTTCGCCTTGCCCTGGCTGACCGACAGGATGTTGGTGCCGTCGAGCTCTGTTTCGGCGTCGGCCTTGAGGATCATGCCGATGGCGGCGCCCCCCGGCAGCAGCGAGCCGTCGAGCACGCCTTTGGGTTTCTGGGCACCTGCAGCTCGCCAGGTCCACGTGCCGTCGGGGCGCGCGCTGGTGAGCTCGATTTCGATCCTGCGGGACATAGGTCTCCACGGTATCTGGTGCAAGGCACTTCGCTCCACCGCGATGTGGATCGATACCCTCGGGGCGTGCCCATCTACGCCCTCGGCGACCTCGTGCCCACCATCCATCCCGACGCGTTCGTGCACCCCGATGCCGTCATCATCGGCGACGTTCGCGTCGGCCGGCACAGCTCCATCTGGCCCGGTGCGGTGCTGCGCGGCGACGAGGGGTACATCGCCATCGGCGCTCGCACCAGCGTGCAGGACAACTGCGTGCTGCACACCACGCCCGAGTGGCCCACGGTGGTGGGCGACGATTGCGTGATCGGGCACATGGTGCACCTCGAAGGGTGCACCATCGAATCAGGGTGCCTGGTGGGCAACGGCAGCATCGTGCTGCACCGAGCGATGGTGCGCACCGGCGCCATCGTGGCCGCCAACGCAGTGGTGCTCAACGACACGGAGGTGCCCGGCCGTGCCCTGGCGGTGGGCACGCCCGCCGTCATCAAGGCCGGCCGTGCGCGACAGAGCGACATCGACCGCGGTGTCGAGTCGTACATCGCCCGTGCCGCCCGCTACAAGTCCGAGCTGCGACGGCTCGAGTGACTCGCCAACTGGTGGTCACCGTGCCGGCCGTGGATGCCGAGCTGGCCAGCGACGCACTCTGGGGGTTGGGTGTGGTCGCCGTCGAGGAGCGGGTCGACGTCGATGGCGAGACCGAGTTGTGGACATCGCTCGGCGACGAGGCCACCGCCGCCGACGTGCGGCTGCCGCAACCGTGGCCGTGGCGCTTCGTGGAAGTCGACGATGCGGTGGCCGAGACGTGGCGGCAGTTCGCGCAGCCGGTCTGGGTGGAGGCCGACCTCGTGGTCTGCCCGGCGTGGGTGCCCTTCGACGAACCTGCCGGGGTGGTCGTGCTGCGCATCGAGCCGGGTGCCACGTTCGGCATGGGCGATCACCCCACCACCATGCTGTCGATGCGGGCACTTCGCCGGTTGGTGCACATGGGCTGCACGGTGCTCGATGTCGGGTGCGGTTCGGGCGTCTTGGCCATCGGGGCGTGCGTGTTCGGCGCCCAGGGGGCGGTCGGCATCGACATCGCCCCGGCGGCCGTGCCGGTCACCACCGCCAATGCGCTGGCCAATGGTGTCGCATCGCGAGTCGGGGTGAGCACCACCGACCTCGCAGACCTCGATGGCACCTACGACCTGGTCGTCGCCAACATCCTCGCGCCGGCCCTCATCGCCCTGTCCGCCGATCTGCTGCGCGTCCTTGCGCCGGGTGGCTCGCTGGTGATCAGTGGCATCCTCGCCGAGGCCCATGCACATGTGCTGTCGGCGCTGGCTCCGTTGCGCGTGGTCGCCACCGACGAACTGGATGGGTGGGTCGCGGTCACGCTTCGTTGAGCAGCACCTCCACCTCGGCCCGCAGCGGGATGGATGGCACCGCGCCGGCACGGGTGGTGCACAGCGCCCCGGCGGCCGCAGCGAAGCGCAGCGCCACCGGCAGATCGTTGCCAGCCGCCAGGCGGGCACACAGCGCGCCGCTGAACGTGTCGCCGGCGCCGGTGGTGTCGAGCGGTGTGACGGCGAACGCATCGACGTGCGTGGTGCCCTCGGCAGTGTGCAGATCGGCGCCGTCGGCCCCGAGCGTGACCACCACCGCTCGGGCACCCAGGGCCAGCAGGTGGGCCACACCGCCGAGCAGTTCGACCTCGTGCTCGTTGGGCACCACGATGTCGCACCACTGCAGGATCTCGGCGCCGATCGGCTGTGCCGGAGCAGGGTTGAGCACCGTGATGGCGCCATCGCGGCGACCGGCGGCCATGGCTCGCGCAACGGCCGGCAGCGGCACTTCCAGTTGGGTGAGCACCACTCGGGCGGCGGGAAGGTCGTCGGCGGTGACGGTGCCGTTGGCGCCGGCAACGACGATGATCGAGTTCTCGCCACTCGAGGCCACCCCGATGAGCGCGCGGCCGGTTGCCAGCGAGGCGATGCCGACGTAGGAGGGGTCGATGTGGTCGGCGGCCAACACCGACAGCAGCGTGGAGGCTGCCGCATCAGCACCAACCGCTCCTACGAACGCCACCGACGCCCCCGCGCGAGCCGCGGCGACGGCCTGGTTGAGGCCCTTTCCTCCCGGGTACTCGGCGTAGCTGGTACCCGGCACGGTCTCGCCGGGGCCCGGAAGCCGCGCGACCGTGGCCACCAGATCGAGGTTGGCACTGCCCACCACGCACACGTCGAACACGGCGGTCATGCCTGGTGGTCGGACGCTGGACGGAACACGGCCGGTCGCTTCTCGATGAAGGCGGCGACCGCTTCCTTGTGCTCGGCACTCTTCCAGCACTCGGCCAGCAGCGCTTGCTCGCGACGCTGGATGGCGCGCAGGTCGGTGTCGACCACGTTCTCGGTGAGCAGTTGCTTGGTCATGCGCAGTTGCAGATCCGGGTTCGCGGCATAGCTGTTGGCGGTGGCGAGTGCCGTCGCGAGCAGCTCGGCGGGCTCCGCAAGCCGGTCGGCGAGGCCGATCGCGTGCGCCTCGGTGCCGCTGATCAGCCGGCCTGACAGGAACAGGTCGCTGGCGCGGCCGAAGCCGACTCGGGCGGCCAGCAGGCGAGTGCTGGCCAGCTCGGGCACCAGACCCATCTTGATGAAACCCATGCCGAACTTCGCCGCAGTGGAGGCAACGATCTGGTCGGCAGGCAGGCACATGGTGACGCCGATGCCGACGGCAGCCCCATTGACCGCGCACACGATCGGCTTGCTCGCGCGCAAGAAGCTCACCCAGTCGAGGCCGGCGGGCATGCCGCCGACGCCACCGGCCGTGTCGTTACCCGGGTCGCTGCCCTCGATGCGGGTGCGAAAGGTGGCCTCCATGTCGGCGCCGGCGCAGAAGCCACGGCCGGCCCCCGTCATCACGATCGCGCCGATCGTCGGATCGTCGTTGGCGGCCTGGATGGCCTGCACCTGCTCCTCGGCCATACGCGGGGTCCATGCGTTCAGCTTCTCGGGCCGGTCGAGCGTGATGATCGAAACAACGCCCTCGCGAGCGACGCTGATCTGGGTGTAGTCGATGGTTGCCACGGGCGTCATCGTTGCAGGTCGGGACGTCAGATGAGGACGTCGGATGAGGACGTCAGATGGGGACGTCGGATGGGGACGTCAGCTCGGCGGCGGCGGCGAGCGCAGTTCCCACGTGCCTCCCGGCCCGTCGAAGCGCAGCGCGTCGGTGAGGCCCAGCTCGTCGCACGCCGCCAACTGATCGGGGCACGCAGAACTTGCCTGCCACCACAGTCGTGGGAACGTGAACGGCGCGGCGCCCAACCAACTCATGCTCGCCGCGATCAGGTCGGCCGGAGATCGGTCGTGCAACCAGCCGCGCACGACCACGTCGGCCGCAACGAGCTGCAACGAGCCGGCACCTTCCAGGCCCCTGGTGCGCAACGCCTCGAGCGCCGGTCGCACGTAAATGCAACCCTGCACCACTCCGTGCAGAAGCACGCTGTAGGTGAGGGCGATGCCGTCGCGCTGCTCGCGGTCGTGTCGGACCAGGTCCGCCAGGTTGGACTCGATGGGGAAGTCGGCGGTGGGCCAATCCTGCCCGCTCCACGCACGCAGCATCGTGATGTCGCGCATCACAGCCGCGTAGTCCTGGTCGAGCAAGGCGGGGGTGAGCGGCACGAACATCATCCCTGCACGCTCCACCCGCTGCGGCAGATTGCCGGGCAGCCAGCTGGTCACGCGGTCGACCGTAGGGGAGAAGCGTCGAGCGAGTCGAGCGCCGGCAGGTAGGTACGAACCGCATCGCTGCGGAACTGAGCACAGAGGTCGGGCCGGAAGAAGCGAGCACCTTCGCGCACGACGTAGTTGAGGATGAAGAACCGGTACACCTCGGGAAGGAACATCACCTCCTCGTCGGTCATCGGGAACACCTGCCGGTACGACCTCAAGAACTCCAGGAACGTGGGTTCCACCAGCGTGTGGGGCCGTACGTGAAGCGCGTGCGGTCGCCCGTGCTGCTGGACACACGGGACAGGAAGTAGAAGTCGAGCGTGCGCGGCTCGATGCGGAACCAGTCGTAGTCCCACCGGCTGAACAGTCGGAACCCGCCGTCGGGTTCGGTGGCAACCGAGAAGTTGCCGAGGTTCCAGTCGATGAGCAGCGGGATCCGCGGCCACTCGTCGTAGCCCACCTCGATGAGCCGTTCGAGGAACCGGTGCGTGTGCTTCCAGAGCACGCCGATGGACTCGGGGGGCAGCTCGAAGTTGCGCGGGGCGAAGGGGCTCTCCAGCAGGTCGAGGAGGTGGATCGCGTCGCTCTTGACCGTCTTCGAACCGGCAGGGATCTGCGGCGCCAAGTCGGTGCAGGCAAGGTGGAACTCGGCGATCTCGCGCCCGAGGTTGTGCACCTGGGCCACCGACAGCACACGTGGCAGGTGCTCGCGGCGAGGCACGTCGTCATAGAACACCGCCCACATCTTCTGGTCGTACCAGGTGAAGATGCGACCGTCGGCGCAGCGCCACACCTCGGCGAGCATGCCGCTGAAGCGAGTGCCCTCCAGCAGGCGGGCGCAGCGGTTCAACCGGTCGTGGTCTTCGTAGAACAGGAAGTACGAGCCGTACGACGACACCTTGCCCACCACGCTCGCGCCGTCGTCGAGGTGCAGCCGGTAGACACGATTGGTGGAGACGTTGGCACTCACCTCGTCGACCGCCACGATGCTGCGTCGATCGCCGAACGCAGCCCAGGCTGCAGAGATCGCCGTGCGGTGGGGGAGCGAGCCACTCATGCCGGGCATCGTACGCGGGTCGATGGCTACGCTGCCGCGTGTGACGGCAGAAGGCACCGATCTCACCGGTCTCGACCTGCGCCACCATCAGGTGTTGCACTCCTTGCGCGAGCACGGCCCGGTGGTCTGGCTGCCGTCGATCGGCGGCTGGGTGGTGCTCTCGCGCCAGCTCGCGATCTCGGTGATGCGCGATGCCGCCACCTACACCGTCGACGATCCTCGGTTCAGCACTGCGCAGGTCGTCGGCCCCAGCATGCTGTCGCTGGATGGAGCAGCACACCGTCGGCATCGCGAGCCGTTCGCTGCCGCCTTCCTGCCCGCCGTGGTCACACCTCGCGACGGGCCGCTGATCACCGAGCAGGCCCACCGCCTCGTACGACTGTTGCGTCCCAGAGGTCGAGCCGAGCTGCGCCGCGAGCTCGCCGGCCCGATGGCCGTTGCCGTTGCCGCCGCAGCGCTCGGGCTCGACGACACGCCGGTGTCCGCCCTGCTCGGCTGGTACGACCTGATCGTCGCCGCGGTGAACGAGGTGTCGAGCGGTGGCACGGCGAGCCGGGAAGGGGGCGAGGCCGTGTCGTCGCTGGCGGCCGCAGTACGGCGAGCTGCCTGCCGACCCGACTCGTTGCTGGCTCGCATCGCGCAGCAGATGAGCGATGACGAACTGGTGTCGAATGCCGCAGTGTTCCTGTTCGGCGGCATCGAGACGAGCGAGGGCATGACCAGCAACGTGCTGCACCACCTGCTCGCCGACCCGACGCAGTTGGAGGCCGTACGTGCACAGCCGGCGCTCGTCGACTCGGCGATCGAGGAGTCGCTACGGCTCGAACCGGCCGCCGCCCGCGTGGATCGCTACGCCACCGCCGATGTGGAGCTGGGCGGCGTGCTGATTCGCCGGCGCGACCTGGTGGTGGTGTCGCTCGCCGCCGCAAACCGTGACCCGGAGCACTTCGACGAGCCGGATCGATTCATCGTCGGGCGCAGCAACGGCCGCACGCACCTCAGCTTCGCGACCGGCCCACACGCGTGCATCGGCGCGCAGCTGGCACGGCTGGAGACTCGGGCAGTGGTGGGCGCGGTGCTCGAGCAGTTGCCCGGCATCGAGCTGACGTCGCCGGTGACGACGACCGGCGTGATCTTCCGCAAACCGGTAGACCTGCACGCCGCCTGGCACCCAGGCGGCTGATCAGATGACGTTGCGGGCTCGCACGCCGATGGGAGCGATGAGGCGGAAGCCGGCGGCGTGACGCTCGTCCTCGCTCTCGCCCCCCCAGTAGCCGTACTCGTGGTTGGTGCGGGCGAAGGCTCGGCAGGTGCCGTTCACCTGGCAGCTGCCACACACGTCGCGAGCGGCGGCTTCGCGACGCTCGCGCGCCTGCGGCCGTTCGGCGGGCAGCGGAAAGAACAGGTGCGTGAGCCCGCGACAGGCTGCATCGTTCATCCATCGATCGTCGGTGATGACGCGCTGCACGAAAAGATCGACCGCTGCCATGGAACCCCCTGTTCACTCTGGCGAGATACTTGCACTGAGCAAGTAGTCACAGGATACGCGATGGAAATGCTCCCGTAAAGACTTCTCGCCGGAATTCATCCAAGAAGGTGGCGGACCCCTGCTGCAAAGCGATCGACGTCGTCGGCGGTGGTGTCCCAGGCGGTCATCCAACGCACTTGGCGGCGGCTGATGTCCCAATCCCAGAAGAAGCACCAGTCGCAGAGTGCCGCGATCGCGTCGGCCGGCAACTGCGGGAAGAGGCTGTTGACCTGTGGCGCGTGATCGAACTCGACGCCGGGGATGTGACGAGTCGCCTCGTACAGCTGGAGCGCCATCTGGTTCGAGTGCTGAGCACCCTTGATCCACAGGTCGTCGTCGAGCAGGGCATTGAACTGCGCAGCAACGAAGCGCATCTTCGACGGCAACTGGTTCACCATCTTGCGCACGTACTTCGCGCGCTGCGCCAGGGCCGCGTCGAGGTACACCACGGCTTCACCCCCGAGCAGGCCTGCCTTGGTGCCGCCGAAGCTGACCACATCGACGCCGGCATCGACCGTGAAGCTGCGCAGCGCTGCGACGGTGCCACCCAACGCGGCAGTGGCATTCGAGAGCCGGGCGCCGTCGAGGTGCACGAGCATGCCCATGCGGTGCGCCGTGTCGCACAGTGCCGCCACCTCGTCGGGTGTGTACACCGTGCCCAGCTCGGTGCTCTGCGTGATGCTGACCACGCCGGGTTGCGCGTGGTGCTGCACGCCCTGCAGGTGCGCCAGGCCCTCGAGTTGCTCGGGCACCAGCTTCGCGGCAGGGGCCGGCAGCGTGAGCAGCTTGGCGCCGAGCGCACGCTCGGGTGCGCCGGCCTCGTCGACGGCGATGTGCGCCCACTCGCTGCACACCACGCACTCGGCTGGGTGCACCATCGTGGCCAACGACATCACGTTGGCGCCAGTGCCGTTGAACACCAGGAACGTCTCGCTGGTGGGGCCGAACAGGTCGCGGAAGCGAGCATGCGCCTCGTCGGTCCAGCGGTCGCTGCCGTAGGCGAGTGCGTGCCCGTCGTTGGCCGCCACCACCGCCTGGATCACCGCCGGGTGGGCGCCGGCCGCATTGTCGCTGGCGAAGGCCCGATCGGGCGCGGGTGGCATGGTGGCAACGCGAGAATTGATCATCGCCGGCCAGTCTGCCGGGCGTACTCTCGACTGCCATGACCCTGGACCATCTTGCATTGCTGGCCACCGACGCAGAAGCCTTCTCCGTCGCCGTCGAGACGGGGCCGGCGGATGCACCGATCGCCGGCTGCCCCGGCTGGCGACTGCCGGAACTGGGCGCTCATCTCGGCGGCGTGCACCGGTGGGCGAGAGCCGCCATCATCACCGGCGCCGTGCCGCAACTCGACCCTGCTGCCGACCCAGCGCCATCGGAGCTGGGGCAGCTGGCCGTGTGGCTGCGCGAGGGCGCTGCGCGGCTGCTCGCCACCTTGCACGATCTCGACCCGCAGCAACCCACGTGGCATCCGTTCCCAGTGGAGCCGAAGGTGGCCGGTCTGTGGCGCCGACGTCAGGCGCAGGAGGCGTCGGTGCACCGCTGGGACGCCCAACGGGCTGTCGGGCAGTCTCCGTCGATCGATGCCGAGTTCGCCGCCGACGGCATCGACGAGTACTGGACGGTGATGCTGCCACGCCTCATCACTCGTGAGCACCTGGTGGTGCCCTCCACCACGTTCGCCGCCGAGACCACCGATACCGGCCAGCGGTGGGTGGTGCACGGCGACAGCGGCCGAGTGGAGATCGCTGCGCCGGGCGTGGAGCCGGCGGCCTGCATACGAGGCGACGCTCAGCACGTGCTGCTCAGCCTGTGGGGCCGGCCCGTGCCGGCGAATGCCGTGTCCACCTCCGGCGATCAGGCTGTGGCCGATTCCTGGCTTGCGCTCGGCGGCGCCTGACAGCGATCAGGTGACGGGCTCGGCCGCCGACTCCTCCTTGAGGCGGATGGGGCCGAAACGACCGGCTTTGAGGCCTTCCTTGCCCTCGTAGAACGCACGAATGCGATCCATGTCGGCAACGATGTCGCCAGAGGCAGTGATGGCGGGGCCGAAACCGCCGGTGCGTGTGGCGCGGTCGACGAACGCGAGGACGATCGGCACCTGGGCCTGCTCGGCAATGCGGTAGAAGCCCGACTTCCAGTACTCGGTGCGCGAGCGTGTGCCTTCCGCCGGCACCAGCAGCGCCAACTGGTCGCGCACGGAGAACTCGTTCGCCAGCGAAGCGACCATGCCGCCCGGGGCGCTGCGGTCGATGGCAACCCCGCCCAGTCGACGCATGATCGGCCCCATCGGGCCCTTGAACAGCGTGCGCTTGCCGAGCCACGACACGGGCACGCCGCTCACCTTCGCCAGTGCGAGCGTCAGTGGGAAGTCCCAGTTGGTGGTGTGCGGCGCCGCGATCATCACGCAGTGCGCCGGTACCGGCTCGGCGGGTTCCACCGCCTGCCATCGCCAGATGAACAACCAGAAGCGCGCCAACAGCATCGACATCGCGGCACCCTAACGTGCGAGCGCAGCGGCTGGGCTGGTCACGCGCCGAAGTGGGTGACGATCACGCGGTCGACGCGCTGGCCGGCGCTGGCCGACAGGTCGGTCACGGCCATCGACCGTTGCAGCCAACGGTCGTACCCGTCGAATCGTGGCTGATAGGGCGTGCGGCCGTGTACCGCCACGTTGTTGTCGACGACCAGCAGGTCGCCGGCCTGCAACGCAAGGCCGGTGTGCCTGGCCTCCACGGCAGCGGAGAGCGCGAGGAGCGCATCGTCGGCTTCGTCGTCGGTGCCGACCATCAGATCGGCGTCGAACACCATCGTTGGCCGGTCGCGCTCGCCACTGAGCACGCTCATCGGGGCCCCCAGCACGTTGGAGCGACCATGGAGGTAGCTCTCGTCGACCGCAGTCCGGAAGCGAGGCTGGAACAGCGTGTCGACGACTCGACCCGGAAGGTGAGGCAGCACTTCGAAGATCGACGACAGCGTGGTGACCGCGTGCTCGTCGCCGCGCAGGCACAGCAACATCAGGTAGCGCGGGCGGTGCGGGTGGAAGGCGGCCTCGGTGTGGAACATGAGGGTCACCTTCGACGACGTGCTCACCTGCCGGTCGGCGTTGGCCTGCACCGGTACCAGGTTCTGGACCAGGTCGCCACCATGTTCTGGTTCGTAGCCGACCGGGTGGCCCAAGCGGCGGGCGACGGTGAGCAGCGTGAACTCGCTCACGCGGTCCTTGTCGGTGGCGGCGGTGGGTGAAGTGGGGGTCTGCGGCAGGCAGCCCACGGGAAGCCCGCGCAGCACGATGGCCCCGGCTTGCGGAGGGGCGTCGGCGAAGTCGACGAGCGCATCGTGGATGACAGCGGGCAGCAACCGCCCGGCGTGCCCGGCGGCGCGCACGAACTCGTGATCGCCGATGCTGCAGGTAGGAACCGGCATGGGTACCCATTCCGGCGACTCGATCACCTGCGGCTGTGCGTGGTCGGTCATGGTGGTCATCGTTCGCGTCCTCCAGTGGAATGTACGTTCCAAGTCTAGCGTCATTCGGAACATCCGTATCGAACATGCTCGGGGAAGTACCATCCGGGTCCGTGGAAGTGGCAGAGCGCATCGGACGGGCCAACACGTCACTGACGCCGGCCGAGCGCCGCGTGGCAGAGGTGGTGCTCGAGCGCCCGCAGCTGGTTGCATTCGGCACGGTGGCCGAGCTGGCCGAAGCAGCGGCATCAGGGGCGGCGACGGTGGTGCGACTAGCCGGCAAGCTCGGCTACGACGGTTTCACCGGGCTGCAGGCGTCGGTGCAGCACTCGCTCGCCGGCCAGTTGCGGCCGGCGGCAGAGCGCATCCGCGAGCCTGCCGCCACCGACGCCATCGGTCGCCACCTGCAACTCGAGCTCGACAACGTCACCACCACGTTGCGGGCGCTGGAGGCCGACGCACTGGCCGACGTCGTTTCGCATCTCGCAGCGCACGGCGCGCGGGTCTTCGTGCTCTCCGGCGACGCATCCTTGGGCGTTGCCCACCAGTTGACCGCCGATCTGCATGCGTTGCGCGACGACGTCGAACTGCTCGACGGCAACGATGTCGCAGTACGCAGGTCGGTCGCCCAGCTGCGACGCAGCGATGTGTTGGTGCTGGTCGACCTGCGCCGCTACGACCGCTGGGTGATCGATGCGGCACGTGCGGCGCACAACAGGGGAGTGTGGTGTGTTGCCATCACCGACAGCCTGCTGTCACCGTTGGCGGCGATCGCCGAGCGCACGCTCACCGTGGCGGCTGCCGGTGGCGGGCCCTTCGACAGCCACGTGGGCACCCTGGCGTTGATGAACGTCCTCGTCGCCGGCGTGGCCGACCGGTTGCGCAGCGAGGCAACGCAACGCCTCGACCGCGCCGAAGCCGCATGGCAGGTCGGCAACGCGTTGATGGATCGCTGAGCGCCGAGCGCCCGTGCCCTAGCCTTTCGTCATGACGGAAGTCGACGAGTCGAGCAGCGAAGAGCGGTCGCGGTGCAAGTGGTGCCGGCGGGTGCTGCCGTCGCAGAAGATGGGGCGCCCGCGCGAGTTCTGTTCGCAGGCATGCCGGCAATGGCACTGGGTCGGCAAGCAACGCGCCGCCGAGCTGCAGCTCAGCGAGAGCGAACTGATCATCACCAAGGACGAGCTCGATCGACTGCACGACGAGCTGTACGTGTTGGCCTGCGCGGTCAACGACGCCGAGCGGGATCTTGCCGCGGCCGGCGCCAAGCCGAGCGTGCGCGAGCTGCACAGCATCGTCGAGTGGTTGCTCGAGGCCGCACGGCCGCTGCGCGACCGCGAGTTGCAGCCACCGGCCCGTTGACGCCCGCACCTGCGATGCCTAGGTCTTTTCGTCATGACGAAACTCGGCGCCCGCGGAGGCGCTCCGACAGGCGAGCGGTGCCTTCCATCGCGTCGTCGGTCGTCGGTCGACCAGTCGACGACCGGCCAGATCGGCTGCTGCGGCCACCCGTCACGAATTCGCGCGTGAACCGGCACGTCGGCCGCCCGAGTCCGCCGGCAACATCGGGCTGCGGCCACCCGCCACGAATTCGGCAGCCCGAAACCGCCGGCAACCCGAATCGTGTCGCGTCTGTGCATTGCCGACCGCACGGCGAGCGGGAGCGCACAGACGCAAGCGCTGACCACCTCCTTCGACACATCGCCCATAATCATCGTTATGTCAGTTAGAGACGACTGAGTGTCGTGCGGTGTACCACCACTCGCCGCTCTCGCTGGCTGGGTCACGGCACAGACGTGGGTTCCTTCTGTGCCGTGACCCAGAGCCGCTCGAGGCCGTTTTGCCGCGCTGCTCAGCCCGGCTCCGATGAAGGAACGGGCGGCTGAGGAGCCGAGGAGCGCCGGTCGGTCGCATCAGCCGCGGCCGGCTTGCTGCGACGTCGGCGTAGGGACGAGACCAGCATCGTCAGCGATGCCGTGACGATGGCCAGAAGCACGATGTGTTCGATGATGATGCCGATTGGTGCACCGGCGAGGTCTCGGCGCAGCAGCACGGCATCGATCTGGTGCAGGGAGATGATCCTGATGCCCGCAAAGCAGACCAACGTGAAGACCAGCAGCGCCGGGGGCAAGTAGCGCCGTCGACGCTCGGGCACCCGCCAGATCGCGACGATGACCGCCACCGCCCACACCGCCGCAATCGAGCCGACAACGACGGCCTGCAACGATCGCCGGGTCTGATACCACCCTTCGGAGCGTGCCTGCCGGCGACCGAAGTCGGCGAGCAGCCCGCCGAGGTCGCCCGCCCGACCTACGGCCATCGCCAGCAGCAGGATCGTCGTCCCGAACCAGAAGGCCGGCCAGAGGTGACCCTCGCTCCCCCCTCGCCGGCGGGCAACCTCGACGCTGCCGAGGATGAGCGTGAGGATGGAGACCAGGATGTAGGCACCGACGATGCACCAACTCGACCCCAGCCAACTCACATGAGCAAGGTAACCGCGATCTCCCTCGATTGCTGTGGCGACGCGGCCCTCTCTCGTTGGGTCAGACTCTCCGGTACTGCGCTGCACACGCTGACGAGAGGTGGATTCTGATGGGATTGTTCGGTGGGCCGGATGCAGAGAAGGTGTTGGCGAAGGGAACCGCTGCCGGTGCCGTCCTGGAAGGCATCCTCGTCAAGTACACGCACGACGACAACAACCGGAAGCCGATCTACCACTTCCGCGTCGGTGTCGCGGGCGCAGGCGTGCTGGGCATTCGTCAGCACATCTCGGGGTCGGAGGCCGTGCGGTTGGGGATGCCGTTGGTGGTGCGTCAGTTGGGCGATGCTGCCGTCATCGACTGGCCGGCGTCGGTCGCGCCGTTCGGCGTGCACGCCGCGCACACGCTCGATCGCTGGAAGATGATGAAGGAGCCACCTTCCGCCGGCATCGTCGACGAAGAGGAGTCGATGCACAGTGCAGCCAAGAAGGGCTCCCCCGCTTCCCTGGTGGTCAGCTCGATCGGCGAACGGTCGGTGATGTTCGGGATGGGTTCCGCGATCGATTTCGACGTGGTGGTGCAGCTTCCTGGCGACGAGGCCTACGCGGTGCAACTGAAGAAGGTTGAGGTGCCGTTCTACGCCGGCCACCTCGCAGTGGTGGGTGCACAGCTGCCGTGCTGGGTGAACGACCGCCGCCAGGACAAGGTGACCATCGACTGGCCCTCGGCCGCGATGCACAACCCCGGTGTCGGCGTGTCGGCTGCTGCGCTGCGCCCCGAACCGGTGGTGCACCAGCCGATGGCGACGCCGCCGATCTCGGATGTGCGCGGCCAGGTCGACAACGCGGACGCCGGCGAACTGATCGGCGGCATCAGCCTCGACACGCTGGCGGCCATCGAAGTGGGGTTGATCAAGGAGCGCGTCGCCCCCGCCGACTACGACGCCTATGCGCAGCGCCACGGCGTGGCCAGCGGCACCTGGGCGGCGACGTCGGCGGCATGGCAGACCAAGCTGCGCAGCGACTGGCGAATCGGGGCCAAGTACGGCGAGCTGTTCGAGGCCAAGCAGAAGGGCCGCTGAGTGCTGCCCGCCTCCTCCCCCACTCCCCCTGCGGCCGTGCCCGTCGCGCGGATGCGAGTGATCACCGAGCGGCGTCGCCGGCCCTTCATCGCCGGTCTCGCCTGCTGCATCGCCGGCCTGGGCATCACGCTGGGCGGCGCCGCGCTCGCATTCGCCACTCAAGCGCTGGAAGTGGCCACCGCCGAGGGCCGCGCCCGGTCGGTAGCCCGATCAGCTTCCAGGCCGACGACGAGACCTACGGCATCATCCTGCTGCCCGACGCCACGGGGGTGTCGCCCGACCAGATCCCTGTGCAGAACCTGCAGTGCTCGGTGATGCACCCGGATGGCTCCGCGCAAGAGGTGGACACGGCCTCGAGCGGCTCGCGGCTGGAGACGTCGGCCGGCCGCGAGGCGGGCAGCTTCGAGGGGCGCGCAGGCGCCACCACGGTGACGTGCGCATGGCGAGACGGGCACACCGCACCGGGCGACTTCTACTCCGTCGCTACTCTCAGCGAGACCGCCCACCTCATCGGCAACATCCTGCTCATCGGTGGCGTGGTGGTGATCGGCGTCGGTGTGGTGTTGCTCGTCATCGGCATCCGCGGCCGCTCCGTGCGCGTGCCGGTCCAGGCCTGACAGGAGGGCGCGACGCGGGCGCTACTCCCCTGCCACGTAGCGCAGCACCGCCAGCACTCGGCGGTGCTCGTGCTCCGACGGGGCCAGATCCAGCTTGGTGAAGATCGACGAGATGTGCTTCTCCACTGCGCCGGCGCTGACCACGAGCCGCTCCGCAACCGCGAGGTTGGAGAGGCCCTGCGCCATCAGCGAGAGCACCTCTCGCTCGCGAGGTGTCAGTGACGCGAGCGGGTCGCGCCGCCTGCTGCGGGCGAACAGCTGCGACACCACTTCCGGGTCGAGGGCTGTGCCGCCGTCGGCAACGCGGCACGCGGCCTCGACGAACTCGCGCACATCGGCGACCCGTTCCTTCAGGAGGTAGCCCACGCCCACGGTGCCCAGCGCCAGCAGTTCGGTGGCGTAGCGCTCCTCCACGTACTGCGAGAGCACCAGCACCGGCGTCGCCGGTCGTTGCGTGCGCAGCTCCACCGCGGCGCGCAAACCCTCATCGGTGTGCGTGGGCGGCATGCGCACATCCACGATCACCAGATCCGGCTGGTGGTACGTCACCACGGCCAGCAGCCGGGTGGCATCGCCCTCTGCAGCAACCACCTCGTGGCCGTACTCGGCGAGCAGCCGGGTGATGCCTTCGCGCAGCAGCACCGAATCCTCGGCGATCACGATCCGCATGGCAGCTCCACGCTCACGACCGTAGGCCCACCGGGCGGGCTGGCGATGCGCAACCGGCCCTCGACCCCGGCGACACGATCGCGCAACCCGCGCAATCCGCCGCCGGCCGCGTCGGTGGCACCGCCGCCACCGTCGTCGTGCACCTCGATCAGCAGGTGATCGTCGACCTCCACGAGGCGCACCAGCGCGCTGCGCGCGTGGCTGTGCTTGGCCACGTTGGTGAGTGCTTCCGCCACCACGAAGTACGCCGTCGCCTCGACAGCGGGCGGCAGGCGCCGAGGCAGGTCGCTGTGCAGCTCGACGGGAACCGGGCAACGCGCGATGAGCGCCGAGACCGCCGCGTCGAGACCGCGATCCGTGAGCACCGCGGGGTGGATGCCGCGTACCAGGTCGCGCAGCTCGACGATTGCCTGCTTGGCCTCGTCGTGAGCGAGTGCGACCATCTCCTTGGCACGTTCGTCGTCGGTGTCAGCGAGGCGTTCCTTGGCCATTCCGAGGTTCATCGCCAAGCTCACCAGCCGCTGCTGGGCGCCGTCGTGCAGGTCGCGCTCGATGCGGCGCAGCTCGCTGGCCGACGACTCGACCGAGGCCTCACGGCTCACCTCCAACTCGCTCACGCGCTGCTGCAGCTGCTCCTCGGCATTGGCCGCGAGCAGGCTTCGCGCCAGCGCGACATCGGCCGCGGCGATGCCATGGATCACCCGCGGCACGACGGCCAACAGCAGCAGACCCACCAGCCCGGCTCCGAGCGAGAGGAGCCCCAACGGCCACTCCCCTGGCTCGTAGGTCACCCCGTCGAGGTCGAACGCGGGCGGCGGATCGGCCAGCCAACCCCACAGTGGCAGCGTTGCCATCGAGAGCGTGACCGACCAGATCACGACCGTGGCGGTGAAGGTGATGACACCCCATGGCAGCATCAGCAACCCGTAGGCGAGGCCGCGCCAACCCGGCCGATCGGCAAGTGCCTGCTTGGCCCGCTGCCACAGCCCACCGTGCCACTGGAGCGGGGCATGCGCGGGAAGCGCCACACCCAGCAGCGCGGCGACTCGTGCGCGCTCGACCGAGCCGATGACACGGCCGCCGACCACGGTGGCAACCAGTAGTGGCACGCCGATGAGCGTGACCATCAGGCCAACGCTGAGCGACAGCATCGTGACGACCGCGGTGAACAGCCCGATGCCGACCACGAGGTCGGCCAGCAGGTGCACCGACTCCTTCCACACTCGACCGCGAGCGAGCGGCCCGTACCACTTCTTCAGCAGGGCGGCCATCACCGCACCTCGACCAGCGCACGAGCCGGCGCGACTGGCGTCGGCGGGTCGCTGACGTGCACTTGCGGCAGCATTCGGCCCAGGCGCCGCGGCAACCACCAGTTGCGATCGCCGAGCAGCTCCATGGTGGCGGGCACCAACACCATGCGCACCACCGTGGCGTCGAGCAGCACGGCCACGGCCAGCCCGAGACCGATCAGTTTGATCGCGCGGAGATCGCCGAGGACGAAGGTGCCGAACACGCACACCATGATGGCAGCGGCCGCGGTGATCACACGCGCCGTGCTGGCCAGGCCCTCGACCACCGCCCGGCTGTTGCTCTCGCCGCGATCCACACGCTCCTTCACCGACGACAGCAGGAAGACCTCGTAGTCCATCGAAAGGCCGAACACGATCGCGAACAACATCATCGGCGCCCACGGCTCGATCGGGGCCCCTTCCTCCACCCCCACGATCCAACCCAGCCAGCCCCACTGGAACACCGCCACCAGCACGCCGTACGCGGCGCCGATGGAGAGCAGGTTCAGCAGCACCGCCTTCAACGGCACGAGCAGCGAGCGGAAGACCACCATCAGCAACAGGAAGCTGAGCAGCAGCACTGCGCCGATGAAGATGGGCAGCCGTGACGACATCTGCTCGGCGAAGTCGACGTCGCCGGCCGTTTGCCCACCCACGTGGGCGACAACACCGCTGGCGGGGATGACATCGGTACGCAGCTGGTGCACCAGCGCGGCGGTGCGCTCGTCCTGCGGGCCGGTGGTCGGTACCACGGTGATGACGGCGATCCTTCCCGCCGGCACGGTGTACACGTCGTCGATGGCCGCCACTCCGGGCGTGGCGGCAATCGCGCCGGCGAGACGCGCAGCGGCCGAGGGGTCGCCGTCGAGCCTCGCCACCACCAGCAAGGGCCCGTTGTAGCCGGCGCCGAAACCGTCGGCCAGCGTGTCGTAGGCGGCTCTGGTGGTGCTGCTTCGTGGGTCGTTGCCGGCATCGGCCGACGCGAACCGCATCGCGAACGCCGGCACGACCAGCGCCCCCAGCAGGCCCAGCCCGGCAACCGCGCAGGCGACGGGGTGGCGCTGCACGAACCGGCTCCACCGATGCCAGCCGGATTCGCCGGCGCGCTCGTCGCGACGGTGGATCGACAACCTGTCGATGTTGCGGCCCACGAACCCCAGTGAGGCCGGCAGCAACGTGACGGCGGCAAGCACCGCCACCATCACCGCCGAAGAGGTACCCAGTGCCAACCCGTTCAAGAACGACAGCCCCATCAGCAGCATCCCCAGCAACGAGATCATCACCGTGACACCAGCGAACACCACCGCCCGGCCGGCGGTGTCGATCGCCTCCATCGTGGCGGCGAACGGGTCGCCGGTGCGGCGCAGTGCCTCGCGGTAGCGAGTGACGATGAACAGCGCGTAGTCGATGCCCACGCCGAGACCCACCATCGAGGCAACCTGCACGGTGAAGTCGGGAGTGTCGACCGCCGCGGACCACAGTTGCACGCCCCCGAGACCGATCGCGATGCCGAACAGCGCGGTGACGATGGGCAGACCCGCCGCCACCAGCGAACCGAACGAGATCAGCAGGATGACCACCGCCGCGAGCAGACCGAACACCTCGGTGGTCGGCACGCCTCCGTTCTGGAAGCGGTAGCCGCCGTACTCCACCGTCGTGCCGTCCGCTGCCAGCGCAGCACGTTGCTCGAGCAGCTGATCGACCACACCTTCGTCGTTCTTGGCGAGCGCGATCGTCGCCACACCCACATCACCGTCGGCCGACAGGTGCAGGTCGGTCACTCGGCGCGGGCTGCTCAGCACCGACGGCATCGCGTCAACGCGATCGAGGAATCCGTCGATGCGCGCGGCCACGCCTGCGTCGGCCAGGCCCGCCGGGTCGGCGAACACCACCCGCACGATGTCACCTTCGATGTTGTTGTCGCCGGGCGACTCGCGCAACAGCAACTCGTACGCACGGTCGCTGTCGGTGCCGGGCAAGCGACCATTGCTCGCGAACTCGCCACCGCTCGCGGACGCGGCGAAGGAGATGCCGACCACGGCTGCTACCCAGATGAGCAGCGTGAGTCGACGGTGGCGGTACGAGGCGGCGGCGAGTTGGCGGAGCATGTCTCCACGATGACGATGCGCGGCGCTCGGCACCATCCGGGCTGCTGGCATGTGCACGGTAGGGCTTGCCCTACCCCGCGTCGACGGCTGATCAGCGGCTCAGCACTTCCTTGCGGTGCGCGACGAACTCGACCAGCTCGTCGTCGATGGCCGCATCGAGGGTTGGCGACACCGACTCGTCGAGCAGTTGGCGCCAGATGCGATGTGCCCGCTCGGTCGTGTCCGGTGAGCCGCTCTCGGCCCACGTCTCGAAGTTGCGCCAATCGCTGACCAGCGGTGAGTAGAAGGCGTGCTCGTAGCGCTCGAGCGTGTGCGGTGAGCCGAAGAAGTGGCCGCCAGGGCCAACGGCACCGATGGCCTCGAGGCCCAGCGAGGCGTCGTCGACTTCGATCGGCTGCAGGTAGGAGGCCATCATCTGCAGCATCTCGGCATCGATGATCAGCTTCTCGAAGCTGGCCGTGAGCCCTCCCTCCAGCCACCCGGCAGCGTGGTTGACCAGGTTGGCGCCGCCCATCACGGCGCCCCACAGCGACATCGCGCTCTCGTACGCGGCTTGTGCATCGACCGCGTTGGACGTGGTGGTGTTCGACGACCTGAACGGCAGGCCGTACCGGCGAGCCAGTTGGCCGCTGGCCTGGGCCGCCTTCGTGTACTCCGGCGTGCCGAAGGCAGGCGAGCCGCTGCGCATGTCGACGTTGGAGGTGAACGAGCCGTACATCATCGGTGCGCCAGGTCGTACCAACTGGATGAGGGTGCCCACCGCCAACATCTCGGCGTTCTGCAGCGCCAGTGCACCGGCCAGGGTGGCGGGAGCCATTGCACCGGCCAGCGTGAAGGGCGTCACGCACACCGCTTGCCGGCGCCGGCGAGCTCGATCAACCCTTCCGCCATCGGGATGTCGAGCGTGAGCGGTGTGTTCGTGTTGACGATGGTCAGCAATGCCGGCGCAGCCGCAAGGCCGTCGCGATCGGTGCCCAACGCGATGGCCGCCATGTCGATGCAGTCGGCGGCGCGGTCGCGCCCGAGTGCGATGCCCTGCCAGTTCTTGTCGAGCAGCCGGATCAGCGACAGGCACAGATCGAGGTGGCGGGTCTCGGGCGCGAGGTCCATCGCCTCGAACGGGCCACCACCCTCCTGCTGGATGACGTCGAGCGCCTGGATGACGCGCAGGTACTCGGCCTGCTCCGCGTGCGAACCGGGCCGCCGCCCCCGCTCGGCATCGCTGGCGAAGGCCGGGCCACCCACCGAGGTGAACACCACGTGGCGACCGCCGATGGTGAGATCGCGAGCGGGGTTTCGCGCGCGGAGCACGAACGACGACGGGGCTCTGGCCACCATCTCCTCGACCAGTTCCGGGTCGAAGCGCACCATCAGATCGTCGACCACGCAGCCGGCTTCGGCCAGCAGCCGGCGCGCTGGCGGGTGCAGCACGCGCATGCCGGTGGTGTGCAGCAGGGTCAGTGATGCACGGTGAACGTGCTCGACGTGGTCGTCGGAGAGCATCCGGATCGGCTCGTAGGGGTTCACCACGGCACGCCACGGCGCAGGCCGGGCACCACTGGCGGTGCGCCGCCCGCGCGCCCTGTTCTCCCTGCTCACGCCGGCAACCGTACCCCGGTGTCGGGCCGCCGCCGGGCATCGAGGCAGGCGCGTAGAACCGCGAAAGGTCAAGAAACCGTAAGGTCGGCCACCGCCGATGCCGAAGAACAGACCATGACCCGACTTCATCGAGCCATTGCCACAGCTGCTCTCACGGTAGCCATCGGGGCCGTTGCCGTGGTGGATACAGCGTACGCAGGCCCTGCTGCCCCTGCCAACGTGGCCGCCAGCCCGCAGGTCTACGTGGTGCAAGCCGGCGACTACCTCTCGGGCATCGCCGAGCGCATGGGCGTGAAGATGTCGGCGTTGCTGGCAGCGAACAAGCTCGTCGTCACCAGCCTCATCTACCCGGGCATGCAGTTGATCGTGCCCGAAGGTGGCAAGGTGCCCGGCGCCGCCGCCGCACCCGCCGCCGCGGCCGCCGCGGTGTACACGGTGAAGTCCGGTGACTCCCTGTCGGGCATCGCTGCTCGCATGAAGGTGAAGCTGAGCGCACTGCTGGCCACCAACAAGCTCACGGCCACCAGCGTCATCCACCCCGGCAGCACGTTGGTGGTGCCCGCTGGTGGCTCACTGCCTGCAGCTGCTGCCCCGGCGGCGACGCCGAGCGCGGCCCCCGCTGCTACTGCGCAGTACGTGGTGCGTTCGGGCGACTACCTCTCCGGCATCGCACCGGCCCTGGGTGTGAAGCTCTCCGCGCTGCTGGCGGCGAACAAGCTGACCGTGAACAGCCTCATCTACCCCGGCATGCTCCTCAACGTGCCGGCCGGTGGCAAGTTGCCGGCGGTCGCCGCCACCAACGCTGCGGCCGGCACCTCCACGACCGACAGCCGCATCGCGAAGGTGCTCGCCTTCGCACAGGCGCAGCTGGGCGAGCCGTACAAGTTCAACGCGGCCGGCCCCGACAGCTGGGACTGCAGCGGCCTGACGATGGCGGCCTACGCCGAGATCGGCATCTCACTGCCCCACTACAGCGGCGCTCAGGTCGAATACGGCACGGCTGTGGACCGCGCCACGCAGGCGATCAAGGCCGGCGATCTCATCTTCCTCGAGTCGTCGGTGGGCTCGGGTGTCATCAACCACGTGGGCATCGCGATCAACTCGACGCAATGGATCCAGGCGCCGCGTAGTGGCGACGTCGTGCGCGTGGGCAGCATCCCGTCGACTCGTGTGATCGCCATTCGCCGGCTGGTGTCGACGGGCTGAGCGCCCGCCGCAGGGTGGCGACGCCGCTTAGCGCACTGCCATCAGGTCGACGACGAACACGAGGGTCTCTCCGCCCTTGATGGCGCCACCGGCGCCGCGGCTGCCGTAGCCGAGGTCGGGGGGAATGGTGAGCTTGCGCCGGCCACCCACCTTCATCCCCTTGACGCCTCGATCCCAGCCTTCGATCACTTCTCGTGCACCGAGACGGAAGTCGAAGGTGTCGCCGCGGTTCCAGCTGGCGTCGAACTCTTGGCCGTTGCTCCAGGCAACGCCCACGTAGTGCACGATGACCCGCTTGCCGATGACGGCTTCGTCGCCCTCACCGACGATCTGGTCGTCGATGAGCAGTTCGGCGGGCGGCTCGCCCTCGGGAATGGTGATGACAGGTTTTTCGGCCATCGCGCCACGCTAGCTCTCAGGCCCAGGGTCTCGGCATCGTTCGAGGTGTGGCGGCGGCTTTCGTCAACGCGTTGATGGTGGCGAAGAGGCGGTCGAGATCGGCTCCGGGGAACAGGGCTTCCGGGCCGGTGGGGGCAACGCTGTCGTAGGGGCTTTCGTAGACCCGGGCAGCGTCGACGACGCCGTGTTCGGTGAGCTCGTCGATGATCAGGGTGACGAACTTGATCTGGTTCTTGCTGTAGCGCTTGTCGTCGAGGAACTCGGCGAAGGCAGCCTTGGCGGCAGCGCGGTCGAGGCCGACGAGCGAGCGGATGAACAGCCCGAAGCTGCCGGCGTTCCTGCTGGCCTGTTCGAAGGTGTCGTCGTTGCCGATGCCGGCGGCGACGAGAATGCGTTGCAGCTCGTCGATGTCGGCGGCCGTGAGCGGCTCGCCCGAGCGAACCTTGGCGACGGCAGCTTCGGCGAGGTGCTCCTTCAGGAAGTGTTCGGCCTTCTTGCGGAACTGGGCGAACTCGGCGCTGGCGACCGACCCGCCGATGCCGGGCAGCTCGACCTCGGTGCCGTCGCCGAGCTGGTCGTTGAAGTTGGTGTAGACGATCGACTTCTTGGTGCGTTCGATCAGCGGCACCAGCAACCGCAGCCGGCGGCGCACCTGCTCGAGCATCGAGTAGGTGACGTCGACCCACCACTCGTCGTGCTGCATCGCCTGCAGCAGCTCCAGCTCGGCGGCGATCGCGGGAATGGTCTGCTGGTCCTCCAGCAGGCCTGCGATCTGGATGAGCACGCGCCGCTGGCGGTCGAATGGCTCGCCGCGCAGCAGGCCGAGTTGTGTGTTGAGCACCAGTACGTCGAAGCGTTTCGCGTCTTCGTGCTCGGGTTCCAGCTGGGTGGGCAGCTTGGCCACGCGGTCGGCCAGCGCGGCCAGGTCACCCACCGACAACGTCGCCCACGACGCGCCGTCGCGGAAGCGTTCGATCAGTTGCAGGTGCGGCCGCACGAGGAAGTTGCCCGCGTTCATCGACTCGATCGCAGCCCGCAACACGTCGGCCAACTCGGCCCGCTCGGCGGCGCCGGCCTTCAGCGCATCGAACGTCTGGATCAGTTCCAGGCGGGCCTTGAAGATCTGCTCGCTCAACGGTGCGCCCGCGGCGCCGTCGGCGGGCAGCAGGGTCTGGCTGAAGAACTCGAGGTTCTGGCAGAAGTCGAACACGCGGAACTCGGTCTTGTCGTCGCCGGGGCCGAACAGGTCGGGGCACAGGCGGGTGCCGCGGCCGATCATCTGCCAGAACTTGGTCTTGGAGCGGACCATCTTGAAGAACACCAGGTTCACGACCTCGGGCACGTCGATGCCGGTGTCGAGCATGTCGACCGAGATGGCGATGTGCGGCGCCTTGTCCTTGTTGGAGAAGTCGTCGATCAGGCCCTGCCCGTACTTCACGCTGTGGGTGATCACGCGGGCGAAGTTGCCGGCGTCGAGCTGCGGGTAGTTGACGATGAACCGCTCGTAGATGTAGTCGGCGTGGCGCTGGTTCTTGGCGAAGATGATCGTCTTACCCAGCCGGTCGCCGCCGGCCACGTGCAGGCCCTTGGTCATGAGGTGCTCCAGGACCTTGTCGACGGTGTCCTCGTTGAACAGCCACTTGTTGAACTTGGCGGCGCCCACCTCGTCGGGCGGGTCGAGCGGGTTGCCCTCGTCGTCCTCGCCCCATTCCAGCTCGTCCCACTCGTCCTTCTCGTCCTCGGAGAGTTCGTCGTAGCGGATGCCTTCGCGCACGAACTTCGCGGCACCGACACACCACGCGGTGGCACCAGGAACCCGTCGGCCACCGCTTCGTCCAGCGAGTAGGCGTCGGTGGGCACACCGGTCTCCAGGTCGAACAGCTCGTAGGTGTTCGTGTCCACCTCGTCCTTGGGGGTGGCGGTCAGGCCCACCAGGTACGAGTCGAAGTAGTCGAAGATGCCGCGGTACTTGCGGTACACCGACCGGTGCGCCTCGTCGATCACCACCAGGTCGAAGTACCCCGCCCCGAAGCGGCGGGTGCCATCGGCGCGCCTCGTCGATCTTGCCGACCATCGTCTGATAGGTCGACACGTACACCCGGCCGTCCTCGTCGCCCTCGGTCACCAGGTTCACCGGGGCGGATGCGGGCAGGTGCGCCTTGAACGCGTTCACCGCCTGGTTCACCAGCGCAGTGCGGTCCGCCAGGAACAGCACCCGCTTCACCCAGTTGGCCCGCATCAACAGATCGGCCAAGGCGATCACCGTGCGGGTCTTGCCGGCACCCGTCGCCATCACGACCAGCGCCTTGCGCTGCTGGTCGTGCTCGAAGTGCTCGGCGATCGCACGGATCGCCCGCTCCTGGTAGTAGCGCTCGACGATCGGCGGTTCATCTGCGCGCGGCCAGGGCGACCGGGCGGTGCGGCGCTGGACCAGCAGCTCCAACTCATCCTGGGTGAAGGAACCCTGCACCTGCCGCGGCGGGTAGCCGCGGTGTCGTCCCAGAGCCAGTGCTCGTACCCGTTGGTGTAGAAGATCACCGGCCGCCGCCCGGTCTCTGCTCCAGGCAGTCGGCATACAGCTTGGCCTGCTGCTGCCCGGTGGCCGGCGAGACCATCGTCTTCTTCGCCTCCACCAATGCCAACGGCCGCCCGTCGTCGCCCCACAGCACGTAGTCCACGTAGCCGACACCCGACTGCGTGGGCATGCCGTGCACTTCGAACTCACGGTCGCGCACATGCGTCAACCGCCAGCCCGCCTCGGCCAGCAACGTGTCGATCTGGTACCGGCGGGTCTCGAACTCGCTCCAGTCGTGCGCGTCCGCAGGCACGTCCTCGGCGGCCTTCTTCGCAGCCGCGACCGCCGCGATCAGCGCCGCCTTCTCCGCTTCCAACTGCTCGACGGTCAGGGTCAGCTCGTCGGCCCGCTGCCGCGCCAGCGCGGCCTCATCGGCCTCGATCGCCAGCCGATCCTCCAGCTCCTTGCGCTGCGCCAACGTGGCGCTTCCTCGGCCGCTTGGCGATCGTCAGCTGGTGAGGGTCGAACCGGGTCGACGGGTTCGGCTTTGCCCCACGCCCGTAGGTGAACGCCAACCAGAAGCAGAACTGCCACAGCGCGGACAGCACCTCCACCGCTTCCAGCTTCGACGGCGGCTTCGCATCGTGCACCGCCCGATTGCCGGCCTTCTGGATCCGCTTCGCCACGTTGAACACATGACCGTTCTCCAACGCTTTGAACGCCGGCTCGTTCAGGTATGTGTTCAGCTGGTCGTCGTACGGCTGCGGCAACGACCGGTCGTACGCGAACACCCACTTCACACCCGACTCCAACGCCTTGCGCGCATAGATCACCGCCGGCCCCGGATCCGACAACACATGCCGCTCCGCCCACTCCGCCATCGAGAACTCATCAGGGAACTCAGCGGCAAGAAAGGCGAACTGCGACACGACTACAACTCCCCCCTGAAGGCCCTCTGCTGGAGGGAGGCAAAGAGTGCATCGAGCGCCTCAGCCCTGCCCCCCGCTGTGCGTGTCGTCGCTGCGCCGATCGACTCGCCGACGCGAACTGCTCTGAGATCAAGGGGCGGACCGGATCTCGGGCACTTCGGTTCGAGGTTTGCCAGCGACGATCTCGCCGCTGCTGCCCACCATGGCGGCGACGCTGGATCGACCTCTGACTCCGGGGCCAGGCTGCGTCGGAGCGAACCAAGCAGTCGGCGTAGACCGGGCGCGATCTCGGTCGGGCAAGATAGGCTGGCACCGTGTCAGCCCTGACCTCGCGGCGAACCGACGTCGCCGGCGGAAGTCACGCTTCGACGCCAGACCCGACCCCGGCGCGGCGCAATCTGCCGGTCCGTCAGCGCCATCCCACCATTGGCTGTCCGTGGTTCGCACCGCAAGGCGCGGGCGTCGCCGACGACTCGCCCGCCTGTACCAGCCTCACGTCTGCAAAGATCCCCAAGCTAGGCGGTGGCCACCGGTGGGGTTCGCCGCGGGTCGCCGAACATGTCGATGAAGATGGCTTGGGTGAGGGAGTCGAGCTTGGCGATGGCCTGGCGGCGTTTGGCTCGGAGCAAGTCGGCGGCATCCAGCACCGCCGCAATCCGCCGCTGCTCCTCGATCGGGGGCAGCGGGATCTTGAGCGCCTATGCATCCAGCCTTTGATGCCTGCGCGGGCCCGCCCCAGTGATCCGTGCATCCACGCTCGAGAGCGGGCGCAGGTGATGCCAAGGAATCGGCGTCGGCGCCTTCGGGGATTCAGGAGGAGCATGGTCCGTTGGCCCAGCACCCCACCCCTGACCGGGCGCAATGCCCAGCTTGCGTTGCCGAAGAGCACTCGCCGCCTCGTCATCGCGACGAACGAGCGCCTGCGGTCGATGAACTTGTCCAGCATCCGAGTCCTGGCTGCCCGCCGCCCAGACCCGACGGCCGAGGGCATCAGGCCCTCCCCGAAATGCAGCATCCTTCGCCGGCCCAGGGCAGTCTCCAGCGACCTCGCCAATCGGCGGCCGGGCCACGCGGGTCACCACAGCATCGCCTTGAGGTCTTGGATGCCTTGTTGGATCTCGGCTTCCAGGGCGGCGAGTTCGTCGAGGATCACCTGGGGGCTCTCGTACTCGACGTCGTCGTGGACGATCTCCTTGTAGCGGTTGATGCTGAGGTCGTAGTCGTTGGCGGCGATGTCGGCCTTGGGCACGCAGAACGACTGGTCGGTGCGGGCCCGCTGCAGCTCCGCGCTGCCGCGGACGCGCCAGCGGGCGAGGGCGTCGGGCAGGTTGTTCTTCACGTGCTCGTCGGCGGTGAGGGTGGCGATGGCGCTCAGCTTGTCGTCGGCCAGCAGCGGGGTGCGCTTGTCGTCCAGGCTGCGACCGTCGGCTTGCAGGTCGTAGAACCACACGTGGTCGGTGCCGCCAGAGTTCGTCTTGGTGAAGAACAGGATCGCGGTGGAGACACCGGCATACGGCTTGAACACACCGGAGGGCAGCGAGACGATGCCGTCGAGCTTGTGGTCCTCCACCAGCATGCGGCGCAACTCTTTGTGCGCGTTCGACGAACCGAACAGCACACCATCGGGCACGATCACTGCTGCCCGGCCGCCGGGCTTCAGCAGGCGCAGGAACAGGGCCAGGAACAGCAGCTCGGTCTTCTTCGTCTTCACCACCTGCAACAGGTCCTTGGCGGTGCTCTCGTAATCCAGCGAGCCGGCGAAGGGCGGGTTGGCCAGGACAAGGCTGTAACCCTCGATGTCGCCCGCATGGTCTTGCGCCAGCGAGTCGCGGTACACGATCTGCGGGTTCTGCACGCCGTGCAGCTGCAGGTTCATCGAGCCGATGCGCAGCATCGTGTTGTCGAAGTCGTACCCGTGGAACATGCCCTCGTGGAAGTGCTTCGACTGCACCGGGTCGAGCAGCGCGGCCTCATGGTTCGTTCGGATGAACTCCCCCGCTGCCACCAGGAAGCCGCACGTGCCGCTGGCCGGGTCGCAGATCGTGTCGCTGGGCGTGGGTGCCGTCATCTCCACCATCAGCTGGATGATGTGGCGCGGTGTGCGGAACTGGCCGTTCTGCCCGGCCGACGCGATCTTCGACAACATGTACTCGTACACGTCGCCCTTCGTGTCGCGATCCTGCATGGGGATCGCATCGAGCCCGTCGACCGCTTTCAGCAACAGCGCCGGCGTCGGGATGGTGAGCCGGGCACCCTTCATGTGCGTGGCATGCGTGCTGTCGGCGGCACGCGCCTGCATGAACGGGAACACGTAGCGGTCGACCACCTCGTACATGTCCTGCGCGGCCAGGTTCTTGAAGCGGGTCCATCGCAGGTCGTCGTACGGCCGACCGACCGTGTTGTCGTCGGGCTTGAACGTGCCCGCAGGGAACAGCGGGTCGATGATCGGCTTGCCGGTGCGCTGCGCCTGGTTCTCGGCTCTGGTCTGCTGCTCGTCGAGCCCCTTGATGAACAGCAGGTAGGTCAGCTGCTCCATCACCTCCAACGGGTTGGAGATACCACCGGACCAGAAGTCGTTCCAGACAGCGTCGATCCTCGACTTCAACTCACCTGTGATCACGCCGGCCGTACTCCTCGTCCCGATTGGTCACTCACTGTAGGCGGACCACGCCAGCCGGGTCGGACGGCCTGCGCATCACGGCGATGTATCCAGTACGGGCATCGCGCCTCTCTTGACCATGTTGATCGTGTTGGCCGGTTCTGCGATGTTCTGCGTCGGTGGTGCATTCATGAAGGCGTCGCAGGGGTTCACCCAGGTGCCCCCCAGCCTGGTGGTGGCGGCGAGCTTCATGATCGGCGCCGCCCTGCTCTCTCGCGCGGTGACCGGCCACATGCTGTCGACCACGCTCATCGTCGGGTTGGGCTTCGAGGCGCTCGGGGCCGTCGCGTTCGGGGTGCTCGCACTCGGCGAGCGGCTGAGCGCAGCGCAAACAGGCGGCGTGGCACTGGTGATCTGCGGGGTGGCGTTGCTGCGGCTGTGAGCGGCACGCCCACCCCTCAACGCACAGCGCTCATCCGCCGGCGGCGATCAGTGCCACCGCCACCGCCGTGGCGCCCACGCCCAGGCCCTGCCACCACCGCATGCGCTCACGGTTGAAGAGCACCGACAGCACCACCGCCACGGTGGCGAACTGCGACGAGGCCACCGACACCGGGCCCAGCTGCCCGCGCTGCAGGCCCAGCTGCAACGACCCGATGGCCACCAGGCCCAGCACGCCCGCCCCCATCGCGTTGCGCAGGCCGATGCCGGTGGCGAAGAACTGGTCTCGCCGAACGAAACCGATCACCGCCAGCAAGCCGAAACCTGTTGCCCGCTGCACCACCACCGGCATGAGCCCAGCGGCCCGCGACGCCTCCCCCATCAGCGTGAACGCGATGCCGAAGGCGACGCCGCTGCCGACGCCCAGCAACGCCCCTTGGCGCACGCTGCCGACACCACCGGGCGTGTACGACGTGAGCACCAGCGCCACCACCCCCAGCGCCATCCCGGCCGACGCCACACCGCTGGGCCGCACGCCGTTGATCACGTCCCACACGATCGGCACGGCGGCGAGCAGCACTGATGAGAGCGGCGCCACGATGCCCATGCGAGCCACGGCGTATCCGCGATACAGCAGCATCAGCCCGGTGATCATCGACAGGCCCGACAGCGCCCCGATGACCACATCGCGACCGATCCACTGCGAGTCGACCAGCAACAGCAGCATGGGCGACAGCAACGTGCTCACCGCCACCGCCGTGCGCGTGACCGTCAACGCAGGTGTCGTGCGCGCCGAGCGTGCGGCGAAGAAGTCGGATGCGCCCAGCAGCAGTGCTGCCGCGATCGCGAATGCCAGAGCAGCGCTCACCGGTGGCGTCGCTACGACAGCATCTCAGCGAGCGCAGCCACCAGCGCGTCGGAGTCGCCCTCGGTGTTGTGTGCGGCGAAGCTGACCCGGACGAAGTTCTGCCCGTTCCACACGGGCAACGGCACCTCGATGCGATGCTCGCGGAAGAGCCGCTCCTTCAACGCCACCGCGTCGACATGATCGGGAAGGCGGATCGACGCGAGCTGGCCGATCCACTCGGTCGAGTCGGGACTGATCGACTCGAGGCCGGTGAGTGAGGGCGTTGATTCGCGACCGGGTGAGCAACGCCAGCCGGTGCCCTTCCGCCTGCACGCCGGCCCAGTCGTGGGTGTTGCAGAAGTCGAGCGCGGCCGAGACCGCAAGGAACGGGGAGAGATCGCGAGTGCCCTGCCACTCGTGGTAGTCGACGAACTGCGACTCGCTGGGATGGTCGCTCTCCCACCCCCAGCTGACCACCAGCGGCTCCAGCCACGCCTGTGCGGTGGGGTGCGCGTAGAGGAACGAGCACCCCTTCGGCGCACATGCCCACTTGTGCAGCGCGCCCGTGTAGACGTCGCACTCCAGCTGCGCCAGGTCGAGCGGCACGTGCCCGGGTACGTGCGCTCCGTCGACGATCGACACGATGCCGGCAGCGCGCGCACGACGGCAGAGCTCGGCCACCGGGAAGACCAGCGCGGTGGCGCTGGTGAGGTGGTCGAGGAACAGCACCTTGGTGCGCGGCGTGACCGCCGACCACACGCGCTCGACGAAGTCGGCAGCCGTGCTGACCGGCACAGGGATGGGTACCCGCACGTACGACGCCCCTGCTTCGGCACACCGCTTGCGCCAGGTGCGGTACATGGCGCCGTACTCGTGGTCGGTGGTGAGCACCTCGTCGCCCGGCTGCAGGTGCAGGTTGTTCGCCACCATGTTGACGGCCGTGGTGGGGTTCGGGAAGAACACCACGTCGTCGGCGGCGGCGCCCACGAACGAGCCCAGTCGAGCACGTGCCTCGGCCAACAGCTCGGGCGCCCGGCGTTGCAGCCACGCAACCGGGTTGCGTTCCATCTCGCGCTGCAACCCTTCATAGGCCTGCTGCACCACCGCGGGCACGGCACCGAACGAACCATGATTGAGGAAGACGAGATCCGGATCGAGCAGGAAGTCGTCGCGTGTGGGCCTGGGCATCGGCGGTCAGCGTAGACGCCGGCCCCCGTTGTGGTCGGGTACGTTGCGGGGCATGGCACTTCCCTCCCATGGTCTCGGCCGCGACGACGTGTTGGCCCAGCTCGACGGTCTCAAGGCCGACGATGTTCGTTGGCGCGACGGTCACGCGTTCACGCTGGTGTACAACGCCGGCGACGACGTGCTGGCCGTCGCCGAGGCGGCCTACGCCAGGTACTCCAGTGAGAACGCACTCAACACCGATGCGTTCCCCAGCCTGCGCCGCATACAGAACGAGGTCGTCGGCATCGTCGGCGACTGGCTGCAGGCCGGGCCCGAGGGCGCCGGGTTCATGACCAGCGGCGGTACCGAGAGCATCCTGATGGCGGTGAAGGCCGCTCGCGAACGGGGCCGCAAGGAGCGCAACATCACCGCCCCCAACGTGGTGCTGCCCACCAGCGCACATGCGGCGTTCGAGAAGGGGTGCTACTACTTCGGCCTCGAGAGCCGGCGCATTCCGGTGGGCGCCGACTGGCGAGCCGACGTACCGGCCATGGAAGCGGCGATCGACGACAACACCGTGCTGGTGGTGGGCTCGGCGCCGCAGTACCCGCAAGGTGTGATCGACCCCATCGCCGACATCGCGGCGCTGGCCGCCGCCCGCGACATCAACTGCCACGTCGACGGGTGCATGGGCGGCGTCACCCTCACCTACCTGGCCCGCTTGGGCCACGACATCCAGCCGTGGAACTTCACCGTGCCGGGGGTCACCAGCATCTCGGTCGACCTGCACAAGTTCGGGTACACGGCCAAGGGCGCATCGGTGATCATGCATCGCAACAAGCGCCTGCGCAACTACCAGACCTACGTCACCGACAACTGGCTGGGTGGCCTGTACGGCTCGTCGGGCGTGCTCGGCACCAAGGGCGGTGGCGCCATGGCTGCCGCGTGGGCCGTGATGAACTACCTCGGCGACGACGGCTACCTGCGGCTCGCGGCCGCCGCCCGACGTGCGTGCGAGCAACTGGCGGCTGCCGTCGTGGCGATTCCTGAGCTGCAGTTGCGCGCCGCGCCTGATGCGATGCTGCTGGCGTTCGGCGCCGCCGACCCGGCGCGGCTGGATGTGTACGCACTGGCCGATGCACTGTGGCGGCGCGGCTGGTACCTCGACCGGCAAGGCCCGCCGGCCTCGTTGCACTGCACCGTCAACGCGGTGCACGACGGCAAGATCGACGCCTTCGTGACCGACCTGCATGCATCGCTCGCAGAGGTGCTGGCAGCGGGTGCCGGCGGCGAACAAGGCGCGTACGGCACCGTCGAGTGACGTCGAGTGAGCGGGCAGCGTGTGCACACGCTGCCCGCCCGCCCTTGCTCACCGCGTGCGCTCAGTAGACGGGGTTCACCCAGTCGATCCAGAGGCTGTTCGAATCTGCCGGGTCGACCCTGACGTTGAGCCGCAGGCCCGGCTGGCAGCGACCGAGGTGGATCTGCATCACGGTCTCCTGCCGGCTGACCGGCATCGGCACGCCGCTGGGCATCATCACCAGCAGCTCCAGCTCGACCACCGGGTTGAAGTTCAACATCGCCCCGGTCTGGCGTGCAGAGGTGATGGTGGCGACTGCAGGCACACCGTTGGCGATGGCCTGCGTCGCCAGCACCGAGCCCTGCGCCATGTTGGCCATCATCTGATTGGCCTGGGCCATGCGTGCCGACGCATCGGCCATGCGGTCCTTCATCGGCGGCGCGGCATCGTTGATCGCCTTGCCCTGGTCGCTGAGCTTCTTGATGTCCTTGAAGAAACCCATGGTTCAGACCGTCCGCGATACACGTCCGAGAACGCCTTGGCCACGGCCGGCTCGCCCTGGATGCGGGCGTTCCAACCATCGTGGGCCTGCTGCCACGAGGCGCCGTCGATGCCATGCGAGGCGGCGATGCCGGGCAGTGCCGACTGGTCGTAGTTCAACGGTGCGATCGCCTTCACGATCACGGCGTACTGCTGCAGGCTGACGCCGGCAATGGCGTCGAGCCCGCCGGGCTGTGCCTGCAGGTTGCCGGCCGCCGCCTGCTGGTGCGCTTGTGCCTCCGCCATCACGGCTTGCTGCTGCGCCATCATCTGCGCCTGGTTGATCTGCGCGCTGTTGGCCATCTGCTGCGACTGCTCGATCAGCCCTGGCGCCGCGGCGACCGCTTCCTTCATGTCCTTCATCTGCTTGAACAAGCCCATTGCAGTTCCTCCTGGGGTGTTGTTGAGGGCATCGTGCGCCCTCCCCCGCTCACTGTCATGAGTAGTGGGCTACTCAACTTCCAGCGGCTGTGCTCAGTGGCCACCCACCAGTGCACGCAACGACGTCACCAGCGACACCAGTTCGGCAGCCTCGTCGGCATCGAGCACGGCCGCGTACAGGCCGGCGAGCACCGTGTCGGTGAGCGCCTCGGCTGCGGCCTTGGCGGTGCGCTGCACCTCCGGGTAGGGCTCTGGCCAGCCGAACTGCTTGCCGTGAGGCGCACCACCGCTGGCCAGCACCGCATCGCGCGGGTGCAGCCCCGACGCGACCACGGCGACGATGTGCACGCTGCCGCGCAGCTCGCGCAGGACGTGCATCAGCAAGAAGGCGCGCGCCTCGGCGTCGTCGGGTCGCGGCTCTGCCCGCCACGCGGCGAACAGCGCCAGGCCGGTGCAGTCGACGCCATCGGCAACCTTGCCGGCGAGCTCGGCAAGCCGGCCGGCAGCGCCGAACCCCCGCAGCCGGGCGACCGAACTGGGCACACGCCGCGTAGCGGCACCGCGGCGGCCCCTTCCACCGCAATGCCGCTCTCCCACATCTTGCGCACCAGAGCCGGCTCGAAGAACCCGAACGCCGACGTCACCACATCAGCATCGACGTCGCCGAGCACCCCGCCACGGCCGGCGATGTAGTAGGCGTACCCGTTCGGATAGCCGGCGTCGCGGCACGGCCCGAGCACCTCCGGTGCAGCATCCACAGCCACCCACGTCGCCGATGGGGCCGGTGAGGCCACGCACGCTGTCGATCACGCTGGGGGTCGTCATGGCCGCGAACGTACGCCCCGCCGGCGCGCGGTCGGCGACGACGCCGGTCCACGCGGGGTAGGTCGGCCTGCCACACCCGGTCGGGAGAGTCGCCCACGCAGCCAGCGCGGTCGGCGCCGAAGGAGCAACCTCCCCGGAATCTCTCAGGCCAACGGACCGACCGGGTGGGCAACGCTGGAAAGCAGTCGGGCAAGGCCGGCTCGCCGACGGGGAAACCCGATCACCGGTTCGCCGGCCCGGGGAAAGCTCTCAGGCAACCATGACAGCGGGGGAAGCAGTTCGCACGCGCCACGACTGGCCTGGAGGCTCCCCGATGCACACTCGCACCCCACTCGCCGATCTGCTGGGCACCGACGACTTCGTCGGTCGCCACATCGGCCCCACCGCCCTCGAGCAGACGCACATGCTGCCATGCTGGGGGTCGACTCGCTCGACGAGTTGCTGGCGCAGACGGTGCCGGCCACGATCCGCATGGCCGGGGCGCTGCCGCTGCCGCCAGCCGCACCGTGGAAGACGTGCTCGGCGAGCTGAAGCGGCTGGCGAGCGGAACCACCGCCGCACCAGCCTGATCGGGCAGGGCTACTACGGCACCATCACTCCCCCGGTGATCCAGCGCAACGTGCTGGAGAACCCCGCCTGGTACACCGCCTACACCCCGTACCAGCCCGAGATCAGCCAGGGGCGCCTGGAGGCGCTGCTCAACTTCCAGACGATGATCGGCGAGCTCACCGGGTTCCCCCTGGCCAATGCGTCGCTGCTCGATGAAGCCACGGCCGCGGCGGAGGCGATGACGATGGCCCGCCGCACCTCGAAGGTGACCGGCGACCGGTTCATGGTGCATCACGACACTCATCCGCAAACGATCGCGGTGCTGCGCACGCGCCGAGCCGCTCGGGTCCGGGTCGGTGGTCGCCGGCGGTGACGCCGCGTCGCCCGCCCGGCCGACTGCTTCGGCGTGCTGCTCAGCCTGCCCACCTCCAGCGGTGCCATGCCCGACTGGCGCTCGACGATCGATCAGGCCCACGCCGCCGGCGCGGTCGTGGTGGTGGCCACCGACCTGCTGGCATGCGTGCTCGCCACGCCCCCGGGCGAGCTGGGCGCGGGCCGGCTCGTCGGTGTCAGTACCGACACCGAGGGCCGCCCCGCGTTGCGCCTGGCGTTGCAGACCCGCGAGCAGCACATCCGCCGCGAGAAGGCCACCTCCAACATCTGCACCGCGCAGGTGCTGCTCGCCAACATGGCCGGCATGTACGCCTGCTGGCACGGGCCCGAGGGCCTGCGCCGCATCGCCGAGCGCGTGCAGCGACTCACCTCGCTGGCGGCCGCGCGCGCTCACCGCCGGCGGGGCGACTGGTGCACGACAGCTGGTTCGACACCCTCAGCGTGCGCTGCGACGCGGCTGCAGTCGTGGCCGCGGGCCACGCGGCCGGGCTCGATCTGCGCCTGCTCGATGCCGCCACCGTGGCGTTCAGCTTCGACGAGACCACCACGCTGGCCACGGTGCACGCCGTGCTCGCGCTCTTCGGCGCCGCTGCCGGCAGCGACGACGTCGACGGGCTGCCCCGACGGGCTGGCGCCGCGGCGCACCGACGAGTTCCTCACCGCAGGCGGTCTTCCACCGCTACCACACCGAGCACGAGATGCTGCGCTACCTGCGCCGCCTGGCCGACAAGGATCTTGCGCTCGACCGCACCATGATCCCGCTCGGCTCGTGCACGATGAAGCTCAACGCCGCTGCCGAGATGATGCCGGTCACCTGGCCCGAGTTCGCCGACGTGCACCCGTACGCGCCGCTCGACGAAACGGCCGGCTACCGCGAGATGATCAGCCAGCTCGAGCAGATGATGGTCGCCGTCACCGGCTACGACGCGGTCAGCCTGCAACCCAACGCCGGCAGCCAGGGCGAGTTCGCCGGCCTGCTCGCCATTCGCGCCTACCACCGCAGCCGCGGCGACCACGACCGCACGGTGTGCCTCATCCCCTCCAGCGCGCACGGCACCAACGCCGCCAGCGCGGTGATGGCCGGCATGCAGGTGGTGGTGGTGGCGTGCGACGACGCACGGCAACGTCGACATGACCGACCTCGCTGCTCGCGCGGCAGCGGCCGGCGAGCAACTGGCAGCAGCGATGGTCACCTACCCGTCCACGCACGGCGTGTTCGAGGAAGGCATCACCGAGATCTGCGCGATCGTGCACGACCACGGCGGCCAGGTGTACGTCGACGGCGCCAACCTCAACGCGCTCGTCGGCATGGCCCGCCCCGGCAAGTTCGGCGCCGACGTCAGCCACCTCAACCTGCACAAGACGTTCTGCATCCCCCACGGTGGCGGCGGCCCGGGCGTCGGGCCGGTCGCGGTGAAGGCGCACCTCGCCCCGTTCCTGCCCGGCCATCCGTTGGCCGACGACCAGGTGGTCGGCCCCGTGTCGGCCGCCCCGTACGGTTCGGCCGGAATCCTGCCGATCTCGTGGGTGTACATCGCGCTGATGGGCGCCGAGGGCCTGCAGCAGGCCACCGCCGCCGCGATCCTCGGCGCCAACTACCTGGCGGCGCGCCTGCACGACGCCTACCCCGTGCTCTACACCGGCGCACAAGGGCGCGTTGGGCACGAGTGCATCCTCGATCTGCGGCCCATCACGAAGGCCACCGGCGTCACCGTCGACGACGTCGCCAAGCGCCTGATGGACTACGGCTTCCACGCACCCACGATGAGCTTCCCGGTCGCCGGCACGCTGATGATCGAACCCACCGAGAGCGAGACGTTGCACGAGCTCGATCGCTTCTGCGAGGCGATGCTGGGCATCCGCGCCGAGATCGAACGAGTCGCCGACGGCGAGTGGCCACTGGAAACGAGCCCGCTGCGCATGGCGCCGCACACGGCCGAGGACCTGCTGGGCAGCTGGGACCGGCCGTACTCGCGAAGTCGGCGCCTACCCGGTGCCGGGCCCGGCCAGTACTTCCCGCCCGTGTCGCGCATCGACGCCGCCTACGGCGACCGCAACCTCATCTGCAGCTGCGAACCCCTCGAGTCCTACACCCCCCGCCCCCCGCTCCGGGCTGGGGCCGCGGGGGCGCTGGGCGGGGGGGGGGCCCCCCCGGGGGGGGGGGGGGGGGCGCGGCCCGGGGCCGGGGGGAACCCCGGCGGGGAGCGGAAAAAGGGGGGGGGGGGGGCCCGGGGGGGCCCAGAGGGGGAACCCAGAGTGCGGCGAAGCGTCGTGAGGGCAGCGAAGCGCTCGACCCGACACGCAACGGCGCACCCGGCGCTCCATGGGCGCGCTACGGTCCCACCTCATGGCAGAGAGTTCCACACCCGGGTTGGGCGACCTGATGGGGTTGTTCGGCCCCAACAACCCGTTCAGCGGCATCAGCAAGTCGATCGCGCAGTTCCAGCGCGGCGTCAGCCAGTTCCTCGACAGCGTCGAGAAGTTCAACGACACGATGGACCAACTGAACGGGGTCGCCAAGCGAGTGAACGGGTTGCTCGACACCGTCGAGGAGCCGATCCAGGCGTTCGTGCCGCAGATCACGCGCACGATCAAGGCCGCCGACGCGCTGGTCGACCAGCTCAGTGGGCCCATCGAGAAGGTCGCGCCCAGCCTCAACCGGTTCGCCGACATGCTCTCCAACCCTGCGTTGCTGGCGCTGCCCGCGGAACTGGGCGACTTCATGAACACGCTCGGCGACCTCGCGCAGCGCTTGCAGCCGTTGGGCCAGCTGGCCGAGTCGGCGGGCGGCTGGTTCGGGCTGCGCCCCCTTGCCGCGTTGCGGTCGGGCAGTGGCACGGCGCGTTCGACGCCGCCGGTCGCCAGCCCTGCCCCTCCCCCGCCGCCCGCGCGCACGACTGCCCCGGCGAAGAAGGCCCCGGCGAAGAGGGCTCCGGCGAAGAGGGCTCCGGCGAAGAAGGTCGCACCCAAGAAGGCCGCCGCAGCGACACCGGCCACGGCTGCACCGAAGAAGGCCGCGCCGAAGAAGGCTGCACCGAAGAAGGCTGCATCGAGGAAAGCCGCCGCCAAGAAGACGTCCGCGAGGAAGGCCCCACCCAAGAAGGCTCGGTAGTGGTGGCTACTTCTTGGCCACGAAGGGCAGCGGCACGATGCGGCCGGGCAGTGCCGAGCCACGAACATCGACCGTGACTGCATCGCCGTCGGCAACATCGGGCGGCAGGAATGCCAACGCGATGCCGTGCTCGAGCACCGGAGAGAAGTTGCCGCTGGTGACCGTGCCGATGTGCGCACCGTGGTGCAGCACTGCACAGTCGCTGCGCGGCGGACGGCGGCCCTCGGTGGCGATGCCGCGCAACAGACGGGCGACGCCGCGTTCGCGTTCGGCAGCCAGCACCTCGCGCCCGCGGAACTCGTCCTTGCCCCACGCGACCACCCAACCGAGGCCGGCCTGCAGCGAGGTGATACCCCGACCCAGTTCGTGCCCGTGCAGCGGCAGGCCCGCCTCCAGCCGCAGCGTGTCGCGGGCGCCAAGGCCCGCCGGCATCACCCCGCAGGACACGACCGCCGACCACAGGTCGCCGGCAGCCTCCACCGGTACCGCGATCTCCACACCCGCCTCACCGGTGTAACCGGTACCCGCCACCACGCACCGGGCGCCGTGCCAATCGAGCTCTTCCACCCGGAATCGGCCGACCTCGGCCGCAGCAGCGAACACGCCCGCCAGCCGCTCCTTGGCACGCGGGCCCTGCACCGCCAGCACCGCACGATCGCGCGTGGTCTCGGTGCCACCGATGGCAGAGCGCACGCGGTCGGTGTTGGAGGCGTTGGGCATCACGTCGAACACGTCGTCGCCCACCCACCACACGATGATGTCGTCGAGCACCGACGCATCGGCCTCGTCGAGCAGGTGGGTGTACTGCGCCCGACCGGGCGCCACCTTGTGAAGATCGTTGGTGAACGCCCACTGCAACCGGTCGATCGCGTCGGCGCCCTCGACTCGCACCGTGCCCAGGTGCGACACGTCGAACACGACGGCGTCGTTGCGACATGCCATGTGCTCGTCGAGTGTGCCGGCCTGGTACGAGACGGGCATCTCCCACCCACCGAAGGGCACCATCTTGGCGCCGAGTTGACGGTGGAACGAGTCGAGCGGGCTGACCTCGAACTGGGCCATCACACGGCCTGAGCAGCGGCGAGCAACGCCCCGTCGGGATCGCCGAAGTGCAGCAGCGACGCGTCGAGATCGGTCTTCACGCTGCCGATGGCCAGCACGTTGAGCACGCCCTGGCCGCCGCGGCGCACGATGTCGATGAGCATCTCACCGTCGCACAGCAGCACGTCGTTGCCGCTGATCACCAGCGTGGCCGTGGCGATGTCGGTGTCGGCCTGCTCGCGCAAGTAGGTGAACGCCTTGCGCACCGATTCCAGCTTGATGCCGGCGTCGAGCAGGCTCTTGATGACGCGCAGCTCGAGCAGGTCTCGGTAGCTGTAGGTGCGCCGGCTGCCGCTGCCGGTGGCGTCGGTGAGCGAGGGCCGAATGAGGTCGGTGCGTGCCCAGTAATCGAGTTGCCGATACGAGATGCCCACCACGCTGGCGGCCTTGGTACCGCTGAAACCGAGCTCACTCATCGATGCCTCCGAAGGTTCGTCACACGCGAGTAACTACGCCTGTGTAACAGGGTCGCCATCGTAGGCCGCATGCGAGCACGCCGTCAAGCACGCTTCGCGCGATGAATCGCGCGCTGCGTGCGCTCAGCTGGCGAAGTCGTCGGGGCTGATGTCGTCGAGGAAGTCGCGGAACTCGTCGAGGATCGCTTCCTCGTCGCCCTCTTGCGCCTCCTCGGGTGCTTCCACCGCTGCTTCGTCGAGCAGTGCCTCCTCGGCGAAGATGGGCGCAGTGGTGCGCACCGACAGCGCAATGGCATCGCTGGGGCGGCTGGAGACCACGATCTCGCCGGCGGCGGTGCGCAGGTGCAGCTCGGCGAAGAACGTGTGCTCGCGCACTTCGGTGATGACCACCCGTTCCAGCGTCGCGCCCAGCGCGAGCATGACGGTGACCAACAAGTCGTGCGTGAGCGGCCGTGGGGGCACGATGCCCTCCATCGCGCTGTGGATGGCCGAGGCCTCTGGCCCACCGATGAGGATGGGCAGCACGCGTGGGCGCTCGGTCTCGTGCTCGCGCAGCATCACCACCGGTGTGTTGGCCGGCAACTCCACACGCACTCCGAGTAATTCCATGCGAATCACAGCGTGATGGTACCGCGCTTCGCCGCGATCAGGCCTCGAGGTGATGCTGCAACGCGGAGCTCAAGATGGCGGCGCGCAGCTCGCCTCCTTGACGTGACAGTTCGGTGAGCAGCGCCGATGCTTGCTGCCTGCTCTGCGGGTTGCGCTGGCGGATGAGTGGCAGCACCAGCTGCTCGAACAACGCAGCTTCTCGTTCGGCCGCCTGGCGCCAGGCGCGCAGGTGCCGCGGCTCGACACCGCGGGCCAAGGAACCCGGCAGCGGCACGGGCGATGGCCAGGTCGTCTGCCGAGTACAGCGTTGGTGCCCGTGCCACGCCAGCGAGCAGGCCGAACGACTCGAGCTCGGCCAGCTGCTTGCTGGTGATGCCTGGCATGGCACACAGCTCGCGGCCATAGGTGTCGTGCGCTGTCTCGACCGGAGGGGGGTGCGTTGGCGGCGAAGAACGCCGCAGGGGGTTCGCGTGGGACGCTGGACGACGCCAGGCCGTTGGCGGCGGGGCGTCGATGGCTGCCGATGGTGCCGAGACGAGTGCGACCACCGTTGGTGCCTCGATGGGCGGCGGCGACACCGACGGTGCCAGCCTGAGCTGTGCGGCCGGGTGGTGCCCCGTGGGGACCACGGTGCCTTCCGGCAGATCGAGGTCGCCGGTCTCGTCGAAGCCACCATCGGTCGAGCCCGGATGCCGCTCCAGCACGGTCACGTTGCGAATGCCACGGGGCGGCGTGAGCGACCCGGAGTCGTCGATCTGGCCGTTCTCCAAACGGTCGCGGATGACCCGCAACGGAAGGAAGTTCTCCTTCTGCTCGCGCAGGATCACCCGCAGACGATCGACGTCGAGGTCGTAGAACTTGCGATAGCCAGACGGTGTGCGCTCGGGGTCGATGAGGCCTTGGCTCTCGAGGAAGCGGATCTTGGAGATGGTGACGTCGGGGAACTCCTCGAGCAGGAGCGCCAAGACCTCACCGATGGACAGGTACGGGTGTTCCGGCATGGACTACCCGTCGGTCTTCTGGAAGAACACGAGACGGAACTTGCCGATCTGCAACTCGTCACCCTGCACCAACGGCGCCTCGTCGATGCGGGAGTTGTTGACGTAGGTGCCGTTCAACGAGCCGACATCGCGCACCACGTACGACTGACCGGTGCGAATGATCTCCGCATGGCGCCGTGACACGGTGATGTCGTCGAGGCTGATCTCGCCATCGGTAGAACGACCGAGGCGCGTGATGGCGGCGTCGAGCGACATGGCAGCGCCCGCCTGCGGCCCGTTGCGCACCACCAGCGACGCGGCTCCGGCCGGCAGGTCGCCGAGGTTGACGACAACATCGTCCTCTGGCCCGGGGGCCTCTTGCAGTGGATCTACCTTTGCCAGCGTGATGGTGTGATCGGTGAGTCGATCGAGCACACCGCCGCACGACGAGCAGAAGGCGGCGTCGGGCGGGTTCCGATGACCGCACTGGTTGCAGAACACATACGCCATTGCGGCCAACCCTAACCGTCGATCAGTGCTTGATACGCCGCCGCGTCGAGCAACCCGTCGATCTGGCTCGCGTCGGTGAACTCGATCTCGCACAACCAGCCCGCACCGTACGGGTCGGAGTTCAGCGTCTCGGGCGCGTCGCCCAACGTGTCGTTGACCGCGACCACCGTGCCCGCCACCGGCGCGTACACATCGCTGACCGACTTCGTGCTCTCCACCTCGCCGAAGCTGTCGCCGGCCGCCACCGATGAGCCGAGCGTGGGCACCTGCACGTACACCACATCACCCAGGGCGTCTTGCGCGTAATCGGTGATGCCGACACGAACCCGGTTGCCGTGAACGGCCACCCACTCGTGATCGCTGCTGTATCGAAGCTGCTCGGGAACCTGCATGACCGTCACGTTAGCCGCGAGCGGCACGACCGGCCTTCAAGCTCTCGCGGACGGTGGGCACGTAGGTGATGGCGGTGTAGTAGCTGAGCGCCAGGCCGGGTATGCCCATCAGCCACGCCGCGATGAGGAACAGCTGATGGCCCGGGAAGTCGCTGGTGCCCAGCATGAAACCTGGCAACGCGAACATCAGGAGGAACGTCGCGGTCTTGCCCCACCACGTGACATCGAAGCGCTTCATGCCGAAGAACAGCGTCGCCACCGCGATGACGCCGCCGAACACCACCTCGCGTACGACGACCATCCAGAAGAACCACAGCGGATCGATGCCCTTGATGATGATGCCGCCGATGCCCACGATGAACAGCAGGCGATCCGCGGTCGGGTCGAACATCTTGCCGAACTCGCTCACCTGGTTGAACCGGCGGGCCAGCCAGCCGTCGACCCAGTCGGTCGCCCCCAGCCCGCCCAGCAGAAAGGCCGCGCCGGCCACGTTGTCGCGCGTGAACAACATCCACAGGAACAGCGGAATGCAGCACAGGCGAGCCAACGTGAACAGGTTCGGTGCAGTGAGGAACTGGTGCGACGAGAGCTGCTGATCGGTGGGTTCCATCGAACCGGAGCGTACAAGCGCGTGCCGCCGGCGGGAAGCACCATCCGCGTGTCGCACGTGTCTTGAGCGGTGCGCTTGCATGCCTACGCTGCGACCTATGACGCACACCCCTACGACTCCCGGCGCGCTCCATGGCCAGGTGGCCTTCATCACCGGCGCCGGTTCCGGCCTCGGTGCCGCCTTCGCCCGCCGCCTGGCACGCGACGGCGCCACCATCGTGATCAACGACCTCAGCCCCAACGCCGCTGCCGAGGTTGCAGCCGAGGTGGGCGGCGAGACGGCGATCTTCGACGTCTGCGACTCGGTGGCGTTCGATGCCGAGATCGACAAGGCAGTGGCCCGCCACGGGCGGATCGACATCCTCGTCAACAACGCCGGCATCGCGCCACCCACCGACACCGATCGGGTGCAGCAGGCGATCGCCAACCAGATGGCTCGCATGGAGGGCCGCATCGACGACCTGGTGCCGCCCAACAGCACCGTCGAGCTCAGCGACGAGGATTGGGACCGCATGATCAAGGTGCACCTCTACGGCACCTTCTACGGCACTCGTGCGGCCCTGCGGCACATGACGCCTGCTCGCAGTGGCGCCGTCGTCAACGTCTCGTCGGTGCTCGGCCTGCGGCCCATGGCCGGCGCGATGCACTACGCCACCGCCAAAGCGGGCATCATCGCGCTCACCAAATCGGTCGGCCAGGAGGTCGCACCGTACGGCATCCGGGTGAACGCCGTGTGCCCCGGCTGGATCGACACGCCCTTGCTGGGGGCGATGGACCCGATGATGATGGCCGGCATCGTGATGCAGATCCCCAAGGGGCGTATGGGCCGCCCCGACGAGCTGGCCGAGCTGGTGCGCTTCCTGTGCGGCCCGGAGAGCAGCTACTGCAACGGCGACGTGTTCGCCGCGTCCGGGGGGTTCGCCTGATGGCCACCATCTTCACCCGCATCATCAACGGCGAGATTCCCGGCACCTTCGTGCACCGCGACGACCGATGCGTGGCCTTCCTGTCGATCAACCCGCTGGCACACGGGCACACGTTGGTCGTGCCCATCGCCGAGGTCGACCACTGGGTGAACCTGCCATCGGATCTGGCGGCTCATCTGTTCGCTGTGTCGCATCGCATCGGCCGCGCGCAGCAGGCGGCGTTCCGATGCGAGCGGGTGGGCTTGATCATCGCCGGCTACGAGGTGCCGCACACGCATGTGCACGTGATCCCCACCGATCACATGGGCCAACTCAACTTCGCCAACGCGGCCACGGAAGTGGACCGCACGGAGATGGACCATGCCGCCCACGCCATTCGTCTGGCGCTACAGGCCCAGGGTCAACCCGGCTGATCCGTCGGTCGCCGTGGGTGCCCCAGTGGGTGCCGTCGTCGGTGCCGTCAGTTCGGGGCCCTTGTTGCGCACGTTGTTGACGGCCGTGCTCACGGCGTGCATGGTGAGCACGTCGTCGGGCGCCGGCACGAGCAGCTGTTGCAGGCCGGCAAGATCGGTGTTGGTGGGGTCGAGCCACTGGGCCCAGCTACTGGCGGGCAACAGCACCGGCATGCGGTCGTGCACCGGGGCCATGGTGTCGTTGGCGGCGGTGGTGATGATGGTGCAGCTGTGCAACCACGCGGCCTCGGGCCCGGCGGCCTTGTCGCGCCACGTGGCCCACAGCCCGGCCACCGCCAACGGCTGATCGTCGGCACGATGGATGAACATCGGGGTCTTCATCGGCTTGCCGGCCTTGCTGAGCTGTGCGTGCTCACCCGCCTGTTGCCACTCGTAAAAACCTTCCATCGGGATGATCAGCCGATGCTTCTTGAACAGGCCCTTGAACGCCGGCTTCTCGCCGATGGTCTCGGCGCGAGCGTTGATCATCTTCGAGCCGATCTTGAGGTCTTTCGCCCAGCTGGGCACCAGGCCCCAGTGGAAGACCTGCACCTCGCGGGCACCGTCGGCGGCCTGCACCACCCCATAGACGTCGTTGGTCGGTGCCACGTTGAAGTTCTCCGGCAGCGTCTCACCCTCGAACGACGCACCGAAGAACTGCGCGATCTTGTCAGGCGAGTGGGACGAGACGAAGCGACCGCACATCGCGCCGACGGTAGCCGAGCGGAAAGTCGGGCGCTGGTAGGTTCACCCGATGGATCGTCCCGATGTCATCGGCAGTGAGTGGCTCGTGGCCAAGCACTCCCAGGTCACCGCCACCGGAGCCTGGCGAACCGAGCCCATTGCCGGCGTGCGCTTCCGCCCCACGCGGCCGGTACCGCACGAAGACGGCGTGGTCACCGAGATCGCGCGGTCCGACTGGCCCGAGATCGATCACGACATCGTGCACGTGCACGTCACCACCACCCAGCCCGGCAGGGTGCGAGCCTGGGGTCTGCACCAGCGATCCACCGACCGACTGGTGGTGATGAAGGGGCTGGTGTCGATCGTGGTCTTCGATGGTCGCAACGATTCACCCACGAAGGGGTCGCTCAACGAGTTCAAGCTCAGCGAGCGCAACCCGGGCATCATCGTCGTGCCGCCGAACCTGTTCCACGGGTGGAAGAACATCGGCACCGACGAGGCCTACATCATCAACATGCCCACCAGCCCGTACGACTACGAGCATCCCGACGCGCTCGACCTGCCCTACGACTCGGCGGCGGCGTCGTCGGTCGTGCCGTGGCGGTGGTGACCCCTCGCCCACTACCCAGGGTCACGGTGGTGATCCCCACCTACAACTGGGCCACGGTGCTGCCCTGGTCCATCGGCAGCGTGCTGGCGCAGTCGTTCGCCGAGTGGGAGCTCTGGGTCATCGGCGACGGGTGCACCGACGAGTCGGCGGCGACGGTGGCCACGTTCGACGATCCGAGAGTTCATTGGCACAACCTGGCGGTCAACGGCCGCAGTCAGGTCGGGCCCAACAACGCTGCCTTGGCCCGGGCTGACGGCGGGTACGTGGCCTACCTGGGCCACGACGACCTGTGGCTGCCGCACCACCTGCAGATCTTGGTGGGTGCGCTCGATGCAGGCGCCGCGTTCGCCTTCGGCCGGCAGCTCCGCATCGATCCGGGGCAGCGGCCGTACGTATCACCGCCCGACGGCTACTCGTACAGCAGTGGCGACTGGCTGGCGCCCACCTCGATGATGCATCGCCGCGACGACGCCCGCGCTGTCGGCGGATGGCGCTTCCCCGACGCGGCCAGCACGATGGATGCAGAGAGCGATCTGTGGGCCCGCCTCACCCGGTGGTGCGGCCACCCCGCGTTGCTCGGCGAGGTCACGTCACTGAAGCTCCCTGCCGCGCTGCGCTCCGGCGTGTACCGCGAGCGGCCGTGCGACGAGCAGGCAGCCTGGTGGGCTCGCATCTGCGCGGCAGCAGATCCTGCTGCCTTCGTCGCCGAGGCGCTCGCCGATGGCGAGCTGCGACCACCCGCCCGCTACGAAACCGGCCCGGCCTCGGCGGCGCTGCAGGACGGCACCCTCACCGCCGTCGAACGCCATCGCCTGGCCCGCACCCACAAGGGCCTCGACGACTCCTAGCGCCGCGCCAATGGCCACAACGACGAGCGGTCAGGCGACGGCGAAGAGCCGCCAGGTGCCGTCGATGCCCTTCAACTCGTGGTCGCCACGGTCGTCGAAGTGGGCGGAACCTCCGAGCATCATGTCGCGCACGGTGGACGACGCCCAGAACTCGCCGTCGGACGCGGCCTGCTCGACTCGCGCAGCGAGGTTCACGGCGATACCGGCGATGTCGAGGTCATCACGGACCTCGATCTCCCCGGCGTGCACGCCGGCGCGGATCTGGATGCCGAGTCCGGCGAGCTCGTGGCACAGCGCACGACCACAATCGACGCCCTGCGACGGTGCATCGAACACGATCAACAACCCATCGCCGGTGCTCTTGACCACTCGGCCACCGTGGTGATCGACCAGCTTGCGAGCAAGCCGGTCGTGGTCATCGAGCACGGCGCGCCACGCGGCGTCGCCGAGCGCGCCCGACGTGCGGGTCGAGTCGACGATGTCGGTGAACACGACGGTCGCGAAACGACGCGCGGCCAACCGCTCGACCGGCGCGCCCGTCAGGAACTCGAGCATCGGATCAACGATCGCTCGCCAACTCGGTGACGCCCACGAGAAGTGGTCGTCGGCGTCGACCTCGACGTATGTCGCGCCGGTGATGAGCTCGGCCAGCAACCTTCCTCCGGACACCGGGAGCACGCGATCACCCTTGAGGTGGACCACGAGTGTGGGGCTGGTGATGCGCTGCGCGGAGTCACCCGGATCGAGCATGAACACCGAGTCGAGCTGGCGTCGGAAGTCGCGCGGGCTCGCCGACAAGCGCTGGAAGCGGCTGACCCATCGCACGAACGACTCGTTCCCCGACTGCGTGGGCATGATCCAGTCGACGAACTCCTGGGAGTTGTCGGGCCAACCGTTCGCGATGGAATCCCAGCGCTCCCGCAACTGTGCGCCGGCGAGCACGGGAGCGTCGCCGCCCTTCACATGGTTCGGCAGTCGGTCCCAGTATCTGGCGGCAGGGAACGTGTTGTGCAGGATCAGACGATCGACCCGCTCGGGGAACTCGGCGGCGAACAACTGACCCATCACGCCGCCCTCGGAGACGCCGAGCACCGACGCCCGATCCCAACCGACGGCATCCATCACCGCAGTCATGTCGGCGATGCGCTCCGCGAGCGACGGCGCGCGGTCAGGGCGATCCGAGAGCCCGATCCCGCGCTTGTCGAACTGCACGACCGTCGCGTAGCGGGCCATCGTGTCGAGGATGCGCGTGGTCGTCTCGTGCTCCCAGCAGACCTCGATGTTCGAGACCAGACCGGGGACGAGCAACAGCCGCGGCCCCTCACCGAAGTGCTGAAACGCGATGCGCAGATCACCGCTGGTTGCGTACCTGGTCTCGGGAACCGTCACGAAGGCCAGCTTGCCACATCTTGTGCGCCGCCATCGTCGGCAGCTCCAGAGCCACCCACTGAGTCGTGCCCACGAGATTGGGGAAGTCCTGCCGCGGAATCGTGTGAGTGCGCTCCACGCCGGCAATGACTACCAGTTGGTGACATGACACCCCTCGAAGCCCTCGGCTACCGCCGCGCTGCCGACCCCATCAACGGGCGGGTCGGCGGCGCGTCCTCGCCTGGGGCATCCTGACGCCCTTGTTCGGGGCGACCCACCGGGGCCTGGTGTCGTCGCCAGCTGCTGGTCCGCCTCCGCCCCCACCCCGTGGCCCGGCGGCCCCGACTTGCCCTCTGGCTTGGGGGGGTGGCGGGTCCCCCGACCACCCAACGCAATGCAGCTTCGCCACGGCGAGCATAACCCAGCTTGCGGTCGGAATCCTTCAACCGGGGGCATGGGAGTTTTGCCCCTGGGGTCGTGACTCCAATACACCGCCATCGGGAAGCCGATCGTGAACCCAGGAACGCGAAAGGCCCGGTGCTGCGTTTCCGCAGGTACCGGGCCTTCTTCTGTGTCGGGCTGGCGGGATTCGAACCCACGACCTCTTGTCCCCCAGACGTAGCCGGTGGGCTGAAACCCCACCGCTACCAGGGTTTCACCACCAGTTCTCACCACACGAAACCAGGGTCCTCACGGTCTCTCAGTGCCTCCGACCGTGGCGCGGACTAGCCCTCGTCGACGGGTGGTCTGGGTGGTCTCGCACCGGTCAGTGCTGTCACGTGCCGACGGATGGCCTTCCGCTGATTCGGTGACGTACCCGCCCAACAGCCGACGTCGGTGTCGCCGGGCACCGCCCACATCTGAGTCGCCAGGCACCGGGCAGCCACCGGACAGGTCGCACAGATGGCACGTGCCTCGTCGTAGTCCGAGTGGACGCTGCTGTCCCGTTTGGAGCCGATGAAGAACACTTGCGGGTCGGTGCCACGGCACGCGGCCAGGGACCGCCAGTTGGCGATCTTCACCGGCACATCGACGAGCGGGTCTCGGTCGATGAAGTCTCGGACGCTCACCGGTGGAGCAGGTCCAGCGCCTCAGCGATGGCGACGTCGAACTGATCGACCTGTGCCTTGCGGCGAGCCTTGCTCCGGGTCGGTGAGTCGGGCAGTTCTACAGCCCACGCCGTGAGTTCATCGAGCGCCTCGTTGAGCGTGATGTCACCCGCCGAGAGGCGCTGCAGCACCCAGGTGGTCTGAGCCTCGGTGAGCACGAACCTGCCCGGCTCCAGGGTGCTGCCGTCGTCGAACTGGACGTCGGTGATCCGCCCGTCGCTGGCGGTGATGAGACGTTGAACGCGGCGGGTCATGACTGTTCTCCAGAGGGTCGTTCGTGGCTGAGGACCACGAGTTTGCGGAGCGCCAGACTGGCGTCCAGGGTGCCCTCACTGACCTCAGTGAGCAGGCGTGTGGCGACGTCCAGTTCGACGACGCGGCGCCCCATGCGGGCACGCGTCCACTCGGTCTCGTCAGCGAACGTGATCGGGTTCTCGTCCATCACAGGTACGTCGCACCGAACGGCTCGTAGCGGTCTGCCGGGTGCGCTGAGCCACCGGGACGGGTGGGGCGCTCGCACAGCAACGGCACCCACGTGGACGGGTCGTCAGGGTCGATCAGATGTGCGACCGAGAGGTGACCGAGAGCGACCGGCTCACCGGGCAGCACCCGGACGCCGCCACCCGTGTTGTCGGTGCGGACGATGAACTCAGCGGGCGCCTTGGCCCAGAGGGTCGGGTCGTAGACCACGGTGGTGGCGTCGCTCATCGACGCCCGCCAGTGCGGGCACGGACGAGGGCGAGAGCGCCTTCGATGTCAGCGGTCTGGATGCGGGTCTCACCACGGGCGTGAGCGATGCCACGGTGGTTCGCCACGAGGGCGAGCGCGGCTGCAGCGTCGGCACGCACCGGGCGCACCCGTGCGCCACGCACGGACAGCACCTCAGCGCCAGGGACCGCGCCGACGAGCACGAGCGACGCCTCGTCCAGTCGGCCACGGGTGAACCCGGTGACGGTCTTGCCGCCAACCTTGACCTGCTGGGTGGCCTCAGTCATGAACCCGACGCTCACCTGGTCGATGGTGCCGTCAGCGAGCAACTCCATCGCCATCGCCGCGTCAGGGACCTTGGTCGGGTCGGACATGACGCCGCGCAGCACGAGGCGCTTGGCGTTGTTCTCCACGATGTCGGTCCACCTGCCGAGAGGGCGTGACCAGTCGTGCGCCCACACCATGCGCGGCATCCGCACCGCGAGCGAGTCGTTGAAGCAGCCGGGCATGAACACGGTCTCGTAGTCGTCGACGACGCCGTACGTCACGACCACCGCGGTGACCTCGCGTCCCTTGCCGGTCGCCCGGACGTGTGCGTGACCGATCGCACGGCGCTCCATCTGACGGGTGCTCATCGCGCAGCCTCCAGTGCGTCCAGTTCGGTCGTCGCTCCGGTGGCGCTGTAGCCGACCCCACGCGCCTTGTCGTGCTTGAGCAGCGCGAGCGAGCGGGCGGTCGCGTCAGCCTTGCGTCGGCGGTCCATCTCGGTCTCCTCTGGCGTCCGGCGGGTGCGGTTGATGTCACCGCGATCGCGCCCGTGACGGAGCGGGTCGGCACTGATGCCCGGCTCCACCTTGAACGGTGCGACCGCCCTCTCGGCAGCGACGATGGCGGACAGGTCTGCACGGGCGCTGGCGGCGCGGACGAACGCGTCCAGGTCGGCGGTCAGGCGTCCCTCAGCGATCAGCGTGTGACGCGCCTGCAGGTACTCGCTGGAGGTCATCGGGACCCGTGCAGCGGGTGCGGTCGGGACGGTCTCGGCGGGTGCGGTGGCGACCTCAGCGGTCAGCGATGGGGGCGGTCACTTCGGCCACGGTGGGCGTCGGCTCCTGGGGGTGTCGGTTGAACATCTCGGCCGATGTTGAACGTCGGCTCGTGGAGAAGCAAGCGCCTCCACCAACACTCAACAGTTCTCACCAACACTCACCCGTGCCGCGTGCTCTTGGCTCTCCGACATGAGGGCGTGGACCCGTGAGCGCCTCGCAGTGCACGGTCGGCGGGTGGCGCCCACTCACCGCGCCACGGACCCGAGCCACGGACCGGACCCGCCTGTGCCGTTCTGCGGTCCTGGGCCACCGACGCCCACACTGGCGGCGATCGGCGACGAGAGGCTCACGAGGGCGGGTAGGTGGAGCGCCTCGGTGCGAGCACACGACGAGCGTCGAGCGCCTCGGACAGCGAGCCGTACAGTTCGGTCATCACCATGTGCACCTGCTCCACGGGTGTGAGCGTCTGGAACACTGCACGCTGGTCGGCGGTGAGCGGCATCGGTTGGCGCTCAGGCGCTCGGCGGGTGCAGGCGGTGCGTGGGTTGGTGGCGGTCATGGTCAGAATGGTTCCACGAGATCGGCGACAGCGGCAGCACGAGCACGGTAGAGAGCCTCGTCCGCTTCCATCACGGCGCGGCGGCGACGTCTCGGCAGGTGCGGGTAGCGACGGGCGAGGTACGTCTCGTCGGACGCGCCGATGAGCGTGAGCCACTCCACCACCGTGTCGCTGTCGGCGTTGGGGTGCCGGTCGAGCAACACCACCAGCGGATGGAACAGCGGCGCGCACCACGAGGGCCACCCTTCGTCGCTCAGGTGACCATCCCACCCGCCATGGTCATCAGCGGCGTCGGTCAGCGCGTATTGCCGCAGACACTCGTTCGCGTACTGCCTGTGCTCTCGGAGCATCGGTTGGGTGACCTGTGGCGGGTGCTCCAGAAGGTCACGGATCATCTGCTCATCATCGACCGGCTCAACGTCAGTTGAGCGTGAGTGGGTTGGTGGAGTCGGTGAACCTGGTGTAAGTAGAGGTGCCACGCGCCAGGACCACCGCGTGACCGCGCCAGGACCACCGCGTGACGCGCAGAGACCACCGCGTGACTCGTCCTCATCCGGCTGGAACAGGGTCTCGCCGAGCAGCACACGAGCCACCCGGTCGGCGGTGCCACGGTGGTGCCCGCACCCGACCATGTGCTCGGTCCACTCGTCAGCACGCACCAGGTCAGACGTGTACGACCGGAGTGCCGACGCCAGCAGCCAGCCGCGGCGCTCCACGGGTGTGCGGTCCCTGAGGGCGTGCACGGTGGTGAGCGTCACGAGCGCCGAGCGACCGGCAGGAGCGAGCGACGTCGGCGTGTACGTCGATGGGCGACCGGAGGTCTGCCGGTGGCGGGTGACGTGACCAAGTGCGCTGAGGTCAGCGAGAGCGGCACGGGTCTGCTTTGGCGTCCACCCGCCCACGCTTGCCCGGCTCAGCAGACCACCCGCCAGACGCGGCGAGTGACGCCACGGTGACGGTCTCCGCCCGTGCGGTCATCACCCGCATCACAGCCAGCACCCACGCGGCGTTCGGGTTCGCGTGGCGCACCACGGACAGCGGGACGTACGCATCCGGCTCGGCGCCCTCGGTTGCGGACCGTGGAGGTGCGGTACGATGGGTCTCAGTCATCTGACGGGTCCTTCTGCTCGGTGGCTGTGAATGACCGGGTGGGCCGGTCCGTTCTGATCTTGAGGGCGCTCCACTTCAACGGGTGGGGCGCCCTCGGTCGTTCATGGGGTGTGCTGTCGGCCACCCGCCCAGACGCTCAAGTGAGGGCGGGTGACCTACAGCGGCGACCACGCGCAGGCGGGTCAGCAACTCGACCATCATGCCCGACCGGCACGCCGTTCGTCGTGACCTCTCGCCCGACGGACAAGCGCGCTGGCGACCCTGTGCGCCTACAGCCGTGCGCGGGGCGTCGGTCGCACGGTCGTCGGGGCCACGGTCGCGTCACGGTCCGGTGGCGTGCGTGCGGTCGCCTGCTGGGAGCGCCTGTGCGTTGTGCGCCCGTGCCTGCATCGTGCGGACCCAGTGCGCCAGACGCTCGGCGCGCTCGCTCTCGGTGAGCACCGCCACCGTGTCGTCAGGCGAGTCGACTGCGATGCCCTGAGCCACGCGGAGGGCGACCTCGGCGGCACGCATCTTCAACCTCGGGTCGGCGTTCGGGTCGGTCAGCACGGCGCCGATGTGGCGGGTGGCACGCTCAGCGTTCTGTGCGACGCCCTCCAACGTTGCCGCCATCCGGTCACGTCGGAGTGCTGTCATCTCGGTGACCACCACAGGGTCAGCGAGCACCTTCCTGACGGTGGTCCGGTCACGCTCAACCAGGCGGGCGATCGCCGAGACGGTGGCACCCGTCAGGTACAGCAGCATGACTCGCTCAGCCAGCGGCGTGAGCGGTGACGCGGCGAGAGTTGGCGAGTTCTGTGGCGTGGTGTCGCTGTTGGTGGTCATGGTGTCGACGGTGCGTGCGCGTTGGCGAGGACGAGGACGAGGTCACGCACCCGGTCGTCAGGGACCTGTCCGATGACCATGTCGATCGCCAGAAAGTCGAGCCGGTCCAGGCGTGCGAGGAGCGCAGCGGCACGGGCGGTGCGTTGGCGGGTGCGTTCGCGGGCGGCATGGCAGGCACGGCACGCCCGGTGCCCGTCCGCGTAGATGTGAGTGTTGGTAGGCGTGAACTCGTGGCCGTTCTTGCAGTGGGTGAGGGCGCGGCGGGCGGCAGCGGACGCGGCACCCGGACGGAGGCGCCCTCGCTCGATGGCGTCACGCGTGTTGTCGGCAGCGGTCCCCCACCGGAGGTGCTCTGGGTTGCAGCACGGCGGGTTGTCGCACGAGTGCAGTGCCAGCGTGTCGGTGAGCACCTCGTCGATGTCTCGCCCGGTGGCGAGGGCCAGCACGAGCCGGTGCACTTGGACCGGGCGGCCACGCCACTGCAATCTGCCGTAGCCCTTGTTGTTGGTGGCGCCCTCCCAGATGATGCAGCCGTTCTCGGGTCGGCAGTTGGCGAGCAGGCACGCCAACTGGAGCGCCCTCGGGTGCAGGGTGAGGTCAGGGTGGCGGGCGGCGAGCCGGGCGGCGAGCGCCTCGGCGGTCACGCTGCACCCGCCTGTGCAGCGGCCATCTCCTCCAGCGTCAACGGTGGCAGCCGGTGCACGGCCCTGAGGTCATTCACAGCCCACTTCGGCCGTGGGCCAGCGAGGGCGGGCACCACGATCGGTCGTCCGCGCTGCAGCGACCTCAAGACCGAGTTGGGATGGACGTCAAGTGTGAGGGCGGTGAGGCGGACGTCGACAAGCGAGCCGTGCTGGCCCGCGAGCACGGCGGTGGTGGTGGTGTCTGAACGGCGTGCGATGGTGGCCACGGCTGTTTCCTCTCGTGGGAGGTTGAGTTGGCGACTGATCGGTGTCGCGATGCGCCCGCTTGGTGAGCGGTGGTCTCAACAGTCTCGCGCAGGATGGAGCCGTGCTCCTGTGGACATGCTGTTGATAAGTGGCTGAGACGCGCAGCAGTCCGGCTCGTTGGATGCCACCCACCCTCCACGGTGGAACCTGTGACACCCGAGCCGGACTGCCTCAACCGAGAGCCGATGACCCTCGGTCGCGGATCGTAGCGGTCAGCGCGCCTGTGCCCTCTGAGCCATCGCCTGACATACCCGTCCTGCACCGCGGCAGCGACCGAGCGTTGCGAGAGGTGCGTGTAGGTGCGGAGCGTGATGGTCTCGTCGGCATGCCCAGCGAACGCCGCGCCCACCGACGGCGACCACCCGAACCCGCCTGCCTCACGCGGGGTCAGACCGAGCGTGATGCACACGTGGCGGAGACCGTGGAGACCGACCACAGGCGTGCCGAGCGCCTCGCACGCCTTCGCACAGCCTGCAGCGAGCGTCTGCGGATGCACCGGTGCACCGACCTCGGATGGGCGTTGCCCGCCGCGCGACCGCCCGCCCGTGATCCACGTCAGGATCGGCGTCGAGTTGGTCACCCGGATGCCGTGGGCGAGCAGTGCGTCACGCTGCACCCGACGCCACGACTCCAGCGCCTCAGCCACAGCGGGCATCAGCGGCACGGTCCGCTTGCCGCTCTCGGTCTTGGGTGCGGCCACACGGGTGCTGTGCCCGACGACCTGCACAGCGCGCTCCACCCGCACGGTGGCGCCCTCGGCGTCCACGTCACCCCATCGCAGCCCAGCGACCTCACCGCGCCGCAACGCACAGCCTGCAGCGAGGACGTACCCGATGCCGTGCTGCACGTCACCCATCCCGGTGACCAACCTGTGCCAGTGGTCCAACGTCCAGTCAGCGACCGGCTCGTTGCGCTTGGCGACCTTCGGTGCCGACACCCGCTGATCGGTCGGCACCATCCCGGACCGGAACGGGTTGCCCGACGGCAGGGCACCGTTGCTAGCGGCGTGGCTGAGCACACCCGAGAGGGCCTTGGAATGCCCTGCCACCGTTGAGTCCGAGACCCGTTGCCCGTGGCGGGTCTTGGCGGCGCACGACGTCCAGGTGCTGGCCGATGGTCAGGCCGGTGATGTCGCGCAGACGCATCCGGCTCAGCGACGACCCGGTGAGGTACGACCCGAACGTCGCCTCGTACCCTGCCAACGTCGTCGGTTGCTTGTCGCCACGCTCAACCTGTGCCCGCACCGACGGCAGGTACACGTCGGTCACGTACTCGGCGAGCGTCATCGACGGTGCGACGTCTACAGCGGTGCCCACCGCGGCGATCGACCGTTGGCGGGTGATGTACGCCCAGGCGCTCTCGGGGTCACGGAACCCGCTCTTGGACTGCTGGGTGCCGTGCTCCCACCACAGTGCCGTCCACGTCGGCAACAGGGTGCCATCGGCGCGTGACCGCTTGCGGTACACACGTCCGTCGCCTTTGGTCCAACCTCTCGGTTGCGGTGCCTCAGCGGGTGAGCGTCGGGTGCTGGTCATGATGATGATCGTCTCCTCGGTTGAGCCGGTGGCGGTGGAGTGCCACCCGGCGACCGCAACGATACGCCACACGCCCACTTGGCACACGGACAAGGTGGCGTGACGCCCACACGCCCACCACAGGCAAGGGTCACAGGTCTACGGGCAGGCACCGCGCCACGGTCCGAGCCACGGACCGACTGCTGTAGTCCGTTCTCCGGTCGTGGGCCACCGACGCCCACGCGGGCGGCGACGAGGCGGCGAGAGGCTCACGAGGGCGGGCGACGGGCGGCTCAAGCACAGGCGGGTGGGTGCCGATGTTCACGCCATGCCTGATCTCGCACACGGCTCCCAGCACGAGCCACCGGCCACCGATGCGGTCGAACCCGCGGCCTACGACTGGACGGTGGTGGTCCGTTGGCACCTCACGTCCAAAGTTCCGGTCAGCGCACGGGTGATTGCCGAAAACGCTCCGCCTGCACGAGCCGACCCTCATGCCGTGGTGGGACCCGTGGGAGGTCGTGAGAATGAATCCGGGTCACACGGGCTGACACCCAAACGCGCACGTGCCCGGCTCAGGGACCGGGATGGTGGAGCCGGGCACGCGTTGAGGTGGTTGCTGATCTCAATGCTGTCATCGGCATCGGCATCGCCTCCTAACTGAGGAGAGAACCTGCACCCGCCGTGATCCATCTGGCGGTACCTGCGGGCGCGGTGACCACCTCAGCCCAGCCCCGGCAACGTCGGATGCTCGGCGGCGAACTTCTGTGCCTGAAGGTAAGGCATGAATGGCGTCGGCATGTTCACCCGCCTCCCTGCGAGGAGGTCGCCCACGGTGATGATCTGCACCCGCGGGTACTCGCGCCCGGTGAACTCGTGACGGTACATCCCTGAGTTGTTGGCGGCGTCGGCCATGCCGGCGGTCGGGTCGTCCATCATGATGAGCACACCCATCTGACCCTTGCTGTGCTCGACCGTGCCAGCGAGGTCGCGGACCATGCCAGGGTTGACACTCCTGCCGCCCTTCACCGAGACGATGACGCGGCCCACGTCCTTTTCGTTGACGGGGAACCGGATGATGCCGTCGCTGCCCTTGTCGCCGATCTGCTTCTCGTTCGGGGTGCCGTCCACCAGCGAGACCGCCCACCGTTCAAAGTCGAACGGGTTGCGAGCGAACAAGGCACGCGCCCCGGACACGTCGCGAGGGATGCCGACGATCTGAAATCTGGTGGCCACATCCGGGCCGTAGGTGTCCCGCAGTCGGGTGTCGATGAGGTCGATCGCCAAGTAGGTGATGTCGATGCCGATCCACCGACGTCCCATCCGCTCGGCCGCATCCACGGCGGTGCCACAGCCACAGAACGGGTCCATTACAACGTCACCGGGATTGCTGGAGGCAGCCAGGATTCGTTCCAACAGAGCGAGCGGCTTCTGCGTCGGGTAGCCAAGCCGTTCTTTGCCGACAGGGTTGATGCGGTCGATGTCCTCCCAGATATCGCCGAGAGCCTTCCCCTTGAGTTCCTCTCGGTAGCGCTTGTACTGCGGCCACCCAGCGCCGCCCTTCGGCCAATAGCTGCGACCGGCTGTGTCCAACTCATCCAGCGTGTCGACGCCGAACTTCCAGTGCATCCCCTTTACTGTGGGGTCGAAGCCCCGCCACGGTTGGCCGGACTTGCCGTTGCGGGTGCCAGCGGCGCAGAGGTCCGCCCGCCAGTAGAGCCGACCGTCACCATCATCGAACTTGTAGTACTTGTCCAAGTACTTGTCGTCGTAGCCGGTGCGGACCTCGTTCCAGGTGACCTTGTGGGACTTGCTGTAGTAGAGCACCACGTCGTGGATCGGTCCCCACTTCTTGGCGCTGCTGTGGGCACTGGTGCGTTTCCAGATCACCTCGTTGCGGAAGTTCTCGATGCCGAAAATCGAGTCCAGGATGATCTTCAAGTAGTGCGACGCCACGGGGTCGCAGTGGAGGTAGAGCGAGCCGGTTTGCTTCAATGCACGGCGCAATTCGATGAGCCTCGCGGTCATCATCACGAGGTACGAGAGCATGTCGGACGGGCCGATCAGCCGGTGCATCGCCTCCAACGCGTCGGCGACTTTCGTGGGTGCTCCCCCGGTGGTCATCTCGCGGAGCAGCACCTCGTCGTCCTGGGACCATGTCCAGGTGTCATCGAACGCCTGAATCTGGGCGTTGGTCTCGCTCGTGGTCTTGTGCTTGAACAGCACGTTGTACGTCCGGTTGGAGTTGAACGGCGGGTCCAAGTACACGAGGTCGATCGACTCGTTGGCGATGTGCTCGCGGAGCACCTGGAGGTTGTCCCCGTAGAAGAGCAGGTTCTTGGATAGGTCAATCGGCGTGGTAGCGGCCATTGTGGAGAGCGTACGAGAGGGGTGTCACAAGGATCGGGATGCCGGAGCATGTCAAGCCGATTGAGACAGATTTGGTTCGGGTGGGTTGATCCAGGCGATGTCGGGGACGGCGGGTGCGATCGGGGGCCGACGGAAGCGGTGGGGTTGGGTTGCGTAGGCGTGGTCGAGCACGGCTTGGCGGTGGGCGCGGATGGTGGTGTGGTGGCCGAGGTGGACGCTGGCTGGGGTGTGGTAGCCGATGCCGGAGTGTCGATGGTGGTGGTTGTAGTGCTCGAAGAACTCGTCGACGAACGCTCGGGCGTGGGCGAGGCTGGCGAAGCGTTCGGGGAATCTGGGTGTGTTCTTGAGGGTCTTGAACTGTGACTCGGAGTACGGGTTGTCGTTGGAGACGTGCGGCCGGGAATGCGATCTGGTGACGCCGAGATCAGCGAGGAGTTGGGCGACGGTTCGCGAGGTCATGGAGCTGCCGCGGTCTGCGTGCAAGGTCAGCTGCTCACGGTCGATGCCTTCGACCTGGATGGTGGCGGCGATGAGGTCATGGGCGAGACGGTCGGACTCGCGAGGGGCGACGAGCCAACCAACAGCGAACCGTGACCAGACGTCGATGATGACGTAGAGGTGGAACCAGTTCCATTTGTGGGGGCCGGCGAGTTTGGTGATGTCCCAGGACCACACCTGGTTCGCGCCGGTGGCAACGAGTTCGGGTTTGAGGTGCGCTGGGTGACGGGACTGTTGGCGGCGTTCGCGGACTTGGTGGCGTGAGCGCAGGATCCGATACATCGTTGACACTGAGGCCAGGTAGTGGCCTTCGTCGAGCAACGTTGCCCAGATCTGTGCTGGCGCCTGATCGCAGAACCGTTCGCTGTTCAACACGTCAACGATCTCGTCGACCTGGGTTGGGGTGAGCGCACGATGCGACGGTGGTCGTGGTGCTGGCGGCCCTTGCACGGGTGCGGTGAGGTGTCGCCGGTAGTGCGTTGCTCGGGAGCGTCCCATTGCCTGGCAGGCGGCGACTCGAGCGATCTTGCGGTCGGCGAGTTCGTCGATCGCCGTGTCGATGATGTCGTCTACGAGTCGTCGTTGTCCGCGCTCTTGGAGAGCTGTTCCAAGAGCGCGTGTACTTTTCCCTGGACCTCGATGATCGCTTCGGCTTTGGCGAGTTTGATCTTCAAGCGTTCGTTCTCGTGGCGGAGCCGGGCGACCTCGTTGGCCGATGGGGCCCCTCGGCCGCCTTCGGACGCGCGGCCTTCGGTCACCACGAGGATGCCTTCGCGGTGTTGGCGTCGCCAGTCGGTGATGATCGATGAGTAGAGGCCTTCGCGGCGGAGCAGCGCGCCTTTCTCGCCAGGCTCGGAGCAGCGGTCGTACTCGGCGAGCACCGAGAGCTTGTAGTCGTTCCGGAAGATCCGACGCTCGGCGCGTTCCCCGGGCGCTCGAAGTGATTTGCGTGACGTTCCACGCCGTTCAGTCTGACCGGTACGAATCCCGGTCGTCACCCGCTGCTTCACCGCAACCACCTCCGCGAGAATCTGTCTCACGGATCATGGACACAGAGGGTGCCGATGGACCCCCACTTCTGGAATCGGTCGAAGCCACACGGCTCCGCCGCCACCGCGTCACGGTCGCGTCACGGTCGAGACGCGGCTGAGCCGCCCGGACCCTCGTGAGGTGGGCGGCTCAGCGGGCGAGGGCGAGACGAGTCAGGCGGCGCGCTTCCGGGACCGCTTGGCGGGCGCGACGGCAGCGGCAGCCTTCTCGCCGCGGAGGGCCATCGTGCGGGCCATCGGCGGGTACGTGTCGAGCGCCTCGGCGATGGCGGTGTACGTCTTGCCCTCCTGCTTCATCGCCCACGCCTGAGCGTCTCGCTGGGCCTTGGTCTCGGCGTCCACCTTGGAGGTCTCCCACGTCGTGTACTGGGCCGGGCGGACGTGACCGAGAGCGTTGGCCTTGGAGCCGACGGTGCAGCGGTCGCACACGGCTGCACCGGTCTCCTCGTTGAAGTGGAGTGTGGCGGACTCCTTGCCACAGGTGTCGCAGGTGTCGTCGCCCGTGCGGGTGCGGATCGCGTCGGTGGGCTGGCGGCGGGAACGGGTCTTGCGGGCGGGTGCTTCGGTCGCCTCGGTGGCGGTGGTCTTGCGGGACTTGGTGGTGGTCATGGTGGGGTCCTTTCAGGACAACTCGGTTGAGGTGACCGACCGTGGAGGTGGCCGGGCAAAGGCCAAGTATTCGGCACCGGCAATTGGACGTCACGCGTTTCTTGTCGCCTGCTGGCGACTCGCCTCATGGGTGGTGAGACCGTGACGGTGCTGGTGAGAACTGGTGCCGACCGTGACCCGAGACCGGACGAGCGAGCCGACCGTGGCGCGGACCGTGGCTCCGCACCGACATGACCTGAGAACGTCGAGAGCCGGTGCCCGCATCGCTGCAGGTCACCGGCTCTTTCGTGTTGGTCGGGCTGGCGGGATTCGAACCCACGACCTCTTGTCCCCCAGACAAGCGCGCTAACAAGCTGCGCTACAGCCCGTATGTCGACGGTCGACTCTATCGACTCGCCGCCGCAACGGCTCCACATCGTACGAACAACTGCGCTACATGAACAACTGCACCAGCCGCCAGCCGAGGTACACCGCGAGCAGCACCATCATCAGCTTGAAGTGCCACGGCGCCTTCATGTCGGCTTCGTCACCGTCGTCGCCGGCGGCGAGCTTGCGCAGGTTGAGGTTCTTGGCCGTGATCGGCTGTTGCGCCGCGACCGCTCGACCGCACGCCGGGCAGGTGCCGTCCTCGTTCATGGCCGACGGCGCCCAGTACTTCGCGCACTCCTCACACCACGGCATCGCGCTGCCCTACTCGCTGCGCTTGCGCACACGCAGCTTGATGGGCGTGGACCCGAAGTCGAAGGCCTCGCGGATGGAGCGCTCGAGGTAGCGGAGGTACGTGTGCGGCAGCTCGCGGTTCACGAACAGCGTGAACGTGGGCGGGTCGGTGGCCCCCTGCAGCGCGTACATCACCTTCACGCCGTGCGCTGCGGGTTGGCGCTGTTGCGCATCGGCGATGACGCGGTTCACGTCGCGCGTGGGCACTCGGCGGTGGTACTGCTCGATGGCCTCCTGCAGCACCGGGCGCAGCTTGTTGACGCCCTTGCCGGTGAGCGCAGAGATCTTGAGCACCGGCGAGTCGCCGGTGAAGTACAGCTTGCGCTTCACCTCGGCGGTGATCTCCAAGCGGCGGTCGGCGTCGTCGATGAGCTCCCACTTGTTGAGCATCACCACGATCGGGCAGCCGGCCGCGTCGACACGCTCGGCGAGGCGCTGATCTTGGCTGGTGACGCCCTCGGTGGCGTCGATGATGAGCAGCGCGATGTCGGACGCATCGATGGCCCGCAACGCCCGCACCATCGAGTAGTACTCGGCCGAGTCGTCGATGCGGCTGCGGCGGCGCATGCCTGCGGTGTCGACGAACACGATGGGCCCGTCGGGAGTGTCGACCAACGTGTCGATGGCATCGCGGGTGGTGCCCGCCATGTCGTGCACCACCGAACGATCGGCGCCGACCAGCCGGTTGAACAGCGTGCTCTTGCCGACGTTGGGCCGGCCGACGATGGCAACTCGCGGCGGCGCCACATCGTTGGGGTTCCACAGCGCATCGCCCTCGTCGTCGAGCGGGATGTCGATGACCGGCTCGCGGGCGCCCTCGGGCAGCACGCTGAGCAGCTCGTCGAGCAGGTCGCCGGCACGTCGGCCGTGCAAGGCGCTGACCGCCTGCGGCTCGCCGAGGCCCAGTGCCAGGAACTCCCACCGGTCGTTCTCGCGGCGGTCGTTGTCGGCCTTGTTGGCCACCAGGATGACGGGTGCATTGAGACGACGCAGCCAGTTGGCCACCGACTCGTCGTCCTGGGTGAGCCCCACCGAGGCATCGACGACGAACAGCACGACGTCGGCCTGCTTGACGGCGGCCTCCACCTGGCGGCTGACCTTCTCGTCGAGCTCGTTGCCACCGGGCAGCCACCCGCCGGTGTCGACGAGCATGAACGGCACGCCCAGCCACTCGGCCTCCACCTCCTTGCGGTCGCGAGTGACCCCGGGACGATCCTCCACGATGGCCACCTGCCCACCCACGATGCGATTGAACAGGGTGCTCTTCCCACGTTGGGGCGCCCCGACGACGACGACCTGTGGGCAAACTCGACACGCTCTCAGGACTGCGATTGCATCGTGGGCGCTGCGCCGCAGGCGTGCCGTCCGTGGGAGACCACCTCCACCGGGGCAGGGCAGGTCGGCGACGGTGGTGCCGTCGAGAAGCGACCCTCGCTGGGGCGCATCAGGCAGCAGGTAGCGGTGGCCGCTCGGCTCATCGGCCAGGGCGCGGACGATGTCGGCCCCACCATCAGGCCCGTGACGCCGGTGTTGCCGCCGAAGAACTCGTTGGCGACCGGGATGATGCGGACGTCGCCGCGCCCAGCGTGCGACGAGCGGGGCGAGCACCTGCGCGCCGAACTCGCCGGTGAGGACGCCGATGGGCACGTCGGTGGGCCGCAGGGCGCACGCTACGCGCGTCGGGCTCGGCATGCTGCAACCACCGCGCAGGCCGGTGTCGCCCGCCGGAGTTGCGCGGCGCGGTAGCCCTCGGCCGGGGCGCCGTCGATCGGCGGCGAAGAAGCCGCTCTGCGGGCCGGTGGGCCGCTCGTCGCGCCGTGGAACTCGAGCTCGAACGTGCGCCATGCCGATACCGTCCTCCGTGCATGGGAAACCCTCGTACGCCTCCGCCTCGGGAACAGCAGCCCGGCCATCAGGTGAGTACTCGTCGGCGGCGAACACCATCCGACGCCCGAGCACCGCAGGAAGATCTGCTGCCACCCATGGATGCTGTCGACCATCGCGTGCGCCTCCTCCTGCGTGTATGGGCGCGCATCGACGACTCGGAGTTGAACCTGCTGAGCCCAGCGGCACCACTGCCACCGATCCAGCTCGGGGTACTCGTCCAGGATGCCCGCCATGGTCTCGTTCGAAGACTGCGCCGTCGTTGACGCCCGGGCACAACACGATCTGGCCGCGCACGGCGATGCCGTGATCCAGCAGGGCCCGCAACCAGCGCAGGCTCATCCCGCCACGGGGGTTCTTCAGCATGCGACTGCGCACCTCGGGGTCGGTGGCATGGATGCTGACGTGCAGTGGCGAGAGGCGCTCGGTGATCACCCGCTCGAGGTCGGCCTCGGTGAAGCGGGTGAGCGTGGTGAAGTTGCCATACAGGAACGACAGGCGGTAGTCGTCGTCCTTGAGGTACAGGCTCTTGCGCAGCCCCTTGGGCAGTTGGTAGATGAAGCAGAACTCGCAGTGGTTGTCGCAAGTGCGCACGCGGTCGAACACCGCGCTCGACACCTCAGCACCCCGCAGCGGCTCGCCGACCCCTTCTCGATCTCAGGTGGCTCGAGCCATATCGCTGCACTTCCAGCGCTACCTCGCTGTCATCGACGGCCACCTCCACTCGATGATGTCGCGAGGCACGGTGCCGTTGATGGTGAGCACGACGTCGCCGACGACGAGCCCGGCCCGCTCGGCGGCGGAGCCGGGCGCGACAGCGGCGACAGTGGGCAACGACATGGTGCTCAAGGTTACCGGCGGGCGCCGACGACCGCCGGTAACCTGCACTGCTGTGACCGTCGACCGCGTGCTGCTGGCAGAGCCTCGCGGCTTCTGCGCCGGCGTGGAGATGGCCATCAAGGCCCTCGCGTGGATGGTGCGGGCCTTCGACCCGCCCGTGTACTGCTACCACGAGATCGTGCACAACAAGATCGTCGTGCAGCGCTTCGAGGCGCAGGGCGTCGTGTTCGTCGACGACATCGCGGACGTGCCGCAGGGCATGCCCATCATGCTGTCGGCCCGGGTCGGCGCCGGAGGTCGTCACGGCTGCCCGCCTGCGCGGCAGCTACGTGGTCGACTCGGTGTGCCCGCTGGTCACCAAGGTGCACCACGAGGTGAAGGTGCGCGCCGGCAAGGGCTTTCGCATCGTCTACGTCGGTCACGAGGGGCACGAGGAAGCGGTGGGCACGATGGCCGTCGCACCCGACCACATCAGCCGAGTGGAGAGCATCGCGGAGGTGCTGGCGCTGCCCTCCTTCGACGGCCCGGTGGCCTTGCTCGCGCAGACCACGCTGTCGCACCGCGATTGGGAAGGCGTGGCGGTTGCAGTGCGCGAGCGCTACCCACAGGTGTGGTCACCCGGTCGCAGCGACCTGTGCTTCGCCACCACCAACCGGCAATCGGCCCTGATGGCGATGGCGCCGCGCTGCGATGCCATCGTGGTCATCGGCTCGGCCAACTCCTCGAACACCCGCGCCTTGGAGAAGTTGGCCATCGAGGCCGGGTGTGCCCGGGTGTTCCGCGTGAACGGCGCCGGGCTGCCCGCGAAGCCTCTCCGGCACGGTTGGCGTCACGGCCGGCGCCTCGGCGCCCGAGGAGCTCGTCGAAGCCATCATCGCCCGGCTCGCGCCTCGTGATGGGGTGGAGCTGCTGCGCGTCACCGAAGAGGACGAGTACTTCCCTCCCCCGCGCAACATCCGCGATCTGCAATCGGCCATCGGCATCGCTGCCGCAACCATGAGGGCGTGTAAGCTCGGGCATCGCCCAAGCTATCGGCGGTGTTCGACGATCGCCGGCTCGCCGCCAGCGACCCTGTCCTCGCGACGCTCGTTTGCTTCTAACCTGCTGGCCATGTTGTCGCCCCACCATCCGCCTGCTTGGCCCACGGCATCGCCGCGTCGGTGCCGGGTTAGGCGGTCGTGATCGCCGGTGTGGTGCCACTGGACGCCACGGCGTCCGCAATCGCAGGCGGCTGCTCGAGGTCTGGCTTAACCGCCGTCGCCGCGCGCTGCGGCGATCCACGCCAGTGCTCACGCTGGCCATGGCCATCGACATCACCTCGACCTTCCTCCGCCTACCTGGCCACGGTGTTGCTCAAGATCGCCCGTGGCCCGTCGCGGCAAGACCAGGTGTCTTCGCGTTGCGATTCACGCCGCAGGAAAGAGCGACGCTTTCCATCGCCATCGGCGGGCGGCCGTGCAGGATCCACCGCTCGCTCCGGTCGCTCCCGTCTTCCTGGGCATCCTGCTCCACACCGCCACCGCCTGACCTCACCCCGCTCTCCGAGTGTGTGGCGACCAACCGAGTCTGGCACTCGGATGGTCAGTTGCGGGGGACTTGGCTCCAGGGGACTTCACGGTCGACTCCGGACGTCACCGGGCAGGCCCAGCACGCGCTCGCCGAGGATGTTGAGCATCACTTCCGTCGTGCCGCCCTCGATCGAGTTGGCGCGACTGCGCAGGAACGCCTTCTGCGGGGTGGCGTACTCCATGGCGTGCTCGGGCCGCACCATCTCGTAGCTTTCGTCGACCATGCGCGTCGCTCCATCAGGTTCGATGCTCGACCTCGTAGATCGCCTTATTTCGGTTCGCGCCGGCCAGCTTCGCGATCAGCCCTCAGGCCCAGGGTTGCCATCTTGCGATTCTTGTTGGCGCGGATGTTGGTGAGCCGCAGCACTTCGGCTACCGGAACCAGAGCTTCATCACCTCGTCCTGGTGGCTGCCGTCCTTCGTCCGCCGGCGGATCCGCTCCTGGCCTTCACCAGCGGGGCGATCGTGCCCGAAGCCGCGCTGTGGATCGACGCCGCCGATCGAGACCCGCTCGTTCATCAGCGTGGTGAGCGACGCCGCCAGCCGTCGCCGGGCTGGCCCGCCAGCATCTCAGAGCTTCCGGGATGCGGGTGTCGGTGAAGGCCCACCTCGTTGAACTCGGCCTCGCCGGTCATCTGCCGCAGCGGCAGCGTCGACCCCGGGCCATGCATGTCGACCACGAACGCAGTGAGGCCTTTGTCTTCACGGCCTCGGGGTTGTTGCAGCTAACGACGCAGGCCCCAGTCGCGACAGGTGGAGCCAGCGTCGTTCACACCTTCTGGCCGTTGACCACCCACTCGTCGCCATCCTGCACGCCCTTCGGAGGAGAGGCCGGCGAAATCGCTCCCGGAACCGGGCTCACTGAACAGCTGACACCAGATCTCCTCGCCGGTGAACAGCGGGCGCAGGTAGCTGTCTTCTGCTCGTCGGTGCCCCTGCACCGCCACAATCGGGCCGCACATGCCGTGCCCGATCGGGTTACGGTACCCCTGGGGGTTGGGGGCGCCCTGCAGGATAGATCGGCTCGTTGATCAGCTTCTGCAACTTCCGGGTTGAGACCGACCGCCGCAGCCCCTCGACGAAGTGCACCACGCCAACCCACGGTCGAACTGGGCGCCCAGGAACGTGACCGCGTCGACCTGCTTCAGCGGGAACTCGGTGAGCGGTGCGTCGACGAGGTCGGCGACCTGCTGCTCCTCGGCGTTGAGGTGGGTCTCGGTGATGGTCATCGGCCTCCTGATGAACAGGCCCGGCGGGACGGCCTGGCAAGGAGCGCGGTGGACGATGGTGGCCCTGTGCGGCGACTGCCGAACCGTACGGTCGCCGTGCCGTTCCTCAGCGACGGCGCAGTTCAGCCCCGGGCAATGATTCAGGCCGGAGGAGGGCTTCCGCACTCCCCGCGTCGACGTCGAGGCCGAGAGCGACTTGCAGGGAACGCCCACGTTTGCCGACACCTGCCCCTGCTGCAGTTGCCGCCACGAAACGACCGGCAGCTGCGACCCGGCGGCCGCCTGCGAGGTGGTCACGAATTAGCGCAGGCAGTGTCGGCACGATGGAACCAGCTCGCTACAGGGCGATGTCGCTGATGGCCTGATGGCCGCCCTCCAGGTCGAGGCGCCACGTGGATCAGCCACGCAGCAGTGCCCACGGCCGTTCGGCATCCACGCCGGGCGGCGTGACCTGATCTGCTGCGGAGACCACCAACAACAGGCACGGCGCCGGTGACCGAGCAGACCGTCGCTCATCGGGCGTGTGTGTGGGCCTGAAGCCCGGCCTGGCGCTGCGCGCTCGCTGGGCCTCGACGCCTCTGCTGCCCGCTGCGGCGGGCGCAGTGAAGGCTCCGTACGAGTGCCCGGCCGCTTTGACCCTGTCGTGGTCGATCCCGTTGGCAGGAGTCGACGGGAGCGGGTCAGCGCCATGAAGAGCAGCGGTCCACGCCCTGGATGCGTCAATGGCACGATCAACCTCGTTGGTGCGATCGTCAGTGTGGGTGCCCAGCAGATCCGCCAAG
>JADKGZ010000017.1 GCA_016722025.1 Acidimicrobiaceae bacterium
TCGCCGACGCAGGCACCCTTCGCTGGTACTCCCCTGCCAACGGCGTGGAATACGGCTTCTGCAACCGCTGTGGCTCGTCGCTGTTCTGGCGCATCACCGAGCGGCCCGACCTGGTCTCGATGAGCGCAGGCTGCCTCGACCAGCCCACAGGGCTGCACACCAAGGCTGCCGTGTGGGTCGCCGAGCACGCCGACTACCACCCGCACCACCCCGACATCGTCGAGCACCAGTACGAATCGGAGTGAACAGCATGCACGCCGAGAACCCGCGCGAACCCGCGCACGACCCGTTGCTGCAGCCGTTCCACCTCAAGCATCTTCGGCTGAAGAACCGCGTGATGAGCACGGCCCACGAGCCGGCCTACAGCGAGGACGGCATGCCCAAGGACCGGTACCGGGCGTACCACGTGGAGAAGGCCAAGGGTGGTCTGGCGATGACGATGACGGCAGGCACGGCCGTGGTGAGCCCCGACAGCCCACCGGCGTTCGGCAACCTGTTCGCGTACGACGACGCCATCGTGCCCTGGGTACGCCGGATGACCGATGAGATCCACGAGCACGACTGTGCTGCGATGATCCAGATCAGCCACCTCGGCCGCCGCACCGGCTGGGGGCAGGATGCCTGGCTGCCGGTGGTCGCCCCGTCGGCGCTGCGCGAGCCGGCTCACCGAGCACACCCGAAGGCTGCCGAGATCTGGGACATCAACCGCATCGTCGCCGACTACGCCGATGCCGCCGAGCGTATGCAGGCAGGCGGCATGGACGGTGTCGAGGTCGAGGCCTACGGCCACCTGTTCGATCAGTTCTGGTCACCCGCCACCAACCACCGCACCGACGAGTGGGGCGGCAGCTTCGAGAACCGCATGCGCTTCCCGCTGGCCGTGCTGCGCGCCATCCGCAGCCGCGTCGGCAGCCAGTACCTCGTCGGCGTGCGCATGGCCGTCGACGAGACCCGGCCCGATGGCATCGACACCCCCACCGGCATCGTCATCCTCGAGCAACTCGCCGCCGAAGGCCTGATCGACTTCGTCAACGTCATCCGCGGCAGCATCGTCAACGACGCGGTGCTCAGCGATGTCATCCCCATCCAGGGCATGCCGGCCGCTCCGCACCTCGAGTTCGCCGGCATGGTTCGCGAGCGCACCGGCCTGGCCGTGTTCCATGCGGCGAAGATCGACGACGTGGCCACGGCCCGCCACGCAGTGCGCGAGGGCAAGGTCGACATGATCGGCATGACCCGCGCCCACCTCGCCGACCCGTACCTGGTGAGGAAGATCGAGCTGGGCCAGGAGGCCACCATCCGGCCGTGCGTCGGCGCCACCTACTGCCTCGACCGCATCTACATGGCCGGCGAAGCGTTGTGCATCCACAACGCCGCCACGGGGCGCGAGCTCACCATGCCCCACGTCATCGAGCCCGCCGCTACGGCGCGGCGAGTGCTGGTGGTCGGCGCCGGCGTGGGCGGGCTCGAGGCCGCTCGTGTCGCTGCCGAGCGTGGGCATCGGGTGACCGTGCTGGAAGCAATGCCCTGGCCCGGCGGGCAGCTGCGGCTGGCAGCCCGCAACACTCGGCGACGCGATCTGCTGGGCATCGTCGAGTGGCGGGTGAGCGAGCTCGAGCGGTTGGGCGTCGACGTGCGCTACGACACCTTCGCCGATGCCGACGCGATCGACGCGCTCACCCCGGACGTCGTGATCATCGCCACCGGCGGGCTGCCGCAGAACCCGCCCATCGAGGCCGGCGGTGACCTGATGGTGAACGCGTGGGACGTGGTGGGTGGCGACGCACGACTCACCGGCGACGTGGTGCTGTACGACGACGACGGCACGCACTCGGCGATGACCACCGCCGAGATGCTCGCCCGCAGTGGCGCGCGGGTGGAGATCGTCACACCGGAACGGACGATGGGGGTCGACGTGGGAGGCCTCAACCTGGTTCCCTACGCGCGAGCGTTCAACGAGACCGACACTCGGGTCACCCTCAATCAACGCGTGCGGTCGATCTCGCGCGACCAGAGTGGCCGCCTGCGGGTGCAGATCGGCAGCGACCACTCCCCCGTGCGCCACGATCGCCTCGTCGATGCGGTGGTCGGCGACCACGGAGTGCTGGCCAACGACGAGCTGTACCACGAGCTGGTGCACGCTTCGACGAACCTCGGCGAGCTGGATCACCGCGCGTTCATCGATGGCGGCCCGCAGACGATCTGCACCAACCCCGACGGCCGGTACCAGCTGTTCCGCATCGGCGACGCGGTCGCCGGCCGCAACATCCATGCCGCCGTCTACGACGCACTGCGGCTGTGCAAGGACCTCTGACGACAACGACTCCTCAGCGGGGCTCAGGCCCACGGCTCCGATGTGTTCCGCATCGTGGACGTGTTCCATCAGACGGAACCGATGGTGTACAGTCGTACCGGAAATCGCCTGCGAGGCACACCACCAGCAGCACGTCAAAGGGGTACCCGTGTCCTTCCCGTCAGATCTCGAGATCGCCCGCGCCGGCACGCTGGCACCACTCGTCGATATCGCCGCCCAGATGGGCATCGGCCCGCACCTGCTCGAGCAGCACGGCGACAGCTTGGCGAAGATCAAGCTGGAGGCCATCGCCGAGCTCAGCGATCGGCCGAAGGCCAAGTACGTCGTGGTCACGGCCATCACCCCCACCCCGCTGGGCGAAGGCAAGACCACCACCACCGTCGGCCTCGGCCAGGCCATGCAGCACATCGGCAAGAAGGCTGTCATCAGCCTGCGCCAGCCCAGCATGGGCCCCACCTTCGGCATCAAGGGCGGCGCCGCCGGCGGCGGCTACAGCCAGGTGATCCCGATGGAGCTGCTCAACCTGCACCTCACCGGCGACTTCCACGCGGTCACCGCCGCCCACAACCTGCTGTCGGCGATGGTCGACAACCACCTGCACCAGGGCAACGAGCTCGGCCTCGACATCCACAACATCACCTGGCGGCGCGTGCTCGACGTGAACGACCGCAGCCTGCGCAACATCATCGTCGGCCTCGGCGGCAAGATGGACGGCGTCACCCGCCAGACCGGCTTCGACATCACCGCCGCCAGCGAGGTGATGGCGATCCTCGCCCTGTCCACCTCGCTCGACGACATGCGCGCCCGCATGGGCCGCATCGTGGTGGGCTACAACCACGCCGGCGAGCCGGTCACCGCCGAGCAGCTGAAGGGTGCCGGCTCGATGGCCGTCATCATGCGCGAAGCGCTGAAGCCCAACCTGCTGCAGACCCTCGAACACACGCCGGTCATCGTGCACGCCGGCCCGTTCGGCAACATCGCCCACGGCAACAGCTCGATCGTCGGCGACCTCATCGGCATGCGCTGCGGCGACTACCTCATCACCGAGGCCGGCTTCGGCGCCGACATGGGCGCCGAGCGCTTCTTCAACATCAAGTGCCGCACCTCGGGCATGGTGCCCGACGCGGCCGTGCTGGTGGCCACCGTGCGCGCCCTCAAGGCGCACAGTGGCAAGTTCAAGATCGTGGCCGGCAAGCCGCTGCCGCCCGAGCTGCTGGCCGAGAACCCCGACGACGTGCGCGCCGGCGCGGCCAACCTCATCAAGCAGATCGAGAACGTGAAGGTGCACGGCGTGTCGCCCGTCGTGGCCATCAACGCGTTCCCCGGCGACTTCGCCAGCGAGCACCAGGCCATCCGCGAGATCGCCGAGAGCGTGGGTGCCCGCGTCGCCGTGTGCACGCACTTCAGCGACGGCGGCAAGGGCGCAACCGACCTGGCCCGCGCGGTGGTCGAGGCGTGCGACGAGCCCAGCAACTTCCAGTTCTGCTACGAGGCCGACGACAGCCTGAAGACCAAGATCGAGAAGGTCGCCACCAAGATCTACGGCGCCGCCAACGTCACCTACTCCGCAGCGGCCAACACCCAGTTGGCCCGCTACGAGAAGAACGGCTTCGGCAACCTGCCGGTGTGCATCGCCAAGACCCACCTCTCGATCAGCTCCGATGCCTCGCTGAAGGGCGCACCCACCGGCCACACGGTGAACGTGCGCGAAGTCCGCGCCAGCGTGGGCGCCGGTTTCGTCTACCCGATCTGCGGCGACATGACCACCATGCCCGGCCTGGGCTCGGCCCCCGCCGCCAGCATCATCGACTTCGATGAGCACGGCGAGATCGGCTGTCGTGGCTCGTCTGACGCAACTCCGTTCGGACTCGGCGCACGCCGGCGGCGGCGGTCCTCATGGACGGCAACCGCCTGCGTGAGCCGATCGAATGCATCGCCGGGCTGCGCCACCGATCGCAGGCCGGCGGCATCCCCGGTGGCCGGTGCCTGGCCACCGTCCTCGTCGGCGATCGAGCCGCCGGCCCAGCCAGCTCCAGCTGTGGCGAGCAAGCAGAAGAAGGCCGCCGCAAGCTCGCCGGCGAGGCGGGAATGGTGTCGAAGCACGTGGGCCTGCCCGGCGACGCCAGCCAGGCGCAGGTGGAAGACGCCGTCGCCGCCCTCGTGGCCGACCACGACGTGCACGGCATCCTGTGCCAGCTCCCGCTGCCCGCCGGGCTCGACCCCGAGCCGGTGCTCGCCCTCATCCCACCCGAGAAGGACGTCGATGGGCTCACCGAGCGCTCGATGGGTCGCCTCGTGCGCGGCCTGCCCGGCCACGTCGGCTGCACGCCGCTGGGCGTGATGCGGTTGCTCGAACGGTACGGAGTCGCCACCGCCGGCAAGCGGGCCACCGTCATCGGTCGCAGCACTCTCACCGGGTTGCCGCAGGTGTTGCTGCTCGGCCGCAAGGGCATCGACTGCACCGTCACGCTCGCTCACTCGCGCACCAGCGCGGCCGACATGATCGAGGTCTGCCGCCAGGCCGACATCATCGTCGCCTGCGCCGGCCAGGCGCGCATGATCACCGCCGCCCACGTGAAGCCGGGCGCGGCCGTCGTCGATGTCGGTGTCTCGCGCACCGAGAAGGGCATCGTCGGCGACGTCGACTTCGACGCGGTGCAGGCCATCGCCGGCGCCATCACCCCCATGCCGCGCGGCACCGGGCCGATGACCATCGCCTGCCTGCTCGAGAACACCCTGTCCGCGGCGCGCATGCAGGGCGCCTTCCCGGCCGCCTCCATGGACTGGCGGCGACACCTGCCGCCACGCTGTCCACCGTGCAGTCCATGGAACGCGTCGTGCGCTGCACGGTGCTGAAGGCGTTGGCCGCCGGCCCTGCCGGCGTCACCGACATCGCCGACCGTGTCGGCCTGCCCAAGAGCACGGTCTCGCGAATGCTCTCCACCTTGGAGGAGCTGGGTGCGGTCGAGCAGGTGTCCGTCGGCGGCGAGTACCGGATCGGCTGGGCGATGATCGAGCTGGCTGCAGCCGCGCGACCGGGTCGCTCACTGATCTCGCTGGCCCGACCGCACCTCGTGGAACTGGCCCGCGTCACCGGCGAGGCAGCGGGCATCTCCATCCCCGATGGCACCGACATGCTCTACCTCGATCAGCTCACCCCCAACAGCGAGCTGCAGGTGCGCGACTGGACCGGCCACCGCATTCCCATGCACGCCGTGCCGTCGGGCCAGGTGGTGCTGGCCGGCGACAGCGCGCTGGCCGGGCGCATCACCAAAGGCCGGCTGCAGCAGTTCACCCCGACCACCATCGTCGACGCGGCTGCGCTGCAGGCGCGCTTGGATGTGGTGCGGCGCGACGGCTACGCATGGGCAGTGGAGGAGTTCGCCAGCGGTCTCAACTCCGTCGCCGCCGCAATCCGCACCACCGGCGGCACCGTGCTCGCCGCGCTGCACGTGTACGGGCCTGCCAGTCGCTTCCCCGGCGACCGCAACCCGCGGGAACTGGGCGAGCTGGTGAAGGCCGCCGCCGACAACATTCGCATCGACTGAACAGGAACGCACGTGGATCGTTACGACTACATCATCGTGGGCGGCGGCTCGGCGGGCTCGGCGTTGGCCAACCGCCTCAGCGCCGACCCCGCCAACAAGGTGCTGGTGCTGGAAGCCGGCCGCCCCGACTACAAGTGGGACGTCTTCATCCACATGCCGGCCGCGCTGATGTTCCCGATCGGCAGCCGCTTCTACGACTGGAAGTACGAGAGCGAGCCCGAGCCGCACATGAACGGCCGGCGCATCTACCACGCTCGCGGCAAGGTGCTGGGCGGCAGCAGCAGCATCAACGGCATGATCTTCCAGCGCGGCAACCCGCTCGACTTCGAGCGCTGGGCCGCCGACAAGGGCATGGAGACATGGGACTACGCCCATTGCCTGCCGTACTTCAAGCGGATGGAGAACTGCCTTGCCGGCGGTGACGAGTGGCGCGGCAGCAGCGGCCCGCTCGTGCTCGAACGCGGCCCGTCGCAGAATCCGTTGATCGAAGCGTTCCTGCGTGCCACCGAACAGGCGGGCTACCCACGCACCACCGATGTGAACGGCTTTCGCCAGGAGGGCTTCGCCCGCTTCGACCGCAACGTGCACCGCGCACGCCGCCTGAGCGCCGCTCGCGCGTACCTGCACCCCGTGAAGCGGCGCCCGAACCTCACGGTCATCACCCGCGCATGGCGCACCAGGTGCTGTTCGAGGGCAAAAAGGCCACCGGCGTGGAGTACACGGTGCGCGGCAAGCGCCACGTCGCCCATGCCAGCGAGGTCGTGCTGTGCGGCGGCGCGTTCAACACCCCGCAACTGCTGCAGCTCAGCGGCGTCGGCAACGCCAAGGAGCTCGGCAGCTGGGCATCCCGGTGGTGCACGACCTGCCCGGCGTGGGCGAGCACCTGCAGGACCACCTGGAGGTGTACGTACAGCACTCGTGCACGCAACCCGTCTCACTACAGCCCAGCCTGCAGTTCTGGCGGCGGCCCCTCATCGGCCTGCAATGGTTGTTCCGCAAAGGCCCCGGCGCCAGCAACCACTTCGAGTCGGGCGGCTTCGCGCGCAGCAACGACGACGTCGCCTACCCCAACCTGATGTTCCACTTCCTGCCGATCGCGGTGCGCTACGACGGCTCGGCACCAGCCGGCGGCCACGGCTACCAGGTGCACGTCGGGCCGATGTACTCCGACGCCCGCGGCTCGGTGAAGATCGTCTCCACCGACCCGAAGGCCAAGCCCGAACTGCGCTTCAACTACCTGTCGACCGACCAAGATCGTCGCGAGTGGGTTGAGGCCATCCGCACCTCGCGAGCGATCCTGGGGCAAGCGGCGATGGACCAGTTCAACGGCGGCGAGATCTCCCCCGGCGCGGAGGTGGAGACCGACGAGCAGATCCTCGACTGGGTGCGCCGCGACGGCGAGACCGCGCTGCACCCCTCGTGCACCTGCCGCATGGGTGCCGAGGACGACGACAGCGTGGTCGACCCGCTGACGATGAAGGTGTGGGGCGTGGACGGCGTACGCGTGTGCGATGCATCGGCCATGCGGTACGTCACCAACGGCAACATCTACGCGCCGGTGATGATGATGGCCGAGAAGGCAGCCGACCTCATCCTCGGCAAGACTCCCCTGCCACCGGAGAACACCGAGTTCTACCGTGCACCGACCCCGGAGGACGCCACGTGAGAGCGTCGAGCCAGGTACACGCCGCGACGGCGGGCTGAGCCAGCAGGCGCCACGGCGCCCGAGAAGCCTGTACGTTGCGCCCATGACGCTCGAACTGATCCCCCTCTGCACGGCTACCGTCTCGCTCGCCGAGACCATCAACGTGTCGTCCACGTTCCTCATCGGCGAAGTCACCGGCATTCGCCTCGAAGGCGAGCGGCTGCACGCGTCGATGAAGGGTCATGCAGCGGCCGACTGGTTGCGCGTCTCGCCGGAGGGCTACGGCACGCTCGATGTGAAGGTGACCGTCGAGACCGACGATGGTGCGGTCATCCACGCCACCTACACCGGCCGGCTGCAGTTCGACACGATGACCGTGTACGCGACCCCGCTGTTCCACACCGGCGACGAGCGCTATGCGTGGCTCAACCGCATCCAAGCCGTCGCCAAGGGAACCTTCACCCCCGAGGGCACGTTGATCTACGAGATGTACGAGCTGCGCTGAGCCTGCTCGGTTACGAGCGCAGGCGCTCGTTGGTGGGATCGAAGAGCGGTTCGCAGCCGACGGTGGCGGCCTTCATCTCACCGAAGATCTTGATCTGCACCGCGGTGCCCTCGGATTGGAACTGCGGGCGGATGTAGCCCAGTGCCACGCTCTTGCCGAGCGTGAAGCTCCACCCTCCGCTGGTGACGATGCCGATCCGCTGGGCGTCAGGCCCGTCGCCGTCGAAGATCGACGAGCAGAACGGCGCATCGGCGTCGCCCGCCTCGTCGAGCGTCATCGTGACGAATCGCCACGGCGACCCTGCCGCCTTCTCGGCCACCAGCGCAGCCTTGCCGACGAAGTCGGCCTTGCCGAGGTCCACGAACCGGTCGAGCGACGCATCGAAGGGCGAGAAGCCGATCTCCAGATCTTGCTTCCACCCGCGGTAGCCCTTGTCGAGCCGCAGGCTGTCGACCGCGTAGATGCCGAAGTCGCGGATGCCGTACTGCTCACCGGCGGCCCAGACCGCCTCGTACAGGGCCACCAGTTGCTCGTTGGCGGCGTGCAGCTCCCAGCCCAGTTCGCCCACGTAGTTGACGCGCAGCGCACGCACGGCACCCACCGCGGTGTCGATGTCGCGCACCGACAACCATGGGAACGACGCGTTGTCGAGCGGCGTGGACGTGACCTGCGCGAGCACGTCGCGCGACCGCGGGCCGACGACGATCAGCGAGCCGTAGTCGGCGGTGACATTGGTGATGGTCACCGAGCCGTCGGCCGGCAGCGCTGCTTCCAGCACGTCGAGGTCGTGCCACTCGGCACTCGCTGCGCCGACCGCGTAGAAGCGGTCGGTAGCCAGGCGGCTGACCGTGAGCTCGCTGAGCACCTTGCCATCCGGCAGCAGCGCGTAGCACAGCGACACTCGGCCGACCTTGGGCAGCTTGGTGCACAGCAAGTGGTCGAGGTAGGCCTCGGCGCCGGGGCCGCTCACCTCGAACTTGCTGAAGCCGGGCAGGTCGAGCACGGCGACGCCGTTGCGTGCCGCAGCGCACTCCTTGGCGACCTCGGTGCGCCAACCGTTCTTGCGGAAGAACGACAGGCTGTGGTCGGTGACCACGCCGTCGGGGTCGAACCACGTCGGCCGCTCCCACCCGCCGCGGGCGCCGAAGTGGGCACCCTTCGCCTGCAGCGTCTCGTACAACGGTGACGTGTAGGCCGGACGACCGGCCGGGCGCTCCTCGAACGGGAAGCCCATTGCGTACTCGTTCTGGTACACCTCGACGGCCTTGTCGATGGTGTACTGCGTGGTGGCGTAGTCCTTGTAGCGACGGCGGTCGATGTTCCAGATGTCGAACTCTGGCCGACCTTCCAGCACCCACTCGGCGATGGCCTTGCCGGCGCCGCCCCCTTGCGCGATGCCGAAGCTGAACGTGTTGCAGTGCCAGAAGTTGCGCAACCCGCGCTCGGGCCCCATGTAGGGGTTGCCGTCGGGCGCGTACGGAATCGGGCCGTTCACCACGCGGGCGATGCCGGCCTCGCCCAGCACGGGCACTCGCTCGCTGGCATCGAGGATCTGCGTCTCCAGCCGTTCGAGGTCTTCGCTCCAGAGCATGTTGGCGAAGTGCTCGGGGATGCCATCGCGCCACATCGCAGTTGCCTGCCACTCGTAGGGCCCGAGGATGTAGCTGTTGCGCTCCTGGCGCAGGTAGTAGCTCGTGTCGGGATCGCGCAGCAACGGCAGCGGGAACTCGCGAGCGGCCAGCTCGGGGATCTCGTCGGTCACGTAGTACTGGTGCGACATCTGAGCGATGGGATGGTGCCGCCCGATGAGGGCCATCACCTCGCCGGCGCGGTAGCCGGCGGCGTTGATGACGTGCTCGCAGTCGACGGTGTTGGTGTCGCCGTCCTTGGTGCGCGTGGTGACGGTCCAGTGCTGATTCGCGTGTTGCGCCAGGCCGACGACGCTCTCGAAGCGGCGGACGCGGGCACCCAGCGCGCGAGCGGCGCGGGCCATCGCTTGCGTGACCTGTGAAGGGTCGATGTCGCCGTCGAGCGGATCCCACAGCGCGCCGACCAGGTCGTGGGTCTTCACCAGTGGGTAGCGCTCGACCAGTTGCTCGGGGCTGAGCATGTCGTAGCCCATGCCGTGCGCGTTGGCCATGCTGGTCACGTGCCGGAACTCGGCGATGCGCTCGTGGCTGTGCGCGAGGCGCACCGAGCCGGTGACGTGGTAGCTGATCGGGAAGTCGGGGTCGTTCGCCAACTCGCGGTAGAGGGCCGCCGAGTACGACTGCACCTTCATCACGCTCCAGCTGGTGCTGTACGTGGGTACGTTGCCGGCCGCGTGCCAGGTGGAGCCGGAGGTGAGCTCGTCGCGCTCGAGCAGCAGCACGTCGGTGCAGCCCATCTGCGCGAGGTGGTACAGCGCGCTGCAGCCGGCGATGCCACCTCCGATGATGACGATCTTCGCTTGCTCGTGCATTGCGTGCCCCCTCGACTGGTCCCGATGCGTGGCGCGCATCGTTGTGTAAAGATAGACGAAATTACACAGCTCGTGTCGCACGCGAGCGCGCAGTCGTCGGAGGCAACTTCACCATGGCCGAACTCCCCAGTCACGCACAGGTCGTCATCGTCGGCGGCGGCATCGTCGGCTGCAGCGTTGCCTACCACCTGGCGTTGCGCGGTGTCACCGATGTGGTACTGCTGGAGCGCAGGCAGCTCACGTGCGGCACCACCTGGCACGCGGCCGGCCTGGTGGGCCAGTTGCGCGCCACGCACAACCTCACCCGCCTGGCGCAGTACACCACCGACCTCTTCGCCACGCTCGAGCACGAGACGGGCCAGGCCACCGGCTTTCGTGCGCGCGGGTCGGTGAGCGTGGCGCCGACGCTCGAACGGTTCGAGGAGCTGAAGCGGGGTGCCTCGATGGCGCGAGTGTTCGGCTTGCAGGTCGACATCATCGACCGCGACCGCATCGCCGAGCTCGTTCCGCTGGCCCGCGTCGATGATCTCGTCGGTGGCGTGCACCTTCCCAACGACGGCATCACCAACCCGATCGACACCACCCAGGCGCTGGCCAAGGGCGCGAGGGCGCGAGGAGTGCGCATCCAGGAGAACGTGAAGGTGCAACGCATCATCACCGAGGGCGGCCGCGCGGTTGGCGTGGCGTACGAGATCGACGGCCCGGGCGGCCTCACGGTCGGCGAGATCCACGCCGATGCAGTGGTCAACGCCGCCGGCATGTGGGGCCGCGAGCTGGGCGATCAAGTCGGTGCTGTCGTGCCGTTGCACGCTGCCGAGCACTTCTACATCGTCACCGAGGGCGTCGACGGCATCTCCCCCGACATGCCCGTGCTGCGCGACCCCGACGGCTGCGGGTACTTTAAGGAGGAAGCCGGCAAGCTGATGGTCGGCTGGTTCGAACCGGTGGCGAAGCCGTGGGGCATGTCGCCGCGCACCGGTGTCAGCGGCATTCCCGAGTCGTTCTGCTTCGACTCGTTGCCCGAGGACTTCGAGCACATCGCCCCGCTGGTCGAAGCAGCCACGCATCGCATGCCACTGCTCGCGAACACCGGCATCCGGCTGTTCTTCAACGGCCCGGAAGCGTTCACCCCCGACGACCGCTACCTGCTCGGCGAGTCGCCCGATGTGAAGGGCCTGTTCATGGCGTGCGGGTTCAACTCGATCGGCATCCAGTCGTCGGGCGGCGCCGGCAAGGTGCTGGCCGACTGGATCATCGACGGCCACCCGCCGATGGACCTGTGGGACGTCGACATCCGCCGCGTGATGCCGTTCCAGCGCAACGCCAACTACCTGCACGACCGCACTGTCGAGTCCCTCGGTCTGCTCTACGCGATGCACTGGCCGTTCCGGCAACCCGAGACCGCGCGCGGCGTGCGCCGCTCGGCACTGCACGATCGCCTCGCCGCGCGCGGTGCCTGCTTCGGCGAAGTGGCCGGCTGGGAGCGCACCAACTGGTTCGCCCCAGAAGGTGTGACGCCCGAGTACGAGTACTCGTACGGCAAGCAGAACTGGTTCCCGTACTCGGGTGCGGAGCACCACGCTGTCCGCAACGCGGTGGGCATGTTCGAGCAGTCGTCGTTCGGCAAGTTCGTGCTGGAGGGTGCCGATGCGGAGGCCGTCCTCAACCGCATCTGTGCCAACGACGTCTCGGTACCGGTGGGCAAGATCGTACACCCAGTGGCTCAACGAGCGCGGTGGCATCGAAGCCGATCTCACCGTCACCCGCGAGGCGCCCGACCGATACCTCATCGTCACCGCCGCGGCCACGCAGGTGCGCGACTTCAGCTATCTCAAGGATCACCTGCCGAGCGACGCCCGAGTGGTCGCCACCGACGTCACCTCGGCCTTCGCGGTGCTCAGCATCATGGGGCCGCACTCGCGCGCGTTCCTCCAGTCGCTGACACCCGACGACCTGTCGCACGCGGCCTTTCCCTTCGGCACGTCGCGACACATCGACCTGGGATATGCGCGAGTGCGCGCCAGTCGCGTCACCTACGTCGGCGAGCTGGGCTGGGAGCTGTACATCCCCACCGAGTTCGCCACCGGTGTGTTCGATGTGCTGGTCGCGGCGGGTGCCGAGTTCGGTCTGCGCCATGCCGGCTACCACGCACTCAACTCGCTGCGCATGGAGAAGGGCTACCGCCACTGGGGCCACGACATCTCACCCGATGACACGCCGCTGGAAGCCGGGCTCGGCTTCGTCGTCGCATGGGACAAGCCGGGCGGTTTCATCGGCCGTGAGGCCCTCCTCGCGCAGAAGGCGGCCGGGCTCACCCGCCGGATGGTGCAGTTCGCCCTCACCGACCCCGAGCAGCTGCTGTACCACAACGAGCCGATCTGGCGCGACGGCGTCATCGTCGGCAGCATCACCTCCGGCATGTACGGCCACACGCTCGATGCGTCGCTGGGCATGGGCTACGTGTCCGCTCCCGACGGTTCGTCGTGCGATCGCGAGTACGTGTTGTCGGGCAACTACGAGATCGAGGTGGCCGGTGAGCGTGTGCCGGCGCGGGCGTCGCTCGATCCGTGGTACGACCCGAAGTCGGCGCGAGTGCGCTCGTAGCGCACGGTCGTTTGAGGCGTAGCTTCTCGTCATGGCGATCAGGGCGCTCAGCACCGCACAGGAGGCGACGTCGCCGGGTGGCGACGGCCACTACGACGCGGACACGCACATCGGTGGTCGCATCCGCGAGCTGCGCAAGGCGCACGGGCGCACGCTGGCCGATGTGGCGGCGGAGGTGGGCATCTCGGTCAGCTACCTCAGTCAGATCGAGCGCGACGTGTCGCGCCTGCCCATCGGCGTGCTCAAGCAGATCGCCGATGCCCTCGGCGTGCACATGAACTGGTTCTTCCACAGCGGCAACGAAGGGCCCGAACGAGAGCGCGATGTCATCGTGCGCGCCGCCAACCGGCGCAACCTCACGTTCACCGGTCTGGGCATCACCGAGGAGCTGCTGTCGCCGACGCTGTCGGCGCCACTGGAGCTGCTCATCAGCACCATCCACCCGGGTGCCGACAGCGAGTTCTACGCCCACGATGGTGCCGAGGCAGGCCTGGTGATGCAGGGCACGCTGCAACTGTGGGTGGGCGAGCGTCACTTCCAGCTGGCCACCGGCGACAGCTTCGCGTTCGCGAGCAGCGAACCCCACCGCTGCGCCAACCTGGGCAAGCGTCCGGCAAAGGTGCTGTGGGTGATCACTCCCCCGCACTACTGACCCGACTCCCCCCACTCCCCAACGGCTCTACGGAAAGCCGGGAGTGGGGAGGTCGGGGTCGTTGGCGATCTCGGTGCGCAGCCAGTTGCGGAAGGCGGTGACCCTCGGATCGTCGCGGCGGTCGTTGCGGCACACCAGGTACCACCGTCGCGGCTGCGGCACCTGCAACGCGAACGGCGCAACCAAGCGGCCGCTGCGCAGGTCGGCCGCGGCCAGGAAGCGGGGTGCGATGGCCACGCCCTGACCGTCGATGGCCGCTTCCAGCGCGAGCAGGTAGCTGTCGAAGCGGGGCCCGCTCTGGCCGACATCGGCCGGCAGACCCGCGGCGCGTAGCCACACCGACCACTCGTCGGCCGCCGTGTACAACTGCAGCAACGCATGGTTCACCAGATCGGCCGGCTGACGCATGCCGATGCCACCGTGCAGCACCGAAGGGCTGCACACCGGCGTGAGCTGCGCGTCGAACAGGTGAGTGGCGTGCAGACCGGGCCGCTCCGGCCGAGCAGTGCAGACGATGGCGACGTCGCCGGCCGTCTCGTCGAACTCCCAGTCCAAGTGGCTGGTGTTGAACCGCACCCGAACCTCCGGGTGAGCGGTGGTGAACGAGTGCAGCCGGGGAATCAACCAGCGCACGGCGACGGTGACGTACACCTGCACATCGAGCTCACGAGATGGCGCCCCAGCGGCCCGCACCAAGGCGGTCCCCTGGGCGATGCGGTCGAACGCCTCGCGCAAGTAGGGGTGGTACTGCTCGCCGGCTGGGGTGAGCGCGACTCGCCGGTTGTGCCGCTCGAACAGCTTCGCGCCCAGGCGGCGCTCGAGCTCGGCCACCTGATGGCTGATCGCCGATTGGGTGACCGACAGCTCGTCGGCCGCCGCACGGAAGCTGAGGTGGCGGGCCGCGCTCTCGAACGCACGCAGCGAGGCGAGTGGCGGCAGATCTGGCACGGGCGCAGACTACATGAACCATGCTCATGCATGCATGAGAGAGATTCGCTTGTCGATGGTCGTCTACCTCGTCACACTGACGCACGCAGTCGGCAACGAGTGGAGACATACATGAGCGACGTTCAGCAACAGTCGGGTCGGCGGGGCGGGCGGGCAGCGCGCGTGGCCCTGCGCTCGGCACCGCTCGCCAACGACGTGCGGCCGGTGAACCCGGGCATGCCCTCGGGCCGCTACCAGCCACTCACCGACGCCGAGGTGCGCAAGGTGCACGAGGCCGCGCTGAACGTGCTGGAGAACATCGGGCTGGCCGATGCCATCGACAGCTGCCTCGACGTGCTGCTGCCGAAGGGCTGCACGCTCTCCGAGGACGGCCGCTTGCTGTTCCCGCGGTCGCTCATCGAGGACACGCTGGCCATCGCCGCCCGCAACTTCACGCTGCACGCGCAGGACCCGCAGTTCGACATGGAGCCGTGGGGCAAGAAGGTCTACTTCGGCACCGCGGGCGCGGCCGTCTACATGGTGGACCCGATCACCGGCGAGTACCGCGAGTCGCTCTCGCAGGATGCCTACGACATCGCCCGCCTGGTCGACACCATGGAGCACATCCACTTCTACCAGCGCTCGGTGGTGCCGCGCGACCTGCCCGACCCGATGGAGATGGACGTCAACACGTGCTACCTCAGCGTGGCCGGCACCACCAAGCACGTGGGCACGTCGTGGGTGCATCCGGACCATCTCGAAGCATCACTGAAGATGCTCCACCACATCGCCGGCGGCGAGGACAAGTGGCGCGAACGGCCCTTCGTCAGTCAGTCGAACTGCTTCGTGGTGCCGCCGCTGAAGTTCGCCGCCGACGCATGTCGCTGTCTGGAAGTGGCGGTTCGCGGCGGCATGCCCGTGCTGCTGCTCTCTGCCGGCCAGGCGGGTGCCACCGCCCCGGCTGCGCTGGCGGGCGCACTCGTGCAGGAGGTGGCGGAGGTGCTCGCCGGGCTGGCCTACGTGAACGCGATCAAGCCGGGGCACCCCGCCATCTTCGGCCTCTGGCCGTTCGTCAGCGACCTGCGCAGCGGCGCGATGTCGGGCGGTAGCCCCGAGCAGGCGCTGCTGTCATCGGCGTGCGCGCAGATGGCCCACTTCTACGACCTCACCGGCGGCACGTCGTCGGGCATCAGCGACGCGAAGATGCCCGACGCGCAGGCGGGCGCCGAGAAGGGCTACAACCACGCTCTCGTCGGCAACGCCGGCGCCAACCTGATCTATGAAGCAGCCGGCATGCACGGCAGCCTGCTCGGGTTCTCGCTGGAGGGCGGGGTGCTCGACAACGACATCATCGGCGCGGCGCAGCGCACCATCAAGGGCATCGAGGTGAGCGAGGACACGCTCTCGCTCGACGTGATCCGCGCCGCCGTCATCGACGGCCCCGGTCACTACCTGGGCTCGAAGCAGACCCTCGACCTGATGCAGACGGAGTACATCTACCCCGCCATCGGTGATCGCCTCAGCCCCAAGGAGTGGAACGAGGTCGGCCGCCCGAAGATCATCGATCGCGCGATCGCCAAGGTGCACGACGTGCTCGCCACTCACTACCCGGCGCACATCTCCGATGAGATCGACGACCTCATCCGCTCCGAGATCCCCATCCGCCTGCCACGCGAGCAGATGCGGCCGCCGCGCTGACGGCGCCGCTCGACGCCGGCGACCATCAGGCGGCCGGGCTCATTGCAGCACTTCGGGAAAGCCCGGGGCGCGCAGATCAGTACCCAACGCGTCCTCCAGCAGCTTGACCACCTGGCTCGACCAGGCGCCACCGCCGTACTGCGAACGGGCGCGGATGAACGTCTGCTCGGTCTGGCCGGCCAGATCCAGCGGCACGCCGAACTCGCGGCCGAACTGAGTCGCGAAGCCGAGGTCCTTGCACGCGAGATCCATGGTGAAGCCGATGTTGTAGCTGCCGTTGAGGATGACCTGGCTCTCGGTTTCGTGCACGAAGCTGTTACCCGAGCTGTTGAGGATGGCCTCGAACGACTTGGCCAGGTCGAGCCCGCCGCTTGGCCAACATCAACGCCTCGCCCACCGACACCAGGTTGATGAAGGCGAGCATGTTGGTGATCACCTTGATGACCGCGGAACTGCCCAGCGGCCCCATGTACAGCACCGGGTCGCCGATCGCAGCCAGCACGGCGCGGTGCTCGTCGAACACCGCTTCATCGCCGCCGACCAGCACGGTGATCTCGCCGGCGGCGGCCTTGTGCACGCCACCGGTGACGGGCGCTTCCAGAGTGCGTACGCCGACCGCCTCCGCCAGCGCTGCCAGGCGCAACGTCTCGTCACGGTCGTTGGTGCTGTTGTCGATCCAGGTACCGCCGGCGCGGAGGCCGGCGAGCACACCGTCGGGGCCGCACATCACGGCGTTCACCGCAGCCGGCGAGGGCAAGCAGGTGAACACCACGTCGGAGGCTTCGCCCACCGCCTTGGCCGTATCGGCCCAGTGCGCCCCTGCCGCCAGCAACGGCGCTGCTGCCTCCGGGTGCAGGTCGGTCACCGTCACCGTGTGCCCCGCACGCAGCAGGCTTGCCGCCAAGTGCACGCCAAGGTTCCCCAGGCCCACGTACCCCACCGACACGGCTCGATCAGTCATCAGTTCCCTCGCTGGCAGGCGAGGGCCTCGGTGCCGCATCGCACCTCCAGTATCCAGCGGGCCCGAGCAAGCGGCAAGTGAAGTGTCGAGACCCTGAGGTGGCGAATGGTTGATGCTCGGCGCAGTACGGTGCCGGCATGCGCACACCGATCCCGGCGTTGATCGACCTCGAGGCCTTCGAGTCGGCGGCGCGACACGGCAGCTTCGTCGCCGCCGCCGGCGAGCTGCACCTCACCCCTTCGGCCATCAGCCATCGAGTGCATTCGCTGGAGCGCCAGCTCGGCGTGGTGCTGTTCACCCGCCACGCTCGACGCATCGAGCTCACCGACCACGGCCGCGCCTACATGCCGTCGGTTCGCCACGCGTTCGACGAGCTGGCTGCCTCCACGGCGGGCCTGTTCGGGTTCGTGCGCCCGGTTCGTCGCCTCACGGCCCGCGTGCCCATCTCCTACGCGGTGACAGTGGTCGCGCCACGGCTGCACGAGTTCAAGCAGGAGCACCCCGATATCGAGCTGCGGCTGGTATCGGCCATCTGGGCCGACGCGCTGGCCGCACAGGACGTCGACCTCGATGTGCGCTTCGGCGCCGGCAACTGGGCCGGGCACCAGGCCGAACTGCTGCACCGCGAGACCGCAACTGCCGTCTGGGCGCCCGCGTTCGATACCGGCTCCGGCGACGGCGACGGCGATGGCGACAGCGACGTGCTGGCCACCCTCGCCCGGCACCCACGCGCGCACGTGCTGGGCATGGAGAACCTGTGGTTCCAGCTACTGCAACCGACACCCGCGGGGCTCACCAGCGCCGATGTCACCGTCGACACCTCGTTGGCGGCCATCGAGCTGGCCTGCAGCGGCGGGTTCAGCGCGCTGGTGCCGACGCGCTTCGTCAGCCGGCACCTGGCCGATGGCCGGTTGCGCACGGCCGCAGGGTGCACGGTGACGATGAGCGAGGCGCACTACCTCGTGCACCCGTCGTCGCGCACAGCGTTGGGCACGGAGGCAACGCTGTTCGCCGACTGGTTGCGAACGCTCGCCGAGTAGCGCTCGCACGCGACACGGCGGCGACAGCGGCCCGAAGGCCACCGCCGCCGCCGCGCACCGTGCGGTGAGGAATTGCTCAGCTCAGGCGAGCCAGGCCTTCCAGATGTCGGGGTTGGCGTCGACCCACTTCTCCGCGGCCGCCTCGGCGGTGAGACCGTCACGATCCACGTAGCCGGCGATCTCGCTCTGCTGCTCGGTGGTGAGCGTCATCTTCGAGAGCATCGCGAACGCCGCGGCGTTCTTGGCCTCGAGACCGGCACTCGCTGCCTTGTACAGCTCGTCGATCGGGTAGTCGCAGGCGTAGGCGCCGTCGGCCGCTGCCAGCGAGGCTTCGCACTCCGGCGTGATGTCGGGCAGCTTGACCTCGACCAGCTCCACTTCCAGCTGCTTCCAGTGCGGCTTCCAGAACTGCATCAGCACAGGCTTCTGGTCGGCGATCGAGGTGTCGATGGCGGTGAGCAACGCTGCTTCGGTGCCGGCGACGACGTACCTCAGCGGCAGGCCCAGGTTGGCGATGATCTGCTCGTCGTAGGTGACGTAGCTGGGGTCACCCATGGTGAACTGACCCAGGTCGCCCGACTCGGCGGTGGCGAACAGCTTCGCCAGCTCGGGATCCTTGAAGCCTTCCCAGGTAGCCAGCTCGGGGTGCGCATCGACGATGAACTTGGGCACGTACCAACCGATCTTGGCGGCCGGACCGAGCTTGCCGAGGTCGAGCACCGACTTCTTGCCGGTGATGTAGGTCTCGTAGTCGGCAGCGTGACCCGACGGCCACACTTCCAGCACGGCATCGATGCTGCCGTCGTCGAGCCCCACCCACGTGGCGTTCTCGTCGATGTCGATGATCTCCACCGGCGAACCGAGGTTGGCCTCGATGACGGCTTTGGCCACGTAGGCGTTGACCGCGGAGCCGGTCCACGGGTTGACGGCAAGCGTGATGGCCGCACCCGACGTGGCCGGCGCTTCGCTGCTGGACGACGAGCTGTCGTCGCCGCATGCCGCCAGCACTGATGCGAGCAACACGCCGGCGACGGCGAGATGCCCCTTCCTGCGGATGGATGTCATGTACTCCCCCTTGTTGAGAACTTGCGGTGCACTCTATGCGCCACCATCATCCTCCGAGCGGGTACCCCACGCTTGCGTGAGCCGGTCGAGCATGATGGCGAGCAACACGATACTCAAGCCGCCGGCCACTCCCTGGCCGAACTTGAGGTTGGCCTTCTGCGTGGCCTCGTAGGCAACGAGGCCCAGTGCGCCGGCGCCGACGAGTGCCGCGATGATCACGGTCGCCAGCACCATCATCAGCGTCTGGTTGATGCCGAGCAGGATGGCCTTGCGTGCCAGTGGCAACTGCACCAGGCGCATCTCCTGGGGGCCGGTGGCCCCGAACGAGGTGGCGGCCTCGCGAGGCGCCTGGGGCACCTCGCGCATTCCCAGCGCAGTGAGCCGAGTGCAGGGCGGCACGGCGTAGACCACACAGGCGACCACACCCGCCGAACGACCGATGCCGAACAGGAACACCACCGGGATCAGGTAGACGAACTGTGGCATCACCTGTGCGATGTCGAGGAACGGGCGCAGCACGCGTTCCACTCGGTCGGAGCGGCCCGCCCACATGCCCAGCGGCAGGGCGATGAGCACGCTGATGGTGATGGCCACCAGCACCAGGCTGAGCGTGTTCATGGCCAGGTCCCACATCGAGATGGTGCCGGTGCCGCCCGGAATGGAACCCATTGCGCCGATGAGCACGAGACACGCGGCAACGGTGGCCGCCAGTCGCCAGCCGCGGCTGAGCCAGCCCACGAACGCGACGAACACCACCACCAGCAACCAGGGCAGCCCGATGAGCCACTCGTAGAGCGGGTCGATGATGTTGCCGACCAGGAAGTCGCTGATGGCTTGCGTGCCACCGATGATGGGCACGTCCTTGCGCAGGTTGTCCTGCACCCAACCCACCGCGTCGTCGATGGCGGGCGCGATGTCGTACTGGAGGCTGCTGGGGAACTGTGCGGCATCGAAGACACGCGCGGCGAGCACCGCAAGGACGGGAACCCCGACCGCCAGCGCGGTGGCGATGTGAGGAGGAACCTTCGGTAGCCGCCGCGACAGCTGCGACGGCACGGCATTGCGGTCGCCAGTGCTGACGCGATCGAGCGCGACGGCCATCAGCACGATGCCGAGGCCGAGGCGAAGGCCACGCCGACCTCCTGCTTCTGCAGTGCCGCCAACACGTCCTGGCCGAGGTCGCCGGTGCCCAGCAGCGATGCCAGCACCACAATGGCGAAGGCCATCATGATCACCTGGTTGAGACCCAACAGGATGGTGCGCCGGGCGATCGGCAACTGCACCTTGAACAGCTGCTGCCGGCTGGTGGCGCCGAACGACTGGCCCACCTCGTTGGCGACCACCGGCACCTGCCGCAGCCCGAGGTTGGTGAGGCGCACGGCCGGCGGCAACGCGTAGATGACCGTGACCACCACGGCCGGAGCGAACTGCAGGCCGAAGAAGATCTGCACCGGGCTGAAGTAGACGAAGATGGGCATCACCTGCGCGGTGTCGAGCAGCACCCGGATGACTCGCTCGGCGCGATCGGAGCGGGCGGCGAGGATGCCCAGCGGCACGCCCAGCACCAGTGCGATGACCACCGCCACGGCCATGATCGAGAGCGTGCGCATCGCGTTGTCCCAGTCGGCGATCACACCGACGCCCATCATCGCCGCGGCACCCGCCAGCCCCGCCCGCAGGCCACCGGTACGCCAGCCGATGGCACCGGTGAGCGCCACCACACCCGGCCAGCGCAGCGCCAGCAGCAGCGACTCGGTGTGCTCCACCGCCCAGGTGAGCCCGTCGGCGATCGGGTTGAAGAAGTACCTGAAGATCGGCGAGCTCTGCCGGTTGACGATGGTCCACTTGTACCGGTCCTGCGCCCACTTCTGGATGTGCAGGTCGAGCCACGACGGCACGTCGTGAGCGAGCACGATGGCCACCACGGCAAGCACCGCGAACACCGCGAAACCCAGCAGGCGCCGCTGTCGTCGAGCGCGCAGCACCTCCTCGGGCACGTGCGTGGGCAACGACTCGACGGATACCGCCATCAGAGGTCCTCGGTGGCGATGACCGACAACACCCCAACCCGATCGATCGTTCCCACCGTGCGCCCGTCGGCGACCACACGTACCGGCAGCTCGCGCGCGCCACCAGCCCGACGGCCTCGCGGATCTTGGTGCCCGCGGCCACCTCACCGGCGAAGGGACCATCGCTGGGCGGCGACATCACGGCGTCGACCGGCACCACGTGCGAGCGGGGCACGTCACGCACGAAGTTGGCCACGTACTCGTCGGCAGGCTCGAGCACCACCTCGGCGGGCGTACCCACCTGCACGAACCGACCGTTGCGCATGATGGCGATGCGGTCGCCCAGGCGCAGCGCCTCGGAGAGGTCGTGGGTGATGAACATCATCGTCTTGCCCAGCTCGCGACGCAGGCGCACGATCTCGTCCTGCATCTCGCGGCGGATCAGCGGATCGAGCGCGGAGAACGGCTCGTCGAACAGCATGATGTCGGGGTCGGTGGCCAACGCGCGGGCGAGCCCGACACGCTGCTGCTGGCCGCCGCTGAGCTGATGCGGTTTGTAGTCGCCCATGTTGGGCAGACCAACCAACTCGAGCGTGCGCGCGGCGGTCTCGCGGCGCTGCGGCTTGCCGACGCCACGCAGCTCCAGCCCGAACGCGACGTTGTCGAGCAACGTGCGGTGCGGCAGCAGGCCGAAGTGCTGGAACACCATCGACACCTTGTGCCGGCGCACAGCCAGCAGCGCGTCGTCGGTGGCGGCGGTGACATCCTGCCCTTCGATGATCACCTTCCCGGCGGTGGGCTCGATGAGGCGGGTGATGCAGCGGATGAGCGTGCTCTTGCCACTGCCCGACAAGCCCATCACCACGAACACCTCGCCCGGCGCGACATCGAGGCTGACCTCGCGCATCGCGACGACGTTGCCCAGCTTGGCCTGCAGCTCGCCACGCGGCAGATCTGCCTCGGGAGAGCCGACGATGCGCTCCGCGCGTGGCCCGTAGACCTTCCACAGGTCCCTCACCGAGATCATCGGATCAACCACTGGCACGCTCCCCTGTACGACTTACCCCAACGTGCGGGGCAGCTTAGACCGCTGCGCTCGAAGCCTGAACGACTGTTCCGTGAACGTCGGGTGCGCCCGCAACGGGTCACCCGGCAGCGAACCGTGAATGCAGTGGTCGCGACGTGTGCACCATTGCATTCATCGTTCGGCCCCGAAGGACCATTCGAGTTGTCACACGACGACGACCTGTCCGGCACCGAGTGCACGACGGCACTCGGCCGGCAGCTGGGCGTCGGTCACCAACCGGTCGTCCCCCCGCATCGGGAGCAAGGCGACCAGACCGGCAAGGCCGAACTTCGACGAATCGACTGCGAACACCCTCGACTCCGCCACCTCGCTCATCGCTGCCGACATCTGCGCCTCCGCATGTTCCTGCACCATCAGCCCCCGCTGCGCGTCCACGGCAGATGCAGACAGGATCGCCAGCCGGACTCGCATCGACCGCACGACGCTGAACGCCTGCGCGTCGAACGACGCACCATCGTGGTTGCGCAGTTCGACGCCCGCCATCAGCACCTTGTTGCCGGGGATGGTGGCCAGGCTGGTGGCGATGAACGTGGAGTTGGTGACCACCGTGAGCCCACGGCGTTGCCGCAGCGCCTGCGCGATGAAGCCGGTGGTGCTGCCGGTGTCGAGCGCGATCACGTCACCGTCGCTCACCAGCGCTGCCACTCGGCCGGCGATCGCCACCTTCGCTCGCTGGTTCACCGCCATGCGAGCCAGGAACGGGGCCTCACCGAGGCGCGTGCGGCCCACCACCGCGCCGTGCACCTTCTCCACCTCACCGCGCTCGACCAGTGGCTTGACGATGCGGCGCACGGTCTGCTCACTGACGTTGAGCAGCATGGCGAGCTCGCGCACGCTCACCGACCCGCGCAGCGCGACCGCGTGCATGACGTCGTCCTCGTAGAGGGGCATGGTGAGCATTCCAACACAAAGCAACACATCCGGCCATCTCTGTTGCTGCGCGCGCGAGGATTCCAGCCGTGGCTCTCGAACCAACCGCACTTCCCACCGCAGCCCGCACCGTCGTCATCGGCGGCGGCATCGTCGGCTGCTCCACCGCGTACCACCTGGCCAAGCTGGGCTGGACCGACACGGTGCTGCTGGAGAAGCACAAGCTCACCTCCGGCAGCACCTTCCACGCGGCCGGCTTGGTGGGCCAGCTTCGCACCAGCGCCAACATCACCCAGCTGCTCGGCTACTCGGTGGAGCTGTACAAGACCCTGGAAGCGGAGACCGGCCAGGCAACCGGCTGGAAGATGAACGGCGGCCTGCGCCTGGCGTGCAACGAGGAGCGCTGGACGGAGGTGAAGCGGCAGGCCACCACCGCCAAGAGCTTCGGGCTGGAGATGCACCTGCTCACCCCCAAGGAGGCACAGCACCTGTGGCCGCTGATGGAGATCGACGATGTGGTGGGCGCTGCGTTCCTGCCCACCGACGGGCAGGCCAACCCCAGCGACATCACGATGGCCCTCGCACGCGGTGCACGCATGCACGGCGCGACCATCTGCGAAGACACCGAGGTGCTGCGCATCGAGGTGGAAGCCGGCGTGATCAAGGCCGTCGTCACCGTCGCACCGGATGGCAGCGAGGGCCGCATCGAGTGCGAGAAGGTGGTCGTGTGCGGCGGCCAGTGGACTCGCGCGCTGTGCGCGACCGTGGGTGTGAACGTGCCGCTGGTGCCGGTGGAGCACCAGTACGTGATCACCGAGCAGTTCACACCCGAGGTACCGCGCAACCTGCCCACGCTGCGCGACCCCGACCGCCTCACGTACTACAAGGAGGAAGTCGGTGGCCTGGTGATGGGTGGCTACGAGCCGAACCCCATTCCGTGGGCGGTCGCCGGCATCCCGCGCCCCTTCCAGTTCCAGCTGCTGGAGAGCGACTTCGACCACTTCGCCCCGATCATGGAGCTGGCGATCGGCCGCGTCCCGAACTTGCCGAACACCGGCATCCGCACGCTCATCAACGGGCCCGAGAGCTTCACCCCCGACGGCAACTTCATCCTCGGCGAGGCACCCGAGCTGAAGAACTTCTACGTCGGCGCCGGCTTCAACGCGTTCGGCATCGCCGCCGGTGGTGGCGCCGGGCAGGCGCTCGCCGAGTGGGTGCACGACGGGGCGCCCCCGTTCGACCTGTGGGTGGTCGACATCCGTCGCTTCGGCCGGCCGCACACCGACACCGAGTGGGTACGCACTCGCACGCTGGAGGCCTACGGCAAGCACTACACGATGGCGTGGCCCTTCGAAGAGCACCACAGCGGCCGCCCGGCGCGCACCTCGCCGCTGTACGACCGACTGCTCGCCCGCGGCGCAGTGTTCGGCGAGAAGTTGGGCTGGGAGCGCCCGAACTGGTTCGCATCCGCAGCACTCGGCGAGGCCGACCACGACGTGTACACGTACGAGCGGCAGAACTGGTTCGCCGCCGTGGGGCGCGAGCACGCCGCGTGCCGCGACGCTGCCGTGCTCATCGACCAGACGTCGTTCGCCAAGTTCGCGCTGAAGGGCCCCGATGCGCTCACCGCACTCGACTGGATCTGCGCCAACAACGTACGCCGGCCGGTGGGCTCGCTCACCTACACGCAGATGCTGAACGACCAGGGCGGGATCGAGGCCGACCTGACGGTGGCCCGGGTGGCCGACGACGAGTTCTACATCGTCACCGGCACCGGCTTCGCCTCGCACGACTTCGATTGGATCCGGCGCAACATCCCGTCGGGAGCCAACGCCCAGCTGTTCGATGTCACCTCGGCGTATTCGGTGCTCACCCTGATGGGGCCGGCCTCGCGTTCCATCCTCTCCACGGTCACCGCCGCCGACCTCTCCAACGAGGCCTTTCCCTTCGGCACGTTCCAGACCATCGGCATCGCCGGCTGCCCCGTGCGCGCGCTGCGCATCACCTACATGGGCGAGCTCGGCTGGGAGCTGCACCTGCCGGTGGAGTACGCACCCAACGTGTACGACACGCTGATGTCGGCCGGCACCGAGCACGGGTTGACCAACGCCGGGTACCGCGCCATCGAGAGCACACGGCTGGAGAAGGGTTACCGCGCGTGGGGCAGCGACATCGGCCCCGACCACACCCCCATCGAAGCTGGCCTCGGATGGGCGGTGAAGACGAAGAGCGGCATCGCCTTCCGCGGGCGCGAGGCCATCGAGGCTCAGCGTGCCGGCGGTGTACGCAAGCTGCTTGCCGCCTTCACCGTCGATCCGTCGGTCGTGGGGCGCGACGTGATCCTGCTGGGCCGCGAGACCATCTACCGCGACGGCGAGCGCGTGGGGTGGCTCACCAGCGGCGGCTACGGCTACACCATCGGTCGCTCCATCGGGTACGGCTACGTGCGCAACCCCGCGGGCCTCGACGCCCAGTGGGTGCTCGCCGGCGCGTACGAGCTGGAGGTCGCCGGCGAGCGCGTGCCCGCCACCGTCTCCTTGCAACCGCTGTACGACCCGACGAACGCACGAGTGAAGGCCTGACCCCGATGAGTGATTCGCTCCCCACCCGCGCCCGCATCGTCGTCATCGGCGGCGGCATCCTCGGCTGCAGCATCGCCTACTGGCTCACCAAGTACGGCGAGAAGGACGTCGTGCTCGTCGAGCAGCACCAGCTCACCGACGGCGCCACGTGGCATGCGGCCGGCCTCGTCGGCCAGCTGCGGTCGTCGCGCAACACCACGCGCATGCTCGAGCAGTCGGTGGAGATGTACCGCGGGCTGGAGGCCGAGACGGGGCAGGCCGTCGACTGGCACGAGACCGGCAGCCTGCGCCTGGCTTGCTCACCCGAGCGTGTGTTGGAGCTGAAGCGGCTCACCACGATGGCGAAGAGCTTCGGCCTGCCGATGGAGATCGTCTCCCCGCAGAAGGCGCAGGAACTTTTTCCGCTGATGACCACGAACGACGTGCTCGCGGCCGCATTCCTCCCCACCGACGGCTACATCGACCCGGCGTCGGTCACCCAGGCCATCGCTCGCGGGGCCCGCATGCGCGGCGCGAAGATCCACGAACACACGCGGGTCGCCTCGATCACGGTCGATGGTCGCCGGTGCACCACCGTGCACACCGTCAACACCGCCAACACCGACGGCACCGGCACCGGTGCCGACATCGAGTGCGAGATGCTCGTCAACGCGGCCGGCATGTGGGGCATGGAGGTGGGCCGCATGGCGGGCGTGCGCATTCCCGCAACTGCGGTGGAGCACCAGTACCTGATCAGTGGCCCGATCGAGGGCTACACCCCGGTGGAGCTGGGCAAGATGCCCACGATGCGCGACCCCGACCACCTCGTGTACTACAAGCCCGACGGCCCGGGCCTGCTGATCGGGGGCTACGAACCCGACACTGTTGCGTTCGGCACCGGATCGGGCAACGACGGCGGCATTCCGGCGTCGTTCCAGCGTCAGCTGTTCGAGCCCAACTTCGACCGTTTCGCACAGCTCGCCGAGCTGGGCACCAAGCGCACACCATGCCTCGAGTCCGCCGGCATTCGTACGCTGCTCAACGGCCCAATCCCCTACAGCGCCGATGCCGACTTCGTGATGGGCCGCGTGCCCGAGCTCGACAACTACTACGTGGCCACCGGTTTCCTCTATGGCATCGCCGCCGGCGGCGGCGCGGGGAAGATGATGGCCGAGTGGATGCTCGAGGGCCGTCCGTCGCTGGATCTGTGGCCGCTCGACGTGCGCCGCTTCTCGTTCCACCACACCACTCGCCGGTTCATGGACAAGCGGATGGTCGAGATGTACGCGCACCACTACAAGCTGGCGGCCCCCGGCAGCGAGAAGGTCACCGCTCGCGGCATCCGGCGCAGCCCGCTGCACGACACCCTCGCTGAGCACCGCGCGGTCTACGGGTCGCGCGGCGGGTGGGAGCGCCCGAACTGGTTCGCTCCCGACGGCGTCGAGCCCGTCGATCAGCCGTCGTTCACCGAGCCCAACTGGTGGCCGCACGTCCGCGCCGCGCACCTGGCTGTGCGTGAAGGCGTCGGCCTCATCGACCAGACCAGCTTCGCCAAGTTCGAGATCACCGGGCCTGGCGCGCTGGCCGCAGCGCAGTGGCTCAGCGTCGCCGACATGGACAAGCCGGTCGGTACCGTCATCTATACGCAGCTGTGCAACGTGCGCGGTGGCATCGAGTGCGATCTCACCATGATCCGCACCGCACCCGACAGCTTCTACGTGGTCACCGGCTCTGCGTTCGGCGCACACGACATGGGCTGGATCCGCACCAACTCCCCCGACGACGGCTCGGTGGTCGTGCGCGACCTCACCTCCGCGCGAGCGGTCGTCAACGTCGTCGGCCCGAAGAGCCGCGACGTGCTGCAGTCCGTGTGCGAGGACGACGTCAGCAACGAAGCGTTCCGGTACGCGAAGGCGCGCGAGATCACCATCGGCTCGGCGCCCGTGCTGGCCGTGCGCATCGGCTACGTCGGCGAGCTGGGCTGGGAGCTGCACATACCCACCGAGTACGCCGCGCACGTCTACGAGTTGCTGCACGAAGCCGGCCAGGCACATGGCATCGTCGACGTGGGGTATCGCACCATCGACACGATGCGCATGGAGAAGGGCTACGTGTACTGGAGCACCGATGTCACCCCCGACACCACGCCGTGGGAGGCCGGCCTCGGCTGGCGGGTGAACCTGAACAAGGGCGACTTCCTGGGCCGCGACGCGCTGGTCGCGCAGAAGGAGGCAGGGGTCGCGCGCACGCTGTGCACGTTCACACTCGAGTCGATGGCGTACCCCGTGAGCGGCGAAGCGATCATCGCCGACGGCGCCGTGGTGGGCTTCACCACCAGCGCCAACTTCGGCCATACCATCGGCAAGCCGATCGCCTACGGCTACCTGCCGGTGGAGCTTGCCGAGCGCAACGACTTCATCATCGAGGTCTACGGCGAGCCGATCCCGGCCACCCGCCACGACCGCCCGCTCTACGACCCCGACAACACCCGCCTGAAGGCGTGAGCGCCTCGCGCCACGTCCACTACGGTGCGCAGATGACCGAGAACCTTCGCATCTACACAAAGGCGCTGTACGGCTTCGACCACGTGGTGCGCATGGTGCCTGCCTCGGCATGGTCGAATCAATCGCCGTGCGAGGGGTGGACCGCACGTGACGTGCTCGGTCACGTCATCGCCGTGCAGGGCTACGTCGAGTCGCTGGCGCGTGGCGTCGAGCCGACGCTCAACCCGTACGGCACGCCAGGCGACCTCGCAGGTTCCGATCCGTTGCGTGCGTGGTCCGTCGCGCTCGAGTCGGTGCTCGCAGCCCTCGACGCTCCCGGCGTGCTCGACCACACCGTGCAGACGTTCCGGGCCGAGGAGACGGTCGACAACTTCCTCGCGTGGAACGTCGTCGACACGCTCGCGCACACGTGGGATCTGGCCCGCGCCGGGCGCGTCGCCGACCAACTCGACGACGACCTCGTCGCTCACGCCACCGAGCAGGCCACGCCGGTGATCGCGGCGATGCGCCAGCCGCCGTTCTTCAGCGCCGACGTGGTGGTCGCGAGCGACCCTTCACCTGCGACCCAGTTCCTGGCGTTGCTGGGTCGGCGCACCGACTGAAGCAATGCCGGACGCGGCTGCGTCAGGCTCGGACGAGCGGGTCGCTCCGCATCTGCCGAGAAGACCGTCCTCGCTCAGCGAGCGTCGAGGACGAGCACCATGCGCACCTCGTCCTTGCACGGGTCGGACGGCAACGGTTGGTGCTCACCGGTGACGCGAAACCCGATCGATTGATACAGCCGTTGAGCGGGCTCGTTGCCGCGCGTCACCCACAACCCGACCGACGACGAACCAGTGTCGATCGCCCAGTCGATGACGGCCTGCACCAGCAGACGCCCGACACCCGAACGTCGGGTGCTCGGGGCCGCCCACATCGACACCAGTTCGACGGCCTCCGGCGAGTGCTCGGGCCGGTACCCGCCGGTGATCCCGATGGGCGTGCGATCTCTCCAGGCCAGAAAGGTGACGCTGTCGCTCCCCGCCGACGAGCGCTCCGCCCGCACCTGCCAATCCTGGTCCGTCCGCTGCACCTCGGCCTCATGGGTTGAACCGAAAGCGAACGGAGAGTCGAGCAGCGCGGCCAGTCGAATCTTCTTGAGCTCCGAGGCGTCGCTCGGTCGTACCCGACTCACCACAGGATCCATCACACGATCCTGACCAACCGACGCCTCGACCAGCAAGCGGATTTCCCATCAGGGCCATGCTGCCCGAGCACCCACGTCCCTGCCATCCCTCGACGCGAGCCCGCTCGAAGCAGTAGGAGTGGGCGGTCGAGCGCTGGGGTGCGCGAAGAATCCTCAGACGGCAGCACCCCAGTGCTCGATGGCTCGGCCACCCGAGACGCGAAGAATGTCGATCGTCTTGCGTGTGGTGTGCTCGCCGTTGCTGCGACGGCCGACCCATGTGATTCTGGCCGCCACGCGATCACCGGATGCGAACAGGTCCTCGATCCGCACTTCGAGGTGTCGATACGACGCGAAGTTCGCACGAACCACGAAGGCGAAGCCGTCGACACCGTGGAGGGGACCCGCTCCGAGACCTTGGTGGTCAAGATAGGCCTCATCCACAGAGGCAGACGCTTCTGAAGGATCGCCGGAAGCGAACATCGCCACCATCGCTTCCATCACTGCGGTGGCCCGCTTGTTGTCCATGGTGGAGATGATGTCAGCCGAGCACATCCGTACCCCGCTGATATCCGGCGATCCATGGAGAGCCGAGCACGACGACCGCTGTCCGCTGGCGGAACGCACAAAGCTCGGTGCAGCCGCAACGCCCACCGTGTCGAGATGGCCAGCCACGCACTCAGCCCCAACAGTGCCGACACGAGGCGCCGGCTCGTGAGTTTTCGGCCCGAGCGCGCCCGTGCGAACAGTTCCCGAGGCGCAACAGCCAGGATCAACCATGTGGTTGGATGGCGCGATGACGGCCGGGTTCCTTCTTGCACCGAGGCTGCGGCCTGGTGACCGCGTTCGGCTTGTGTCTCCGGCCAGCTCGCCCGATCGAGCTTCGGTCGACAACTGCCTCGCGGTTCTCGATGGCTGGGGGCTGCGCGGTGAAGTCGCACCTCATGTCTTCGACAAGTGGGGTTACATGGCCGGCTCCGATGCGGACCGACTCGATGACCTCAACGAGGCGTTCAGGGACCCTGAGGTCCGAACCATCGTTGCTACCAGGGGAGGGGCCGGGGCGTACCGAATCGCCGATCAGATCGACTTCGCAGCCGTTGGGGCCGACCCCAAGCCCCTCGTCGGGTTCAGCGACATCACGTACCTGCACCTCTCGCTGCTGCACCACTGCCAGCTCGGCGGGATCCATGGATGTCTTGTCGGGGAAACCGCACAGGCCTCGGTCCGCCACCTGCTGATGACCACCGATCCAATCCTGCTACGGCGTGTGCCCGGAGCGGTCTCCGCCGCTGCCGACATCCCGGGGACAGTCCGAGGTCGTCTGATTGGCGGGAATCTGGCATCGCTGGCGACCTCGACCGGTGTCCGCATACCTTCGATGTCCGGTGCCATCCTCTTCCTGGAAGACCAACGAGTCGTTGGCTTGGGATCGATCGATCGGCAGCTCACGCAACTCATCAGCTCCAGAGCGCTCGACGGCATCGTCGGCGTCGCGCTCGGGTCGTTCGAGGGTTTTCGGGGCTACTCCGATCGAGGATGGACACTTGCTGATGTCCTTGCCGACCGTCTTGGCCACCTCGGTGTCCCGGTGCTCGGAGGGCTCTTCGCGGGACACGATCTCATCGGTTCGAGCGGAGCCCCTGACCAGACGGCGCTTCCACTCGGCTCGCTCGCGACGCTCGACACAACGGACGGCACGCTGACGGTGGATCCGGTCGTCTGCTGACGTCGTGTCAGCCAACGTCCGCCTCGCTGCGGCCGTCGCGGAAAGCCGGCGGTCGGTGACGCGATCCGTTCTACGAAGCGGCGTCGTTGCCGTGCGCGAGCAGTGTGTGCCACAGGTACTTCAGTTGCTGGGGCATCGAGTCCGCAGGATCGCCGAGAAGTGAGGGCTCTTCGAACGGGTGGTGAGCGGCAGCGACGCCGATCGCTCGGGCGTGAACGATCCCGTCGGCGCCGGCCACGCGGCGCGCGAGTGCTGGCATGGTCGCGCCGCGGAAGTCGTCGGGGACGTGTTCGACAGCCAGTTCGGAGCCTCGGTGCCACGCGAGCTCGAAGCCGTACTGTGCAGCGGCGGCGGCACTGTCCTGTTCGATGTCGCTACCGCGAAAGGACGGATCGAGCACGATGGCCTCGACATCTTCGGCCATGTCGAGGCCACCGTGGACCTGGATCTCGACGTAGCCGTCGAGGTCCCGGCTCGCCGACCGAGGCCGGTCCTGTCGTTCGATGATCGCCATCAGCGCTTCGATGTCGAGCTTTCGGTTGAGGAGGTTGCATCTGGCGGCTTGTTCGCCGAGGCCGGCGAGGATGCTCCACGGCTCGTCGAACGTGCCGACATCTTGTGGAGCGGCGTGACTGTCACCCACGCACATCGTCGTTCGTTCGCGAACGTGCGACCGCAACACGGCGAAGCAGGATCCGAACCGTGGCGAGCCGCCGTGGTCGTCGAGCAACAGGTCGAACGCGCCGTAGACGGGGTGCTCGCCGGAAGCCGGGTCGATGTCGTCGTAGGCGCCGGCGAAGAACTCGCGCTCGAACCGGTGCCGTTCGCCGCCGTGGAGTGCCGATCGGCTTCCAGTCGAGATGCCGGTCACCCACTGGCTTCGATACACACCATCGGCCAGGAGTCCGGCAACGACCGAGCGGCCGTCTCGACCGATCCGGTCCGGGTGGAAGTTCACCGTCAGACGCCCGGTCGACCGCAGTCGATCCGCCCACACCTCCAGATCCCCGACGGCTGTCGACGCCACCCAACGCGCTCTCGAAGCCGCTCGGTGATCGATCGCCCGTCGCTCGATCACCCTGATCGCGTCTGCGTGCCCCATCGCTGGCGAAGAGTAGCCCGCCTCGGGAAACGGGGGCCGAGCCGTCGATCCCGAGGACCACGGTCTGAGCGCGCCGCTACCGCGGCGTGTGCCGCGGTAGTGGATGGGTTCGGCAGTGTTGCAGCTGGCGGGTTGCTACCCGGATGAGGGGATTCGTGGTCGTGTGGGTGGTGCGCCGCGGGGTTTGGTGTGGCGGTGTTGGCCGTGGTGCCAGGTGAAGTGGGCGGTGCCGTTGGGCTCGAGCTTCACGATCAGTCGTTGCTGGTGCACGTAGTGGTGATGCCTGGAGCACAACAGCAGAAGGTTGCGGTAGTCCGTAGCCCCGCCGTGTTGCCAGTGGTGGATGTGGTGGGCGTCGGTGAAGCGCACGGGCCGGTTGCAGCCGGGGAAGCGGCAGCCGCCGTCGCGGGCCGCGATCTTGCGAAACAGGCTGCGTGGCACGCTGTAGGTGCTGACCCCGAACTTCGCCGGGTTGGTGTCGGCCTCGCGCAAGATGACGTGGATCTTGCAGTCGCACAGGTAGGTGGCGGTGCACGCCGGTGACATTGGTTGTTGGGTGTCGTCGTTGACACCCTCGGGCAGGTGGTGGTCACGGTGGAGACGTCGGCCGACAACGACACCGACGGCAGGTGGCGGGGGGTGCCGTCACCGGTGTGGTTCTTGTTGAAGAACGCGGCGATGTCGTACAAGGCGTCGCCTTGTCGTTCGGCCAGTGACCGTGTTTCGTCGTCACGGTCGTGGGTGATCGCGTTGTTGATCGCTTTCTCGAACTCGGTCGCCGCTGCGTCGTGGAGGTTGAGGGTGCCGTGCAGTTCGTTGTCCAACGTGCGGCCGAACATCAACTCACACACCGGCTCCAACCCCGGTGCCGCATCATCGTCGGCAACGGCGTCGGCGCAGGTGCGCCAGTGATCGACGAGCTTGGCAGTGACGGTGATGTCTGCAGTCGCGAGCAGCTCCACCAGTTCGGTTTGGTGTGCGGCGAGTGCGGTCGCGTACTTGTGTCGGTTGAGCCGGCGGGCGATGTCGATCTGTGACCCCGACAGCGTGCCCGCGACAGCGGCTTGGGCGAAGGCGGGGTAGGTGTCGAGGAAGCGGCCGGTGTAGACGAGTTCGCCGGCGCGTTGGTTGGTCATGCGGGCGTGTTCGCGTAGCCAGGCGTTGATCGACACCGCGCCACCGGTTGCGTACTCGCCGGAGGTTTCCAGGCGGCGCACAGCCAGGGCTAGGAGGGCTGATCGACGGTCGATGTCGGCGACGGCTGCGAGCACCTCAGCAGGGCTGAGGAGGATCTCAGTCATGTGGTCGTCGAGCACAGTCATGTTCCATACAGTACGTGTGTTCGTACGAGAAACCAAACCCGAAACCCCATGTTCCGTATGCCTTTCAGCGATACGAAGCGCGCCACCATCACCGCCGCCGATACCCCGGGTGGGCGGTGCCACCGGCCGGCGCGCAATGAGACCGATGGTACGATCGCCGACCTGTCCCCTCAATACGGTCGGCACAGGCGGCCCTCCGGCCGAGCGCCCGGCCAGGCTCGATGCGGTCGCGACCGCTGTCCACACCTCCGAAAGGCACACGATGACCGAGCTCGCCGCCGCCTTCGCCCGCATCCCGTTCCTCGCCGGTTTCGACCCCACCGCAGCCAGTCGGCTCGCGGGGCTCACCAACGTCAACTACCTGGTCGACACCGGCACCGAGCGCCTCGTGCTGCGCATTCCCGGCGCGGGCACCAGCGAGTACATCGATCGCACTGCGGAGGAGGTGGCGGCACGTTCCGCGGCCGCTGCCGGCGTGAACGCGGAAGTCCTCTTCTTCGACAGCGCCGATGGGCTGATGGTCACCCGTTTCGTCGACGGTGCGGCCACGATGAATCCGGATCGCTTCCGCGACCTCGACGCTGTCGCTCGCGCCGGCCTCGCGTTCCGGCAGCTCCACACCGCTGCCGCACCGTTTGCCGTCGACTTCCACCTGTTCGGGATGATCGACGACTACAAGCGCCTGCTGGCCGAGAAGGGCGCGGCGCTGCCTGATGGATACGCGGCTGCCGAGGCCGCCGCCGACGCCACGCGCCAGGCGCTGGAGGCGACGGCCCGGCCGCTGGTGCCCAGCCATTGCGACCCGCTGTGCGAGAACTTCCTCGACACCGGCCGGCGAATGGTGGTCATCGACTACGAGTACGGCGGCAACAACGACCCGATGTGGGATCTTGGCGACCTCAGCGTGGAAGGGCTGTTCGGCCCCGAGCAGGACGCGGCGCTGCTGCGGGCCTACTTCGGCGGTGACCCGCCGGCCAACGAGGTGGGGCGGATGGTGGCGTACAAGGCGATGTGCGACCTGCTGTGGACGCTGTGGGGTGTGCTGCAGCACGCCAACGGCAACCCCGCCGACGACTTCTGGGCCTACGCAGTGGGTCGCTTCGAGCGCTGCCGGGCACTGATGAGCTCGGCCGACTACCAAGTGCATCTGGCCAGCATCGGCGCCTGACCGTCAGCGGCTCACCGGCACCGCTTGATCCGGCGACTCACCGCCGACGACTCACCGCCGACGACTCGCCGGCAATGCCGATCACGACGGTTGTGCCGATCACGACGGTTGTGCCGATCACGACGGCGGGGCTCACGATGGCGCGACGTCGCCGTGCTGCGACCGGCGCGCCAACGCTTGCATTGCGCCCAGCAACCGGGCCTCGCACACCTTCATGCGTGCCACCGCCGGCGCCAGCAACGCCGAGGTCTCGGCCTCGTGGCCCGGTATCGCCTCGGTGTGCAACGCGGGCACGATGCTGGAGTAGCCGACCTCGGCCAGGTCGGTGTGCAGGCGCTGCACCAGCGGGTCGTGCGCGTGCTCGTCGAACAGCAGCGTCAGCGACGCAGCGCTGGCCGCACAGCTGGCGCGAGCAAACTCGAGGTTCGACCAGAACGTGTCGGCCGCATCGACCGCCGTCGATCGCTGACGGAGCACGAACGCGCGCATGAACCAGCGGGCGTTGGAGGCCGAGGACGGCTTCACCGCCAGGTCGCCGGCGGACTGCGTGAGCACGCGAGCAGCGGCGCGCAGGCCGTCGAGCGCCGACGCGATGAGGACGGTCGGCGGCGAGTGCGGTTCGCCCACGAGCACCTCCTCTTCCTGCGGGTCGGCAGCCAAAGTAGCCCACCGACCGAACTGCGGCGAGGCATCCGCCGTGTGCTAGAGTTCCACCATACGGTTCTGTTCCACATTGTGGACCGGATTGCAGGCCGATGAGAGCAGTCCCCTCTCGGGACGGATGAAGGACAGCAGATGAGCGACGGCGACGATCTGGATCTGGCATCTCTTCCCGACGACGAGCTCGTCACGCAGATGCACGAAGACCTGTACGACGGCATGCGAGCGGAGATCATCGAAGGCACGATCCTGCTGCTCGACCGCGGCTGGTCGCCTGGGCAAGTGCTCAACGATGCGTTGGTCGAGGGCATGCGAATCGTCGGCATCGACTTCCGCGACGGCATCCTGTTCGTGCCGGAGGTGCTGCTCTCCGCCAACGCGATGAAGGGCGGCATGGAGATCCTGCGGCCGCTGCTCGCCGAGACCGGCGCCGAGCCGATCGGCAAGGTCGTCATCGGCACCGTCAAGGGCGACATCCACGACATCGGCAAGAACCTGGTGGCGATGATGCTCGAGGGCGCCGGCTTCGAGGTGATCGACCTGGGCATCAACACCGACGCCGACAAGTTCCTCGCTGCCCTCGATGAGCACCAACCCGACATCTTGGGCATGTCGGCCCTGCTCACCACCACCATGCCGTACATGAAGGTGGTCATCGACACCCTGCAAGAGCGCGGCCTGCGCGACAAGTACATCGTGCTCGTCGGCGGCGCCCCGCTGAACGAGGAGTTCGGCCAGGCAATCGGTGCCGACGCCTACTGCCGCGACGCCGCGGTGGCATCCGAGACCGCCAAGCAGCTCGTGTCGGCCCGCCGCGGCCGCACCGAGCCCCCCGGCCCGTCCGTCTGAACCCGCACGCCATGGGTCGCCCTCTCGTGCTCGCGTGTGGCGCCCTGGTCGCCGAGCTTCGTGCGGTGCTGCAGGCCAACGACCTCAGCGACCAGCTCGAGGTCCGCTACTTGCCGGCCAACCTGCACAACCGACCCGAGCGAATCGTGCCCGCCCTCCGCGACCTGTTGGCCGAGCACGACCCGGCGGGAGATCGCGAGGTGCTGATCGGGTATGCCGACTGCGGCACCGGAGGCAGCCTCGACGCGCTGCTGGCCGAGTCGCCCCGGTTCCGGCGCCTCCCGGGTGATCACTGCTACGAGTTCTTCGCCGGCAGCGAGCTGTTCCAGCAGCTGCACGAGGCCGAACTGGGCACGTTCTACCTCACCGACTTCCTCGCCAAGCACTTCGAGGCGCTGATCTGGCAGGGCCTCGGCCTGGATCGCCACCCCGAGCTGCTCAGCACCTACTTCGGCAACTACACCCGGCTGCTGCTGCTCTCGCAGACCGACAACCCGGCCGTCGTTGCCGCGGCCGAAGCAGCCGCCACACAGCTGGGCCTGCGCTTCGAGCACCGCCACGTGGGCCTCGCTTCGTTCGATGCTGCCGTCACCGTCGCACTCGCACCCACACGAAAGGTGGCTTGAGCCATGTCACGCCGCGGAGGCAGTGAGGTCGTCGTCATCATGTGGCGCGACATCCCTGCACAGATCAACGGGAAGGCCGGTGCCGACAAGCACCAGGTCATCCTCCCCCACCGCTTCCAGAAGGCGATCGACCGCGCCGCGATGGTGGCCGGCAAGAAGACCGCCCAGGAGTACGTGGGCGAGTGGCGGCGCACCAGCCAGCCCCTCACCACCGACCTGGCCGAGACGGTCGACGCCATCGCCGCCTCGATCGAGGTCGAGTTCACCAACGAACGGCTGCACGCACTCGTCGACCACGGTGGCTGGGACCCTGCCAACCCCACGCGGCCCACGACCCGCGATCGACGAAGAGAGCGCGCGGGCCGCGCCACGCCGACGCCACAGCAACGACAACGCAACCACCAACGCAGCTCAACCCGGAGACGAACCGTCATGACCCACACCGTCATCAGCTCTGCCACCAAGGAAGTCGTCATCGGCTTCGACCGGCCGTTCGTGATGATCGGCGAGCGGATCAACCCCACCGGTCGCAAGCTGCTCGCCGAGGAGATGAAGAACGGCGACTTCAGCCGCGTCGAGGCCGACGCGCTGGCCCAGGTGGCTGCCGGTGCGCACATGCTCGACGTCAACGCCGGCATCCCCCTGGCCGACGAGCCGGCGCTGCTGGCCCGGGCCATCCAGCTCGTGCAGGGCGTCACCGACGTGCCGTTGTCCATCGACTCGTCGATCATCGAAGCCCTCGAGGCCGGCCTTGCCGTCTACCAGGGCAAGCCGCTGGTCAACTCGGTGACGGGCGAGGACGAGCAGATGGAGCGCGTGCTGCCGTTGGTCGCCAAGTACGGCGCCGCGGTCGTGGCCATCAGCAACGACGAGACCGGCATCAGCACCGACCCCGACGTGCGCTTCGCCGTCGCCCAGAAGATCGTGCAGCGCGCCGCCGACTACGGCATCCCCGCGAGCGACATCGTCGTCGACCCGCTGGTGATGCCGATCGGGGCGATGGGCACTGCCGGCCGCCAGGTGTTCGCGCTGCTGCGCCGGCTGGTCACCGAGCTGAAGGTCAACACCACGTGTGGTGCCTCGAACGTCAGCTTCGGCCTCCCTGCCCGCAACAACATCACCGGCACCTTCCTGGCGATGGCCATCAGCAACGGCATGACCTCCGCGATCATGAACCCGTTGCACCCGGAAGTGAAGGCGATGGTGATGGCCGCCGACGTGCTGGCCGGCAACGATCAGGACTGCGCGGCCTGGATTCGCGCCAACCGCGACCCGGCCGCAGCCGGCGGCGCCCGCGAGGGTCGCGCCGGCGGCGGCCGCCGCGCCCGGCAGGGCCAGTAGGCAGCACGTGCCTCGCGTCGTCTTCACTCCGTCGGGCCTCGGTGGCGAGGTGCCCACCGGCACCACGGTGCTGCAAGCGGCGCGCGACTTCGGTGTCGACCTCGACTCGGTGTGCGGCGGTCGCGGCATCTGCGGTCGTTGCCAGATCGCGTTCGAGCCGGGCCAGTACTCGAAGTGGGCCATCGACTCGTCGGCGACCGCACTGAGCCAGTGGGGCGACACGGAGGACGCGTACGAACAACGACGCGGCATGAAGCCCGACCGCCGCCTGGGGTGCTGCGCGCAGGTGTGCGCCGACGTCGTGCTCGACGTGCCGCCGGAGAGCCAGGTGCACCGGCCGGTCGTGCGCAAGAGCCTCGACCTCAGCGATGTGGTGCTCGACCCGGCCATCTCGCTGTCGTACATCGAGTTGCCGCCCAGCGTGTTGGGCGACGCCGAGTCGATGAGCGACCTCGTCATCGCCGAACTGCTCGCCGAGTTCGGGCGCTCCGTCACCCATCTGTCGCTGGAAGCGCTGCAGGAGGTGCACAAGGCCTTTGCCGGGCAGGATCGTGCCGCCACCGTGGCCGTCCGCGGCGACACGGTCGTGGCGGTGTGGCCAGGCTACACCGACCGGGTGTTCGGCATCGCTGTCGACATCGGCAGCACCACCATCGCCGGTCACCTGTGCGACCTGCTCACCGGTGAGATCCTGTCGTCGGCAGGGCGCATGAACCCGCAGATCCGCTTCGGCGAGGACCTGATGAGCCGCGTCTCCTACGTGATGATGAACCCCGGCGGCGATCGCAACCTCACTGCTGCCGTGCGGGACGCGCTGAACGAGCTGATCGCCGAGCTCTGCCGCGACGCAGTCACGGAGAGCACTGTCAGCCCCGACGACGTGCTGGAGATCGTGCTCGTCGGCAACCCGATCATGCACCACATCGTGGCCGGCATCGACCCCACCCCGCTCGGCCAGGCCCCGTTCACCTTGGCCACTGCCGAGGCCATGTCGGTGCCCGCGTCGGCATTCGAGCTCGCCGGCCGCCACGCGCAGGTCTACCTGGCACCGTGCATCGCCGGCCACGTGGGCGCCGACACCGCGGCGGTCATCCTCTCCGAGGGGCCGCACCGCTCCCCCACCATGCAGTTGCTGGTCGACGTCGGCACCAACGCCGAGATCGTCGTCGGCAACGCCCAGCGCCAGTTCGCCGCCTCCAGCCCCACGGGCCCGCGTTCGAAGGTGCTCAGCTGAGCTGTGGCCAGCGCGCCACCGCAGGTGCGATCGAGCGAGTGCGCATCGACCGCGACACGCTGGAAGCCCGCTTCAAGGTCATCGGCAGCGACCTGTGGAGCGACGACCCCGGCTTCGCCGCCGACACGGAGCACCTCGAGATCTCGGGCATCTGCGGGTCGGGCATCATCGAGGTGATCGGCGAGATGTACCTCGCCGGCATCATCGACACCGACGGAGTGGTGCAGGGCCATGGCGCACAGCGCTCACCGCGCATCGTCGAGGACGGCCGCACCTTCAGCTACGTGGTGCACGAGGCTCCCGGTGTGCGACTGGCCATCACCCAGAACGACGTGCGCGCCATCCAGCTCGCCAAGGCGGCGCTGCGCGCCGGCATCGACCTGCTCTTCCAGCACGCCGGCGTCGACCAGGACGGGGCCGACCCTGTGCACGACATCCGGCTGGCCGGAGCGTTCGGCAGCCACATCGACCCGGTCTACGCGCTCGTGCTCGGCCTGGTGCCCGACTGCCCGGTGCAGTGCGTGCGGTCGGTGGGCAACGCCGCCGGCGCAGGCGCCGTCCGGGCGTTGCTGTCGCTGGCCGCACGCGCCGAGATGGAAGCCGCCGTGCGCAACGTCGTCAAGGTGGAGACGGCCACGGAGCCCGACTTCCAAGCGCTGTTCGTGGCCGCGATGGCCTTCCCGCACGCCACTGCTCCCACCACTCACCTGGCCACCGTGGTGGCGCTGCCGGCACGCGTCTCCAGCGCCACTGCTGCCGACCGCGGCGGTCGCCGCCGGCGTCGCGACCAGCCCTCCACCACGTTGTCACCTTCCGAACCGACGATCGAGGAACCATGAGCGATGCCACCAGCGTTGAACCCGCTGCCGCCGACGCGACCAGCACTGCGGCCGGCCCTTCCGAAGGAAGCTCCACGGGGCGCCGCTCGGGCGGTCGCGCCGGGCGCGCGGCCTTGCGTGCCTCGCACGTCGTCGAGCGGGTGCCGTACCTCACGCGCACGCTGAAGCCGTTCGAGATCGCCAGCGAAGAGACCTTGGCGCTCATCGAGCACACCGCCGACACCGTGCTCGAAGAAGTGGGCATCGAGATCCGCGACTACCCGGAGGCGCTGCCCATCTTCAAGGCCGGCGGCGCCGAGGTGCACGGCACCCGCGTGCGGTTCCCTCGCGGCATGTGCCGTGAGATCGTCTCCACGCACGCACCGGCCACCTACGTGCAGCATGCTCGCAACCCGCTGCACGACGTGGTCATCGGTGGCAACAACACGGTGTTCGCTCCCAACTACGGCAGCCCGTTCGTGCACGACCTCGACAACGGCCGCCGCTATGCAACCCTCGCCGACTTCCAGAACTTCGTGAAGCTGGCGTACATGTCGCCCTGGCTGCACCACAGCGGCGGCACGGTGTGCGAGCCGGTCGACGTTCCCGTCAGCAAGCGCCACCTCGACATGGTGTACGCGCACCTGAAGTACAGCGACAAGCCGTTCATGGGTTCGGTCACCGCCGGGTCGCGTGCCGCCGACAGCGTCGAGCTGGCCCGCATCGGCTTCGGCGGCGACCTCCACGATCGCACGGTGATGACCAGCCTCATCAACGCCAGCTCGCCGCTGGTGTGGGACGGCACGATGCTCGCCGCCGCGCAGTGCTACGCCGAGCACAACCAGGCGTGCATCATCACGCCGTTCATCCTCGCCGGCGCCATGGCACCCGCCACCAGCGCCGGCGTGGCGGTGCAAACGCTCGCCGAAGCACTCGCCGGCATGACCTTCACCCAGCTCGTGCGGCCTGGCGCGCCGGTGGTGTTCGGTTCGTTCGCCAGCAGCATGAGCATGCAAACAGGTGCCCCCACGTTCGGTACCCCCGAGCCGGCGATGGTGCTGTACACGATGGCGGCCCTCGCTCGCCGCCTCGGCGTGCCCTTCCGCTCCGGCGGCTCGCTCACGGCCTCCAAGCTGCCCGATGCGCAGGCGGCCTACGAGAGCGCCAACACGCTGCAGCCGACGGTGCTGGGTGGCGTCAACTTCGTGCTCCACGCGGCCGGGTGGCTGGAGGGTGGCCTGGCCATCGGCTACGAGAAGTTCGTGCTCGACTGCGACCAGCTGGGCATGATGAGCACGTTCGTGCGCGGCCTCGATGCCAGCGAGAACGGCCTGGCGCTCGATGCGCTGCGCACCAACCCGCCCGGCAACCACTTCCTCGGCACGGCCCACACGTTGGCCAACTTCGAGACCGCGTTCTACCGCAGCGACACCGCCGACAACAACAGCTTCGAGCAGTGGAGCGAGGAAGGCGCTCTCGACGCGTCGCAGCGCGCCAACGCCATCTGGAAGCGCCGCCTGGCGGAGTACGAGGCGCCAGCGCTCGACGAGGCCATCGACGAAGAGCTGCAGGCGTTCGTTCAGCGCCGCAAAGCAGAACTGCCCGACGAGTTCGCCTGAGCTCGCCACACCCACCCACGCAAGTTCACGAGAAAGACGACAACGATGTCGACGCAGCGCTCCCTCATCGCCGATGCACGGTACGAGGTCATCCCGATGAAGAACCTCGAGTCACAGATCGAGTTCATCCCGACCGGGGCATCGGTCTCGGTGACGTGCAGCCCGGCGAAGGGCCAGCAGGCGACGCTCGACCTCGCTGCTCGCATCGTGGATCTGGGCCACGTGACGGTGCCGCACCTCTCCGCCCGGCTCGCCGAGGACGCAACAGCGGTGAAGCGCCTCGGTGCGTTCTGCCGCGACCACGGCCTCACCGAGGTGTTCCTGGTTGCCGGCGACGCCCCCGAACCGGTGGGCCCCTACGACGGAGTGGTGTCGTTCCTGCGCGACTTCCTCGACACCGACCACGGTCTCAGCCGCATCGGCGTCACTGCGTATCCCGACGGCCACGCGCTCATCGAGCAGTCGGTCGTGCACGAAGCGCTGCATGCGAAGCAGGCGTTGCTGGAGGAAGCCGGCATCCCGGGGTTCGCCAGCACGCAGATGTGCTTCGACCTCACCACCTGGAAGGACTGGGCGGTCGCCGAGCGCGCGGCCGGCCTGAAGCTGCCGCTGCACATCGGGGTGCCGGGCGTGATCGACAGAACCAAGCTGTTCACCATGGGCATGCGCCTCGGCATCGGCAACAGCATGCGCTTCGTGAAGAAGAACGGTGGCGTGCTCGGCCGGCTGTTCAAGCCGGGCGGGTACGACCCCAACAAGCTCATCACGCCGCTCAGCAAGCAGGCCCAAGAGCTCAACATCGAAGGCCTGCACCTGTTCACGTTCAACAACGTGCAGGCCACCGCTCAGTGGCAGCAGAAGATGCTGGCCAAGCTGAGCTGAGCCGTCGTGTGCGTCAGCCGGTGTCGGCTCGCCGCCGGTGTCGCCGACGACCCATCGCGATGATGGTCGCCGGTACGAAGAACGCTCGGGCGGGAACCGACACCTCACTCCACGGACGCTTGGCGAGCGGCGATCGCCAGGCCAGCATGCGGTACAGGAAGAACACCGCCACTGCCAGGTGCAGCCCGACGAGCGCCCAGTAGAACCCGCGGGGGCCGAAGGCGATCATGCTGCCCGCTGCCACGAACGGGCCGGCCACGGCGCCCACGCCGTACAAGGTGACCAGCTGCGAGGCCGCCGCATTCAGGTGCTCGGGCTCGATCCAGTCGTTGGTGTACGCCCCGGCGATCGAGTACAGCGGGTAGCTGAAGCCGCCCAGCACGCAGAACAGCACGAACGCCATCGTCTTGTTCGGCGAGTCGAGCTCGAGCAGCGCGGCAACGCCGGCAGCACCCATGGCGGCGACGAAGCCCACCGCTCGCCGATCGATGTCGTCACTGGCCGCGGAGATGGGCCACTGCAGCAGCACCCCACCAAGGCTGGGCAACGCCACGAACAGGCCCACACTGCCCGGGCTGAGCCCGACACGCGTGGCATAGACGGCAGCCATGCCGGAGAGCGCTCCGTGCGCAACGCCGACGAGCAGGCACGAGAACACACCCGTCGGTACCACCCGTGCCAGTTCGCGCAGCGAGATGTGCTCGGCCTCCTCCAAGCTGGGGGCCACCGCCGCCTCCGACAGTGCGACAGGGGCGACGGCCAAGGAGGTGATGATGGCCGCAACTGCGAACCCGGTGACCGCCCGCGGATCGAAGTTGAACAACAGCACCTGGCCGACGCCGAAGAAGGCGATGGTGACCACGCCGTACACCGCCAAGAGGCGGCCGCGGTTCTCGTTGGTGGCCAGATCGTTCAACCACGACTCGGCCACCACGTACAAGCCGGCCGTGCACAGACCGGTCACCAACCGCAGCAGCGCCCACGACGGTGCATTCTCGGTGATGCCGACAGCAACCATCGCCGCCGCCAACAACGACGCCAGCGCGGAGTACACCCGGATGTGACCGACCTTGGTCAGCGCCGTCAGCGTGAGACGCGAGCCGACGAGGAACCCGACGTAGTAGCTGGCGGCGATCAGGCTGCTGACCGCGGTGGGTAGACCCACCTTCTCCGAGCGAACGCCCAGCAGCGTGCCGAACAGGCCGCCGGCCAGCATGAGCAAGGCGAGGCCGACGAACAGCCCCCATGTGGCCAAGGCCAAGTCGCGGCGAACCGCTGGGCCGTCGCCACTGCGGAACGACGGCTCACTCATCGAGCATCGAGGCTCACACGGCGCGCATGGTCTCGAATACGGCCTGGGTGAACGGCAGCAAGGACTCGGCGGTGCCCAAGCTCTGGGCGTAGACGGCGACGATCACGTTCTGCTCGGGAATCGCCACCACGATGAGCACCTTCGCGGCGGACCCATCGGGGCTGCAGCCGTCGAGCTTCTCCATCGTGCCGGTGCCGATGGCCGTGGGATACCCGATGTTGAGCTGGCTACCGGTGCACACCCCTTCATCAGGCTCGAGGAAGGCAAGCACCGACTCGACCGAACTGCCCGCTTCGGGGCCAACGGCGAGCAGCGAGATGCCGAAGGTGACGTCGTCGTTGTAGAAGCCGTCGAGGCTGTCGGCGCCGGTGACCGACGGCACCGTGAAGCCGTCCTGGGTGTTGATCGGCGTGGTGTCGATCTCCAGGTCGTCGGGCAGCACGACGGTGAACTTGCCCAGGTCGTCGGCAACCTCGACGACCCCAGAGGTGTCGGGAACGGTGGTGGCGGGCGGCGGGTCGGTGGGCGGCGGCGCGGTGATCACGAACGTCTCTTCCGGCGCGAGGGTGGTGACCGGCGCGACCGTGACGACCGTGGTGTCTTCCGCCACGGGAAGCGTGATCGAGATGGTGCTGTCGCCGGGCGCGGTGGACTTGTCGTCGTCGCCACCGGTGAAGAGCAGCACGCCGCCGACCACGGCGGCGATGGCGGCGATGCCGCCGACCACGATGAGACCCGTCTTCTTCGGCGGCTCGGGCGGCTGGCCCACCGGTGCGTAGCCCTGCGGCGGGTAGCCGCCGGGAGGCCCACCCGGGTATGCCTGCGTTGGGGGCATCTGCTGCGTGGGTGGCATCTGCTGCGTGGGCGGAAACTGCGTGGGAGGTGGCGTGTACATCGGCGGCGCCACCGGCGGGGTGGGCGGGACATGCGGCGGCTGCCCCGGAGGGGGCGGCGGCGGAAGCGACTCGTTGTTTCCCATTTGCCGAGCCTATTACGCGCTCAGCACCAGCGTGGCCATCGTCAGCCGCGACGCCGCCGGATCTCGGCGGTGATGGCCGGCACCACCTTGTGGAGATCGCCGATCACCGCGTAGTCGGCCTTGGCGACCATGTTGGCCTCCGGGTCGGTGTTGATCGCGAGGATCTTCTTCGACGCCATTGCGCCCACCCAGTGCTGGATGGCCCCCGAGATTCCACAGGCCATGTAGAGATCTGGAGCGATGCGGGTGCCGGTTTGCCCCACCTGGTCGGTGTGGTTGCGCCATCCGTTGTTGGTGACGGCGCGCGAGCAACCGACGACACCACCGAGCAGGGCGGCCAGCTCCTCCAACGGGGCGAAGGCTTCGGCCGAGCCGACAGCGCGACCGCCGCCCACCACCAGCGGAGCGGTGGCCAGTGTGACGCCCGCCGCGCGCTCCACGCGCTCGGCGACGATCGTGCGCGCAAGCGCCGGATCGAGGTCGACCGACAATGTGGCTGTGGTGCCCGCCACCGGGCTCTCCGCTGCCTCGAACGCATGATGCGACACCGTGAGCAGCTTGACGTCGGCCGTGAGCGTGCACGTCTCCAGGAGCGATCCACCCCAGCGCACTCGGGTGACATCCCACACGTCCGCCGCGGTCACCGACATCACGTTCGCGACGAACGGCACATCGAGCCGCGCGGCGGCCTGTGCCATCACTTCGTTGCCGCGATCGGTACCGCAGGCCAGAACAGAACCCGGCAGCAACACGCGCACGGCCTGTGCCACCGATTCGCCCCACGCCTCCGGGCCGTAGTCGGCGAGCAGATCATGGTGAACCTGATGCACCACTGCCACCCCGTGGGCAGCGAGCTCGCCGGCCAGCCCATCCGCTGCGACGCCAAGCGTGAGCGCATGCATGACGGGATCAATGGTGCGGGCAGCGGCGAAGGCTTCCAGAGATGCCGGGCTGAGTGCGCCACGGTCATGTTCGACAACGACGAGCACAGTCACTTGAGGATCCCCAGTTCTTCCAACAGGTCAACGACAGCGGGTGCGGCCTCTGGGCCGTTGCCGAGCATGACGGTGGCGCTGGCCTGCTCGGCCGACTGAACCAGGCTGACCATCTGCTGGCCGCCGAGCACACCCTGCGGCACGACCTGACCGACCTCGATCTTCTTCGAACCGAGGCGACCTTTCAGTGTCGGGTAGCGGGGCAGGTTGATGCCTTCCTTCACACCCAGCACTGCCGGCATCGGCATTGTGTAGACCTCGACACCGGCGTCGCTGTGACGCCGCGCCGTGATCGAGTCGCCGTTGATCTCGATGCCCTTGATGCCGTTCACGATCGGACGCGCCAGCGCGTAGGCGACCCGTACCCCGACCTGGAAGTTGCCGGCGTCAGCGCTTTCGTTGCCGAACAGGATCAGGTCGAAGGGACCATCGGCAGACTCGATGCCCTGGATGGCCGACGTGATGGCGGCAGCAGTTCGTTGAGGGTCCCACTCGGCCGAGTCGATGGGTAGCAGCACCGCCTTGTTGACACCGATGCTGGCTGCGTAGCGCAGTTGCTCGTCGGCCTCGGCCGGGCCGAGGGTGAGCACGGTGGACTCGCCGCCGTGCTGTTCGACGAGTTGCACGGCCTCCTCCACTGCGCACTCCTCGTGCGGGCTGGTGGTGAACGCCAGGTACGCGGTGTCGACGGCTTGGCCATCGGCGGTGATGTTGATCTTGGCGCCGGGGGCCGGCACGCGCTTGACGCAGACCAGGACCTTCATCGTCAGCTCTTCATCCGCGCGTCGGTGGGGTCGAACAGCGGTGTGGCGCCGGCGACGTCGACCGTGACCGGGTAGCACTCGTTCATGTACATCACCTGCAGCTTGGTGCCCACCACCGCATGCTGCGGCGGCAGGTAGGCCAGCAGCAGGTACTTGCCAACGGACGGCCCGGCGCCTGCGGTCGTGACGCGAGAGACGCGACCCTTGGCGTCGAGGATGCGCTCGCCGTCGAGTGTGAGGATGGGCTCGTTGCCGCCGGTGGGGAACCGGTCGTAGCCGTCGGCGCACCGCTGTGAGTCCATCGACAGCGTGCACATGATCGCGGCAGGGGCCTCCTCGCGGGCGGCCAGGTACGCGGCCTTGCCGATGAAGTCGGCGCTCTTCACCTTCGGCCGGTTGAGGCCGGCCTCGACCGGGTTGTACTCGCTCTCCAGCTCGGCGCCCATCAGGCGGTAGCCCTTTTCGATGCGGCCGGTGACGGCGTACACGCCGATGCCCACGGGGATGATCTCGAACTCCTCGCCGGCTGCGAACACGGCGTCCCACAGCGTCAGGCCGTGCTCCATGTTGGTGTAGATCTCCCAGCCGTTCTCACCCACGTAGCTGATGCGGAACATGATGCACGGCACGCCGGCGATGAGCACCTCGCGCACCGCGCCGTAAGGGAAGCCCTCCTGGCTGAGGTCGTACGGCGCCGTCGTGTGATCGGTGACGATCTTGGCCATCGTCGCCACCGCGTTGGGGCCCCACACGCCGAGCGTGCACATGCCCTGCGAGCGATCATTGAAGGAGACGGAGTTGCCGGTGCGCGCGTTGAACTCGTTGCGGTACTTGTTGAACCAGTAGTTGTCGCGGCCGCCGTCGAAGGCGCCGGTGATGACACGGAAGTGGTGCTGGCCGAGGCGCTGGATGGTGAGGTCGCCACGGAAACCACCGTGGGGGGTGAGCAACGGTGTGTACACGCTGCGACCCACGGGTACGTCGACGCTGTTGACGCACATGTAGTTCAGGTACTCGACGACACCCGTGCCCTCGAAGTCGAACTCGTTGAACGCGGTGAGATCGACGACACCCACGCTGTCGCGCATCTGCAGGTGCTCTGCGTTGGTGACAGGGTTCCACCAGCGGGCATCCCACTCGTGGGTGCGCGGCGTGAACGCCGCGGGGTACTTCGCCTGCAGCTTCTCGTTGCTGGAGTACCACTGCGGGCGCTCCCAGCCGCGTGCGTCGAAGAACGTCGCGCCCAGCGCTTCCTCACGGGTGTAGAACGGGCTGCGGCGCAGGCCGCGCTGGCTGGCCCACTGCTCACGAGGGTGCACGATGCCGTAGGTCTTGTTGAAGTGCTCGTTGCACCGAGCGTTGATGTGCCACTCGGTCTTCTCGTGCGGGTAGAAGCGGCTGATGTCACTGCCGTGCGGGTCGCACATGTGCGGGTAGCCGTACGTCATCCACTCGGCGACGAGCTGCGCGATGCCGGGGCCTTCCTTGATCCACACGGCAGCCGCGCTCCACAGGTTGCGCACCTCGGGGTCTCACCCAGCACCGGGTTGGCGTCGGGGGTGAGCGACAGCAGGCCGTTGATCGCGTAACGGATCTCGGCGTCGCCGAGCATCTCCATCAGATCGATCGCTTGCTCCATCTGAGGGTCGAAGTCGTCGTACGTGAGCGGCAGCTCGGTGGGTGTGAGCGCCGACTCCGCGTTGCTGGGGATGTCGTCGGCGCGCATCAGGATGGGGCGGTGGGCGTAGCTGCCGACTTCCATCGACCCCGACGACTGACGCTCGTAGCAGAACGTGTCCATGTCGCGGATGATCGGGTAGGCGAGCTCCTTGTTGCTCTCCTGCAGGATGTCGATGGGGCCGACGTCGGCCATCTGGTGCACTGCCGGAGTGAGCGGGATGTTGGCGCCCGCCATGGCAGCGATGCGGGGGCTCCACACGCCGCAGGCGACCACCACGTACTCGGCCTCGATACGACCCTTGTCGGTGACGACCGCGGTGACCCGCTTGCCGCCCGGCACGTCCTCGGTCTCGACGTCGAGCACTTCGGTGTTGGCGAACACGTGCAGCACGCCGTTGGCCATGGCCTCTTCACGCATCTTGGTGCCGGTGGCCAGCGAGTCGACCACGCTGACGCTGGGGGTGTAGTAGCCGCCGAGCAGGATGTCCTCATTGATGAAGGGCACCATCTCCTTGATCTCGGCGGGGGTGACCAGGCTGGCCTCGATGCCCCATGCCTTGGCCGAGGTCATCCGCCGCTTGAACTCCTCCAAGCGTTGCGGTTCGCGAGCGACCTCGATGCCGCCACACGTGTTGTTGAGGCCGGCGTCGATGTACTGGTTCTGGCTGTCGATGGTGAGGAACGCCATCTCCTTGTTGTGATCCGTGGGGAAGATGAAGTTGCTCGCGTGGCCCGTGGAGCCACCGGGGTTGGGCAACGGGCCCTTGTCGATCTGCACCATGTCGGTCCAGCCGAGGCGGCTGAGGTGGCCGACCAGGCAGTTGCCGACGATGCCGGCGCCGATGACGACGACCTTCGCCGATGACGGAAACGCGTTGGACCCAGAATCGCTCACAGTTCACTCCCACGAAGACGAAGATCGCGCCGACCACGATCCGGTGATATATCATCACCATATCACACGCCGAACTGTCACACCCCGAACCGTCACGTCTCGAACTGTCACGCCTCGAACGGTCACACCCCGAACCGTCACGCCTCGAACGGCACCCCCCGAGTCGCTGAGCGAGCAGGCCTACCGCGACATCCGGCGGATGATCGTGCACCTCGAGCTCGCCCCCGGGGCCGTGATCCGCGAAGACGCGCTGCAGGCAACCCTGCAGCTGGGGCGCACCCCGATCCGCGAGGCACTGCAGCGCTTGGTGCGCGATCAGTTCGTCACCGTCATGCCCCGCCGCGGCATGTACGTCAGCAGCATCGATGTCGGCGACCTGGCGCTGCTGTACGAGACGCGGGCAATCCTCGAGCCGTATGCGATGAGGCTCGCGTGCGCCCGCGGCACCGACGACGCGTGGAACGACATGGCATCGTTGTTGGAAGGGGCCACGGCCGACGCCACCCCTGCGGCGCTGCTGGAGATCGATCGCGGGTGCCGCGAGCTGGTGTGGCGGGCGGCCGACAACCGCTTCCTCACCGATCATCTCGACATGCTCTACGCGCACAGCGACCGGCTGTGGCACCTCTACCTGGGCGATGTCGCCGACCTGCACGGCATGATCGCAGAGCACCGCGCCATCCTGCACGCCCTGCGGGCCGACGATGCCGACCGCGCCGCCGAGCTGATCGAAGCCCACATGCACCACTTCGACCAGCAGATCCGCGACGCGGTGCGCCGCCGCCTCGACTCGCCACTCGCCGGCTGAGCGTTCGACCGCGCCGGGCTCGCTCGTCGCCGGCCCACCCTACGATGCCTGCGATGTTCACCGCCGGCGCACTCATCATCGGAGCGATTGCAGCGCTGGTGACCGGGCTGTCCAAGGCAGCGCTCCCCGGCGCCGGGTTGCTGGCGGTGCCGCTGTTCGCGATGGTGGCGGAGGGCCGCGGCATTCCTGGCGTGGCCCTGCCGGTGCTGCTGTTCGGCGACGTGTTCGCCGTGCGGTGGTACCGCCAGCACACTCGTTGGGAGCTGCTGCGGCCGCTCGCGACGTGGGTGGCTCTCGGCTTCGCAGGTGGCACAGCGTTCTTCCTGGTTGCCGGCAGCAGCACGCGAGTGCTCGACATCGTGATCGCCGCGGGCATCTTGCTGGTGGTGGCGTTGCAGGTGATGCGCATCGTCCGGCAACGCCCAGCACACGAGAGCACCACCACCGACGCGGTGCTCTACGGCACCGCCGGCGGCTTCACCACCTTCGTCTCCAACGCCGCAGGGCCGATCATGAACACGTACCTGGTGGGGTTGGGGCTGGACAAGCGCGAGCTCGTCGGCACCTCGGCCTGGTTCTACCTGGCGGTCAACCTGACGAAGGTGCCCGTGTACCTCGCGATCGGCGAGCTCGCCAGCGGTGGCCGATTCTTCACGTGGGAGAGCCTCGCCTTCGACCTGGCGCTGCTGCCGGCCGTTGCGATCGGGGTCTACACCGGACGCCACGTGTTGCATCGCCTGCCGGAGCGGTTGTTCCTGTGGGTCGTGCTGGTGCTCTCGTTCGCCGGGGCGATGAAGCTGCTGCTGCCGTAGCCGCGGCGACACGCTGCGTCAGCGGGCGTTGGCCTTCGACGCGACCGACCAAGCCCCGAGCCACGACGCAGCTGCGAGCACGACGTGGTCGTGCCAGCGGGGTGCAGCCACCTGCACTGCCAACGGCAACCCGGTGGCGGGGTCGGTCCCGGCAGGAACGCTGACGGCCGGCCAGCCGGTGAGGCTCCAGGGCAGCGTGAACACGTAGTCGTCACCCTCCAGCGGTCGATGCACCGGGGCGACGTCGGCCACCACCGGGCCGACGATGATGTCGAACCCTGCGGCCGCGCGAGTGAACCTGCCGGAGAATCGATCCCAATCGCCCAATTGGCGATCTGCGGCCGCGCCGGAGAGAGCCGAGCGGCCCCAGTACCGCAGCGTGATGTCGAGCGCTTCATCGAGGTGCGCCGGGAGCGGCTCGTCGACGATCACGCAGCCGAGATCGGCGAGACGCGACACCGCCGCCTGCACGGCGGCACGCGTCGAGCCGGCAGGCGCCCATGCCGCCTCCTCGACGATGGCGACCCGCAGCCCCCTTGGGTCCACCGAGGAAGGTGCCCGCAGCGGCACCGGCACGCAGTCCGGGTCCACGCCGTCGGGCCCGCAGATCACGCTCATGATGGTGAGCAGATCGGCGGCACTCGCGGCCAACGGGCCGATCACCGTGCGCCCGTCGTGCCTGCCACCGACACGCGGGAAGTGGCCGGTGTTCGGCACCAGGCCGAACGAGGGCTTGAACCCGAAGACGCCGCACCATGCGGCCGGCAGGCGGATGCTGCCGCCAGAGTCGCTGCCGAGGCCCACCAGTGACGCGCCGGCACCGATCAAGGCTGCCTCCCCGCTGGACGAGCCTCCCGGTGTGCGCTCGGCGTCGAGAGGATGGTGGCACCGACCATGGATCGGGTGCTCTGCCCCCGGTTGCGTCTTCGCAATCACGATGGCAACGGCGGCGCGCAGCCGTGCGACGGCGGTGGCGTCGCGTTCCGGCATGCGGCCCGTGCGTTCGAGCGCTTCACCCTCGCAGGCAAGGCCGGCGACGTCGATCCAATCCTTGATCGTGATCGCCAGCCCAGCCAGTTGGCGCCGCGGCACTTCCGCGTCCAGTGCTGCCGCCTGGGCGAGCGCAGCCTGATCGTCGCGGCACACCACCGCCCCCAGCGCGACCGCGGCATCGAGCCTGGCCTGCGCAGCCTGAACGCCTTCGATCACCGACATGCGCAGCATCATCCCAGCTCACCGCCAGCGCGGCAACAGGTCTGTCGTCCACGCCACATGGCGCGCCGTCAGCCGTCAGCCGTCAGCGTCGTCGACGACCGCCGGCACACCCTTTCCGGCGAGGCGCTTCGCAGCGGCGACGAAGCCGTGATCGGCGACAGAGGCGACAACTGCCGCGACGATCGTGAGCGGCAGCACCTTCGGATCCCCGCACAGCTCGGCGACGACGAGTGCCCCCAACAACGGCGACCTCAGCGAGATCGTGATGGCAGCCGCCATGGCCACCAGTGCTGCTCCCCACAGCTCGCCGGCCCGCGAGGGCGATGCGCCGCACACGAGCAGCGCAGCCATTGCGGCGCCCGCGCCGACCGCCAGCGAGGGCGAGAACACACCGCCGGGCACACCCGAGCGCAACGTGGCAACCGTTGCGATCATCTTCACCACAACCATCGCCAACACCAACTGCATCGTTGGTGAGGTTGCAGCTGAGCGGAGCGCCTCCAGCCCGTTGCCGGTGGCCTTCGGAAACGCTCCGACCAACCCCACAGCCAGTGCCGCGGCAACCCAATGAGCGCGGGCGATGCCGCCACTGTCGACCCGGGGAAAGCGTTCACGAAGCCATCGGAACAACAGGCTCGCAACGATGGCGGGCACCACGCCGAGAGCGGCGAAGCCGACCACGCTGCCATCGAGCCGCTCCAGTCCGGGCAGCACTGCTTCTCCCCCGAGCGCGAGCTCGGCTGTCGTGTAGCCGCTCGCAGCGCCGATGAGGCCGTAGATCAACGAGCGTCGTGAGTCGCGAATGCCGATGTGGCCTTCCACGTACACCACCGCGCTCAACGGCGCGTGGTAGGCGGCGGCAAAGGCGGCGGCCACACCCGCGGCGATGAGCGACGGCCGCCGCGGCGCATCGCTTCCGGCAACTGCTGCGCCGATCGCGCCTCCCGTTTCGATGATGGCCGACTCGCGACCGATCGAGAGCATCCCCGCGGTAGCGATCCACGTCGATCCGCTGTGCAGCAGCGTGCACCCGAGGCTGGGAGCAGCACCCTCCCCGCGTGCGGCGGCGGCGAGCTGCGCCAACCCCAGACGACTCCTGGCCAGCCGCATGCTCGTCCGCGCCAGCAACCATGCCAGCACCAGCGCCCCGCCGATGATGGCCAACCGCTCGGCCACCGCAAGGTTCGACGCGGCGACAGTGGGGTCGGAAGACCCAGCCACGTGCTCGGTGACCCAGAACGCCGACCGGCGGAACGCCGCCGCGAAGCAGGCTGCAGCGACACCCACGACGAGTGCCGCTGCACCGCGTCGTACCTCGGTCGCGCATCTCACACTGACGGACAGCGGGTCAGATCGGCAGGTTGCCGGTGGCCGTGCGCGTGCTGCCGTGGTCGCGGTAGGCGGCGATGGTGCGCTGGGCGATGCGCATCTGGTGGATCTCGTCGGCCCCGTCGGCGAAGCGGGCCCAGCGGGCGTGCTGGTACATGTGGGCCAGCGGGGTGTCGGTGGAGTAGCCGAGGGCGCCGTGCACCTGGATCGAGCGGTCGATCACGCGGCCCAGCATGTTGGCCACGAAGTGCTTGGCCATCGAGACCTCGCTCTTGAAGTCGGCTCCGCTGTCGATGAGGTAGGCGGCGTGCAGCACCATCAGCTTCGCCTGGTAGAGCTCCATCGAGGAGTCGGCGATCATCCACTGGATGCCCTGCTTCTCGGCGAGCACACTGCCGTGCGAGTACCGGTTCAGCGAACGGTCGACCATCATGTCGAGCGCCGTCTCGGCCTGGGCGATCCAGCGCATGCAGTGCGCGAGGCGGGCGGGCCCGAGGCGGTACTGGCCCGAGCATGTGGCCCTGCCCGCGGCCGCCCAGCATGTTCTCGGCGGGGATGCGCAGGTCTTCGATGACGATCTCGCTGTGGCCGTTGGCGCCGTGCATGGTCTCCACCTCGCGCACGCGGTGCCACCCGTCGCTGGGCAGGTCGACGATGAAGGCCGTGTTGGCGGCCTGCGGCAGGTCGGGGTTGTCCTCCGTGCGGCACACGAGGATGGCGAACTTGGCCCGCCGGGCGTTGGAGATGAACCACTTGTGGCCGTTGATCACCCACTCGTCGCCGTCCTTGACGGCGGTGGTGCGGATGAGCGTCGGGTCCGAGCCGGCGACCTCCGGCTCGGTCATCGCGAAGCAGCTCATCGCCGTGCCGTCGCACAGCGGCTTGAGGTACTTCTCCTTCTGCTCGGGCGTACCCCAGTGCAGCAGCGTGTGCATGTTGCCCTCGTCGGGCGCCTGGCAGTTCAACACGAACGGCCCCGTAGTGGCCTTGGCCGCCTCGGCCTGCACCATGGCCAGCTGCACGTGCCCCAGGCCCATGCCGCCCCACTCCTTGGGCATGTGCGGCATCCACAGACCGACTTCCATCGCCTGCTTGCGCAGCGCGACGAGCTTCCCGATGTAGTCAGCGCGGTCCTCGTCGCGCAGCTTGTCGAGCTCGGCTTCCCCGGGCTTGACGACGTCGTTGACGAACGAGCGCACCCGCAGTCGAATCTCTTCCAGCTCCGGACTCAGCGTGAAGTCGATGGCCATGCCGGCGTTCCCCTTGTCGTTCTTCTGATCGTTGATCTGATCGTTGTTCGTGATGGTCGTTCGTGATCGCCGTGGCGATTCCCCAAGTCCGGCCACTGTAGGTTCCGGGAATGCCCCAGGACCTGTTCGAGCTGACCGGAAGCGTTGCACTCGTCACGGGCGGTTCCCGTGGGCTGGGTCGCGAGATGGTGCTGGCGTTCGCCCAGCACGGGGCCGACGTGGTGATCGCCAGTCGCAAGCTGGAGAACTGCAACGCCGTCGCCGCCGAGGTGCGCGCGCTGGGGCGCCGAGCGCTTCCCGTGGCCTACCACGCCGGCAGCTGGGCCGATGCCGATGCGCTCGCCGACGCGGCGTACGCAGAGTTCGGGAAGATCGACATCCTCGTCAACAACGCCGGCATGTCGCCGCTGTACGCCAGTCTCGACACGGTCACCGAGGAGCTCTTCGACAAGGTGATCGGCGTCAACCTGAAGGGCCCGTTCCGGCTGTCGTCGATCGTGGGCACGCGCATGGCCGCAGGTGCCGGTGGCTCCATCATCAACATCTCGTCCATCGCCAGCCAGCGCCCCAGCCCCGGCGAAGCGCCGTACGGCGCGGCGAAGGCGGGCGTCAACTCCCTCACGCAGAGCATGGCTGCAGCGTTCGGCCCGAAGGTGCGCGTGAACTGCATCGTGCCCGGCCCGTTCCTCACCGACATCTCCAAGGCCTGGGACATGGAGGCGTTCAACGCTCGGGCGAAGAGCGCGTTCGCGCTCGGTCGCGGCGGCCAACCGCACGAGATCGTAGGTGCCGCGTTGTACCTCGCCAGCGAAGCGAGCAGCTACACCACCGGCGCGTTCATCAACATCGACGGCCTGCCGCGGTAGTTCGCCGGCCATCAGCCGATCAGCGTCAGCGCCTGCTCCAGCAGGCTGACGGTGTGAGCGTGAAACTGGTCGCCTGTCTCCTTCGGCGCCAACCCTGCACACGCACGTGCGTGAGTGCCTTCGAGGATCAGCCCCAGCCGATAACAGGCGAGCACCCGATACCACAGCAGATCGTCGAGCGGTCGTGGTACCTGCGCGGCGTAGCGCTCGATCACGTCGTCGCGCGACGGCAACCCCGGCGCCGCCACACTCACGCCGATGCCGTCGTTGGCCGGCCACGTCGCCAGCAGGTGGCCGAGGTCGAGCAACGGGTCACCGATCGTGGCCAGCTCCCAGTCCACCATCGCCGCCACTGCCGGCCGATCGCGACGGATGAGCACGTTGCCGAAGTGGAAGTCGCCGTGCATCACGCCCGGCCGCACGTCGACGGGCAGGTGCGCGGCCAGCCACTCGCCCACCACCCCAACACCGGGGATGTTCGGCCCGGTGTAGCCGGCCAGCTCGTGATAGCTGTCGAGCTGCGCGCGCCAGCGGCCGACCTGGCGCGCTGCCCAGCCGTCGAACCTGCCGAGATCGCCCAACCCCACCGCGACGTGGTCGACTGCGGCCAACGCGACGATGGCATCGGCCATCGACAAGCCCATCGCGTGCTGCCAACCGGTGTCGTGTTCGAACGGCGCCGGCAGGCCGAGGGTGGGGTTGAAGCCGTCGACAGGCTCCATCAGGTAGAACGCCGCTCCCATCACCTCGGGGTCGGGCTCGGCAGCGATGAGGCCGGGATGCGGCACATCGCTGCCGGCCAACGCCGCCAGCACACGTGCTTCGCGTCGCATCGTCTCATCGCTGTTGGCCCGCTTGTGCACCGGCGGCCGGCGCAGCACGAAGGTGCGGCCTGCCCGCGTGAACCGCAGCAACACGTTCTGCGTGCCGCCTGTGATGAGCGAGGCCTCCGCCAGCGGGCCCACACCGAGGCCGCGAGCGTCCATCCAGCGGGCGAGCGTGTCCAGATCGACACCAGGAACGTGGACGGCGCTCATGTCCGAGAGTATGGACGCGCGCAACCGGCGGCCACGGGCCGGACGATCAGCCGGCCAATGGGCAGCCAACTGAACTCACCGGCGTGTGCCGCACCGAACGCGCTCAGACGAGATGGAGTCGTGAGGATCGCGACCCCGACTGGGCCATCGGCGACCAGCGATCGACCAGATCGTCGCACCAACCGTCGTACTCGTGGTGCGACAGCAAGGATGGCGCCGCGCTGATGACCCGCCATCCGCCGGCGACCAACCGGAAGAACAGAGCCAGAGAGTCACCCTCGTTGCGCATCAGGTCGGTGAGCGCCGGCACCACCAACGTGCGGGTCGGCAGCCCCTGCAATCGGTGGGCCACCCCGTCGAGCGAGTCGAACGCCTCGACCACGACGAACACACCGGTCCAACGCAACCCGACTTCCGCCATCGCCTTCACGCCGTGCCGCACCACGTCACTCATCGGCCCGACCTTGGCTGTGTGCCGCTGGCCGCGGTACCAGCTGTCGCGCTCACGGCTCTCGAACAACGGGGCGACGATGGCCGCATCGCTGTCGACGAGGCCCGGGTGGTCGACGCCTTCTGGTTGCTCTGCGCCGCACGAGCAGGTGAGATGGCGAAAGGCTCGGCGAGCGTCGTTGCGCTCACTGCGCTTGCAATAGCTCATCGGCTGCTGGCACCACCAGCAGTCGAAGCCGGCGGGAAGCGGCGTGATCAACTTGCTCACCTGAGCGGCGGTGAGCCCGAACTGGGTGCACAACGAGGTGACCGTCTGGTTCGTGTTCCAATAGAGCTCATCGAGCAGGGCGTGTTGTTCGGGCGCGAGCATGGCGCGACCTCCGGGACCGTAGGAGTGATCACCTGGGAGGCGGGGTGGTCGCGCTCCGAACCGTCTCGAACCATACCGACGACGGTGAGCGACGCAACATGCATCTCGCACATGCCCCTCAGCCAGTGCTGCGTACGCCTGCTCCGCCGTCGATCACGTAGGTCTCGCCGGTGATCCACGACGCTGCGTCGGAAGCGAGGAAGACCGCCAGATTGGCGATGTCCTGCGGGTCGCCGAGGCGCTGCAGCGGCAGCTGCGCGGCGAGCCGGTCGCCGAAGTTCTCCACCAGGTACGCGGCGAAGTCGGTCTGCACCAGCCCCGGAGCGATGCCGACCACGCGAGTCGGGCCAAGCTCGCCGGCGAGCTGGCGAGTGAGATGGATGAGCGCCGCCTTGGTGAGGTTGTAGACACCCAACCCGCCTTCGGCCCGCAGGCCGCCCACGGACGCGATGTTGATGATGACGCCCGGCCGCTGCTTGAGCGCCTGCTCCCATGCGGCCTGGCACCAGAACAGCGGGCCACGCAGGTTGACGCCGAAGGTCTTGTCGAAGCGAGCTTCGTCGACCCCCAGTGTGGGGCCGTAGTAGGGGTTGGTCGCCGCGTTGTTGACGATGATGTCGAGCCCACCGAAGCGTTCGATGGTGGCACGCACGCATGCGTCGGCCGAGGCGACGTCGCCCGCGTTCGCTGCGAACACGGCGGTCTCCCCCACCATCTCCGCCGCCGCCGCCCGCAGCGCGTCGAGCTTGCGCGAGGTGAGCATCACCTTCGCACCCGATGCCGACATCGTTGACGCGATGGCCTTGCCGATACCCCTCGACGCGCCTGTGACCAGCGCGACCTTGCCCTCCAACGAGATCTCCATGAACGCGGACGTTAGCGCCATGCGTCACCATCAGGCCGTTCGAGCTGCCGGCCCGATAGCCTGCAACGAGCTGCGGCACGGTTGTCGCAGAGGTCGAGTGCAGCGGTTGTTGGCCAAGCCCAACGCGGTGTGAGTGCATCCACGGCCACCCCTACACAGAGAGTCCTCACTTTTCATGTCTTCCCCTCAGCCCACGCGTTCATTCGCGTCCCTGGGCGTTCCGACGCCGATCATCGCTGCGCTTGCAGCCGACGGCGTCACCTCACCGTTCCCCATCCAGGCGGTCACCCTCAACGACTCGCTCGCCGGTAAAGACCTCCTCGGTCGCGGCAAGACGGGCAGCGGCAAGACCATCGCCTTCGCCATCCCGCTCGTGGCGGCCCTCGCCAAGAGCGGCGAGAAGGCTCGCCCGGGTTCGCCCCGCGGCCTCGTGCTGGTACCCACTCGCGAACTGGCCAACCAGGTCGCCGCCACCATCGCCCCGCTCGCCAAGGCCATGAACCTGCGCCACACCGTGGTGTACGGCGGCGTCGGCTTCGGCAACCAGACCGCCGCACTGCGGCAAGGTGTCGACATCGTCGTCGCCTGCCCGGGGCGGCTGGAAGACCTGATGCAGCAGGGGCATTGTCGCCTCGACCGCATCGAGGTCACCGTGCTCGACGAAGCCGACCACATGGCCGACATGGGCTTCCTGCCCGGCGTCAAGCGCATCATGGATCGCACGCCCAAGACCGGGCAGCGCATGCTGTTCAGCGCCACGCTCGACAACGACGTGAAGGTGCTGATCGACCGCTACCTGGTGAACCCCGTCAACCACGCGCTCGACCCTGCCGACTCGCCCGTCGAGGAGATGACCCACCACTTGGTCGAGACCGCATTGGCCGACAAGCTGGGCGTGGTCACGCGCTTGGCCGCCGGCGCCGACCGTGCGCTGTTGTTCACCCGCACGAAGCACGGCGCCAAGAAGCTGGTCAAGCAGCTCGGCCAATCGGGCATTCCCGCGGTCGAGCTGCACGGCAACCTCTCGCAGAACGCCCGCGAGCGCAACCTGGCCGACTTCTCCTCGGGCCAGGTGAAGGTGCTCGTGGCCACCGACATCGCCGCTCGCGGTATTCACGTCGACGACGTGCGCCTGGTGGTGCACGTCGACCCGCCGGCCGAGCACAAGGCATTCCTCCACCGGTCGGGCCGCACCGCCCGCGCCGGCGCCGAGGGCCTCGTCGTCACCGTCGTCACCCCGGATCAGCGCAAGGACGTGCGCTCGATGACCCGCGCGGCGGGCATCAAGCCGATCGTCACCGAAGCGGTGCACTCCGCACACCCGATGCTGGAAGACCTCGCCGGCCCGGCGCAACCGGCGCGCCGCATCACGCACGCGCAGACCCAGCCGATGGCCGAGCGTGGTGCACCCGGCGGCCGCCAGGGCCAGCGCGCCGGCGCTCACCGCCAGGGTCAAGGCCAGGGGCAGGGCCAAGGCCAGCGGTCCGGGCAGGGCGCCCGTGCCGGCCAGGGCCAGTCGCAACGCTCGGGTGCGTCTCGCTCGTCGGGCGCTGCAACCACCGACGCCGGCCGCCCGGCTCGCGTCACGCAGGATGGTCGCCCGGCCTCGCGCCCGTCGGCCAGCCCGCGCGGCCGCAGCCGCCGCTCCCCCGCCGGCCACACCGTCCGCTGACCCTCCGCCCTCCCCTCCCCCAGCTTTTCCGTAAAGGCTGTCGGGCGGTGAGCAGGGGCTGTGATCCCGGACTCTTGACACGAACTCCTGAGGGGGGCTGCGCGGACCACGCCGGCCCTCTCAGTTCGTTCCCGACGACGAACCTGAATCCGGGCGCCGGCGGCTGCAAGGATCGCGAGCATGCGCATTCGCCAACCTCGAATCCTGCCCGTCACCGAAGCCGAGTGGACCGACGACTCACGACCGGTGCTCGCTGCCAACTCTGCACGCGGACCGCTGCTCAACGTCTTCGCGACCATCGCTCGCCACCCGAAGTTGCTGAAGCGATGGGTGGTCTTCGCCAACCACGTCCTCAATGGCAGCACCCTGCCACCGCGCGAGCGCGAGCTGGTGATCCTGCGCACAGGGTTCCTGTGCCGCTCGGGCTACGAGTGGGCGCAGCACGTCGCCATCGGCCGCACCGCAGGCCTGGCCGATGCCGAGGTCGAACGCTTGACATTGGGTTCATCGGCCCCTGGCTGGACCGACGAAGACCGGGTCTTGCTGCAGGCCACCGAGCAGTTGGTGCACGATCACTTCATCGACGACGCCACCTGGCGCGCACTCGCCGCGGTGTGGAACGAGCAACAGCTGATGGACCTCGTGTTCGCCGTCGGCCAATACACGCTCGTCTCGATGGCGCTGAACAGCTTCGGCGTGCAGTTGGAGGACACCACCGAACGCTTCCCGGCCGACGAGTTCGTCGACGGCCTGTTCCCACGCACGCGCTGACCGCGAGCAACGAGGCCCTTCGACCCTGGCAGACAGCACGTGGTCGGCCCACCGTGGCAGGCGTGCACCCTGATCGCACGACGTGGCCCGCGCCATGATCGCACCGCTGCTGGCGGCAGGCATCGCGCTGCTGGTCTCACTCTTCGGTACCGCGCTCGTCACTCGGTACTTCGCCGCTCACGGCAGCACGCAGCCGATCCTGGTGAAGGACGATGCCAACATCTCGGTGCCGGCCCACTCGCACAAAGCCGGGACGCCGACGATGGGTGGTGTTGCCATCGTGGGCGCCGCTCTGGTCGGCTACCTGATCAGCCACATCCGTCGCGGCGTGGTGTTCTCCGACCAGACGCTGGTGGTGATCGGCGGGGTGCTGGCGATGGCGGCCATCGGCCTGGTCGACGACCTGATCAAGGTGCGTACCCGTCACAACCGTGGGGTGCTGTGGAAGCACAAGGGCTGGCTGACGCTGGCGGTCGCCTTCGGGATCGCAACCGCATTGGTGCTCACCACCGACATCGATACCCGCCTCTCGCTGACTCGTGGCGACCTTCCCGGTTGGCAGCTGGGCAAGGTGGTGTGGGTGCTGTGGGCCGGTCTGCTCATCTTCTCCACCACCAACGCGGTCAACGTGACCGACGGGCTCGACGGGCTCGCCTGCGGATCGGCCCTGCTGGGATTCGTCGCGTTCACCGGCATCGCCTTCTGGGGCTTCCGCAACCCAGGTCTGTACGGCACGATCGTCAACCCGTACGACCTCACCGTGTTCGCCGCTTCGTTCGCTGGTGCCTGCGCCGGCTTCCTGTGGTGGAACGCCGCTCCCGCCACCGTCTTCATGGGCGACGTCGGCGCGCTCGCGCTCGGCGCCGCGCTCGCACTGCTCGCACTCACCACCAACACGCAGTTGCTCCTGGTGCTCATCTGCGGGTTGAACGTCATCGAGATCGGGTCGGTCGCCCTGCAGATGATCGTCTTTCGAGCGACAGGCCGCCGGCGCCGACTCTTCCGGCTGTCGCCCATCCATCACCACTTCGAGATGGTCGGCTGGGCGGAGACGAAGGTGATCGTGCGCTTCTGGCTGATCGCCGGCCTCTCGGTTGCCGGAGCGCTGGCGGTGTACATCTCCGACTTCACCCACCACGCCACACCGTGAGGCACCCCGCGAACGCATCCCGGCGACGATGCGATCGCTGGTAGCGACAGCACCCTGTTCAGCCCCGCAAACGCCCATCGAGGCGCTGGTCGTCGAACTACCGTGCAGTCGCCATGTCGTACCACTTCGCCACGCGTACCGCCGGTCTCCGCTCCTCGGCCATCCGCGATCTCCTGAAGGTCACCGAGATGAGCGACATGTTGTCGCTCGCCGGCGGCCTGCCCACACCGGACAGCTTTCCCCTCGCCGATCTGCGTCGTGAGGCAGACCGTCTGCTCAGCGAGTACGGCCCGCGCGTGGTGCAGTACAGCGCGACCGATGGCGTCGTCGAGCTGCGCCAGTGGATCGCGGATCAGTACACGAGCGAGTTCGCCAGACCGGTGGCCGTGGAGGGCGAGATCATCGTCACGCATGGCTCGCAGCAGGCGCTCGACCTGCTGGCCAAGGTGCTCATCGATCCGGGCGACGTGGTGGTGTCGGAGTCGCCTGCGTACCTGGGCGCGGTGCAGGCGCTCGAGCTGTTCCAACCACGCTTCGAGGTGATTCCCGGCGACGAGCATGGCATGCAGGTGGAGCTGTTGGCCGAGCGCCTGGCTGCCGGCTTGCGCCCGAGGATGGTGTACGTGGTGCCCAACTTCCACAACCCATCCGGCGCCACGATGTCGCTCGCCCGGCGACGACATCTCGCCGACCTCGCCGACCAGCACGACTTGTTGATCGTGGAGGACGACCCGTACGGCGCCATTCGCTTCGCCGGCGAGCCGCTCCCGCCGATCGCCAGCTTCACCGACCGTGTCGTGTACCTCAGCACGTTCTCCAAGATCGTGGCCCCTGGGTTCCGGGTCGGTTGGATGATCGGGCCGCCGGAGGTGATGTCGTGGGTGGCGCGTGCCAAGCAGGCGGCCGACCTGCACACCTCGAGCTTCGCTCAGTTCCTGCTGGCCAACGTGGTCCAGCAGCCGGGCTGGCTCGACGCGCAGAAGGCGCGCATCGTACCCATGTACCGCGACCGGTGCGTGGCCCTTGCCGACGCGCTGGAGGCAGCACTCGGCGACCGCATCTCATTTCACCGGCCCGACGGCGGCATGTTCCTGTGGACCCGCTTCACCGACATCCCCGATACGACGGCGCTGCTGCAGCATGCCCTGCGCGAAGGTGTGGCCTTCGTGCCCGGCAACGCGTTCACCATCGATCAGGTGCCGGACAGCAAGGCTCGCTTCTCGTACTCCACGCTCTCGCCGGCGCAGCTCGGCGCGGCGGTGCAGCGCTTGGCGCGAGCGGTCGACGCCGCGTCCTGATTCACGCGGTGGAGTACTGCACCGCCGCCCGCGATGCCACCCGGCCGGCGATGAAGCCGGCGATGAACGCCTGATGCGCCGGATGATCGCGATACACGAGGTAATCGTCGACGGTGTCGAACTCGCCCACCAGCACGTAGTCGAAGTTGCCCGGGTTGAGCCCTGCATCGGGGCCATGGAGGTACGCCTTGATCTCCGGGATCACCGCGACGAGGCCATCGAGCTGCGCCGCGACCGCAGCCACATGGGCCGCATCGACGGTGTCGTTCCAGCTGAACATCACGACGTGACGAAACATGGTCGTCTCCTTCCTCATTGGTCCACGAGCGGACTGCGCACCATTGTGGGCATCCGCGAGCTCGATCCCATCGGCTCGGTCTCGGCAATCGTCAAGAACGTCTAAAGTTCGCTCACGTGGAGTGGCGTCGTGAGGAGCCGTCCAGGTGGACGGGCCTGCTGCAGCGCCCGACCGCTCACCCAGGGGAGGCACCGGGCGCGACAAGTCTGTCGTGGCCAGGTACCTTCCTGCCGCACTCCTGGCGGTGTCGGTCATGGCGGTGCAGCCCAGCGCCAGCCCTGCGACCGCCGCGGTCATCTCCAACTCCGGCGACGCGCGACGCAACGGCTGGTATCCCGATCAGACCTCGCTGACACCGGCGCTGGTGAGCAGCGGCACGTTCGGCCAGTTGTTCAGCACACCCATCGTCGGCCAGGTCTACGCGCAACCACTGGTCGTCAACGATCTCGTCTTCGTCGCCACCGAGGCGAACTGGATCTACGGCATCGACGCGGTCAACGGCGCTGTTCGCTGGTCGCGCAACGTGGGCACGCCGTGGAACCCGCAGGACGTGGCCTGCGGCGACTTGATGCCGGAGGTGGGCATCACCGGCACGCCCGCCATCGACGACCAGACCGGCACCGCCTACTTCGTGGCCAAGACGTACACCGTCGGCCCAGGCACGGCGGTGCGCTGGCGGATGCATGCCGTCGACGTCACCACCGGCATCGAGCGCGCCGGTTTCCCGGTCACGATCCAGGGCGTCGCCGACAACAACCCCGCCCAGCCGTTCACGCCGGTCACGCAGCACCAGCGGCCGGGCCTGTTGCTGATGGATGGCGTCGTGTACGCCGCGTTCGGGGGTCACTGCGACGCGCCACCGTTCCGCGGCTGGGTGGTGGGCGTCTCCACCGCCGGTCAGATCCGCGCGATGTTCAGCACCCGCGCCGGCGATGCGGCGGCCTCGGGCAACGGCATCTGGCACTCGGGCAGCGGCCTCGTCTCCGACCGTGCGGGCTCGATCGTGTTCGCCACCGGCAACGCGTTCGGCAACGGCTCACCGTCCACACCGATTCCCGGCAGCACCCCGCCACCCGACCTCGGCCAGACGGTGGCTCGGGTCACCGTGCAACCCGACGGCACGCTGCGCGCGACCGACTTCTTCACCCCGTTCGATGCACTCACCCTCGACGCTGCCGATGTCGACCTCGGGGCCGGAGGCCCGGTGTCGTTGCCGCCGGCGTACTTCGGCACGCCTGCACACCCCAACCTGATCCTCGAGATCGGCAAGCAGGGCTACCTGTACGTCATCGACGCCGACAACATGGGCGGCTCGCAGCAAGGCCCCGGCGGAGGCGACCTGCTCGTCAACCGACTCGGACCGTTCGGAGGTGTGTGGGGCCGGCCCGGCGTGTGGCCGGGCGACGGCGGCTACGTGTACATCCCCTTCAACCAAGGCAGCATGGGCGTGTACCAGTACGGCCTCGATGGCACGGGCAAGCCAACCTTCGTGCAGCGCGGGTTGTCCTCCGACGTGTTCGGGTACGGCAGCAGTGCGCCCGTCATCACCAGCAGCGGTGCCGCTTCCGGGTCGGCGCTCGTGTGGCTGATCTGGACCCCCAACGGTGGCGGGGCCGGCGCGCAGCTTCGCGCGTACGACCCGGTGCCGGTCAATGGCACCCTCGTCCAGCGCTTCGCCGCCCCCATCGGCCAGGCCACCAAGTTCACCCCTCCCGGAGTCGGCAACAACCGGGTCTACGTCGGCACCGCCGACGGCCGGCTGTTGGGCTTCGGCGCACCGGTCAACCCGCCGGTGACGATCCCTGCCATTGCCTTTCCCACCATCGCAGTCGGCCAGAGCAACACGCAGACCGCCACCATCACGGCCTCCGCGTCGGTGACCATCCAGTCGATCGGTCGCACCGGATCCGCCTTCGCCGTGGGCACTCCCTCGAGATCACTCCCCACCACGCTGACGGCCGGCCAGTCCATCACGGTGCCGGTCTCGTACACCCCCACGGTCACCGGCCCGGCGTCGGGCACGCTCGACGTCGCCACCTCCGGCGGCGAGGTCAAGGCACCGCTGAGCGGCACGGCCCTTGCGCCCACCGGAGTGCTGCAGAGCACGCCCGTCCTGCTCAGCTTCGGCGGAACGCCGGTCGGTGGCGTGATCACAGGAACGGTGCAGTTCTCCAACGGCGGCGGTACGCCGATCACCATCCAGGGGATCACGCTGCCGGTGACGCCGTTCTCCGCATCGGGGTTGCCACCGCTGGGCACGGTGCTGGCACCGGGCGGAACGGTGCTCTTCGACGTCACGTTCGCGCCGACGGCGATCGGCCAGTTCGTCGACGACATCACGCTCACGAGCACTGGCGGCAGCTCGCAGGTCGAGCTCTCCGGAGCAGCGGCCGCTCCCGGCGTGCTGACGATCTCACCGCTCACCAACGACTTCGGAACCGTCGCGGCCGGCGCCACCCGCAACCAGAGCGTGACGGTCAGCAACACCGGCTCCTCGACGTTGACGATCACCAAGTCCAAGCCACCATCGCTGGGCCAGTTCCGCGCCTTGGGTGGCCTCAACGAAGGGACGGCGATTCAGCCCGGGCAGTCGGTGACGTTGCAGGTGGCGTTCACGCCACCTGGTGTCGGAGCGTTCAGCGACACCTGGGTGCTCAACTCCGACCAGCCAGGGTCGGTGCTGCAGACCGTCACGTTCACCGGCACCGGCCAGGCTTCGAACGGCACGGTGGTGCCACCACCGGTCAACGGCGGCTGGACGCTCAACGGCAGTGCTTCGCTGCTCGGCACCGCACCGGGGTCGCTGCTGCAGCTGACCCCACCGGAGCCGGTGCTGGCGGGCAGCGCGTTCTGGCCCACGCCGGTGCCATCCACCTCGCTGACCGTGTCGTTCGACACCGTCATCGGAGGCGGTGCGGTTGGCGCCGACGGCCTCACCTTCCTCCTCGCTGATCCGAGCCGGGGTGCCACGCCCACGTCACTGGGCGGCGCCGGCGGCGGGCTGGGAGCGGCAGGGATTCCCGGCACGGCCGTCGGCGTGGTCACCTTCCCCGCGCGCTACGTCGGCATCGCCGAGAACGACTCGAATGGTTCGGGCATGAACTGGGTGACCACCAACACCGACATCCCGCCGCTGCGCGACAGCGTGCGCAACGTGCAGGTGACCGTGGTCAACGGTGTGATGACGGTGAGCGTCGATGGCATCACCAAGCTCACGCGCAGCGTTGTCCTGCCACCCCAGGTGCTCGTCGGCTTCACCGCAGGGACCGGCGGCTACGACGACCAGCATGCAGTCTCGAACGTCAACATCAGCACCGGCGTCAGCCCCGGCGTGCTCTCCGTCACCCCGGCAGTCGTCGACCACGGCAACGTGTCGGCCGGGCAGAGCAACACGCGCTCCGTCACCATCAGCAACGTGGGCGGCAGCGCGCTCACGCTCGGCTCGTTCACACTGCCGACTGCGCCGTTCTCGATGCCATCGCTCCCGGCGCCTGGTGCAACGCTCGCACCTGGGGCCTCCGTCACGGCCACCGTCACCTTCGCGCCGGCGAGCGCAGGTTCGTTCAACGGCACGCTCAGCATCGTCAGCTCGGCGGGAACATCCAACATCTCGCTCACCGGGGTCGGCGTGCTGCCGGCACCGGGAGTGCTGTCGGTGTTGCCCGACCCGGTCGACTTCGGCAACGTGACAAGCGGAACCACGGCCGAGCAGACCATCGTCATCAGCAACTCGGGTGTCGGTTCGCTCACTCTGGGCTCCGCGGTGGCGTTGACCGCGCCGTTCTCCGCCGTCGGGCTGCCTGCTGCCGGAACGGTGCTCGCGGCCGGCCAATCGGTCAGTGCCACCGTGCGCTTCTCGCCATCCACGCCCACTCCGTCCGCCGGCACCCTCACCATCAACAGCACGGTTGGCTCTCGAACGATCCCGTTGTCGGGTACCGGGGTCGCTCCTGGGCCTGGGGTGCTGGCCGTTTCCCCGCCCACCATCGCCTTCGGTCAGGTGGCGGTGGGGAGCAGCGCCGCTCGCACCGTCACCGTCGGAAACTCGGGCGCGAGCCCGCTCACCGTCAACTCCTTCACGGTCGCGGCGCCGTTCGCAGTGTCCGGCCTGTCGGCCGGCGCGGTGGTGGCACCGGGCAGCTCGATCAGCGCAACCCTCACGTACACACCTGTCACCGCGCAAGGCGCTTCGGGAAGCCTCACCATCAACAGCACGGTTGGGGTCGGCACCGTGGCCCTCAGCGGCACCGGCGTCTCCACCGCGGTCATCCCCGACCCAACCGGTGGTGGCTGGGTGATCAACGGCGACGCCTCATTGCTGGGCACGACACCCGGATCCCTGCTGCAGCTCACCTCGCCGGAACCGCAACGAGCCGGCACGGCGTTCTGGCCCACCCCGTTCTCGTCGCAGGGGCTCGTTGCCGAGTTCACCACCACCATCGCCGGCGGTGCCACCGGAGCCGACGGCATGACCCTGCTGCTCGCCGACCCTGCCCGCGGCGCCACACCAACCTCGGTCGGCGATGCCGGTGGCGGCCTCGGGGCCACCGGCATCGCCGGTGTCGCGATCGGGTTGGTCACATTTCCCCACCCAATACGTGGGCATCGCCGACAACAGCCAGACGAGCTCGTCGATGAACTGGCTGGCCACCAATGGCAGCATCCCGACCCTGCGCAACGCGACGAGGCGGGTCCGCGTGACGGTCGCCAACGGAACGATGACCGTGGCCATCGACGGCACCATCGCCCTGATTCGCGCAGTCACGCTTCCTCCGACCGTGCTGTTGGGCTTCACGGCAGGCACCGGCGGCTACTTCGACCAGCATGCGGTCTCCGCCGTGAGCATCACCACAGGAGGCAGCGCGGCCACGGGCATCTTGTCGATGACCCCGTCGACCATCGCCTTCGGTACCGTCACCACCGGCACCACCGCATCACAACCGGTCACCATCACCAATGCCGGCAACGCGGCATTGGCCTTCTCCAGCTTCACGCTGCCGGGCACGCCGTTCAGCGTCACCGGCCTCCCGGCTGCGGGCACCAGCCTTGCCGCGGGCGCCACCGTCGTCGCCACCATCACCTACGCGCCCACTGCGGCCACCAGCGCTGCCGCCGCGTTCACCGTCACCACCAACGTCGGGGTCGCGACCACATCGCTGACCGGCACGGGCAAGGCCGCGCCGGCGGTGTCGACGGTGACCCCGACCTCGATCAACTTCGGTTCGGTCACACGTGGCGCAGTCGCCACCCGCACGGTGACCGTGGCGAACACGGGCGGCAGCCAGTTGACGATCACGTCGGTCGGCGCAGTTGCCGCGCCCTACTCGTTGAGTGGAGCACCCGCCGCGAACACCGTGCTCCAAGCCGGTCAGTCGGTCACGTTCACCGTGCGGTTCTCACCCACGGTCAAGGGCATCAAGCGGGCGACGATCGTCATCAAGACATCGGCAGGCCGCACCAACGTGGCGCTCACCGGCACCGGCACCTGACGATCGCCCGCAGCCCCGCCACGGGCAATCGTCAGGTGGCGAGCTCGGGTCCGTTCACAGGTACCTCCACCACGAACGAATCGAACGTTGCTGTCGGCCCTGCGTCGTTCGGCTCCCGCAGGGCCTGCACCGACAGCCCAGGGGCGCCGGCACCGAACGCATCAGCGTCCACCACCTGCAACACTTCGCTGCCATCGACCGCGAGTGCCAGCACGACCATCGGCGGTGAGCCGACAGGTGACGGTCATCACCGTCTGGTCGTTCGTGAGCATCACGTCCTGTGTCGCCGCCAGGTCCTGCTGTGGAACGCCTTGACCGAAGGGTTGCTTGCGGATTCGAGCACCGTTGCGACCGAGGGACACCGAGTACCAGCGGGAAGTCTGGTCGCTCACCTCGTACGCGCACTCGACAGCCACGGACTCGGCGCCCGGTGCGACGAACTCGGTGGTGATCACCGCATCGTCGATCTCACCCTCGATCGCGATCAACGTGTCGGGCGCTCGCGAGTCGACCTGGCCGTCCGGCAACGACCACGCAGCGACACCGGCGGTGTAGGTCTGCCACGGGCCACCCCAACCATTGCCGTCGTCGTCGAACTGCTCGTCGAGCAACACCCGCACACCTGCGGGTTCGGTGGTGCCAGCGGCGAGCATGGCGCTCGCGGATCTGGCGAGTTCCACGAACCCGTCCATCAAGGCGGCGTCGGCGTCTCGATTGGCATGCACAGCGATCGCCAGACCCGTGGTGGGCTCGAGCACCATCAACGTCGCCGAGCCGATGAAGCCGCCGTCGTGGCCCACCAGCAGCGGCGCGTACGGCGCAGCGGCGCCACATGGGCAGAAGCCCAACACGCCCATCCCGACGATCCAGTTGTCGGTCTCCTGCCAGCCTTCCCGCAGTGAGCCCAGCAGCAGTTCGGTGGTGGCGGGAGAGAGCACGTCTCCTCCGTAGAGGGCCTGCGCCCACCTGAGCAGGTCGGGCAACGAGGAGTCCACAGCGCCTGCAGGGCCGGCAATCGTCAACGCCGCCTGATTGGGGAAGTCGGCCACGTCGAGGTAGGTCGCTCCCCCATCGAGCGAGAAGTAGCCATGACTGGGCGGTGGCCCCGAGCCGTCGTCGAGGGCGGTGCTCGAGAGGGCGAGCGGGGTCGTGATCCGCTGTTCGATCTCGACCGCGAGTGGCTGGCCGGTGACCTTCTCCACCACTCCGCCGAGCAGCCGGAAGCCCATGTTCGAGTAGCCCGTGCCCTCCCCTGGCTCGAACAGCGCGGGGCGGCCGGCAACCAAGCCCACCACCTCGTCGATCGTGTACGAGTGCTCCAGGTCGCCGAGCAGCAACGCCTGCTGTTCGGCAGCCGAGATGTCGTTCGTGCCGGCCCGGTGCTCGAGCAGCAGCTCGATGGTGATCCGATCCGCGTTGGGAACATCGGGGTACCACTGGTCGAGCGTGTCGTCGAGAGCCAGGCGACCCTCGTCGATCAGCGCCAGCACGATCGCCGCCGTGAACGTCTTCGTCACGCTGCCCACACGGAACACCGCGTCGGTGGCCATCGCCTGCCCGGTGGCCGTGTTCGACACCCCGCTCGCCAGCAGCACGTCGTCGTAGCCGGGCATGCCGATCGCCATGGTGGCGCCCGGCACGCCGGTGGCGGCCACCAGTGCGTCGAGCTGCGATTGCAGCTCGTCGGCGACTGCGGCCGGGTCCATCGCCACGGTGTCGTCGATGGGTTCCGGCTCGGTCTCGGTCGTCGGCGGCTGCACCGTCGTCTCCACGCTGTCGGTGGGCGCGAGTGATGTCGCCACCGACAGCGCGGTGCCGGCCGCTTCATCGCGAACGGGTGTCGCCGGATCCGTGCATGCAACAGGCAGTGCGACGAGGGCGACCAATGCGGCCACAGCCACGCGAGGGAAGGAGTTCATCCATCGAACGTACGAAGCCTGAGCCGCTCGTACCAGGTGGTCAACAGGTGTGTTCCGCTTCGTCCACACGAACCGACGGGTGGCAACGAGGTGTGGCCACCTACACCTCCGTCAGGCTCGGCGCCGCCGATGCGACGCCCCGAACATCGACCTGATCGATAGCGACCAACGCCTCTGCCACCGCCGAGCGCGGGTGCGTACCCTGGCGTCGTGAGGGTTCGCCTGTTGCTCGTCACGCTGGTCTCCATCGTGCTGCTCGCTGCCGCTCCAACGGGCACCGCAGCCGCGGGTGCCGGCGATGGCGCTCCTGGCCGGGTGCAGTTGATCATCTTCTACGGTGAAGGCTGTCCCTACTGCGCTCGTGAGCTGGCCTTCCTCAGAGAGCTGCAAGAACGCCAGCCGCTCCTCGACGTCGCCAGCTACGAGGTGTGGAACAACGCGGAGAACCGCCAGCTGTTCGAGACGACGGCGGCTGCTTTCGGTGTCGACGCCCGGGCAGTGCCGACCACCTTCCTGGGCGACACGGTGTGGGTCGGCTTCGACTCCACGGTGCAGCAACAGATCGACGACGCCGTCACCACACTCGCCGCCGGCGCCACTCCGACCGTGCCCGAACGCACTTCGGTCGACGTTCCGTTCCTGGGCACCGTCGACCTCGGCGATTCGTCGCTCATCGTCGCCACACTCGTGATCGGGTTCGTCGATGGCGTCAATCCCTGCTCGCTCTGGGTGCTGTCCGTGCTGCTCGCACTCGTGCTGCACAGCGGCTCACGAGCACGCATCGTCACCGTCGGTCTTGTCTTCCTGGCCATCACGTCGGCGCTGTACGGCCTCTACATGGTCGGCGCGTACAGCGCGCTCGACTACGCCGGCGAGGCGTCCTGGATCAGGTTCGTGGTCGCCCTGGTCGCCGGCACGTTCGGAGCGCTGCACCTGAAGGAGTACTTCACGCACGCCGGGGTGTCGCTCACCATCGCTGACGAGCGCAAGCCAGGCATCTACCGACGAATGCGCGGCCTCGCTCGACCCGAACGGTCGCTGCCCGCCGTGCTGGGTGGCACCGTGGTGTTGGCCATCGGTGTCTCGCTCGCCGAGACGCCATGTACGGCCGGTCTGCCGTTGCTGTGGACCAACCTGCTCGCGGCGAGAGACGTGCCGGCTTCCGGCGCCATCGCACTGTTCGCGCTGTACCTCGTGGTGTTCCTGCTCGACGAGCTGATCGTGTTCGGCATCGCCGTCGTCACGCTGCGAGCCACCAAGGTGCAGGAGCGGCACGGCCAGGTGCTGCAGTTGGCCAGCGGCATGTTGATGGTGTCACTCGCCGTGACGATGCTGCTCGTTCCGGAGCTGCTGGAAACGGTGATGGGCACCGTGCTGGTGTTCGGTACCACCGCCTGCCTGATCGGTCTCGTGCTGTTGACCGATCACCTCCTGACGACTCGACGGGCGCACGCCTGATCGTCTCGGGCGCTACCTGGCCTGGGGCTACGAACCGACGGGCGGCAACGGAGTGTGGCCAGCTGCACCTGCGGCAGGCTCGGCGCCGTCGACGCGCCGCGCCGAGCACCGACCCGGCGGCAACCCAGCCGCACATTCCGGGCACGGCCGGGCCCGGCGGCGTGGACTGTGAGCACAGCCAGACGCCATCGCCCATCCGGTACGGGTCGAGCGCGAGGCGGGGGCGGGCGATGGTCTGCCACGGCGTCATCGCCCCACCGGTGATGTCGCCGCCGACGTAGCTCTCGTTGTACTGCGAGTACTGCACCGCAGTGGTGACCTGCCGGTGCAGCACCAGTTCGCGCCAACCGGGAGCGAACCTGTCGAGCTGGTTCTCGATGCCGGCAGTCGCGAGCTGCGTGCGGCAGCCGTTGGGTACGTGACGGTAGGCCCACACCACGTGCTGGCCGGCTGGTACACGCGACGCATCGGCCACGGTCGGTTGCGTGACGATGACGAACGGTCGGTCGGGCAGGCCACCGAGCGCGGTGGCGCGCTCGGCGGTGGCCACGTCGCGCGCGTCGCCTCCCAAGTGAACCGTGCCGGCGGTGCGGCATGCCGGCGACACCCACGGCATGGGGCCAGACAGCACCAGGTCGAGCTTCCAGGCCGCCACACCGTGCCGCCAGCGAGGCCACTTCGCGCCGATGATCGCTGCCGCCTGCCCCGGCGTGGTGTCGAGCAGGACTGCATCGGCCGCAGGCAGCTCGGCGAGCGACCCGACGCGCCGACCGGTCTCGATGCGGCCGCCTGCAGCGAGCACGATCGCGGCCAAGGCGTCGACGATCGACTGGCTGCCACCGGTGGCCACGGGCATGCCGGCACCCTGGCCCGCCGCAGCGAGTGCGAGCGCTACTCCCCCGCTGGTGAGCGAGCTGAGCGGCGTGCCGCTGTGAGCCGCCATGCCGGCCAGCAGGCTGCGCGCATCGCGACCGGAGAACAACCGCCCCAGCACCGTCGCAGGGAGACCGGCGAGCATGCCGAACCGCGTCATCGACAACGGATGGTGCACGATGGAGCCCAGCACCGGGTCCATCGCGAGGTGGCGCCACCGCGCCCAGTCGCCGCTGAAGGGGTCGACCACCTGTCGCCAACGGGCGCCGTCGGCGCCCAAGCCGTCGGCGGTGGCATGCGGTGCCTGCACTGTCGATCGCAGCAACGTGGCCGCGGCACCGTCGTCGAACGGGTGCGCCAGCGCGATCGGTGGGTGGCTCCACGTCAGCCCGTGAGCAGCGAGATCGAGCGCTTCGAACGCCGGCGACGACGCCCCGAACGGGTGCACCGCGGCGCACACGTCGATGCGTGCGTCACCGAGCGGGCGAGTGCGCGAACCACCTCCGACGGTGGACGCAGCTTCCACCACGAGCACCCGCCGGCCGGCTCGTGCCAGGCGTGCTGCAGCGGTGAGCCCGTTGGGCCCGGCGCCCACCACCACGGCGTCGAGTGAGCGCCCGGCCGATGACATGCCGCCACCGTACGCGAAGCCGGCGACCGCAGCAGTGGTGCCAGCCACACCGGGCGTAGACCCGCCTGCACCCTGGCCGTGCACCGGGCAGGGTCGCACGATGACCACATGCGACACGAAGGTTCGATCACCACGCTGTCCTGGATCCCACCCGAGGCGGTGCAGGGCCTCGCCAAGCTGCCGTTCGGCGCCGGCGTCGCCCACTGGGACCAGCCGCCGCCCAGCGCCATCGGCGACCCAGCCGTCGCGCTGGAAGCGCTCGCCGCCGCCGACCGCTTCCGCTTCGCCAATCGACTCGCCGCATGGATCGAGGTCGCCGACGACGGGCAGATCACCGGTGCCGGCTACCACGGCGGAGGACTGATCGGCTCCACCACGCTGGCGCTCGGTGCGCGGCTCACCGTCGCAGCGGTGGCCCTGCCCGACAAGCAAGCAGCGCCAGAGCTCGGCGACGGGTTCGTGCGCTTTCTGCAGACCGCCGGCGGCCGCACCGGGGTGCCCGCCCCGCGCACGGTTCGCCGACCGCCGTTCGTGCAGTACCACGCTCCCATCGCCTGGTCGACGCTGTCGCTCACCCTCTATGCCGATGGACGTGTGGAGGGTGCGCTCGTGGGCGCCAGCCCGTTCCCTCGCCACTGGGTCTACGACCACCAGGGCGGACTGATCGGCAAGAGCGGGGTGATCGACTTCACCAGCTGGTACAAGGAGGCGTTCGGGGATCACACCCCGTGGGGTGATCTCGACTCGCCGACGCTCGTCACCGCGGTGGAGTCGGCGCTCGAACAGCAACTGGTGCGCGATCTGATGTACGCCGGCCACAAGCCGGCGCTGCGCACCGTCGATGCCGGCGAGGTCGTCGTTCGACAGGGCGACCCGGGCGAGGAGGTGATCCTGCTGCTCGATGGCGTGCTGAGCGTGGTGGTCGACGGCGTCGAGCTGGCGCAGCTCGGCCCCGGCGTGGTGCTGGGTGAACGAGCGGTGCTGGAGGGCGGCATACGCACCTCCACCTTGACCGCAGTCACCCGCTGCCGGGTCGCAATCGCTGCAGCAGCCGACATCGACCGCGACGCACTGCACCAGATCTCGCTCGGTCACCGGCGAGAGGACGCGCCGCGATGACGGAAGCGACGGACGCTGCACTCGCTCCGACGCCGCGGGCCACGATCTCGGTGTTCCTCGCCGACGACAACGTGATCGTGCGCGAGGGCGTGCGGGCACTGCTCGCCCGCGCGAACGACATCACCGTGGTGGGGGTGGCCGACGACCTCGACAGCCTCATCAGCGGCGCTGTCCTGCACACCCCCGACGTGGTGGTGTCCGACATCCGCATGCCACCCAACTTCCAGTCGGAAGGGATCGAGGGGTGCAAGGAGATCCGCAAGCGATTGCCGGGCACGGGTGTCGTCATCCTCTCTCAGTTCGACGACCCCGACTACGCAATCGCGCTGCTCAGCGGGGGCGCAGCCGGCTACGCATATCTCCTCAAGGACAGGATCGCAGAGGGCGACCAGTTGCTCGCCGCCATCCGTTCGGTGGCCACGGGGGGCTCGATGCTCGACCCTTCGATCGTCGACGCGATGGTTCGCCCCGCCGTGCGCAACAGCGGCCTCGACCCCGATGAGGAGCGCCTGCTCGAGATGCTGGCCGCCGGCCGCACGCTGAAGGCCATCGCCCTCACACGTCAGACCACTGCTGCGGCGGTCTCCGCCGACGTCGAGAAGCTGTTCTCACGCCTGGCTGACAGCGCCTCCGCCGGCACCCAGGGCGCGCTGCGCCGACTGCGGATGCTGCACGAGGCGATCGTGAGCCGCGAGGAGCAGGGCGAGTCGCTCTCCCGGCTGCTGCCGGGTGGCGTCGCCGAGCAGCTGATCGCCGGCGGCAAGGCGCTGGGCGAGAGCGAGCGACTGGACGTGACCGTGGTGATGAGCGACATCCGCGGCTACACCACCATCGCCGAACACGCCGACCCGTCCAGCCTGGTGAGGCAGCTCAACCGGCACCGTGCCGAGATGAATCGAGCGATCCTCGGCTGCGGCGGCACGGTGATGCAGTACATCGGCGACGCGGTGATGGCTGTCTTCGGTGCCCCGCAGGCCAGCCGGGACCACGCCGACCGTGCGCTCGATGCGGCACTTGCCATGCACCTCGGTCAGCGCGCGGTGAACCTCGAGTGGGAGGCCGCCGGCCTGCCGGTGTTCGATCTCGGCATCGGTCTCTCCACCGGCGACGTCGCGGCGGCGTTTCTCGGCTCCGAGGAACGCGCCGAGTACACCGTGATCGGCGACGCGGTCAACCTCTGCCAACGCCTGCAGCAGTTCGCCTCGCACGGGCAGATCGTGCTCAGCGAAGCCACCTGGGCCGGGCTCACGACGCCGCCCTCCGGTGCCGAGCGATTGCCCGCTTCACTGGTGAAGGGCCGCGAGACGCTCGTCGAGCCGTACCGCATCACGGTGCCGGCCGCCTGATCCGCTCTGGTGACAGGCAACTGCAGTGTGGCCAGCACCACCTCAGTGGGTGGAAATCACCCTTTCACCCGCCATGTCGCGTGGTGTGGAATGAGCACACGACAAGGGGAGGCACGGGCATGGCAGACAACGCAGTCGAGGTGCGCCAGGTGTACCGCACGTTCGAGGCCGACACTGCGCCCGTGCGAGCACTGCGCGGTGCCGAGCTCACCGTGGCCCGCGGCGAGTTCGTGGCCATCATGGGCCCATCGGGTTGTGGGAAGTCGACGTTGCTCAACCTCATCGCCGGGCTCGACGTGCCCGATGAAGGCGAGATCGTGCTCGACGGCGTCTCACTGGGAGGCAAGGATGCCAACGAGCTCGCTCGGCTGCGGCGCCGGCATGTGGGCATCGTGTTCCAGTTCTTCAACCTGCTCGACGGCATGACCGTGCTCGAGAACGTGATGATGCCCGCGCTCATCGCCGGCACGAAGCGGAAGCAAGCCGAGACCCGCGGGCGCGACCTGCTCGACCTGCTCGGGCTCTCCGACAAAGCGAAGGCCGCGCCGATGACGCTGTCGGGTGGCCAACGCCAGCGGTTGGCCATCGCCCGCGCGCTGGCCAACACCCCCACCGTGCTGCTCGCCGACGAACCCACCGGCGCGCTCGACTCCGACGGTGGCGAGGAGATCCTCGAGCTGTTCCGTCGGCTGCACGGCGACAGCGGCCAAACGATCCTGCTGATCACCCACGACCAACCGGTCGCCGATGCTGCCGGCCGCATCTCGCGCATGCGCGATGGCCGTGTGATCGACGACGGGCTACCGACCACCGCTGCGTCGCACGCCTCCGTGAGCTGACCGACGCGATGACGGTGGTGCAACTGAGCCTGGTCGTGGTGTGGGCGGGTTCGGCCGTCCTCGTCGGCGTCCGTCGCAGGACAGAGCGCACGGCCCCCGTGATGCTGGCCATCGCCTGCCTGGCTGCTCTGGGCATGCTCGCCGCTGCGGCCGATCGCCGGGCCGCAGCCGTCGTCGCCGTGGCGCTGCTCGCGGCATGCACCCTGCACTTGATGGCGGCGCTCCCCACCGGCCGCCCGCCCTCGCGCGGCGTCACCACGTTGGTGGTCGTCGGGTACGTGACGGCAGCTGGCCTCGGCCTCCTGGCGGCCGCAACAGGCCCGGAGAGCGACAACTGGATCGTGGGGCTGACGTGGGCCGCCGCGCTCGTGGTGGGCATGCGCCTGGCGAACCTGCGCTACCGCACCGCCAGCCCGGCAGTACGTCGCCGGATGCAGTGGGCCGGGTGGGCGCTGGCCGTGGTGCTGGAGGTGATGTTGGTGGTCGTGGCCCTGCGCCTGATGGTGCACTGGCCGCCGCATGCCACGGCGGTCGTACTGGCCGCCACCGGGCTGGTGCCGTTGTCGATCGTGGCTGCCACGCACGACCGCATGGTCGCCCGAGTCGATCGGCTGCTCACCGCCACCGTCTCGGCCGCCGGCCTCACCGCGTTGGTCATCGCCGCCTACACCGCGGTGGTCGTCTCCCTCGGCCGATCACTGCGCGATGGTGAGCGTTCGCTGCTGCTGCTGTCGATGGTGGCCGCTGCCCTCGCGGCGGTGGCCTACCTTCCTCTGCGCACACGTCTCACCGATCTCGCCAACCAGCTGGTCTACGGCGAGCGGGTCGCACCCGACGAAGCACTGCGCACGTGGGGCAGCCGGCTCACCCGTGCCATTCCGCTCGACGAACTGTTGCTGCAGCTCACCGAATCACTGCGCAAGTCGATGACGCTCTCGTCGGCGGAGATCTTCACCGGCGCCTCGGGGCTGTACGAGCTGGCTGCCGGAGTACCGCATCGCACGGCAGAACCGATCCGCATCCCCGACAAGGAGCGCGGCGTGGTCGCCCGCGCCGGCGTTCCGGCGGCACCTGGATCGACGTGTGGCTGCCGGCGCTCGCCGGCAGCGCACAGATCATGCGCGCGTCGCCGATCGCGCACGGCGGCGAGCTGCTCGGGCTGGTGGTGGTGGTGCGGCCCACCGGCGCCACCGCGTTCTCCGACGACGACGACCGGGTGCTCACCGAGCTCGCTCGCCAAGTAGGCCTCGCGCTGCACAACGTGCAGCTCGATTCGGCCCTGCAGGCCTCACTGGAGGAGCTGCAGCAGGCCAACGTGGATCTGCAGGAGTCTCGACGGCGCATCGTGACGGCCGGCGATGCCGAGCGGCGCCGGCTGGAACGCAACCTGCACGACGGCGCGCAACAGCACCTGGTGGCCATGGCGGTCAAGCTGCGCATCGCCGAGGACATGATCGAAGACGAGCCGAAGGAGGCCATCGACGTCATCAACGAGCTGCGCAGCGATCTGAAGGACGCCATTGCCGAGCTCCGCGCGCTGGCGCACGGCATCTACCCCCCGCTGCTGTCGTCGGGCGGCCTGGCCGAGGCGCTCCCCAACGCAGCCTCTCGCGCGGCGCTGCCCACCACCGTCGAGACCACCGGCGTCGGCCGCTTCGACGCCGAGATCGAGTCCACCGTCTACTTCTGCTGCTTGGAGGCGATGCAGAACGCCGGCAAGCACGCCGGCGCCGACGCCGAGATCGTGGTGTCGGTCGAACGCGACGAGGATCGTCTGACGTTCGAAGTGCGCGACGACGGCGCCGGCTTCGACGCCGGGCCCGCCGCGGCGAGAGGCCACGGGTTCGTCAACATGGCCGATCGGCTGGGCACCATCGGCGGGCGACTCACGGTCTCCTCCACCCTCGGGGCCGGTACCACCATTCGCGGGGAGATCCCGCTGCCATGAGCGCCGCACTGCTGTGGACCCGCTCGCTGTGGCGTCACCACTGGCGCGCCACCATCCTGGTCGGTGTCTTCGTCGGGCTGGCCGCCGGTGCGGCCATGACCGCATGGGAGTACTCGCGGCGCGCCGGTTCCGCCGTCGATCGCTGGGTCGAGTTCGTGCAGCCACCCACCGCCCGAGCGGAAGGATGCCCGCCAGGCGTCACCTCGGTCACTCCGGAGTGCTTCGGGTTCAGCATGACCCAGACGTTGTACGACGCACTCGACGACAGCCCTCTGCTCTCGGGCGTCCAGCTCAACGCCGGCCTGCCGGTCGTGCTCACCGCCGGCGACCGATCGGTGAGCACCACCCTCGGGCGCGCCGTTCATGACGCCGGAGTCATCGATCGGCCCTTGGTGGTGTCGGGTCGCGTCCCGAACTCGGACGCAACTGCGGAGCTGACGCTGGCGCCGAAGCTCGCCGACGCGCTCGCCGTCGGAGTGGGCGACGACGTGTCGGTGCAGGTGTGCGACTGGCAGTTCGTCGATCAGGCCGCTCCGTGCACCGACTTCAGTGGGGTCCGAGTCGTCGGCCTGGTGGAGAACCTCGACTCACTGACGGCAACGCGGAACGCCCCGCCGGGCCGAGCACCCCGCATCGCCGGGCGCGGGGTGTCGACCAACCGCGAGACGTGGGAGGCGATGGCCGCAGGGCACCAGCCCTACGGCGACACACTCGTGCGTGTCGCCGCCGGGGTGTCGCTCGACGAGGTCAACGTCGAATTGGCGCAGGCTCTGCCCGGCTACTTCGTGCGAGCGGTGCCGGCGGACGAGGTGTCGACCATCGACGCCATTCGGCGAACCGTCGATCTGGAACGCACAGCCCTCTGGGCACTGGCGCTGATGATGTTCGTGGTCGCCGCAGTGTTCTCCGCACAGGTGCTCGCACGCCAAGCGCGACGCGAGATGGCCGATCGCGATGTCGTGCGGTCGTTCGGCGCCGGTCGCATTGTCGTTGGCTCGGCCGCCGCGATGCGCAACGTGCCCACGGCTGTGGTCGCCGCACTCACGGCGTGGGCCGTCACCGTCGTCGCTTCCCGGTTCGGGCCGCGTGGCCTCGCCGGCCGGCTCGAGGCCACGAGCGGCATGCGCCTCGACGCCACCGTCGTGCTCCTCGGTGCCGTCGCCATCGTGCTGGGCACGCTCGCTGTCTCGGCAACGGCCGTCGCACTGGCCTCGCGCCGGCTCCGCCCGCGCAGCGCCGGGCCGCTCTCACGCCGGCTGGCAGCTGCGTCGCCGGTCATCCGGTCCGGCTGGTCGCTGGGTGGCGCAGGTCGGCGCCAGTTCCTGTGGCCGGCCGCAGCCGGCATCGCATCAGCTGTGCTGGTCGTCGGCGTGGCATCGTCGTTGTCCGGCAACCTCCGCCACACGCGCACGACCCCCGCGGCGTTCGGGGCCGCCTGGCAGTACGGAGTCACCAGCACCGACAGCGGAGGGCTGACCACGGAGGAGGATGGCAACGCGGCGGCGGAGCAGGTGCTCGCCGATCCGGTCGTCGACTCGGCGGCGTTCTTGTTCTCGTCCATTCCCCTGCGCATCGAGGGTGCGTCGCTGTTCCGGGCAGTTGCCCTTCGTTCCGTGAAGGGCACCATTGCGCCGGTCGTGGTCGACGGCCGCGCACCGGCCACGGCCGACGAGGTCGCGCTCGGTCCGCGCACGCTCGCCGAGCTCGGGCTGGCCGTGGGTGACCAGATGCCGGCGCTGCCGGGGCAGGCAATCGACCCCGAGTCGCTGGAAGTGGTGGCCGTCACCATCGGCCCGTACGACATCGTCGGTGTTGCGTTGGTGAACAACGACGACGACGACGTGGGGCCCGGCAAGGGCGCCCTGCTCACCGAGGAGGGCCTGCTGCGTATCGAGGGCGACCTCGGGGATGTGGCGCTGGTCGTCACCACCGACGGCTCGCTGACGCCCGACGCGGAGGCCGCTCACTTCACGGAGACGTTCGGCCCGTTTCTCACCGTGCCGTCGCCGCAGGTCGACATCACCAATCTGCAACCGATCGCGGCCGTTCCGTGGGCGATCGCCTGGTTCCTCGGTCTGCTCGCAGCAGCGGTGCTGTTCCATGCGCTGGTGAACTGCACCCAGCTGGGCCGGCGCCAACTCAGCACCATGCGCGCGCTCGGCTTCCAATCCGGCCAGACGCGTCGGTCGGTCGTGGCGCTCGCCGGGCTGCTCGCCATCCCCTCCGCGCTGGTGGGTGCCGGCGCCGGCATCGTGGCCGGTCGTTGGGCGTGGTCGCTGGTCAGCAACCGCATCGGCCTCGCGTCGGCGGGCCGCGGATCGTGGGGCCTCATCGCCGCAGCCGGTGCGCTCGCCATCCTCACCGCGTTGCTGGTGGCGATGGTGCCTGCTCGAGCAGCGGGCTCTCGCGAGCTGCTGGAAGGCTTGCACGCGGAGTGATCTCGGTACAACGAACCGTGCATCTGCCCTACTCGGTGAGCAGTGTGTTCGACGCGGTGAACTCGCCTGCCACGGCGCCGATCATCGACCCGTCGGTGACCTCGTGGACGCCCGACCGACTGCCCATCGCGGTTGGCACCCGATTCGCGATCCGCGGTCACCTCGGCTCCCTCCCCATCAGGGGCACCAGCGAGGTGACGACCTGGTCGCCTCCCACCGACCCCGGCACGGCCGGCCTTGCCGTCTACCGATCGATCTCACCGAAGTTGGCCCGCATCACAGCCATCCACTCGTTCGAACCCGAAGGTGAGGGCACGCAGTACACCTGGCGCCTCGAATTCGAACGCAGCGTGCTCCCGAGCGTGCTGATCAGGTGGCTCGCCGGCCGTTTCGAGCGGGCGATCGCGGCACAGCACAGTGCGCTGCGTGCCCACCTCGCGGCGACGCAGCCGAGCTGAGCAAGGCGAACCGCTCAGGAGCCGGTCTCGTCGAAGCCGTCGCCGATGCCGCGCTCCCACAGCCGGCGCAGCACCCGAGTGCCGAAGTCGTCCTTGTTCACGTACGCGATCGCGCCCGAGGTGCGCGCGTCGTGCGGCAGGTCGGCCAGGTCGTAGGTGGAGAGCAGCACCACCCGGATGCCAGGATGCGCGCCGACGATCCGGCGGGTGGCCTCGATGCCGTCGATGCCGTCCATGTTGATGTCCATCAGCCCGGGTGAGCGCGCATCCGCAAGCGCCCCGCCCCATATGTGCCGCATCCGACATAACGCGAGCTCGGCGATGCGACCAAAACCACGCTCAGACCGCTGCCCGGAACGGCAGCTGGTCGTCGACCACCATCACCTTCACCCGAACTCGTCGACTCGGTCGCTTTGCTCCCCCTGTCCGTCCGCTCTTCGGCCGGTACAACGGCACAACGCTTACCGCCGGTTGACATCGGGCGCCATCGGGAGAAGACTTGGAGAGATCGATTGAGTGCTTCTCGATGGCCCGCTCGGAAAGGAACACGCTGTTGGCGATGGCCACGTTGGACTTGCCGGTCGCGAGCTCGGACAGGATCTCGCGCTCGCGGCTGGTGAGGTGCTCGAGTGGCGAACGCGCTGGCATGCGATCGAGCGGCCGCCAACCGTCGCCGATGTCCAGGTCCGCCACGGAACCACCGCGGGCGACGGCATCGATGGCGTACACCACCTCGTCGACGTCGGCCACGCGGTCCTTCAGCAAGTAGGCGCGCCCGTCGGAGCCCTGCTCGAACAGTGCATGCGCGTACGCCGGCGTGGCGTACTGCGACAGCACCACGACACCCACCGATGGGTGGTGTTCGC
>JADKGZ010000018.1 GCA_016722025.1 Acidimicrobiaceae bacterium
GGCGAGGCCCAGGGAATCCATGTGGTGTTCCTCCCGACCCAGCTGCTCGAAGTGGGTCTGCTACTAGAGTCGCAGGAATACCCCAGGGGGTTCCGGGACCTTCGTCACATCTTGTGGCGATGTTCGTCACGTACGTGTGCCCAGGGCGGCCCGACCGTACACATCAGCCGCCCAGTGCCTGGATGGCCCTGCTCACCTTCTGCAGGCTCACCGGTCGGGCGGTGCCCAGTTGTTGGGCGAAGACGCTGACGCGCAGCTCCTCCAGCAGCCAGCCGACGTCGATCACCTCGGCGGTGATGTCGTCGCGATCCATGCGGCGCAGCAGGGCCACGTAGCGGGCTTCGACGGCTGCGACGTCGCGCAACCGGGCCGCATCGCGGTGCGGGCCCTCCGGCAGCTTGGCCAAGCGATGATCGATCGCGCTCACGTAGCGCACCACGTCGAGCAGGCGAGCAACCCCGGTGGCGGTGACGAAGCCGGGGCGCACCAGCCGGTCGAGTTGCTCACGTGCGTCGGCGGCCGATGCGGCGACGGCGGGCGCCACGAGACGATCGAGGCGACCGCGCACGGCGGTGGCCGCGGCGAGTATCTCGGCGGCCGAGTGGAGCGCCGTTGCCGCCGTGCCGGGGAGCTCGCTGCGCGCCGCCTGCACCAACGCCTCGAAGCCGGTAGCCGTGAACACCGGGCCACCGTGAGCGGCAACGACGCTGTCGGCCGCAGCCATCAGGCAGTCGGCGGCCAAGGTCTCCAGAGTGGTGCTGCTTCCCGCAACGGCCAGTCGCGAGGCGTTGCTGAGGTGTTGCTCGATCGCTCGCTTGCCGACCGGCACGGCCAACAGCAGCAGGCGCCGCACGCCGGAGCGCATCACCTTTGCCTGCAGCTCCTGCTTGGTGAACACGCGAATGCTCACACTGCCGCCGTCATCGAGCAGCGCCGGGTAACCGCGCACCGGCACGCCGTTGCGCGTCGTCTCCACCATCTCGGGCAGGTCACCGAAGTCCCACGCGGTGATGCCCTGGCGCTCTTCGATCGGGGCCGCCCGGGCGATCGCTGCTCGCAGCCGCGGGGCAACCAGCTTGCGCAGCGCAACGATGTCCTTGCCGGTTGCCACAGGGGCACCGTGTTCGTCGTCGATCGAGAAGCCGACGCGCAGATGGGCCGGTACCAGCACGGCGTCGAACGCGTGCGACGGCACGGCGACCCCGGCCACGTCGTTGACCACCGTCGACAGCGCGGCGGCCAGCGAGGTGCCGTCCTCCCACGCTGCCGGCGTGCCCAACGACGCCACCACCTTGGCGGTCACTTCGGCCATCGGCACCAGCTCGCGCCGGTGCTCCTTGGGCAGTGCCCGCAGCAGCGCCGCAACCAGCTCGGGCCGCAGGCCGGGCACGTTCCAGTCGAATCCCACCGGCTCCACCTGGTTCAGCGCGGCCAGGGGAACGTGCACCGTGGCACCGTCGTCGGCGGCGCCGGGGTCGAAGCGGTAGGTGACGGCGAGGTTCACCGTGTCGCGGCCAGGCACCTGATGGTGCCACACGGTGGGGAAGTCGAGCACGCTGGCGGCACCTTCGTCGCCGACGAAGTCCTCCAGCCGCATCACCAGCAGCTCGGGCTGGGTGCTGCGCGCCAACTTCCACCACTTGTCGAAGTGGCGGGTGCTCACCACCTCCGGGCCCAGCCGCCGGTCGTAGTACGCGAACACGGCTTCCTCGTCCACGAGGTCGGCGCGGCGCACCCGCTCGCCCCAGCCCTTGAGATCGCCGAGGAAGCGCTGGTTGTGGCCCCAGAACTGGTGGGCGGCCCCATCATGCGGGCTCCATTCGCCGTCCACCAGCGCACAGCGGATGAACAGCTCGCGTGCGGCGGCGCGGTTCACGCGGTCGTAGCCCACCGTACGGTTGCTGACGATGGGCAGCCCGAACAGTGCCACCCGTTCGCTGCACACTGCCGCGCCGCGGCGGGCATCCCAGGACGGCTCGCCGTAGCTGTACTTGGAGAGGTGCTTGCCCAGTTCCTCGGCCCACTCGGGTTGCACGGAGGCGACGACGCGGCCCCACAACCGGTTGGTCTCCACCAGCTCGCCGGCGATGATCCACTTCGGCAACGCCTTGGACAGCGCCGAGCCGTGCCCGATCGCGAACTTCGAGCCGTGCGCACCCTTGTACTCGCGAGTCGTGCCGTCGCGCATGCCCAGGTGGCTGAGCAAGCCGGAGAGCAAGGCCTGGTGCACTCGGTCGGGGTGGCCTTCGCTGACGCCGACCGAGAGGCTGCCCTGGCGAATGCCGATCTGGCCGGCCACTTGGCGCAGCTGGCTGAACAGATCCTGCCACTCGCGTACGCGCAGGTAGTTGAGGTACTCGGTGCGGCACAGCTTGCGGAACTGGCTGCTGTTGAGCGCGTGCTGGCGCTCGCGCAAGTGGTCCCACAGCTTCACCAGCGAGAGGAAGTCGCTGCCCGGCACTTCGAACCGGCGGTGCAGCTCGTCGGCGGCTGCACGATGCTCGGCGGGTCGCTCGCGCGGATCCTGGATGCTGAGCACCGACGTGATGATCATCAGCTCGCGCACGCAGCCGTGCCGCTCGGCCTCCAGCACCATGCGCCCCAGGCGAGGGTCGATGGGCAGGCGGGCGAGGCGCTTGCCCAACGGAGTGAGCCGCCGCCGGCCGTCAAGCGGGTGCCGGTGGCGCGCTGGGCTCGATGGCCCCAGCTCTTCCAGCAAGCCGTACCCGTCGCGCACCGAGCGCGGGTCGGGTGGATCGAGGAAGGGGAAGGCGCCCACGTCGCCGAGCCCGAGCGCGGTCATCTGCAGGATGACCGACGCAAGGTTGGTGCGCAGGATCTCGGGCTCGGTGAACTCGGGCCGGTCACCGAAGCCGGCTTCGTCGTACAGCCGGATGCAGATGCCGGGCGCCACGCGGCCGCAGCGACCGGCGCGTTGGTTGGCCGATGCCTGCGAGACCGCTTCGATGGGCAGGCGTTGCACCTTCAGCCGGTGGCTGTACCGCGACACGCGCGCTGCGCCGGCATCGACCACGTACCGCACCCCGGGCACGGTGAGCGATGTCTCGGCCACGTTGGTGGAGAGCACCACCCGTCGGCCTCGGTGCGGTTGCCAGATGCGATGCTGCTCGACGGCCGACAGGCGCGCATACAGCGGCAGCACGTCGGCCGCGGCGCCGCGTGCCGTTCGCGCCGACTCGGTGAAGTGCCGCCGCAGCGCGTCGGCGGTGTCGTGGATCTCGCGCTCGCCCGACAGGAACACCAGCACGTCGCCGTCGCCCTCGTGGGCGAGCTCGTCGACCGCATCGACGATGGCTTGCACCTGGTCGCGATCGTCGTCGGGGTCGTCGTCGCGAGCGCCGAACGGCCGGTAGCGAACCTCCACCGGGAACGTGCGACCCGACACCTCGATGATCGGCGCCGGGCGACCGTCGGGCTGCGCGAAGTGCTCGCTGAAGCGCTGCGTGTCGATGGTGGCGGAGGTGACGATCAGCTTCAGGTCGGGCCGTTTCGGCAGCAGCTGGGCCAGGTAGCCGAGCAGGAAGTCGATGTTCAGGCTGCGTTCGTGCGCCTCGTCGATGATCAGCGTGTCGTAGCGGCGCAGCATCCGGTCGCGCTGGATCTCGGCCAGCAGGATGCCGTCGGTCATCACCTTCACCAGGGTCTGCTCGCCGACGGTGTCGGTGAAGCGCACGGTGTAACCGACGGTGGCGCCCAGCTCGGTGCCCAGTTCCTCGGCCACTCGCTCGGCGATGGTGCGTGCAGCCATCCGGCGCGGCTGCGTGTGGCCCACCAGCCCCGCCACGCCGCGGCCCAGGTCGAGGCACAACTTGGGGAGTTGTGTGCTCTTCCCCGAGCCGGTCTCACCGGCGACGATGACCACCTGGTGATCGCGAATGGCGGCCATCAAGTCGTCGCGCCGTGCGGCGAGCGGCAACGCCGCAGGGCAGGCGAGCGCACCGCTGGCGCGCAACGACTCGACGGTGGCGGCGCGACGTTGAGCGGCTGCTTGGGCGCGGGTGGGGGTGGCGGGTTCGGACATGGCGGATTCGACCGTTCAGCATGGCACCCGGGTGCCGCGTTGCGCACGGTGATTGGTGGGTGGCCGCTCCGCGTGCGACCATGGCACCGTGAAGGCACGCTGGTCCACTCTCGTCCCCGTCCTGTCCGTCGTTGCGGCCGCGCTTGCCGGTGCGGCGTGTGGAGCGGAACGCGACAGCGACCGGCCGATGACGCAGGGCGAGCAGATCGCGCTCGACAACGGTTGCACGGCCTGCCACGGCACCAACGGCGAAGGCGGGGTGGGGCCGGCATGGAGGGGCCTCTACCAATCCGAGGTGAAGCTCAGCGATGGCTCCACCGTCATCGCCGACGAGGCGTACCTCACTCAGTCGATCAGGGATCCTTCGGCGAAGCAGGTCACCGGCTTCGGAGCGATGCCGGCCAACTCGTTGAACGACGCCGAGGTGCAGGCAGTGGTGGACTTCATCAAGTCGTTGGAGAAGTAGCCGGCGCCCGGCCGGGCGCGGCGATCGCCAGGGTCAGCGCTGCCAACCCGAGGGCGGTGGTGACGAGCCCGCAGCTGATGGCCGCGGCGGCCGCGAAGCGGTCGAGCCAGCCGGGGGCGTTGGTCGCCAGGATGGCCTTGGAGAACCCCTCCCGGCGCATCCATGCCCACGCTGCCAGGTTCACGCCGGCCAGCAGCAGCAGCGCATTGCTGGTGAGTGACGAGCGGTTGCCGCGCCAGTGCAGCGCCACGGCGCCGGCGGCAGCGGCGGCGGCGATGGCCGGGAGCGCGAACCAGCCCACTTGCGGCCCGGTCTCGGTGGGCAGCGTGCGGTACTGCCAAGCACCCACGAAGGTGGCCAGCAGTGCGACGTCGAGCGTCGGTAGTGCACGCCAGCGCGACAAGGAGCCGAACCGACCGCCGAGGCCTGCCAGCAGCCCGGCCGCCAAGCCCACGATCGCGCCCAGCCACACCGGCGTTCGCGAGGCGGCCGGCATCCACACCGACTCGACGATGATGGACACTGCGACGTCGTCGACCAGCAGCGGAACCTGCTCGCGCAGGACGACGTCGCCGGGGTGCCTGCCGGGTGGCCGCGAGTCGGTCATCCAGTGCACCCGATGGTCGTGCCACGCGTACCGGCCATCGGTGGCGACCGTGTGCCAGGCGGGTGGGGCATCGTCGACGAAGTCGGCGGGCAGGGCTGCGCCCTGTCGGGCCTTGCTGACGAAGTAGCTGGCCGACGTTCGGTTCTCCTGCACGGTGCCGTCGGCGAGGAAGCGGATGAACGGCTCGCTGCGATAGCCGAACACCTCCACCGCCGTGCCGCGATCGACGCGCAGCTCCAGGAACGAGTCGCCGCCGATGATCGATGCGTGCACCTGCGGGGTCGCCGGGTCGATCGCCACGATCCGCGATCGGTAGTCGGTGGGGCCGGCCGAGTCGGCCGCGGCAGCACCAGTGGGCAGTGCGACGAACAGCGCCAGCGTGACCGACAGCACGCGACCGACTCTGGCGGTGGCCGACAAAGTCGAGGTGAGGAGGTGTCGCTGCACCTCCTCACTCTTCCTGCTGTGAGACCTGCGTGTCACATCGGCTCGGGCGAGCCGGGCTGCGTGCTCAGCTCTCGGGCACCAGCACGGCGCCGAGCACGTGGATGACACCATTGGTGGCCTGCACGTTCTGCACCAGGATCGGGTTGCCGTCGATGTAGGTGACGCCGTCGACCTTCGTGACCGTCAGGTCGACGCCGGCCACTGTGGTGATGGTGCCCTCGACCAGCTGATCGGTGGTGAGCTTGCCGGCGATGACGTGGTAGGTGAGCACGGTGGCCAGCAGTTCCGGGTCGGCCAGCACCGCGTTCAGCGTGGCGGGGTCGAGCGCATCGAACGCATCGTCGACGGGAGCGAACACGGTGAACGGGCCCTCACCCTTGAGCGTGTCGATGAGGTCGGCTTGGGTGACCAGGCTGGCCAGAGTGGTGAAGCCGGGCAACGTGGTGGCGACGTCGATGATGTCGCCGAGCGCGGGCACCAGCACGTTGGACATCACGTGGATCACGCCGTTGGTGGCCTGCACGTTCTGGACCGTGACTGCGTTGCCGTCGATGTAGGTGACTCCGTCGATCTTGGTGATGGTGAGGTCGTCGCCGGCGACCGTGGTGATGGTGCCTTCCGGCAGCTGATCGAGGTTGTACTTGCCGGCGATCACGTGGTGCGTGAGCACGGTGGCGAGCAGCGCGTCGTCGCCGGTGACGGTGTCGACGATGGCGGCCGGCAGTGCGGCGAACGCAGGGTCGGCGGGGGCGAACACGGTGAACGGGCCCTCACCCTTGAGCGTGTCGATGAGGTCGGCCTGGGTGACCAGTGCGGCGAGGGTTTCGAAGCCGGGGAGGGTGGTGGCGACGTCGATGATGTCGCCGAGGGCCGGTACCAGCACATCGCCCATCACGTAGACGTAGCCGTTGGTGGCTTCGACGCCGGCGCCGATGGCATTGCCGTCGATGTAGAACATGCCGTCGCTCTCGGTGACGGTGAGCGTGGTGCCGGCGGCGCTGGTGAGCTCGCCGGCCGCCATCTGTTCGGGCGTGATGGTGCCGGGCACCACGTGGTGCAGCAGCACGGACTTCACCATCTCGGCGTTGTCCTCCACTGCGTGCAACACGTCGAGCGGCAGCTTGCCGAAGGCGGCGTCGGTGGGCGCGAACACGGTGAACGGGCCGCCGCGCAGGGTTTCCACCAGGCCGGCGTTGACGGCCATGCCCGCCAACTGGGTGAACACGTGACCGGTGAGGGCTGTCGCGACGAGGTCGCCCATGGGTAGCGGTGTCTCGGTGGTGGCGGTGGTCTCCTGCGTCGCTGCGGCCGAGGAGGTGGTGACGGCATCGTTCTTGTCGTCGGAGCAGGCCGCCGCCGCGAAGGCGAACAGGCTGAGCAGCGCAACTGCGCGACGGATGGAACGGTGGGGTGGCGACTGACGGTTCACGAACACGTTGGCGACGCTAGTGACGGCGCCATATGGCGAGCAGGGGCGCTCGGCCCTGTCGGAGAGGACCAAAGGCCCTACGCGTGACGCGGCCTACATTGGGCGGATGACCGATCTGGAACGCGAGTACTCACCCAGTTCGCGCGTGGGTGGTAGCTCCGAGCCGTTCGTTGCCGACCATCGGCTCCGCAGCGAGGCCGCTCGAGCACTTCTCGCGGCTCGTCTGACGACCACGAGTGGCGGCACCCTGCTGGTCGCCGACGATCCGGCCGCTCCGTTGCTGGTGTTCATCCACGGTGGCTACTGGCAGGCCCTGAGCGCCGCCGACTCGCTGTATCTGGCCCCCGCCGCACTGGCTGCCGGCTGGTCGTACGCGGCGGTGGAGTACACCATCGCCCCCGCCGGCACGCTGCCGTCGATGGTCGACGAGTGCCGTGCGGCGCTGGCGACGCTGGCCGGTCTGGTCGCGCCGGCGCAGGTGGTGCTGGCGGGGCACTCCGCCGGGGCGCACCTGGCGGCGATGGTGTCGCTCGTGGGCCCGTCGCCGGTGCCGATCGCGCGCACCGTGCTCGTCAGCGGCGTCTTCGACCTGCGCCCGCTGGTGCACACCACGGTCAACCTCCCGCTCGGGCTGCACGAGGCGGCAGCTGCCGCGATCAGCCCTCAGCTGTTGCCGGTCGCGGCGTCACACGAGGTGGTGGTGGCCTGGGGCGACAACGAGACCGACGCTTTCAAGGCGCAGAGCCGGGCGTACGCCGCCCGCCTCGCGGCCGCAGGAACGCAGGTGTCGTCGGTGGAGTGCGCTGGTCGCCATCATTTCGACATCGTCGAAGATCTGGTCCGCCCCGGCACGCCGCTCGGGCGACTCGCCCTGGGAGGTTCGTGATGTCGGTCGTCAGCGCCGAGGTGGTGGTGGTCGGGGCCGGCTCGGCCGGCTGCGTGGTGGCTGGGCGCCTGGCCGAGCAGGGCCGCGACGTGTTGCTGCTGGAAGCCGGCCCCGACTACGGCCCGGTGGGTTCCGGTCGCTGGCCGGCGGAGCTGTTGAGTGCCCGCATGCTGGCCACCACGCACGACTGGGGCTACACGTCGGGCCGGTGGGTGTTCGAGCGAGCGAGGGTGATGGGTGGCTGCAGCAGCCACAACGGCGCCATCGCCGCTGTGGGCCACCGTGCCGACTACGACGGATGGGGTCTGCCGGGCTGGGCCGGCGACGACGTGGCACCCTTGTTCCAGCAGGTGATCGAGCGCATGCGGGTTCGCGCGTACGAGGCTCACGAGGCCGGGCCGTTCCACGCCCGCTGCCTCGACGCGGCGGCCGATCTCGGCTGGACGATCGCGAGCGACCTGTGCGACCTCGATGCCGGGGCTTCGTTCGGCCTGGAGACGGTCAACGTGGTCGGCCACACTCGTTGGAACGCCGGGTTCGCCTACCTCGACCACGTGCGTGGCGGCTCGCTGCGCGTGCTCGACGAGGTGATGGTGGATCGTCTGGTCGCGTGGGACGGCTCGGGGTCCTCGGGCGGCTCGGGGTCCTCCGGCGGCACGGGGTCGTCCGGCGGCACGGTGCGGCTCGCCGCCGAACGACGTGGCGAACCCATCGTCATCGAGGGCGGCACGGTGGTGCTGGCCGGCGGGGTGTACGGCACGCCGTTGCTGCTCGAACGATCGGGCATCGGCGCCCCCGAGGCGCTGCGCGCGGCCGGGGTGCAGGTTCGTGTCGCGCTGCCGGGGGTGGGCGGCAACTTGCACGACCACTCGATGGTGCACGCCGACCGGCGCGTCGGCCCCGTGTTGCAGCAGTGGCTCGACGAGGCCGCCGCCACCGGCTTCCTGCCCGAGGAGCAGACGTTGGGCAAGTTCGTCTCGTCGGTGTCGACGGATGGGTTGTACGACACACATGTGTTCCCGGTGTGTGCCAGCGATCAGACCAGCTTCCTGCATGGTCGTGTGCATGTCGAAGTGGCGTGCATGACCCCTCGCAGCCGGGGTGCGGTGCACATCAGCTCGGCGGCCCCGCAGGCCCACCCGCACATCGACCACGGCTATCTCAACGACACGGCCAACCCCGACGGCAGCAGCCACGACCTGGCCGTGTTGCGCGATGGCCTGGTGCACGCCGAACGCCTGCTCCAGCACCCGCGGCTGGCGCAGGTGCTGGGCGAGCGGCTCACCGACATGAGCACCGATTCGGCCATCCGCGACACGGTGACGCACTACTACCACCCGGTGGGCACCTGTGCGATGGGCGATGGCCCGCTGGCCGTGTGCGATGCCGATGGCCGGGTGCACGGCGTCCCCGGGGTGGTCGTGGCCGACGTGTGCCTGATGCCGCAGATCCCGCGCGGCAACACCAACCTGCCGGCAGTGATGATCGGCGAACGGATCGCGCTCACGCTGTGAGCGCTGCTGCCTCAGGCGGTGGGCTCGGGCGAGAACTCGCAGAACGCGGCATAGGCCCGCGGGCCGTAGATCGTTCCTGGGCCACCGTTCATCAGCATCGCCACGCCCACTGCTTCGGCAGCTTCCTGGCGGGTCGCCCCGGCCTTGGCCGCACCTTCCGCGTGGGAGGCGATGCAGCCGTCGCAGTGCTCGACGACGCCGATGGCGAACGCGATCAGCTCCTTCGTCTTCACGTCGAGGGCGCCGGCGGCGAACGCTGCGTGGTGGAACTCGCCGAATCCCTTGTACACATCGGGGATCGCGTGGCGCAGCTCGCGGTGCAGCGGGCGCAACTCGTCGAGCACTGCTTTGCCGTAACTGTGATCGGTCATGGCTGACCTCCTGCTTTCGTGGTTCGGGTCGTTCGGGTCGTTCGGGGTCGTTCAGTGCGAGAAGTGCACGTGGGGCAGGCGCTTGTCGAGCCAGGCGGGGATCCACCAGTTGCGCTCGCCGAGCAGCTTCATCAACGATGGCACCAACATCATGCGCACGACGGTGGCGTCGAGCAACACGGCGAGCGCCAAGGTGATGCCCAGCTCGGTGGGTGGGATGGGCCCGGTGACGCCGAAGGCGATGAACACCACGATCATGATGAGCGCTGCGTTGGTGATCGGCCGGCCGGTGCGGGCGATGCCGTCGCGGATCGCCAGTTGGGTGTCGCCGGTGGCCTCGTAGCGCTCGCGGATGGCGGCCAGCAGGAACAGCTGGTAGTCCATCGACAGGCCGAAGAGCAGGGCGAAGAAGAACAACGGTGCCCACGCATCGACGAAGCCCTGCGGGTGGATGCCGATCAGGCTTGCTCCCCACCCGTGCTGGAACACCAGCGTGGCGAAGCCGAAGCTGGCGCCGACGCTGATGAAGTTGAGCAGGATCGACGAGATGGCCAACGCCAGGCTGCGGAACACGACCAGCAGCAGCACGAACGCCACCAGCGTGATCACCGCGATGGCGAGCGGCGCTTTGCCGGTGAGCACCTCGGTGAGGTCGTAGTTCTGAGCGGCAGGACCACCGACCTCGGCAGTGGGTGCGGCCTCGCCGATCGAGCTGCGCAGGCGGGCGATCAAGTCGGAGGTGGCGGCGTCATCGACCGCAGTGGCCGGAGTGATGCGCACGACCGTGCGGCCGGTGGTTTCCGAAGGTTGGGCGACGATGCGCGCATCCACGACGCCGGCGTCGGCCTGTGCCGTGGCAACCACTTGGTCGGCCTGCGCGGCGTCGACGGTGACGAACAGCGGGCCGGCGGCACCAGGGCCGAATGCCGAGACGACCATCTCGTAGCCGTCGCGGCTGGAGCGGCCCTCGTCGACCACGCAGGCGCCGGGCATGCCGAGCCGCATCCCGAGCGCCGGCGCGGCCAGTACCAGCAGCATGCCCAGGCCGATGGCCAGGGTGATCGCGGGGCGCTTCATCGCCCGAGCAGTCCATCGGGTCCAGCGGCCTTCGGCGGCGCGGTCGGGGTCGTCGGCGGCGCTGGCCACGAGCACCCGGTCACCCAAGGCCACCAGCACGGCCGGCAGCAGTGTGAGTGACGCGGCGGCAACGGCCACCACGGAGAAGATCATGCCCAGTGCCATCGACCGGAAGACCATGACCGGCACGACGAACACCGCAGCAAGGGACAGGACGACGGCGAGTGCAGAGAGGAACACGGCCTTGCCGGCGGTGTCGAGCGTTGCGGCGATCGCCCTCCGGCGTCCTTGCCGTCCTCGCGCTCCTCCCGGTAGCGCGAGACGATGAACAGGCTGTAGTCGATGCCGACGGCGAGGCCGATCATCATCGAGAAGTTCATCGACCACACCGACAGCGGCGTGAACGAAGTGGCCAGGTGGAGGCTGGCGAAGCCGACCGCGATGCCCGACACGGCCAGGATCAACGGCAACCCGGCAGCGATGGCCGAGCCGAATGCGATGAACAGCAGGATGAGGGTGGGGAGACCCGAGAGCAGTTCAGCCTTGTGCAGTGCCTCCTCGTTCGAGTTGTTGAAGTCGCTCCACACTGGCCACTCGCCGGTGACCTCGGCGCGGGCACCCGCCGGCAGCTCGAGGTCGGCGACCCGGTCGATGACGAGGCCGGCCGACTCTGGACGCTGCGCGTCGTCGGTTGCGAGCAGTTCCACCGGGATGAGTGCGGTGAGGCCGTCCTGGGAGATGAGGCCCGCTTCCGGCGGCATGGTCATCGGGTCGGCGACGGCCTGCACGCCCTCCGCGCCGGTGAGTGCTGCCACCACGGCGGCGACGGCAGACGGGTCGTCGACGATCGGCGTGGCCTGCTGCACGACCACGACGGCCGCCTCGGCGCCCACCTCGGGGAAGTCGCTGCGCAGCTCGTCGCGCACACGCTGGGCGATCGACCCCTGCGCTTCCCAGCCGGCGCCCGACAGCGAGCTGCTGACGCTGATCGCCAGCGGTGCCGCGGACAGCGCCACGACCAGCCAGGCGAAGATCAGGGGCTTGCGTCGGCGGGCGGAGAAGCGGCCGAGGCGAGCGAACCAGTGCTCGGCTGCCTGCCCTTCGAGAGCGCTGTCGCCGTTGGCGTCGTGGTCGGTGGGCGTGTCGAGAGTTGCAGCCATGACGGCATGCTAGCGAATACCCCCGGGGGTATACAACCTGACACGTGCGAGGTGATGTGACGGATCGCGCGAATGGCGCATCTACTCCGGTGGCGGCGCACATGCCGCTCACTTCCCAGAGGAGTCACCTCATGTCCTTCGCTCGTTTCATGGCAGGTCCGGTTGGTCGCGGCGTTCGAGTCGCGGCCGGCCTGGCGATGATCATTGCCGGCATCGCAATCGGCTCTACCGGCGGATGGATCCTTGCCGTCGTTGGCGTGCTGCCGTTGCTGGCCGGGGCGCTCAACGTGTGCGCGCTCGCGCCGATCCTGAAGGCGCCGTTCAGCGGGAAGGCCGCGTTGAACAGCAAGTAGGGCAGACTTCCCGCGTGGATTCGTCGGATCGTCCGCTGACGCCCGCTGAGCGTTCGTGGCTCATCGAGCTGTTCGAGCGCACGGTCGACGGCGCGCATAACGTTGCGTACCGGCTGGTGTGGAACCATGCCGATGCCCTCGACGTGGTGCAGAGTGCGTTCGTCAGCGCTGCTCGTCACCGTCACCAGCTCCGCGATCCGCAACGGGCGCGGAGCTGGTTGCTGGCATTGCCTCATCGCGAAGCACTGATGGTGCTTCGGTCGCGCCGCGACGTGCCCACCGACCCGGTGGACCTGCCCGAACCCGTGCTCGTCGAGGTCGACCCGGCGGAGTCCGCGATCCGCAGCGAGCTGGCGCGCCTGCTCGACTGTGCGATTCGCGACCTGCCCGATCTGTTGCGAGCGGCGTTCGTGTTGCGCGACGTGGAGGAGCTGCCGATGAACGAAGTGGCCCATGTGCTGGAGATCGGCGAGTCGGCGGCGAAGATGCGAGTCGCCCGTGCTCGTGAGAGCCTGCGCATCACGTTGGCCGGAAGGATCTGAGATGAACTGCAGTGAGTTGGAAGCGCATCTCACCGACTTCCTCGACGGTCAGCTCGGCCCGGCCACTGAAGCTGCTGCGCTCGAGCACATCGCCTCCTGTGCACGATGCGAGGCAGTGCTCGCGGGCACACGCGCGGTGATCGACCTGGCGGGCGACGTGGGCAGAGTGGAACTCGAGGCGGCCGGTCGTGAGCGCCTGCTGCAGAGCATCCTCCACGCGTCGCGCTCGCGCGCGGTGCCAGACGGCAGCGTGGGTTCAGCTGAGCGCGAGCGCTGAGCGCACTGCCGTGTACACGGCCACCACCACCAGCAGGCCAACGAACCAGCGCTGCAAGGAACTGGAGTCGCGGGTGCTCGCCAGGCGGCTGCCGATCACCACACCGATCATGCTGGCGATCGTGAAGGGGATCACCGTTCCCCACTCGATCGATCCCGCTTGCAGCCGAGTGGAGAGCGCAACGACCGAGTTGATCGTGATCACGAGCAGCGACGTGCCCACCGCCTCCGCCATCGTGAAGCCGAGGGCGAGCACCAGTGCCGGCACGATGACGAAGCCGCCGCCGACGCCGAAGAAGCCGGTCAGCAGACCGACCACGGTTCCTGCGACGACGACCTTCACGATCGTGCCCGGGTCGATGTGGCGCGCCGTGACGGCGGCGCCACCAGCACCCGGGGCCGTGCCGGGCGTGTCGTCCGGCGTGTCGTCGGGCGTGTCGTCGGAAGGGCTACCGGCTGATGTCGATGGTGTCGTGGCCTTGCTCGCTCGTCGCCACATCGCATAGGCAGCGACCAGCATCAGGCCGGAGAACGCGAGCAGGAGCACATCGGGGTCGGCGGCCTTGTTCCAGTGCGAGCCCAACAGCGAACCACCGATGCCGGCGAGCCCGAAGATGGTGCCGGCGACGAACCGCACGCGGCCGGCGCGCCAGTGAGGGGCGATGCCGATCAGGGCAGTGAGAGCGACGAGCACCAGCGAGGTGGTCGTGGCCTGCTTCGGGCTCTGCCCGGCGGCGTACACCAGTGCCGGCACTGCCAGGATGGACCCGCCGCCGCCCAGCGCCCCCAGCGAGATGCCGATGAGGAGGCCAAGTGGTGAGGCCAGCAGCGCGCGCATGAAACGCTCAGATCACCACGCCGGGGTTGCCGGCGTGATTGACCATCGGGTGCCCGAAGCTGGACCATGCGTACATGCCGCCGGTCATGTTGAACGCGTCGAAGCCTTGCTCGCGCAGCCAAGCAGTGACACGCGCCGAGCGGTTTCCCGAGCGGCAGATGCAGATCGTGCGCCGAGTGCGGTCGAGCTCTCCGATGCGATCGGCGAGCTCGCTCATCGCAATGTGAACGGCGTTGGGTGCGTGTCCGCTCATCCACTCTTCGTACTCGCGCACGTCGAGCAACACGGTGTCGGCCGGTGCGGATGCAGCGGCGTCCACATCGATGGAGGGCAACAGGTCGGGCGCCATCACTGCGTGCCTTCCGCGAGAGCGTGGGCCTGCCAGGCGGTGTAGCCGCCGACGAGATCGCTCACGTCGCTGAAGCCATGTGAGCGCAGCAGGCTGGAGGCGATGGCCGAGCGATAGCCGCCGGCGCAGAACACGACCGTCGGTGCAGCGGGGTCGAGCTGGTCGAGGCTGTTCAAGAGTGCGGGAAGGCTGATCTTCCGGGAGCCGGCGATGCTGCCGAGGGCGACCTCGCCCGGGTTGCGCACATCCACGAGCACCAGCTGCGGCACGGTGGCGATCCGCTCGACAAGCGTGTCGGCCGACAGTCGCGACAGCGGTTCCACGTGCTCGGGGTGCGCGAGGAACGCCTCGAACGGCTGCGCCAGTGCACCCAGCACGCGATCGAAGCCGATGCGTGCGAGTCGCACCTTGGCTTCTGCTTCGTGGCCCGGCGGAGTGACCAGGACGATCGGGGTCTCCGGTCGCATCACCTCGCCGGCGTATTCGGCGAAACGGCCGCCGAGACCGACGTTCACCGACCCGCGCAGGTGGCCGGCCGCGAAGGCCATGTCGTCGCGCGCATCGAGAACGACGGCGCCGTCGTGCTGATGGGCCAGCACCTGCTCGATGGTGAGCGGGGCGACGCTGACATCCTCGGCCAGCAGCTCGCGCAGCTCGCGGTTGCGATTCGCGGCGAAGGAGAAGTAGAGCGGCGCCACCGACTGACCCTGGGTGACCGCTTCGACGAAGTCGTCCTCGCTCATCGGGGCGAGCGCGTAGTTGGTACGCCGCTGCTCGCCGATGGTGGAGACCGTCTCGGTGGAGAGGTTCTTGCCGCACGCCGACCCTGCACCGTGTGCGGGAAACACCTTGGTCGCATCGGGCAGCGTGAGCAGTTGCTCGTGCAGCGAGTGGTACAGCTGCCGGCCCAGCTCCTCGGCGGTGACGCCGACGGATGCCAGCAGGTCGGGTCGACCGACGTCGCCGATGAACAGCGTGTCGCCGGTGAGCACGCCGTAGGGCAGATCGTCGGTGCCGTGGGGATAGATGACGATGCTGATCGACCTCCGTGTGTGCCCGGGGGTCTCGCGAACCTGCAGCGCGACCTCGCCGAGGTCGATGACCGCACCGTGCGCGTAGGTCGTGATCGGGAACTCGGCGCGCCCTTCGGCAGCGCTGCCGTAGCCGATCGTGGCGCCGGTGTGCGCGGCGAGCTCGAGATGGCCGGAGAGGAAGTCGGCATGGAAGTGAGTTTCCAACACGTGAGTGATGGTGAGGCCATGCGCCTCGGCGTCGGCGAGGTACTCCGCAACATCGCGCTGGGGGTCGACCACCACGGCCCTGCCAGTGGTGGTGTCACCGATGAGGTAGCTGGCGTGCGAGAGGCACCCGAGGTAGTACTGGCGGAAGAACACGATTGATGCTCCTTGTCGAGAACGGTCGAGGTTCGAGGCGGTTCTTGTGTGGCAACTATACCCCCGGGGGTATTATTCCAACTCGTTGGATCGACGCTCAACCACTCGAGCCGCGCTCCATGTCGCTGGCAATGATCGCGTCGTAGTCGGCCTGTGAGATGTACGCGGGCGTGTAGTCGGCGCCATTCTTCGCGAGCTGCTTCGTGAACGCACGCAGGTGGTTGCGGGACCCCTTCTCCAGGTTCGCATACACCAGCGCCAGGTCGGGTGTGTCGGTGGCGAGTGACCGCAGGTCGGAGATGTCGAGGTCTTCGATCGTGGCGCCCACCTCGAGTGCATCGACCAGCGAGCTGCTCCCTCGTTCGACGAGGCTGGTGTAGAGCGACTGCAGGTCGGCGTTGGTGAACTCACCGACCGCGTTCCCCGCAGCAGGGTCGGCGAGGTCGTAGCGATCCAGCAACGTCAGCACCGCGTCGGTGTGCGTCAGCTCGGAGGACGAGATGTTGTCGAACGCCTGCAGCTGCCACTGGTCGTAGAGCGTCGAGTACACGTCATGAGCCAGCTTCTCCTCCTCGCGCATGCGCAGCAGGCCCGCCGTCTCGGCGGTCGTCAGCTCCGCCTTGGGCATGGCCTCGAGCCGGGTGTCCAGCACCGCAGGATCGAAGTTGCTCTCGCCGTTGGAGCCGACCTGCATCGGGCCCGATCCGCCGCCGTTGCCAGTGCCGTTGCCGTTGCCGTTGCCGCCGGACGAGCAGGCGGCGAGCACCACGGCGGCCACCACCATCACTGCCGTGCGGCGCGCGGAAACCTCTTCGACTCTGCATCGCATCCTCCTTCGGATACCTCCCAGGGTATGACGAGGAGCGTTGCGTGGATACTGCCGAAAGGCCTCTTGGTGGAACGCTGGCGGTGGACGCAACTGCTGAGCTCGCAGGCTGGGCTCAGCAGTCGATCTCGTAGAACTGCACGGGGGCACCTGGCAGCGGGCTCAGCTCGAGACCGATGGTGAACGTGGCGCCGGTGCCCTGCACCACGATGTCGCCGCGGGTGGCTGCCGCGGGGCGCAACTCGACGATGTGCAGTGGCCCGTGTGCTGCGATCAACCGGCCAGCTTCCGCACGTCGCCTGACCAGCGCGTCGTCGAGATCGACGTTGTCGTCGAACAGCGCTGCGGCATCGCCGTCGCTCCACTCGTTGAGCAGGGCCACCAGTCGGTGGGCGGCAGCCGCCCAGTGCGGCCCCGCCGGCACCGGAGTGGCCGGCGCGTGGCCATGAGCGAGCAGCACATCGAGCATGCGCATGGTGAGCACGCCCATCGGCGCGTAGGTGGTGTTGCCCAGCGCGATCGCACCAACGCCGCGACCCGCCAGCCAGCGCATGTTGCTGCCGTAGCCCGGGAGGCCTCCGGCGTGTGCAACCACCTTGCCCAGGCTGGGTTCGTCGCGCACGTTGAGCCCGAATCCGTAGCCCGCGGGGCACGAGCGCCCGGCCACCGTCGTGACGCCGATGTAGGTGTGCGCACGCTGCATCTCGCGCCGGCTGGCCGCCGAGAGGCCGTCGCTCGCGGGCTGATGCGGCAGCGAGTTGGCCGAGTCCAGCCAGGCGATCCACTTGGCGAGGTCGGCGACGGTGCTCCACAACCCACCCATCGGGGCGATCTCGCCGTCGCCGATGGGTGTCGGCCAGTCGCGGACCAGTTCCCCGTCGCGCCAACGGTGTGGTCGAGCCCAGTGTTCGTGCTCGGGTCGCACCCACGTGGTGTCGACCATGCCCAAGGGCTGCAGCAGTCGACTCGTGATGTGCTGCTGCACGCGGCTGCCGGTGGCGCGCAGCACAGCCCGGCCGATCATGCCGAAGCCGAGGTTGCTGTACTCGTAGGCGGTGTCGGGCAGGTGAGCAAAGGTTGGCCCTGCGGCGTAGATGCCGTCGATCTCCTCGGCCGTGATGTCGAGGTGACGGTCGGCCCACGCATCGTCGGTGGCCAAACCCGAGGTCATCGAGAGCAGGTGGCGCAGCGTGATGGGCGGCGAACCGGCGGGGCCGGACACCGAGCCCAACTCGGGCGCGTGACGCGCGACCGGGTCGTCGAGCTGCCAGACACCTTCGTCGCGCAGCGCGAGCACCACTGCCGCGGTGAAGCTCTTCGTCATCGATGCGATGCGGTAGACCGCTCGCTCGTCGGCCGGTAGGTGGTCGTGGAGGGTGCCGGTGCATCCGTGCTCGACGAGCTGGCCGCCGGCGACGACGCCCCACGAGATGGAGGCGACGTGCTCGTCGAGCGCAGTCGTGTCGGAGAGTTCTTGCAGCTCGGCACGGCACTCAGGAGTCACGGAGAGCGACGCTACCCGCCCAGCCCGCCGAGGCTCCAGCACCGCCACCCATCCCATCGCCCGACCGCAGCCGGGCACGCCCCGACAGCGCTACGAAGGTGGCTGGCCTGGGAGAGGGAGGCGGTGATGGCGGTGAGGAGCTGGTCGTAGGTGTGGTTCGCGGGGAACTGCGGGAACTGGGCCGTGATGGCGTCGGGGGCGTGGAACCAGAAGCCGGCGTCGGCCGCGCCCAGCATGGCAGCGTCGTTGTACGAGTCGCCGGCGGCCACGACCCGGTAGTTCAACCCGCGCAACGCATTGACCGCGTGGCGCTTCTGATCGGGCATGCGCAGCGCGTAGTCGATGACGCGGTCGTCGTGCACGATCAACTGGTGGCAGAAGATGGCGGGCATGCCCAGCTGCCGCATCAGCGGCGCCGCGAACTGCTCGAACGTGTCACTGAGGATGATCACCTGCGTGCGGGCGCGCAGGGCATCGAGGAAGTCGCGTGCGCCATCCATCGGCTCGAGCCCGGCGATCACATCGGTGATCGTGCTCATCCGCAGCCCGTGTTGGGCCAGCAACGCCAGGCGCCCCTTCATCAGCACGTCGTAGTCGGGTTCGTCGCGGGTGGTGCGCCGCAACGCCTCGATGCCGGTGCGCTCGGCAACAGCGATCCAGATCTCCGGCACCAGCACCCCCTCCAGGTCGAGGGTGACGATGGTCTGCTGCGGCACGGTCTGTTGCGGGGCTGCTGTCGCGTTCACGGTGGCCTATTCTTCACGACGGCCGGGCTCCGGCGCGAACGAGGGGAACATCTCATGCCGATCAGCACCATGTCCAGCACGATGATGGACGACTACCAGCTCACGTTGCTGCCCGTCTTCCGGTACGGCCGGCAGGTGCACGCCAACAGCAAGATCATCACGTTCACCGGCGCCTCCGACGATGCCGGTGGCGTACGTGGAGAGCACGTTCGAGCAGGTTGCCGACCGGGCCGATCGGCTGGCCTCGGCCCTGGCCCGCCTGGGTGTGCAGCCCGGCGACCGGGTGGGCACGTTCATGTGGAACAACCAGACCCACATGGAGGCGTACCTGGCCATTCCGTGCATGGGCGCGGTGTTGCACACGCTCAACATCCGCCTGTTCCCCGAGCAGCTCGCGTACGTCATCAACCACGCCGAGGACCGGGTCATCATCATCGACGCGTCCATCGCCCCGTTGCTGGCCCGCGTGCGCGACCAGCTCACCACCGTGCAGCACATCATCGTCAAAGGTCCTGGCGACGCAAGCAGCCTGATGGTTGCAGGCCACGGCGATCTGCTGGACTACGACGAGCTGCTGGCGGCTGAGCCGGGCGGCTACAACTACCCCGAAGTCACCGAGAACACCGGCGCGGCGATGTGCTACACCAGCGGCACCACGGGCAACCCCAAGGGTGTGATGTACAGCCACCGCAGCACGTACATGCACTCGCTGATGGTCACGTCCACCTCCAACATCGCGCTCAGCGAACGCGATCGCATGCTGGTGATCGTGCCGATGTTCCACGCCAACGCATGGGGCACGCCATACGCGGCATGGATGATCGGCGCCGATCTGGTGTTCCCGCAGCAGTTCCTGCAGGCCGCGCCCATCGCTCGCATCATCGCCGAGACGAAGCCGACGCTCACCGGTGCCGTGCCCACCGTGTTGAACGATCTCCTGCACAACGCACCCGACACCGACATGAGCAGCTTCCGGCTGGTGATGTGCGGCGGCTCGGCGGTGCCGCGCGGTCTCATCGACGGCTACCGCGACACCTTTCACGTGCCCATCGTGCAGGGCTGGGGCATGACCGAGACCAGCCCCGTGTGCGCCATCGGCCATCCGCCCAAGGACATGGGCAGTGGCTCCGAGACCGACTGGCGGGTGAAGACCGGCCGCGTGATGCCGGGGGTCGAGCTGCGCATCACCGACGACAACGGCGATGTGCAGCCCTGGGACGGCGAAGCACTGGGTGAGATCGAGGTGCGCGGCTCGTGGATCACCGGCAGCTACTACCACGTGGATGATCCGGAGAAGTTCCACGACGGGTGGCTGCGCACCGGCGATGTCGCCAGCGTGTTGCCCAACGGCTACGTGATGATCAGCGACCGGGCCAAGGACGTCATCAAGAGTGGTGGCGAGTGGGTGTCGTCGGTCGATCTGGAGAACACGCTGATGGGTCACCCGGCAGTGCTGGAGGCGGCGGTCATCGGCGTGCCCGACGATCGCTGGGACGAGCGGCCGTTGGCCTGCATCGTGCTCAAGCCCGGCGAGTCGCTGACAGCGGACGAGCTGCGCGCCTGGCTGGGCGAACGTACCGCCAAGTTCTGGCTGCCCGAACGATGGAGCTTCATCACCGAGGTGCCCAAGACCAGTGTCGGCAAGTTCGACAAGAAGGTGCTGCGCGCTCGCAACCAGGCCGGCGAGCTCGATGTGGAGAAGATCGCCTGACCGATCTCCCTCGGCGACGGGGCGCCGGCCACGGCGGGTGGCCTTTGGCTCTGTCGTGCACACCGGCAGTGCGCGTCCACTGCAGGTATGGCACCGGCACAGTCGACTGCGGCAACCCTCACCTCCTACGGCGGCGTCGACACCGTCACCGGGAGTCGTCACCTCATCCAGGTCGGAAGCTCTGCGATCCTGCTCGATTGCGGGCTGTTCCAGGGGCTGAAGGAGCTGCGCGAGCGGAACTGGGCACCGTTCCCCTTCGATGCGGCCTCGCTCGACGCGGTCGTCATCACGCATGCGCACCTCGACCACTGCGGCTACCTGCCGCGGCTGATGCGGCAAGGCTTCAATGGCCCGGTCTACGTCAGCTACGACACCGGCAAGCTGATGTCGGTGGTGCTTCCCGACAGCGGTCGCCTGCTGGAGGAGGAAGCCGGCTACGCCAACAAGCGGGGCTACTCGCGGCACAGCCCCGCGCTGGCGCTGTACACCGAGGACGACGCCTGGGCGGCGATCGAACTGCTGCACGCGCAACCGTTCGATCAGCGGTTCAGTGTGGCGCCCGACATCGAGGCGGCGTTCCAGCCCGCTGGGCACATCCTCGGCTCGGCCGTCATGCGCCTGCGGTTGGGCGATGCAACGATGGTGAGCAGCGGCGATCTCGGCCGCAACCACCACCCGTTCCTGCGGGCGCCGGCGCGCATCGGTGACGCCGATTGGGTGATGATCGAGTCGACGTACGGAGATCGCAAGCACGACAGCGAAGAGGCCGTCACCGAGCTCGCCGACGTGATCACCCGCACCGCTGATCGCGGGGGTGTCGTCGTCATTCCGGCCTTTGCGGTCGACCGCACCGAGGTGCTGCTGTTCCACCTCCACCAGCTCGCGAAAGCGGGTCGGCTGCCGAACATCCCCATCTTCGTCGACAGCCCGATGGCGCTCGCCGGCCTCACCATCTACCGGGCTGCCCTGGCCGAAGCGGCGATCGACGTGAGCAGCGACTTCCGCGGCCATCCCGACATCCTCGATCTCCCCAACCTGGAGGAGGTGCGCGACACGGAGGGTTCGAAGGCACTCGCTCACCGCAAGGGTGCGGCGGTCATCATCGCCGGCGCCGGCATGGCCAGCGGCGGCCGTGTGGTGCATCACCTCGCCCGTCTGTTGCCCGACCCGCGCAACTCGGTCGTGCTCGTGGGCTTCCAGGCCGCGGGCACGCGTGGCCGGCAACTGCTGGAGGGTGCCCCGAGCGTGAAGATCCACGGGCAGTACGTGCGAGTGCGCGCCGAGGTGTGCGACCTCACCGGCTTCTCCGTACACGCCGATGCCGACGAGCTGATCGGGTGGCTCGGCACGGCGACGCGAGAGCCGCAGGGCGTCTTCGTGGTGCACGGCGAGCGCGATGCCTCTGCGGCACTGGCCGGCCGCATCGAGCGCGAGCTCGACTGGACGGCCGTCGAGCCTCGCCTGGGCGAGCGGCTGAGCCTGTCCGTGAGACGATGAGCCCGGCGGTGCGGAGGTGACGCCTCAGCGAGTGGGTGCGGTGCCGGCCACCGTGGTGCGGTGCAGCTCGCGACGAACGCCGCGATAGTCGTTGAGCGCGTTGTGCTGCGTGCTGCGGTTGTCCCAGATGGCAAGAGTGTCGGGCGTCCAGCGGAAGCGGCAGGTGAACGCGTCGCGAGTGCTGTGCGCGTACAGGTGCTGCAGCAGCGGAGCGCTGTCGGCGGCCGACCAGCCATCGAAGCGCACGCTGTACGTCGGGTTGACGAAGAGCACCTTGGCTCCGCTCTCGGGGTGAGTGGGCACGGCCGGGTGCGCATGCTCGCTGAGCGCATCGTCGGTGGTGTTGATCTGCATCGAACGCCCCTTGGCGCTACGCGCGAGCACACCGTCGGCGCTGTATGCCCAGCCGGCGCTGTGCACCACATCGAGCCCGTCGAGGGTGGCGCGCAAGCCGTCGCTCAGGGTCTCGTAGGCGAGCTGCTGGTTGCTCCACATCGTGTCGCCACCGAACGTGGGCACATCGACCGACCAGAGCAGCGTGAAGGCGGGTGGTGCGGGTTGGAAGCTCCAGTCGCTGTGCCACGCGCCCCCGAAGTTGAAGCCGCCCTCGTGTGCCTCGCGCACCACCTTCACCACGCCCGGATGATCGGGCATGGCCTCGAGGAACGGTGTGTGACCGTGGCCGCCGAGCTGTTCGGTGAGGCGTTCGAGGTGCTGGGTGGCGTAGTGCTGATCGCGGAGGAACACGACCTTGTGCTCGACGACAGCGGCTCGCAACGCATCCAGCTCGCCGTCGCCGAGGCGCCGAGTGAGGTCGAGACCGGTGAGCTCGGCGCCGAGGGCCCCGGCAATGCGATCGATGGTGAGTGCGCTCATGAGGGCGAGTCTGGCATGCCGCGCGGTGGCGCATTGCATCGGCGACATCCTGTTGGGCCGCCGTGCCACCGGTGAGAGCGTCGATCACGCCCTGCCGATCCGGTTCATTCCGGTTTTGGCTGAGTTTGGCCTTGCCCTCGATGCGGAGATCGGTGAGCTCGATGCCGACCACGCCGCGGATCATCGCCGAGATGTACTCGCTCGGTGCGTCTGCGATCCGCCATGGAACTGCGCTGGGGCGTTCGAACCACTCGGTCTGCAGTTCGAGCACGGCGCGCTTCCACTCCGGGTCGTCGTGTCCGACGAGCGTGCCGTGCACGTGCACCGTCTCGTAGTTCCACGTCGGCACCGCCTTGCCGTGCTCGCGCTTGCTCGGGTACCAGTTGGGGCTGACGTAGGCCTGCGCCCCGGTGAAGATCGCCAACGCGGCACCTTCGTGTCGCCACAACGAGTTGGGGCGTGCAAGATGGCCGACGAGCGAGTCGCCGCGCCACAGCAGTGGCACTGGTGTGGCCAGCAGACCATCGGCGCACGAAACCACCAACTGGGCGAGCGGATGGTCGGCGATGAGCCCGGTGGCCGCCTGGGCATCGGCAAGAAACGCAGGCGGTTGGTACACAGAAGGCTCAGCCGAGCAGTGCCGCCGAGAGGCGGACAGCTTCCCGCTCGCGCAGTGCGGCGTTCACCCGTTGACGTTCGAGCACCTGCTCCAGCGTCTTCGCGCCCTGAGGGATGGGGTGTTCGCTGAAGAAGCTCTGCACGTCGGCCACCACTGCGGGCGCGGTGAGCAGCTTCACCGGGTCGATCATGCGCACGATCGTGCTACCGGGGAACTTCTCGTTGGCGGTATCCCACTGCTTGCGCACCGACTGCCATGCAGCCGCGCCGTGGTGGCGGTTGGCGATGCAGCGGTTGAGCAGGAACGGCGCGTTCTGCGTGCGCACCTCGCCGGAGAAGGCCAGCTGCACCGATCGTTCGATCTGCGCGGCTTCGGGGAACTCGGCCAACGCGTACAGGTAGCGCAGCTGCTCTTGCGGTGTGCCGGCTGTGCGGAACTTGGTGAGGAACTCGTCGTAGTCGGCGTCGGTGCCGTGTGCTGCCACCGCGTTGGTGGCAGCGGCGATCAGCTCGGGATCGGCGTTGCCCTCGGCGACGATGGTGCGACAACGAGCCTGGGTCTCGGCGTCGTTGCCCAGCACCGCCAACGTGCCCGTCAGCAGGCCACGCAGCTTCGCCACCAGGTCGCCCTCGCCCTCGACCGGGGCCGAGCCGAGGTCTGCCACCGCCGGGCCCACCAGCGCTGCGACTCGGCGTTGGAGCGCCGTGAATGCGTCGCCCTCGACCAAGCGGCCGACGCCACGCAGACCGATCGCGATGGCCTGCCACACGGCCAACTCGCGGTTGCCGGCGAAAACCTCGACGAACGACAGGAAGTCGTCGGCGGCCAGCCTGCCGGCGACCACTTCGTTCCACGCATCGTCGACGAGGTTGTACCGATCGACGATGGTGAGGGTGTCGAGCTCGGTCACCAACCGGCTGCGCAGGGCGGTGTCGTAGGAGACCCGCATGTAGCCGTGACCGCCGAAGTTGACGACGGCGCTGCTGGTGGCGGTGGGGAGCTGCACGCGCAGATCGAAGCCGTCGAGCAGCACCTTCGAGGCGACCCCGTCGATGCGGAGGTGCACCGGCACCACGAAGAGGGTGGCATCAGCGGTCTCGCCGTAGGCGAAGCGCTGCTGGCTGAGCACCAGGTCGCCACCGTCTTGCCGAGCCGACACGAGTGGGTAGCCCGCCTGCCAGATCCAGCTGTCCATCAGCTGGCGCACGGGTGTGCCGTCGTTGGCTTCCTCGATGGCGTCCCACAGGTCGCTCGTCTCGGTGTTGGAGTACTCGTGCTTGGACAGGTAGTGGCTGACCCCGAGCTGGAAGCGCTCAGGGGTGAGGTACTGCTCGAGCATTCGCAGCAGCGAGCCGCCCTTCTGGTACGTGAGCACGTCGAACATGCCGTCGCAGTCGGCAGGCGCCTCCACCGGGTACTCCACCGTGCGGGTGCTGGCCAGCGAGTCGACCTCGAAAGCGGCGCTGCGTTCGAGACTGAAGGTGGTCCAGCGCAACCAGTCGGGCCGGTACGCGTCGCAGCAGGCGATCTCCATGAAGGTGGCGAAGGCCTCGTTGAGCCAGATGCCGTTCCACCACTTCATCGTCACCAGGTCGCCGAACCACATGTGCGCGAGCTCGTGGGCGATCACGTCGGCGAGGTTCTGCAGCTCGAACTGCGTCGACGTCGCTGGGTCGGCCAGCAGCAGGCTCTCGCGATAGGTGATGCAGCCCAGGTTCTCCATCGCACCGGCGGCGAAGTCGGGCAGGGCCAGCATGTCGCACTTGTCGGTGGGGTAGGGGATGCCGTAGTAGCGCTGGTACCAGGTGAGCGAGTGTGCCCCAACGTCGAGGCCGAACGCGGTGAGGTGGCCCTTGCCGGGCACGTGGATGATGCGCAGCGGGATGTAGTCGCCGTCGGCGCCGGCCCGCGGCACCAGCACCGGCTCGGTGGCCTCCAGCCGGCCGACCACGAAGGCAACCAGGTACGTGCTCATCGGCATCGTCTCGCCGAAGCGCACGGCGACCTTGCCGGTGTCGGTGCCGCTGCCGTCGTCGAACACCGTGCGTTCGATCTCGGGGCCGTTGCTCACTGCCATCAACTGCGGCTCGACGATGAGCGTGACGTCGAACACCGCTTTGAAGTCGGGCTCGTCGAAGCACGGGAAGGCTCGTCGGCAGTCGGTTGCCTGCATCTGCGAGGCGGCGATGACGTGCTGGGTGCCGTCGGCGTCGGTGTAGGTGCTGCGGTACCAGCCGCACAGCTTGTCGTTGAGCGTGCCCGTGAAGGTGATCTCGATGGAGGTGGTGCCGGCCGCCTGTGAGCTGTCGATCACCAACCGTTCGGTAGCGGGGTGCAGCGCGAACTCGGCGTCCTGGCCGCCTACCTTCACGTCGCTGATCTCCAACTCCTTGGCGTTGATCACGATCTGCGACACGGGCTCGTTGACGTTGACATCGATGATCACGTGGCCGACGAACGTGGCGGCACCGAGATCCGGTTGCAGCGCCAGCGTACCGGTGAGGCACAACGGCACGAGGAAGTCGATAGGGGCTGTCGGTGTGGGCACGGGTCACGTCGGCCAGGCTACCGGTGAGAGGTTCCTGGGTCGGGTCGTGAATCGGTCGTAGCGGGTAGCGTTAGCGCCCGTGTCAGCGACCCCTGTCTACGACGACGCCCGATACGACGTGGTCGGCGTGGGCAATGCGCTCGTCGACGTCATCAGCCACGCCGACGACGGGTTCATCGCCACTCACGAACTGGTGAAGGGTTCGATGACGCTGGTCGACACCGACCGGGCGCTCTACCTGTATCGGGCGCTGGGCACGGCGGTGGAGATGAGCGGCGGGTCGGCGGCCAACACGATGACGGGTGTTGCATCGTTCGGTGGTACGGCTGCCTACATCGGCAAGGTCAGCAGCGATTCGCTCGGCGACGTGTTCGGCCACGACCTGCGAGCCGTCGGCGTTCAGTTCCGTCCTGGGCGCCCCGACGGCGACACTCCCACCGGACGGTGCATCATCGTGGTCACGCCCGATGCCGAACGCACGATGAACACGTACCTCGGGGTGTCGTCGTTGCTGTGCCCGGCCGACATCGACGAGGCGACGGTGGCCGCCGGCAAGGTGCTGTACATGGAGGGCTACCTGTACGACCGCCCGGAGGCCAAGGAGGCCTTCCGCCACGCAGCTGCAGTGGCTCACGCACACGGCCGCCAGGTGTCGCTGACGCTCAGCGACTCCTTCTGCGTGGATCGGCATCGCGCCGACTTCCGCTCGCTGGTCACCGACGAGGTCGACATCCTGTTCGGCAACCACGACGAACTGCTGTCGTTGTACGAGGTGGGTTCGTTCGATGAAGCCGTTGCCGCCGTGCAGCGCGATTGTCACCTCGCGGTCGTCACGGTCGGCGCCCGAGGTTGCTACATCATCACCCGCGACGCCGTGCTCACCGCGCCCGCCGAGCCGGTGGCGCAGGTGCTCGACACCACCGGCGCCGGCGACCTGTTCGCCGCCGGCTTCCTGTTCGGCTACACGCGTGGGTACCCGTTGGTGCACTGCGCGAAGCTGGGCTCCATCGCCGCGGCCGAGGTGATCTCCCACGTCGGCCCCCGACCACTCCTCGAACTGAGAACGCTGCTCCCATGACTGAGATGTCCGCTCTTCGCGAAACTGCCGAAGCCTGGCTTGCCGCCGAGCCCGATGCCGACATGCGCGAGGAGCTCGGTGCCCTCCTGCACGGTTCCGAGCAGGAGCTGCGCGATCGCTTCACCGGCCGCCTGCAGTTCGGCACCGCCGGCCTGCGGGCCGCGGTCGGTGTCGGCCCGCAGCGGATGAACCGCCTGGTGGTGCAGCAAGCAGCGGCCGGCCTGGTGGAGTACCTCCTCGCTCACGTGCCCGACGTCGCCGACGCCGGTGTGCTCATCGGCTACGACATGCGCCGCAAGAGCGATGCGTTCGCGCTCGACACGGCTCGGGTGTGCGCGGCCCGTGGCGTCAAGGCGCTGCTGTTCGACCAGATCGTGCCCACGCCGGTGCTGGCGTGGAACATCACTGCGCTCGGTGCCGCTGCCGGCGTGATGGTGACCGCCTCGCACAACCCGCCGGCCGACAACGGGTACAAGGTCTATCTGGCCACCGGCGCTCAGATCGTGCCTCCCGCCGACACCGACATCTCCGCGTGCATCGACGATGTCGACCCCACCTCGGTCGAGCTGGCTTCGCCCGACCACCCGCTCATCCAGTACGTCGGCGCCGAGGAGATCGAGGCGTACCTGGCCGCGGTGCCGGCGGTGCGGCTGCTGCCGAACCTGCCCGGCGTGGCATCTGCCTACACCGCGCTGCACGGCGTGGGCGGCGCCACCCTGCTGGCAGCGTTCGAGCGCGCGGGCCTGCCGACGCCGTCGGTGGTTGCCGTGCAACAGCAGCCCGACGGCACTTTCCCCACGGTCTCGTTCCCCAACCCGGAAGAGCCCGGCGCGATGGATCTGCTGATGGCGCAGGCGGCCCAGTCCGGTGCGCTCATCGCGCTGGCCAACGACCCCGACGCCGACCGCATGGCCGCTGCCATTCCCACCCCTGCCAGCCTCACGTCACCGGGTGGTTGGCGGCGCCTCGGCGGCGACGAGATCGGGTGGCTGCTGGCCGATCACATCCTGGCGCACACCTCCGGCGACGACCGGTTGGTCATCACCACCCTCGTCTCGTCGTCGCTGCTCGGTCGCATGGCCGCGGCTCACGGCGTCACCTGCCTCGAGACGTTCACGGGCTTCAAGTGGATCGGGCACACCGTGCTGCAGCACCCGGAACTGCACTTCGTGTTCGGCTACGAGCAGGCGCTGGGCTACCTGGTGTGCGGTCAGCCACTCGACAAGGACGGCATCACCGCTGCGGTGCTGATGGCCGAGGTGGCGGCGCTCGCCGCCGCCGAAGGGGTGACCCTGCAGGATCGGCTGGATGCCATCACCGCCACATACGGTCGCCACGTGATGGCCGAGAAGTCGCTCCGCATGGCCCCTGCCGACGGTGCCGCAGCAGTTTCCCGGCTCCGCGCGGCGCCGCCGACGGACGTGGGCGGTCACGCGGTCACGGCTGTGGAGTGGTTCGAGGAGGCCGGTCTGCTGCGGCTGTCGCTGGGCGACTCGCTGCGCCTGCAGGTGCGCCCCAGCGGCACCGAGCCGAAGGTGAAGCTGTACGGCGAAGGCATCGACTGCGAGCCGGCGGAGTTCATGGAGGCCCTGGCCGCGTTGTTGGTCTGACGCCGCTGGGCGGGCCGCACGCTCGGTCTCGCGAACGGCAAGTCTTCGTCAAGTGTCTTCCCTGACTACCAGCGAGTAACTAAGGTGTCGTCGGTCACACGGGGGTGTGGCGCGACGGCACCAAGGTCGTTCGGCACCAGGGGGAGACGCTCATGCGCAAGGTCGGTATGGCAGTGGTGTTGCTGGCGACGGGGCTGGTGCTGCCGGCACTGAGCTCGAGCTCGGCACAAGCCGATGGGGCAGGGGTCGGGAGCCCGTGGGTGGTCAGCCTCGGCGACTCGTACATCTCCGGCGAGGGAGGTCGCTGGGCCGGCAACAGCAACAGCAGCTCCTCCAGCGTCGACGCCGGTGGTGCTGCGGCCTACTTCGACAACGCTACGCACACGGCCGAGACCATCAACCGTTGCCACCGCAGCACGGCGGCGGAGATCTACATCGGTGGGGGCGTCAACAGCCTCAACTTGGCGTGCTCGGGTGCGAAGACGGCAACGTTCACCAGCAGCGACGGCTACTTCAAGCCAGGCATCGACTTCTACAGCAGCGGCGCCAACCAAGGGCAGGCGCTGATGTTGCAGAACTTCGCCGCCACGCACAACGTGACGATGATCCAGCTCTCCATCGGCGGCAACAACTACGGCTTCGCCGACATCATCCAGCGGTGCGTCACCAACTTCCTCACCTCGCCGTCGTGGTGGCCCAACTACTGCAACGACGACAGCGCGGTCACGGCCAACTTCACCACGGCCAACATCACTGCCCAGACCAACGCGATCCTCGGCGCGATCAACAACATCAAGACTGCCATGGCCAACGCCGGCTACAGCGCCGGGCAGTACACGATCGTGCAGCAGACCTACCCCTCGCCGGTGCCCAACGGCTCGGCCTTCCGCTACTCGCAGTCGGGCTTCACCCGCCAGAGCACGGGCGGCTGCGGCTTCTGGAACAACGATGCCAACTGGGCCAACAGCACGGCGCTGGTGAAGATCAACAACTCGGTCAAGAGCGCAGCCGCCACGGCAGGCGTGAAGGTGCTCGACCTGGCGGCTGCGTTCAACGGTCGCCGTCTGTGCGAGAACACGGTGAACCTGATGGAGAAAAGTGGCAAGGCCAACTGGACCGTCGCCGGCGCTGCCGACAGCACCGAGTGGATCGCGCAGATCCGCACGCTCAGCACTGTGTTCGGCCCGTACTACGTGCAGGAGAGCCTGCACCCGAACTGGTGGGGTGAGAAGGCCATTCGCAACTGCGTGCGCCAGGCGTACAACGCGGGGGTGCCCAAGGGCGGCGTGTGCAACCGTGGTACCGGCCTCAACGCGAACGGCGAACCGAACATGACGCTCGTCTGAGCGAGTGTTCGACGGACAGCGGGCGACCGGCCCGGGGCTACGGCCCCGGGCCGTGACGCGTGGCGGGCGCTGCGCGCCGGCCGTTGCTCAGGCAGGGGAGCCGAACTGGCGGTCGCCGGCGTCGCCGAGGCCGGGCACGATGAAGGCGGTCTCGTTGAGGCGCTCGTCGAGGGAGGCCGTGTAGACGGCGAGGTCGAGGCCGCTCTGGCGCAGCAGTTCGATGCCCTCGGGGGCGGCCAGCACGCACACGACGATGATGGTGCCGGTGGCGCCGCGCTCCACCAGCAGGTTGCACGTGTGCGCCAGCGAGCCACCGGTGGCCAACATCGGGTCGAGCACGATGATCTGCCGGCCGGCCAGGCTCTCCGGCAGCTTGTTCACGTATGGCTTGGGCTGATGGGTCTCCTCGTCGCGCGCCACGCCGATGAAGCCGACGTCGGCGTTGGGCAGCAGGTCTTGTGCAGCGTGCAGGAAGCCGAGGCCGGCGCGAAGCACCGGCACCACCACCGGCTGGCTGGTGAGTTGTCGTCCGAGGGTTTCGGTGAGGGGGGTTTGCACTCGAACCGCGTGCGTGGGCAATCCGCGAGTGGCCTCGGCCATCAGCAGCGTGCCGATGCGCTCCAGCTCCTGGCGAAACAGCGCGTTCGGCGTGTCCTTGTCGCGCACGCGTGTGAGCGAATCGGCAATCAGCGGGTGGTCGACGACGTGGAGAGCAACAGCCATGCCACGAGTGTGCCAGATCGGTGCCCCGCCTCGAACTTCCAGTTTTGTGTCAAGACCCGGAACTCACAGGCCCAGGTCAGCCCCCGACAGCCTTTACGCAGAAGTGGGTCGGTGGGGTCAGAGGGCGCCGGCGCGGGCCATTGCGTAGCGAGGCTTGATGATGCCGTTGATGATCTTCAGCCGGTCGGGGAAGGGGGCGAACGCGCTCTTCATGCCGTTGATCGTGATCCACTCGAAGTCGTCGATTCCCCAGCCGAAGGCGTCGCGCAGTTGCTCCATCTCGTAGCTCATCGACGTGGCGCTCATCAACCGGTTGTCGGTGTTGAGCGTGACCCGGAAGCGCAAGCGGCGCAGCATGCCGATGGGGTGTTCGGCCACGCTGGCGCAGATGCCGGTGCCCACGTTGCTGGTGGGGCACAGCTCGAGCGGGATGCGGCGGTCGCGCACGAAGGTGGCGAGACGGCCCAGCTGCTCCTCGCCCTCGGGCCCGGTGATGTCGTCGATGATGCGCACACCGTGGCCCAAGCGCTCGGCGCCGCAGAACTGCACGGCCTCCCAGATGCTGGGGAGACCGAAGGCCTCGCCGGCATGAATGGTGATGTGGAAGTTCTCGCGCCGCACGTACTCGAAGGCGCCCAGGTGGCGTGTGGGCGGGTAGCCCGCCTCGGCGCCGGCGATGTCGAAGCCCACGCAGCCGGCATCGCGCCAACGCACCGCCAGCTCGGCGATCTCGGTGCTGCGTGCAGCGGTGCGCATGGCGGAGCAGATGAGATAGATGGTGAGGTCGGTGCCGGCCGCCAGGCGGAAGCCGTCGAGGATGGCCTCGACCACCTCGTCGAGCGTGAGACCCTTCTCGGTGCACAGCTCGGGTGCCATCCGCACCTCCGCGTACACGACGCCGTCGGCGGCGAGGTCGACCGCGCACTCGTAGCTGACCCGCTCGATCGCGTCGCGGTGCTGCATCACGCCGACGGTGTGCGCGAAGGTCTCCAGGTACAGCACCAGGTCGTTGCGCTTGGCGCCGCGGTTGAACCACGAGGCCAGCTCGGCCTCGTCGTGCGAGGGCAGGTTCTTGTAGCCGTACTCGTCGGCCAGTTCGATCACCGTGCGGGGCCGCAACCCACCATCGAGGTGGTCGTGCAGCAGCACCTTGGGCAGCGTCGTGATGTTCATGCGGTCACCATCGTCTCAGCGTAGGCGGCTGCCCGCAGCACCCCTACCCTGTCGGCCATGGAACAGCCAGCGCCCGCCCTCACCATCCTGGGCAGCACCGTTCGTCACGCCGTCGAGCACGTAGAGGTGTTCCCCGCGCCGGCCAACGTCACCACGGTTCGGTTCACCAACGACGAGCTCGCGTCGATGTGCCCCGTCACCCAGCAGCCCGACCTGTCCACCGTGGTCATCGAGTACGTGCCCGGCCAGTGGTGCATCGAGAGCAAGAGCCTCAAGCTGTACCTGTGGGGGTTTCGCGATCGGGCCGTGTTCGCCGAAGCGATGGCGGCCGAGATCGCCGGTGAGGTGATGCTGTCGGCGCAGCCGCGGCACGTGCGGGTCACCCTCACCCAGCGCCCTCGCGGCGGCATCGAAGTGCAGGCTGTCGCCCAGTTCGGCGGCTGACGCCGGCCCGGCTACGACCGCGACCGGAGCGCTCCCGAGGCGCGCAGGTTGGCCACTCCGTCGGGCGTGTAGCCCAACTCGGCGAGCACCTCCTCGCCGTGCTCCCCGATGAGCGCTGCCTGCCGACGCACGCCCGCGGGGGTGCTGTCGAAGACGACAGGCGACGGGATCACGTGGTAGCTGCCCGCATGCGAGTGCTCGGCGACCGGATACCCGGCCACCAGCTCGTCGAGGTTCACGATCGGACTGCACGGGATGTCGTGCTCGTCACAGAACTCGAGCCACGAGGCGGTGCTGCGCGTGCGGACGATCTCGGCGACCGCCGCGTACAGCACCTCCACGTTCGCCGAGCGGCTGGCCCGGTTCTCCAGGACGGGGTCGGCGGCGAGGTCGTCGCGCCCTCCCAGGCGGAACAGGTCGACGTAGTTGTCGCGGCTGTAGGGGAGCATGTGGATCCAGCCGTCGGCGGTGCGTTGCGGCCCGCGGTCGGCGGACAGCACCCGTCGGTAGCCGGTGCTGCCCAGCGGCGGCTCCGGAATCGCGTCGGCGCCGTGCTCGACGAGCATGAAGGCCTGCATCGTGGGCACCATCGGCACCTCCACCCGCTGCCCCTCGCCGGTTCGGTCGCGATGGTGCAGTGCCGCCAGCACCGCGTAGACGATCGTGATGCCGCTGACCTTGTCGGCGATGATCGACGGGACGATGCGCGGCTCGCCCCCTTGCTGCTCGTAGAGGTGGGCGACTCCGGCTGCCGACTGCACCACGTCGTCGTACGCAGGCCGGTCGCCCGCGGCGGAGTCGGTGGGCCAGCCCTGCGCCTGGCAGTAGATGATGTCAGGCTTGCGCGTGGCGACATCGGGGTAGGCGAGGCGGAGGCGCCCCAGTGGGCCCGGGCGCAGGTTGGTGACGAGGATGTCGCTGTGTTCGGCCAGGCGCAGGCAGGCCTCGCGGCCGTCGGGGTGCTTGAGATCGAGCGAGATGTTGCGCTTGTTGCGCAGCAGGTTCAACGCGGTGCCGGAGAGCTGCGGGTGTCGGCCCTGCCCCATGAACCGGTTGGTGTCGCCGCCGATGTCCTCGACCGTGATCACGTCGGCGCCGAGGTCACCCAGGATCTGCGTGGCCAGCGGCCCCATCACCACGGAGGTGAGATCGAGCACGCGCACGTCCGAGAGCGGGCCGCCCGCGGCTGATGTCATCTCGGTGCGCTAGTGGCTCTCGCCGCTGCGGTACGGCAGGCCGGCATGCGCCGGTGGGCGCAGGCGTTGGCTGGCAGTGGCCAGCACGATCAAGGTGAGCAGGTAGGGGGCTGCTTTGGTGAGCGGCTCGGGCACCTCGTCGATGGTGAAGTAGCCGATCAGCAGCACCGCCGCCGCGAGTGCGCCGTTGATGGCCGGAACCACCTTCTTCTGCACCATCGACACGATGGCCGCAAGTGCGCCGACCGATGCCAGGAAGAGGAACAACTTGGGCAGGCTCTCCGGGCCGACCAGCTGCAGTGCCTCTGCGAAACCGAACAGTGCCGCGCCACCGAGCACCCCGGTGGGGCGCCAGTTGCCGAAGATGGTGGTGGCCAACCCGACGAAGCCACGGCTCGCGGTTTGACCCTGCTGGTAGTAGTTGGACATCACGATCGACAGGAAGCCGCCACCGAGGCCCGCCAGGCCACCGCTGATGGCCAACGCGAGGTAGCGCAGCGGCGTGACCTTCACGCCCAGGGTCTCCGCTGCTGCCGGCGCCTCGCCGGAGGACCGCACTCGCAAGCCGAAGCGCGTGCGCCACAGCACCCACGCCGACAGCGGCACCATCAGCAAGGCGATGACGCTGGCCCACGAGACGTTGAACACCAGGCCGCGCAGCACGCCCGCGATGTCGGGTAGCAGGAAGAACGGCTTCTTCTCCAGCCAGCCGAGCATGTCGGGACTCTTCCACCCACCGATCTGGCCGCCGGAAAGGAACGGCATGTTGATGCGCGGGATGGCCCCCTTCTGCTGGGGTGACTTGCTGATGCCGCCGCCGGTGTCGGGGGTGTACACCAGCTCGCTCAGGTAGCGCATCGCTCCGAACGCGAAGAGGTTGATGGCGACACCGGAGATGACGTGGTTGACGTTGAACCGCACCACGGCGAAGGCATGGATGAGGCCCCCGACGCAGCCGGCGAGCACGGCCAGCAGCAACCCGACCCAAGGGCCGTACTTCCACGCACCCCAGCCGCCGAACCAGGTGCCGAGGATCATCATGCCCTCGATGCCGATGTTGACAATGCCCACGCGTTCGGCCCACAGGCCCGCCAGACCAGCGAGCAGGATGGGCGTGGTGACCCGCAAGGTGGTGCTCATCGTGCCCGACGACGTGAGGTCGTCGCCGTCGGTGATCATGCGAGTGAGCGAGAGCAGCGTGAACAGCACGCCGCCCACCACCATCACTCGTGCGGCCGACGGCTTGGCGAGCAGCGCCATCCACTTTGAACTCGTCGGTTCAGAAGCCGAGGTGCCGGTGAGCTCGGTGGTGGTCATGCCGTCACCGCCACCGGGGCGGCGAGCTGGGCGGCAGTTCGGTCAGCCGTGCGCTTCGCCATCTTCCGGTTCACCACTTCGTTCACGATCACGACTGTGATCAAGATGATGGCCTTGATGACCAGGATGATCGACTGCGGGATCTTGGCGATCTGCAGCGGCCCGGCCGTGGCATCGAGGAAACCCCACAGCAGCGCCGAGATGATGATGCCCGCTGGGTGGTTGCGGCCCAGGAGTGCCACCGCGATGCCGTTGAAGCCGTAGCCGTCGGGTCGGGTGGGGCCATAGGAGTGAGTGGTGCCCAGCAGCGCTGGCAAGCCCGCCAAACCGGCCACGCCGCCGGAGAGCAGCATGGCGGTGAGGATCATCCGGTTCGAGCTGATGCCGGCGGTGCGAGCGGCCACCGCGTTGCCGCCGGACGCTCGCAGACGGAACCCGAACTGGCTCTTGTAGATCAGCAGCCAGAACGCGACCACGACCAGCAGGGCAATCAGCACGAACGATGTGACGTCGGTGCTCACCGACCCGCCGCCGTCGGTCTTGGACGTGACGGTGAACAGCGTCGGCATCCATGCGGACGTGGGCAGCGGCTTCGTACGCACGTCGAGGTTGCCCGGGTTCTCGTAGCGGAAGAAGTCGTTGAACAGCCAGTCGATCAAGGCCAGCGCGATCGAGTTGAGCATGATCGTCGCGATCACCTCGTTGACGCCTCGCTTCACTCGCAGCAACCCTGCGATGCCGGCCCAGATGGCGCCGGCGATGATGCCGATCAGGAGACAGAAGGTGACGTGCAGCACCGGTGGCAGCTCGACGTAGGCGCCGGCCACTCCTGCCCAGAACATGCCCATCAGGAACTGACCTTCGACACCGATGTTGAAGAGGTTCATCTTGAACCCGATGGCCACTGCCACGGCGGCGATGATCAGCGGGGTTGCGCGCTGCACGGCCTCGGCCAGCTTGTACGGCTGTGTGCCGCTGCTCACCATCTTGGAGAACGCTTCGACCGGGTCCTTGCCGGTGACCAGCAGCACCAGGCCGCCGATCAGCATGGCCAGCACCACTGCGGCAGCAGAGCTGGCAAGGGTGACCAGCACGGATTGGCCGCTGCGAGGACGACCGATGCGGCTGAAGAAGCCGGCCATCCCTTCGGCCGACGTGGAGACGGGTGTGTTCACGATGCCACCTCCTGGAGGCCACCGGTCATGTACGTGCCGAGCAGCTCAGGGGTTGCGTCGCCCGGGGTGAGGCGAGCATTGATGCGCCCGTCGAACATCACCACGATGTTGTCGGAGAGGCCGATCAGCTCCTCCAGGTCGGCGGAGATGAGCAGCACCGCCAGGCCTTGGTCGCGGGCAACGCGGAGCTTGTCCCAGATGGCGGCTTGCGCGCCGATGTCGACGCCCCGAGTCGGGTGAGCGGCGATCAGCACCTGCGGGTCGCTGGACAGCTCGCGACCGACGAGCAGCTTCTGCTGGTTGCCGCCGGAGAGCGCATAGGCAGGCACGACCTCGCTGGGAGTGCGGACATCGAACTGCTCGATGATGTCGCGGCAATCGGCCCGAGTGGCGGCGCCGTCGATGAACGGACCCTTGAGGAACTCAGGATTCGCGTCGCGACCGAGCAGCGTGTTCTCCCAGAGCGGGAACTCGAGCAGCAAGCCTTCGCGATGGCGGTCGAACGGGATGTAGGACAGCCCGTTCACCAGTCGGTCGTGCGCGCTGGCGCCGGTGACGTCGGCGCCGCCGATGTGGACCGACCCGGCGCTGGGCTTCACCTGACCGAGGATGGCTTCACAGAGCTCGAACTGGCCGTTGCCCTCCACGCCGGCGACACCGAGCACCTCGCCGCGTCGGATGACGAACGAGACGTCGTCGACCAGCGGCTTGTGGCCTGGGCCGGTGACCGTGAGCGACTTCACCTCCAGTTGCACCTCCGTGCCCACCTCAGTGGTGCGGCCGTGCGGTGACGGCAGCTCGCTGCCCACCATCAGCTCGGCCAGCTGACCACGAGTGACGTCGGCCGGCTTCACTTCGGCGACCGTCGTGCCGGCACGGATGACGGTGATGTCGTCGGAGACGGTGAGCACTTCGTCGAGCTTGTGGGAGATGAAGATGATCGTGGCGCCGTCGGCCACCAGTCGGTGCAGGTTGCCGAACAGCTCTTCCACTTCCTGAGGCACCAGCACCGCAGTGGGCTCGTCGAGGATGAGGATCTTGGCGCCCCGGAACAGCACCTTGAGGATCTCCACTCGTTGGCGCTGGCCGACCCCGAGGTCGGACACGGTTGCTTCGAGATCGACGTGGGTGCCGGACTGCGCCATGATGGCCTGCAGCGTGCGCCGGGCGTCGTCGTACTTGATGACACCGCCCGCCACCGGCTCGGCCCCGAGCACGATGTTCTCCAAGACGGTGAGGTTGTCGGCGAGCATGAAGTGCTGGTGCACCATGCCGATGCCGGCAGCGATCGCATCGCTCGGCGAGCGAAAGGTGATCGGCTGATCGAAGACCGAGATGGTGCCGGCCTCGGGCTGGTGCATGCCGTACAGGGTCTTCATCAACGTCGACTTGCCGGCGCCGTTCTCGCCCACGATTGCGTGGATGGTGCGCGCCCGAACGTTGAGGTTGACGTCGTGGTTGGCGATCACACCGGGGAATCGCTTCTCGATCCCCGCGAGCTGCACCGCCAGCGTCTCGTTGCCCATCATCCCCCTCGTACGTTTCGTTCAGGTGCCGTTATAGCAGAGAGCCCGGGGGCGCACCCCCGGGCTCTCGACTTGCTAATGGTGACTGATCTGTGTCAGATCAGGGTGCGGTCGGAACCACGATCGTGCCGGCAACGATGTCGGCCTTGATCTGCTCCAACTGATCCTTCACGTCGTCGAGGTAGCCACCCGAGGTGGAGTAGCCCACGCCGTCGACCTTGAGGTCGTAGGTGGCGAAGCCACCGGCGAGGGTGCCGTCCTGAGCGGCCTTGACGGTCTCGAACACGGCGACGTCGACGCGCTTGAGCATCGAGGTGAGGATGTGTGCCTGCTGCTCGGGAGTGGCGGTGGCCCACTGGTCACTGTCCACGCCGATGGCCCACTTGCCGCTCTCGACAGCGGCGGCGATGGTGCCGTTACCAGAACCACCAGCGGCCGTGTAGACCACGTCGGCGCCATCGGCGTACCAGCCGTTGGCGATCTCCTTGGCCTTGTCGGGCGAGTTCCAGGCGTTGTTGTCGCCGGCAGCACCGAGGTACTGCACGTTGACCACGATGTCGGGGTTGATGTACTTCGCCCCGGCCGTGTAACCAGCCTCGAACTTCTTGATGAGGTCGATCTCCTGGCCGCCGATGAAGCCGATGATGCCGCTCTCGCTCTTCAGTGCCGCGGCGGCACCGACGAGGAACGAACCTTCGTGCTCGGCGAAGCCGAGGAAGAGGACGTTGGGGGTGGCGTTCTCGTAGAAGCCGTCGACGTTGGCGTAGATGGTGCCGGGGTTGGCGGCAGCGACTTCCGCAAGGCCTTCACCGAAGGCGAAACCGACCGCGATGATCGGGTTGTTGCCGTTGGCAGTGAGGGTCTCGAGGTTGGGCTTGCGGTCTTCCGCAGTGGTGGCTTCGAGCTCGTCGACGGTGACGCCGAGCTCGGAGGTGGCCAGGTCGGCGCCGGCAGCTGCCGAGTCGTTGAACGTGCCGTCGCCACGGCCACCGGTGTCGAATGCCAGACCGACCTTGATGTCAGTGGCAGGTGCGGTGGTGTCGCCGGTCGTTTCGCCCGGTGCAGTCGTGTCGGCGGGTGCCTTCGTGTCGCTGCTCTCGGAATCGGAGCCGCATGATGCAGCCACGAGACCAAACGCCGCAACGAGGGCAATAGCAGCGAAATGCTTGCTCTTGCGCATGTTGTCTCCCCCTTGGAGTGTTGGAGTTGGTGGATGAACTATCCGCTCCAAAGCGTAGCCGTGATGGAGGCTCGTGCTCCATTGCCTGCGGGATCGTTCTCCTGCTCGTAACCTTGTCCCGATGTCGATGTCACAGGGGCACCGAGCCGCCCCGGCGGGCCGCGGGCGGGCGAGCCAGCGCACCTACATGGTGCGCCGCCTTGTCGCCCTCGCGTTCGTGGTCGCGCTGGGTTGGGGTCTCGTCAGCGTCATCGCCACCGTCTTCGGCGACGGCGACCCGCAGCAGGCGGCGGCTGTGCAGCCCACCATCATCACGGTGGTCAACGACGGTCAACCCACCACGGTGCCGGTCATCACCTCGCCGCCCACGGTCGTCACGGAACCGCCGGTGAAGGGAGCGCACGGTGCCGTCGGCGGAGAACCCCGCCGAACTGCTCATCCTCGGCGACTCCGACGCGGGCAGCTTCGGCCCGTACCTGCAGACCCTGCTCGACGCCACCGGCATGGTCACCACCGCGCTCGACTACAAGACATCGTCCGGTCTGGCTCGTCCCGACTTCTTCGATTGGCCGTCATACATGCGCCAGATCGTGCCGGCGGCCAACCCCGACATCGTCGTGGTCACGTTCGGCGGCAACGATGCGCAGGGTCTGCGCAACCTCGACAAGTCGTGGGCGGTGAACCACGAGCCGGCATCGGGCGTCGACGACGCCGACTGGCGAACCGAGTACGGCGCCCGCGTCGGTGCAGCCATGGACTACCTCAGCGACGGGAACCGCACGCTGATCTGGGTGGGCATCCCCAATGACGACAACCCCGACGTGACCGCACGTATGAAGGTGCAGGACGAAGTGGTGCGCGCGGAGGTGGCGAAGCGTCCGAACGTGGTGTTCGTCGACACCTGGGCGCGCTTCAGCGGTCGCAACGTGGGCTGGGCCGAGTTCGTGGTCGATCCGCGCGACGGCGAGGGCAAGGACGTGCGCGCCGACGACGGGTTCCACCTCAACCAGACCGGCGCCGAGATCCTGGCCATCGACATCGCTGCCGCCGTCACCGCCGACCTCCGGGCCCGCGGCGCCACCATCTGAGCCAGTCACCCGCCAGCGTCACCCGCTCTCGCTCACCGCCCGCGGCCCGCCGCCGCGGTTCGTACAGGTCATTGCGTGCGCAACTGGGGAGCACCGGAAGCCTACGTAGCGAACCGGGGAGACCCATTTGCGTCTGCAACTACACGGGGCCGGCGGTCGAGTCGTGATGTCACTGTGCTGTGAGGAGGGCTGTGAGTCGGCTGCGTTGGATGGACGCATGAGCACCACCACACGCGGCATCCGAATCCAAGGCGACCCTCCGCTTGCGTTCCTGCGCAAGTTGCAGCAACTGGAAGCCCTGGTGGCGTCGATCGGCCAGGCCTGCTGGGTGTCAGGCCCAACGGCCGCGGCCATCCTCGGCCTCGACGGCTTCACCCTGAAGCCGCCCTTTCATGTCACCGTGCCCCGTGCCCGTCGTGTGCATCGCCACCAGCACCTCGTGCATCGCGCTCGATCGATCACTCGGCTCGACACCACCATGGCGATGGGCATGCCTTGCTTGTCGGCCACCCGATTGCTCATCGAGCTGGCAGCGAGCGAGTCGCCGAGGCGACTCACGGTCGCGCTCGACAGCGCGCTTCGCGACGGTCTCACGAGCGAGGACTTCCTCCATCGACGGTTGATCGAGCTGCGCGGTCGGGGTCGCTCGGGCATCGATCGACTGCTGGCGGTCATCGCCGGCAGCGAGCTCGGCCGCGGCGGTCACTCGTACCTGGAACGGACGTTCCTGGAGCTGATGGACGAGCTGGGGTTCGAGCACCCGGCCACCCAGCAGGTGCTGGCCCAGCGCAAGAAGAGGTTGGTGAGGGTGGATTGTCACTTCCCTGGCACCAATGTCGTGGTCGAGTTGCTCGGTTACCAGTTCCATCGCACTCCGATGCAGATGCAGGAAGACGCCGAACGGGTGAACCGGCTCCAGCTCGATGGCTACGTCGTGATGCAGTTCACCTACACCGATGTGGTGACTCGTTCGACGGTGATGCGGGAAACCCTCGCCGAGGCCTTGCGACGGTCCGACGTGCAATGAACCTTGTGCCCGCAACTGGGGAGCCGCGGAAGCCTACGTGGCGATCTGGGGAGGCCCGGTTGCGAGCACAACCATCTCCTGAAGGCCGGGGGCGATGCGGCTGGGTCGACGAAGGGCCGGGGACGATGCGGCCGGGTCGACGAAGGGCCGGGGCCGATGCGGCCGGGTCGACGAAGGGCCGGGGACGATGCGGCCGCGCGGGCGCTACTGCTGGCGGCCGCGTTGTTGGATGGCGAGGCGGCGGGCCTCTACGTGTTCGGGGCTGAACATCTCGCGCTGCCAGCGGGCGGCGTTGGTGGCCTCGAGCTGCCAGCCGGGCTGATCGCCGTGGATCTCGCCGTACGTGGCGCGGATCTGACGGACGCCGGGCTGGTCGTTGCCGACGATGTCGCGGGCCAGCTGGCGGGTGAACGGCAGCAGATCGAGGTGGGCGACGACGTGGTTGACGAGGCCGAAGTGCAGCGCTTCCTCGGCCAGCATGAAGTTGCCGGTGAAGCTCATCTCCCGGGCGCGGCGAACGCCGATGGCCTGCGGCAACAGCACGGTCAGACCCCACCCGGGCATCACACCGACGCGTGAGTGCGTGTCGCCGAACTTGGCGAGCTCGCTGGCGACGAGGAAGTCGCAGTTGAGTGCCAGCTCGAAGCCGCCGGTGATGGCCACGCCGTTGACGGCCCCGATGACAGGCTTGGTCATGGCAGGAAACGGGCCGCGCACGCCATCGCGGTTCGGTCGGCCATCGGCCCCTGTCGCGCCGAGGTTGCCACCGGTGGAGCCGAGCTCCTTCAGATCGAGGCCGGCGCAGAACGCCGGGTCGCTGCCGGTGAGGATGACGACATCGACCTCGGCGTCCGCGTCGGCTTCACGCATGCGTTGCGGGAGCAGGCGCAGCACCTCGCTGGACAACGCGTTGCGCGCCTCTGGCCGGTTGAGGGTGATGGTGGCGATGCGTTCGCTCACCTCGTACACGACGACGTCAGACATGGCCCGACCCTGCCACAGCGCTGTTGGGCGCGACGAGCCGCAGCACGCTCGCCGGTGAGGCTCAGCGCAGGTCGGCCAACTTCACCAGCGTTGCAGCGATCCAGCCGCCGAGCACCCCGAGGTGATCGTCGAGCAGGGTGTTGGCACCGTCGGCCAACGTCACCTCGGCCAGTTCGTAGAGGCCCTCGTACGTCACCTCCACCGCGTGGTCGGGAGTGCTGCGGCTCTCCTCGGCGAACGCGATCTCCACCGTCACCCCCGCCCGCTCGAGACGACCATCGCCGATGAGCGGGCTCAGCTCTTCGGTGGCGCCGTGTGCGCCGGCTCGGGCGGCTCGAGCATGTTCTGCACCCGGAACACGATCTCGATCTCGATGGCGGGTTGCCGCTCGAGCACCTCGTCGACGTACCACTGGCGATATGCGGTCTGGCTCCATGACGGCCAGTCGAACGTGATGTGCGCCACCACATGTGGCGGCAGGCCTTCGCCGGGCAGGCCGTAACTCGTCTCCCACGTCAGGTCGCCGAGGAGGATGTCGGACTGGAAGTGCTCCTCGAACGGCTGGCGTTCGAGGAACGCAGCCTCGAACGCGTCGCGCAGCGCACTGATGGCATCGGTGAAGACGTGGTCGAGCATGCGCCTGCGACGGTAGCGGGCTGCGCCGGGTCGATGAGTACGGTTGCACTCATGTCGCTCGTACTTGTCGATGTGGCCGACGGTGTCGCCACGCTCACGCTCAACAACCCTGCCGAACGCAACACGCTCACCGCTGCCATGGTGGCGGAGATCATCGGGGCAATGGACGACATCGAGTCCAACACCGCGGTTGGTGCACTGGTGGTCACCGGCACAGCGCCCGCCTTCTGCGCCGGTGCCAACCTGGGCAACCTGGCCGAATCCACCAAGGAGAGCCTGGGCGGCATCTATGAGGGCTTCCTGCGCATCGCCCGTAGCCCGCTCCCCACACTCGCGGCGGTGAACGGTGCTGCCGTCGGCGCCGGCATGAACCTGGCACTCGGATGCGACGTGCGCCTGGCAGCCCGTCGGGCCAAGTTCGACACCCGCTTCCTGCAGATCGGCATCCACCCCGGCGGCGGCCACACCTGGATGCTGCGCCGCATCGTCGGCCCACAGGCCACCTTCGCCGGCGTGGTGTTCGGTGAGGTGATGGATGGCCCCGAGGCCGAGCGCGTCGGCCTGGTGCACCGCTGCTACGACGATGACCAGCTGCTCGCGGCCGCACAGGAGATGGCGGCCCGTGCCGCCACCGCGCCGCGCGAACTGCTGATCGAAGTCAAGAAGACCATCCAGGACATGGCCGACGTCGGCACCCACCCCGAAGCGGTGGATCGTGAGCTGGTGCCCCAGGTGTGGAGCACCCGTCAACCCTGGTTCGCGCAGCGCATCGCCGCGTTGCAGGCGAAAATCAGCTCCAAGAAGGGCTGACGCGCAGCGCGTCCAAAAGCGCGCAGAACTGTTACGGAAAGTCCCTACCTGGCCGCCGGCCCTTGGTCTACCGTTCGCGTACGGAGAGCAGCAGTACGTTCCGAAATCACACGGAGGTACCTATGAGCCAGCGCCATCGCAACCAAGAGGCGGTTCCACCGCCGAAAGTGGATGCACAGGCACACGCCCACAACGAGCGGCATCGCATCAACAGCGAGTTGCATGCCGTTGCGGCCCAAGTGAGTGCGGGCTACGAGCCCGACGAGGTGCACGAGCCAGGCCGGGCCTGGGTGCCGCCGCACCATCACGACGCCGAGCGCGGCAAGAAGAGCGCCATGGCCAAGCCGCTGCGTCACTGGAAGGTGAAGGACTGGAAGCGGCGGACCGCGGTGCGCAAGGCGAAGGCGCAAGCCACTCGCCTCGTTGCCGAACAAGCCTGACCAACCGCTCGGTCGGCCGCCGGCTCACAACCAGGCGGCCGACAGTTCGGCGCGGCGAGCCTGCCACTCCTCGGCGGTGATGCCGTAGCGAACGTGGTCTTCCCACGCGCCGTTGATCTCGAGGAAGCGTTGTGCGACCCCTTCCTCGCGCAGCGCCAGCACTTCCACCACTCGTCGGCTGTTGAAGTTGCGCGGCACGATGCAGATCTCGAGCCGGTGGAGGTGCAACTGCTCGAACGAGAACCGCATCACGGTGGCGACGCCTTCTGCGATGTACCGATGCCCGGCCTTGGCGCGGTCGATCCAGTAGCCGATGGTGCCACCTTGATGCGCACCGCGCACGATGCCGTTGAGGTTCACCTCGCCGGCGAGGTCGGCGCCGACGAAGAGGCCGAACCCGAAGGCGATGCCCATCTGCCGGTCGCGGTCGCGTGCGCTGCAGCGCGAACTGAACGCGTCGCGATCGCGGGTGGGGTCGAGCAGGTTGGCGGGGCGCAGCGGCTCCCAGGGGGTGAGCCATTGCTCGTTGCGCTGGCGCACCTCGCTCCACTGCTGCCAGTCTGCGGCGGTGAGCGGGCGCAGCATCACGCGGCGCCCATAGAGCCTGATGGCGCCACCCGTCGGCGCCGAAGGGTGACCGCGCCCGCTCATGGGGCCACCGCATCGCTGACGACCGTGAGCTGAACTGCCTGCAGGCCCCGGAGCGTCGCGACCAGCGCACAGCACACGCCGAGGATGTGGTGCACCTCGGCGGCGGGCAGCCCCGGGTTGCGGGCGCGGTTGGCGAGGGCCTCGGTGGCGAGGGTGCGGAACACTTCCTCGGCGGCGCCGCGCGACACATCGAACGGCAAGCCTTCCGAATGGCCGACCTCGGTGTCGACCAGTGCCTGCAGCCCGGGCCCGCACACCTCGATGCTGTCGGCGAACGTGGAACTGGGGACTTCTCGCGTGACGTCTTCGATGTGATCCATGAAGATGCCGATGGCGTTGGTGAGCTCCTCGGGCAGCGGGGGGTCGGCCGCGATCATGGCTGCCAGCGTGTCGGTGCCGATGGGCACGGTGTAGCGCGCGCCGGCCTCACGATCGGCGAACACGGTGTCGCGCTGGCCCAGGCTGACGTGCAACGTGGTCACGCCGGCGCCTGCTCGCCCTGGTCGTTGATAGCACTGTCGTTGATGGCACTGTCGTTGATGGCACCGGGGTCGTCGGCCGCCTCGGCCAGCTTGGCTGCCACCCACCGGCCCACCGGGTCGTCGCCGCCCGCGAGGTGGTAGGCGTAGTGCGCGTGCAGGCACTTCACGCCGGTGCGCGTGCCGGCCACGCCCCCCGACGGCCGCGGGCCTGCGTGCCCTTGCGGGATCGCCGAGTCGCGCTCGGCGGCGTACCGTGCGTGGGCCGCCGCCAGCTCGGCGGCAGGGATGGCGGCCTCTGCGGCGCGGACGCCGCCCGCGGCCTCCAATCGGCTGACCCTGCGCAGTGCGTCCTTGCCGGCCAACCAGTACAGCGTGGGCATCGGACGCCCGTTGAACATCAACGGGTCGTTGCGCAGCACGACCGGCTCGCCCGACGCGTCGCGGACGACGACTTCGAAGGTGGCTTCCGGCTCGCGCCCGAGCAACTCGGCAACGCGCCGGGCATCGTGTGAGGCAGCACGGGTGGCCATGGTGGCCTGGGGACTACTTGCGCAGACGCCGCAGGACGAGCAGCAGCACCACGAGCCCACCGAACAGCGGCAGCAGGCGCTTCAGCACTGCCGATCCGGCGACATCGCTGAGCTCGATGGGCTCCGCGGCGGGGCCTTGGATCTTGCGCACGGTGGGCGCCACCGGTGGTTGGTCGGTGGGTGCGGCGTCACCCGCGTCGGTGGCCGGCGTGGTGGGTGCTGCGGGCACCGGCTCGGCCGTCGCCGCTGCCGCGGGTTCATCGACCTCGGCATCGAGCATGGTGTTGAGGTTGTGGGCGAAGTCGGACATCAACTTCTCGCTGGTGTCGCGGATGACGCCCAAGCGGCCGAACTGGGCCACCTTGCCGGTGAGCTTGATGTCGGACTCGACCAGCACTTTGGTGACTTCGGGCGACACTGCGTGCAGCGTGGCCGTGATGAGCGCTTCGGCGTTGCCCTTGCCACCGGTGTCGCGGCCTTCGCCCTTCAGCACTGCGCGGTGGTTGACGTCGTCGCGCTCCAGGAAGTGTGCCTGGCCCTTGAACTGCGTGGAGATGGGCCCCAGCTTGAGCTTGACGACGCCGCGGTACATGTCGCCTTCGATCTCCTGCAGCTCGGCACCCTTCATGCACGGGGCGATGCGTTCGACGTTGGTGAGCACGGCCCAGGTGTGCTCGATGGAGCGATGGACGGTGAACTCGTTCAGCAGTGGTTCCATCGGGCGAGATCCTCCAGCGTGTCGATGTCGGCCACCGATCCTACGCAGCTCACCGAGCAGACCCACTCCGGATGATCGCGTATGAGGCTGCGGGCGCCTTCGTCACCGCTGGTGGGGAGCAACGGCCACACCGGCGCGGCCAACCGCACCGGGTTGGGGCCGGGTGTGCCGTCATACGTGGCGATGACGATGCGACAGTCGGCCGCTGCCTGGGCCACTGCTCGCCAGGCAGCAGCGGTGACGAAGGGTTGGTCGGCGAGCCCGATGGTGACGGCGGAGGCGCCGAGCTCGCGGGCGGCGGCCACCGCCACCTGCACCGAGCTGGCCTGGCCGGTGGCCCAGGCAGCGTTGTGACGCACCACCGTGTGCGCCGTCCAGGGCAGTGCGACGGCGCCCGTGACGATCACCACATGATCGAAACCGGCAGCCTGCACCTGGTGCAACGCCCATTCCCACACCGGCTTGCCGCGCAGGATGCCGAGCAGCTTGTGCTCGTTGCCGGCGAAGCGAGTACCGCCGCCGGCAGCGAGAAGAGCGGCGACGGCGGGCACGTGGCGGAGCTTAGGCCACCTCGATGGGCGCCAACGGGTGTCTCATCGCACTCGATCGACATGACGAAATGATGACGAAATCTTCACCGCGACGTTGATTGTTGCAGTTTCATGTCGCTATGGTTGCGGCCTGTTACATCAGCCGGTCGCATTCGTTCGCGTCCGGGTGGCCGACACACCAACGCGGTGGCGCTCTCGTTTGGCGTCTTCGCCGTGGAAGAGGGTTGCAGACCCTTGTTCACGTCCGAACGACACTCACCTCGGTGAGTGCGACCATGAGAGAGGAACGTCACCATCATGACGGTTCGTCACACCGTGCACGCAACAGTTCTCGCCGCATCGCTCGCTCTGGGCTGTGCAGCACTTCCGGCAGCGGCGTCCGCTGCACCGGCCACCCCGTCGGTGGCAAGCCCTTCGGTCGTCGTCGCCGGCGCCGATGGCCTGGCCGGGTACGCCAACAACGCGCTCGCGCAGTGGGCCAGGTACGCGCAGGCCGGCAACTCCGATGCGTTCACTCAGTTCGCCTCCATCCGCGATGGTGTCGCTGCCGAGGCGGCCAACCGCTTGGGCCTCGATGTCGCCCGCATGCAGTTGGCATGGCGCAACGCCGATGCTCCGCACCAGGTTGCGCTGATGGCCGCGTTCGCCGAGTTGGGCACCCCGTACCGCCGCAACACCAGTTCGCCCGGTGTCGGGTTCGACTGCTCGGGCCTCACCACCTACGCGTGGGGCCAGGCCGGGGTGAAGCTCTTCCGCCAGAGTCGTACGCAGATCAACAACGCCAAGGCAGTCACTCGTGAGACGGCACAGGCCGGCGATCTGGTGTACTACCCGGGGCACGTGATGATGTATCTCGGCATCGACAACGCCATCATCCACGCACCGTTCACCGGGCGCAACGTGGAAGTCGACTTCATCTCCAAGAGCAGGGTCAACTCGGTTCGCTTCGGCAACCCGATGGGTTGAGCCGTCAGCCGTGAATCGGCCCCACCGCGTCGCGCAACGACGGTGTGGCCCGGCCGGTTCGGCGGGCGATGATCTCCGCGCAGATCGAGATGGCCGTTTCCTCGGGCGTGCGGGCACCGAGATCGAGACCGATCGGCGACATCAGGCGGGCCAGCTGATCTGCGTGGGTGACGCCCACTTCGGCCAGCCGCTGCAACCGCGTGGCGTGCGTTGTGCGGCTGCCCATCACACCGATGTAGCCGGCCGTGGTGGCCAGCGCTCCCTGCACCGCGGGGACGTCGAACTTCGGGTCGTGCGTGAGGATGCACACCGCATCGCGCGGGGCCAACGTGTGCCCTCGCTCGGCGAACACCGGCCCGGGCCATGACACGAGCACTTCGTCGGCCATCGGGAATCGCCGACGAGTGGCGAAGATCTCGCGCGCATCGCACACCAGCACCCGGTAGCCCAACACCTTGGCGACCTTGGCCAGGGCCGCCGTGAAGTCGACGGCGCCGAAGATCCACATCTGCGGCGGTGGCGCCCAGCTCTCGATGAAGGCCACGACGACCGGCGTGCCCGCCAGGTCCTCAGGGGTGGTCTCTCCGTTGGGGCCGTAGTGACGGATGCCGCTACGACCCGCCTCCAGCTCGCCGAGCGCGTCGCGGGCGGCAATGCGATCGAGCTCGGGGCTGCCGAGCGTGCCCAGTGGCGCAGCGCCAGGGGCGACCAACAGCTTGCTGCCGATGCCCGCCCCTTCGATGACGGTGACCAGAGCGACAGGCTGCTCGCTGCGGATGCGCTCGTTGAGCTGCTCGTACATCGGGTTCACCAGTCGAGGGGTTCGATGAACAGGCGGATGATGCCCCCGCATGTGAGGCCGACTGCGAACGCGTCGTCGTCGCTGTAGCCGAAGGTGACCACCCGCGCCGGGGCATCGCCGTGCAGGATCGCCAACGCCTCGGCCACGACGGCGCTCTCCACGCACCCTCCGCTGACGCTGCCGGTCACCTCGCCGGCCTCGTTGACGGCCATCGCCGCGCCCGGCAACCGTGGGCCGGACCCTTCGATGTCGACGACCCTGGCGATGGCGACGCGGGCGCCGGTTGCCCGCCACCGGTCGATGTCGTCGAGCAGCTCTTTCATCGTGGCTCCAGCTTGCTCGGTGGGACCTGGGACGTGCGGCGCAGTGGCGCCCCGGCGATGACTCCTGCCAGCTCGTGCATGGCTGACAGGCTGTGCCCTTCCACGAAGTCGTCGACGAAGGGCAGTGCAGCTGCCATGCCACGGGCCAAGGGCGCGTAGCCGGGGGTGACCTTCAGCGGGTTCACCCAGATCGTCTGGTACGTGATCCGTTGCAGCCGCTGCATCTGGTCGGCGAGCACCTGCGGGTCGCCACGGTCCCATCCATCGCTGAGGATGACCACGATGGCGCCGCGGGCCATGCCACGCACGCCCCACTGGTCGTTGAACTCGCGCAGGCAGTCGCCAAGCCGCGTGCCACCGCTCCAGTCGTGCACCCGCCTGCCGGCCGCGGCGAGCGCGGTGTCGGGGTCGCGACTGTGCAGCTCCTTGGTCATCCGGGTGAGCCGGGTGCCGATGGCGAACGCTTCCACGCGTTGGCGGCCGGAGACGGCGGCGTGCACGAAGCGCAGCATCGCACGAGCGTACGGCTCCATCGAGCCCGAGATGTCGAGCAGCACCACCAGCCGCCGCAACCGCTCGCCGGGCTCGCGCCAGTGTCGACGAATGGGTTCGCCGCCTGCTCGCAGGGAGGCGCGCACGGTGGCAGGGAGGTCGGGCCGGCTGCCGCGGCGTGAGCGACGGTACCGAAACGAGTGACGTGGTGGCCCGATGAAGCGCAGCTGCGACATCAGCTCCTGCGCGAGGCGAAGCTCGTCGGTGGTGTAGGCGGCGAAGTCCTTGTCGCGCAACACCTCCATCGGGCTGAAGCGCAACACGATGGTGGGCTCGTCGTTCGCCGCGCCGTCACCGTCGTGGTCGTCATCGTCGGGCTCGTCGTCGAGCGCGAGCGTGATGTGCAACGGCTCGTCGGGTTGCTGGTCGGCATCGTCGTGGGCGGCGCTGAGCCAGAAGACCGCGAACGACCGGTCGTAGAGCTCGAAGTCCTCGGGCTTGCGAACCAGTGTGGCTCGCCCTGCCCAGTACACGCAGGTGCGGTCCTGCATGCCCACCTGCCCCAGCGCATCGACGAACGCCAGCACGCTGCCCATGGGCACGCGCAGGCCCGCGCCCCGCAACACGCGGGCGAAGGTGACGGCCATGCGCTCGGCCGGCGTGTGTGGCGCGAGCACGTCGCTCATCCGTCGCCCGCGTTCATGACGATTGGAAGCCTCGCTCGAAGGCTTGCTTGACGAGGTCGGCGATGCCGTGCTGGCGCGTGCGGTCCTGGTCTTCGCGGTACTTCAGCACCGCCCCCAGCGTTGCCTCCACGATCGCTTCGTCGAGCTCGGTGCGGCCCAGCGCTGCCAACGCCTGTGCCCAGTCGATGGTCTCTGCAACGCCCGGCGGCTTGTACAGGTTGAGCGTGCGCAGCGCCTCGACGGCGCCGGCCACCTGCCGGGCCAGCCGGTCGAGCACCTGTGGCACCCGCATGCGCACGATGCGAACCTCACGCTCGAAGTCGGGGTGCTCGACCCAGTGGTAGAGGCAGCGGCGCTTCAGGGCGTCGTGCACGTCGCGCGTGCGGTTGGAGGTGAGGATGACCAGCGGCGGACGCACCGCGTTGAAGCGTCCGATCTCGGGCACGGTGATCTGGTACTCGGACAGCACCTCCAGGAGGTAGGCCTCGAACTCGTCGTCGGCACGGTCGATCTCGTCGATGAGCAGCACCGGCGGGATCTCGCCGGCGTGATCGATGGCCTGCAGCAGCGCTCGCTTCAACAGGAAGCGCTCGTTGTACAGCTGCTGCTCGAGCGCGTTGGTGGTGAGCCCCAACGACTCGCCGGTGGCCTCGGCAGCACGCAGGTGCAGCAGTTGTCGGCTGTAGTCCCAGTCGTACACAGCCTGTGACACGTCGATGCCCTCGTAGCACTGCAGGCGGATGAGCTCGCCACCCGTCCACCGGCTGAGCACCTTCGCCACTTCGGTCTTGCCCACACCGGCTTCGCCCTCCAGCAGCAGCGGGCGGCGAAGGGTCATCGCGAGGAAGACCGAGGTGGCCAGACCGTCGTCGGGGATGTAGCCGTGCAGGCTGAGCGCATGCGAGACATCAGCGGGGGTGTTGGGCTGGGTGACCATTGCGGTGCAGGTTAGAGCCGGATGGCAGGCTGGTGCTCGATGAACGCTCTTCGCCGTCTCCGAGTCCCCGCGCCCGGCGCCCAACAGGTCGCCGTGTTCGTCCGTTCGCACCATCTCCCCGGCGAGGTTTCCTCGGTCGCGGCTCGACGCGAGGACGACTCGTGGGTGGCCGAGTTCGAGGCCGCGGTGGGCGACCACTACTGGATCCGAGTGGATGACGGGCCACCGCTGCTCGACCCCAGTTGCCACGACCTGCTCGTCACGCCCGATGGTCCGCGCAGCGTTGTACGCGATCCCTGGCCTCGCCAGCGTCAAGGTGCGCCACTCGCACAGTCACCGGTGGTCTACGAACTGCACGTTCGCGGCTTCGGCCGAACGTTCAGTGGGTGCATCCAGCACCTCGATCACGTTGCCGGCATCGGCGTGAACGTGATCGAGCTGATGCCCGTGCACCCGTTCGACCCACAGCACAACTACTGGGGCTACATGCCCTTGGTGTGGGGCGCGGTGCACCGACCGTACGCAATGCAACCCGAGCGTGCTGCCGAGGAGATGGCCGAGCTGGTCGCCGCTGCTCACGACCGGGGCATGCACGTGTGGCTCGACGTCGTCTTCAACCACACCGGCGAGGGCAATGCCAGCCTGCCCACTCACAGCCTGCGCGGGCTCGACGACGATCATGCGTATCGCCACCATGCCGACGGTCGCTACATCGACGACAGCGGGTGTGGCAACGACATCAACCCTGGCGATCCCTACGTTCGCGAGCTGGTGCTGGAGGCGTTGGGGCGCTACGCAGATCTGGGCATCGACGGTTTCCGGTTCGACCTCGCCTCGTTGCTCACGCGCGACGGCGGCGAGCTGGTGCAGATGATCACCGACTGGGCGGCACCACGTGGCGTGGCGCTGATCGCCGAACCGTGGGATCTCGGCGCGTACCAGGTCGGCTCGCCGGTGTGGCCGCCGGGCTGGCTGCAGTGGAACGACCGCTTCCGAGACGATGTGCGCGGCTTCCTTCGTGGTGAACCCGGTCTGGTCGGCGCGATCCGACAACGGGTGCAGGGCAGCCCCGACCAGTTCGGGGCCGACGGTGCACAGCGCACCGTCAACTTCGTGACCGCGCACGACGGCCTGACGCTCCACGACCTCACCATCGTCACCAGCGATCGCCATCGATCGTGGGACACCGGCCCCGAACTGCGCCTGCAGCAGCTGAAGAACCACGTCGTACTGCTGCTGCTGTCGGCCGGCACGCCCATGTGGGTGATGGGCGATGAGTTCGCCCGAACCCAGGATGGCAACGACAACCCGTACGACATCGATGGTCCGCTCACCTGGGTCGATTGGGCCCGGGCGCGGGCCTGGCACGAGCTCACCGAGTGCATCCGATCGCTCGTGCAGCTTCGCCGCAACCATCCCCCGGTCGACGTTCACTTCTACGGTGTGGGCGCGGAGGTGGACGACTCGCACGAATCGCGATCCATCGCGTGGAGCGCGAGCGGCCTGTACGTGATGGTGAACGCGTGGTGGGAGCAGTTGACGTTCGACGTGCAGGAGCCGGGCGACTGGCAGGTGGTGATCGCCACTGCCGAGCCGGCAGCGCGCGGGCCGGGCAGCTTCACGCTCGCGCCGCGCAGCATCGTGGTGCTGCGCCGCTGACCCGGCCGAGCGTCAGCTGTCGAAGCCGAGGCCGAAGCGGTCGAGGCCACGCAGCCACAGGTTGCGCTTGCCGGACTTGTCCTCGTGGTTCAAGGAGTAGCGGGTGGCCTGGATGCCGATGAATCGGAACGGCTCGGGTGGGAACGGCAGCGGCTTGCTCTTCACGAACTCGGTGCTCGTGGCCTTGCTGCGCTTGCCGTCGATCATGTCGAGCATCACCTCCGCGCCGAAGCGGGTGGACGCGACGCCGAGACCGGTGTAGCCGACGGAGTACGCCACCCTGCCTTGCATGGCGCTGCCCCAGAACACGCAGAACCGGCTGCAGGTGTCGATGACGCCGCCCCACGCATGTGTGAACTTGAGGCCCTCCAGCTGAGGGAAGGTGTCGAAGAAGTGCTTGCTGAGCTTGGCCCAGGTCTCGGGTCGGCTCTCCAGCTCGGTGTTCACCTTGCCGCGCCAGTAGTAGATGACGTCGTAGCCACCCCACAGGATTCGGTTGTCCTCGGTGAGGCGGTAGTAGTGGAACTGGTTGCTGATGTCGCTGAGGCCCTGGCGACCCTTCCACCCGATGTCGGCCAGTTGCTGGTTGGAGAGCGGCTCGGTGACCATGCAGTAGTCGTACACCGGAGCCACGTAGTGGCTGATCCGCTTCAGCAGCGGCTTGAACGCATTGGTGGCCAGCGCCACCTTGCCGGCGCGGATGCGGCCGAGCGGTGTGGTGATGAGCACACCGACGCCGTCCTTCTCGATGGCGGTGGCCTTGGTGTCTTCGTAGATGCGCACGCCCAACGACATGGCGGCGCCCTTCAGGCCCCAGGCCAGGCGGGCCGGGTCGACGATGGCCGCGCGATCCTTGCGCCACAGCCCACCGGTGTAGGTGGGTGAGTTGACCTGTGCCTGCATCGCAGCCTTGTCGAGCCACTCCACCTTCTGGCCCAGCGAGCGCAGCTGCGTGTAGTCGTCGCGCAGCTCGTCGAGGTATGAGGGCGAGTGGAACTCGGTGGCGATGTCGATCACACCGGTGCGTTCGTAGTCGCAGTCGATGTTGTAGCGCTTGATCGCAGCTTCGATGTCGTTGAGGTTCTTCAGGCCCAGTTCTTCGAGCAAGGGCAGCTCGTCGGGAAAGCGCTCCTGCCCGTTGGCCACGCCGTGAGTGAGGCTGCTCTCCATGAAGCCGCCGTTGCGACCGCTGGCGGCCGAGCCGACTTCGTGTGCCTCGATGAGGATGACGTCGCGGCTCGGGTCGCGCTCCTTGGCGATGATGGCGGTCCACAGGCCGTTGTAACCGCCGCCAACGACGCACAGGTCGCAGATCTCACTGCGTACCAACGTCGGATTGCTATCGGGTTCGTCGGCGTCGTCGTACCAGTACGGGTACGGATCTGCATCGGCTATCGCGTCGAGGTGGAAGGCATCGAACTGCGAGTTCTCGTCGTCGGGGTTGAACGACATGGTGTCACTATCTCTCGGAGAGGCGCGGGTGATCGAGCGCCAGGCTAGCCACCTGCACCTGGTGGTGAGCTCACTCGACCTCGGGGGCCGGCAGCAGCGTCAGCTGGTACTGCTCGAACCGAGGGTCGAACGTGGCAATGGTGCGCACGCGATGGCGTTCGGCCATCACCAACGTGAGCGCCAGATCGAGGTCGCCGCCAGAGGATGTGCGCTTCGCCGCTCGGCGATGCTGCATGCCGACCCACAGGCGATCGACGGGAGCGAACCTGCCGCGGCGATCGAACCCGCCGTGTGCACGAAGGTGATCGCTGACCGCGACCAGCAGCACCGCCTCGACCTCGTACTCGGCAACCAGACGGAGGTACTCGCCGGTGGCGCGCTCGTGCTGTTCGTGCTGGTCGTCGGCGACAGCGTGCAGGAACGAGTGCTCGAGCAGCACCTTCGGAGGATCGATCATGGCATCACCGGTGCCGGTGCCGGTGCCGGTGCCGGCGCCGGCGAAGCGCGGCACGTGCCCGGTGGCTGCGCGCGACCCGGGTGCGGCGCTCCATCCGGTTCCAGAACCAGAAGGTGCCGACGGTGATTCCCCAGCCGACCAGGCCATCGATCACCCAGTGTTCGCCGAGGTAGACCAGTGAGGCCAGCATCGTGATGGGGAACAGCAGCAGGGCCACCTTCACCCACGTCTGGCGGATCCACTGCATGAAGAACAGCGGCACGATGAGCGCGAAGGACGCATGCAGCGACGGCATCGCGGCAACGCCGTTGCCGTTGCTGAGTGCGATCTTGTAATCGTTGGTGAAGCCCTTGAACCCGAGGTGGCGAAAGCCGCGGCCGGCGTCGCGATGCAGCTCGTGGAACAGCTGGTACGGGTACTTGGGGCTGGCCACCATCCATGGTGGCGCGGTGGGCAGCAGCACGAACAGCAGGCAGCCGACGCCCAGCAGTGTGGCGAAGCGCTTCATGAACCGCACCCACTGCCGATGGCTGAGCACCCACAGCACCGCCATCGCGATGATGGGGAACACGAAGTGGGTCATGTACGTCGCCGAGGCCACCACGTCGTACCAGCGCACCGATCGCTCCCAGAAGTGATCCTGCAGCACGGTGTTGGGGTCGTGTCCGAAGAACATCGCGCGGTCGATGTTGCGCATCGACTCCACCTGCAGCGGATACGGCCCGACCTGGAACAGCCCGAAGACCTGAAAGCCGTCGTCGGCGGCGCCGCGTGTCTTCTCGTAGGCGAGCCACATCACGATGTAGAAGGCACAATCGACCAGCAGGATGCCCCAGGTGCGCCAGCTGCGCCCGACGAAGGCGCAGACCAGGAAGATGGCCACGCTGATGGCCACCGAGATGCGGTCGATGGGCAAGCCCTTCAGGCGCAGCCAGAGCAGGTAGGCCAACAGGTAACTGAACATCAGCCCCAGTCGCACCGGTTGGAGGTGGTCGACCGGAACCACCGAACGCAGCGACAGGCGCGTCGGCGGCGGCACGAAGGTGGGTGCCTCGGTGGTCGACATGGTCGCCAACGCTACCGATCGTTCACCTCCGGTTCATGGCACCTTTGCGACCATGCCCACCAGTTTGTGTCAAGAACGCGAACTCACAGCACCAGGTGAACGCTCGACAGACTGTACGTACAGCGGATGATCAGTGGGAGGCTTCGTCGAGGGCGCGGCGCACCAGGACCTTGGCGAGATGCGTGCGGTACTCGGTGCTGGCGTTGAGGTCGGCCTGCGGCTCGGCGTCGGCGGCGGCCAACTGGGCCGCGTCGGCGACGGACGCGCCGCCGGCGAGGGCAGCAGAGACACTGCCGGCGAGGATGGGCGTGCTGCCCATGTTGACCAGCGCGACGCCGGAGGAACCGTTGCCGCGCCACGCCGCCACGCCCACGATGGCCCAATCCTGCGCACGCCGGTTGAACTTCTGGAAGCTCCAACCGGCGCCGCCCATCTTGGGCACTCGGATCTCGGTGAGCATCTCGTCGGGCTCGAGCGCAGACTCGAGGAAGCCCTGGTAGAAGTCGGTGGCAGCGATCTCGCGTGTGCCGTTGGGGCCTTGCACCACATAGGTGGCGCCGAGCGCGAGCGTGGTTGCGGGCAGGTCGCTGGCGGGGTCGGCGTGGGCGATGGTGCCCCCCAGGGTGCCGCGGTGGCGCACCTGTGGATCGCCCACGTAGCCGGCGGCGTGCGCCAGCAGCGGCACGTGTTCCTTCAGGACCGCGCTGGTCTCGACATCCATGTGGCGTGTGAGGGCGCCGATCGCGATGTGGTCGCCGGCGTCGCGGATGTAGTTGAGGTCGCTGACGCGGCCGATGTCGACCAGCACGCTGGGCGATGCGAGGCGCAGCTTCATCAGTGGCAGCAGGCTGTGCCCGCCGGCGAGGAACTTGGCCTCGTCGCCGTGCTGGCCGATGAGGCTGATCGCCTCGGCAGCTGAGCCGGCACGGACGTAGTCGAATGCTGCGGGAATCACTTGGTTGCTCCGTTCTGAGCGGTGGTCTGGGAGTGAGCGTTCTGGGCGGCTTGCAGGGCGTTCCAGACGGTGTTGGGGCTTGCCGGCATCATCATCTCGGTGACGCCGAGGCCCGACAGTGCGTCGACGACGGCATTGATGACGGCGGGTGCGGCGCCGATGGTGCCGGCCTCGCCGATGCCCTTGACGCCCAGCTGGTTGGTGGGTGATGGCGTGATGGTGTGACCCAGCGTGAGGCTGGGGACGTCGCTGGCTGCGGGCACCAGGTACTCGGCCAGCGAGGCGTTCTTCAGGTTGCCCTCGGTGTCGTAGACCGCTTCTTCGAAGAGTGCCTGCGCCAGACCTTGGATGACGCCGCCGTGCACCTGGCCCTCGACGATCATCGGGTTCACCTGGTTGCCGCAGTCGTCGACCGCCACGTACTGCAGCACCTGCACGTGGCCGGTCTCGACGTCGACCTCGACGGTGCAGATGTGAGTGCCGAACGGCCACGAGAAGTTGGGTGGGTCGTAGGTGACGTGCGCTTCCAGGTTCGGCTCCAGGCCGTCGGGCAGGTCGTGGGCGGTGAACGCCGCGAAGGCGATGGCCGCCAGCGGCATTGCCTTGTCGGGCGAACCCTTGACGGTGAACGTGCCCCCGGCGAACTCGAGGTCGTCCTCGCTCGCCTCCAGCTGGTGGGCGGCGATCTTCTTCGCCTTGTCGATCACCTTGTCGCACGCCATCGCGATGGCGACGCCGCCCACGGGCAGCGACCGTGAGCCATAGGTGTCGAGGCCCAGCGGAGCAATGGCCGTATCGCTGTGCAACACGTCGACGTCTTCCGGTGCAACCCCCAGCTTGTCGGCAACGATCATGCTCCACGAGGTCTCGTGGCCCTGACCGTGCGGTGCGGTGCCGGTGACCACCTGGATCTTGTTGGTGGGCAGCACGCGCACGGTGGCGGCCTCCCAGCCGCCGGCCGAGTAGTTCAACGAAGCCAGCACGCGTGACGGGGCCAGGCCGCACATCTCGAAGTAGCTGGCCTGCCCGATGCCGATGCGCTTGGTTGCGCCTGCCACGTTCTGCGTGGCCTGGCGGGCACGAACGCCCTCGTAGTCGGCCAGCCCTGCGGCCATCTCGGCAGCAGCAAGATGATCGCCGCTGTCGTAGGTGAGGCCGGTCATCGCCGTGTAGGGGAACTGCTCCTTCTGGATGAAGTTGCGCTTGCGCAGCTCCATCGGATCGATGCCCATCTTGCGGGCCAGCGAATCCACCGCGCGCTCGATGGCGTACGTGGCCTCGGGCCGCCCGGCACCGCGATAGGCATCGGTGGGGGTGAGTGTGGTGAACACGCTGGTGCAGCTGAAGTCGTAGAGCGGGATGTCGTACACGCCGGCGTACAGGAATGCCCCGAGCAGCGGGATGCCGGGCGTGACCAGTTGCAGGTACGCACCCATGTCGCCGAGGATGCGGACCCGTACGGCGGTGATCTTGCCCTGGGCGTCGGCGGCGAGCTCCATGTGCTGGATCTGGCCGCGACCGTGAATGGTGGCCACCGCGTTCTCGCCGCGCTCCTCGTTCCAGCGAACCGGCACCTTGTGCTTGCGGGCAAGGGCGAGGCAGAGCAGCTCCTCTGCGTACACGTTGAGCTTGCTGCCGAAACCGCCACCGACGGACGGGGTGGTGACGCGTAGCTGGTGCTCGGGGATGCCGAGCGTGATGGCGCTCATGATCTTCAGGATGTGCGGCACCTGCGTGCTGGAGTACAGCGTGATGTCGCCGCCGAAGGGCTGCGGCACGGCGGCAACGGCACGGGGCTCCATTGCCATCGGCAGCAGACGCTGCTGCACGTAGCGGTCGTGGACGGTGTAGGCGGCCGCGGCGAAGGCTTCGTCGATGGCACCCTCGTGGTCCTCGATCTTGAGGTCCCACTGGTAGCTCTTGTTGGTGCCCAGCTCGTCGTGGATGACCACGCGATCGCTGAGGGCATCCTCGAGATCGACGACGGCAGCGAGCGGCTCGTAGCGCACGTCGATGAGCTCGATGGCGTCGCGAGCGGCGGCGTCGCTGGTGGCGAGCACCACCGCAACGGCATCGCCCACGTAGGCGGCCTTGCCAACCGCCACGGGATAGTGAGCCGGGTTCTTCATGTCGGCCGTGACCGGCCACGCACACGGCATGGGAGCGGCCCACAGGTCGGTGAGATCGGCACCGGTGTAGGCGGCAACGACGCCAGGTGCGGCGAGCGCCGCGCCGAGGTCGATGCTGATGATGCGTGCGTGCGCGTACGGGCTGCGGGCGAGCGCCAGGTGCAGTGCACCGGGCAGTTGCAGGTCGTTGGTGTACTTGGCTTCGCCGGTGAGCAGAGCCGGGTCTTCACGACGCAGCAGCCGGCTCCCCAGCACGGCTGCAGGTCGATCGTCGGTGACGGTCATTCGGGTACCCCCAGTACCTCGTGCGGATGTGTGACTACTCGCCCGCGGCGCAAGCCAGGACGGACTTGACGATGTTGTGGTAGCCGGTGCACCGGCACAGGTTGCCCTCGAGCCCGATGCGCACTTCCTCTTCGGAAGGGTGCGGGTTCTCCTTCAACAAGCTGGTGGCGGCCATCACCATGCCGGGCGTGCAATAGCCGCACTGCAGGCCGTGGTTCTCCATGAACGCCTGCTGCATCGGGTGCATCACACCATCGACGGCCATGCCCTCGATCGTCGTGATCGACCGCTCCGTCGGCCTGCACGGCGAGGACGGTGCAGCTCTTCACGGCCTCGCCATCGAGGTGCACGCTGCATGCGCCGCACGACGAGGTGTCGCAGCCGATGTTGGTGCCGGTGAGCGCCAATGCTTCTCGGATGTAGTGCACGAGCAGCGTGCGTGGCTCGACGTCACTCTCGTGGACCGTCCCGTTGACGGTGACTGAAATCTTCACCCGTGATCTCCTCTGTCATGCCCCCAAATGGCTCGCCCATCATGCACCAAAACTGGTGGGCCGTGCGACCGGGACACCGAACGCGTGCAACGGAAGCCGTGCGGATCGGCGAACGGGCCCAGGCCGCCGTGCCACAGTGTGCCGATGATCCTGCTTCGGGTCCTGGCCGCGATGGCCGGGTCGGCACTGGTGGTGGCGACGCTCGCCTCCGCTCTGAAGACGATCGTGGTGCCGCGTGGCTACGCCTCGTGGCTCACCCGGGGCCACTTCATCGTGTGGCGGCGCCTGTTCGGGCTCTTCGCTCGGCCGAGCCGGCCATACGCCCGACGCGACCGGGTGCTGGCGCACTTCTCGCCGGTGGCGTTGGTCACGCTGCCCGCAGTGTGGGTCACGTTGGTGGGAGTGGGGTTCACCGGTGTTTTCTGGGCGTCGGGTGTGCAGCCGCTGACGGAGGCGTTCGCTGCCAGCGGGTCATCGTTGTTCACGCTCGGCTTCATCCGGCCGCCGGGCACCGGCCGCGTGGTGCTGTCGTTCGTGGAAGCCGGAATCGGTCTCGGCCTGGTGAGCCTGATGATCTCGTACCTGCCCACCATCTACGGCGCGTTCAGCCGCCGCGAGGCATTGGTCGGTCTGCTGGAGGTGCGCGCCGGCCTGCCGCCGTCGCCGATCGAGCTGTTGACGCGCTATGCCCGCATCGGCTGGCTGCACCGGCTCGACGACGACCTGTTCGAGCGGTGGGAGCAGTGGTTCATGGACGTCGAGGAGAGCCACACCAGCCAGCCGTCGCTGGTGTTCTTCCGCTCGCCGCACCCCGAGCGCAGCTGGATCACCGCCGCCGGGTGCGTGCTCGACACCGCGGCGATCACGGCATCCACCATCGACCGGCCGCACAACGCGCAGACCGACTTGATGTTGCGCACGGGCTTCTTCGCGTTGCGCCGCATCGCCGACTACTTCGGCATGTCGTACGACCCGGACCCTGCCGCCGACGCACCGATCTCGGTGAGCCGCCGCGAGTTCGATCTGCTGTGCGTGGAGCTGCGTGCGATGGACATCCCGTTGAAGCCCGACCTCGATGTGGCGTGGCGCGACTACGCCGGCTGGCGGGTGAACTACGACTCGGTGCTGATCCAGCTGTGCGGTCTGGTGATGGCGCCGCCCGGCAAGTGGAGCAGCGATCGGGTGCAGGTGGACACCACCTTCCCGAAGGTGTTCCGCAGGCCGAGGCGGCGGCACTGACATGGCCCGGTCGTGAGCGCTGTCGTGAGCGCTGTCGTGAGCGCTGTCGTGGGCGCGGCGGTGGGCGTTGCGCAGCTGCGGCGCGTCAGCCAACGACGATGACGGAGGCCACGAGCGCGACGAGCGCGACCGCTGCCGGAGCTGCGTAGCCGGCCCACTTGGGCATCGGCTTCCAGCCGGGCGCGAGCATGACGAAGCCGCAGATGGCGCCGCCGATGGCGCCGCCGACGTGCCCCCCGATCGAGATGCCGCTGATGGAGAAGGTGAGCACCAGGTTGAGGAGCAACGTGGTGCCGATGCCGGTGCTGAACACGTTGACACCCCGGCGGTGCAACCCGACAGCGGCGCCGGCCATCAACCCGAACACGGCGCCCGACGCGCCACCGGTGAGCGCGGCGCCACCGACCAACAGCACGCCGAGCGACCCGGCGAGCAGGCTGGCGAAGTACATCGCCGTCAACTTGACGGCGCCCAGCGCCCGCTCGAGCAGCGCTCCCAGCTGGAACAGCAGCAGCATGTTCATCGCGATGTGGAAGAGGCCGAAGTGGATGAAGCCCGAGGTGACGAGGCGGTACCACTGGTGCGCCGGAATGGGCGTGCCATCGAGGTCGCCGACGCGGCCCTGGAGAATGGCCTTGCTGAGCCCGAGGTCGGCGTGCGCCTGAGTGATGCTGCCCCCCAGTGTGCGTGAATCGGCGAGGACCATCAACACGAACACGGCCACGTTGAGCCCGATGAGCGTGTACGTCACCGGCGTGAGCACCCGCGACGAGGCCAGCTTGGCGCGGGTGGCGACATCGGAGCGAGCCGCCCTGGCGCAGTCGAGGCAGTGGGACCCGATGCTGGCCTGCACCAGGCAGTCGCCGCATGCCGGCTTGCCGCAGCGGGTGCAACTGCGGCCCGCCTCGCGATCCGGGTGGCGATAGCAGCGGGGCACCGTGGGTGATTCGGGCAGCGACACGGCGGTCAGGCTAGCCACGCCCGCGCGCAGACGTGCCGCGTCAGAGCACCGCGTCGAGCGTGATCGCCAGGAGCACCAGGATCACGAGGAGACCGTTGTAGACGGTGTGGGCGGTGGTGGATTCGATCGTCGCAGCGTGCTCGCTCTGGTGCACCCGGAACGCGCGCAGGTAGACCCACATGAAGTACGCGCCGCCGATCGACAGTGCCATCGCGGCGCCGATGGGGATGCCGATGATCGCGTGGATCATGCCGAACTGCAGCACCTTCAGTGTTCGTCGGCCGCGAGCCCATCGCTGCGCTCCGGTGCGGAACATCCGCTCTTCGGCGTACGCGAACAGCGGCAGTGCCGGCAGCAGCAGCGCCATGAACGTCAGCGGGATGATCCACTCCAGCACGGTGCCGGCGGTGGCGTCGGAGTCGCCGAACACCGGGTTGCCGATGCCGCCCAGCATCGACCACCATCCCCACGACAGGCCGGGCACCTGAACGAGAGCGGTTGCGACTGCGATCACTGCGGTGAGCAGCAAGGGCACCGGCCACACGTGCCGCCACCCGATGTTGTGCACCACCGCTGCCACGATCGAACGACCTTCGGTGGATCGAGATCGACGGAGGCCGGTGACCAATCGCACGCCCATGAAGCCCAACACGGCGAAGGTGAGCACGTTCGTCAGAGAGTTGCTCACGAGCGGCGAGTGTACGAGCGGGTGCAGTGGCCTCGGCCGCCGTGGCCGTGGCGGCTACCGATTCGTGCGGCTGGCGAACACGTCGGCAGCCGCCGGCTCGCCCAGCAGGTGGCCTTGCACCAGGTCGCAGCCGAGCACGCGCAGCCGGCGCAGCTGGTCGGCGGAGGTGACCCATTCGGCCACGACCTGCATGTCGAGCGCATGAGCGAGCTGGATGATGGCGCGCACGATGGGGTCGTCGTCGCCGCTGGTGCCCAGCATGCGCGCCACCGTGCCGTCGAGCTTGAGCACGTCGGCCTCGCAGGTTCGCAAGGCGGTGAGCGACGAGATGCCGGTACCGAAGCGGTCGAGTGCCAGTTGCACACCGAAGCGACGCAGCGCCTGCATCGCGCGCAGGTTGCCGGGCTGGCGATCGTTGAGCGTGTTCTCGTCGAAGTCGAGCGTGACCTGGTGAGGGTTCAGCTCCATCTGGCGCACGGTGGCCAGCACTCGCTCGACGAACGTGCCTTCCGCGAGTTGGCGGGCGGCGACGTTGATGTGCACGCTGAACCCGCGATCGACCAGGCCGGCATCGAGCCAGGCACGCGTGTCGACGCACGCCTGGCGGATGACCCAGTCGCCGATGGGCACGATGACGCCCGACTCCTCGGCGAGGTGCAGGAACTGCGCCGGCAGCAACGGGCCGCGCTCGGGGTGATCCCACCGCAGCAGCGCCTCGGCGCCCGCCACGCGGCCGCTGTGCGTGGAGATGATGGGCTGGTAGGCCAGGCGCAGCTGCCCGGCCGCCAATGCCCGCTCGAGCTCGTTGGAGAGCTGCTTGTGGTGGCGCGACTCGGCGCGCATGGCGTCGGTGTACAGCTCGCTGCGCGAACGACCACGGCGCTTGGCCTGGTACATCGCGATGTCGGCGTTGCGCAGCAGCTCGATGGCGGCTTCCTGGCAGCTGACCCCTTCCAGGTGTGCCGGTAGGCCGACAGCGACACCGACGCTGACGGAGAGCTCGACCTCGACGCCGTGCACCATGATGCGCCCGCTGAGCGAGTGGCGGATGCGCTCGGCGAGGTCGACCGCGGTGTGCTCGTCGATGTTGCCGTCGCACAGCACGACGAACTCGTCGCCGCCGATGCGAGCCACGACGTCGGACGGGCGGGTGGCGTGGGAGATGCGGTTCGCCACTTGCGCCAGCAGCGCATCGCCGATCTCGTGCCCGACCGTGTCGTTGACGTCCTTCAGGCGATCGACGTCCATGAACAGGATCGCGACGTTGTTGCGCGTGCTGCGGATGCCTTCCAGCGCGTCGGCCGCGGTGCGCAGCAGCAGCAGGCGGTTGGGCAGACCGGTGAGGGGGTCGTGATTGGCCTGCCGCGTCAGCTCGCTCTGCAGGTGCTTGGTGGCCGTGATGTCGCGAGCGACGCCGCCCCAGTACTCGACGACACCGTCGGCGGTGCGGTGCAACAGGAGATCGATGTCGAGCGTGCGCTGCAGGCCGTCGGGGCCGCGGAAGCCCACTTCGCCCGACCACGAGGAGGTTTCACTGCTGGCGATGACCTCGCGGGGAACCTGATCGCGGATCGCCTGCAGCAGCCCGCGGGCCGCTGCGTCGCGGATGAGGTCGAGCTCGTCGTCGACACCGAACAGCCGCCGAGCGGCGGCGTTGGTGTACACCGGGGCACCATTGCGATCGAGGATGATGACCACGTCGTCGGAGGCGCCCACCACCCCCGACAACCGGTCGAGCAGCAGCTGCTGGCCGACGCTCTCGGTGTGGTCGAGCGCGGTGCCGCCATAGCCGGTGATCATGCCCTGGGAATCGTGCATGGCCTGTGCGTCGATGCGCACCCACGTCATTCGCCCTTCGCCGTGCCACACTCGGAACTCGAGGCGGATGTCGTCGCCGGCCTCGATGCACCGTCGCCACTGCAGTTCGGCGGACGCTCGGTCGCCGGGATGAGCGTTGGCCCACGGTGGCGCACCGACCGGTGAGCCCACCGACACCTGTACGAGCGCGCCAAATGCTGCGTTGGCCGCGCGCACGCGACCATCACGATCGGCCTGGAACAGGCCCACCGGCAGCGTTGGTAACAACTCGATGATGTCCGCCATCCTTACAAGGTCGAAGTGTCAAGTGGTGTATCGGCCGAAGCTAGTTACGACTAAAGGTGCCAGTGACCTCGGCAGATGCGGTTTGGGCCGAGGTGATCGCTGCGATCAGCTCGGTGGCCGGTGTGCCGTTGTCGAGCCCTGTCGCATTGTCAAGATAGTGCACCGTGATGGCGTACCGGTGCGTGCTGCCTGCCGGTGGGCAGGGGCCGGTGTAGCCGATGTCGTCGAGGCCGTTGGTGGCCTCGTAGGCATCGAGCGGCACGGTGGCCTCGTCGAGGGCGATGCTCTGCGGCGGGATGCCGGCGATCACCCAGTGCGCGAAGCCCGGTGCGTCGAGGTCGCTCAGGGTGATCGCGATCTCGACGGTGCCGGCCGGGGCCGCGCTCCAGGAGAGCGCGGGAGACACGTTGAGGCCGTCGCACGTGTAACGGGCGTCGATGGCGGCGCCGGTGCGCCACGGCGCGGTGACCAGCAGCACCGGTGCGGCCGGAGGCAGGGTGATGGTGGAGGTGACGGCATCGTCGATGCCGTCGGGATCCACGAAGGTCGGGTCGTCGGTGGACGACGGAATGGGCACGGAGATGGATTCGGTCTGGTCGGAGGAGGCCGGGCGCAGCGTGCGGCCGTCGTTTCGGCAACCCCCGACGACCATCAGCAGAAGACAGGAGAGGGTGATCGTGGCTACTCGTCGCACCGGTGCAGCCTACGCAGCGGTGGGTCGCGTGAGGGTGCAGGGGATAACGTGCCGGCGTGGAATCCAGCCCCCTCTGCGTGCTCACCGTGCACGCTCACCCCGACGACGAAGCGTCCAAAGGCGCGCCCACGCTGGCGAAGTACCACGCCGAAGGTGTTCGCACGGTGCTGGTGTGCTGCACCGGCGGCGAAGAGGGCGATCTGCAGAACCCCGGCCTGCGCGAGCCGGGGCAGCCGTTCCACGATCTCAGCGCCGACCAGGAAAAGGCCCTGTTGGCCGAACTGCGCCCGCTCGAGCTGGCCCGTTCCGCCGCCATCATCGGCTTCGACGAGGTGGTGATGCTCGGCTACCGCGACTCGGGCATGGCCGACTCGGAGGCCAACCACCACCCCGACTGCTTCCACATGGCCCCGCTCGACGACGCAGTGGGTCGGCTGGTGGCCATCATCCGCCGCGAGAAGCCGCAGGTCATCATCACCTATGGCGACGATCAGCGTGGCTACCTGCATCCCGACCACCTGAAGGTGCACGACATCTCCGGGCCGGCCTTCGACCGCGCCGGCGACCCGGCCTGGTACCCCGAGTTGGGTGAGCCATGGCAGCCGCAGAAGCTGTACTACACGGTGTGGTCGAAGGCGCGGCTGATGGCCGTGCACGAGGGCATGATCAAGCATCGCGGCGAGTCGCCGTACGAGCAGGATTGGCTCGATCGGCCCGGCCACGACCATCGCATCACCACTCGCATCGAGGTCGGGCCGTATCTGTGGGCGCGCAGCGGTTCGTTGCGGGCGCATGCCACTCAGGTCGACCCCACCGAGCCGTGGTGGTTCGGCCTCAGCGACGAGCAGTTGGCCGAGGCCTACCCATGGGAAGACTGGATCCTCGCCCGTTCGCTGGTCGGCGAGCCCCAGCAGGGTGAGCTGGAGGGCGACCTCTTCGCCGGTGTCCCACGCTCCGTCGGCGTCTCGCGATGAGCGTGCAGTACCGGGTGGTGTTCGCCAAGAACGACGAAGCGGTAGCCGGCCCCGACGACGCCGATGTCGTGGTCACCATCGGTGTTGCCGATGCAGGGCTGGCACCGGCCACCGCGTTCATGCTGGGCAAGCTGAAGAACACCGGGCCCACCGGTGCGTTGTTCGCCGCCTTCCGTGATGGCTCGGCGGCAGCGGCGATCAGCCGGCTCGCATCGCGTCCCTGAGCGCTCGGTAGCCGATCGGTGTCGCGCCCGACTCGGCCAGCAACGTGCGCAGGGTGGCATCGGCGGTGACCAACTCGTGGTCGTCGATCCAGAGTGCGGCGGCGTCGGTGATGGCCCGCACCTCCGGAGTGTCGATGGACGGCTGGACGTGGATCTCGGTGACGCCCGCGGGCAAGCTGCGCACCGCGTCGTAGACCCGCTCGCGGCTACCCGCTCGCCAGTCGTGGTCGAAGTGATCGGGGAACACGACGCCTTCCTCCGCGGCCAACCGGCGGAAGGGGAACCCGGCCTGCTCGGCGGTGATGGTGGAAGGCAGGCGGATGGGCAGGCGGAACTCGCACGCGAGCTCGAGGTACACATCGAAGAACTCGGGTCGCAGCGTGATCACCGAGAGGTGCGGCGCCAAGTGCGTGACATCGATGCCCCACGCCATCGCGCGTTCGATCTGCGCCCGGCACTCGCGCAACACCTCCGCCGGGTCGGCGTGCTGCCACAGATCGTCGACTTCGCGCGGGAAGCCGCCTTCGCCCGACAGCAATGACGGAGCGTGCGTGATGGGGCCGAAGCGGTAGGCCGCGTGCTCGCAGTTGAGCGTGAGGTGCACGCCGATGTCGTCGGTGGGTTGGCACCGAGCGGCCGCATCGCGTGCCCACGGAGCGGGCACCATCAGGCTCGCGCAGGTGGCGACGCCGTGATGCAGCGCGTCGAGCACGCCCTCGTTGGCGGCGTGGCAGCTACCCAGGTCGTCGCAGGAGATGATGACCAGCCGTGCCTCGGGGCCGTACCCGAGTCGTTGGGCGAGAGAGCGTGAGGGCGCGGACATCGTTGCGAACGCTATCCGCTGCACCCGGCCCACAGGCCCAGGTCGGCGGCCTCCGCAGTTCGGGCGGCGGCAACGAACTGGTCGGCGTGGGCCACGTTGGGCGCGATGGTGAGCGGCAGCGCGTACCCCTGACCGATGATCTCCATGTTCACGAACAAGCCGTCGTCGCTGCGGTACACGTAGGCCAGCAACCTGCCGTAGGCGTCGCGTGCCTCGACATCGCGTTCGAGGTGCAGCGAGGTGCCTTCAGGAAGCAGCGATCTGGTGAACGCGGTTGCCTCGGGGCCGAAGCACTGCACGGGGGTGTCGGGCTTCTTGGTCTCGGGCGTGTCGATGCCGATGAGGCGCACACGCTCCTCCACACCATCGACCTCGACGCCGATGGTGTCACCGTCGGTCACGTACACGACGGTGGCGTTGGGGGAGAGCGCGGTGGCGGGGTCGGAGGTGGCCCGTGTGCCTGCTGCCCGGCCGGGCGTGTCGGTGCACGCCGCGGCCAGGGCGATGAGAGCGATGAGTGCAACGGGCCGCATCGGCCCGTTCTATCGGTTGGACGGTGGTTCCAACCGCCGGTGAGTGATTACAGCCGCTCGATGATGGTGCCGGTGCCCAGACCGCCACCGCAGCACATGCTGATCAGGCCGTAGCGGCCACCGATGCGCTCGAGCTCGTACAGCGCCTTCGTGATGAGGAAGCCGCCGGTACCGCCCAGCGGATGGCCGAGTGCGATGGCGCCGCCGTTGGGGTTGGTCTTCGCCGGGTCGGCGCCGACTGCCTTCTGCCAGGCGAGCACGACCGAGGCGAACGCTTCGTTGATCTCGAAGGTGTCGATGTCGTCGATGCTGAGGCCGGTGCGGGCCAGCAGGCGTTGGGTGGCATCGATCGGCCCGGTGAGCATCAGCACGGGGTCGACGCCGACGTTGCACGTGTCGACGATGCGGGCGCGGGCCTTGAGGCCGAGCGCGTCGGCCTTCTCCTGCGTCATCAGCAGCACCGCACTGGCGCCATCGCTGATCTGGCTGGAGTTGCCGGCGGTGTGCACGCCGTTCTCGCGACCGACCGGCTTCAGCGACGCCAACTTCTCCATGGTGGT
>JADKGZ010000019.1 GCA_016722025.1 Acidimicrobiaceae bacterium
ACTCGCTGACCCTCGGACTCCACCAGCCCGTCGAGGCCGTCGGTGTCGAGTGCACCCGCCGGCACACCGTCGCGCATCCTGATGGCCAGCTGCAGGCCCTCCAGGTGGCGAGTGGCGGCATCGAGCGTCTCGCCCGCCGCCTCGGTGCTCTCGCCCGCCGCAACCGCTGCGATGTACCGCTCGGGGGTGCGCACGTTCCACCACCGGCGGCCGTCGTGGTGGCTGTGCGCCGCACTGCCGAAGCCGCGATAGTTGCCCTGTTGCCAGTAGAGGATGTTGTGCCGGCACTCGTGACCGGGCTTGGCCCAGTTGCTGACCTCGTAGTTGGCCAGGCCGGCTGCGGTGAGCAACTCGTCGGCCAACTCGTACTTGTCGGCCAGGTCGTCGTCGTCGGGGTGGCGCTCGGGCTGCAGCGCCAGTGGCGTCCCGGCTTCCACCGTGAGCGCGTACGCCGAGATGTGGAACGGGTCGAGCGCGATGGCACCCTGCAACGTGGTCCGCCAGTCGGCGAGCGACTCGCCGGCCGCCGTAGATGAGGTCGAGGTTGAACGTGGGGATGCCCGCCTCGCGCACCGCGGCGACGGCCAACCGAACGTTCGCGGGCTGGTGCGTACGGCCCAGCGCGGCGAGCACGGACGGCACCATCGACTGCACGCCCATGCTCACCCGGTTCACGCCCGCGGCACGGAAAGTGGTGCATCTCCACCGTCACGTCGTCGGGGTTGCACTCGACGGTCACCTCCGCACCGGCCACCGTGGGAATCGCCCGCAGCACCTCGCCCAGCGCCTCGGGGGCCACCAGCGTTGGCGTGCCGCCGCCGACGAACACGCTGGTGGCAGGGAGCATTCGTGCTGCCTCGATGTCGCTGCGCAACGCGTGCAGGTACTGCTGTTGCAGATGGCCGCGATCGGTCCAGGTCGCGAACGCGCAGTAGTCGCAGCGCTGCGCGCAGAACGGGATGTGGATGTACACCCCCGAAGTGGGCCCGGCTCGCGCGTCGCTCACTGCCGGCGAAGGGTACCGCCGCGGGCTCGGTGCCGGCTCAGGGCCGGAACAGCAGGTCGAGCGCGTCGAGCCGCTGGCCGACCTGATCGACCGGTACGTCGAGCATCGCCGCGATGGCCCGCGTGTCGTCGCCGCGAACGGTGATGACCTTGCCGTTGAAGTCCTGACGCTGCACCTGGATCATCTTCAGGAAGCGAGCGAGCATCTCGAACGGCTGCCCCGTGAGCTGGGTGAGCTTGAGCAGGTCGACCGCAAGCTTCTTGCTGGCCGGCAGCTCTGCTTCGTTGGACGGCGTGACGTCTTCGCGCGGCAGCAGCTGGTCGACCGGCACGTTGTAGAACTTGGCCAGGCGCTCGAGGCGCGGCACCGAGATGGCCCGCTCGCCGCGCTCGTAGGCGCCCAGCACCGAGGCCTTGAACTCCTCGTGCGAGGTGGCCTCCACCTCTTGCAGCGACAACCGCTTCTGGCGCCGGATGACCCGGAGTCGATCGCCCACCTTGCGGCTGTAGGGCGACGACACCACGTCGTCATCATCGAACTCACGCATCTCGAACTCGTTCCTGTTCCGTGTGACTGCTCCGCCCAGCACAGCGAGGCACACATCATGACACACACGCACAGTGAGCACAACGCAAAGTGACGCAAGGTCACGCTGCGAAGGATTTGCGTGCTACTGGGCGAACCTCGCCGCAGCCACGATGGCGGCGGTCTCCACTCGCAGGATGGTGTCACCGAGACGCACCGACGGGGCACCGCAGGCCAGCTCGTCGGGGGTGAAGCCACCCTCGGGGCCGATGACGACGGTGGCCGGAGCGGCGGGCAGCTCGGCCGGCGCGACCCCCTCCGGTGCGGCCAGCACCACGTTGGGTTGCAGCACGACCGCAGAGAGCGATTCGGGACCCGCGATGTCGGGCATCCAGACCCGTCTGCTCTGCATCGCCGCCTCGCGGGCCACGCGCCGTGCCCGCTGCAAGTGGCGCTCGCCACGCTCGCCTTCCCAGCGCACCGCGCTACGCGCACAGTGCACCAGGACGATGCGAGCGACACCGATCTCGGTGAGCTTCTGCACCATCCACTCCGCGCGATCCCCCTTCGGGATCGCGCTCGCGATGGTGAGCTGTGCCGGCGCCGGCTCGAACACCGGATCGCTCACCGGGTGCAGGACCTGGCCCGCAACCTGCGTGACCAACCACCCACCGCCACCGTCAGTGACGGTCACCACTTCCCCGTCGCGCACGCGCAGCACTCGGAACAGATGGTGGGCGTCGTCGGGCTGCAGCTCGAGGGCCGCCAGCGACTGGACGAACACGTGCGCCGCGCTGGAACGCAGCGCTGGGTTCACTGGAAGGCCGACTTGATGCGCGAGAACAGCCCGTGCTCGGAGTGCAGCTCTTCGCCGCGCGAGTCGGCGAACTTCTTCAGCAGCTCGGCCTCGAACTCGCTGAGCTTCGTCGGCACCTGCACCTGCACGCGCACGCGCAGGTCACCGCGGCCACGACCCTGCAGCCGCGGCACGCCGCGCTGACGAAGTACGAACTCGCGACCGGGCTGGGTGCCCGCCGGCACCAGGATCTCCTCGTCGCCATCGAGCGTCGACAGCATGAACTTGGCGCCCAGTGAGGCTTGCGCGATGGAGACCGGCAGCTCGGTGACCAGGTCGTCGTGCTCGCGCCGGAAGCGCTCGTGCGCTGCCACCCGCAGGTGCACGTACAGGTCGCCGGCACCACCGCCGCGCGCACCCACCGCGCCGCGACCCGTGAGCCGCAGCGTGGAGCCCGTGTCGACACCGGCGGGCACGTCGACCTGGTAGGTCTTCTCGGTGACCACCCGGCCATCGCCCGAGCACGACGGGCACGGGGTGACGATGACCTGACCGAGGCCACCGCACTTCGAGCAGGCCGTGGACGTGACCATCTGCCCGAGCATGCTCTGGCGCACGCGCTGCACCTGCCCTCGACCGTTGCACTCGCTGCACGTGACGGGCTTGGTGCCCTCGCCGGCGCCGGTGCCGCTGCAGTCGTCGCAGCGCAGGGCCGTGCGCAGCGTGACGGGCACGGTGGCACCGAACACCGCCTGCTCGAACGTGATGTCGGCCACCACTTCCAGGTCTTGCCCCCGAGGCGGGCCGGCCGGCCCGCGGTTGCCGCCACCGAACGGGCTGCCACCGCCACCGAAGAAGGCGTCGAACAGGTCGCCCAGGCCGCCACCGCCGAACCCGTCGCCGGTGTTTGCGCCGCCGACGCCCTGCTCGCCGAACCGGTCGTAGCGGGCACGTGCCTGCGGGTCGCTGAGCGTTTCGTACGCGCGGGCCACCTGCTTGAACTGCTCCTCGGCAGCGGCGTCGCCCGGGTTCGCGTCGGGGTGCAGCTCGCGCGCACGCTTCCGGTAGGCCTTCTTCAGCTCGTCGGTGGAGGCGGTGCGTGGCACGCCCAGCAGTTCGTAGAAGTCAGCCACTGGCGCTCCCGCCGTCGCTGAGATGCCGGCCCAATCGATCGCTCACCACTTCGACGGTAGCGAGTGCCTGCGGATAATCCATTCGTGTCGGCCCCAGGACGCCGACCGTGCCCACCTGCTCACCATCGACGAACACCGGTTTCACCACCACCGAACACGCCGCCAGCGGCTCGACACCGTGCTCGGCGCCGATGGCCACCGACAGGCCGCGATCCAGCACGTCGCGCACGAGCGTGACCATCACGTACTGCTGCTCGAGCGCGCGTAGCACCGACCGAACCGTGTCGACAGCGTCGAACGCGTGCGCCATGGTGGCAGCACCCTGCACGAAGACGTGCTCGTCGGCGACGGAACCTTCCAGCGCACCTGCTGCCGCAGTGCACACCGCATCGAGCTCGCGATCGCCGGTGGGCGGAATGCGCACCCCACTGTCGAGCGCGCGACCCACCATGTGCGCCTGCAGATGTGCCGTGACCGCGGCGAGCCGCACTTCCGAGATCTCGCCGGCGAGCTCGACCGGCTGGTTCTCGACGACACCGTTGGAGAGCACGGCGACGACGGTGACGTGGCGCCCGACGAGACCCACCACCTGCACCGAACGGACGACGGCGATCTCGGCACGCGGGCCCACCACCACCGCTGCGTGGTGTGAGACCTGCGCGAGCAGGTTGGTGGTCTGGTGCAGCAGCTCCTCCAGCCGGCCGTGCGCGGTCTCGAAGAAGGCACCGACCTGTTGCGTTGCCTGGGTGTCGAGGCGACCGGGTTGCGCCATGTGGTCGACGAAGAAGCGATAGCCCTTGTCGGTGGGAATGCGCCCGGCAGAGGTGTGCGGCTGTGCCAGGTAGCCCTCTTGCTCGAGCACCGCCATCTCGTTGCGCACGGTGGCAGAGCTGACACGCACGCCGGGAGCGTTGGCGATGTGCGTGGAGCCGACCGGCTGCGCGGTGGTGATGTACTCCTGCACCACCGCCCTGAGAATGGCTGTCTTGCGTTCGTCGAGCATGGCTCCCCTACGGCGCGGATGCGGCTGGCAGACCAGACTACCGACTGCCAACGCTCACCTGGCGGTACCGGTGCAGCGCCTCGTCGCGCTCGACCGCGTGGTCCACCATCGGCTGCGGGTAGTCGGGTGGGCGTCGCGCTCCGGGCTCGTGCACCGCTCCCCCGGCGATGCCGGCCAGCTCGGGCACCCACGTGCGCACGTAGTCGCCGTCGGGGTCGAAGCGCAGCGCCTGCGTCGTGGGGTTGAAGATGCGAAAGTACGGCGCTGCGTCGGTGCCGGTGCCGGCCGTCCACTGCCAGCCGTGGCTGTTCGACGCCAGATCGCCGTCGACGAGGTGCCGCATGAAGTGGCGTGCTCCCCACTGCCACGGGAGGTGCAGGTCCTTCACCAGGAAGCTGGCCACGAGCATGCGCACTCGGTTGTGCATCCACCCGCTGGCCGCCAGCTGGCGCATGCCCGCGTCGACGATCGGATACCCCGTCGTACCCGCTGCCCAGCGACGGAAGCGCTCGTGCGCGGCGGCGTCGGTGTCGACCGCCATTGCGGCCATCCGCGCGTTGAGGTTGCTGCTCGCCGAGTCGGGCCGGCGGAACAGCACGTCGGCATAGAACTCGCGCCAGGCGAGCTCGCTGGCAAAGGTGTCGTGGCCGGGTTGCGGTAACAGGTCGGCGAGCAGCTGTCGTGGGTGCAGCAGCCCCCACCGCAGCGCGGCGGAGAGCCGGCTGGTGCCGTCGCTGGCCGGCAGGTTGCGCACGTCGCGATAGTCGCCCACCGCCGGCAGGAACTCGTCCCATCGTCGATGAGCGGCTCGTTCTCCCGCGGCCGGGAGCACTGCGTTGGTCGCGGGGCGCGCCGGTGGCCCGTCGCACGGCACGTCCGGAGCGCCGAACCACTCCACGTCGGTCGTACCCGACGGCGCACCCCACCCGTGAGCCCGCCACATCTTGGAGAACGGCGTGAAGACCGCGTAGGCGGTGCCATCGGCCTTGTTGACGTCGCCGGGCGGAACCGCATACGGCGTGCCGATGCCGTGCAGGCGCGCGCCGGCACGGCCGAGTGCGGCCCCCACTGCTGCATCGCGGGCTCGGCCGTACGGCCCGTAGTCGCGCGTCACGAACACGTCGAGCGCGCCCACTTCCGCCGCCAGCGCCGGCACCACCTGCGCAGGATCGCCATGGCGATACACCAGCGAACCACCCATCGATTCGTCGAGCGCGCGAAGGCAGTCGGCCATGAACGCCCGGCGCGGGTGCCCCGAGCGCTCGAATGCTGGGTCCACCACGAACAACGGCACCACTCGGCGCCCCTCGGCCGCCGCCGCCTGCAGCGCGGGCAGGTCGGCCAGGCGCAGGTCGCGCCGGAACCACATCACCGTGGTGCGGCCGGCAACTGATCGGGCAGGCATGTGCCGATCAGTGTCGCCTACCCTGTCTGCCCGTGCCACATCCTGCGCAGCTGCCCGCCCTCATCCTGCTCGTTCGCCATGGCGCCACCGAGTGGTCGGTGTCGGGTCGCCACACCGGGCGCACCGACCTCGCGCTCACCGACCAGGGCGTGGCCCAGGCCGTCAGTGCCGGGCCGCTGATCGACGAACTGCTCGGTGACCACGAGCCGCTGGTGTTCACCAGCCCGCTCGCACGTGCCGCTCGCACGGCCGAGCTGGCGCTGCCCCAGCACCCTGCACGGCCGGCGCCGGCACTGATGGAGTACGACTACGGCGACTACGAGGGGCTCACCAGCTCGCAGATCCTGCAGCGCGACCCCGCGTGGGATCTCTTCCACTCGGGCTGCCCCGGCGGCGAGAGCATCGTGCAGGTGTCGGCGCGCTGTGACGAGTTCATGGCGGAGGTGCAGCGCGAGGGTGCGGGGCGCGCCGTCGTTGCGTTCACGCACGGCCACCTCAGCCGAATTCTCACCGCACGCATGCTGAACCTGCCCGCCGCCGGCGGGGCATCACTGTGGAACGACACCGCCACCGTCGGCGTGATCAACGAGCACCGTGGCAAGCTGGTGCTCGTCGGCTGGAACCTCCGCGCGTACTGAGCGCCACCGCAGCAGGAAGCCGATGGTCACGGAGACGAGCGCGATCACGCTGCCGTAGGCGAGGCTCCACTCGGCACCGACGTGGTCGGCCACCCAGCCGGTGATGGGCGCACCGATGGGGGTGGTGCCCAGGAACGCCACGGCGCCCAGCGCCAGCAGCCTGCCACGCATGTCGGGCGGTGACTCCTGCTGCACGATTGCGTTCTGCGCAGAGATGAAGGCGGCCCCACCGAAGCCCACCGGGATGGCCAGCAGCACGGCGAACCACGCGTTGGGTGCCCAGGCCAGCGCCAGACCGCTGACGCCGAGCAGCACGCCGTTGCCGAAGAACCAGTAGGTGGTGACGCGCCCGCGAGCACCGGTGAACAGCGACCCGATCATGCTGCCCAGGCCGGTTGCCGCCAACAGGATGCCGAAGAACTCCTTGCGGCCGTAGCGAGCGTCGGCGATCTTGAGGAGCGAGACGCTGTAGTTGAAGCTGAACGTGCCGACCACTGCGAACGTGACGAACACCACCAGCAGCCGCCGGTCGTGCACGATGAACCTGATCGCGTCGCGCACAGGGGTGCCCCCGCGTTGCGCCGGCGGCGACGCATGCAGCTGTGAGCGGTCGATCGCGACGAGCGGCCAGAGCAGCGCCACGAACGATGCCCCGTTGATGATGAACAGCCAGCCTGCGCCGAGCGGGCCTTTCAGCGCGGCCGCCAACGCGGGGCCGACGATGCGCGAGCCGGTCATCACCGCAGTGTTCAGCGAGATCGCGTTCGTGATCTCCTGCGGCTCGACCAGCTCCAGCACGAACCCGCGCCGGGCCGGGTTGTCGAACGCTCCGATCACTCCGAGCAGCAGCGACAGGCCGTAGACGACGGGCAGGTTGACCAGGTCGAGGAGGTACAACACGCCCAGCACGATCGCCTGCGCCGCCAACAGGCCTTGGGTGAGCAGCGTCATCCTCCGCTTGTCGCGACGGTCGGCCAACGCGCCGGCCCACACCCCCAGCAGCAGCATCGGCAGGAACTGGCAGAGCAGGGTGATGCCCACATCGGCGGCCTTGCCGGTGAGCTCGTAGACCAGCAGCGACATGGCCGTCATCTGCATCCACGTGCCCACGTTGCTGACGAGCAGACCGAAGAAGAACAGTCGAGCGTTGCGATGCCGCAGTGAGCTGAACATCGGAGCGCGAGACATCGTCGTCCTTTCTACCGCTCCGGGCGCCACCTTGACGGGCCAGGATGGTGCCGTGCATCTACAAGTCGACGACCCCCAGGCGGCGCTCGACGCGTTGCGGGCAGCGGGGGCATCGCGAGGGGCACTCGTCGGCTTGGCGATCGGCCGCGCAACGGGGCCAGGTGCCGACGACGGCGAGGCGGTCGGGTTTGCCGTCGGCGGCATGCTGATCTCGCTGGTGAGCATCGATTGGGCACCGGCAGTTGCGTTGCTGGACCGCGAGCTGCGGCCGCGTTGGGTGTGCTGGTCGAATGCCACTGCCGCGCAGCTGCTGGCACACGGCGTCCGCCTGGCGACGTGTTGGGACATCGTGGCGGCGCACCGCCTGCTGTACGGCGGCTGGCGTGCGGAGCCGGCACGGGTGTGGGCGTTGCTGCACGGGTTGGACCATCGATCGCTGCCGGTGATGGGCCAGCTCGATCTGCTCGGCGGCGACGGTGACGGCGGTGGCGACCCGGATGACCCCGTGCGGCCCGACGGCCACCTGCGGCCCGAGTGGCTGGCCGGCGGGTGGGCTGCGCACCGGTCGCGAGTGGCGGCATGGGCTGGCGTTGCACTGACAGCCGCCACCCGACAGCAGCAGTCGCTGGAGGCCCTGCGCACCGACGAGCTCGCCAATGGTGACCCGGTGGCAACGGCACGCGCCGAGTCGGCAGCCGAGTTGTTGTGCGCTGAGCTGGCGTTCGACGGCCTGCCCATCGACGTACCGGCGGCGGAGGCACTGATCGCTTCGCTCGTCGGCCCGCGGGCGGCCAGCGAAGCAGAGGCGGCCGCAGGCCGCGCCCGCCGCGACGCGGAGGTGCTGTGCCACCTGCCGCCGGGCAGCGGCATCGACCTGCGCAGCCCCGCCGATGTGAAGAACATGCTGCGCCGCCTGGGCATCGACGTGCCCGACACACGTGCGTGGCGCCTGGAGCAGATGCGCGAGGTGCACCCGGTCATCGACGCGCTGCTGCGTTGGCGCAAGGCCGAGCGCGTGGCCACCACCTTCGGCTATGGCTGGCTCGACGCGCACGTCGGTGCCGATGGCCGGCTCCGCGGCGAGTGGTCGGGCAGCGATGGCGCCGCCGGCCGCATGACGGCGGGGGCCGGTCTGCACAACCTGCCTGCAGAGTTGCGACCGGTGGTCGTCGCCGACGACGGCCACCTGTTCGTGCGGGCCGATCTCGGCCAGATCGAGCCGCGGGTGCTGGCAGCCGTGAGCGGCGACACTGCACTCTGCCGGGCCACGCAGGACGACGACCTGTACGCACCCGTGGCGAAGCGCCTCGGCGTCGAGCGATCGGTCGCCAAGATCGCCGTGCTGGCAGCGATGTACGGCCAGACCAGCGGCACGGCCGGGCAGGCACTGCGCGGCATGGAGAGCGCCTACCCGGTGGCGATGAAGTACCTCGCCGATGCCGCCGATGCAGGCTTCGAAGGCCGCGACCTGCGCACCTACGGCGGCCGGCTCATCCGCATGTTCGAGATCCCCGACCACGCCGACCACCGCTCCGCCGCCGCCGGCCGTGGGCGGTATGCGCGCAATGCGATGGTGCAGGGCGCCGCCGCGGAGCTCTTCAAGGTGTGGGCGGTGACGGTGCGCGCCCGCGCGGACACCGGCGCCCGCATCGTGCTGTGCCTGCACGACGAGCTGCTGCTGCACGTGCCCTCCACCGCCGTCGATCAATCCGTGCAGTTGCTGCACGACTGCCTCGCCGAAGCCGCTCACCGCTGGCAGCCCAGCGGTGCCGGCGTGCGCTTCGTGGCCGACGTCAGCGTCGTGCGCAGCTGGGCCGACGCCAAGCCGTGACCCACTGCGGCGCGGGTGCTGCTGACGGCGCGCTCAACCCGTGTGAGCGACGGGCATGCGAGCGGAGGTGAACTGCATCGCGCCGTCCTCGAGGGCCGACGTGCGAAACATCTTCTTGTCGCGCGTGTAGCTCTGCGGGTTGATCCAGGGTTCGCGGTCGCCCTGGCGCGGGAACCGGTGCATCTCACGTTGCATGTAGCCGGCGGTGAAGCCGTCGATCCACGGCCGCTCGGGCATCCCGGCGTCCTCGGGGCGCAGGCGTGGCGTGCACTGCACGGTGCCGGTGGTGGCCATGTGGTTGAGCAGGCGACACACGTACTCGCAGGTGAGATCGGCGCGCAGCGTCCACGAGGCGTTGATGTAGCCGAACGACGAGGCGAGGTTGGGCACGCCGCTGTAGGCGAACCCCTTGTACGTCCACGTCTGGGCGAAGTCGACCGGTTCTCCATCGACCACGAAGCGCATCTCCCCCAGTGTCACCAGCTCCAGACCGGTGGCGGTGACCACGATGTCCGCGGCGAGCTCCTCGCCCGATTGCAGCCGGATGCCGGTGGGTGTGAACGTGTCGATGTGGTCGGTGACCACGGAGGCCCTGCCGCTGTTGATCGCGTCGAACAGGTCGCCGTTGGGCACCAGGCACAGCCGCTGGTCCCACGGGTTGTACGTCGGCGTGAAGTGGGTCGCCACGTCGTAGTCGGGGCCGAGGGCCTTGCGCACTCGCTTGATCAGGTTGGCCTTCATCCGAGCGGGCTTCGTGCGCGACTGGCCGTAGATGAACTGCTGCAGCGCGATGTTCTTCTTGCGGGTGACCGCGTACGCAGCCTTTGCCGGCAGCACCTTGCGGAGCGCGTTGGCGACGACGTCCTTGTCGGGGCCGGCGGCCACGTAGGTGGGCGAGCGCTGCAGCATCGTGACATGTGCCGCAGTCTTCGCAATCGCCGGGATGAGCGTCATCGCGGTGGCGCCCGACCCGACCACGACCACACGCCTACCCGCGTAGTCCAGGTCCTCCGGCCACTGCTGCGGGTGGACGACTGTGCCCTGGAACTGCTCGATCCCGGCGAACTCCGGCGTGTGCCCGGCCTTGTAGCTGTAGTAACCAGAGCACATGAACAGGTAGTTGCAGGTGAACTCGCGCCGCTCGCCACCTGTCGTGCTGGTGTCGGTGCTGATGTCGGTGGCAGTCACGGTCCAGCGGGCGTCGTCGCTGGACCATTCCGCATTCGTGGCCAGGTGACCGAAACGGATGTGCCGGTCGATGCCGAACTCGCTCACGGTCTCACGCAGATAGGCGAGGATCGACGGCCCGTCGGCGATCGCCTTCTCCGAGGTCCACGGCTTGAACGAGTAGCCGAGGGTGTGCATGTCGCTGTCGGAGCGCACGCCCGGGTATCGGAACAGATCCCACGTGCCGCCGATGTCGGCGCGCCCCTCCAGGATCACGTAGCTGCGATCCGGGCTCATCGCCTGCAGGTGGTAGCCCGCCCCGATGCCGGAGATGCCGGCACCGACGACCACCACATCGAAATGCTCGATTGTCATCCGGCGGAGGGTAGTCGGCCCCCGTAGTCGCAGCGCTGCCGAACGGGGCGGGGCGCCGTCGCTCAGTCGTCGAGCTTGAGGGCAGAGATGAACACGTCGCCGGGTACTTCCACACGACCGATCGACTTCATCTTCTTCTTGCCCTCCTTCTGCTTCTCGAGCAGCTTGCGCTTGCGCGTGATGTCGCCGCCGTAGCACTTGGCCATCACGTCCTTGCGCTTGGCCTTCACCGTCTCGCGAGCGATGATCTTGCCGCCGATGGCCGCCTGGATGGGCACATCGAACATCTGCCGCGGGATGAGCTCCTTCAGCTTCTCGCACATGCGGTTGCCGTAGGCGAACGCCTTGTCGCGATGCACGATGGTGCTGAACGCATCGGCCGCGATGCCGTTGAGCAGCAGGTCGACCTTGGCCAGGTCGCTGCGGCGGTAGCCACTGAGCTCGTAGTCGAGGCTGGCGTAGCCCTGCGTGCGGCTCTTCATCTGGTCGAAGAAGTCGACCACCACCTCGGCCAGCGGAATCTCGTAATGCAGCTCCACGCGCTCGGGCGACAGGTACTCCAGCTTGGTCATGTCGCCACGCCGGCTCTGGCACAGATCCATGAGGGTGCCGGTGTAGTCCTTCGGGGTGATGATGCTCACCCGGAAGTACGGCTCTTCGATGTAGTCGATGCTCTGTGGCATCGGCAGGTCGGCCGGGTTGTCGATCAGCTCGACCACGCCATTGGTGCGGTGCACCCGGTACTCCACGCTGGGAGCGGTGGCGATGAGCGCCAGGTTGAACTCGCGCTCCAGGCGCTCCTTCACGATCTCCATGTGCAACAGGCCCAGGAAGCCGCAACGGAACCCGAACCCGAGGGCACCGGACGACTCGGGCGCGTAGGTGATGCTGGCGTCGTTGAGCTTCAGCTTCTCCAGGCTCTCACGCATCAGTTCGAAGTCGTCGCCGTCGATCGGGAAGAGGCCGCAGAAGACCATCGGCTTCGGGTCGCTGTAGCCCTCCAGCACCTCGGTGGCCCCGTGGTGGAAGGTGGTGACGGTCTCGCCCGAGCGAGCGTGACCGACCTCCTTCAGGCCGGCGATGAGGTACCCGACCTCACCGGGCCCCAACTCGTCGACCGGGGTGGGCACCGGGCGGCGGACGCCGACCTCGATGGGCTCCTGCTGGGTGCCCGCCTGCATGAACAGCAGCTTCGACTTGTTGTTGAGACGACCGTTCATCACGCGCACGCTGCTGACCACGCCGCGGTACTGGTCGTACTGGCTGTCGAAGATGAGCGCCTGCAAGGGCGCATCGGGGTCGCCCTTGGGGGCGGGGATGCGCTCGCAGATGGCATCGAGCAGCTCGCCGACCCCGTCGCCGGTCTTCGCCGAGATGCGCAGGATCTGCTCGGCAGGAATGCCCAGCACCGTCTCGATCTCCATCGCGTAGCGATCCGGGTCGGCGGCCGGCAGATCGATCTTGTTGAGCGCAGCGACGATCTCGAGGTCGTGCTCGAGCGCCAGGTAGCAGTTGGCAAGGGTTTGCGCCTCGATGCCCTGCGCAGCGTCGACCACGAGCACCACGCCTTCGCACGCCGCCAGGCTGCGGCTGACCTCGTACCCGAAGTCGACGTGGCCGGGCGTGTCGATGAGGTGCAGCGTGTAGCCCTTCCAGTCGACGCGCACGTTCTGCGCCTTGATGGTGATGCCACGCTCGCGCTCGAGATCCATCGAGTCGAGGTACTGCGACCGCATCTCGCGAGCATCGACGGCGCCGGTCATCTCGAGGATGCGGTCGCTCAGCGTGCTCTTGCCGTGATCGATGTGGGCAATGATGGAGAAGTTGCGGATGCGTGCGAGGTCCATGGCGAGTCGCCCGATCCTACCGGGCAAGCAGCCTTCATCCAGGGCGGTCTCGCCCGCAAGGTTGGGGTCTCCGGGCCGTCGCTGTTAGCCTTGCGAAGCCGATTTCAAGTGCCGAGCCGGCCTTTGCATCCGCCGGCCGTCCGAGTCAAAAGGGTTCTGTCACGTGGCAAACATCAAGAGTCAGAAGAAGCGCATCCTCACCAACGCCAAGCGCGCCGAGCGCAACAAGGCTGTGAAGAGCGAGCTGAAGACCCGCGTGAAGAACGCCGTCAAGGCTGCCGGCACCGAGCAGAGCGAGGAAGCACTGCGCCTTGCCGTCAAGCGCCTCGATGTGGCCGCTGCCAAGGGCATCATCCACAAGAACCAGGCGGCTCGCCGCAAGAGCCGCTTGATGAAGCAGCTCAACGCCACCACCGCCGGCTGACCTCGTTCAGCCACACGATCTTGCACGAGCCCGGGCTGCACGCCCGGGCTCGTTCGCGTTGCCGTTCACACTCACGGTCGTTCACACTCGCGGTCGTTCACACTCGCGGCCGTTCGCGCTCGTGTCAGCGACGGCCGCTGCTCGCCAGTCGCGACAGGCGCGCCACCAGCACCTCCATCACCAGTTCCTCCGGCCACTCCTTGGCGCCACGCAGATCGAGGTCGGCCTGGGCGAGCAGGCCCACTGCGCGGGTGACGGCGCCTCCGCCGATCTTGCGGTACTGGTCGAGCGCCTTCTTCGCGGGGAAGCCGGGCTTGATGCCCATCGCGGCGGCGGCCGAGGCCTCGTCGCGAGCGCCGCTGCCGTCGAGCGACAGCAGCTTGGTGTAGTGACCGTGCAGGATCGACATCACCTGCAACGGGTGGCGGTCGCCGGCGCGCATCATGCGATGCAGCAGCTGCAGCGAGATGGTGGTGTCGCCGCGATCGATCGCGTCGGTGAGGTCCCACGGCGGCACGCCACCGGCATCACCGAGGAACGGCATCACGTCGGCCGCACGCAGCACCTTGCCGTCGCCATAGGTGGAGAGCAGCGTGTCGAGGATGCCCTGCAGGCGGCCGGCGTCTTCGCCCAGCCAGCCGGCGAGCTGCTGCACCGCTTGCGCATCGAGACGCAGCCCGGCGGCCTTGATCTGTTCGTCGAACCATCCCGATCGCTCGCGAGCGCGAGTGGGCGCAGCGGTGGCGACGGTGATGGCCTTTGCCGCCTTCAGCGCATCGGTGAGTGACTTCGCCATCCGCCCGCCGCCGGCCAGCAGCACCAGCTCGGTGCTGGGGAGCGGATCCGCCAGGTAGGCGACGAGCGACGCGACGTCGTCGGTGTTGAAGCGACCCACGCCACGCGCCACCACGATGCGGGTATCGGTGAGGAACGGGGCGGTCTGTGCTGCATCGACCACTGATCGCAGCTCGTACTCCTCGCCGTCGAAGTCGTCGACCATCAGCGTTCGGTCGCCGTCGCCGACGAGCTGCTTCACCAGCTCGCCGACAGCGGTGAGGATGAGCGACTCGTCGTCGCCGGTGATGAGGTGACACGCCATGGTGCTCTCAGATTGGCACATCGCCCGCGGTGGCTCGCGAGCGGTGACGCAGCCAGGCCACGAGGCACACCAGGCCCAGCAGCCACCACGCTGCGGCCCAGCCGGGCGACGGCTCGGCGGCTGCGGCAACACGCGCCACCGTGGCCACCCAGCGAGTGCCCAGCCGGGCCGGCAGCATCACCAGCGGCTGCGCGGCCGGCGGCAACGCCGAGGCCAACAGCCCGGCCGGCAGCCCGTAGAGCATCACCACACCGGCAACCGGCACGGCCGCCAGGTTGGCGGGCAGCGACATCACCGGCAGCCGGTGGAACACCAACATGCTGGGAAGTGCCACACCCAACTGGGCGCCCAGCGTCACCGCCACCGGCAGCCGCAGCCACGCAGGCCCCGGCAACCGAGCGTGCAACCACGGGGCGACGGCGCAGACGCCCGCCGTTGCCCCCACCGACAGCCAGAAGCCGACCGACCACACCAACAAGGGATCAACCAGCAGCAGCGCGATCACCGCCAGCCCCAGCAGCCGCAGCGGGTGCGCCTGGCGACCGCGCACGTAGGCGGTGGCCGCCAGGATGGCCATCACCCCGGCCCGCAGCACCGAGGGCTCGAAGCGAGTGATCGCCATGAACCAGCCGATCAGGCCCACAGTGGCGGCCCACCGCCACCATGGGCGCAACCGACGCAGCAGCGGCAGCGCCGCGGCCAGCACGAAGGCCACGTTCTGGCCCGACACGGCCGTCAGGTGCGACAGGCCCGATGCCCGGAAGTCGTCGACGAGCCACCTCGGCTGACGCGCATCGTCGCCGATGACGAGCCCGGTGAACAGTGCCGCGTCGTCACCCTCCATCGTCGCCTCGGCCGCGCGACGCAGGTTGGTCCTCACCCGATTGCTCGCTCGCGCCATCGCCGACCCTGCCACCACGTCGCCGACGACCGCCACATCGAGCCGACCGACCACGTGACGAACCTGTGCTCGCCGCGCAACGCCGGTGAGATCGGTGCGGCGGCCCTCGACCCAGACGTACTCGCCGCCTTGTCGATCGGCGAGCTTGCGGCGTGACGAGCCGTAGAGCCAGGCGTCGAACCGCTCGCCCTCGATCTCCACCGTGGCGCGCAGACCCGAGCCGAAGGGTGTGGGGTCGCCGACCAGTTGGGCCCAGCCGACGAAGTGCCCCAGCTGCCGCGGTACCACCTGCTGCCACGCTCGCACGCCCGACCACGAACCCAGCGCTGCTGCCACCAGGCAGAGACCGACCACGAGTGCCGGCTGTCGAGCCAGCAGCGCCACCACGACACCGAACGCTGCGACCCAGAAGCCGTGCCAGATGCCCACCGCGAGGACTGCCGCCAGCAGCACCACCGCACCGTCGGCCAGGTGGTGCCTGCCGCTCGAGCGCCTCACGTCGTACGCTCGCAGGATGCAGCCCGCCCAGGTGTTGGCCCCACCGGTACCGCTGGGCCCGCGCGCCTATCGGCGCCGCATTCGGCGGCTGGGGCCCATCGCCGGCCTGCTGCCACCGTCGGCATTGGGTGCGATGGCGTTGCTGCTGCTGCACGACAACACGTCGACCGTGCGCGGGGTGCTGGGCTTCCTGGTCGCCGTGCTGGCCGCGCCTGGCCTGCTGGTGGCGGGTGCACCGATGGCCGGAAGCACCGGGCTGTACGTGGCTGCCACCGCGGGCAGCGCTGCCATGTGGTTGCTGATCGGTGCCGCGGCCACCGCTCGTGCCACACGCTCGCCCGTCGCCACGTGGCGCGACTTCTGGAAGGAACACTTCTGGCTGGCGGGCGCGGTGTGGCTGGGTGTGGTGGGCGCGCTGGTGGCCGCCAACCTGATCCTTGGCGGCGCGTTCCTGTAACGCTCACACCGTCACCAGCCCGCGCAGCGCCTCGAGCTTGGCGGGGCCGATGCCGCGGACGTCTGCAAGGTCGTCGACCGAGGCGAACGGGCCGTGCTGCTCGCGGTGCGCAAGGATTGTTGCTGCGGTGGCCGGCCCCACGCCGGGCAGCGATTCGAGATCGGTGGCGGTGGCGGTGTTGAGGTTCACCGGGCCAGCGGGTGCGCTGGTGCTGCCAGGGCCGGCCGACAACACCACGGGTGGGGTCTCCCCGATCCGCGGCACGTACACGCGCTGGCCGTCGGTGAGCAGCGCAGCGAGGTTCAACGCGTCGGCATTGGCCTCGGTCGTCAGCCCGCCGGCAGCGTGGACCGCGTCGATCACACGGGCGCCGGTGTCGAGCCGATACACGCCCGGCGCAGCGACCGCGCCGGCGACGTGCACCACCGCCACCGCCACGGTGGTTGCCGGCGTGGCCGAGGCAGCGGTAGCTGCCGCCGTGGTGGTGGAGGCGCCCGCCGACGGCGCATACGGCAACTTGGACTCGGTGGTGACCGGTGGCGGCTTCACCAACCAGTACGCACCTGCGACCACGGCGAGCACGACCACGGCTGCAGCCAGCACCCTTGCCAACCCGACCCACTCGATCCATGACCCGAGGCGAGCGACGAGCGAGCGTGGCGGTGGTGGGCGATCCGGGAAGTCGGACACCATGGCTCCCTAGCGTGAGCGGGCGCACGGCCCGAACGAACGACTGGGGGAAGCCACGGCCGACCATATCGGCCGGGCGCGTTGCTACGACGCGACGCGCTGGGAAAGTTCGTCGCGGACCGCAGTGGCCAGCTGACGGCGGGCCACCCAATCTGCCTCGATCTCCATCGGCATGCGCAGGTACGCGCCCCGGTGGCCTTTGCGGCGCATGCGCCACAACAGGTAGCTGCCGAGGTACCGCACGGCGAAACCGACGGCGCCGTACCGACGCCACTGCCGAACGTGCACCAGCTCGTGGCGCAGCAGGTAGGGGGTTGCCTTGCCGGTGCGCACGATGACCAGCGAACCGAGGGTGATGCCATCGGCGCCCCTGGGCACCGGGCCGCCCTCCCAGAGGCGGTACCCATCACGCTGCTCGACACGCATGGACGTGAAGCCTACCTCCGTGCGATGACAGCCCGGAACAGCGCCGGGTTTCAGTAGCCAGGGTCGCTGGGCCAGTGGGGCTGGAACTTGGCCTTGGGGTACTCCTCACTGCGGCGATGTGGCCGGGAGGTCCGATGACCTGCGGAAACGCTCCTCCATGACCGACAAACCAACGTTCAAGCGGCCGAGGTCAGGCCGCGCGGACCGTGACGCGTTGATCGAGTGGGAGCTCGGCGATGATGAGGTCGATCGCGAGGAAGACGACGACGGCGCCGAGGAGCGCGAAAGCTGCGCCGAGCCACGAGCGGCGGCGCTCGATGCGGGGTTGGTTGCAGTCGTACCACCGTTCGAGCTCGTCGGCGAGGTACTCGTGGACGCCCCATGGTGCGCCGGCGGAGGTCGTCGAGGCGTTGTTCCTGGCGTGCGAGCGCTGAAGAGGCCTCTCGTGCGTAGACCTCGAAGTCATTGGCGTGGGGACGTTCCGCACACAATCTCGCCGGTCAGCCGGTGACGGAGAGCGACCACCGCTTCGAGGGTTGCACCGGTGCGCCATATCGGGCATTCTGCTCGGGTGTTGTCGCTTCGTTCAAAGACGGTCCGTGCGGCCTGCGCCGGAGTTGTCCTCGCGGCTCTGGCGGTCAGTGCGTGTGGCGACGACGGCGACAGCGGCGCGGTCGTCCAGAGTCCCGATCTCGAATGCGGCGGCGAACGCAGCGGCACATTCAACCCCGACTTTGATCCTGCGAGTCCCGGTGAGGCTACGTCGGACATCGCTACCGAAGCCGTCGTGCAGCCGTTCGCCGCGAGCCACAACGGCCAGGTCGTGGTGCTCCGGTCCGATACGAAAGCAGTGGAGGTTGACGGCAAGCGCGTGCTCGTCGTCGTCGCCCGCCCAGCTCCCGCCGGTGGGTTCTGGGCAGATTCGGTGTTCTACTGCGAGCCGTTCTTCGAAACGGGTCCGGTGACACCTCAGACCGCTCCTGATGTAACCAACTGAATGCCATATCTGTAGATATTCCGGTGATCGAGTGAGGCTGGCGGGGGCTTCTCGTCGAGGGTCTGCTTGTGGCTGATCGGAGATCGGGATGTCGTCGTTGGAGGTCGTGTTGGAGGGTCCGCGTGGCAGGGCGGAGCTGCTGGACCGCTATGTCGAGTTCGTCGCTGCGAGGTGCCGGCGGAACACGGTGATCGCGACGGTGTCGGACTTGCGGGTGTTCTTCGCGGTGATCGACAAGGACCCGGCGGCGGTGACGCCGGCGGACGTGTTCGAGTTCATCAGTACTCAACGTCGAGGTGATGGCGACGGGCGTGTGGTGCGTCTCGTCGACGGCGAAGCTGGGATGGCAGCGCGCACGATCCGTCGCCGACTGGCAGTGATGTCGGGCTTGTTCAACTGGCTGGTGTTGTGCGGTGAGATGGGAGCGAACCCGGTGCCGCGTGGGATGGCGACACGGCGCAGCGGTGCCGGCGGTCAGCCGTCGGGGTCGCCGTTGATCCGCACGCCGCGGACGTTGCCTAAGGTGTTGGACCCGGCCGACGTGATCGCCTTGTTGGGCGCTGCCCGTCATTGGCGGGATCGGGCGATGTTGGAAGCGATGGTGCTCGGTGGTCTGCGTTGCTGCGAGGTGATCGGGTTGCGGTTGGAGGATCTGCAACCGACACAGCGGCTGGTGTTCATCGCGGATGGCAAGGGCGGTCATCAGCGTCTGATCCCGATGTCGGGCCAGTTCTTCCAGAGCCTGTCGCACTACCTGTCCACGGAGCGGCCGGCGGACGCGACGACTGACGCCGTGTTCGTCGCGTTGAAAGGCGCCCGCCGGGGCGGGCCGTTGTCGATTGACGGGCTCGAGCAGATCGTGCGCGCCGCGAAGGGTCGGGCGGGTTTGGAACGCGCGACGTGTCACCAGTTGCGGCACACCTGTTTGACCAGGCTGCGCGAAGCAGGGATGGCACTGGAAGCGATCCAAGCCCAGGCCGGTCACCGCTCGATCGAGTCAACACGCGTCTATCTGCATCTCGCTGACGGCTGGCTCGCCAGCGAGTATCAGCGCGCTTCGGATCTGATCGACGCGTCGGTCGGGGTCCTCAAGTGAGCGCCGCGTTTGCGCTCGCCGAACCGGCCGATGATCAGCCGTGGCGTCACCGCGATTGGGATGTCGTGCTCGCGCACGCACCCCGGTTTGCGGTCACGGCCTGGCGTTATCTGGATCAGCTGGCAGTCTCGATGCGACCGGCGACGGTCGACGCGGCGGACAACACGCTGCGCTGCTTCGCCGGGTTCCTCGTTGCCGAACACCCTGACCTGGTCGGGTTCGTCGACGTCAAACGCGTCCATGTCGAAGGGTTCAAGTTGTTCTTTGTCGCGCACGTGACTGCTGCCGGTCGGCCTCCGGCGCGCAACACGATCCGGCAACGCTTCGGGTTGCTGCGCTCGTTCTTCGATCGGATCATCGAGTGGGACTGGGACGACGCACCCTTGCGGATCCCGATCTTCACCGTCGATGTCCCCGTCGCGGATGACCCGCTGCCACGGTTCCTCGATGACGTCCAAGCCGCCCGTCTCGCTGCCGCAGCCGCGGTCGCCGCGCCGTTCGACCGGCTGGTGATCGAGCTGTTATCGCGCACCGGGATGCGCGCCAGCGAGCTGTGCACCCTCGAGCGCGACGCTGTGGTCGAGCTCAACGGCACACCATGGTTGCGGGTCCCGGTCGGCAAACTGCACAACGACCGCTACGTGCCGTTGCATCCCAACGCCGCCCGTCTGCTCGCCGACTGGACCACACGGCATCCGCCCGTGAACGGCCGTCTGTTGCACGACGGACAACTGTTGGATCGGCACCGCGTCGGACGCATCGTCGCCCGTGTCGCCACCGCCGCCGGCCTCGGACACGTGCACCCGCACCAGTTGCGCCACACGTTGGCGACGCAGGCGATCAACCGTGGCATGCGCCTGGAAGCGATCGCGACGATGCTCGGCCATCGCAGCCTGCGCATGACGCTCACCTACGCGCGGATCGCGAACAAGACCGTCGCCGACGAATACGCGACAGCGTCAGCGAAGATCGACGCGCTCTACACGGCCACCGACCCAGAGCAACGCCTCCAACAGCTCGCCGGCGAGCACCGCCGGATGCTCGCCAACGGCTGGTGCCAACGACCCGTTGCGACTGACTGCGCGTACGAGACGATCTGCGAAGGCTGCGGCTACTACCAGACCACCATCGAGTTCCGCCCCACCCTGCGAGCCCAGGCCGAGCATGCCGAACGCAACCAGCAGACCGACCGGGCGGCCATCTTCAACCGGCTCCTCGACGGCCTCCCAGCCGAGACCGGCTGACCACCGATCACCGGAATAACCCGATCACCCCTTGACAGATCACCGGAATAACTGCCGCTCTGCTCGCTGGACAACGCCGCCCGCTTCGGGCACTAGGCGCTAGTTGGTCGACTCATGGAGTTCGCCCGAGGCACTCCCGGTCGACGAACTGATTGATCGTCTCCACTGCGAGCCCTGCGTCGGAATTGCCTTCATCGTCCTCAGTGAAGGTCCCGTCCGCCACGATGGAGGCCGTGAACTCAACGAGCAGAGCGAGTTCATCTCGCAGATCGGGAACTACATAGGGCTCGATGGCGCTGAAGTACGCACTCGCGACAACGACCTCTTCGAGCTCATCGCGAGGCTGCGGCCGAGAGTTGATGACACTCACTGCCCAGCAGAACTCCTGGTAGAGGGCGTCTGGCGCAAAACCCGCTTCTGGCTGGCTCGCTGTCCCGGAGGCGTCCTGCGCACCGAAGTATGGAGCGGGCTGCTCCACCGCCTCCCGTCAAACGTGACGACGAGAATCTCGGAGTCGATCTCGTCAAGGCTCTGGGGAATCGTCGAATCCACCGAGGCTGGTTCGGCCAATGACGTTGTCGAGATAGATGAGTTGGAGCCGCAGGAACCAACTGCGAGTCCTGCTGAGACGATTGCCACCAATGTCCACCAGCGCAACATCACGCAAACCTATCGGACCGCCCGCGCGACGCTGGCACCTACCTGCCGCTCTGCTCGCTGGACAACGCCGGCCACTTCGGGCACGATGCGCTGTCAACGACAGCCAACGGGGCGCCGCCAGAACGGAGGAGTCATGCTCGCTGATCATCTCGGAAGTGGCGACTACGCCATCACTCGGGCGGCGTTCGTTGCGGTGCTGATCTTGGCGGTCGTCGCCGCTGCGTCATCGATTGTCGTGGCAAAGAGTTGGGCTCGGGCGATCAGCCTTGTGATCGCGGCGATCCTGGTGTTCGCCGCCGTGCGGATGCACTATCGGTGGGAGCAGGTGACCGGCGCTGTTGACCTCATGACGGGTCCCGCTGGCGGCGAGTTCCGGCTCAGCGAGCTGGATGATGTCGCACGAGCCGTCTTCGGCGGTGCGGTCCTATTGGTCCTCTGGGTGCTCCTGGTAATGCTGACCGCAATCGCGGTCCAAAGCCGCCGGCAGCTCGCCTCGTCTCAGCGATCCACAACCCAGTCCTGAGCGTGCTCTCACCGGTCGCCTGCCGCTGACCACGCGCCCTAACTGCCGATAGGCGTGAGCCGTCGGCCGCGCAGCGACCTACTCTCGCGTTGTGGACAAGGAAGACGCCGCGGAACTCATGGACGCTCAGGAGCAGATCTCAGCCGGCAGCCTGGCGTCCCGCGTCGAGGTCGTGCGCACGTTGCTCGAGGCGCACCAGGATGCGGCGGCGTTCGGCGTGATCTCGATTCCGGAACTCGGTGCCGCGTGGTGCCGCTACACGCAGTGGTACGCCGGCTGGGTGGCAAGTCATCCCGATGTCGAAGGCGGTCCGTCGGACGATGTAGTCGATGCGCACGTCGACTCGTGGGCAGGCACGCTGATCTTCTCGATCCCGGAGCCAGGAGTACCTCCGGGATCTGCTGTTGCACCTCGTCGAGGCCGCCCCTGACGATGTGCTGCCGAGTGTGGCCGCTCGATTCGTCGAGGACTACGTGTGGGATGGGGAGGAGTGCCTCGCGTGGGTGGAGCAGCAGTGCGCTGCCAGCGAGCGGTTCCGACGCACCCTGACGCATGCCTGGTTGTGGTCCGACATGTCGGAGTCCTCGTTCGACAGATTGGAAGCGGCAGCCCGCGTTCCGCTCGCCAATCCGAACAGACACCGCAGCGACAACGATCCGAACGAATGAGCGCAGATCTGCCGCTCTGGGCGGGGGCGCCGTCAAAGCGAACGAAGCCGTAATCCCCGGATCGAGTCGAAGTGCTTGCGGTTTCTCGTGACCAGACCGAGATCGTGTTCAATCGCGGTCGCGGCGACGAGGGCGTCGGGAAGTCGGACTCGAACTCTCGCGATCCGACCAGGCGCTCGGCCACGGCCCGGTCGACGCCAAGTTCTCTGAAGGGCGAGCAGTTGAATGGAGAGGTTCGTTGCGGTGTTGCCGGCGAAGAGTTCTGCGCGGGTAACCACCGAGTAGTGGAGCCGGTGGCGACCGGGTACGAGAGCTGTTGCTCCTCGGAGGTGGTCGATGAAGATGTCGGTGTCGACGAGGAGATCAGCCACGCTGCCACTCGTCGCGCGAGGGCGTGGTCGCGGCCGGTGAGGCGCCAAGGTGGCCGTGAGCGGTGGTGGCGTCGGCGTCGTCGGTCAAGTAGTCGTCGAGAGCCCGGCGGATGATCACGGCCATTGGAACGCCTTCGGAGTCGGCCAATTGGTCGACCTTCCTGCGCTGCTCGTCGGTGAGGTAGACCTGCGTCCGTGTTGCTGACATACAGCAAGTCTATACAGCATGTCCGTTGCCGGCAAGAGCTCACGGGGATACCGTCGCGTGAGCCAGATCTGCCGATAGGCGTGAGCCGTCGGCCGCGCAGCGACCTACTCTCGCGTTGTGGACAAGGAAGACGCCGCGGAACTCATGGACGCTCAGGAGCAGATCTCAGCCGGCAGCCTGGCGTCCCGCGTCGAGGTCGTGCGCACGTTGCTCGAGGCGCACCAGGATGCGGCGGCGTTCGGCGTGATCTCGATTCCGGAACTCGGTGCCGCGTGGTGCCGCTACACGCAGTGGTACGCCGGCTGGGTGGCAAGTCATCCCGATGTCGAAGGCGGTCCGTCGGACGATGTAGTCGATGCGCACGTCGACTCGTGGGCAGGCACGCTGATCTTCTCGATCCCGAGCCAGGAGTACCTCCGGGATCTGCTGTTGCACCTCGTCGAGGCCGCCCCTGACGATGTGCTGCCGAGTGTGGCCGCTCGATTCGTCGAGGACTACGTGTGGGATGGGGAGGAGTGCCTCGCGTGGGTGGAGCAGCAGTGCGCTGCCAGCGAGCGGTTCCGACGCACCCCTGACGCATGCCTGGTTGTGGTCCGACATGTCGGAGTCCTCGTTCGCCAGATTGGAAGCGGCAGCCCGCGTTCCGCTCGCCAATCCGAACAGACACCGCAGCGACAACGATCCGAACGAATGAGCGCAGATCTGCCGCTCTGGGCGGGGCGCCGTCAAAGCGAACGAAGCCGTAATCCCCGGATCGAGTCGAAGTGCTTGCGGTTTCTCGTGACCAGACCGAGATCGTGTTCAATCGCGGTCGCGGCGACGAGGGCGTCGGGAAGTCGGACTCCGAACTCTCGCGCGATCCGACCGGCGCGCTCGGCCACGGCCCGGTCGACGCCAAGTTCTCTGAAGGGCGCGAGCAGTTGAATGGAGAGGTTCGTTGCGGTGTTGCCGGCGAAGAGTTCTGCGCGGGTAACCACCGAGTAGTGGAGCCGGTGGCGACCGGGTACGAGAGCTGTTGCTCCTCGGAGGTGGTCGATGAAGATGTCGGTGTCGACGAGGAGATCAGCCACGCTGCCACTCGTCGCGCGAGGGCGTGGTCGCGGCCGGTGAGGCGCCAAACGTGGCCGTGAGAGCGGTGGTGGCGTCGGCGTCGTCGGTCAAGTAGTCGTCGAGAGCCCGGCGAATGATCACGGCCATTGGAACGCCTTCGGAGTCGGCCAATTGGTCGACCTTCCTGCGCTGCTCGTCGGTGAGGTAGACCTGCGTCCGTGTTGCTGACATACAGCAAGTCTATACAGCATGTCCGTTGCCGGCAAGAGCTCACGGGGATACCGTCGCGTGAGCCAGATCTGCCGTTCGGCGCTACCAGAACGTTCGCGTTCCACTGGCTGTCGGGCAGTCGACACGGCGCAACGCGTCCGCGGACGCGCGGCCAACGTACGTAAGAACCGAGCGCCTGGACCCGTCGCACTCGAGTGAATCGGACCAACGTCCGCTTCTCGATCGCGCTCGCGCGATCAGCCCAATCAAGGCCTGTTACAGAGTTGCCGACGAGAACGACCCACGCGTCCGCGGACGCGTGATGACGTAGCGCGGGCTACCGCTCGATGCGGTGGGACGTCTCAGCGAGCGCATCGCTTTACGATTCGAAGTGTGGACCAGTTAGCCAGGTGGACCTACTTCGATGGGAACGCGCTCACCCGGCTGTGGGATTGGTACACCGAGGTCCATCCCGACGGGCAGACGGGCGACCCTCGAGAGGCTTCACCCTTCGCGCGCGCAGTCATGTCGGACTTCGTGCTCGATGAGATTCTCACGCACCCGATCAGCGATGCATACAAGAAGCATCTCCTGCTCCTGACGATCTTCCCCGATGTTCCCGTTCTCGTGCCGCTGGATTCGGCAGATCTCGCGGCTGCACAGATCCACCGGGACGTGTTGCTACGTCCGGCTGACTTCCTTAGCGGCTCGGTAGGGACGCGACTTCTTGCCCTGGCGGGCCAGCCCGACGCGTTGCGAGGGCTGGCAACCGACATCGCGAACAAGCAGAGTCGAATCGATGCCGACGCGGCGCGAGGAAGCCAGTACGTCCCGAAGCAACTGCGCGTGCCGTTCGATGAGGCGGTCGCAGTTGCCATTGCAGTGAGGCGCCTCGATCCGACGAGCTCGGCGCGTGACTTCTTCGACCTGTGTATGTCGCTCTACTCATTCGAGGCGACACGGTTCATCGATAGGCCAGCGAACGAACGGAAGGGCGCGAGTCGGCTCCTCAACCAACAGATCGACTACTACCACCTGACCTACCTGCCGTTTGTCGACGAGTTCGTCACTGACGACACGGTGCTCGCCCGAACAGCGGCCGACCTTGTTCGCATCTTCGGCCTCTCGACTGACGTCCACACCACAACGAGTTACCTGAGCGCGTGGATGCGCGAACAGCTACTCACCTGATGACTGAGGCGAGTCAGATGGAACTCGTGCTGGTTGTGGCACCCGCCTGCGGCAGTTGCCGGTCGAAGTTGTCCACGCCGGGCACGAGGCAAAGGGTTCGGACGGGAAGGCCTGGTTCAACTCCGCGATTAGTACCTCGCGAACCGAGCCTGATCCCCGGCAGCCGACCTCAGAACGACACTTCGTCGGCTCTCCGCCCGCGCACATCTGCCGGAGTGTGCGCTGGACACGGCCGCCTTGATCGGGCAAAGTGCTCGGGTGCGTCCGGGCGGAGTGGTAGCGGCGGTCGGTGCTTGCCTGGTTGTCACCGTGGGCTGCTCCGGCGCGGCTATGGACGGATCCGGCGCAGGGGCGATCCGGCGGTACGTGAGTGCTCTCCAGCTCGGCGACTTCGGTGCGGCAATGGCCGAGCGGTGCGCCTCAGCCCAGGTCCCATCGACGGACAAGAACCCAAGGAGTCGTTCCTCGCGCAGGTCCGCCAGGTGAAGGCCGCAGCAGGTGGGGAGCTGAGGGTGTACGACATCATCGAGGTCCACCCGGTTCGTCTTGGCAATGCGCAAGGCGTGCCGTACGAGCATGAGTTCCGTGCTCGCTTGGCTACAGCCACCGGGCCATCCGACGCGCTTCATATCGGCACCGTCACCGAGAACGGCGCGCCCAAGATGTGCGGTTGGTCGGTCGAGGAGTCCTTCGATGTCCGCGACCAACTCGCAAACGAAACCATCGCCGGGAGCAATGTTCACGTAGACGACGTTCGGTCCGTCGTCGAGCAAGTGGCGACGGGGGTCGGTGGCGACATCCAGGACAGCAGCGCTATGACACGGCGGAGCGACTTCGCTGGTATCGAGGGCTGGTCGTCTGGATGGAGGACGGGCAGCTACGGCGGTGGGCGGATCACGGTCATCAGGTACGACAACGCCGAGGCATCTCTCAGCCACGCAAAAGCGATCATTGACCACTTCGCGCCCGACGCGACGACGACGTTCACAATGTCCGAGTTGCCCGATGCTCAGGCTCTTCGGTACTCCGGCCTCGCATGGACCGGGGTCCAGACGGCGGACCTTGCAGGCCAGATCGATGTCGCCGTTGCGGTGTACGACGACGTGGTCGTGTGGATGACCGCCAGCGGGCGCGATCCCGAAGAGAATCACTCGAAGCTGAACGTCATCGCCGAAACCGTTCACTCGATCGTTGGTCAATGAGCCAACGGCACTCGACGAAGATGGACTGTCGTCAATAGCTGCCGAAGTGGGCGGTTCAGCTGAACCGCTTGCGGTGGCGCAGATCTGCCGATAGGTCTGGGGCGGGCGCATCGGCGTTCAGATTGGAAGGCGACCTGCCGATCATTCTGTGGGGTAGGGGGTCACCATGAGGTTGCGCGCTCTGGGAATGGCAATGATGATGTTCGGGATCGCCGGGGCCTTGGCGTCGTGGGGCGTCTGGTTTTTGAAGTACCGATACTTCCGCTCGGCGGCTGAGGTCGCGGTCAACGCCGCTTGCACGGAGCACTGTCATCTCGATGGGCCTTTCATCACCGCAGCCGTGATCAGCGGCGGAGTCGCGGTGATGGGGGTCGTTGTCGCCGTCAGCCAACTAGTTGCCGGCGGGCGTCACAGTGATGCGGAGGTCCGACGGATTGAAGGCGTGTGACCGTGGATCGCCGGGCCCCGCGCCGAGCGCAGATCTGCCGATCTGCTTGGTTCAGTCCCACCTGCGGAATGAGAACGAGCGCGGTCGGTCCACCAGGGAGCCGGGACGGCACGGGGCTACGTCAGGGGCAAGCGTGCTGAACTGCAGGATCGTCACGCACAGTGCGGCCTTGGCGCTGGGAGGCAGTCGGGCCGCCCGGACTTGGATCAGGTCGATGACAGCTCTCCGAACTTGATCATGTTTCCGTCGTCGTCCAGCACGGCGAACTCACGGAGGCCCCATGGCTGCTCGATGAGCGGGCCGTTCGGGTGGACCACACCCGAGGCGCTCATCTCTTGGTACAACTCGTTGACGCCGACCACATCGATGCGACACGAGGTGGCCTTGGGAATTTCGGCGTCGTCGGTCAGCCAGAAGTGGATCTGGACATCGCCGCGGGCCACGATTCCGTAGTCCGGATACCGCGCGACCGCTACGAACTTCATCCTCTCTGCGTAGAAGCGCAGCGTTGCCTCGATGTCGAGCGACGCGAGAACGGGTATTGCGCGCGTCAGCGCAGCCGACGTCGGATCAATTGCCACTTCGGGTACCTCCGTAGGATCAAGGGTGCGAGCGATGTGATCGAGTAGTCGGCGGCGATCAATGACCTCGGCCTCGAGTTCCTTGCGCCACACATCGATCTGATGCGCGGCAGGCGCGCGAAGAAACGCCGCGATCTCTGCGAGTGGCACGCCCGCCCGCCGGAGTTGGCCGATCCGTCGAGCAGCCGGAATCTGCGACGGCGAGTAGTACCGGTATCCCGAGCCGGGATCGACCAAAGCCGGCTCGAGCAGCCCCTGCGCCTGGTAGAGCCGGAGTGCCTTCGGCGACAGCCAGGTGAGATTGGCGAACTGTCCGATGGGTACAAGCGTCTCCTCCACAGGATGATCTTGGGGCCTGACCCAGGGGTCAAGTCAAGAACTCGATTTCGCGCCCGAGGCACGCCACCGGTGTTCCGGTTGGGGCGAGCTCACAGGTGGTCGACCCGCCCAGGCTGCCGATGTGGGCGGTTCAGCTGAACCGCTTGGTCAGGTGCCGCGGTAGCGCAGAGCTGCCTGGTCGATGATCTTGCGCTGGACACCGCAGGCCACTTCGAGCATCCTGCGACGATGATTTGATGCATGCTTTGTTGCTGTGCCGACTGACGCCGAAGGGAAGTGAAGTCATCTGCCGTGGACAACCGTTTCGTGAACCCCTTCGCCAAGGTGAGGCAGCTTCACCCCGACAACCCCGGTGACCGTGCGCTCATCTTGCGCTATGTCCGTCATCACGAACCGGATCCCATCGACGCGGAGCACCTGGCATTGGGTATCTCCGAGTCGATCCGCGACGGCGAACTGAGCTTGACGATCGAGGACGACATGCTGATCATGCGCACAACGCAGGGCGACACCGTCACGGTAGCGGTAGCCGACCTTCCGTAGCTTTGCTGGAGGTTGTTCTTCGCGGTTGCCGACTGTGCTCGAGGCGCGACATCCCATGAGCGCTACAGGTACTCACCGTCTGGCCGGCACACGGTCTGACCTCAGGAATCGAGTTCCAGATGCGAAGAGTGCTCACCGGCCAGCGGCTCGGAACCAGCCATTCACTCCGGTCGGTCGACTCCCATCAGATGCAAGGCAGCGGGGAACCGCCGACAGGGGCGCTGGAACCTCCCTCAGGTCTGATCCCACGCTCCTTCGGTGAGTATGACCCAGACACCGAGCGGGCCGTTCGTCGCGTCAGCGAGCCGATCTCGAATGAGCTCCGCTCGGCGCTGCCGCCCTCGCCTGAATGACCACCCTGCTCAGGCGTCGTATCCGGGGTCGCTGGGCCAGTTGGGTTGGAACAGGTGCCACTGCTCGGGCGCGCGGCGGATCAGGAACTCGAGCTCGTACGCCAGGTTCTGGGTGATGCGGGCCACGTCGTCGCGCAGGCCGCCCTGGCGTGCCAACGACAGCGGCGGGCGCACCACTGCGTAGTGGCCGTTGTACGCGGGCGTGAAGTAGCAGCCCACCGGCAAGATGGGCGCACCCACGCGCAGGCCCAGCGTGGCCGGGCCGGCGGGCAGCGTGGTGCGCTCGCCGAAGAACTCCACGTCGACGCCGCGCCGCTCGATGTCGCGGTCGCACAGCAGGCACACGATCTGGTTCTCACGCAGCGCCTTCACCACCGCGGGCCCGGCGGTGGGCCCGGTGGGCACCACCGTCATGCCCAGCTCCTTGCGCAGGTCGGCGAACCACTGGAACAGCTCGGGCGGCTCGAGCGCTTCCACCACCACGGTGAGCGGGTAGCCCTGGTCGGTCATCCAGCGGCCGGCCCACTCCCAGCCACCCAGGTGCGGCAACGCGAAGATGCAGCCGTTGCCCAACGCCAGCGCATCGGTGATGTGCTCGAAGCCGTCGACCGTGAAGTTGCGAGCGACCGTGCGCTTGCTCAGCGACGGCAAGCGGAAGCTCTCCATGTAGTAGTGCGCGTAGCTGTCGAACGACTGCTGTGCCGCCACCCTGAGCGACGCACCACGCAGCTTCGGGTTCACCCGCTGCAGGTGCCGCTCGATCATCGCCCGCTTGGCCGGGTTGAAGAAGCTGGCGCCGAGGCCCAGCGAAGCAGCGGTGGCCGCGGCCACAGGGCCCGGCATCAGCTTCGCTGCCAGCGCCCCCAGCCGGTACGAGCCGACAGTGGCCGCGTCGGAGAGCCGTTGCCGCGCAGATGCCGGCGCTGACGCCGGCGGGTCGGGCTCAGTCACGGCGGAACGATGTGCGACCGGTGGCACGCGAGATGCGCGTGCGGCGCCGCTCGGTGCGCACCACGCGCCGGCTCTGCCGACGGCTGCGGCGCAGCTCGATCCGCTCGGCGGTGACCGGCGCGACCGCTGCCTGCTTCCACACCTTCACGAACCGCTGCACGGCCGTGACCGCGGTGAGGGCCAGCGTGACCCACAGGATGGGGATGAGCAGCGGCTCGAACAGCAGGCCGAGGCACAATGCGATGATGCGCTCGGCTCGCTCCATCAGGCCACCCTTGGCGTCGAGCCCGAGCGACTCGGCCTTGGCGCGCATGTAGCTGATGACCGAACTGAGCGCCATCACTCCGAACGGCAGCATCGCCATGTGCGGCGACTCGGTGCTGGCGAAGTGCCACGCGACGCCACCGAACAGCAAGGCATCGGCGAAGCGGTCGATCGTGGAGTCGAAGAACGCGCCACGCTGGCTGGAAGAATCCGATGCTTTCGCGAGTGCACCGTCGAGCAGGTCGGGCAAGGCGGCGAGCACCACCAGCAACACGCCCAGGCGCAGCGACCCGTAGCCAATGGCCACCGCGGCCCCGACGGCCACCAAGAGCCCCATCACCGTCAGGTGGTCGGGCGTCAGGCCGGTGCGGCGCAGCCCGTTGCCGAGCGGCTTGACGGCCTTGTCGACCGGAACGCGGAACTTACCGTCGAACATTGGGCCCCAGGATACCCCTTGCCGACGGGGTCCGTGCCGACTCCCGCTGCGCCGGTGCGAGGTGGTGGCCGAGCCCGTCCATGACAACATGGTGGCATGCAGAGTGCCTCGCCCGACGACCTCGCTGTCGCGTTCCGATCCATCCCCCGACGACTACGCGAGGCGCAAGGCGAGGCACCTCACGAGCTCACCTCCAACCCCACCGCCGAGATGCATGGCTTGCTGGCAGAGGCCGGTCGGCTGCTCGGCACCAACGATGACCCCTCCGCGCTCGCCGACGCGGTGACCGCCGTGCACGCCGACGCGTGGGACGAAGCCGTGCTCGAACGCCTGCAGCAGATCGCACTCGACCTCGGCCGGTTGTTGCGGCACATCTCGGCACTCGGCGAAGGCCGCAGCTGACCGCGACTCAGATGTCCCACTCCTCCACCGGGTTGTCCTGCACCAGGTGCTCGATGACGCGGCCGTTGACTGCGTCGACCAGCACCAGGCCGCGCCGGCGGGGTGGCTCCTCGGCCGAGTAGATGAGCACCCGCCAGGTGGGCCGGCTGCGCAACCCGCGCCACACCTGCTGCGCCGATGCGTGACCGACGGCGAACTCGACGGCGCCCTGGGCCGCCACCAGCGCCTGGCGCTCGTCGATCTGCATGCGCCAGCCCGAGGTGAAGGAGAACACGCCGACCGCGCCCAGCATCACGAACGCCCACAGGAAGCCGTCGTTCACCAGCGCCGACGAATCGCGCTTGGTCAGCCACAGCACCAGGCACAGTGCCGCGAACGCGAGGTAGATGACCGCCGGCTTGCGGCGACGACTGTTGTCGGGGAACTCGTACGGGCCGGCGTACTCGTGCGCGTTGAGATCGTCGGGAAGCGAGTCGCGCAGGTCGTCTGCGCCGGGTGCGTCGCCAGGTGCGTCATGGGCATCGGTTGCGTCGGTCATGCGGGCTCAAGGCTAGTGGCCGCGCCCGCTCCAGCCGCATGCCCGCTGCGCAGCCGGTTGCTCGCGACCATGTGGCAGCATGGGTCGATGAGCACGCTGCACACCGATCGCGTCGCTTGCGGCGACGCAGGCGAGATGGATCTGCACATCTGGACTCCCGACGCCCCGCCGCGGGCGGCAGTGCTGTTGGTCCAAGAGATCTTCGGCGTCGGCGCCTACATCCGTGCCGTCGCCGAACGGCTGGCGGCCGCGGGGTACCTGGTGGGTGCACCCGACGTCTTCTGGCGCTTCGCACCCAACTGGGCAGCAGGCCACGACCAGGCAGGCCTCGATGCCAGCCTCGAGCAGGTGGGCCGGCTCGACTTCCCCGCTGCCGTGGGCGATCTGTGTGCCGCGCTCGACCACCTGGCCGCCACGCCCGGCATCGGCCAGCCACCGGCGGTGATGGGCTTCTGCCTCGGCGGCACGCTCGCCTGGGCCGTGGCTGCCAACGCTCAGCCGTCGGTCTGCGTCAGCTACTACGGCTCCGGTGTACCCGGCATGCTGGGCATGATCGAGCAGGTGAGCTGCCCCACGTTGTTCCACTTCGGCAACACCGACGCGTACATCCCCAACGAGGGTGTCGACGCGGTCGGCGCGGCCATCGCCGGGCGCGAGGGCTTCGTGCTCAACGTGGAGCACGCGGGTCATGCCTTCGACAACCACGAGAGCGAGATCTTCTACGACGAAGCGGCAGCCAAGGCGGCGTGGGCCAAGACGATGGCGTTCCTCAGCCTCTACCTGCCTGCCTGAGACCGGCCGCTGGCACCGGCGAGGCCGCTCGCGTGGGCGCAGCGCTAGTCGAACAGGGCCTGCGGGCGATCGGCGGCCGGCACCGGCAGGCCGATGTGTGCGTAGGCCGCGGGCATCGCAATGCGACCGCGAGGCGTGCGGGCCAACAGGCCTTGCTGGATGAGGAACGGCTCGTACATGTCCTCCACCGTCTCGGGCTGCTCGCCGACACTGATGGCCACGGTGCTGAGCCCCACCGGGCCACCCGCGAACTGCTGGCAGATGGCGTTGAGGATGGCGCGGTCGACCTTGTCGAGGCCGCGCTCGTCGACACCGAACACCTTCAAGCCTTCGCGGGCGGTGGACTCGGCGATGGTGCCATCGCCGCGAACCTCGGCGAAGTCGCGAACACGGCGCAGCAGCCGGTTCGCGATGCGCGGCGTGCCGCGCGATCGGCGAGCGATCTCCCAAGCGCCTTCCGCGGAGATGCGCACGCGCAAGATGCCGGCGGCGCGACGCACGATGGCCTCCAGCTCGTCGTCGGCGTAGTAGTCGAGCCGGGCGACGAGGCCGAAGCGATCGCGCAGCGGGCCGGTGATCATGCCGGTGCGCGTGGTGGCGCCCACCAACGTGAACGGGGGAAGGGTGAGTCGGATGCTCGACGCTGCCGGGCCTTTGCCGACGACGATGTCGAGCTGGAAGTCTTCCATTGCCGGATACAGGATCTCTTCCACCGCTCGCGAGAGGCGATGGATCTCGTCGATGAACAGCACGTCGCCTTCCTCGAGCTTGGTGAGGATGGCGGCGAGGTCGCCGGCCCGCTCGAGTGCCGGACCGGAGGTGATGTGCATGTGCACCCCCATCTCGGCGGCGACGATGCCGGCCATCGAGGTCTTCCCCAAGCCGGGTGGGCCCGCCAGCAGCAGGTGGTCGGCGGGCTGGCCGCGCATCTTGGCCGCTTCCAGGACGATGGAGAGGTGCTCCTTCAGCTCGCGCTGGCCAACGAACTCGCTGAGCCGCCGCGGCCGAAGCCCGACTTCGTCGACCTCCTCGTGGTCGTCGACCGTCGCCGGTTCAAGGAACTCGTCACGCACGCTTGGCCCCCAACAGCTTCAGCGCGTCGCGCAGCAGGCTGGATGCGTCGCCGCTGGGCGGCAGCTCGCGCAACGCATCGCGCACCTCGTCGGGCCCGTAGCCCAACCCGGACAGCGCCTCGCGCACATCGCCGACGACCGAGCTCTTGCCCCCGCCGCCGACCGGCAGCGGGTCGAGCATGGGCAGGTCGAGCCGGTTGCGCAGCTCGACCAGCAGACGCTCGGCGGTCTTCTTGCCCACGCCGGGCACCAGCGTGAGCGCACCGATGTCGTTGGACGCGATGATGTCGACCAGCGCTGCCGGTGCGTGCGTGCCCAGGATGGCCAGCGCCAGCGCCGGGCCCACGCCATGGGTGGCGATGAGCACCTGGAACGTTGTGCGCTCGTCGCGATGTAGGAAGCCGAACAGCGTCTGCGCATCTTCGCGGATGTGGTGGTGCACGTAGACGAACACCGGTGAGCCGGGCTCGAGCTCGGCGAGGGTGCGCGGCGTGACCGACACCACGTAACCGACGCCAGCGACTTCGATGAGCGCAGTGGAGTCTTCGGTGCGCTCGAGCACGCTGCCACGAAGGGAACCGATCACCTGGCCACCGCCTGTGCGATGCGGCGGCGCATGGGCGCCGCGGCGATGTAGCACAACGCCAACGCCGCGGCGTCGGCAGCGTCGGCGGGCTTGGGCGGTGCCGACAGGCCCAGCCGGGCCTGCACCATCCGTTGCACCTGCGCCTTGTCGGCACCGCCCCAACCGGCCACGCAATCCTTCACCTGGTTGGGGGTGAACTGGACGACATCACAACCGAAGGCCGCCGCTTCGGCCAGGGCGAGCCCACTGGCCTGCCCGACGCTCATGGCGGTGCGCACGTTGGTCTGGAAGAACACCTGCTCGACCGCCACTGCGAACGGCCGGTACTGCTGCAGCAGCAGCACCAGCTCCCCCTTCAGCTCGGCCAGCCGCGTGGGCAGCGGATCGGTGGGCGGAGTGCGGATGACACCGAGCGCGATGGGCCGTACGGTGTTGCCGGCCGCGTGCAGCACCGCGTAACCACAACGCGTGAGACCCGGGTCGATTCCCAGCACCACGGCTTCATCGCGTACGAACACGCGTACGAGGCTAGCGGATGATGCGCCCGGGTCCGGGGACCATCGAGCGATGTGGCAACGTTGCCCGATGCGCCGTCGTGCCGTCTGCTTGCTCGCCTTCACCGCCATGCTCGCCGCTGCGTGCAGCGACGAGCCGCCCGCAACCGGCAGCACCGCCGTCACCGAGCGCACCGATGGCGCTGCCGGCTCCACCGAGGCTGCCGGCACCGAGGTGGCGACACCAGACGAGGCAACACCCGACGACACCCTCCCCGAGGATGCCATCCTCGACATCTCGCTGGCGTGCGACCCGCTCGACGAGCGCGCTTGCCTGCTGCCGTGGCCCAACGATGCCTTCACCGTCCCCGATGCATCCACCGACACCGGTCGCCGGCTCGACATCCACCCTGCGAGCGCTCCCGCCAACGCGACGGGCACACCCATCGATGTCACCGATCAGAACCGCGCCGACGGCTTCTCGCCGGGTTCCGCCGTGCTCGCGCTGGTGCCCGGTCTCGATGTGCAGGCCACGGGCATCGCACCCAGCACCGACATCGGCTCATCGTTGGCCCCCGACGCGCCCATCGTGCTGCTCGACACCACCACCGGCCGACGAGTGCCCTACTGGGGCGAGCTCGACGCGCCGGCACCCGACGGCGACCAACTGTTGATGATCCACCCGGCGACGAGCCTCGGCGAAGGCCATCACCTGGTGGTGGCCCTGCGCGAGATGAAGGACTCCAGCGGCGCCGTCATCGAACGCACGACGGCGTTCCAGGCGGCCATCGACGGCACACCGGAGCCACTCGAGCGGGCGAGGGCCTTCCGCGAGATGCTGGCAACGCTGGCTGACGCGGGAGTGCCCGACGGCGACTTGTACCTGGCATGGGACTTCACGGTCGCCAGCGCGCGCAGCCTCAGTGGTCGCATGTTGCACATCCGCGAGCAGGCCTACGCGGCACTCGGCGACGCAGCGCCCGCGTTCGCCATCACAGCGGCGGCCGACGACGGCAACGTGCGCACCATCGACGGCACCTATGAGGTGCCCAACTTCCTCACCGCCGACGGTTCTCCCGGCAACACCTTCACCCTCGACGCCGACGGCCTGCCCATGCGCAGCACGGGCTCACCCACCTTCTCGGCGAGCTTCCGCTGCGTGGTGCCCGTCGCCGCCAGTTCCCCGTGCCGGCCATCGTGTACGGGCACGGTCTGCTCGGCAACCGCGGCGAAGTCGACGCGCTCTCGTTCGCCGCCGAGCTCGGCGTCGCTGCCGCCTGCGCCACCGATGAGATCGGCATGAGCACCGACGACATCGGCAACCTGGCCGCCATCCTCGGCGACCTCTCGCACTTCGACCAGCAAGCCGACCGCATGCAGCAGGGTTTGCTCAACCAGCAGTTCCTCGGCCGCTTGCTCAACCACCCGGCCGGGTTCGCGTCGTCACCGGAGTTCCAGGCCGCTACCGGCATACCGTTGGTCGCGATCGGCGAGACGCAGTTCGTGGGCAACAGCCAAGGTGGCATCCTCGGTGGCGCGGCGAGCGCCGTCAGCAGCGAGTGGTCGCGCGTGGTGCTCGGCGTGCCCGGCATCAACTACTCGCTGCTGCTGCCTCGCTCCAGCGATTGGCCCGAGTTCCAGACCATCTTCGACGTCGCCTACACCGACCCGGTGAACCGTGTGCTGGCACTGCAGCTCATCCAGCTGCTGTGGGATCGCGGCGAGAACGACGGGTACGCGCAGCACCTCACCACCGCGCCGTACCCGGGCATCGACGCCAAGCAAGTGCTGATGGTGCAGGCCTTCGGCGACCACCAGGTGTCCAACGTCGCCACCGAGGTGCTGGCGCGCACACTGGGCGCGAGCGTGCACGAGCCGGCGATCGGCCCGGGGCGCAGCAACGACGTCGACCCGCTGTGGGGCATCGCCGCGTACGACCCTGGTGCCGCCACCAACGGCGTGCTGGTGCTGTGGGACTTCGGCACACCGGCCCCACCACCGGTGAACCTGCCGCCGACCGAACCCGAGTACGGCACCGATCCGCACGGTGCCGGCAGCAATGAGCCGCTGGTGCTGCAGCAGGCGCTCACGTTCCTGTTCAGCGGTCAGTTCGTCGACGTGTGCGCCGCGGCTCCGTGCCGCAGCGATGTGCTCGGCGGCTAGCGCGGCAGGCCGAGCAAGACGTCGACCAGCTCGCCGACCGGCCGGAACGTGAGCCCGGCGATGGCACGGTGCACGTAGCGCACGATGCCCTCGCGATCGACGATGAACACGCTGCGGCGAGGAAAGCCCAGCGGGCCGAGCGTGCCGTACGCCGCGGCCACCACCTTGTCGGTGTCGGCCAGAAGCGGAAACCTGAACCCGTGCTTGAGGGCGAACTTCTCGTGGCTCTCCACGCTCTGGGCCGAGATCGCGACCACCTGCGCGTCGAGCGCTTCGAACTGCGACAGATCGTCGTTGTAGCTGTTGAGCTGCTTCGTGCACACCGGCGTGTCGTCGCCAGGGTAGAAGACCAGCACCAACGGCTTGCCTGCGTAGTCGCTCAGCGATGCCTCGCCGCCGCCGGTGGACGGCAGCGTGAACGACGGAGCGGAGTCACCGACCGAGATGCTCACTCGCCCACCGCCTCCATCAGCTCTTCGCTGATGTCGAAGTTGCTGTACACGTCTTGCACGTCGTCGTTGTCCTCCAGCGCATCGATGATGCGCAGGATCTTGCGAGCGTCGTCGGCATCGGTGACCTCCACCGTCATGCTCGAGACCATCGTGCTCTCCGCCGACGCAACCTCGAGGCCTGCGCTCTGCAGCGCATCGCGCACGTCGAACACGTGCGCCGGGTCGCAGGTGAGCCGCCACATGCCGTCGCCGTCGTTGGCGACATCGTCGGCGCCGGCCTCCAGTGCGGCCATCATCACCGTGTCTTCGTCGCCGCCTTGCACCAGCAGCACGCCGCGGCGGCTGAACTGCCAGCCAACGGCGCCGGGCTCAGCGAGCGCACCCCCCAACTTCGCGAAGATGTTGCGCACATCGCCGCCGCTGCGGTTGCGGTTGTCGGTGAGCACGTCGACCAGCATCGCCACCCCGCCGGGGGCGTAGCCCTCGTACGTGATCGACTCGTAGGTGCCCCCGTCGGTGACGCCTGCTCCCCGCTTCACGGCACGGTCGATTGCGTCGTTGGTCATCTGCGCCGCCTTGGCCTTCAAGATGACGGTGCGCAGCGAGGCGTTGGTGGACGGGTCGCCGCCGCCTTCGCGTGCCGCGACCTCGAGCTGGCGGGCGATCTTGTTGAACACCTTGGCCCGCGCCTTGTCGGCGGCGCCCTTCTTGTGCTTGATCGTTGCCCACTTGGAATGGCCCGACATTGGACTATCCCCTTTCCGTACTGGTCGAGCGGTGCTCGGTGGTGAATCCGTTGTGTTGCAGGAACATCTGGTGCAGCCGTGCATCTGCGGTGATCTCGGGGTGGAACGACGCCACCATGATGTGCCCTTGCCGTGCGAGCACGGGCACGCCGTCGTGCGTGGCCAGCACCTCGACAGCGGTGCCGGTCGTCACCACCTTAGGTGCCCGGATGAAGACGGCGTGGAACGGGCGATCGAGACCGCTCACCTCGACATCGGTCTCGAAGCTGTCGACCTGGCGGCCGTAGCCGTTGCGGCGCACGCCGATGTCGATGGCGCCGAAGCTGCGCTGGTCGGTGCGGCCGTCGAGCACCTCCTTGGCCAGCAGGATCATGCCTGCACAGGTGCCGAACACCGGCATGCCCGCGCTGATGCGCGCACTCAGCTCGTCGAACATCTGCGAGGTCTCGAGCAGCCGCGCCATGGTGGTGCTCTCGCCGCCGGGCATCACCAACGCCGCCACCCGCGCCAGGTCGGCGGGGGTGCGCACCTGCCGGGTGGCTACGTGCAGGCTGCGCAGCGCGTCTTCATGCGCGGTGAAGGCACCTTGCAGCGCCAGCACGCCGATGCAGGGAGCAGGCTGTGCCGCGTTCACCTGGCGGCTCCGCTGCAGGCATTGCCGGACTACCAGCCGCGCTCGGCGAAGCGCTGGGTCTGGTTGATCTCGTCCATTCCGATGCCGGTCATCGGCGCACCGAGGCCGCGGCTCACCTTGGCCAGGATGTCGGCGTCGCGGAAGTGAGTGGTTGCTTCCACGATTGCCTTTGCACGCGGTGACGGATCGTCGCTCTTGAAGATGCCGGAGCCGACGAACACGGCCTGCGCACCGAGCTGCATGGCCAGCGCGGCATCGGCCGGGGTGGCGATGCCACCGGCGCAGAACAACGGCACCTGCAGCCAACCGGTCTCGGCGATCTCCTGCACGAGCGGCAGCGGCGCCTGCAGCGTCTTGGCCCACTGGAACAGCTCGGCGTTGTCGGCCTGGGTGATCTTGCGAATGTCGCCGATGATGCTGCGCAGGTGACGCACCGCCTCGACGATGTTGCCGGTGCCGGCCTCGCCCTTGCTGCGGATCATGCACGCGCCTTCGCTGATGCGGCGCAACGCTTCACCGAGGTTGGTGGCCCCGCACACGAACGGCACGGTGAACGCCCACTTGTCGATGTGGTGGGTTTCGTCGGCGGGGGTGAGCACTTCGCTCTCGTCGATGTAGTCGACACCCAGCGCTTGCAGGATCTGCGCCTCCACGAAGTGGCCGATGCGCGCCTTGGCCATCACGGGGATGGTGACGGCGGCCTTGATGTCCTCGATCATCTGCGGATCGCTCATGCGGGCCACGCCGCCGTCACGACGGATGTCGGCGGGCACCCGCTCGAGCGCCATCACGGCACATGCACCGGCGTCTTCGGCGATCTTCGCCTGGTCGGAGTTGACGACGTCCATGATGACGCCGCCCTTCATCATTTCGGCGAGGCCACGCTTGACCTGCATGGTGCCGGTAGCGCGCGAAGGTGACGTCTGCGAGGTCATCGGCTCAGCGTATCGGTGCCGACCTCGCGGCACCTCAGGCAAATCCATGTGCCGGCAATGCCGACTCAGCTGGAGCACCGCCTGGGAGGGCGAAGGTGGGGCGTCAGGCGACCGGGTTGGCGGTGCCGACGCGGGCGAGCTCGACGAACGAGCGGCCGGGTGTGAGCGGGATCGTCGTTCCGGCAGCATCGTGCAGGACGACAGCCGACAGCCGATCGGCGCGCGCCCACGTGCCGCGCACCAGCACCCCGCCGGTGAACACCAGCACCTCGCCGCCGCCGACGGTTTGCGCTTCCGGACTGTTGGCGTCGGCGGCGCTGGGCTGGTAGTCGACGTACATGATGATCACGTTCTCGGTGCTCACCTGGCCGCTGAGCGCATCGTTGTGCGGGGTGCCGCCGTTGGAGCGCAGGTAGCTACCCGCCGCTGCGTCGAAGCGCCATTCGATCCGCAGGCCATCCATCTCCAGATCCACACCCGTCGCGGGCTCGCCCAGTGCGGCGTTGCCCGGCGCCAGGTACAGGAACTGCTGCGGTGGCGCGCCGGCACCCTCGGGCGCCAGGGTCCACGCGGCCGTGGTCGATGCGTACAGGTCGTGCGGCGACTTGTGTTCGTTGCTGCGGAAGAAGCCGGCCGCGCCGTACACGTTGCTGCGTTGGGCACTGAGGTTGACGAAGTCGCTGCTCTCGATGGCCCGGGTGACGTTGCCGTTGCCGCCGCTCCACATGAACAACGGCTGGTTGAACGAGCCGAGCAGCAGGATGTCTTGCGTACGGCCGGATCGAATCGGCCCCACCGGGTCGGCCCCACGCGACTGGAAGACGGCGGCGAAGCGCGTCTGCACCTCGACGATCTCCTCGAACACGATGTCGGCCTCGTTGAGACCGCTCTGCGGCCGGGCACCCGCGTTGTTGTCGATCTTCACCACCAGCGCCGGGCGCTCGGCCACGGCCGCGTCGGTGACCGGCAACCCGGTGAGCGGGTACACCGGCACCGGCGCCACGGTGGTGCTGGTTGCCGGCGTAGTGGTGGGCGCCTCGGTGCTGGTGGCCGAGACCGTGGTGGACACGGCCGCAGTCGTGACCTGGGCGACAGTGGCGAGGCTGGGCTGCGCCGATGTGCTCTCGCTGCTGCAACTCGCGGTCACCGCCAGCATCGCCGCGAGCGCGGCCAGCCGAACGGCGCGACTCATAGCTCTCTCAGCAGAGCGATTCGCTCCTCAAGCGGCGGGTGCGTGTCGAACATCTTGTTCCACTTGCCCATCTTGCCGTGGTCGCCCACGCCCGACATCGGCTGCTCGATCCACATGTGCGCCGTGGCAGTGGATGCCGCGTGAGTGACGGTGACATCGTCGCGCAGCTTCTCCAGCGCCGAGATGAGGCCCGGTGGGTAACGGGTGAGCTGGCAGGCCGACACATCGGCCAACGTCTCGCGCTTGCGGCTGATGGTGGCTTGCATCACTCTCGCGATGAGTGGGGCGAAGATGAGCAGCGCAAAGCCGGCGAAGGCGAGCACGTTGCCGCCACCACCACGATCGCCGTCGCGGCTCTCACGACCTCCGTTCCACCACATCATCCGGATGGCGATGTTGGTGAGGAGTGCGATCGACCCCACCAGCGTGACCGCCAGCGTGCTGACCAAGATGTCGTAGTTGCGAATGTGCGAGAGCTCGTGCGCCAGCACGCCTTCCAGCTCCACCCGGTTCAGCTTCTCCAGCAGGCCGGTGGTGACCGCGATGGCCGCGTGCTTCGGGTCGCGGCCGGTGGCGAACGCGTTCGGCGCAGGATCGTCGACGATGAACACTCGCGGCTTGGGCAGGCCGCTGGCGATGCACAGACCCTCCACCAGGTTGTGCAAGCGCTGGAACTCCACAGGGTCGGCCGGGCGTGCACGACTCACCTTGAGCGCGATGGCGTCGGCCTTCCAGTACGAGAAGAACGCCATCGCGCCGGAGAAGACCAAGGCGATGAGCGTGCCGACGACACCGTTGCCGATGAGCAGGCCGAACGCGGCGCCCACCAGGCACAGCACCAGCACGAAGGAGGCGATGAGCGCGACGCTGCGCCGTTTGTTGGCGCGGATCAGTTCAAACATGGCCGGTTCAGAACTGAACCTTCGGCACCTCGCGGGCGGCCTCGTCGGTCTCGAAGTACTCGCGCTTGTCGAACTTCAACATGCGAGCGAAGAACACGGTGGGGAACGCCTGCAGCTTGTTGTTGTAGCTGAGCACGCTGTCGTTGTAGAACTGCCGCGAGTAGGCGACGCGGCCTTCTGTGGCGCTGAGCTCTTCCTGCAACGCGAGGAAGTTCTGGTTGGCCTTGAGGTCGGGGTACGCCTCGCCGAGTGCGAACAGCTGGCGCAGGGCGCCGGTCATCTGGCCATCAGCCGCCGCCTGACCCGCCGGAGTGGCGGGGGCGGCGATCGCCGCGTTGCGAGCGTTGATGACGGCTTCCAGGGTGGTCTTCTCGTGGGCGGCGTAGGCCTTGACGGTCTCGACCAGGTTGGGGATGAGATCGATGCGGCGCTTGAGCTGCACGTCGATCTGCGACCAGGCGTTCTCCACCTGGTTGCGGCCACGGATGAGGCCGTTGTAGCTGGCGATGGCGTAGAGCGCGAGCAGCACTACCACCACCAGGAGGATGATCCACACCATTGTCGTTGACTCCGAGGGTCGGGGGCGCTGCGAGGGCTGCGCCGCTACGGCGCCATCATACGGGTGCGGCGAGCCCCGAGGGGCGACACCCGCCCGGTGGTCTCCGGCCGCGACATGAACGGCCACGGCGACATCGGCCGGCGCACACGGCTGGGAGGCGCGGCCACCTCGCGGTACATCGCGGCATAGTGCTGCGCCAGCGCCAGCATCGAGAAGTCGTCGGCACGGCGGTTGCCCGCAGCCACCAGCCGCGCAGCCAGCTGCGGCTCGCGCAGTGCGCGACCGATGGCAGCGGCCAGCGCATCCGCGTCGCCGGGGGGCACCAGCAACGAGTCGACACCGTCGGTGGCCACGTTGCGGTATCCGTCGAGCGCACTCGCGACCACGCACGTGCCGGCCGCCATTGCTTCGATGAGCACCACACCGAACGACTCGCCGTGCAGCGACGGGGCGCAGAACACATCGGCCCCTTTCAGGCGAGCGATCTTCTCCTCGTCGCTGAGCCGGCCCAGCCACTCGATTCGTGTGTCGGCCTTGGTCTGCTCTCGAAGGCGTTCGGTGTCGGGACCGTTGCTGGCCACCCACAACCGCACCTCCGGGCCGAGCTGGGCCATGGCCGCCAGCAGCACGTCGAGACCCTTGCGTTCCTCGTGGCGCCCACAGAAGAAGATGGTGGGCGCCTCTGCTCGAAACGGCGTGGCAGCGCGATAGTCGTGCAACTCGACGCCGTTGTACAGCACTTCGTACTCGCCCGGTACGTGCTCTTGCACCAGTGCCAACGCATCCTTGGAGACGGCGATGCGGCGAGCGATGTTCTTGGCCGCAGCCTTCATCGGCGCATTTCCGTACCGGTAGCTGGGGCTGTCGCCGGCAGCGTGGAACGTGGCGATCACGGGTGCCGGATGCAACAACATCGCGGTCATCGGCGGCCCGGGAGCGAACGGTTCGTGGAGGTGCAGCACGTCGAACTGCTCCTCGAACAGCACCCGCATCGTGCGCAACACGCAGGCCGGGTCGGGCGCGAGTGGCGCAATCGAACCGTTGGTCGAGGTGGGCAGGCTGTTGCCCAGCGGCGTCACGAACGTGGCCGGCGGCGGGCCATCGCAGGGGCCGAGCACCCGAGCTTCGATGCCCATGCGGCGCAGCTCGCGCGCCAAGCCCATCGCCTGCGCCTGCACGCCTCCGGGTACGGAGAGGCTGTAGGGACTGACCATTCCCACGCGCAGCATGCGCTCCTCGTCCGGCACGGTCGCTGACCCTATCGGACACGCTCGACGGCACCGGGTGACGAACGAGCAATCGGCTACTGTGCGGCGGGTCAGGGGTCGATCGGCCGGCCGCGTTGGCAGTGGGAGCGGGTTCATGAGGAAACAGCTCGTCCGCAGCGCACGGTACGTGGTGGTGGCCGCGATGGTCGCCATCGCGACGGCGCCCAGCACGGCCGATGCCACACTCGGCGCACCATCGATCACCGGCGCAGCTCCGGCCGCGTTCACCCCGCTCACGCCGTGCCGTCTGGTCGACACGCGCACCGACCCGGTGCAGCGCGTCGACGAAGGCACCATTCGGCTGCAGGTGACGGGCGCATGCGACATACCTGCCACTGCGTCGGCGGTGGCCATCACCGTGGTGGCCACCGCCACCACCCAAGAAGGCTTCGTGGCCGCCTATCCGTCGTCGGCTGCCAGGCCGCTGGCCTCCGTGCTCAACTACTCGGCTGGCGACACACGTGCCAACGGCACCATCCTGGCGTTGTCGCCGGCCGGCCAGATCGACCTGCACACGTCCACAGTCGCCGCGCTGGTGATCGATACCACCGGCTACTTCTCCCCCACGCCCGACGGGGCGGCCACCGCCGGCCGTTTCGTCCCGCTGCCGCCCACGCGATTGGTCGACACGCGCGCCGGAGGCGGCGCCGGCAAGCTGGAAGCAGGCTCGCCCTTCGTTGTCTCGTCACCGGGCAACGTGCCGGCTGATGCCATCGCCGTCGCCGTCAACCTCACCGCGGTCGAGCCCGAGCGCAGCGGCTACCTGTCGGTGTCGGCCGCCGGCCTTCCGGCAGGCGACACGTCGGTGCTGAACTTCCCCGCAGCGGGCCAACCCCGAGCGGCCACCACGATCGTGCCGGTCGACGCCCGCGGCTTCGCAGTGCTGGCACAGGCTCGCACTCACCTGCTCGTCGACATCTCCGGGTACTTCACAGGGCCGTCGGCCGCAAGTGGCACCGACGGGCTGCTGGTCGCGATCAGTCCGACCCGCCTGCTCGACACCCGCACATCGGGTGCGCCCATCTACGCACAAGGCGGCATCGAGCTGGCGACACCCGCCGATGCCGCCGTCGTCGTGCTCAACGTCACGATGATCCCCACCGGGCCGGGCTGGTTGGCAGCGGTGCCTGCCGGCACCATCGCAGGTACACCCGCGGTGTCGGCCACCAATGCCGGCCAGGCCAACCGACCCGTCGCCAACATGGCCGTCTCCCCCACCTCCGGTCGCGGCGTCGAGGTCTACAGCGCAGTGCAGTCTCAGGTGGTGGTCGATCTCAACGCCTACTTCACCGGCACCCCGATGACCGCGACCATCGCGCCTCGCGGCAACACCAAGCCGGTCATGCCGGCGGTTGGCGGCTGCCTCAGCGGCCCCGCCCCGCGCGATTCCACCGGTCGCTGGTTCTTGCAGACCGTCAACACCTGGAGCAAGATCGGGTACTACCCCGGCACCGGGCCGAGTGGGCCGGTCGTGGTGGTGGGCGACTCGCTCACCTGGCAGTCGATCATTCCGGCGATGAACACGCTGATCGATCGCGGCTACGGCCCGATCTGTCTCGATGGGGTCATCAGCCGCAGCACGCTCTCGGGATCCGCATCGATCACATCGGCGCGCAGCGGCATCGAGCGGATCAAGGCATCGCACCCGTTCTGGCGGATGCCCGCAGTGCGGTGGGTGGTGGCGATGGGCACCAACGACATCGCTGTCACCAACACCAACGTCGCTGCCACGCGGCAGCGCATCGACGGGATCGTCGCCGCAATCGGGTCCGGCGATCATCTCATCGGCTGGATCAACCTGCGCACCCGGCGCGGTGCGCCGTGGACCGCGCGCGAAGACGTGTTCAACCAGCAGATCGCGGCGACTCCGGGCGTGTACACGATCGACTGGGCGTCGTTGGTGGCGCCATCCCCCGCCTCGTACGTGTGGCAGGCCGACCTCATCCACCTGACGGTGCTGGGCCAGCAGGCGCGATCAGACCTGACGGCGACTCAGCTCGACCAGCACTGATCCGGCGCCGGTTGCGCCACTTCCGTTTGTGTCGAAGTCCCGAATCTCCAACCGCTGGTCACGGGCCGACAGCCTTTACGTAAAAGCTGGGGTGGGGGTCAGAAGAGGCGGGCGGTGAGCTTCTTGCGGTAGGCGGCGGTGCGCGGGTCGTCGGGACCCATCAGCTCGAGCAGATCGACGTACTGCTGCCGTGCCACTTCGTCGGCCTTCACCTGGTCGAGCAAGCCGATGAGCGTGGCCTCGTGGTCGTCGTCGGGGGCCACGTGCACCCTGGCCTTGGCAGCCGTGTGACGAGTGCGATCGGACTCGGGGATGCGAGCCAGGAACTGCAGCGCCTGCTCGTTCTCGCCGCGGGCGATGAGCAGCTCCGCCAGGCCGACGATGGCATCCTCGTTGCCGGGCTCGATCTCGAGCGCTGCACGGAAGGCCCCTTCGGTGCCTTCGGCCAGCAGCGCGGCCAACGTGGCCTCGCCTTCGGTGGGCAGCAACGAGTCGACGAACTGCTGCACGACGTGCTCGGGATACGCGCCCATGAACCCATCGACGACCGCGCCGTCCTTCAAGGCGTACACCGCGGGGATGGATTGCACCTCGAACGCCTGCGAGATGGCCGGGTTCTGGTCGGTGTCGACCTTCACCAGCACCACCTTGCCACCGGTGGCCTCGACGACCTTCTCGATGATGGGGCCGAGCGTGCGACAGGGGCCGCACCACGGCGCCCACAGATCGACGATGACGGGCACCGTGTGCGAACGCTCGATGACTTCGGTCTGGAAGGTTGCGTCGGTGACATCGATGACCATGACGGGCACGATACCGGTGAACGGCGTAGCCCACGAGGAACAGCGGTACCGTACGACGCAATGAGCTCCGTGCACGGCGTCGACGTACCCGCAGTCAGCAACTGGTTGCAGGCGCATGTGGCCGGCGCGGTCGCGCCGTTCGCCTTCGACATCATCGCCGGCGGTCACTCCAACCTCACGTTCAAGGTCACCGGCGCCGACGGCCGCCGCTTCGTACTGCGCCGGCCGCCGCTGGGGCACGTGCTGGCCAGCGCCCACGACATGGGGCGCGAGCACCGCATCATCAGTGGCCTGCAGCGCACGGCGGTGCCCGTGGCACCGGCGCTCGGGTTCTGCGACGACGTGTCGGTCAACGGCTCACCGTTCTACGTGATGGGTTTCGTGGATGGCTTCGTGCTGCGCGATCGGGCCACCTCCGAAGCCGTACTCACCGTCGATGCCCGCCGCACCGCCAGCGAGTCGCTGGTCGACACGATGGCTGCCATCCACTCCGTCGATCTGCAGGCGGCCGGCCTGCACGAGCTGGGCCGCCACGAGGGGTACATCGCCCGCCAGCTCAAGCGCTGGTACGGCCAGTGGAACCAGCAGCAGACCCGGGCCCTGCCGGCGGTCGACCGTGTGCACGACGAACTGTCACGGCGCATCCCCGAGCAAGGGCCGGCCACCATCGTGCACGGCGACTACCGCCTCGACAACTGCATGGTCGCCGGCACCGGCCAAGTGGTTGCCGTGCTCGACTGGGAGATCTGCACCCTCGGCGACCCGCTGGCCGACCTGGGGTTGCTGCAGGTGTACTGGACCGGCCCCAACGACCCTGCCTCGGCCTGGACCGGCTCTGCCACCACCGCCCCCGGGTTCTACGACCGGGCGCAGCTGGCCCAGCGCTACGCGCAGGTCAGCGGCCGCGATCTCAGCAACCTGCCGTTCTACGTGTCGTTCGCGTACTGGAAGCTGGCGTGCATCCTGGAAGGTGTGTACGCCCGGTACGCGGGTGGCGCCCTCGGGGCACGCGACGCAGCCGAGCTGCTGCCGTTCAAGCAGCAGGTGGAAGCCGCCGCCGCAGCGGCCGAGCAGATGTTGGAGCAGCTGACATGAACTCGCGCTACGAGCTGCACGGCGAGCTGCCGTCGCTCGATCGACCCGTACTGGTGGTGCACCTGCATGGCTGGATCGACGCCAGCGGTGCCGCTGCCGCTGCCATGGCCGCACTCGACAGTGCGTGCAACACCACGACCCTGGCCACGTTCGACGGCGACACCTTCATCGACTACCGGGCCCGCCGGCCGACGATGGAGCTGCGCGAGGGCGTCAACACCCGACTCGTCTGGAACGACATCGAGTTGAAGGTGGGTGCCGACAGCCGCGGCCATCCCGTGCTCACGCTCACCGGGCCCGAGCCGGATTCCCAGTGGCGAGCCTTCGCCGGCGCCGTCACGCAACTGGCCTTGCAGCTGGGCGTGTATCAGATGGTCGCACTGGGTTCGTACCCCTTCGCCTCACCGCACACGAGGCCGGCGCGCCTGTCCAGCAGCTCGCCATCGGCCGACGTGGTGGGCGCGCTGCCCTACCTGAAGAACTCGGTCGACGTGCCGGCGGGCATGAGCGCCGTGCTCGAGCACGGCCTCACCGAAGCCGGCATCGCTTCGCTCGGGCTGTGGGTGCAGGTGCCGCACTACGTCAGTGCCATGAGCTACCCGGCTGCATCGGCGGCGTTGCTCGACGGCCTCCGCGAGGTCACCGGCATCACCATCGACGGCAGCGGTCTGGCCGGCGAGGCCGAGATCCAACGCCAGCGCATCGACGTGCTCGTGGGCGGCAACGACGAGCACCGGGCGATGGTGCAGCAGCTCGAGTCGTTGTACGACGAGGCCGAGCAGCAGACCATCGATCTCGATCGGGCCATCAACGACCTGCCCAGCGGCGACGAGCTGGCAGCCGAGTTCGAGCAGTTCCTGCGCGACCAGAGCGAGTGAGTCAGACGCCTGCGCGAGCGGGCTGATGCTCGGGCAGTTGCAAAAGCGCGCACACCGCCTGCGCCAGCTCGATGAACCGCTCGGCAGCGGGTGGCAGCGTTCGCCCCTTGCGCCGGGCCAGCACCAGCACCCGCGGCGCGATGGGCGGATCCATCGTGGACACCACCACTCCAGGATCGGTGCGATCGACCGCGAGGTGCGGCAGGATGGCGCACCCCATGCCCGCCCGCACCATCGCCTGCACGGCAGCGTTGTCGTTGGTGCGAAACACGTAGTCGGGTTCGACGCCCAGGTCGCGCAGCGCCCGATCGATCGAGAGCTGGCAGGCGCACGGCGACTGCCCGATCATCGCCACGCCACCCAGGCGGCCGGGGTCGACGACCGGCGCGATGCCGGTGTTGGGGCTCACCAGCACGAACGGGTCGACGAGCAGCGTGACCGACTCGACCGCCGGGTCGTCGGGCTCGCCGATCAGGAACGTGAGGTCGAGCTCGTCGGCGAGCAGGCGGCCGACGAGCACATCGTTCTCGTCCTCCTCCTCGCAGCGCACGGCCAGCCCGGGGCGCTCGCCGCGCAGGCGGCCCACCACCGCCGGCAGCACGTTGACCGAGACGCTCTGGAACGACCCGACGACGAGCCGGCCGACCTCGCCGGCACGCAACGAGCGCAGACCGTCTTCCGTGATGCGCAACTGCTCGAACACCGATGTTGCGTAGTCGAGCAGGAGCACGCCGGTGGGCGTGAGCTCGACCCGTTTGGGACCACCGGGCCGGTCGAACACCCGGTCGCCCACGGCGCGCTCGAGCCCGGCGATCTGCTGGCTGATGGCCGACTGCGTGAAGCCCAACCGCTCGGCGGCGCGCCCGAACGACCCCTCCTGAGCGATCGCCTGCAACGCTCGGAGTTGGCGGACGTCGACGTCGTGCAGCATTCGAGCATCATAAGCAAAGACGATCGAATAGACAAGAGATCATCGCTGTACAGAATGAATGTCGATCCGTACGGTGGAGCCATGAGCACCAACCAGTCCCACCGCAACGACCCGTCGTGGCTCGCCGAGCTGGCGACGGCCATCGCCGAGCACGGTCTTGACGAGCGCGAGGCCGATGTCGTCGTGCTGGCCAACCAGCTGCACTGCGAAGGCAACCGCCAGCTCGTGCTCGACATCGTGCGCGACCGCACCCAGCCCACCATCGCTCGCGAGCGAGCATTCGGCGTGATGCACGGCATCGCGCTGGCCGGCCGCACCTCGCACCGCTCGGTTGCCGCCTGAGCCCAAGCGGCACACCTCTGATCAGAACTGGAGCAGGTTGTCCTGCGTGACCACCACGTTGGCCGCCAGGCCGGGTCGCTTGCTGGTGAGGGTTGCCGTCATCAGCGGCCCCGCCGCCGAGATGTCGACGACGGTGAGCACTTCCGACCAGGGCGCGCTGCTGACCAACGAGACGCCCGACTCGATGTGGGCACGGAACGCGGCAACCGCCGCCGTCGCCATCGCCGGCGTGGCGTACAGCAGCGCGACCGTGACGGTGGACGCGTCACCCTGGAACGTCTCGCCCAGGCCGGCCAGCGACCAGCTCTCCGCCGCCTCGGGCGCAACGAGGATGCCGTTGGCCACCTTCGCCGCGTCGAGCGCTCCGGCCACCGCAAGGTAGTTGGCGTCGTCGGCCAACGACGGCGCTGCATTCGCGACCGCACCGACAGCGGCTTCCACCGACGCACGGGTACGACCCCAGTAGAGCGTGTCGCCTTCGATCGCCAGTCGCAGCGGCTGGCCGACGCGGCGGATCGGCGAGACGCTCCCGAAATCCGAGGCACCATCGTCGCCGAGCGACAGGTACGTGACCGCGCCGACCTGCTCCTTGGTGGTCGCCTCACCGCCGGGTGACGCCTCGAGGCCCTTCTGGATGGCGCCCGACTTCATCGTGCCCACCAGCACGGCCACCGTGTCGGGAAGCACCCCGTACTCCAGGGCGACTGCGATCTGACGGGTGTCGAAGCCGGCGAACTGGGCGAACTCGGGCTCGCGGATGCCGGAACGCACCGCGTCGGGCAGGAACACCTGGCCGGACGAGTTCTCGACGAGGAGCGCCAGATCGTCGTCGAAGTTGTCGGGAAGCTGCCCGGCGCGCACGACGGTGAGGTTGCCGTAGTAGACCGGGTTGCCTCGGCTGTCGGCGGTGTCGGGTACCGCGTGCAGCAGCCCCGCCAACGACGGCCCGTCGCCGATGGGCGACGAACCACTTCGGTTCGAATCACTGCATGCCGGCACGAGCAGCAGCACGGACGATCCCAACACCCAGAGACGCTTCATGGACCAGAAAGTAGTGCGTCTCGGCGGCACAGATCGCCGATGGGTACGCTGACGCAACACATCAGGAGGGGCTCATGAAGGTCGACGGGGGAATCGGGAACAACCTGCACCACGCAGGTGCGCAAGCCAAGGAGCTGGAGGCTGCCGGCTATACCGGCGCCTGGACGGCCGAGACCAGTCACGACCCGTTCTTCCCGCTGCTGCTCGCCGCCGGCGAAACCACCGACAGGTGGAGCTCGGCACGTCGATCGCCGTGGCCTTCGCGCGCAACCCGATGACGCTCGCCAACATCGGCTGGGATCTGCAGTCGTACTCCAAGGGCCGCTTCATTCTCGGCCTCGGCAGCCAGATCAAGCCGCACATCACCAAGCGCTTCAGCATGGAGTGGAGCCACCCGGCGCCGCGCATGCGCGAGATGATCCTGGCCATGCGGGCCATCTGGGACACGTGGGAGAACGGCACTCCCCTCGCCTTCCGCGGCGACTACTACACGCACACGCTGATGACGCCGTTCTTCACACCCGAGCGCGCCGACCTCGCCGGGTTCGGCGTGCCCAAGATCTTCCTGGCAGGCGTCGGCGAGCTGATGACCGAAGTGGCCGGTGAGGTGTGCGACGGCTTCCTCTGCCACGGCTTCACCACCGAGAAGTACCTGCGCGAGGTCACCATCCCCGCGCTCGCCCGCGGTCGCGCCAAGGCCGGCAAGACGATGGAGGGCTTCGAGATCGTGGGCCCTTCGTTCGTGGTCACCGGCAACAGCGAGGAGGAGATGGCTGCGGCCATCGCCGGCACCCGCCAGCAGATCGCGTTCTACGGCAGCACCCCTGCCTACCGCAACGTGCTCGATGCGCACGGCTGGGGCGGCCTGCAGGACGAGCTCAACTCGCTGTCGAAGATGGGCAAGTGGGTCGACATGGGCAACCTCATCACCGACGAGATCCTCAACACGTTCGCCGTCGTCGGCGAGCCCGAGACCATCGCCCCCGAGCTGCACCGCCGCTACGGCGATGTCATCCAGCGGATCAGCTTCTACGCGCCGTACAAGAGCGACCCCGAGCGTTGGGCCACGGTGCTCGAGGCGCTCAAGTCCGCCTGACGTCCACTCGCCCACAAGTCGCACGACACGCCGGCCGACCGTGCCCGCGTCAGAACATCCGTTCGATATGGTGAGCGCATGACTCTGCCGCTCGACGATGCACCTCCGCCGCGGGCTGCCTGCGTGTACTGCGGCGGGGCACGCCACCGCCGACGAGGGGCCTGCTGGCAGCGCAACACGGCAGGAGGTCGCGGCGACGACGGGCGAACCGCACGACGAGCGGCCGGCCGACGAGCCAACGAGGCCCGCGCAGGCCGCCTGCCACCAGCCGGTCACCGCCAGCATCGTCGTCGGGCCGGCCGTCCTGGGTCGCAACGTCATCGTCGCCCCCGGCCAGGCCGCCCCCGCCCAGTGGCAGCACGCACCGCGGGTGGTCATCGAGCCCTCCGCAGGCGACCTGGTGGGGTTGCTGCTGCGCGTCGCCTCGAGCGCACCGGGTGCGTGTTCGAGCTCGGCCGCACGCCACCGGCGAGCAGCTGGCCCGCCGTTCACCACCACGCTGCCGCACGCGGTGGGGCCGCGCGTGCGGTTCAGCAGCGACCAGCTGCGGCACCTGGTCTTCAGCAACGCCATCGATCCTCCGCCACGCCGCACTGGCCGCTGCTGTCCCTGGCAGTGCGTGCCGGCGCTCGCACCGTCACCGACGGGCGCGGCGACATCGAACTGCCCGACGGTTCGCGAGCGTGGCTCGACGGTGGGCCGCCGCGCTACACACCCGCGATCGACGGCACCCCGGTGCTGCACCGAGTGACGGTCGAGCACCGGTCGCTGCGCCCACCGCTGGGCAACAGCACGCAGGCTGCGCTCGCCCCCGACCAGCTGGCCGCAGTCACCCACGACGGTGGCGCGGCCCGCATCATCGCCCCCGCCGGCTCGGGTAAGACCCGGGTGCTCACCGAACGCGCGCGTCACCTGGTGCAGCAGTGGCGCATCCCGGCCTCCGCCATCACGCTCATCGCGTTCAACAAGCGGGCCCAGGAAGAGATCGCCGCCCGCACCACCGACGTGCCCGGCCTGCAGGTGCGCACGCTCAACGCCATCGCGCTCGCGGTCATCAACGGCAGCGCACCGTTCGCTCGTCAGCCGCAACGCTTCAACACGGTCGACGAGCCCGAAGTGCGCCGGCTCATCGGCCGGCTGGTCAAGTTCCCTCGCGTCCGCAACGCCGATCCCGTCGCCACCTGGATCGAAGCGCTGTCGGTCGCTCGCCTCGGGCTGCTCGACCCGGCGAAGGTGGAGAGCCGCTACGACGGCGAGGTCGAAGGGTTCGCCGATGCCTTCGCCCGCTACCGGCACGAGCTGGCCCGTGCCGGCAACGTCGACTACGACGAACAGGTCTTCAAGGCCATCGAGCTGCTGCTGCGCGACCCGCAGGCCCGCGCCACCGCACAACGGTCGTGCCGGCTGCTGCTGGTCGACGAGTTCCAAGACCTCACACCGGCGCACCTGCTGCTGGTGCGCCTGCTGGCCGGGCCCGACGCCGCGGTGTTCGGCGTGGGCGACGACGACCAGACCATCTACGGCTACAACGGCGCCGACCCTGCCTGGCTGATCGACTTCGCCGAGCTGTTCCCCGGTGCCGGCGAGCACCCGCTGGAGGTCAACTACCGCTGCCCGGGCGGCATCGTGCGCGCCGCCGACACACTGCTGCGGCACAACCGCCGGCGCGTCGCGAAGGTCATCCGCGCACACCACAGCGCCACCGACGGGTTCATGGTTGCGCCCGCCACGGGCGACCCGGTCGATGTCACGGTGCAGGCGGTCACCACCGCCATCGCGGCCGGCTCGCCCGCCGCCGAGATCGCGGTGCTCACTCGCGTCAACTCGCTGCTGGCCCCGGTGCAGGTCGCGCTGCGAGGTGCTGGTGTGCCCACCAACGGTGGCGTCGGGCCCGAGTTCCTCGAGCGCACGGCGGTGCGCGCGGCACTGGCCTGGTTGCGCATCGCCACCGCCAAGGCCGACTTCTCCACCGCCGACGTCGGCGAGGCCTTGCGCCGGCCGTCGCGCCCGCTGCACCCGCGCATCGCCACCTGGGTGGGCGAGCAGTCGTCGCTGGCGGGCTTGCGTCGCCTGGCCGGGCGCATCACCACCGAGCGCGATGCCGACACGGTCGAGAAGTTCGCCGGCGACATCGAGCGCTTGCAGCGACTGGTGGCCAGCCGAGGCACCACTGCGCAGGCCATGGCTGCGCTGCGCGACACGATGGGCCTGGCCAACAGCATCGCCACCCTCGACGTCCACCGTCGGGGCATGAACCGCGCCGCCCAGAACGACGACCTCACCGCCATCGCACAGCTGGCCGCGCTGCAGCCCGACCCAGCCAAGTTCGAGTCGTGGCTGCGCGCCGCGCTGGCCAACAAGTGGCAGGCCGAAGGCGGCACGCTGGCCACCATCCACCGAGTGAAGGGCCAGGAGTGGCCGTTCGTGGTGGTGCACCAGGCCGACAGCGATCAGTTCCCTCATCGCCTCGCCGAAGACGAGGAGGAGGAGCGGCGCCTGTTCCACGTGGCCATCACCCGGGCGTCGCGCGACGTGCTGGTGGTGCCATCGGATCGGCCGTCGCCGTTCATCACCGACTGCAGCACAGAGCCCCGAGCGCGAACAGCGGTGGAGGCTCCCGCACGCGTCGGTGCCGCTCGGCAGGCAGCGCCGGCCAAGAAGCCCGGCGACGACCTCTCCCCCGACCAGTCGCGACTGTTCGAAGAGCTGCGCGCCGTGCGCCGGCACCTCGCCGCCGGCAAACCCGCCTACACGGTGTTGCCCGACGCCGCGCTGCACGCGATCGCGTCGTTGCAGCCCACCTCGCTCGACGAGCTGGCCGGCATCAAGGGCATCGGCCCGGCCAAGCTGCAGCAGTACGGCGCCGCCTTCCTGGCTGCGGTCGCCGGCACCGACCCCGCAGGGCCGTAGCGTGCCCGGCCGCTGTCGGATGGGCTCACCCGAGCCGGTTCACGCACCGAGCCCGCTGAGCCACGCCTGCACGTTGGCGCCCAACGCGCTCACGTCGTAACCGCCTTCCTGCAGCACCACGGTGGGCATGCCCAGCTGGCGCACCACGTCGCCGCTGCGCCGCATGCCGTCGGTGGTGACCGCGAGGTCGCTGATCGGGTCGGTGATGTACGTGTCGAGCCCCAGCGACACGATGAGCAGCGACGGGCCGAAGCCGGCGATTCGTTCGCAGGCATCGGCGAGGGCCGAGACGTACAGGTCGTCGTCGGCCCGCAGCGGCAGCGGGTAGTTGATGTTGTGACCCAGCCCGCGGCCGGTGCCGGTCTCGTCGGCGAAGCCGATGGAGTACGGGTACGCGCGAGCCGGGTCGCCGTGCAGCGAGACGTACTGCACGTCGTCGCGGTCGTAGAAGATCTGCTGCGTGCCGTTGCCGTGGTGGTAGTCGACGTCGAGGATGGTGACCTTGGCGCCGGTGGTGGCAGCCACGTGGTGAGCAGCAACCGCTGCGTTGTTGAAGAAGCAGTAGCCGCCGTACAGGTCGGCGGTGGCGTGGTGGCCCGGCGGGCGGCACAACCCGTACGCGCTGCTCTCACCGTCGAGCACCAACTGGGCGGTGGTGAGTGCGGTGTCGACGGCCCCACGAGCGGCCTGGTAGGTGGTCTCGGTGAGCGGCGTGGTGGTCTCGAAGCACCAGTACCCCACCCGCCCGTTGATGGCCTGTGGCTCGCGACCCTGGCTCATCTTGTCGCGCAGCGCCGGCCGGTAGAACACGTCGGGCACCACCTCGCGCACACCCGGATGCTGGGCCTCGTACAACGCCCAACCCTCGGCGAGGAACGTCACCAGCCCCGGGTTGTGCACCGCCTCGATCGGCGCGGTGCCCCACTCGCCCGGCGTGAGGAACTGGAAGCGCGAGTCGGCCTGCAGCGTCTCGCGGATCGCCTCGGCGCGGCCGATGTGCTCGAACGGGCTGTGCACCTGCGAGGTCTCGAACTCGACGTGCGGATCGTGCAGCAGGTGAGCGGGGGTGTAGACGACCTTCATCCGCCCACATTGCCAGACGCGCGATTCGTGAGCAGACTCACCCGTGCGGGCTCAGGCCAGTTCGAGCTCCTCGTCGAGGTACAGCTCGCGGCACTTGGCCCGTTGCAGCTTGCCCGACGAGGTCTTGGGCAGCGTGCCGGGCTTGACCAGGATGACGTCGCGTGGGGGCAGCCCGCACACGTCGAGCGTGCGATGGTGAACGGCGTGGCGCACGGCGTCGTTGTCGTCGGTGCGCACCTCGCACACCACGACCACGCTCTCCTTGCTCTTGTACCCCTCCACGCCGAAGGCGATGACGTTGCCGGCGCGCACGCCGTCGATGACCGCCACCGCCCGCTCGATGTCCTCCGGGAACACATTGCGACCGCCCACGATGATGACGTCCTTGATGCGGCCGCACAGCACCAGCTCGCCGTCGACGAGGTAGGCGAGATCGCCGGTGCACAGCCACCCGTCGCGGAACAGGGCGGCGGTGGCGTCGGGCCGCTTGTAGTAGCCGGAGGTGACCGAGGTGCCGCGCAGCAGCAACTCGCCGACGTGACGTTCGGGCACTTCCTCGTAGCTGTCGGGATTGACCACCTTCATCTCCAGACCCGGCACCGCCTTGCCCAGCAGCGGCAGGCGGCGAACATCCAGCTCCTCCTGCGCGTCGGCGAGATCGAGCGGCTTGGCGACCCGCTCGCGCTCGAGGAACTCGCGATCCACCGAGTCGGTGACCATGCCGCGGTGGCGAGGTGGGAACGCCCCACCGATGGCGACCTCCGCCATGCCGAACGCGGGGAACACGCTGCCCGCGCTGAAACCGAACGGTTGGGCCGCGCCGACGAAGGCATCGACCGCGTTGGGGTCGACCGGCTCGGCACCGCTGAGGGCGAGCGTCAGGCAGGAGAGGTCGAGGCCTTCCATTCGCCCCAACGCGCGCGTGGCCAGCACCCACGCGAAGTTGGGGCCGGCGGTGGCGGTGCCACGCCAGTCGCTGATCCACTGCATCCAGTTGCCGGGCTTCGCCAGGAAGTCCTGCGGCGCCGCCTGCACCAGGTCGACACCGACGGTCATCGGCAGCGACAGGAAGCCCACCAGGCCCATGTCGTGGTACAGCGGCAGCCAGCTGACCATCACCTCACCAACACCAAGCTGCGCAGCTGTGCACGATGCATCGAGGTTGGCGCGCAAGACTCGATCGGGGATCATCACCCCTTTCGGCTCGCTGGTCGACCCGCTGGTGTACTGCAGGATCACCAGCCGCTCGGGGTCGTGTGCCGGCTGCTCCCACCGATCGCTGGTGGGCACACCAGCGAACCCCGGCAGCACCGCGGCCATCGGTTCGATCGGCGGGTCGTCGGGGCCGGCTGCGTAGAACGCGGCGAGCATGTCGTCGATGAGGATGAGCTTGGCGTCGCCGTGGCGGATGCGCGCGCGGGTGGTCTCCACGAACACGTCGAGCGACCCCATGCGCATGGGCAGCGGCAGCACCATGCTGGCGATGCCGGCCAGCCAGCACCCTTGGATGATGGTCATCAGCGAACGCGAGGTGGGGCCGAGGATGGCGACGTGGTCGCCCGGCACCAGGCCGCGGGCCTGCAGCGCGGCGGCAACGACACGGGCTTCGTCGTGCAGCTGTGCCCAGGACACGAACGCATCGCCTTCGGCCGGCAGCACGCTGTGGCCCACGAACCGAACCCCGGTGCGCTGCTCGGTGGCGGCGATCAAGCGAGTGACGATCGAGTCGGTGTCGGGCGCACGAGGTGGCATGACGAGCAACGGTAGTACGGCAAAGAACGGGCCGAGTCGATCGGTGGCTCGTAGAATCGAGCCGCTATGCACTCCACCGATCCCGATACCGCCAACGACATGCCCTCCGGCGACACTCCACCGTTCCGGTACACGGGCGCGCTCGCCAACGACATCGAGACGCGGTGGCACGATCGGTGGGAGGCCGAGGGCACGTTCGACACGCCGAACCCGGCCGGCCCGCTGGGCGACCCCGCGGCGGTGGCCGGTCGCCCGAAGCGGTTCATCCTCGACATGTTCCCGTACCCCAGCGGCACCGGCCTGCACATGGGCCACCCGTTGGGCTTCACGGCCACCGACATGTACGCCCGCTACCAGCGCATGACCGGCCACAACGTGCTGTACACGATGGGCTTCGACGCCTTCGGCCTGCCCGCCGAGCAGTTCGCGGTGCAGACCGGCCAGCACCCGGCCATCACCACCAACCAGAACATCGCCAACATCCGCGCGCAGTTGCGCCGTCTGGGCCTCAGCCACGACCTGCGCCGCAGCATCAGCACCACCGACCCCGGCTACTACCGCTGGACGCAGTGGATCTTCCTGCAGGTGTTCAACTCGTGGTTCGACCCCAGCAGAAGAAGGCTCGCCACATCGACGAGCTGGTCGCCGAGTTCGAGACCGGCGCGCGCACGCCCACCAGCGGCAGTTGGGCCGCCCTCTCCCCGCCGACCGCGCCCGCGAGCTGGATGGCTGGCGGCTGGCCTACGTCAGCGATGCCCCGGTCAACTGGTGCCCGGGCCTGGGCACCGTGGTGGCCAACGAAGAGGTCACCGCCGACGGCCGCAGCGATCGCGGCAACTTCCCGGTGTTCAAGCGCAACATGCGCCAGTGGATGATGCGCATCACCACCTACGCCGATCGCCTGATCGACGATCTCGATCTGCTCGACTGGACCGAAGCCATCAAGTCGATGCAGCGCAACTGGATCGGTCGCAGCGAGGGCGCGATGGTGCACTTCGACTCGCCTGCGGGTCGCATCTCGGTGTTCACCACTCGCCCCGACACGCTGTTCGGCGCGACGTTCATGGTGCTGGCCCCCGAGCATCCTCTGGTCGACGCGCTCACCACCCTGCAGCAGGCGAACGACATCGCCGAGTACCGCCGCGCCGCAGCGCAAGGACGACTTCGATCGCCAGAACGAAGGCCGCGAGAAGACCGGCGTGTTCACCGGCTCGTACGCCACCAACCCGGTCAACGGCATGCAGATCCCTGTCTGGATCGCCGACTACGTGCTCATGGGCTACGGCACCGGCGCCATCATGGCGGTGCCGTGCGGCGACCAGCGCGACTTCGAGTTCGCCCGCACGTTCGGTCTCGACATCGTCGCCATCCAGCGCCCCCGACCGACGCCGCGGCACCGACCACGTGGGCCGAGGCGTTCGTGGGCGATGCGCCGTACATCAACAGCGCCAACGACTCGCTCAGCCTCGACGGCGTGGCCACGGTTGCCGAGGGCACACACCTCACCAACCAGTGGCTGGCAGCGCACGGCCACGGCGAGGCCACCATCACGTACAAGCTGCGCGACTGGCTGTTCAGCCGCCAGCGCTACTGGGGCGAGCCGTTCCCGATCGTCTACGACGCCGACGGCAACCCGCATGCACTGCCCGACGAGCTGCTGCCCGTGGTGCTGCCCGAGACCGACCAGTTCTCACCCCGCACGTTCGACCCCGACGACGCGATGAGCAACCCGGAGAGCCCGCTCGATCGGCTCGACGACTGGGTCAACGTCACGCTCGATCTGGGCGATGGCCTGCAGCCGTACCGGCGCGACACCAACGTGATGCCGCAGTGGGCCGGCAGCTGCTGGTACGAGATGCGCTACCTCGACCCCACCAACGAGAACGACTTCGTCGACCCCGCGAACGAGGCGTACTGGATGGGCCCGCAGACCGAGGGCGGGTCCGGCGGCGTCGATCTGTACGTCGGCGGCGTCGAGCACGCCGTGCTGCACCTGCTGTACGCCCGCTTCTGGCACAAGGTGCTGTTCGACCTGGGCCACGTCAGCTCGGTCGAGCCGTTCCACCGCCTGTTCAATCAGGGCTACATCCTGGCGGCTGCGTACCACGACGAACGCGGCATGTACGTGGAGGCAGCCGAGGTGCAGGCGGTCGCCGGCGGGTACCAGCACGAGGGACGGCCGGTCACCCGCGAGTACGGGAAGATGGGCAAGAGCCTGAAGAACGCCATCGACCCCGACGACATGTGCCTGCTGTACGGCGCCGACACGCTGCGCCTGTACCTGATGAGCATGGGCCCGCTCGATGCTTCCCGCCCGTGGGAGAGCAAGGACGTCGTGGGCGTGCACCGCTTCCTGCAGCGAGTGTGGCGCAACGTCGTCGACGAGCACACCGGCAGCATTCGCCTGCTGGCGCAACCAGCGGGGCCGACACAGTCCGCCTGCTGCACGTCACCATCGCCGCGGTGCGCGAGGAGCTCGACAACCTGCGCTTCAACACCGCCATCGCCAAGCTGATCGAGTTCAACAACCACCTCACCAAGCTCGGCGGCTGCCCGGCCGACATGGCCGAGCCGCTGGTGAAGATGCTGGCCCCGCTAGCCCCTCATGCTGCCGAGGAGCTGTGGGCCAAGCTCGGCCACCCGGGCTCCATCACCTACGAACCGTTCCCGGTGGCCGACCCCGCGTTGCTGGTCGCCGACACGGTGGAGTATCCCGTGCAGATCAACGGCAAGGTACGCAGCCACATCGTGGTGCCTGCCGGCACCGACAACGACGAGGTGCAGGCGGTCGCGCTCGCCGATGCCAAGGTGCAGGCCGCCTTGGCCGGCGCGACGCCCAAGAAGGTCATCGTCGTCTCCGGCCGCATGGTCAACATCGTCGCCTGAGCGGCGACGGGCACGAGGCGACGACTCAGGCCAGCTTCAGGAACAGCCGCTCGACCTCTTCCAGGTCGAAGCCGCTCTTGCTGGCCACGTCGGGGTTGGCCAAGCACGCGGCCATGCCGGTGGCCAGCATCTTGAAGCCGACCTGGTCGACCGCCTTGCCGACGGCAGAGAGCTGGGCGACGATCTCGCGGCACTCTCGCCCATCGGTGAGCATGGCTTGTACGCCACGAACCTGACCCTCGATGCGAGCGAGGCGGCGCAGCAGATCGGCAGTGATGTCCTCCGGCAGTTGCATGTCGCGAGCATACCCCCTGGGGTGTGGTGAGCGAGTGCTGTGGTGTCGGATCCGGTCAGCGACCGAGCAAGCCCTTCTGCACCTTGCCCATCGCGTTTCGTGGCAGCTCGTCGACGACCCGCACGTCGCGGGGTCGCTTGTGCACCGACAGCGTGGCCGCAACGTGCTCGATCAGCGCAGCAGCGTCGATGTCGCTGCCGACCACGTAGGCGACGATGCGCTGGCCGAGATCGTCGTCGGGCGCACCGACGACCGCCGCCTCCAGCACCGACGGGTGGCTGAGCAGTGCAGTTTCGACTTCGCCGGCGCCCACCTTGAAGCCCCCGGTCTTGATGATGTCGAGCGACTGCCGGCCGACGATGCGGTGGAAGCCGTCGGCGTCGATGACTGCTGCGTCGCCGGTGCGGAACCACTGATCGTCGAACGCCGCCGCCGTTGCCTCCGGGCGGCCGAGGTAGCCGTCGAAGAGGGTCGAACCGGCGACATGCAGCTCGCCGATCGTGTCGCCGTCGTGCGCCGCCGCTGAGCCGTCGTCGCCCACCAGTCGAGTGCGCACGCCGTCGATCGGGAGGCCCACCCAACCCGGTCGACGCTCGCCATCGGCGCGCGTGCTGAGGGTGATGAGCGTCTCGGTCATGCCGTAGCGCTCGACCGGGTGGTGGCCGGTGAGCGCGCGCAGCTGCTCGAAGACCGCCACCGGGAGCGGGGCGCTGCCGGAGACCAGCAGGCGGGCGCTGCGCAAGGCGGTCGCCGCCGCAGGTTCGGCACACACTCGACCCCACACCGTGGGCACGCCGAAGTAGAGCGAACCCTGTGCCGCCGCGTAGGCGGCCGGCGTGGGCTTGCCGGTGTGCACCAGGCGGCACCCCACCCGCAGTGCGCCCAGCACGCCGAGCACGAGGCCGTGCACGTGGAACAGCGGCAGGCCGTGCACCAGCGTGTCGTCGGCAGTCCACTGCCAGGCGGAAGCGAGACCGTCGAGGCCGGCCGCGACTGCGCGCCGCGACAGCACCACGCCTTTCGGCGAGCCCGTCGTGCCCGAGGTGTAGACGATGAGCGCAGCGACGTCGTCGGCCGGTTCCGCCAGCAAGCTGCCATCGGTGGCGAGCTCGATGCGGGCCAGCGCCACGTCGGGCCAGTCCGCGGCGCCCACGACCGCTTCCGCCCCCGAGTCGCGGATGATGTGGCTGCGCTCGACCGGCCCGGCATCGGGTGGCACCGGCACCACCGCCACGCCTGCGGCCAGGCCCGCAGCAACGGCGATGACCGTCTGCAGCGTTGGACGCGCGTCGATCGCGACGGCGCGGGCGCCCAGCAGCCGGGCCGCGGTGCCGTTGGCCATCGCGCTCAGGGTGGCCCACGAGACGGGCTCACCGGCCACGCGGACTGCGTCGGCGCGGTCGCCGAGCTCGCCGCGCAGGCTGGGCAGCAGCGATGGCGACCGCTGCTGGTTCATCGGCGGCTGGCGGCGACGGTCTCGGTGAGGCGTTCGAGGAAGTCGTCCATCGCCTTGGTCAGCCGCCGCCGATCGCCGGTGGCGAACAGATCCATCACCAGCCCGGTGAAGGTGGCCTTGATCAGTGAGGCTTCGTCGACCGCTCGCTCGTGCGGCATGCCCTCCGCGACGAGTCGCAGCGCTGTGTCGTGGCGCCACACACCGATCTGGTCGGCGCGCACCTCGCCGGCGAGGCCGGTGACGGTGGGCTCGAGCGTGGCGGCCTCGTAGTTCAGGCGCACCAGCGCGAGGTTGGCCGGCGCCGCGTTCATCCAACGCCACCACTTGCGATAGAGCTCGGCCTGGGTGAGGCGCGGGGCTCGCGACAGCCACGCGTTCTGCACCGTGATCTGCTGCTCGAGCGAGCGGGCAAGGGCCGCCGTGAGCAGCTCCTCCTTCGAGCCGAAGTGGCGCACCAGCCGGTTGATGCTGACATCCAGCGCGGCGGCCATCGGGCGCAGCGTCGCCTGTGCCAGGCCGTTCTGCGCCAGGTCCTAGACGATGCGGTCGCGCAGCTCTCGGCGGCGCTCGAGATCGGGTGTCCTGGCCACGGCCGGTCACCCTAGTGCCTGGCTCACAGGCCCGACAGCTTCACCGCGGCCAACGACACCACCGCCACCAGCGCCCAACTGCTCAGCGCAAGGGCCAGCGGCGTCCCGCCGACGGCGCGCAGCTTGCGCAGGTCGACGTTGCTCCCGAGGCCCACCAGACCCATGCCGAGCAGGATGGTTTCGGCGTTCTTGATGTCGGCGAGCGCACGCGTGGACAGCACACCCGTGGAGGTGATCGCCGACGCCACGAGGAACAGCAGGATGAACAGTGGCAGCAACGGCGGACGCTTGGCACCCTCGAGTGCCGCGTCGCCCTGACGGCGGCGAGCGGCGATGGCAACGCCTGCGAGCAGCGGCGCGAGCAGTGCCACGCGAGTGAGCTTCACCAACGTGGCCAGCTTCAGCGAGACCTCGCCGTGAGTGGAGGCGGCCGCCACCACCTGCCCGACGTCATGCACGGAAGCGCCCACCCACGCCCCGAACTCGGTGGCGGTCAGCCCGAGCAGCGAGCCGAGGCCGGGCAAGGTGAAGATCGCCAGCGTGCCGCACAACGTGACGAGCGCGATGGAGTACGCCACTTCCTCCTCGCTGGCATCGGCGAACGGTTCCACGGCGGCAATGGCCGACGCCCCGCAGATGCTGTAGCCGGTGGCCATCAGCAACCCCAGCGAGCGCGACAACCCGAGCCGGCGCGCCAGCCACTGGGTGCCGAAGAACGTGGCCACGACCACGGCAACGACTGCCACGAGCGCCCGCGGCCCCAGCTTGCCCAACTCGCTCAACGAGAGCCGGAACCCGAGCAAGACGATGCCGGCGCGCAGCACCTTCTTCGCGCAGAAGCGCAGGCCGGGCTTGAACGGCTCCTCGATGCGGCCGAACGTGGCACCGAGGATGCCGCACGCCACGGCCACCACGTGCGGCGACACGACGTCGACGTTGTGATGTACCACGTAGCCGACCAGCGCGACCGCCAGCGCGACGACGAGGCCGGGAAGCAGCGGGCGCGCGGAGGCCCACGCCTTGTTGCCGGCGCTCACGTGAGTGAACCGGCCTCGATCACACTGCGGATGAGCGGCACTCCCGGCCGGTACACGAAGTGCGTGTAGGAAGGCGCCTCCAGCACGACGAGGTCGGCGCGGCACCCGGGAGCGATGCGCCCGACGTCGCCGCGACGCAGCGCGCTGGCGCCGCCGACGGTGGCCGCCGAGAGTGCTTCTTCGGGCGTCATCCGCATGTCGCGCACGGCCAGCGCGATGCAGAACGACATCGAGGTGGTGTAGCTGCTACCCGGGTTGCAGTTGGTGGCCAGCGCCACCGTCGCACCGGCATCGATGACCCGCCGCGCATCGGGGTAGGGCTGGCGAGTGCTGAAGTCGGTGGCCGGCAGGAAGGTGGCCACGGTGTCGCTGCCGGCCAGTGCAGCGATGTCGTCATCCGACAGGTAGGTGCAGTGGTCGGCGGATGCGCAGCCCATCTCCACGGCCAGTTGCACTCCGGGGCCGTGGCCGAGTTGGTTGGCGTGGAGGCGCAGCCCGAGGCCGGCAGCCCTTCCGGCGGCCAGCACCGCTCGCGACTGGTGCTCGTCGAACGCGCCGACTTCACAGAACGCGTCGATCCAGCGCGCGTACGGCAACGCTGCCGACAACATGTCGGTGCACACGTGGTGCACGTAGTCGTCGGTGCGCCCTTCGAACTCGGCCGGCACCACATGCGCACCGAGAAAGGTGGTGTCGCCGGTGAACGAGCGAGCGACGCGCAGGCAACGCGCCTCGTGATGCGCATCGAGCCCGTAGCCCGACTTGATCTCGACCGTGGTGATGCCGGCTCGGCGTGCCTCTGCTCGCCTGCCATCGGCGAGGGAGAGGAGTTCGGCCTCCGTTGCGCCGCGGGTGGCCGCGACCGACACCCGGATGCCGCCCGCCTCGTAGGGCCTTCCTGCCATGCGAGCGGCGAACTCGTCACCTCGGTCACCGGCGAACACGAGATGGGTGTGGCTGTCGACGAAGCCGGGGATGACACAGGCTCCGTCGGCATCGATGCGCCGGTCGGCGATCTGGCCGGCGCCCGCGACCGACACGATGCGATCGCCCTCGAACACCACCGACGCGTTGCGCACGAGACCCAGCGGGCCGGCGCCGGCGGCGATGTCGTTGGTGACGAGCAGGCCGATGCGGTCGAGCACCGTCGTGGTCATCACTGGCCCATCAGTTCACCGATGACGGAGGCCAGTTCGGCCGCGACATCGATGCGGACGTGCCGCCCGTCGGCAACGATGATCTCGCCGTCGACGACCACGTGATGCACATCGGCGGCACCGGCCGCGAACACCGCCGACTCCAGTGCCGTGACCATCGACGTACCGGCCGTTCGCACGGTGTCGAGCCGCAGCGACGTGAAGTCGGCGAGACCGCCCACCTGGAGGCTGCCCGCCTCGTGCCAACCGAGGCCGGCGTGACCGTTGCGCGTGGCGGCACGCAACAACGACGGCGCGTCGTGGCTGCCACGCACCCGGGAGGCGAGGCGTTCGTCGAGCTCGACCGCGCGGGCCTCCTCGAACATGTCGATGACTGCCTGCGAGTCGGTGCCCAGCGACAGGCGGGCGCCGGCGTCGCGCAACTGCATCGCCGGGCCGATGCCATCGGCCAGGTCGCGCTCGGTGGTGGGGCACATGCAGATGCTGCATCCGCTCGTGCCGTACAGCCCGATGTCGGCGACCGCCAGGTGCGTGGCGTGCACCGCCGTGAAGCGCGCGTCGAGCACCCCTCGCTCGGCCAGCAGGGCCGTGGGAGTGAGACCGTAGGCCTCGATGCACTGCTCGTTCTCCGCCTTCTGCTCCGACACGTGAGCATGCAGCACCGCTGTGCGCTGTGCCGCCCACGCCGCCACGACCTCGATGCTCGCAGGGTCGACCGCCCGCACGGAGTGGACGGCCGCGCCGATGCGCGACGTGGGTGACTCCAGCGAACTGAGGGCCGACGCACGTGCGGCCCACGACAGCGCGTCGCCATCGCTGAAGCGGCGCTGGGTCTCGTTGGGCTCGACGCCGATGCCACCACGTAGGTAGCACGTGTCGAGCAACGTGATGCGCAGGCCGGCGTCGCCGGCCGCCGCCACGAGAGCAGCGCCCATCGCGTTGGGGTCGGCGTAGGGGGTGCCGCCGGCGCCGTGGTGCAGGTAGTGGAACTCTCCGACGCAGGTGATGCCGGCCAACGCCATCTCGCCGTACACCGCTCGCGCCAGGCGGTGGTACGAGTCGGGGTTCAGCTGCGCGGCCGCCGCGTACATCTGCTCACGCCACGTCCAGAACGAACCGGTACCGACCTGGGTGCGACCGCGCAGCACCCGATGAAAGGCGTGGCTGTGGGCGTTGGCCATTCCCGGCAGCGTGAGGCCGCGCAGGCGCACCGCCTCCGGCGGGCACGGCACACCGGCGTGCACGGCGGTGATCCGATCGCCGCTGGTCTGCAGCAACACGTCGGCGGTAGCAGTGTCGCCACCCAGCCATGCCAGCTCACACCAGTACGCCTTCACTCAGGACCCGACCCGCTGCACGAATTCGGTGATGCGCTCGATGAACGCGGCACGATGGAACCGCTCGAACTGCTCCCACGTGGTGAGGCTGCGCGTGTCGTGCACGCGATCGAGGAAGAGCAGCCCGTCGAGGTGGTCGCACTCGTGCTGAAAGGTGCCGGCGGTGAGGCCGCGGCGCACTTCGTCGTGCTCGGCCCCGTCGCGATCCCACCAGCGCACTCTCACGTTCACGTGACGCATCACGTTGCCACGCATGTCGGGCACCGACAGGCACCCTTCGTTGATCTCCACCAGCTCACCGTCGAGCGGCTCGATGACCGGGTTGACCACCACCGTGAGGGGAATGCGCGGCTTGTACGGGTAGCGCGGGTTGTCGCCGACCTCGATGGTGGCGATGCGCACCAGCTCGCCCACCTGCGGTGCCGCGATGCCGGCACCGTTGGCGGCATGCATCGTGTCGATCAGGTCATCGATGAGCTGCTGGGTGGCCGGCCTCGCCAGCTCGTCGAGCGTGAGCTCGCGTGAGCGCTCGCGCAGCAGGGGGTTCCCGACGTGGAGTATCTCTCGAACCGTCACGCCTCAACCTTCGCGCATGGGAATGCGGACACCACGTTCATCGGCGACGTCGATCGCGCGCTGGTAGCCGGCATCGGCATGACGGATGACGCCCATGCCCGGGTCGGTGGTGAGCACACGGTCGAGCTTCGCCGCTGCCAGGTCGGTGCCGTCGGCCAGCGCCACCATGCCGGCGTGGATGCTGCGCCCGATGCCCACGCCGCCGCCGTGGTGGATGCTGACCCAGGTGGCGCCGCTGGACGTGTTGACCAGCGCGTTCAGCAGTGGCCAGTCGGCGATGGCGTCGCTGCCGTCGAGCATCGACTCCGTCTCGCGGTACGGCGAGGCGACCGAGCCCGAGTCGAGGTGGTCGCGACCGATGACGATGGGCGCCTTCAGCTCGCCACGGCGAACCATCTCGTTGAACCGCAGGCCGAGGCGTTGCCGCTCGCCGTAGCCGAGCCAGCAGATGCGAGCCGGCAAACCCTGGAACGCAACGCGCTCGGCCGCCAGCCCGATCCAGCGATGCAGGCCTTCGTCGTCGGGGAACTCTTCCAGCACCGCCTTGTCGGTGGCGGCGATGTCGGCGGGGTCGCCGCTGAGCGCCACCCAGCGGAACGGGCCCTTGCCCTCGCAGAACAGCGGTCGGATGTACGCGGGCAGGAAGCCGGGGTAGTCGAAGGCGCGCTCGAAGCCGCCCAGCTTGGCCTCGGTGCGCAGGCTGTTGCCGTAGTCGAAGACCTCGCTGCCCTTGTCCATGAAGCCCACCATCGCCCGGCAGTGCATGGCCATGCTCTCCCGGCTGCGACGAATCAGCTCCTGCGGGTTGGTGCGTGCCATCTCGGCAGTGGCCTCGGGGGTGAGATCGACCGGCACGTAGCTGAGCGGATCGTGCGCGCTGGTCTGATCGGTGACGATGTCGGCAGGGAAGTCCATGTCGAGCAGTTACGGCACCATCGTGGCCGCGTTGCCCACCACCCCGACCGAGAGCGGCCGGCCCTCGTCGCGCGCCTTCGTGCAGCGAGCCACTGCGTCCTCCAGCGAGTCGGCGATCTCGTCGAGGTAGCGGTGCTCGTGACGCCGCTCGACGCGCCAAGCGTCGACATCGATGCACAACGCCACACCATCGTTCATGGTGACTGCCAGCGGCTGCGCGCCACCCATGCCACCGAGACCGGCGGTGAGCGTGATGGTGCCGCGCAGCGTGCCCGGCCGCCCGGGTGCGCTGAACTTGCGGCGGCCGATCTCGGCGAAGCACTCGTAGGTGCCCTGCAGGATGCCCTGGGTGCCGATGTAGATCCACGACCCTGCGGTCATCTGGCCGTACATGGTGAGGCCCATGTCCTCCAAGCGGCGGAACTCGTCCCAGTTGCCCCACTCGGGCACCAGGTTGCTGTTGGCCAGCAGCACGCGCGGTGCCCACTCGTGGGTGCGGAACACCCCTACCGGCTTGCCCGACTGCACGAGCATCGTCTCGTCGGCCTTCAAGGTGGTGAGCGTGCGCGCCATCGCGTCGAAGGCCTCCCAGCTGCGCGCCGCACGGCCGGTGCCGCCGTAGACCACCAGGTCGTCGGGGCGCTCGGCAACCTCCGGGTCGAGGTTGTTGTGCATCATGCGATACACCGCCTCCTGCGGCCAACCGAGGCAGTTCAACTCGGTACCACGCGCAGCGCGGACGGGTCGGGGACCAGACATCACAACACCTCCAACGGGCCGATGGCGGCTTCCACCGCGCTGAGAACGCTGCCATCGGCGAGCAGCTGTTCGGCGGTTCTGAGATCTGGCGACAACCAACGATCGGGGCCGGGCCCGGCGACCCGCTCGCGCACGACGCGCACCGCTGCGGCAGTACCCGCGGCCGGCTGCAGCGGAGTGCGCAGATCGATGGCCGCCGCGGCGCAGACCATCTCGACGGCGAGCACGCGGCGCAGGTTGGCGATCGAGCGACGCAGCTTGCGAGCCGCCGCCCACCCGTTGGAGACGTGGTCTTCCTGCATCGCACTGGTGGGCATGCTCTGGGTGCTGGCCGGCACGGCCAGGCGCTGGTTCTCCAGTGCCATCGACACCTGTGTGTAGTGCGCGATCATCATGCCGCTGTTGACGCCGGCGTCGGGCGACAGGAACGGGGGCAGGCCGTGCGAGCGGGCAACGTCGAGCATGCGGTCGGTGCGCCGCTCGGCGATGGCCGCCAGCTCGCTGGCCGCGATGGCGAGGAAGTCGCACACGAACCCGACGGGGGCCCCGTGGAAGTTGCCGCAGCTCTCCACCCGGCCGTCGGGCAGGATCATCGGGTTGTCGATGGCCGAGACCAGCTCGCGTTCGGCGATCATGCGGGCGTGGGCCATGGTGTCGAGCGCAGCGCCGTGCACCTGTGGCGAGCACCGCAACGAGTAGGCGTCCTGCACCCGCGAGTCGCCGTCGCGGTGGCTGGCGACGATGCCCGAGCCGGCGAGCACCCGTGTGAGGTTGCGCGCGCTGACCGCTTGCCCCACCTGCGGGCGCAGCGCCTGCAGGTCGGCAGCGAACGCGCGGTCGGTACCGAGCAGGCCCTCCACCGTCATCGCCGCGGTGACATCGGCAAGTCGAGCGAGCTCGCCAAGGTCGTGCAGCGCCAGGCAGAGCATGCCCAGGATGCCGTCGGTGCCGTTGATGAGCGCCAGGCCCTCCTTCGCGCGCAGTGCGACAGGGGCGAGGCCGGCGCGCTCGAGTGCTGCGGCTGCTGGCTCGGCATCGCCGCCGGCCCACACTTCGCCCTCACCGATCAACGCGAGCGCGCAGTGGCTGAGCGGCGCCAGGTCGCCACTGGCGCCCAACGAACCGTGCTCGCGCACCACAGGGGTGATGCCGGCGTTCAGCATCGCCAACTGCAGCTCGGCGATCTGGGGCCGGGCACCGGAGTACGCCATGGCCAGGCTGCGGGCGCGCAGGAAGAGCATCGCCCGCACCACTTCAGGTTCGACGGTGTCGCCCATGCCGGCTGCGTGCGACCGCACCAACGCGACCTGCAGCTCGGCGGTGCGCTCGGCCGGAATGACCGTGCTGGCCAGCGAACCGAAGCCGGTGGTGACCCCGTAGACCGGCGTGTTGCCAGCCACGAAGCCATCGACGAGGGCCGCCGAGCGCGCCATCGCCGCGTGTGCCTCGGTGGCGAGGCGCACCTGTGCACCCCCGCGGGCGACGGCCACGACATCATCGAGGGCGGCGCCCCGACTACCAAGTTGGATATCGCTGATGTCTTTCATTGTGCGCAACAGCCTGCCATACTACGCAACATGTCGCAAGCCTCCCAGAGCTCGCAGCCGCGTGCCACGGATCGTGGCTTGGCATTGCTCAAAGTGGTCGCCGATCACGGCTCGGCCAACCCCGATGGCATCGCCTTGGCCGACGCGGCACGCGCGGTCGACCTCTCGGCGAGCACCGCCCTACGGCAGTTGCGCTCGCTGGAAGCAGCCGGCTTCGCCAGCCGCAGCGCCGATGGGCGCTACGTCCCAGGGCCAGAGCTGCTGCGCATCGCCCGCGCCCTCTCCACCACCGCCACGCTCCCCCGCCTGGCCGACGCGGCGCTGCTGCAGCTCGCCACTGTCACCGGCGAGTCCGCCTATCTCGCCGAGGCCGCCGACGCTCACCACGCCGTGTACGTGGCCAGCCGGCCCGGCTCTCATGCCGTGCGTCACGTCAGCTGGCTGGGCCAGCGGGTCACGCGCCGCAACTCGGCGGTCGGCGAGGCGCTGGCCGGCAGGGTCGACAGCCGTGGCGTTGCAGTACGGCTCGACGCCGTCGAAGCCGGCATCACCGCCGTGTCAGCGCCGGTGCGCGGCGCCGACGGCAAGGTGCTGGCCGCCGTCAGCGTGGTCGGGCCGTCGTTCCGGCTGCACGGCCATGCGCTGGAGACAGCGGTCGCCGCCGTTGCGGCATGCGCGGCCGCCGTCGAACGCGCCCTCGGCGTGCGCTGACGCGGGCCCGGGCCCGACGCGTCGACGCTTCATCCGACCCACGTCGCCAACTCCCTCTGGAGCAAGCGTTCCGCATGGCGAGTGCACTTGCGAACCGGCGCCACATCGGACAATACGATCGGCCTGGCTTCTGGGAGCGATCCGTTCCAAATGTGCTTCCTGACGGGATTCGTCTCGGCGTCCGAGACGATTCCCGTCCAGGCTTCACCATCATCGGCAGCTGTACGGAGTCCCAGCCCCGAGGCGCCGCGGTGGCAGCGCGTCTGCGTGCGTCAGTCCACGCCCCGCACGATGATCGGGTGGCGCAGGTCGTTGTTGTCCACCAGCACATCGGCACGCTGCGCGGGGTCGACCACGTCGAGGTAGTAGCGCATGCCCGACGCGTAGCGGTCGATGCGCGCGCCCCACTCCAGGACGTGACCGACGATGTCGATCGGCGTCGTTGGCAGATCGCTGAGAACGAGCTCGAGGCGTTGCAGGTTGACCCGCTGCGCGGCATCGAGGAACACGACCAAGTCCCAGAACTCGCGCAGCTCGGGGCGTTGGACGAAGATCCCGTCGAACAGCAACACGTCGTCGGCGCCGACTGCTCTGGGTTCGGCGTCGATGGCAGCGTCTGTGGGCTCGTCGAACACTGCGGTCACCACGCTGCTCCCGGCGCCGCGACGGAACGGCACGAGCAACCGGTCGCGCAGCGCATCGAGATCGTGCGAATCGAAGTAGAAACCCACTGGTGAGGTCGCTCCACGGCGGTGACGCACCGTGCGTGGATGATGGAACGAATCGACCGTCGAACGCACGACCCGCACTCCCAGCCCGAGCAATCGCTGGGCGAGCTCGTCAGCGAAGGTGGTCTTGCCGGCCCCGTCGATCCCATCGATCGCGATCAGGAACGGTCGCCCGGATAGCCGCCGACGAGCAATGGTCTCGACGATCTGCGCCAGGACGGCCTCACGCTGCGGGCTCGTGATCGGTCGTGGGTTTCCGTCGAGGCCAGCGGGCACCCGCTCAGTGTGGCACCGCTGCGACTGCTGCTGCGTCCAGCAGAGTCTGAAAGAGATGAACAGCCGCAACGTGCTCGGCCACCAGCGCAACGCCCGATCGGTGGCGCCTCAGGGCACCAGCGAACGCAACGGCAGGTAGTCGGCGAGATCCATCGGCACGAAGCCGCGTATGCGCAGCGCTGCGCAGGCTTCCGACGCAGCTGGGTCGGCCACGGCCGCCGCGAACGCCGCCCGCAACGCAGGCACGTCACCCGCGTGAGCGGAGCTCGCAACCACCGGCAGGCACGGCACTCGTGGGCCGGCGCCGACGACGTGCAGCAGCGACACCGACTCGGGTTCCAGCTCGGCGAACAACGCCCACGACACGGCGTCGATCGATGCCACGTCGGCCCGCCCGGTTGCCACTGCACGCACGCTCTCGAGATGCGAGCCGGTCTCGACGATCACCGCCGGGCGGCCACCCCATGCGTGCTGCAGGCTGACCCACCCCGACAAGCTGTCGGTGCTGTTGACCGCTGCAACGACATCGGCTCGGGCGCGCAGCACGTCGAGCGTCGTGTCCTGAGCACCCACCAGCACCGAGCAGTACGTACCGTCGACAGCGCCCGGCACGTCGTAGTCGAATGCGCCGACCACCGTCACCTCCTCGCTCAGCGCCGTGACCAGCGGCCAACCGCACGTCTGCGCCAGCAGCAGGTGCGGGTGGTGCCACACCTCGGGGGTCACGACAACCCATTCCAACGTGGTGGGGCCCCAGCCGAGGTGCTTGCGCACCACCGACCACAACTGGTCGGTGGCTGGGCGCAACGGGGTGAACGGGTACATCGCCAGCGACGCCACCGCCACCTCGGCAGGCATCAGGCGATGCCGCGCGAGCCGTATGGCCGGGCACCGGGCGACAACGGGTGGTCCGGCTGGCAGAACGGGTGCAGGAAGTAGGTGCGCACCACCTCCAGGTAGCCACCCGAGTACAGGCCGGCGCCGGCATCCGCCAGCGCATCGGAACCCAACGCTCGGTGCATCGCCGGGATCTTGTACCACTCCAGGTCGGGCACTGCGTGGTGGGTGTGGTGCAGGTTGTTGTTCAAGTACAGCAACGCCATCGGCGGGCTGGCCTTCACCACGGCGCAACGAGTGCCTTCGGCCACGGCGGCATGCTCGACGAACGAGCGCAGTTGCGTGCACGCCGAACCACCGAGGGAGAACCCGAGCACGTACACCCAGGGGTTGACACCGACAACACCGAACAGCCACCAACCGAGCGCGACGCTGGCAGCGATGTGCAACGCCCACGGCAGGGCAATGCCGCCGCCCGACAGCAACCTGATCTCACGGCGCCAGAAGCGCAGGATGCCCCGTGGCACTCCCACCGTCAGCCGACCAGGCACCGTGCGGAGGAACAGGAAGAAGCGCCGGCGCCACGGACCGGCCTGCTGCCACCTGGGCGGGGCCACGTAGAACGACTCGGGGTCGTCCTCCGGGTCGGTGAGGTCGGACAGGTGGTGCTTGATGTGCAACGCCTTGTACCGGTTGAACGGCAGCCAGAACGCCAGTGGAAGGAACCCGATCGCGGTGTTGACCCAGTTCCACCCGGTGGGGTGACCGTGCAGCAGCTCGTGCCCGAGCGACATCCACAGCCCACCGAGGAGGACGAACGCCACGAACTGCAACGGCCACGGGATGGCTCGATGACCGAGCACGAGTGCCAACCACGCCGCGAAGAACCCGACCAGGAGGGCCACCGTGGGCCACTCGATCGTCCGCTGAGAAGTGTCTTGCGACAACTCCGCCCCCTATGCACTCACCGGCCGCGTGCCCGGCTCGGTCGAGCGGATGATAGTGGAACGACCGTACCGGAACCAAGCTTCACCGCCGGCCGCCGACTCGAATTCCTGAGACAACCGTACAAGGAATTCTACGGACCGTGTAGTGTCGACCGCCGTGACGGACACGCCGAACGAACCTGCCGAGCCGGGCGCATCGCTATCAGTCGAGACGCGTTCGGAAGGCCGCCGCGGTGGTCGCGCCAGGTCGGATCGTGGCCCTCGCCTGCCGGCACAGGCACCGTTTCGCCAGCCCAGCATGCGCTTCAACCACACCGAGGTGCTCTCGACCGACGAGGTGGAGGCCATTCACGAGGCCAGCCTCACCATCCTCGAACGCATCGGCATGGAGTTCCTCGACGGCGAGTCGCGCAGCATCATGCGCGCAGCCGGCGCCGATGTGGACGAGGCGACGCAGCGGGTTCGCTTCCCGCGCGAGCTGGTCGAGTCGTCGGTGGCGAAGGCGCCTCACGAGTTCACCCTGCACAGCTGGAACCCTGCCCACAACATGCGAGTCGGCGGTCGCTGGCTCACGTTCGGCACGGTTGCCAGCGCACCGCACTACATCGACCGCCACGGCGTGCGCCGCACCGGCGATCGGCAAGGTTTCCAAGACCTGCTCAAGCTGGCACAGATGCTCAACATCGTGCACTACATCGCCGGCTACCCGGTCGAGCCGGTCGACCTGCACCACAGCATCCGCCACCTGGAAGCCACCTACGACATCCTCACCATGACCGACAAGGGCCTGCACTGCTACAGCCTCGGTCGCCAACGCAACCGCGATGCACTCGAGATGGTGCGCATCGCTCGCGGCATCGACATGGCCACGCTGGATCGCGAACCGTCGGTGATCACCGTCGTCAACACCAACTCCCCACTTCGGCTCGACGTACCGATGGCGCAGGGGATGATGGAGTTCGCTGCTCACAACCAACCAATCGTTGTCACGCCCTTCACGCTGGCCGGCGCGATGGCGCCGATCACCCTGGCGGGGGCAGTTGCACAGCAGAACGCCGAAGCGCTCGGCGGGATCACGTTCGTACAGACCATCAACCCCGGCGCACCGATCATGTACGGCGGGTTCACGTCCAACGTCGACATGCAGTCCGGCGCACCGGCGTTCGGCACGCCCGAGTACGTGCGCACGGCGATGATGGGTGGCCAGATGGCTCGCCGCTACGGCTTCCCGTACCGCAGCAGCAACGTGTGTGCCGCCAACGCGCTCGACATGCAGGCGGCATACGAGAGCGTGTTCTCGCTGTGGGGCGCCATCATGGGCGGCGTCAACTTCCTGATGCACGGCGCCGGCTGGATGGAAGGCGGGTTGCACGCCAGCCTGGGCAAGATGGTGCTCGACGCCGACCTGCTGGCGATGGTCGCGGCGATGCTCGAGCCGGTGCCGGTGAACGCCGAGACGCTGGCCATCGACACCATCGAGGAGGTCGGCCCCGGTGGCCACTTCTTCGGCACGCAACACACGCAGGATCGCTTCCGACACGCGTTCTACAAGCCCCTCGTCTCCGACTGGCGCAACTACGAGAGCTGGCAGGAAGCGGGTAGCCCCACCGCCGATCAGAAGGTCGAGCAGTTGGTGCAGCAGTACCTCGCTGCGTACGAGGAACCGGCGATGGACCCATCGGTGAAGGCCGAGCTGCGCGCCTTCGTCGACCGCCGCATCGCCGAGGGTGGCGTCGCCACGGATTTCTGAGCGCACCCGCGCTACGTCTCAATCACTTCAGGTTTCGAAGAAGGGGAATGCAATGAAGTCATCCGCACAGGTCGTCGTGGTCGGTGGCGGCGTCGTCGGCGCCAGCGTGCTCTACCACCTCACCAAGGCCGGCTGGACCGACGTGGTGCTGCTCGAGCGCAAGCAGCTCACCGCCGGCAGCACGTGGCACGCGGCGGGTGGCATGCACACGCTCAACGGCGACCCCAACGTCGCTCGCCTGCAGCAGTACACCGTGAACCTGTACAAGGAGATCGAGGCCGAGAGCGGCCAGAACTGCGGCATCCACCTGCCCGGTGGGCTGCAGCTGGCGGACACGCCGGAGCGGCTCGACTGGCTGCGCATGGCCCAGGCCCGAGGCCGCTACCTGGGCATGCACATGGAGAGCATCTCCATGAAGGAAGCCAAAGAGCTGAACCCGCTGCTGGAGGAGAAGTTCTTCGTCGGCGCGCTCTACGACGAGGACGAAGGCAGCGTCGACCCGTACGGGGTCACCCACGCCTATGCGATCTGTGCTCGCAACCGCGGTGCCGAGGTGTACACCGACACCTGGGTCACCGATCTGCAGCAGCGCGCCGACGGCACCTGGGATGTCATCACCGACCGCGACCACACCATCCATGCCGAGCACGTGGTGAACGCGGGCGGCCTCTGGGCTCGCGAGGTCGGCCGCATGGCGGGGCTGGAGCTGCCGGTGCTGGCCATGGAGCACCACTACCTGATGACCGAGCCGATGCCGGAAGTCATCGCATACAACGAGACCCGTGGTCGCGAGCTGCCGCACATGATCGACTTCGCCGGCGAGATCTACGCCCGCCAGGAAGGCCAGAGCATCCTGCTCGGCACCTACGAGCAGGACAACCGGCCGTGGGCACCGAAGGAGACACCGTGGGACTTCGTGTTCCAGCTGCTCCCCCACGACCTCGACCGCATCGCCCCCGAGCTGGAGAAGGCGTTCGAGCACTTCCCGCTGGTCGGCAAAGCGGGCATCCAGAAGTTCGTCAACGGCCCGTTCACGTTCAGCCCCGACGGCAACCCGCTGATCGGCCCGATCAAGGGCATGCGGGGCATGTGGATGGCCAATGCGGTCATGGCCGGCCTGTCGCAGGGCGGCGGCGTGGGCCTGTCGCTCGCCAACTGGATGGTGCACGGCGACCCCGGCGCCGACATCTGGGGCATGGACGTCGCCCGCTACGGCGACTACGCGACGCTGGCCTACACCAACGCCAAGGTACGCGAGAACTACTCCCGCCGCTTCCGCATCACGTTCCCCAACGAGGAGCTCACCGCTGCTCGCCCGCTGCACACCACCCCGATCTACGACCGGCTGCTAGCCCACAACGCGGTGATGGGCGCCGGCTTCGGTTTGGAGCACCCGCTGTGGTTCCAGAAGCCAGGGCTGGAACCCAAGGAGGACGTCACCTTCTACCGCTCCAACGCGTTCGACACGGTGGGCGAGGAGAGCCGCACGGTGCGCGAGCGCGTCGGCCTCAGCGAGGCGTCGAACTTCGCCAAGTACAAGGTGAGCGGCCCCGGCGCGGCAACGTGGCTGCAGGGCCTGTTCACCAACTCGTTGCCCAAGGTGGGCCGCACCAACCTCACCGCGATGTTGAACCCGCAGGGGCGCATCGAGGGCGAGTTCTCGGTCAGTCGCATCGGCGAGGACGAGTTCTTCCTGTTCGGCTCGCAGGCCGCCGAGGTGCACCACCCTCGTTGGTTCCTCGCTCACCTTCCGGCCGATTCGTCGATCGAGTTCGAGGTGCTGGCACTCTCGATGGTGGGCCTCACCGTCGCCGGCCCGCACGCTCGCGACGTGCTGCAGCAGCTCACCGACACGTCGCTCGCGTCGAACGACTTCCCGTTCATGGCCTTTCGCAAGGTCGACCTGGGCATGGCCCCCGTGTGGTTGTCGCGCATGACCTACTCCGGCGACCTCGGTTACGAGATCTGGGTGCAACCCGAGTACCAGCGCTACCTGTTCGACCTCATCTGGGAGGCCGGCCAGCAGTTCGGCATCGGCCTGTTCGGGTTCCGCGCGCTCATCACCATGCGGCTGGAGAAGAACTTCGGTACCTGGTTCCGCGAGTACCGACCGATCTACACCCCGCTCGAAGCCGGCATGGACCGCGTGCTGAAGTTCGACCACGAGTTCATCGGTCGCGACGCGGTGGAGGCCGAGATCGCGGGTGGCGGGCCGAAGCGCAAGCTGGTGATGTTCCGGGTGGAGGTCGACCCAGAGGCGCCGGCCGATGTGATCGGCGACGAACCGGTGTGGCACTGCGGCCCCGACGGTGACGCGGTGGTCGGCTGGATCACCTCCGGCGGGTATGCGCACTACAGCGGGGTCTCGCTGGCGTTGGGCTACATCCCCGCCGAGTTGGCCACCGACGGCACCGGCTTCGAGATCGAGATCATCGGGCGCCGGCGCCCCGCGACCCTGCAGCACGAGCCGGTGCTCGACCCGCAGGGCCTGCGCATGCGCGCATAGTGCCAGCGTCCGCGGCGTCGCCCGATCCACCGACGACGATCGACGTCGGGTGTTCGCTTGAAGAGACGACAACTGCAGTTCCCGGGGTGACAACCGGTGTTCCCGTTCTCACGACAGACACCCCCATGCCCCCAACCCGCACACGCGGTGGCGCCACTTCAGCTGTAGGCGGCGGCCTGCAGCCGGAACAGCGGCGGCGTAGTGGCCATCGCGAGCCATCAGCTGCTCGTGCGAGCCCACTTCGGCCACCCGCGCGCCGTCGAGCACGATGATGAGGTCGGCCATGCGCACGGTCGAGAAGCGATGCGATACCAGGATGGTGACCCTGCCGTTCTCGGCGCCTGTGCGCGACGCCGCAGCGAACTGCTCGAACAGTGAGTGCTCGGTCTCGGCATCGAGCGCTGCGGTGGGTTCGTCGAGGATCAGCAGCAACGGGTCGTCGCGCATGAACCCGCGCGCCAGCGCCAGCTTCTGCCACTGCCCGAAGCTGATCTCCGCGCCACCAGGCCACGTGGGGCCGAGTTGGGTGTCGAGCCCCGCCGGCAAGCGGTCGACGACGTCGTGCGCGCCGGCGCGCGCGACGGCGTGTTCGGCGGCGGGTCGGTCGTCGATGCGCGGCAAGTCGCCGACCCCGATGGTGGTCAGTGCGGCGAACTCCAGCCGGGCGAAGTCCTGGAACGCGCCGGCCAACCGTTCGCGCCACTGGGCCGTGTCGATCTCGGCGAGATCAACACCATCGACGGTGATGCGCCCTCCGGTTGGCGCGTACATGCGGGCCAGCAGCTTCACCAACGTCGACTTGCCGGCACCGTTCTCGCCGACGACCGCCACCACCGCACCCGCCGGCAGCAACAGGTGCACATCGTCCAGCACCAATCGATCGGTGCCCGGGTAGCTGAACGACACGCCCTCGAAGCGAATGCTCTCGGTGACGCAGGCGGGGGCGGGGCGGTCGCCACCGCGACCGCTGCCGGCCGCGTAGTCCTCCAGCCACGCAAGGCGTCGCGACGCATCGAGCCAGAAGCCACGGAGGAACCCGAGCTCGCTCGAGGTGGCGCCCACGTAGGAGATCAGCTTCATGCCTGCAGCAATGGCGAGCGTGACAGCGGCCACGCCACGATCGAGGCCGGCCGTCACGAACACGATGGCGCCCACGTAGGCGCCGGCGAACACCGTCCACGCCATCCCCAACCACAGCGCGGTGCGCAGCCGAACGAGCGCAACAGGCTGGTACCAACGCTCCCATGCGGTTCGGCGCTCGGTGGCCAGCCACTCGCCAGTGCCGGTGGTGCGCACTTCCTTGCCGGCGGGCGCCGACGTGGCCACCGAGTACAGATGGCGAGCGAGGCGAGTGTTGGAGACCACCGATTCCTCGACTCGGCGCTCTACCGCCGGCCGCCAGGTGGAGACGAAGAACGCGGCAGCGAGAACGGCAGCAACAGCAACAGCGCCGGATGGATGGAGGCGAGCAGGAGCGTGGTGACCACCAGCCGGAACAGCCAACCGAGCGTGGAGAACAGCGACATGAACATGTGGTCGAGCGCGAAGACCTGCTCGCGCAGCATCGCCAGCCGATCGAGGTGCTCGGGCCGCTCGTGGTGCTCGATGGTGGGCACCGACGCCTGCAAGCGGGCGACGTGCGACTCGAGCGCGATGGCCACGCGATCCCGGAAGCGGCGTTGCACGCGTTGGGAGAGCACCGACAGGTACCAGATGAGCGTCGCCGACACTGCGAGCCCGATGACGGCAGCGATGATCGACGACCGGCGCTGCTGATCGACGCCATCGACGATGAGAGCGAGCCACAGTGCCAGCAGCGCATCGGGCAACATCATCAGCAGCCCCAGGCTCAACGACAGCACCAGCAGCTTCGGCTCCGCGCGATAGCCCAAGCGGAACGTGCGCCACAGCGATTGAAACGCCGGCGGCAGGTCGGCATCGACGCGTGCGACCCGGTCAGAGCGACTCATGCACCACCTCCTCTCCGGCGTCGTCGAGCTCGGTGAAGCGCGATGCCTGCAGCTCGAACATGGTGCGGTACCGCCCACCGAGCGCGATGAGCTCGTCGTGACTGCCCAGCTCGACCACCACGCCGTCCTCGACCACGCAGATGCGGTCGGCCTGGCGCACCGTGGAGAAGCGGTGCGACACCAAGATGGTGGTGCAGTCGCGAGTGGCGTCGAGCACGCGCTCGAAGATCTCCGACTCGCCGCGCACGTCGAGCTGTGCCGTCGGTTCATCGAGCAGCACCACTCTGGCCCCCTGCCGCACGGCGCACAGCGCTCTGGCCAGCGCCACCCGCTGCCATTGGCCGCCACTGAGATCGGTGCCGTTCGCGTACCCCTTGGAGAGCACCACGTCGAGATCGCCGCCGGCGATTGCATCGGCACCGGCCTCGGTGAGAGCAGCTCGAATCACGTCGTCGGGCGCGCCCAGCGGCGCGACGTTCGCGCGCAGCGACAACTCGAAGCGGATGAAGTCCTGGAAGACCGCTGCGATCTGCCGGCGCCAGGCCTCTACGTCGAGATCGGTGAGCGGTACGCCGTCGACCGAGATGGCCCCTGCGGTCGGGTCGTACAGCCGGCACAGCAGCTTCGCCAACGTGGTCTTGCCGGCGCCGTTCTGGCCGACGATGGCCAGCGAGGAGCCCGCCGGGATCACCAGGTCGATGCCACGCAACACCGATCGCGGGGCCACCCCCTCGCCGGCTGGATACCCGAACTCCACGGCCTGGAAACGGATGTGCGGCGCTGCGGCCGCGGCAGCAACGCCCTTGCCCGGCGGCAGCGCACCCGCCGTTGCGCTCGCGGCTTCGAGGCGGGCGAGCGCGGCGACAGGTGCAGCCGCCCCGTCGAGCGCCCAGCTCAGCCCGCCGAACGCGATCGATCCGACGCCGAGCGCGGCCTGCGCGAACACAGCCACCTCGCCAGGACCGAGAGCGCCGGCCAGGGCATCGCGACCCAACACCCAGAACACCAGTGCGTTGGCGGCGGCCACGATGACCAGACAGCCCAGCACCGACCGCTCGCGCAAGTGGGTGGCCTCGTACTGCAGGTCGTACAGACGGCGGCGAGTGCTGACGAAGCGGTCGATCACCCACGTGCTGAGCCCGAAGAACCGAATCTCCTTGGCCGGCGCCGCGTCCACCGCCAGCCGGTAGGCATAATCGGCATGGCGCTGTGCGCTGCGCACCTCGCCCGTGTTGCGGTCCTTCCACACCCCGCTCTCGCGCAGCAGCCAGTGAGTGGAACCCCACGCCGCCAGCAGCACCAGCGGCGCCCACCAGTGGAACCAGGCGAGCACGATCGCCGCCGACACGCCGGTGACGAGCTCGACCAGGCCACCGGCGATGAAGTCCATCGAGATCGCCAGCGGCGGGCCGGTGAGGCCGAGATCGAAGTCGCGCGCGAGGGTGAGGTCGTCGGCGAGCTCCGGTCGCTCGAGATGGCCGACGCCTTCCGGCTGCGTGCACAGTGTGGTCAAGCGGTCGTAGAGGTGAGCCGACATGCGACTGCCCAGGTTGGCGCTGGCCAGTTGCAGGAACGGGAACGCCACCAGCGAGGCCATGAACGAGGCGCCGAACAGCACGGTGGCAGCACCAGGCGAGCCACGCGAGACGGCCCCGATCAGCCCACCGAAGGCCAGCGACACGCCCACCGGTAGCACGCCGCGCAGCACCAGCAGCGCCCACCATGCTGCCGCCGCACCGGGTGCGGCAATCCACAGCGACCGAAAGAAGCGAATCTCCTGGCGCTCAGCGATGCTGCTCCGGATCACGGGCGAGGCCGCCGACGCGACATCACCCGACGATGGGCTTGTGCTGCAGTTCGATCAGCTGCTCGATGGGTATGTGACACCGCATCGAGTGACCGGGCGACACCTCGCGCAACGGTGGCTCACTGACCTCGCAGACACCGACGAGCACCCGCGGGCACCGCGGGTGGAACACGCAACCAGACGGCGGGTTGGCCGGTGACGGGATCTCGCCGTCGAGGCGGATGCGCACCTTCTCCTCGCCATCCACGCTGGGGATGGCCGACAGCAACGCTTCCGTGTACGGGTGGTTGGGCCCGTTGAACACGTCGTCGGTGGGCCCGACCTCCTGGATGCGCCCGAGGTACATCACCGCGATGCGATCGGCCAGGTAGCGCACCACGCCCATGTCGTGCGTGATGAAGACGTAGCTGGTCTTCTGCTCCGCCTGCAGATCGGCGAGCAGGTTGAGGATGGCTGCCTGCACCGACACGTCGAGCGCGCTGGTCGGCTCGTCGCACACCACGATGCGCGGGTCGCCGGCGAACGCACGAGCGATCGCCACTCGCTGCTTGAGGCCACCGGACAGCTGACGCGGCTTCAGGTCGAGGTGCCGCGGCGTGAGCCGCAGGTGCGCGGCCAACGCCTCGACTCGCTTGTTGGCTTCTTCGCCCTTGATGCCCGTGAGCTTCTGCACGCTGCGCATCAGGATGCGACGCACCGACCACGACCGGTTGAGCGCCGAATCCGGGTTCTGGAACACCATCTGCATGGAACGCTTGTTCTCGGCGGAACGCGACCCCGTCGGCGACGGCACGGCAGTACCGCCCATCGACACGACACCGCCGGCGTCGACGGTCTCGATGCCCAGCATCGCCTTCGCCAAGGTGGACTTGCCGGAACCGGACTCGCCCACGATGCCCAAGGTCTCGCCTTCGGAGAGGCCCAGCTCGACATCGACCAGCGCCGGCACCGACAGGTTGCGTTGCCGGAACGTCTTGGAGACGTGGCTCAGTTCGAGCACGTCGGGCTGAGTCTCCGATGGGGCCAGCACGCTGATCGGTACCACCGGCAGGTCTTCCTTCATCTCGGCGATGAGGTCGGGGTGGTGGCAGCGGGTGAAGCGCGTGCCGTCGGTACCCACCGGCACGAACGGAGGCTCGACGGTGCGGCACAGGTCGCTGGCGATGGGGCAGCGATCGAGGAACACACACGTGGGCAGCTCGGTGCCGATGAGCGGCAGGATGCCCGGAATGGTGGTGAGCGCCCGCTCGGTCTTGCGCACACCGTGACGCGGCAGGGAACGCAACAGGCCCACCGTGTAAGGGTGCTGCGGGTTGTCGAACACCTCACTGCTGGGGCCCTCCTCCACGATCTTGCCCGCGTACATCACGCCGACGCGATCGCAGAGGGCTCGGATGATGCCCAGGTTGTGTGCGATCAGCAGCACTGCGGCGCCACTCTCGCGGCTGAGCACACGCACCAGGTCGAGCACCTCTGCCTCGACCGTTGCATCGAGCCCGGTGGTGGGCTCGTCGAGCACCAACAGCTTCGGGTTGCAGGCGAGCGCCATCGCGATGACCACACGTTGCTGCATGCCACCCGACAGCTGGAACGGGTAGCGATCCATCACGCGGGCCGGGTCGGCGATGCGAACCTTGCGCAACGCCTCCAACGCCGAAGCCTGTGCCTGCTCCTTGTTCTGGCCGAGCAGCGTGAAGCTCTCGATGATCTGGCGCCCCACGCGCAGCGTGGGGTTCATCGCCTGCGCCGGGTCCTGATACACCATCGAGGCGTCGTGCGCTCGGAACGCCTGCAGCTCAGCGGTGGTCATGCCGGTGACGTCGTTGCCCGCCACCATCACCCGGCCCTTGAGGATCTTGCCGTTGCTGGGCAGGTAACGCAGCGCGGCATACGCGGAGGTGGACTTGCCGCAGCCCGACTCGCCCACCAGCCCGAACGTCTCGCCGGGCGCGACGGTGAACGACACGCCGCGCAGGACGGCACGATCGATGCCACGTACCGTGTACGCAACTTCCAGGTCTTCGACGGCAAGCGCGGCGGCGACCGCAGTAGTGGTAGTGGAATCGGCCGAGGAACTCATGACGCCTCCATCACCGACTGCACGGAATCGGCGATCATGTTGACGGCGATCACCAAGCTGGCGATCGCGGCGGCCGGGAAGAACGTGGTCCACCAGAACCCGGAGATGATCGAGTTGTAGTTCTCGCTGACCTGCGCACCCCAGTCGGGTGACGGAGGCGGCGGGCCGGCACCGATGAACGACAGCGTCGCGACCGTGAACACCGCGTAGCCCACTCGCACGGTGAGCTCGACGACGATCGGCCCCATCACGTTGGGCAACACCTCACGGAACATGATGAACAGGTTCGACTCGCCACGCAGGCGTGCAGACGTGACGTAGTCGAGATCGCGCTCGGCGAGCACCGCCGAGCGCACCGTGCGCGCGACGATCGGCGTGAACAGCGCCGCCACGACTCCGGTGACCACCCATGACGAGCTACCCAGCGTGGTGACCGCGAGGAGGGCGATGAGCACCACCGGCAACGCCAGGAACGCCTCCACGATGCGGCTGGCGACGGTGTCGAACCAGCCGCGCAGGTACCCCATCAACATGCCCAGGATGACACCGAACAGCACACCCAGGAACGCCGCCAAGGGAGCGATGCGCAGCACGTCGCGAGCACCGGCCATGACACGTGACAACACGTCTCGCCCCGTGGCGTCGGTACCGAACGGGAACTCCCAGCGTGGCGAGAGGTGCGAGCCCGCTCGGAAGTCGAGCGGATCGTGCGGCGTGATGCGCTCGCCGAGCAGCGCGCAGATCACCCAGACCGTGAGGATGAAGACGCCGAAGAGGAACGCCGGCCGGCGGCGAATGAGCCGCCAGTTCTCGCGCCGAGCCTGCTTGCGCTCGTTCAACGGGGCGTTCGTGGGAGCGTGCCCGGGCACGAACATGTCGATGCCCGGCGACGAGATGACCTCGTCGGGGTCGGCCGGTGGCTGCTCGAGGTCGCTCATCGTGTGGTCTCCAGACGTACCCGAGGATTGAGGAAGGCGATGAGAAGGTCGGCGAGCAAGGTGGACAGCATGTAGACGATGCCCACCAGCAGCACGGCGCCCTGCAGCACCGGCACGTCGTGCGCGCCCACGGCGCCCAGCATCGTGGAGCCGAGACCCGAGTAGTTGAACACTCGCTCCACACCGATGACGGCACCGATGAGGTACCCGATCTGCACGCTGATGACGGTGATGGTGGGCGCCAGTGCGTTGCGCAGGATGTGCCGGCGCATCACCTGACTGCTCGACATGCCCTTCATGGTGGCTGTTCGGGTGTAGTCGGCGTTCAGCGCGGTGATGACCCCCGCGCGTGTCATGCGCGCGATGTAACCGAAGTAGGCGATGGCCATCGCCATCGCGGGCAGCCACAGGTACTCGAGCTGGCCGAAGAGGCTGGTGCCGTCTGGAGGGTTGGCGAACGCCTTGCCCCAACCGAGCTCGACCGCAAACACGGCCAGGAGCACCGCCGCCGTCACGAACTCGGGGATCGATGACGATGCGAGACCGGCGTTGACGATGACGCGATCGGCCAGCTTGTCCTTGCGGCGAGCCGCGTAGATGCCGGCGAAGATGGAGATGGGGATGGTGAAGATGAAGGCCAGCACCGCCAGCTTGCCCGAACGCCCCAGCGCCGGGAAGATGATGTCGGATACGCTGGAACGGGTCTGGTACGAGGTGCCGAAGTCGAGCGTGAACACCCGCTTCATCGACTTGACGTACTGCTCGAACAACGGCTTGTCGGTGCCCAACTGCGCGTTGAACGCGGCCACGTCCTCCTTGGGAGCGGTGGGGCCCAGCACCTTGCGCCCCACGTCGCCGGGCAGCACGCTGACGAGCATGAACACGATGGTCGCCAGCAGCCACAGCGTGACGACGATCGATGCGAGTCGTTGGAGAATGAACTTGCGCACGCCTTACCCCCTTGGCTACCGAACGATCGAGATCCCATCCGGCGAGCGGCTGTGGCGTCGCCCCTACGACGCCACAGCGCTGCTCGCGTGATGTGGTCAGCGCGGCTGACCGGCGTACTGCTTACGCCGTGAAACCGGCGGAACCGAGGTAGTAGTGCCCGAGGCCGGTGGCGACGATGCCCGTGACGTTCTTCTTGTACGCGATGAGCGAGTCGTAGAAGTACGGGATGATGTAGGGCACGTCTTCGGTGGCGATGGCCTGCACCGTCTTGATGGCCGCCTGGCGACCGGCGAGGTCGAGCGACGCCTGGTACTCCGCAACAGCCGCGTTGAACGGTTCAGAGATGTAGTGCGCCGAGTTCCACTCGCCGGTGGCGTACGCCTTCACCAGGTACACATCGGGGGTGCCACGGTTGCCGTAGTCGACGATGCCGAACTCCTCGCCACCGTCGCAGCCGGCGGGTGCGACCTCGGAGTCGTAGACCTTGCACCAAGAATCGTAGAAGGTGTCGGTGCTGATGACGTTGAGCGTGACATCCATGCCGATGTCCTTCAGCTGGGTCTGCATGAGCTCGGCCAACTGGGGGATCTCGACCAGCTTCGGCACGTGCATGGTGACGGCCAACCCGGCCTTGCCCGCTTCTTCGAGCAGCGCCTTGGCCTTCTCGATGTCGCGCTCGCGCTGCGGCTGAGTCGAATCGAAGAACTCGTACGACGGGGCGACCGGGTGGTCGTTGCCCATCTGGCCGCGACCCTTGAGCACGACGTCGAGCAGCTCCTGGCGGTTGATGCCCAGGGCCACTGCCTGGCGAACCCTCACGTCGGTGAACGTGCCCTCGCGAGTGTTCATCCACAGCTGCCGGTGTGCCGCACCGCTGATCGACTCGACCGTGACGTCGGGGTTCGACAGCAGCGCGTCGCCGCCCACGACGGCGAACAGCACGATGGCATCGGCCTGGCCGCCGAGCACGCCGGTGATCTGCGTGGCGATGTCGTCGGAGAAGACGAAATCCACCTTCTCCAGATTGGGCTTGCCACCCCACCAATCGTCGTTACGCGCGAACGTGGCACCGGTGGCGATGTCGTACTTCTCGAGCTTGAACGGGCCGGTGCCGCTGGGGCGGCCGTCGAGCGTCGTGCCCGTCTCGTAGTCGGCGGGGGTGATGAGCGACTGCGGGTTCCAGATCGACAGTTGGTACGGGAACTGACCGTCGGCCAACAGCAGCTTCACCGTGACGGTGAGGTCGTCGACAGCCGTGCCGGCGCCGGCCTCGATGTACGAGGCGAGGTTGCCCACCGACAGGCGATCGAGGGTGGCCACCACATCAGCGGCCGTGAATGGTGTGCCGTCGTGCCACTTCACGCCGGAGCGGAGCTTGAACGTCCACTCGCTGCCATCATCGTTGGGCTACCAGGACTCGGCCAGCATCGGGGCGATCGCGGCGCCCTCGCCCTTGCCGCAGAGGTACTCGAAGGCAGTGGTGGCGATGGTGTAGCTACCCAGGTTGTCCATCGCGACCGGGTCGATCGGGCCACCCGGGCGCTGCGAGGCGACACGCAGCGTGCCACCCTCCTTGATGGCGCCGGTTGAGCCGCCGGTGGACGGGCTGGCATCTTCATCGTCGCCGCAGGCTGCGAGGATCGAGCCGAGGAACGCTGCGCCGAGGCCCATCACGCTGCCGCGAACGAGGAACGACCGACGTGAGAGCCCACCTCCGACGTACGAGTCGATCAGACCGGTTTCGAGCGAGCCGAGATCGCGGCCAGCACCTTCATACATTGACTTGCTCATGGTTTCCCCCTAGATAGAACTGACGTCGAAAGCATCCCACAGGACTGCGGGCGGGACGATACCTGCGCCCGAAATCCTGGTCAATCAATCCCCAGCGCCAGAACCTGCTCGACCCAGAACGAAGGCCAGTTCGCTGCTGCCGATGAGGATTGAGGGGCGACGGTAGCACATTCACGGTACGTGCGTTCCGTGATAGGTATCGATGGATGAGTGGTACGGTCGTTCCAGTAACCGGCCCGTGGGGGTCATCGGGACCAAGGAGTGCGCATGACCGACGTCGCCGCCAACCCAGCTCGTGCCCGCGGCGGCGGCCGCGCCGGCCGCGCGGCGATGCGGGCAGCGGTCGCGGGCGCGCAGGGCCCCGCGTTCATCCGACGCGAGATTCCGCCGTACGCACTGCTCGGCGAGGAAGGGTTGGCGCTGGTGGCGGCCAAGGCCGACCAGTTGCTGGCGGAGATCGGCATCGAGATTCGCGACGACGAGGAGTCGTTGCGCCTGTTCCGCGACGCGGGCGCGACGGTCGACGGTGTCACCGTCAGGTTCGACCCCGGGCACGTGCAGGCCCTGTGCGCCACCGCACCCCGCGAGTTCACCCAGCACGCACGCAACGCCAGCCGATCGGTGCAGATCGGTGGCGACAACGTGGTCCTGGCACCCACGTACGGGTCGCCGTTCGTGCGCGATCTACCCAACGGCCGCCGCTACGGCACCCTCGCCGACTTCCAGAACTTCGTCAAGCTCGCCTATGCCACGGCGTGGCTGCACCACTCCGGCGGCGGTATGCCGAGCCACCGACGTGCCGGTCAACAAACGCCACCTCGACATGGTGTGCGCACCTGCGCTTCAGCGACAAAGGCGTTCATGGGCTCGGTCACCGCGCCCGAGCGCGCAGCCGACAGCATCGAGATAGCTCGCCTCGCCTTTGGCGCCGACTTAGTCGACGGCAACTGCGTCATCCACGGCAGTGTCAACGTCAACTCGCCGCTCGTCTGGGATGCCACGATGACGGGCGCGCTCAAGACGTACGCCGCCGCCAACCAAGCAGCTGTGGTCGTGCCCTTCATCCTCGGCGGGGCCATGGGGCCGGTCACCACGGCCGGCGCAGTGGCGCAGGCGCACGCCGAGACGATGGTGGGTGTGGCACTCACCCAACTCGTGCGGCCAGTGCCCGGCCATCTACGCGCTTCCTGTCATCGATGGCGTTGCGCAGCGGTAGCCCCACGTTCGGCATGCC
>JADKGZ010000020.1 GCA_016722025.1 Acidimicrobiaceae bacterium
TCGCCCGTCTTCCTGCAGAAGCTGGGCGTGCAGTACGCATCTGCAGGCACGGCGAGCGGCGCGAGATCTTCGGCGGGACCGACGGGATCTCGTGAACAAGAAGGTAGCCGCCATCCAGGGCCACGACATGACCCCATCTTCTGCTGCGGCGAGACGCTGGAAGAGCGTGAGGCGGGAGACGGAATCGAAGGTGCTCGGTCAGGTGCGCCGGCCTCGCCGGCCGCACCCCCGCAGGTGGGCGCGCTCGTCGTCGCCTACGAGCCCATCTGGGCGATCGGCACCGGCCGTACTGCCACCAGCGACGACGCCCAGCAGGTGTGCGCCGCCATTCGTGGCTGCGTCGCGGAGGTGTGTGGCGAGGAGGCCGCGGCGTCGGTGCGCATCCAGTACGGCGGCAGCGTGAAGGGCGCGAACATCGCCGACTGGTCGCGATGCCCGACACCGATGGTGGTTGGTCGGCGGCGCCAGCCTGGATGCCGACGAATTCGCCCGCATCTGCAAACTCGGTCGCTGACCGCCCGCTGCAGCACCTTTCGGGGGTTGCCGGTGCAGGTGAACACAGCGGAAACATTGCTGGAACGTTTGCACCAACTTTTCGTACAAACGGAAGCGACGTTGCTACTCGCGGGTAATGGACCGTGGTAGCCTCGCAGCGCCCGTACTGATCGGGGAGGACAGTACGAGTTGTCGGCAGCGCTTCGGAGCAGCCACATTTCCCTCCCTCCGTTACACCAGGAGGACCATCCACGTGAGGACCACGAAGCGCAGCAAGTTCGCTGCTCTCGCCGTCGGCTTTGCACTGGTCGCCGCAGCTTGCAGCGACGACAGCGACAGCACGACGACCACCGCAGCAACTGAAGAGACCGGCGGTGGCGAGACCACCGTTGCTGGCGAGACCACGGTGCCCGGCACCGATCCCGTCACCGAGGGCGGCGGCACCGTCACCTATGCGGCCGAGCAGGAGTACGTCTCCTACAACAACGGCACCTCCGACCAGAACCTGTTCGCGAGCACGCTCGTCCTGAACATGATCCTGCCGGGCAGTTTCATCGTGAAGCCCGATCTTTCGCTCGTGCTGTGGGACGAGATGATGGTCTCTGCTGAGGTCACCGTCGAAGATCCCCAGACCGTGGAGTACGTCGTGAAGCCCGAGGCCGTGTGGTCCGACGGCGACCCGATCGACTGCGACGACTACTACATGGCATGGCTCGCCAACAGTGGCAAGCTCTCGAAGCCGAACCCCGACTTCACCACCCCGGGCGAGCTCGATGCCGACGGCAACGAGATCCCGAAGGCTGCTCCGGTGTTCAACACCGCCAGCACCACGGGTTATGACAGCATCGACTCGGTCACCTGCTCGGAGGATGGCAAGACCATCACCACCGTGTACGCCACGCCGTACCCGGACTGGCAGGGCCTGTTCAGCGGCCTGCTGCCCGCCCACGTGGTTGAGACCAACGCCGGCGTCGAGGACATCATGGCAGTCGACACCGCAGCCACCTCGCCCGACGCTGAAGCGCTTGGCGTTCTGGAGCACCGGCGTTCGTCGGTGTCCGAGCGATAACCATCTCCCCGGCGCATGGTACGAGTTCGACTCGTTCACGGCTGGCCAGGACCTCATCCTCAAGCGCAACGAGGCCTTCTGGGGCACTCCCGGCGACTACGGTGCCCAGAACATCGACGGCGCCAGGCGCTGCTCGAGTTGCTGGCTACACGATGGGTGACGACGGCGTCTACGCCGACGCCGATGGCAACCGCCTCAGCCTGCGTCTGGGCCGTCGCGACCCGAACCCGCGCCGTCAGAGCACCAACGAACTGTTCATCGAGCAGTGCGCCGAGGCCGGCATCGAGCTGACCGACGACCCGGCCGAGGACATGAACTCGGTCCGCCTGCCGGCCAGCGACTACGACATCATCCTGTTCGCCTGGGTGGCCTCGCCGCTCCTGTCGTCAACACCGCCATTTACGTGCCCGGTGGCCCGCAGAACTGGAACTCGTACAGCAACCCCGAGGTGCAGACCCTGTTCGACCAGGCCAACTCTGAGTTCGATGCGGCTGTCCGCGCCGACCTGATGGACCAGATCGACCAGCTCCTGTGGGACGACATGGCTACCCTGCCGCTGTTCCAGTTCCAGGAAATGGTCGCCTACAGCGACACCGTCTCGAGCGTGGTCTTCAACGGCCCGCTCGGTGTCACCTGGAACGCCAACGAATGGGCCCTCGCGGTCTGATTCGTCTGCAGTCATAGCAATCGGGTGGGCCGGGTCCTTCGGGGCCCGACCCATTCGCTATGAGAACCTGGGCCTCGCAATGTCCCGTTTCGTCCTGCGGCGACTGCTGGTTGCCGTTCCGTTGCTGTTCGCTGCGAGCATCGTCACGTTCCTGCTCGTGACCAACATCGGCACGCCGCTGAAGATCGAGAACGCGATCGCGAAGCCGGGCCATTCCGCCGAGCAGGTCGCCAGTCTCAGGCGCCAGTTCGGCATCGGTGAGCCACCCGTCGAGCGCTACCAGGACTGGGTCACCGGCTTCGTGAAGGGTGACTGGGGCAAGAACCAGGATGAGCAGGATCAGGCCACTGATCTGGGAGCGGATCCAGGTCACCGTCCGCCTGCTCATCGCGGCTTCGATCATCTCGGTGCTGCTGGGTGTGCTGGTGGGCATCATCGGGCGATCCGGCAGTACACCGCCTTCGACTATTCGATGACCTTCCTCGCGTTCCTCTTCTTCTCGATCCCCGCCGCGGTGCTGGCCGGGTTCCTCAAGGAGTTCGGAGCGATCAAACTCAATCCTTGGCTACGAGAACCGAGCGTGTCCACGCCGATGGCTCATCGGCTTGCCGTGTTCGGCCTGATCGCCGGCTCCTCGTGATGCGGAACCGTTACAAGTTCGAGCAGCGGTGCCGAAGAGCATCTCGCGTTCGCTCGCCGGTCTCCGGTATGGCCGTCGGCTTTCTCCTGTCTTCGCGTTGGTCTGGGGTGGCAACACCTACCGTGCCGGCAACCCGAAGCCGCTGATCCCCACCGTGGGCCAAGACGACCCCCGGTCTCGAGGGCAGCTTCTGGGAGACCTCGCAGGACTACTTCTGGCACATGATGCTGCCCACATCGGCGCTTGTGCTGATCGGGTTCGCCGGCTACAGCCGGTTCATGCGTGCCTCGATGCTGGACGTGATGACCTCCGACTATGTGCGCACCGGCGCCATGCCAAGGGCTCTCCGAGCGGCGGGTCACCGGCATGCACGGCGTTCGCAACGCGCTGATCCCGCTGATCACGGTGGTGGCGCTCGACTTCGGCGCACTGCTGAGCGGCGCGATCATCACCGAGACCATCTTCGGCTGGACGGGTATGGGTCGCTTCTTCAGTGAGGCGCTCACCGAGAAGGATCCGCGCTCGCTGCTCGCTTTCGTGATGGTCACCGCCATCTCGGTCGTGGTGTTCAACCTGATCGCCGACATCATCTACGCCCAGCTCGACCCGAGGATCCGTCTTGACTGATACGGCAGCTCCGACCACGGTCGAGGATCGCGAGTTCTCGGTCGCCGCCCGTTCACAGTGGCGCACGATCACTCGTCGCTTCCTTCGTCACCGTCCCGCGATGATCTCGATGGTCATCCTGCTGTTGCTGACCCTGTTCGTGTTCCTCTTTCCCCTGTGGTGGGAGTGGCCGTTCACCGTGCGCGACAAGAAGGCGCTCAGCAAGGCCCCGTCATGGGATCACCCCTTCGGAACGGACGGCCTCGGCAAGGACGGTCTCGGCCGCGTGATGCGCGGCACTCAACGCTCGATCGAGATCGCCTTGATCGCCGCGTTCCTGGTCACGATCATCGGTGTGCTGGCCGGCGCAATGGCCGGCTACTTCCGTGGTTGGGTCGATGCAGTGATCATGCGGTTCACCGACCTGATCCTCACCATCCCGCTGCTGGTCGTGGTGGCGGTGGTGTCGGTGGGTCTGCCCGGCTCGCCGTGGTACACCATTCCGGTGATCCTGGGTCTCTTCGCCTGGACGACGTTGGCCCGCATCGTGCGTGCCGAGTTCATGTCGCTGCGTGAGAAGGAGTTCGTGGAGGCAGCACGCGCTGTCGGCGCCCACGACCGACGGATCATCTTCAAGCACATCCTGCCGAACCTTGCCGGGCCGATCATCGTGGCTGCCACGTTGGCGATCGCCGGCACGATCATCACCGAGACGGCGTTGTCGTTCCTCGGCCTCGGTGTCAAGCCGGCCCCCGACGTGTCGCTGGGCCTGCTGATCCAGGAGAGCCTGTTGGCGTTCAAGGCCCGCCCGTGGCTGTTCTGGTTCCCAGCGGCCGCGATCGTGACGCTGTGTCTGTGTGTGAACTTCATCGGCGATGGTCTTCGCGACGCGTTCGACCCGAAGCAGAACCGGATCAAGGCCTGAACCATGGCGCTTCTCGAAGTCAACAATCTCAACGTTCGCTTCCCGACGGAAGACGGTGTCGTGCACGCCGTTCGCAACGTGTCGTTCACCGTCGATCGCGGTGAGGTGCTCGGCGTGGTCGGCGAGTCCGGCTCCGGCAAGTCCGTCACCAACCTGGCGATGATGGGTCTGCTGCCGCGCAGCACGCGCATCGACGGCTCGATCAAGTACGACGGCGCGGAACTGGTCGGTCTGCCTCGCAAGCGGCAGACGAAGTACCGCGGCAACGAGCTGGGCATGATCTTCCAGGATCCGATGACCTCGCTCAACCCGGTGTACACCGTCGGCTGGCAGATCGCGGAGGCGGTGCGTGCTCATCAGGACGTACCGCGGAAGGCGGCCAAGCAGCGTGCGGTCGAACTGCTCGAGCTGGTCGGCATTCCCCAGGCCAGCAAGCGCGTGGACAGCTACCCCCACGAGTTCTCCGGCGGCATGCGCCAGCGCGTGATGATCGCCATGTCGATGGCGAACAATCCGCAGGTGCTGATCGCCGACGAGCCGACGACGGCACTCGACGTGACCGTGCAGGCACAGATCCTCGAGACGCTGATCGACATCCAGCAGCGCACGAACATCGCGATCATCCTGATCACCCACGACCTGGGCGTCGTGGCCGGCATGGCCGACCGTGTGCTGGTGATGTACGCCGGTGCGGCCGTCGAGGTCGGCACGGTCGACGAGATCTTCTACCGCCCGCGCATGCCGTACACGATCGGCCTGTTGGGTGCGATTCCCAGCGAGGCCAGCGACGGCCAGAAGCTTCGCCAGATCAAGGGTGCGACGCCGTCGTTGATCCAGATGAAGCCCGGCTGTGCGTTCTCGTCTCGCTGTCCGTTGGCGTTCGACCGTTGCCTGACCGAGACGCCGGTGCTCGAGGCGACCGACGATGAGGGGCACCTCGCGGCGTGTCACCTGCGCAACGAACTGGATCCGGTCAGCGTGCGGGCACTCTTCTCGCCCGAGCTGATCACCGAGGTGGGGGCATGAGCGAGCCGATCCTCGAAGTCACCGACCTCGTCAAGCGGTTCCCCATCAAGGGGGGCATTTTCGGCAAGGTCGTCGCCACGGTCGATGCCGTGTCAGGCGTGTCGTTCACGGTCAACAAGGGCGAAACGCTCGGGCTGGTGGGGGAGAGCGGCTGCGGCAAGTCCACCACGGCTCGCGCCGTGCTGCGGCTGCACGAGCCGGACTCCGGCAGCATCCTCTTCGAAGGCCGCGACATCATCAAGCTCGACAAGAGCGGCCTGCGCAAGCTGCGTCGCGAGATGCAGATCGTCTTCCAGGATCCGTACGCGTCGCTGAACCCGCGCTGGCAGGTGAACAACATCGTCGGCGAGCCGTTGGTGGTGCAGGGCTCCAGTTCGTCGAAGGAGACGGCTGCGCGCGTGGCCGACCTGTTGGCGTTGGTGGGTCTCAACCCCGAGCACGGCAACCGCTACCCGCACGAGTTCTCCGGCGGCCAGCGTCAGCGCATCGGCATCGCCCGGGCCTTGGCGCTCGACCCGAAGCTGATCGTGCTCGACGAGCCGGTGTCGGCGCTCGACGTGAGCGTGCAGGCCGGCGTGATCAACTTGCTGGAAGAGCTCCAGGATCGCCTCGGCCTGTCGTACGTGTTCGTCGCTCACGACCTGTCGGTGGTGCGCCACATCAGCGATCGCGTTGCGGTGATGTACCTCGGCAAGATCGTCGAGATCGGTACCCGCGACGAGGTGTACCACCACGCCGCTCACCCGTACACGCAGGCGCTGCTCTCGTCGGTGCCGGTCGCTGATCCGGTGACCGAGCGTGCCCGTCACCGGGTGGTGCTGTCGGGCGATGTGCCCAGCCCGATCAACCCGCCGTCGGGCTGCCGGTTCCGCACCCGCTGCCCGATTGCGCAAGACATCTGCTCGACCGAGGAACCTGCGTTGGTCGATCGCGGCCAAGGCCACCCCGTCGCGTGCCACTTCCCGTCGGAGACACCGGTCTCGGTGTCGAACGCCGTCGCGGGCTGACCGAACACCGATAGGCTTTCGAACCGTGCGCGATTTCATCATGTACCTGTCGATCATTGTCAACGTCCTGTCGTTGGTCGGCCTCGTTGCCGGTGTGCTGATGCACAGCGGTCGCGGCGGCGGTCTCAGCGACATGTTCGGCGGCGCCGGTTCCACCGCGTTGGGCAGCACCGCTGCCGAGCGCAACCTCACACGCATCACCACGGTCTTCGGCATCGTGTGGTTCGGCACGGTGATTGCACTGAGTTTCCTGTTGGTGCGATAGAGACCCTGCGATAACCTCGTAGCTCTCACCACGTCGAAGTGGCGGAATAGGCAGACGCGCTAGCTTGAGGGGCTAGTGAACTTAGGTTCGTGGGGGTTCAAGTCCCCCCTTCGACACCCCGATTCTCGTACCAGCCGCCTCCAGGGGCGGCTGTTGCGCTTCTCGGAGGCCTACCTCGTCGAAGTCGATGTTGGGCGGACATTGGATTCTGCCCAGCGGCGGCTGTGTAGGACTGACCATTGATGGCCATTCGACCGCTGTGAGTGATCGGGATCCGGACTTTCCGCACCGCGACATACCGGCACTTCTGGGACGCGCTTGCCCGCAGCGAACGGGGTCCGATCTGCGTTCGATACACCATGTCTGTCGGGGGTCGACGCGAGCCCGATGTCGTCCGTGAGACGACTAACGGAGCGCGGCGATGAGTCCCTCTGACGTGATCTGCAGCCGACCCGGGCGGGCGGCGGAGAACTGGCGGTACAACGCAGGCGAACAACCTTCCAGATCGGTCAACCACCTTGCGAATACCCCCAACACCCTGGGCAACTGAGCGTCCAGCCATTCGTCCCAGCGATGTCCAGGCTCGGCTCGAACAAGGCCGAGATGTGCGAGCCTCCCGTCGAGTTGGTTCATCTTCAGGAACTCACGGTCCGGCCGCCAAGTCCAGTTCGGCACATAGTCCCGTGCCGAAGCGCGATCACCCTTCCGTTCGCCGAGGAACTCGATGACACCGCGAATGTGCACGAGTCCCGCCTCGAGAAGAGAGTTGCGGACGACCTGCTCGGCGTCGTTCCTGTTGCCCCGAGCAGCGAACAGCAGTAGCTGCTGAACCTCGTAGTGGACGTGATCGAGCATCTCTGCGAGTAGCTCAGACGTCTTCGGCGGAGGCTTCGAACCCACACGAGCAGTCTGTCGCGCTCGCAGCACTTGCTGCGCGCATTGCGTCGACTTCGCGGAACCGGTCCTGGCGGGCGGCGTTATGCGCTCCCGATCACGACCGCAGAGGTAGCGCCGAGCGGCAGGTATGGCGCTCCGTCGTCAGTCAGTCGTTCGTCTCGGGCAGGTAGCGGAAACTCGCAGCCAGCATGATTGCGCACGCAATCAGTCCAGCCATGACACCAACCTCGAAGAACAGCCAGTTGAACGTCTTGCCAGTTCCTTCCACTTCCGGGACCATCGTCAGATCAGTCACGGCTCCATCGCTCAACGCCCCAACTTTGTAGCCGAGCAGCGCTCCAAGGCCGCCTCCGAGAACGAGGAAGAGGAGTGCATACACTTGGAGAGTCGCCCTAGCGGCAGCTTTGGCACCTGTGTTCGTCATGCCCTTCTATCGACCTCTCACGACGCGACCTTGATCGACAGGCCTAACGGCCCGATATGGCGCTGGCGCGCAAGTGGGGGTGGCCCCGGCCCGAGCCGTGCAGTTCACTCAGCGATGGGGTGCTCTTACGAGTTGACAAGGTTGCCCAGCGGAGTTTGCAGGTGCTGTGTTACAGGAACGCACCTGCCAGAGTCCCGGCTAGAGAGGCAGTTCTGGAGGTGTGCAGGCGCGTAACATCACAGCGTGATTCCTTCAGGCGCGTCCGGACGGTCGCCGCTGCCGCTGCCGCACTTCCCGCCGCGCAGCCCACAGGCTTCCCCGCTCATCGGCTTGGTTTCGATGGCGGCCTCGTAGCGAAGAGCGACCGATCTGGCGCGAGGCCAGGCCCGCCGATCATCACCTACCGCCGGATAGCGGACGGGTCTGAAGCTGTCGCGACGATGCGACTCGCAAGCAAGCTTCCGCCACGCCCGCTGAGCCACAGTCCACCGACCACCAACCTGAGCAGTCAGCCCGCATGGCGCCTCGGATGCGGTCTCCCTCAGAGTTTCGGGTGCGCCGGTGCACCCGGTGAAATCGATGGGAGAGGTGAGCGCCCTCGCCTACGTCATCGTTGGGGCATTGTGCCGCACCGCTCCGCCCGGTGCTCGGGAGGCCGGATTGGACTCACGGACCGAGAAACGCGGTGAAGTGGTCGATGTACGCCGCAGTGGTGGATCGGTGGGCGAGGATCCCGTGCGGGGACCCGGGCACCAGATGGATCTGGGCGGATGGCATCACCGCCTGCAAACGTTCCGCGTGCTCCGGCGAGAACGCCGGGTAGCAGGCAGGGTCTGCGCGCAGCACCGTGAGGGGAACGATCACGGGCCGGTCGGGGTCGTACCCGTCGAGCGCGCCACCTGTGATGGCACGATCCCACACGTCGGGGTCGCAGCCAAGGAAGGCATCGACACGAGCCTCCATCGCCGCATCAGTCGAATGGTCGGCCGTGAAGCCACCGCACGGTGACGGCTGCGCGGCGATATCGGAACGTACCTGTTCACGGGTCGGATTGGTGGCCTTGAGCGCCCGCATGGCGTCACGGACTTTCGGGAAGACCTTCGCGTAGGGGCTCGCTTCGAAGTTGTCTTGATAGCAAAGTACAACGGCGGATCCTCGCAGAAGGCCCCTCGCACGAGCTCCGGCGACGACTGGGCGACCGAGAAGGTGTGCACCCCGCCAAGCGAGTGGCCGGCCAGGAATACCGGACGGCCAACCACCTGCGCCAAAAACGCCCTCACGTCGGCCGAGTACTTGGCGCCGACGTACGTGCCAGACGCTCGTGCCGACTGCCCATGACCGCGGAAGTCGAGCGTGTACGCATCGACGCGGTCACCAAGCGCCGCGAGTAACTCCACGTACGTCGCCCCGCAGCTGGACAGGCCATGAAGGAGAACGACCGGCAGACCGTCTGGACTGCCGTGTCGCTCGTAGTGCAGGTCGATGCCATCGTGGTGAAATGTGCTCATCGCAGGGACACTATCCGTGAGCTACGTCGTGCCTTGGCGGAGGTGACTGCGAGAGGAACGCGACAAGGAATGGCTGATCGCCGCCGCATTGGCGTACAGATGAACTCATTTGCACCGCCCCAGAACGCCGGGATGGTGCGGTGACGCGCCGGGGCGTTCAGCCGAGAGGAAATCTCCGACGTACGAGAATCGTGTCCAGATGGCTCATGACCACCTCATCCTCGTTCCTGACGAGAGAGAGGCGGACCGTCACGATGCCTCGATCCGGTTTGGACGAAGAACGTCGCGTATCCACGTACTCGAACCGAAGGCGGACCTCGTCACCCGGGCGGAGCGGATGATGGAAGCGCACCTCGTCGTAACCGAACGAGGCGATCACCGCATGTTCGGGGAGTTCGTGAATGAGACGCTGCTTGAGAGCAAGGATGAACACGCCCGGTGCGGTCGGTCCGCCGCGGCTGGCCGCAACCTCGCCATTGACGTGGATCGGAAGTGGGTCCCAACGCTCCGCGAAATCCACCAACTCGTCACGATCAACGACAATGGCCGAACTCGTCATGCACTCACCGATGACAATGTCCTCGAAGCAGATCACCTGCTCACCTCCGAGACCGACAACGCCGCCGGTCGGATCCTCACGAGCCGTCGACTTCCACCTCGCAGACAATAGGTCACCGCCATCCCGAACACGGACGCGAGTATCCCCGACCGCCGGGTCCTCACCGTCGTTATGCGCCTCTCGGGGGACTCGGGCCAAGTAACGCATCACGGCCACGCGCGCTGATCTGCAGTACTCGTGGACGCTTGCGGCTTCGCGCTCGCAGCGATCGAGGCAGTGATCGACTTGCGTTCAATCCCATCCTCGGCGTGTCAGCTCGGCTCGCAGGGCTGCCATCGCCAGGTGCATGCCGTTGATGCCCTCCGGGCCGCGCGACCCGAACATGACGGCTTGGCGCTGACACCGTTCGTGTTCGTCGCTCACTTCCAGCCGGCGGGCGAGCTCGTGACTGAAGATGATCGTGGCGTCGGTTCTGCAGAACCAGGATTGCAGCAGCAGTTCACGCGCCCTCGCGATGTCACCCTCGGCGTGAGCCAACCTCGCGAGCAGCAGCACGCTGTCATTGGCCTCACCCGGGAACCGCCCGGTTCGTCCGCGAGCCACCTGGATCCTCAGTTGGTGCATCGCTGCGCCGACGTCGCCCAGTTCGAGGTGGGCGAGCGTGCGCACCTCGGCCCCGTCGAAGAAGGCGAGCCCGTAGGCGTCCAACTCGGCCACCGTTTCGAGTGCCTGGGTGGGCATGCCCAGGATGATCTGACACACGCCGGCGAGCCGCAATGTCGACTCAGCTCTGGACGCAGGGAAGAAGTCGATCCGCTCGTTGATCGCCAACGAAGCTTGCAGCTCGCGGAGTGCGGTCGCGAAGTCGCCGCTGTAGGCAGCGTGCAGGCCACGAATGCCACGGAGCGACGCGTCGGCATTGAAGTCTGGGCGCGAACCTCGCTGCATCGCTTCGTCGAGAGCGGTCTGAGCGATGGTCCAGAGCGCCGAGACGCGATCCGGCGCGGCATGCGCTGCGATCCAGGCTTCCATCCCCCGCCCGAGAGCCCGGTAGACCGGATTCGTCGCGCCGCGCAGCTCACGTGCATGGCGATTGAAGGCCGCCCAGTCGCTCAACATCGCGCACGGCATCAGCAACCCGCCTCGCAGCGCGTCGACCAACCCAGGGTCGTCGGCTGGGCACCTCTCGATCGCTCGCTCGAGGAGCGACCGGACCTCGAGCATGTGACCGAACACGTCATACGTTGCACGGGCTCCGACGGCGAGTTCACCGGCGATGGTCCACTGGTCGGTGCTCGCCGCCCACTCGTACGCCGACGTGATGTTGCTTCGATCGTCGCGCAGCCGGATCCCGAGTCGCAGCTCACCACCCAGATCGCGCCCGTTGACCGTGGCGATTCGGTGGAAATGGGCCAGGTGTGCCGTGCGCATCCCGGCGGCCTCGCCAGCGTCGACCAAACGGTCTTCTGCATACGCCTTCACCGTCTCCAAGAGGCGGAAGCGAGCGGCTTGGCGGTGCTCGGTGCGAGTGACCAGCGACTTGGCAATCAGCGCCTCGACCAACGACGTCGCGGTCTGACGTGACACGCCGGCGACCGCTGCGACCGCGTCGAGATCGAAGCCGTCGACGAACACACCCAGCGTCCGGAACACCTGTTGCTCGTCGAGGTCGAGCAGGTCGTAGCTCCAGTCCAGCGTCGCCTCCAAGGTTCGCTGACGCTGGCGGCGCCGTCCACCGGCCAGCAACTGGAAACGATCGTCTAACCCCGACAGCAGTTCGCTCGGGGTGAGCACCGTGATCCGCGCCGCTGCCAGCTCGATCGCAAGGGGCATCCCGTCGAGCCGTGCGCACAGGGTGGAGACGGTGTCAGCGTTCTCCTCCGTCAGCTCGAAATCAGGGTCGAGTGCCGTCGCCCGATCAAGGAACAGCCGCACACCGGCCGAGTCCGCCGAGTCGCACGGCAGCGTCCCCAGCACGACTGTGCGCTCACCCTCGACATCGAGCAACTCGCGGCTGGTGGCGAGGAACGCCACCTCGCCTCGGACAGCGAGGGCGCTCTCGACGATCTGGGCACACTCGTCGATCAAGTGCTCACAGTTGTCCAGGATCACGAGGGCCGACGTACCCGACAGGAAATCGATCAGTTGCTCGGTCGCCATCGCGTTCGTCAACACCAGCCCGACGGCGCTGGCGATCGCGGCCGGCACGTCGGCGCCGCTCATCACCGCCGTCAGGTCGACGAACCACACCCCACCTTGGCGGTGCGGAAGCTCCGCCTCGCCGACTGCGATCGCCAGGCGCGTCTTGCCCGAACCACCCACGGCCGTGATCGTGACGAGGCGGTTGGCTGCCAGCAGCTGACGAACCCTCGACACCTCATCGTCGCGTCCGATCATTCGCGTCGGACGGGCTGGCAGGTTCGTGAGCGCCGCATCGACGACGCGGAGCCTCGGAAACTCCCCCTCGCCGAACTGGAACAGATGCATCGGTTCGTCGACATCGCGAAGTTGGTGCACGCCCAAGTCGGTCGCCTCCGCCCGGGCCGTCGACCGCACCGCGGCGGTCATCAGCACCTGACCCCCATGACCGGCCGCTTCCACCCTGGCCGCCGTGTTGACCACGGGACCGAAGTAGTCGCCGCCGCGCTCCTCGGCCTCGCCCAAGTGCATCCCCATCCGCACCCGCAAAGCCGGTCCCGACCCCCACGCGGCCCCAGCAAGCTCGCGCTGGGCCTGTGCGGCAGCAGCCACCGCGTCCGATGCACGGGCGAAAGCAGCAGCGAATGAGTCGCCTGCCGTGGTGAACACATAGCCACCGAACGACTCGATCGCCCAACGCAGGATCCGGTCGTGCACCTGCAACGACGCCGACATCGCATCCGAGTCAGCCGCCCACAACCTGGTGGAGCCTTCGACATCGGTGAACAGAAACGTCACCGTGCCCGACGGACGAACCGTCACCCCACACCCCTCGACAAACCCATCTACGAAGTCTGCCACCGACCCGCTCACGCAACGGCCGACTGCCACCTACCGCCGGGTTGCGGCCGCGCTCGATCGGCACGTGGGGGACGTTCACGTGGCGGTGACGAGCAGCTGTACGAGCGAGGGGACCTCGGTGATGATGCTGAGATGACCGTGACCGGGAAGCGTGACGAGGCTGGCGCCTGGTATGACGGCTGCGGTGTGTCGCGCGTGGCGCACCGGGACGATGGTGTCAGCTTCGCCGTGTAGCACGTGACACGGCGCGACGATGCTTGCAGGGTCGAACGTCCACGGTCGGCCCTGCAACCAGATGTCCTGAGCGAACCCGACGACACCCTGGCGCAACGCTTCCATTGTCGTGGCCATGAACCCGGTCGCCATGGCCTCGTCATCGAACAGCGCGAGATCGGCGTCAGACAATTCGTATGTTCCACCCGAGAGCAGCCCTGCACCGTCGAATCCGAACCTGTGCTGGCACCATGCGATCGCTTCGTCCTCGCTGCCGGTTCGCATGAGCGCGACCTCGGCTTCGTCGTAGTCCTCCCACGCAGGAACCCAGGCCATGTCGGTGACGCCGGCGATGACACCACAGCCGTTGACGCGATGACCGAGCAAGGCCGCGACGGCGACCGCGTACGGTCCGCCCGATGAAACCCCGAACACCGCGAAGCGATCGATACCGAGGTGGTCCGCAAGTACGCCGACATCGCGGCCCAGTCGCTCATGGCGCGGGCCGGTTGCGGGCTCGAGCCGCCATAACCGGGCCGGTCTGGCGAGACAACCCGAATGCCACGCGCCGCCAGCTGCTCATCGATGCCGCCGACTCGGAGGTCCAGCCGGCTGCTCGGCGCGCCGTGGAAGTACATCGCAACTGGAGCGTCGGCCGGCCCCACATCGGAATACGCGAGCACTCGGCCATCCGGGAGTGTCAGTGTTCTGTCGCCCATCTGGGCTGACGTTACTACCCGACCACGCCGAGCTCGGCCGGTTCTTGTTCACCGCCGAACGGTCCGGTATACGAAGATCCTTTTCGTCGGGTGGTCTGCTCGGCGCGGGCGCCCGAGCCTGCCGCCCGAGCTCTTTCGCTACGTTGATGGCATGTCCGACGATCATGCCCACTCGATCATCGATGCCCCCTGCGACCAGCGTGCGTCGCTCCTCACGGCGGATCAAGTGGTGGAACTGGCCGAGCCGCATCGTCGTCAACTTCTGGCGTACTGCTACCGCTTCCTCGGAGCAGCGTCGGAGGCTGAGGACGCCGTCCAGGAGACCATGCTTCGTGCGTGGCGTGGCGCTGATGGGTTCGCCGGTCGCTCGTCGATCAGGACCTGGATCTATCGGATCGCGACCAATGTGTGTCTGGACATGGCCAAGTCGCCCCAGCGCCGTGCCCTGCCGATGGATCTCGCGGCACCCGGGACGCTCGGGGATCGGCCACCGAACCTGGCGACGCTGCCTGCCGAGGCGTGGGTCGGTCCGATCGCCACCGAACTCGTCGCAGACGATCCGGCGGAGGCCGCAGTTCTGCGCGAGTCGATCGGTCTCGCGTTCCTCGCCGCAGCCCAGGAGCTTCCTCCTCGACAACGCGTCGTCGTGTTGCTTCGTGACGTGTTGTCGTGGTCGGCGGCGGAGTGCGCTGACGTGCTGAACACTTCGGAGGCGTCAGTGAACGGAGCTCTCGCCAGAGGGAGGCGTCGACTCGCCGAGGCGGGCCCGCCGACACCACCGGCCGACCCGAACGAGGCGCGCGTTCTCAAGGAGTACGTGGCTGCGTTCGAGGCGTACGACGTGGATCTTCTCGTTGCGCTCCTGGCCGATGACGCTGTGTTCTCGATGCCTCCCTACCAGTTGTGGTTGCAGGGTGCGGTCTCGGTCGAGCAGTGGTGGCGAGGTCCCGGCGACGTGTGTCGCGATTCGCGGGCGCTCATCACCTCAGCGAACGGCCGGGCCGCCGCAGCGGTGTATCACCCGGCCGGCGCCGGACGGTGGGAGCCGTTCGCCCTCCACGTCCTCGAGGTCGTCGACGAGCGGATCGCTGCGATCACGCATTTCATGGGCCCGGGCGTGTTCGCCGAGTTCGGACTGCCTCCGTTGCTGTCAGACGAGAAATGTTGACGACCGGCGATCATTCTCGGGCGTTCACGTCGTCGACACACGGAGAGATGCACCCCCGCACCTCCGACCGAAAGGAACACCATGACCCGCTCCGTGACCGCCCACCTCTTCAGCTCCGTCAACGGGGTCAACGAGTCGCCGCACCTCTTCCAGTTCGATGCGTTCGGACAGGAGGAGGGCGCCGCCATGGGCAAGGCGCTCGAAGGTGTGACCGACGTCGTCATGGGTCGCAAGCTCTGGGCGGAGTGGTCGACCTACTGGCCTGGGAACTCGGGTGACGGGTTCGGCGAGTTCATCAACCCGGTGCGCAAGCACGTGATCTCGTCCACGCTCCGCGGTGACGTCGGTTGGAACAGCATCGTCATCGAGGACGACCCAATCGAATACGTCCAGGCACTCGCCGCATCCGAGGGCGGAGGGATCACCGTGGCCGGCGGCATCGAAACTGTCCGCTCGCTTTTCCTCGGTGGTGTGATCGACACGTTGACGCTCACGATGCACCCGGCAGCGACCGGTGAGGGACGGCGCCTCTTCGACGACACTGTGCCGCTGACCCGGCTGCGACTCGTCGACAGTCAGATCACCCCGGCCGGCAACGCGATGCTCACCTACTCGCTACGCAGCTGAGCAACCCGGTCGGTCTGGATGGACGATCAGGGGTCGAGGAGCGCAGAACGACTGCCCGCAGCTGGCGGAAGGGGACACCCTCAGATCGATTGTTCTGTGCGCTGCGACCGCTTGCCAACCGCGTCCCGGGCGGGCAGTCTGTGCGCGCTGCAGGCCTGGGGTGGGTGTGCCCATCAAGAGAGAGCGACGAGATGAGACCACTTCGATACTCGATCAACATCACGCTCGATGGCTGCTGCCATCACGAGGCCGGGCTCCCCCCGGACGAGGAGTCGATGCGTTACTGGACCGCTGAGATGAAGCGAGCCGATGCCTTGCTCTTCGGTCGGGTGACGTACGAGATGATGGAGTCGGCGTGGCGGCAGCCGGCCACGGGCACGTGGCCTGACTGGATGGGTGAGTGGGAGATCCCGTTCGCGGAGACCATCGACCCTGCGAAGAAGTACGTCGTGTCGAGCACGTTGAGCGAGGTCGATTGGAATGCCGAGCTCGTGCGAGGTGACTTGGGGCAAGCGGTTCGGCAGCTCAAGCAGGAGCCAGGCGAGGGCTTGTTCGTGGGTGGCGTGACGCTGCCCCACGCGTTGGCAGATCTGGGCCTGATCGACGAGTACGAGTTCCTTGTACAGCCGGTACTTGCCGGACGCGGGCCGACGTTGCTCGCCGGTCTGCGCGAACGCATCCAGCTCGAGCTGGTGAATCGCCATGAGTTCCGGTCGGGGGCGGTCGCCCTGCGATACCGGCCCACGCGAGCTACGGCTTAGCTCGACGGACGGCCGAACCACACGTTCTCGTCTCTGGGTGCCAGGCACAACAGTTGTCGTCAGAGTTTCGCAGCGGATGCGGCCAGGGTCAGTTGGGTGAAGCTGGGTCGGTACATTGCAGGCTCAGCGTGAACGAACTGTTCGTCATACGCGTTGTTCGACCACCACAGAAGCAGCGAGCCCGGCGTGAGGGTGCAGGCCATCGCGTCGTAGGTGCATGTTCGAGCATCTCCGCTCTTGGTCGGCGGAGTGAAACCTTGGATGATGCGCCAAGGCCCGGTCGGTTGCGGAGCTTCGAAGAGGAGGATCTCGTCGCCATAGAACTCGTCATCCTTGGCGGTGGCGAGCCATCTGTTGCCATGCCGGAACACGAAGAGCCTGCAGGCAAACGTCCCGTGGGTCAGGATGCTGATCGCAGCGCTCGCGTCTGCTGTCCACGCTTCGCCATCCCAATACGTGGGAGCAGCGAGTAGCCGGCCACGAGGGACTCGCGCAACTCTGTTCTCTGTCGTCCCGCGCCCGTAGAGGTGGTTGTTGCCGTACAGATAGGTCCACTGTTGATCGGAAGCGACTGAGAACCCGTAGATGGGGCTCACTCCGTAGTTGGGCGCTGGCTGCATTTTGAGGATTCGACCGGTGCGCCATTGGAGGGTGGTGATCCACGTTGTCGTTGGCTCGAAGTTGATGGCCCAGCCGCGTGGACCTCTGCGAACCATCTGGGTGGTCACGACGGAGAGGAGATCACCCTGGACGTGGCCTCCGTGGAACCACCACCATCGGTCCAGAAGCCGCTCACCTTCGTCGAGGTAGCTGTGTCGTGACTCGAGGAGTGAGAGCTCGGCTTGCTGGTTCTCGAGAATTGCGGTGTTTCGAACGAACGTCGACTTCGAGCCGATCGGATCGTTGGGCGCGAGGGACAGGAACGAATCGTTCAACATCCACATCGTCGTCCCGTTCGGAAGGGGGTACGAGTGGGGTACGTCGCCTGCTTGCCATTGGCCGATCGATGACCCGAAGCCGCTCTGCAGCGCACGGAGGCGATCCGCTGGTGACTTCGAGCGTCGCATCGCTGGAAGCGCCGAGGCCTGGATGCTCGACACATCGTCAAAGCTCACAACCAGTGCCGCTGCGACACCGGCTCGACGGAGAAATCGGCGACGGTCGAACTCCTCGGGCGGTGGCATCTCACTCACCCACTCAGCCCGCGTTGAAGCGAATGCGACAGTCGTTGGAGCGGCGGAGGCCCTGCATGCTTGCACTGAAACACCCGAACCTGATGGGTGGCTGTCAGTCACCTGCAAAGTTCCTGTGGTATGTCAGCGACCGCGGACTCCTCGTCGGGCCTGGTGCCCACACGGGCACAGGCGCGTCGAAATGACCGAAGCTGGCGAGACGTGTCGCTCTAGCGTGTTGCCGATGAGCGACGATCACGGCCGCGATCCGAGCACGGCGACGACCTGGCACCACGGTCTGATCGCTCGCTGGTGGGCCAACTTCAACCTCGACGGACCCGAGATCGAGTTCTTCCGGTCCTACGTCGCAGCCGGTCAGCCGGCGCTCGACGTCGGCTGCGGCAGTGGCCGGTTGCTCGTGCCGTGGGTGGCCGACGGGCTCGACGTCGACGGCGTCGATGCGTCGGCCGACATGATCGAGGCCTGCCGGGTCGCCGCCCGCAACGCGGGCTGCGAGCCCGTGCTGTACGTGCAACCGACCCACCGGCTCGATCTGCCGCGCCGCTACCGCACCATCATCAGCTGCGGCGCGTTCGGGCTCGGTGGCAGCCGTGCCGACGACATCGAAGGCCTGCGACGCCTCCGCGCCCACTTGCTCCCCGGTGGCGTGCTGGCCCTCGACTACGAGGTCCACGAGTTCGACGACGATCGTTGGCGCCGGTGGCAAACGCGGCCGGCCGACGAGTCGCCACCACCGAGCCAGGCCCGCCGACTGGCGCCTGACGGCTTCCACTACGCCCTGCGCCACCGGATCACCGCCGTCGACATGGCCGAGCGTTCCGTGACCCGCGAACTGCAGGCGTGGCAATGGCAGGGCGACGAGCTCGTCGCTCACGAGACCCACGCCCTCGTCGCGAACGTCTACTCCTCGAACGAGATCGTGTCGCTGCTCGCCTCGGTCGGCTTCACCGACGTGCGCGTGCTGGGCAGCTACCACGGCGGCGCACCAACCGAGCTCGACGGGTTCCACGTCTTCGTCGCGACCGCGGTGTGACGGCGACGGCGCCGACCGGCTCGACGCACGTCTGAAAGAGGTGAACCAGCGCAGCATGCTCGCAGAGCGGGCCCAGCAGGTCGTCGCAAGTGCTCCCGACCGGACCGTGGGCTAGCACTCCGTGGTGAATCGCTCCACGGCGCTGCTCCCACGAGAGGCATGGCTGGAGCCGTACTCGGTGCTGCCGCCCACGACGTAGACGGCGTCGTCGAGCACGACAGTTCGCGCAAAGGAACGTGGGGTGAGCAGTGGCTGCAGCGGCACCCAGGTGTCGCCGTCGAGCGCGAACACGTCGGCCAGCACCTGGTCGGTCGCCTGTGACTCGCCGCCGACGAGCAAGATGGTGCCGCATGCGACCACTGCGCCGGCGGTGCCACGCGGGTCGATCGCCGGCCCGTTTGACCACGCGTCGGTGGCGGCGTCGTAGATGAACACGTCACCGAAGTCGTTGCGGCCGCTGCGGCCGCCGATGGCCCAGAGCTGCTCGTTCAGCACAACAGCCGCCGGGCTGCCCTCGGCCTGCGGAAGTGGAGCCACGCTCGCCCATGCATCGGTGGTGGGGTCGTAGACGACGTGGTCGGCGATCGTCGAGCGCGCGGTGCCGCCACCGATCACGTGGATCTTGTTGTCGAGCACAGTTGCTGCGTGCCCGCCGCTCGCCGTCGGCAACGCAGCGGCAGTGCTCCAGGTCGCGCTGGCGACGTCGTACACCCAGACCTCGTCGGTGGGCCGGCTGGAGGTGCCCGTGAAGCCACCGATGACGTAGATGCGCCCGTCGACCGCTGCCACCGACGGTGCGTTCACGCCGCCACCCGGTAGCACCGTCACGTCGATCCAGCCAGCACCGTCGAAGCGCTCGACCTCGGTGATCGGCTTGCCATCCTCGCCGGTGCCGCCGACCGCGTAGAGCGCTCCCGCTGCCACCACGACTCCGTGCGCCGACCGCGCCCGGAGCAGCGGCGGTGCAGCCGACCACGACGGCTCGATGCGGGAGGTGGACGGCGCGGAGGAGGCCACCGGCGCGATGGTGGTGGCCATCGTCGGCGGCGATGCCGTGCTCACAGCCTCGGTCGATGGTTCTTCGCTCGCGCACGCTGCGGATGACACCGCCAGCACGACCACGAGTGCGGCCCGCGCCGCGGACCTCACGACCTCGGCTCCAGGACGACGACCGCAGTCTCTGTCGGGCGGCGAGCTGCGAAGGCGTCGAGGTCCTTGTCGATCTCCCGCCACCGCGACCACAGACGCTCCCGCTCCTCACCGCGGGCGGCGCGGCCGGTGGCCGGGCGCGGGCCACCGCCGCCGGGAACCTCGATCCGCACGTCGGGGTGGGCCTGCATGTTCAGCCACCACGCCGGCTCGGCCTCGCCCCAGCCGTTCATCGCCAAGGTGACCAGGTTCGGCCCATCCTCGAAGTAGCCGACCATCACCGTGCGCTCGAGGCCGGTGCGGCGCCCGACCGTGGTGACGCTCATCGCCCCCCATCCTTTCGACTTCGGGCGCCACAGGCCCAGCCGGCCGCGCGTGAGGCGGTACACGCGTCGATGGGTGAACCAGAAGAGACGAATGAACCAGCGAGGTGGAAGTCGCGGTGTGGTCTTCTGCTCGTTCATGTGCGTTCGCTCCTTCGTGGGTGCAGGCGCTGCTGGGCGCTCGGCGGACAGGTGCGGGTCGCGTCCACGTTACGACCAGCTGGTGAGTTGGTAGTCGATGCGAGTGCCGAGCAGCAGGTTGGCGTACGACGAGGCGACCAGCAATCCGCTCTGCCCGTCGTAGACGAGATCCGACACCTCGCCCGCGCCCGACTCGTGGATCGTGACCGTGAAACCGGAGTCGGTGGCGTCGACCGCGCTCACCGACACCGACGCCTGCGTCACCGGGTCGTAGTCCAGCTCCTGGCCGGCACTCAGCTGGTCCAGCGCGTCGGGCGAGATCCACAAGCCACCGACCTGAGCGGCTCCGTCGACGCGCTCCATGTACTCGGTGACCGACGGTGCGACATCGGAGTAGAGAGTGCGCGAGAACAGGTACCGCGCCCAGTCCGTGCCCGAGGTGCGGCGGTCGACCGTGAGGCCGGCCGCGAGGTAGATGGGCGAGCCGGTGACGTCGACCGTGACGGTGGAGTCGTACTCGACGTGGTTGACCGAGTCGACCCACGCCGGAGCGGCGGCCATCGCCCACGGCAGCGCCGGCTGGCGCATGTTGACCAGCGTGCTCTGCGTGAGGAAGGTGGAACCGTCGCGACCCTCGCCTTGCGCAACCGGGCCGGTGATGGGCGGGCCTTGCGTCGCGCCCGCCGTGTGCAACAGCACGCCGGAGTCGAGGTCGTAGACCCACGTGTAGTTGCCCAGGTCGCTGATCGATTGCAGCCAGATCGAGGAGAACTGGGTGTCGCCGATCGAGTACGGCATGCGCACGATCTTCAGGTCGTCGGTGACGACCTCGTCGATCTGCGCCAGCACATCCGGGTGCAGCCAGTAGTCCGATCCGGCCCCGGGAATGCCAACCGCGCCACCCCACGTGAGCGTGGTGACGGAGCTGTCGAGCGCCAGGTCGCTCAACCCGAAGGCGCGGATGGACAGCGCGGCGATCGAGTCGTTGAGCGCGACCACGTCGACCTGCGTGTAGCCGTGCCCGGCCGCGGTCTCGATGTCCTCACGCCGGTAGTGGTCGCCGGTCGTCGGGTCGACCCAGTTGCCCTCCTCGTCCTCCACGTACCGGTGGTACGAGTTGGCCACCGACGCAGCGCTCGCGTAGTACGTGAGGCGCGACCCTTGCGCGACCCACGTGGGGGCGGGCATGTCGCGCAGCTCGGGCAGCAGGGTGACGAAGAAGTTCTCGTCGGCGAGCGCGGCCTCGGCGTCGGGCGCCGTGTGCGCCGTCGGTGCGGTGGTCGGCGAGGTCGGCGAGGTCGGCGCGGTCGGTGAGGGTTCTGTCGATGCCTCGGTCGCGGTCGGTGCCGGCGCGGGTGGCACGATCGAGTCGGTCTGCTGCGCGACCGTCGTATCGGGGCCGAGCATCACGTTCGTATCGGTCGGCACAGTCGCCGGCCCGACGACGCTGCGAGCCCATCCGCTGTCGGCACCGGGCCGCACCCACACGGCCACCACAGCCAGCACGACCGCGCCGACGAGGAAGAGGCCGAGCGTACGAGGTGGGCGCTCCTGATGTGGCGCTGCAACAGCGACCCACTCATGGCCGTTCCACTGCGGGCCCGCGCCGACGGGGTTCTGGATGGGATCCATGACACCCTCCACCCACCAGGGTGAGCCTGCATCCGTGAGCGGCGCCAGGGTCCAATGGGTGCGATGGCCGAGTGTGGCTGGCACCACCTCGTGATCGGTGGGATCACCATTGCCCGGAGGGAGCCTGCTCGCGAGGATGAGGCGGTGATGATCGCCTCGCCCGTGGGCCTGTGGAGCCGGAACGACCTTCGCGCTCGTTGGAGGTCGTTGTTGGTGCTGGGCGTGCTGGCTGGCGTCACCACGGGTCTGGCCGTTGCCTCCTTCGACGGGGCACTGCGCACCGGCTCGGCGTTGAGCCGCCTCGAAGAGCGCAACCTCGCCAGCGACGCCGTCGTCTTCGCCTCGCAGAGCTCCCTCGAGCAGCCCGACTGGACGACCCTCGCGACGCGACCGGAGGTGGAACAGATCGCGCGTTGGCAGTGGGTGTTCGGGCTGGTCGACGGTGTGGACAGCGTGCTCTTCGCTCCCGGCGACGACGTCTTCCTGAACACGGTCGACCGGCCGATCGTGGTGGAAGGTCGCATGTTCGACCCGGCGGCGACCGACGAGATGGTCATCACCGACGCCTTCGTCGGCGAACCTGGCGTCTTGCCTGGTGTGGGTGACGTGGTGCATCTCGACGCCTACAGCTCGTTCGACCTGACGGCGCCACCCGGGCCATCGGTGGACTTCACCGTCGTCGGTGTCGTCCACTCCTCGCTGTCGTACGTGTTCACCGGCGGGATGTTCATCTCGCCGGGCTTCGCCGCCGCCTACCAAGGACAGATCGTGACGGCGGAGAACGCGATGGTGACACTGCGCAACGGCGCGGCCGATGTCGCTGCGCTCCGCCGCCATGCGAGCACCGATGTCTTCCAGGGGGTACCGGTGCTGGACCTGCAGGTCACGGCTCGACGGGTGACCGCCACCACCGACGTGGAACGAGCGATGTTGCTGCTGTTGGCGGCGATCATCGCACTGTCGGGCCTGGTGTTCGTCGGGCAGGCCATGGCTCGATCGGCAGCCGCCATCGGCGCCGACGCCCCCACGCTGCGAGCGCTGGGCATGACCCGTCGCGAGCTGACGCTGTGTGCCTGCTGGCCCCACGCGCTCACCGTGGTGGCCGCCGTGGTCTCGACGGTGCTCACCGCCGCAATCGCCTCACGGTGGTTCCCGGTGGGCCTGGCCGCGCAGGTGGACCCGGACCGCGGGTTCCGGTTCGATGCGCTGCTGCTCAGCGCGGCAGCGCTGGGCGTGATGGTGCTGATCGTCGCCGGCGTGGCCCTGGCCAGTTGGCTGGCGGCGGGACCGGAACGCCCGGTGGAGGTGGCGCGGCACGCGCGGCTCACCCGGCTGGGCTTCATCCGCCCGCTGACGGTGGGCGTGGGCATGCGGATGGCGCTGGACGGCGGGCGCCGCTCGGCGCGACGGACTTCTCGGTCGGCGCTGGTCGGTGCAACCGCGGCGGTTGCCGGCATCGTGGCGGTCATCACGCTCAACCACGGTCTCGCCGACGCGCTCCAGCACCCCGAGGTGGCCGGCATCGCATGGGATGCCACCGTGGTGCCCGATCCCGACGACGTCTCACCGGCCACCGGGGTCGACCCGGCGGTGGTCGCCGCCGTCGTTGCGCAGCCTGGGCTGGCGGCCATCGGCACGATCGGCAGAACGGTCACCCAGATCGGCGAGGTTGGTGTTCCCACCTTCACCGTCGTCGACGTCGTCGACGGACGCGCCGGAGGCGACGTACGGCTGGTGACCTTGACGGGCAGTGCACCTCACGCCGACAACGAGGTGACGCTCGGGCCGTCGACCGCGCGAGATCTCGGAGTCGGCATCGGCGACTCTGTGCGCCTCGCCGATGGAGGTGAAGCCACGGTGGTGGGGCTCGGCTTGTTCCCCTCCGACGTGCACGCGCAGTTCGACGAGGGCGCCTGGATCACCGCTGGTCGATTCTTCGGCCCGGTGCCCAACGGGAGCACCGTGTCCGAGGGTGCGGAGTTCGTGATCGCTGTTCGCTTCGCCGACCGCACGGATCTCGAGGCGCAGGTGGCCGAGCTTGGCTCATCGCTGGGGGCGTCGGTGCAGTACGTGGCGCCCGCCGAGCTGCCGTTGGAGCTGAGCAACCTGCACAATGTGCAGCGCCTGCCCGAAGTGCTGGCAGCCTTCCTCGCCGTGCTGGGTGTGGTCGCCACCGGTCACGGCCTGTTTCAATCGGTTCGCCTTCGCCGCAAGGACTTCGCAGTGATGGGCGCGCTGGGCATCACCCGTCGCGGATCCAGGCTGATCCTGGCCGCCCACGGCACGATGCTGGCACTCGTCGGCCTCGCGTTCGGGGTGCCGCTGGGGCTGCTCGCCGGTCGCACCGGGTGGCAAGCCATCACCGATCGTGTGCCCATCACGTTCCGCTCGCCGTTCGCACTCGTTGCCGTGCTGCTGGTGGTGCCGGCAGCGATCCTGGTGGCGAACGTGCTGGCGGTGCTGCCCGCTCGCCGTGCTGCCAAGCTCGACCCCGCACTGGTGCTGCGAACGGAGTGAGCGCCGGCGCCGCATCGCCCCTCTCGCACGCTCCGAGCGTGGCCTCAGTGCTGCGTTGCGTTGCTGGGCATCCGGTCGATCGGCACCGGCCGCCCGACGAAGTAGCCCTGGGCGAGGGGTACTCCCGCCGCTTGCAGCGCCTGCTGCTCGGCCTCGGTCTCCACGCCTTCGGCGATGATCTTGCAGCCGTGCGCGTCGGCGAAGGCCACCAACGTCTTCACGAACGTCTGCCGCGCCGCGTCCATCTCGATGCCGCTCACCGCGTCGCGGTGCAGCTTCATGAACGCAGGCCGCAACTGTTCGATGCGCGCCAGGCTCTCGTACCCGGCGCCAGCGTCGTCGATGGCGACCATCACCTCGGGCAGCCGGCCCAACGGGCCGTCGAGCAGGCTCGCCATGTCGGCAGACCCACCGACCTCGATCACCAGCGGGCAGGGGGCAGCGGCGACGATGCCGGCCAGCAGCTCGGCGTCGTTGGCAAGGCCCACCGAGACGTTGATCGCCAGCCAGGTGTCCGCGGGCAGCGCGTGCGCGGAGACCAGCGCAGCGTGCGCCAACGCGGTGTCCAGCTCCACCCCGATCCCGGCCGACTTCGCTTCCGCCAGGCTCTCCTGTGGGGATTGCCCGTCGGCGAAGCGAGCGAGCGCCTCGTACCCCACCGGTGCACCGGTGTGGAGATCGATGATCGGCTGGAAGACGGTGAAGAACGTGTACTCATCGAAGACCCCGGACTGAGCACCACTCGAGCTGCGCCGGCGGTTCTTGAACAGCTGTGGCGCCGGCTCCTGAGTGGTCGCCGTGGTGGCCGGCGACGCGGCGGGTGCCCGTTGCACGCGTACGCCCGATGTCGGGCTTCCCGTGTGGAGCACGGATGCCCAATCGCCGAAGGCTCCCGACGGAGTGCGAATCGGGCCGCCGCGCTCGGCGGGCACCGGAGCGGTCTTCACCGCGGTGGGGCGGTAGAGCCAACCTCGCAGGTGCAGCCACAGATCGACCACGCTGTTGCCGATGCCGACGAACGCCACCATGGCGTAGAGGGCGAGTGATGCGTTCAGCGCAGCGAAGAACAGGTGGTTCCACTGGTTGCGTTGCACGTCGAGCACGGCGTTGTACGCGGAGAAGGCGATCAACAGGAACGGGGTCACGATGAACAACGCGCGCGCAGTGGTGCGGTTCCGCACCTTCGGGGTGCGCTTGAACGAGCTCTTCTCACCCGTGATGAGCTGCAGCACCGACGCGAACGTTCCGGACAGGTTCACCGTCAGCAGGATCAGGTTGAACCCGTAGATGCGGAACACATCGAGCCGCTTGTAGCCGCAGTAGCGAAGGTCGCTCGCCATCATCAAGAAGTACGGCAGCGCGATGAGCGGCAGCACGGGCTTCAGCAACCCGCTGTTGAACGGGTAGATCAACAGGATCAGCAGGCACAGCGACGACCAGAAGATCGATGCCATGTAGTTGACCCGCAGGAACACCTCACCGAAGCGGTTCTGCACGCCGTTCTCGCGGCGGGTGCGCGACTGCTTGCGCAGCTTGGAGAGGATCAGCAGGCCACCGTTGGCCCAGCGCTGGCGCTGGATGCACAACGATCCGAAGTCGGGCGGAGTGGCGCTGTAGGCGAGCCGTTCGGGGTAGTTGTACAGCTTCCAGCCGTGGATGCCCAGGTCGATCGTGGACTCCGTGTCCTCGATGACCGTTCGGTCCTGGATGTAGCGCCGGATCTCCCAGTTGCCCTGGTGATCGATCTCGACGATGTCGTCGAGCGCGCGCTTGCGCAGGAGTGCGTTGGCGCCCACCCAGAAGGTGGCGTCGTAGTGGGTCATGCCCTGGTGCACGATGTGCTGCAGGTCGGTGGTGGCGCCGGCGATGCGCTCGATGCGGGTGGCCGAGCCCGGGTACGAGCTGTAGGGCGTCTGCGCGACACCCACGGTGGAGTGGCCGCTCTGCTCGAGCAGATGCAGTATCCGCGCGCAGTACTCCGGGAGCAGCACGCTGTCGGCATCGAGGGTGAGCACGTAGTCGGGGTCGGGAACCGTCAGGTCGGCGTGGCGGGGCGAGCATGGCACCAGCGCCCGCCCCAAGGGCGTTGCGATCTCCTGGTAGCTGCCGCCCATCAGCGCGATGTAGCTGTTCAGGTTCATCGCCTTGTTGGCGGCATGCGACGACGACACGTACTGCTTGCGCTCGAAGCTGGTGAGCTCGGCCCGGAAGGTGGCCACGAGGCGTCGATACAGCTCCAGCAGGCGATCCGTGGGCAGGCTGGCGCCTTCGTCGGCCCCGGCGGTCAGTGCCTCGGCAATGACTTCCAGGTCGCGGGCGAGGGCGCCGAGCACGTGCTCCACGAAGAAGGTGTCGGCGTGGTCGATGATCTCCTGGCGGGCACCCAACTCGCGCAGCCAGATCGCAGAGAACTCGTAGTGCGATGCCAGGTCGCGCATGTCCTGTGCTGATGGTTGCCGATCGCCCATCTGGATGTTCTCGAAGTGTTCGAGCGCTGCCACCGCGCGTGCGAGCGGCGCGGACAGTTCGCCTTGGATCTTCGACGGCAGTTGGCGGGCGGTGTTCAGCATCTCGCGCGCTGCGTTCGTCGTGGGGTTGGGCGGATCGTCGATGAGCAGCACGACACGCAGGTGCGGGTGCTCCTGCAACGCGGCCGACAGCAGCGTCGTGCGGATGACCCGCTCGTCCTCCTGGTAGGAAGGAACGAGCACCGTGACCGTCGGTACCGACTGCGTGAAGAAGTGATCGATCTCGGCGCGCGGCGCGCGGTGGTGGGCCCTGCTGCGATAGAAGAAGCCGATGCGGGTGATGAGGTAGGCCATCGCCGACGCGGTCAGCGCGGTGACGACGATGATGTAGACGATTGCCTCGATCACGAGGCGAGCACTCGATGCGTCGCCTTCCACGAACTGCTGCACGATCGTGAGGAACACGTAGGTGAACCACGCGGAGACCGTCAGCACGATCGCCAGTCGGCCGATCATGATCCTGCGATCGGAGATGGGCGGCGCCACGATGGGAATCGGCTGATCCCTGTGGTCGCTGCCCCATTGCCGCCGGGTGTTGCCGTGATGTGGCGCCTTCCGCTTGATGCCCATCGGAGTTCCTGTTCTGCTGGTCAGCGATCGCTGCTGGCGGCGACGCCCCACTGCTGGGTGCATCGCCACAGGAACATCGGTTGCTCTCGGTGCATTCGTGAGGAGAACTTCAAGAACGGCTCAGGGTTTGCGCGCGATCGGCCGATGACCCACACGGCAGCGGCGATCTCGGCCGCGCCCAGCGGGAAGCAGGATCATCGTGGGTTCGACACGAAACACCGACGACAGTGAGGCGGGCGGCTCGATCGCCGCCGCTGTGGCCGACGAGCGACCTGATGGCGACGAACTGCCGTCGGAACCGACCGAGCGGCTCTCGTGGGTGAGGGTTGCGGCCATCGTTGCGATCGTCGGTCTCGTCGCCGCGGGCTTCGCCTTCGCCGGGAAGCGATTGACGGCCGACGACGAGCTGCTCGATCGGTCGTGGAGCGTCCCCTACGTCGACGTCACGTTGACCCCGACCTATCAGTTCCAGAACCCGCAGTCGAACCCGGCGCGAGACATCGCGCTCGCGTTCGTGGTGGCGGATCCCGACGAACCCTGCGACCCCAGCTGGGGTGGCGCGTATTCGCTGGACGACGCTGCGCGCGACCTCGAGCTCGACCGTCGGATCACGCAGCTGAGGGCCGCCGGCGGCGACATCATGGTCTCGTTCGGTGGTCAGGCGAACAGTGAGCTGGCGTTCGTGTGCACCGACGACGCCGACCTCGCCAGTGCGTATCGCAGCGTGGTGGAGCGCTACGACCTCCACGCCATCGATCTCGACATCGAGAACGCCGACATCGCCGACACGCCGTCGATCGAGCGTCGCGCCCAAGCGGTCGCGACCGTCCAAGCCGAACGAGCGGCCGCGGGCGACGAGCTCGATGTCTGGCTGACGCTGCCGGCCTCGAGGTCGGGGTTGACCGACGACGGTGTCGCACTGGTGACGGCGACCATCGACGGCGGTGTCGATCTGACCGGGGTCAACCTGATGACGATGAACTTCGGCAGCGCCGACGAACCCACCAGCGACATGCTGGCGGCGACCAAGGCGGCGCTGGAGGCTGCCGTGGGACAGGTCGCCGACATCTATCGCGGCCAGGGTGTCGCGCTCGCCGATTCGGAACGGTGGACCAAGCTCGGTGCCACGCCGATGATCGGCCAGAACGACGTGATCGGCGAGGTGTTCACGCTCGACGATGCCAAGGGCCTGGCCGACTTCGCGATGGCCAAGGGCCTGGGCCGGGTCTCCACCTGGTCGTTGAACCGCGATGCTCCGTGCAGTGCATCGTTTGCCGACGTGATGGTGCTGTCCAACACGTGCAGCAGCGTTGCGCAGGAGCCACTCGACTTCGCCAACGTCTTCACCGTGTTGCCGGGTCGAGCGGCTTCGCTGCCGCAGGGCGACGCGGTGACGGTGATCGATCGGCCGCAGGTGGCCGACGACCCGGCAACGAGCCCGTATCCGATCTGGCGTCCCGATGCGCAGTACCCGGGCAGCTACAAGGTCGTGCGGCGCGGCATGGTGTACGAAGCCAAGTGGTACAACCAGGGCGCCGAGCCGGGGTCGACGACCGGCAACCCGTGGGACAGCCCATGGTCGCTGATCGGCCCCGTGCAACCCGACGACGTGCCGTTCGCGCCGACGACGCTCGCGCCCGGCACCCACCCCGAGTGGAGCCCGCTGCCCCTGTACTCGCGTGGCGAGATGGTGCTGTTCGACGGGCTGCCGTACGAGGCGCGGTGGCCGAACCGGGGCGAGCCGCCGTCGCTGCTGTTCCCTGTCGGCCCCGACTCGGCATGGGAGCCGATCTTCACCCTGCGCGGCGAGCCGACGTCGCCCTGACCGAACACCGCTGCTCGAACGGCGGGCGAGGGCGTCACCGGGCCCGGAGAGAGCGCGTGCGGTAACGTCGCCACCCGTGGGATCCGTTCTGGTGGGCATCGCCTTCGCCGCGCTGTTCACCGTCTGGTGGGTGACGAAGGCCGACTGGTCGCGCCACGAAGGTGGTGCCGAACCCCGGTCGCGACAGCCGTACACCCCACCTCCGGGCGCCTCGTCGCTCGTCTCGTGGGAGGCCGAGCACGGCACGACCTTCCGGCCCGACGTGGAAGGCCTTCGCTCCGTGGCGGTGCTGCTGGTGCTGGTGTACCACGCCAAGTTCGGCATCGTCTCGGGCGGGTTCATCGGCGTCGACGTCTTCTTCGTGCTCTCCGGCTACCTCATCACCGCACTGCTGCTGCGTGAGCTGGCCACCACCGGAACCGTGTCGCTGGCCAACTTCTGGGCTCGCCGAGCGCGACGCCTGCTGCCCGCGTCGGGTGTGGTGCTGCTGGCCACTCTCGTCGCCGGCCGTTTCATGCTCGACGGCCTCTCGCAGGGCGAGCTCGCTCGCGATGCCATCGCCGCCTGCTTGTTCGTCGCCAACATCCGCTTCTGAAGGTGGGCACCGACTACCTGTCGGAGGGCTTGCGCGAATCGCCGCTGCTGCACTTCTGGTCGCTGGCGGTGGAGGAGCAGTTCTACCTCGTGTGGCCAGGCCTGCTGATGCTGCTGGTGCGCGTGGCCCGGCTCTCTCGCCGAACGCTGGGCGCCGTCATCGGTGTGATGTGGGTGGTGTCGTTCGCAGCATGCGTGAAGCTGACGCACGACTCGCAGCCGTGGGCGTTCTTCATGTTGCCCGCGCGTGCGTGGGAGCTGCTCACCGGCGCCGCGCTGGCGCTCGCCGGTGGTCGCTTGCTGCGGGCCAATCGCCAGCTGGTGGCGATGCTCGGCTGGCTCGGGTTGGGTGTCATCCTGGCCTGCAGCGTCCAGTTCAGCCAGGCCACCAGCTTCCCCGGTTACGCGGCGCTGCTGCCGGTGGTGGCCACCATGCTCGTGCTCAACGCCGGCCCGGCGCCCGACGGGCCGGCACTGATCCTGCGTACCAAGCCGATGCAGTGGGTCGGTGCCCGCTCGTATGCCATCTACCTGTGGCACTTCCCGATGCTGGTGCTGGTCGGCGCCAAGTGGGGCGAGAGCGGGCGGATCGACGCGCTGCCGGTGGCGACGCGCATCGCGCTGCTGCTCGGCTCGGTCGGCCTGGCAGCGGTGAGCTACCACTTCATCGAGAACCCCGTGCGGCACTCGCGAGGGTTGTCGGCGGTACCCGCGCGCAGCCTGGTGATGGGTGCGTGGGTGGCCATCATCGGTGTCGGCGGCGCCGCCCTGCTGTTGCACAACCCGCCGTCGCTCTCAGCCGGTGGGGAAGTGGCGGCCCCCACGCTGGTCGTGGATGCCGGCGCGCTGGTGACGACGACGGCGGCACCCGTCTCGACGGCCACGACCGTTGCGGCGGATGCGAGCACCACGACCGTTGCGGTCGCCACCACCACCACCACCACGACTGCGGCGATCGCGGTGGCCGACGCATCGAAGGACAACCCCGCCGCGCTGGCACCGCTCATCGCTGCCAACCTGCCGGTGCTGACCGAAGCGGTGAACACCAGCAAGGTGCCCAGCAACCTGACACCCGGGCTGAACAGCGCGCGCGACGACCTGCCGCAGGTGTACGACAACGGGTGCATCCTGGATGTCGGCGACAACTCGCCGAAGCAGTGCATCTACGGCGATGCCAACGGCGGCGTCACCATCGTGCTCTTCGGCGACTCGCATGCCGCCGAATGGATGCCGGCGCTGCACAAGGTGTCGGTCGCCAACGGCTGGCGCCTCGTGGTGCACGTGAAGAAGGCCTGCCCCGACGCGGAGATACCCACCGACAAGGACCCCAACGGCACCGATTGCGCGGTGTGGCGTCGCGATGTGATCGGCCTCATCGGTGGCCTGCAGCCGGATCTCGTGATCATGTCGTCGTATCGCTACAAGCAGGTGGGTGCCGCCAGCGGGCGCGATCCCGACACGGTGTGGCAGGAGGGCATCGACCTCACCGTGTCGAAGGTGCGGCCGCTCACCACGCACCTGCTGCTGCTGGGCGATTCGCCGACACCGAAGGAAGACATCCCCAGCTGCCTCGCCGGCAACCTGTCGAACGTGGCCCAGTGCATGGACTCGCGCGACGGCGCGGTGCGGCCCGCGCGGTTGGCGGTCGAGCGCGACGTGGCCAGGAAGTACGACGCCGACTTCGTGCCCACCAGCGACTGGTTGTGCACCGACGCGGCGTGCCCGGTGATCGTCGGCAACGTGCTGATGTACCGCGACAACAGCCACATCACGGCCACCGCCGCCGAGCTGCTGTCGCCATACCTCGAGGCCGCAGTGAAGTCGATCCTCGGCGGTTGAGTCAGGGTTCGCTCACACCTGATTCTCGGAGTGCTCGCACCCGAGCGCGCTGCCGGCTCGCTACGTTGCAACTGCGGCAACGGAGCCGCTCCGAACGAAGGAGCTCACGATGACACGCAAGCTGATCCTGTCGGCGACACTCGCCACCCTGGTCGCAACGGCTGCTGCCGGCACGGCCCTCGCGGCCGACGGCCGCGGCATGGGCATGGGCGACCGCGGCCGCGACGGGCACCCCGTCTTCGGCATGCTGCTGCTCGCCATCGTGGCGGCCCTCGCCGTGCTGGCGACCTGGCTGGTCATCCGTCGTCGCCCCACCCTCGCGACCGCCGGCACCGCACCCGCTGCGCTGCAACCCTCACCCACCGCTTCCGCGGAGGGCATCCTCGCCGAGCGACTCGCTCGCAGCGAGATCTCCGCCGACGACTACCGCACCACGCTCGCCGCACTCCGCGGGTCGGCGGCACCGGCATCCGATGCACAGGGGCCCGACGTCTCCTAGGGTGACCCGATGACCCGTCCGTGCAAGATCGGTGTGCAACTGCCGGAAGTCGAGCGATTCGTTCCCTGGCCCGAGCTCATCGCGATGGCTCGCAGCGCCGAGGAGGTGGGGTTCGACTCCATCTGGCTCGGCGACCACCTGCTCTACGACCTGCCCGACGGCACCGTGCGCGGCCCGTGGGAGGTGTTCACGTCACTCGCCGCGCTGGCGGCCGTCACCTCGCGTGTGCAGCTCGGTTCGCTGGTTGCCTCGCTGGGGTTCCACGAGCCGGCGATGCTGGCCAAGATGGCCGCCACCGTCGACGGCATCTCGGGTGGTCGGCTCATCCTCGGTGTCGGCGCCGGCTGGAACCGGCGCGAGTACGACGCCTACGGGTTCTCGTACGACCACCGCGTCGACCGCTTCGAGGAGGCCTTCGGTGTCATTCGCCGGTTGCTCGCCGGCGACACCGTCACTCACACCGGGGTGTACTACACGCTCGACAGTTGCGTCGTCGATCCGCCGGCAACCCGTCCCGGCGGCCCGCTGCTGATGCTCGGGTCAAACAGCCCGCGCATGCTGTCGATCGGCCTGCCCCACGTGCACCAGTGGAACGTGTGGTGGAGCCTGTACGGCAACACCCCCGAGGGCTTCGCCGCGGTCGTGGCCGACGTGCGCGCACGCACTGAAGCGGTGGGCCGCGACCCCGACGAGGTGGAGGCCACGGCCTGCGTGTACGTGCAGCTGCCCAGTGGCGGCGGCCGCACGATGGGCGACCCCACCAGCACCTCGGCGCCACCGGTCGCCGGCACCACGCGTCAGATCGCCGACCGGCTGGCAGCGTTCGCCGCCGCCGGTGCCCACCACCTGCAACTGGTGGTCGACCCCATCACCCAGCCCGCCATCGAGCAACTGGGTGAGGTGCTGGCCGCCCTCGACGCCTGACCCTCGACGCCCGACCCTCGGGCGCGGCGCCTCAGGGTGTGGCCGGCAGCGTCACGTCGAGCAGTTGCGCGTCGGCGGTGGGGTCGCTCAGCGTGAACGGCGTGTGCGACGGCATCACGAAGGAGTCGCCTTCCAGCAGCCGCAGCGGTTGGTCGTCGGCCCGTTGCAGCGTGATCGCCCCGTCGAGCACGAAGTGGAACATGAGCTCGGCCTCGTGCTGAGTGGTGACGGGCGCAGGGCTGCCCACCGGGCGCACCACTCGCACGCCGGCAACGCCATCCATCGCCACGCCGATGCCGGTGTCGCGGTACTCGTACCCGGCCAGTCGCCACGGCGCCCACGACGCGGTCGCCGCCTGGTGGAACACGAACCGGTGGCCATCGGCGCCGTATCCGCGGTGCGGCAGGGTGCGGCCGGTCGGCAGCGTCGTCTCCGGGTCGCCCCATGTCTCGTGCTCGGCCGGGCAGCCGATCTCGATCACCTGCATCCGATCGCTGGCCTCCAACACCCGATGGCGGATGGTGGACGGCTGCAGGAAGCAGTCGCCCTCCTGCAGCAGCATCGGCTCGCCCTGGTCTTCGTAGGCCACGCGCACCCAGCCGCGGTAGCAGTAGATCATCTGGAACCGGATGTTGTGGAAGTGCACGTAGTCGGCCACCGGCCCACCGTGGGGGATGAGGATGTGGGAGGCGATGAAGCGCCCGCCCAGCCTGCCGGGGATGAGGTCGCGATAGTTCATCCCGGCGCGGCCCTCGCCGAAGGCGCTGTCGTCATCGGCCATGCGTGTGAGCACGAACTCTTCCCGCAGCGGCGGGATCTCCAGCGGTGGGTTGGCGGCCGCGAACTCGATGACGGTGCCGTTGGGTGCGGTGACCGTGGCCGGCTCGCCATCGGTGGTGAGCAACCGCAGGTGAGCCGGCGGTGCGGCACTGCTCACCTCGAGGCGCAGGGTGAGGCCGAAGCCTTGCAGCACTGCCATGCGTGGGTGGTCGGCGGGCACGATGGTGCGCACCTTGAAGCCGATGCCGGTGAAGAAGTTGATGGTGGTGGAGATCGGCTCGCTGCACGGCAGCACGACCTGCGCCGACTCGACGTTGTGAGGGCTCATGCGCCACCGAGCCTACGCACTGACCGGCCGCTGCCGCTGTTGGGAAGGCTCGGTGCGCAGCGACCTTCTGGGCGGAACTCGTCCCGGTGTGCGAGACGAATCGCTGCCAGGAGCCGTGCAGGGCGGCAGGTCGGCCGGGGTCGCCGAGAGGGTCAGGTGCTCGTTCGCAACTCGGGTGCGAGCACGCCTTCGGCGACCACCACCTCGCCGTCGAGGGCGATGGTGCAGTTGCGCATCGGCAGGTCGAAGTGGCCGGCGGTGAAGCGGCCGGCCAGTTCGTTGGCGCCGGTGGAGTACACGAAGTTGCCCGCGTAGACCCGAGCCTCGGTGCCCCAGGTCTCGCGCCTGTCGTACAGCTGCGACGAGTCCCACCTGGCCAGTTGGTTCATGCCCCACCCGACGTGGCTGGTGGCGTAGCTCTCGCGATCGCCGAAGGCGGCGAGGTAGCTGCGGAACAGGATGGCGTCGACGCCGTCGCCCTCGATGCGCTCGATGTGGTCGTCGGCAATGTGCAGCACCACCGACGATTGGATGAGGGTGTTGAACGTGAGGTTCATGTCGCCAGGAGCGAGGACGACGGTGCCGTTGACGGTGTGCGCAGCCGGGAACGCCGCCACCAGCCCGCCGGGCCAGTGAGCGATCGAGCCAGGGCCGCTGGTGAGGCCGGTCGAGCCGGCGGCTGCGGCGCCGTTCAGCTGCACGCTGAGGTCGGTGCCGGCTGCACTGGTGACGCGCATGAGAGATGCCGAGCTGAGCCACTGGTACCCCAGCTCGACCCTGCGTGGCATGTCGGGTTCCCATCCGATCCGCTCCAGCACCTCGGGGTGCTCGTTGGAGATCATCAGCACGCGAGCGCCGCCGGCGAGCACTTGGCCGAGCTCGGGGGAGTGCAGCAAACCCTCGACCGTGCAGTCGATGACGAGATCGCTGGCGGCCAGCGCGGCGATGACCGCGGGGTGGCCGGCGAGTGCCTGCGAGGCGCCGGTGGAGCGGATGGGCACCGCGTGAGCCGCGGGTGGCGTGGGCACGACGACATCGAACACACGGCCTCCCAGCGATTGGGCCGCAAGGCGCGCCGTCTCCACGACCGACGGCCGGCTCTGCGACTCGCTGAGCACGGCCACTGTCTCGCCCTCGTGCAGCGCGCACCGCGCGAAGTGCGCCGCGAACGCCTTGATGAAACGCCACTCGGTGGTCATGAGGCCTCCAGGTCGATGATCGGATGGGCGACGAGATGCTCGGTGATGAGGCGGTTCACCTGCTCGGGTGCCTCCACGTTCAACAGATGACCGGCGTGCGGCACGATGACCAGTCGCGCATGGGGGAGGTGCTCGAGGAGGTACTCGGCGTACTCGGGTGGTGTCTCCTGGTCGAACTCGCCCACCAGCAGCAACGTCGGTTGCTTGATCAGCGGCAACAGCCTCCGTGTGTCATGAGTGACCAGGCAGTTGATGCTGCGGCGCAGGGCGGCGCCACTGATTCGAGCCATGGCCGCCCGCTGCCCTTCCAGCGCCGGTGCCGAGATCTGCGGACCGGCGATGCCGCGCAGCACCACTTCGGCGAAGTCGGCCGGCTCCTGGCCATCGTCGAGCGGCGCCAGCCGCGCGGCGCGCCAGGCATCCGGCAGGGTGCCGTCGAGCCCGAACCGAGGGCTGGTGGAGAGCAGCGTCAGCGACCGAACGCGATCGGGGTGCCATGCGGCCAGGTACTGCGCGATCATGCCGCCCATCGAGATGCCCACCACGTGCACCTTCTGCGCGCCCAACTCGGTGATCCAGCCGGCCGCGGCCGACGCAAGTGCATGAAAGGTGTATGGCTCATCGGGCAGGGGAGCGGAGTTGCCGTAGCCGGGCAGATCCCACGCCGCCACTCGCCATCGATCGCTCAGCCCTGCAGCTGCGGTTCCCACGAGATGCGGCTGCCGCCGAGCCCGTGGAACAGCGCGACGATCGAGCCGTCGCCGCACTCGCGCCACGCGAAGCGCGCGCCGTCCACGTCGTGAATCATGTGGCGAGTATGGCAGGCCGGAGTCGTTTGTCAACACCGTTGACAAACCGCGTCCGATCTGTTCAACTGCCATCCATGGGGAACTCGACGACGACGCGGGCCGAAATGGTGGGCCTGGTGCAGGCCATGGGCCCGGCCATGAAGCAGCGAGCAGTGAAGTACGACCTGGAGGCAAGCTTCCCGTTCGAGAACTTCGCCGACTTCGCAGCCAACGGGTTGATGGGGGTGTGCGTGCCTGCTCGCTACGGCGGCCTGGGGGCCAGCTACGCGGACTACGTGCGCGTGAGCGAGGAGATCGGTCGGCACTGCGGGGCGACGGGCCTCACGTTCAACATGCACAACGCCACGATGCTGTGGTGCGGCGAGGTGAGCGACCTGCTCGACATGACACCCGAGCAACGTGAGCAGCACGAGATCACCCGCACCGAGATGTACCGCGGTGTCGTCGAGCGTGGCGACATCCACAGCCAGCCGTTCTCGGAGGGGCTGGCGGCGGGCGCCACTGCCGGTGTTGCCACCAAGGCTGTGCCCGTGGATGGAGGTTGGCTGGTCACCGGGCGCAAGATCTTTGCGTCGCTCTCCGGCGCGGCCACCTTCTACAACGTCACCTGCCAGGTGCCCGGCGAGGACATCATCCGTCTGCTGGGGGTGCCGAGCAATGGTGATGGCGTGCAGATCGTCGACGACTGGGATCCGTTGGGCATGCGCGGCACGGTGTCGCGCACGCTGTTGATGAACGACGTCTTCGTGCCGCACTCCAACGAGTGGATGCCGGCCGGGCTCTACAACCAGGCGGCGCTGCGCTACCCGTGGCTGTTCCTCTCGCTGTGCCCCAGCTACCTCGGCCTCACCGGTGGGGTCATCGACGCAACACGGCTGTACCTGCGCGGCGAGCTGCCGGGCCAGGTTGCCGGCTCGCGGCGCGACCACCCGATCAAGCAGGTCGGCTGGGCGCAGATGCAGCTCAAGCACCAGCAGTCGCGAGCAATGATGTATCGCGCCATCGACGAAGCAGTGCTCGACCCCACGCAGGACGAGCTGGTTCGTGGCTGGGCTGCCGCGATCACGGTGATGGAGCATGCAGCGGAGGTGGCCAGCCTGGCGATCAAGGTGTGCGGTGGCCAGTCGATGCAGAAGAACCTGCCGCTCGAGCGCCTGTACCGCGATTCGCGGTTGGGCAGCACGATGCTGCCGTGGAGCGCCGAGGTGTGCACCGAGCGCCTGGGCACGGCCGGGCTGTTCGACTGAGTGAGCGCGGTGCGCAGCACTCGAGGCGTTCGCTGATGGGCCGACCGGCCGCGTTGAGCCGTGAGCTGATCGTCGACGCGGCAGCGAACCTGGTGGCCGAGCACGGCGCGGAGGCGATGACTGCTCGCCGGCTCGGCGAGGCACTGGGTTGCGACCCGAGTGCGTTGTACCGCCACTACGCGAACATGGACGACCTGCAGCGCGAGGTGGGCGATCGCTTCCTGGCGGCCGTGCACGTGGCGCCGCGCCGAGGCGAGAGCTGGGTGGCGGCGGTGCGTCGCATCTGCGTCGAGCTGCGCGCCGTGCAGCTGCACCAGCCGCGCCTGGCGGTGCTGGTGCGGGCGGCGCCCACGAGGCTCGCCAACGAGCTGCGCATCACCGAAGCGTTGCTGCGCGAGCTGCGGCGCGGTGGCTTCGACCCGGCTCAGGTGGCCGCCGCCTATCACTCGCTCATCGAGCTGACGGTGGGAGCGGCAGCGATCGATGCGACCATGGCCGCCGAGCCGGCGGCCGCTCGTCGGCGCGCGTATCGCGAGTGGCGCGCGCACTACGGCACGCTCGATCCGGCGGAGTTCCCCAACGCTGTGGCAGTCGCCGGGCACCTCTACGAGGGCTCGGCCGACGACCGCTTCGTCTTCGCACTCGACGCACTGCTGCTCGGCATCCGCGTCACGGCGCAGAACGGGGCTCCGTCCGTGCCGTGACCCGGACGAGGCGATTCCTCGCGCGAATGTGCGGTGATTCAGTAGTGTCGACGGGGTCGAAGGTCGAGGAGGGGCTATGTCGCAGAAGGTTCGTGGAGTGGTGGCGCGCAGCAAGGGCGCGCCGGTGACGATCGAGACGATCGTCATCCCCGACCCCGGCCCTGGTGAGGCTGTGGTGGCGGTGCAGGCATGTGGTGTGTGCCACACCGACCTGCACTATCGCGAGGGTGGCATCAACGACGAGTTCCCGTTCCTGCTCGGCCACGAGGCCGCAGGCGTGGTGGAGTCAGTGGGCGAGGGCGTCACCAACGTGCAGCCCGGCGACTTCGTCATCCTCAACTGGCGGGCTGTGTGCGGCAACTGTCGCAGCTGCCTGCGCGGCCGCCCGTGGCTGTGCTTCAGCACCTTCAACGCCACTCAGAAGATGACGCTGGAAGACGGCACCGTGCTGTCGCCCGCGCTCGGCATCGGTGCTTTCGCCGACAAGACGTTGGTTGCGGCCGGGCAGTGCACGAAGGTCGATCCGTCGGTTCCCGCCACCACCGCCGGTCTGCTGGGCTGCGGAGTGATGGCCGGCATCGGTGCGGCCATCAACACCGGCAACGTCGGCCGTGGCGACTCGGTCGCCGTGTTCGGCTGCGGTGGCGTCGGCGACGCGGCGATCGCCGGGGCGTTGTTGGCGGGCGCGAGCACCATCGTCGCTGTCGACATCGACGACCGGAAGCTGGAGTGGGGCGCCAGTTCGGCGCCACTCACACCTGCAACTCGAAGACCACCGACCCGGTGGAGTACATCAAGTCGGTCACCGGCGGCAACGGCGCCGACGTGTGCATCGAGGCCATCGGCCACCCTGCCGTCTACAAGCAGGCGTTCGAAGCTCGCGACCTGGCCGGCACCGTCGTGCTGGTGGGCGTGCCGCGCCCCGACATGGTGCTGGAACTGCCGTTCATCGAGGTGTTCGGCCGTGGCGGGCAGCTGAAGTCGTCGTGGTACGGCGACTGCCTGCCGTCGCGCGATTTCCCGATGCTGGTCGCGCTGCACCAGCAGGGCCGGTTGCCGCTCGACAAGTTCGTCAGCGAGACCATCTCGCTCGATGCCGTCGAAGAGGCCTTCCACAAGATGGAGCGCGGCGAAGTGCTGCGATCCGTGGTCGTGCTGTGAGCACCTTCCGATGACCATCGAGCTGGTCACCACCGACGGCATCTTCGCCCTCGACGGCGGTGAGTGGGAGGTCACCAACAACATCTGGCTCGTCGGCGACGACCGTGAAGTTGTGGTCTTCGACGCCGCCCACGACTACGAGACCATCGTCGGGGCCATCGATGGCCGCAGGGTGAAGGCCATCGTGCTCACGCACGGCCACAACGACCACATCAACGCCGCGGTGCCGCTGCGCGATGCGGTGGATGCGCCAATCCTGCTGCACGAGGCCGACCACATGCTGTGGAGCGTGGTGTGGCCGCACGACGAGCCCGACGGCGCCGTCGTGCCCGGCCAGCTGGTCACGGTGGCCGGCCACCAGCTGGGCATCCTGCACACACCCGGCCACTCGCCCGGGTGCTGCTGCTTCCACGATGTCGCCAGCGGCGTGGTGTTCAGCGGCGACACCCTCTTCTGCGGCGGCCCCGGGGCCACCGGGCGCAGCTACAGCGACGAGCCCACCATCCTGCGCAGCATCCGCGACCGGCTGCTGGCGATGCCCGATCACACCATCGTGCACACCGGCCACGGCGACAGCACCACCATCGGCGCCGAACGCGAGCGTGTGCTGGCCCGTGCCGCCGAGCTCGGCGTCTGACCCGACCCAGAGCCCACCCCGCCCACCCCGCTTTTACGTACAGTCTGTCGGCCGCTGAGCTGGGGCTGTGAGCCCGGGGTTTTGACACAAGCACGTGGTTCGGTGGCCCGGGGGTCTCAGTTCGGCTTTGGCTTCTTTGCTCTGCTGGGGGCCACGCGCGGGGGCTCGCCAGGCATCTTCGGGTAGACCGGCGGCCAGGGGGCGTCCTGCAGGCCGGCCGACTGGTCGGCGTGCACCATCTCCAGGAACGGGGCCATCGGCTGCGGATGGTCGTTCATCGCCGCCCACGCGTCGCCGTGGCGATCCACCCAGGCGGGCACGGTGGCGATCGTCATCTCGTGCGGTTGCAGGGTGTCGAGCAGTTCCCATGGGAACGGGAACGAGACCGGAGCGTGATCCAGCGCTCTCACCGACCAGGGGGCGAACACGGTCTTGTGCGGAGCGTTCTGGTTGAAGTCGATGAAGATGCGCTCGCCGCGCTCCTCCTTCCACCAGGCGGCAGTGATCAAGTCAGGTCGTCGGCGCTCCAGCTCACGGGCAAGTGCCACCGCCGCGCTTCGAACGGCGTAGCTGTCGTGTGTGGGCTGCAAGCGCACGTAGACGTGGAGGCCGCGATTGCCCGAGGTCTTGATGTAGCCGGCGACGCCCAGGTCGTCGAGCAGACGCTTGGTCTCGTGCGCCGTCTCCTGCGCCATCGAGTACGTGGTCCCCGGCCCTGGGTCGAGGTCGATGCGCAACTCGTCGCACATGTCTTGGTTGCTGGCCCGCACAGGCCACGAGTGGAAGCCGAGGCAACCGAGGTTGACGGCCCACACCATGTGCGCCATGTCGGCGATCACCAGTGCCCGCGAGGGAGTGCCGTTGGGGGTGAGCACGGTGGTGGTCTGCAGCCACTCGGGGGCGCCCTCGGGGATGCGCTTCTGGAAGAAGTTGCTGCCGTGGGCGCCGTTGGGAAAGCGCTGCAGCAGCACCGGTCGGTCGTGCATCTGGCGCATGACGGCGTCACCGACGGAGAGGTAGTACTCGATGAGGTCGAGCTTGGTGTCGCCCCGGGTCTGGAAGAAGACCTTGTCGGGGCTGGTGACCACGACGGTGTGCCCGGCCACCTGGAGCTCGACCCCTTCACTCATCCCGGCGAGCGTAGCCACCCGCGTCTGTGTGGTGCCGCCCGGATGCCGAGCGGGAGCGCACCGACGCGGGTTCGGGGCGTGGGCCGGCAGGGGGTGCGGCTACCGTCTCGGGCGTGGGGGAAGCGATGGACATCACGGCACCGATGCAGGGCACGATCGTCACGATCGACGTGGTGGTCGGCCAGCAGGTGCGGGCGGGCCAGCAGGTGATGCTGATCGAGTCGATGAAGATGCACCACGCCATCGAGTCGGCGTCCGATGGGTCGATCGAAGCGCTGGTCGTGGCCGTGGGCGCGACCGTGATGGAGCACGCGGTCGTCGCCCGCCTCGCCCCCGGCGAGGTCTCCATCGCCGCTGCGGCCACCGAGGCGGCGGAAGACCCGGCGCACATTCGTCCCGACCTGGCAGAGGTGGTCGCCCGCCACGCGATCGGGCTCGACGCGGCTCGGCCAGCGGCAGTCGGGAAGCGTCGCGCTGTTGGTCGTCGCACCGCTCGTGAGAACGTCGCCGACCTGGTGGACGATGGCTCGTTCGTCGAATACGGCCCTGTCGTCATCGCGCCGCAACGGCGCCGGCGAGCACTCGACGACCTGATCGCACGCACGCCCGCCGATGGCATGATCGGCGGCCTCGGCAAGGTGAACGGGCAGTCAATCGTCGCGATGTCGTACGACTACACCGTGCTGGCCGGCACCCAGGGCGGGCAGAACCATCGCAAGAAGGACCGCCTCTTCGAGCTGGCCGAGTCGCTGCGGCTGCCGGTGGTGTTCTTCACCGAAGGCGGCGGCGGGCGCCCGGGCGACACCGACATGATGGGCGTCAGCGGCCTCGACTGCCTGGCGTTCATGTACTTCGCCGAGCTCAGTGGCCTGGTGCCGCTCGTGGGCATCAACGCCGGCTACTGCTTTGCCGGCAACGCGGCAATCCTCGGCTGTTGCGACGTGGTCATCGCCACCGCCGACAGCAACATCGGAATGGGTGGCCCGGCGATGATCGAAGGCGGCGGCCTCGGCGTGTTCGACCCGCACGACATCGGCCCCATCGATGTGCAACGCGCCAACGGGGTGGTCGACATCGTGGTGCCCGACGAGGCCGCCGCCGTCGCTGCGGCCAAGCAGTACCTCGGGTACTTCCAGGGCGCTGCCGGCGAGTGGGCGTGCGCCGACCAGCGCGAGCTGCGCCACGTCATCCCCGAGGATCGCAAGCGCGGCTACGACGTGCACGCCGTCATCCAGTGCCTGTTCGACACCGGCAGCGTGCTGGAGCTGCGCCGCGACTTCGGGCTGGGCATGGTCACCGCGTTCGCACGTGTCGATGGCCGCCCGGTCGGTGTGGTCGCCAACAACCCTGGCCACCTCGCCGGCGCCATCGACAGCGACGGTGCCGACAAGGCCGCCCGCTTCCTGCAGCTGTGCGATGCGTTCGACATCCCCGTGGTCACGCTCGTCGACACGCCGGGGATGATGGTGGGCCCCGAGATCGAGAAGACCGCGCTCGTTCGACACTGCAGCCGCCTGTTCGTGACCGGTGCGAACATCACCGTCCCACTCGTGGCCGTCGTGCTGCGCAAGAGCTACGGCCTGGGCGCGCAGGCGATGATGGGTGGCAGCACGAAGGCGCCGCACGCCACAGTGGCGTGGCCCACGGGCGAGTTCGGCGGCATGGGCCTGGAGGGCGCGGTGCGCCTGGGCTACCGCAACGAGCTCGCCGCGATCGACGACCTCGAGGAGCGCGAGCGCGTCTTCCAGCAGATGGTCGACCGCATGTACGAGGTGGGCAAAGCGGTCAACGTCGCCAGCCACTACGAGATCGACGACGTCATCGACCCGGCCGACACCCGCCGCTGGATCAGCGCCATCCTGGAAGCCGCGCCCCCGGTGCCGGTGCGCCAGGGGAAGAAGCGACCCAACATCGACACCTGGTGACGACGCCCTGCTAGGAAGGCACTCATGCGCATCGACGAAGTAGAGCTCCGCATCGTCCATCTCCCGTACGTCTCGCCGTTCCGCACGTCGTTCGGCGAGGAGGTGGGCAAGCACGCCCTCATCGTCACCGTCCGCTCAGACGGTGTGGAGGGCTACGGCGAAGGCGTGATGGACCCGTTCCCCCACTACCGCGAGGAGTGCATCCCCGGCGCACTGCACCTGCTGCGTGGCGCGTTCGCCCCGGAGCTGATGTCGCGCGACGTGGCGCACCCGTCGGAGGTCACCGCTCGTTGGGTGGAGTGGCGCGGCAACCCGATGGCCAAGACCGCGCTGGAACTGGCCGTGTGGGATTGCTTCGCCCGCCAGCAGGGCGTGCCACTGCGCACGCTGCTGGGTGGCGAGCGCACCGAGATTCCCGTGGGCGCCAGCCTGGGCATGAACCCCATCCCGCAGACGGTCGCCAGCGTGGCTCGCCACGTCGAGCAGGGCTACCAGCGGGTGAAGTTGAAGATCGAGCCGGGTTGGGACGTCGACATGCTGGCCGCGGTGCGCGCCGACTTCCCCGACATCGAGCTCACCGTCGATGCCAACTCCGCGTACACGTTGGAGATGATGGATCTGCTGCATCAGATCGACGAGTTCGGCCTGCACTACATCGAGCAGCCGCTGCACTGGGACGACATGGTCGAGCACGCCCACCTCGCCACCTTGCTGCACACCGAGCTGTGCCTCGACGAGACGCTCACCTCGCCCGCGCGGGTGAAGGCCGCGCTCGACCTCAAGGCGTGCACGGTGGTCAACGTGAAGGTCGGCCGCGTCGGCGGGCTGCAGGCGGTGCGCGAGATCCACGACCTGTGCGTGGCCCGTGAGGTACCGATGTGGTGCGGTGGCATGCTGGAGACCGGAATCGGGCGGGCCCACAACATCCACCTGGCCACCATGCCCGGTTTCGTGTTCCCCGGCGACACCGCCTCAGCCAGCCGCACCTACTCACGCGACATCACCGAGCAGCAGCTGGAGGCCACCAACGGCATCATGCCCGTGCCCGCAGGGCCCGGCATCGGGGTCACGCTCGACCGCGCGTTCGTCGACCAGGTCACCGAGAGCGTCGAGGTCGTCAGGCGGTGAGCGTCGAGCTCCGCGTGCTGCGCACGGCCGACGAGTTGGCGGTGATGCCCGAGTTCGAGGCGAAGATCTGGGGTGGGCAGGACGATCGCGTCTCGGTCAACATGCTGGTCGCGTGCATCGAGGAAGGCGGCGTGGCCATCGGTGCCTTCGACGGCGACCGGATGGTCGGTTCGCTGTTCGGCTTCCGCACCTTCGAGGCGAGGGTGCTGCACTCGCACTACATGGCGGTCGACGCCGAGTACCGCCGCAGCGGCCTCGGTGAGCAGCTCAAGCGGCGCCAGGCCGAGTGGTGCGTCGACAACGGGGTCACGGCCATGCGGTGGACGTTCGACCCGCTGCAGCTCACCAACGCGCACCTCAACCTGAACAAGCTGGGCGCCTTCGGGGTCACGTATCACACCAACCACTACGGCGCGCTGGGTGGCATCAACGGTTCGCTGCCCAGCGACCGGTTGACGGTGCAGTGGGAGCTCGAGCGCCCGCGCCCGGCCTTCGCCGAGACGTTCGTGCTCGATGTGCCGGCCGTGTCGCCGGAGCAGATCGCGGCATCAGCGCCGGAAGCACTGCACGCGCGGCTCGCCGTGCGCGACGCGATGGCGCCGCACCTGGCCGACGGTTGGAAGGTGATCGGCGTGGATCGCCACGAACGCACGTACACCCTGGGTCGATAGCCCACCGACAGCCCACCGACAGCACACCGACAGGGCCACTGCCGGCGCGGATCAGCGTACGGGCAAGCCGGTGTCGGTGGCCAGATCGGGGAAGACCTTGGCGACCTTGGCGCTGAGCCATGCGCCGTAGGTGCCGCTGATCTCGCGCAGGTTGGCCTTGTCCCAGCGAGCCTGCTGGTCGAGCGGCACCCGCCACTGGTCGGGGAACTCGATCGGTTGCACGATGGCATCCCAACCGGGATCCATGAAGAACGGCAAGGAGTAGCGATCCGCGCCGGCGTGGTTGCGCACCCGGTGCGGGTTGCTGCGGTAGCGGCCGGCGGTGACACGGTCGAGCATGTCGCCGAGGTTGCAGATCACCAGATCGGCGTCGGCGGGGGCAGCGATCCACTCGCCGTACGAGTGCACCTCAAGGCCGGGCGTGCCGTCCGTGGCCAGCAGCGTGAGCAGCCCGTAGTCGGTGTGCTCGCCCACACCCCAGGTGGCGGCATCGCCCGCGGGGTGCGGTGGGTAGCGGAAGATGCGGAACAGGGGAGTGGGTGCGGCGGTGAGGTTGTGCTCGAAGAACTCGGCAGGCAGGCCCAGCCCCTGTGCCATCGAGCGGAGCAGCTGCTGGCCCAGGTCGGTCATCGCGGTCATCCACTCGGTGACCGCATCGCGCAGGCCGGCGGGGTGCTGCGGCCACAGGTTCGGGCCGTGCATCGGTCGCTCGTCGGGCGGCAGCTCGGCGCCGAAGTAGTAGCCCTCCTTGCGGTCGGGCACGCCCGAGGTCAGCTCGCCGCCGAGGGGGAACCAGCCTGGCATGCGACGGGTCGACGATCGGCAGCGTCTTCATCGGCCGCCAGCGTAGGTGGCAGACTCGACGGTCGTGACCACCGTGCAGCTCGTCGTCGTGGCGGTGGCCATCTTCGTCGCAGCATTCACGCAGGTCATCGCCGGCTTCGGGTTCGCCCTACTGGCGATGCCCATCATGACCCTGGCCGTGCCGGTGGAGAAGGCAGTGGTGGTCAGCACCTTGCTGGGCATGGTGTCCACCAGCTGGCTCGCATGGCACCTTCGCCGCGACGCCAACCGGCCACTGACCAAGCGATTGGCGCTCTCGTCGTTCGTGGGCATGCCGCTCGGTCTGTGGATACTCAACGTCGTCAGCGACCGGACGTTGCGCCTCGCGCTCGGGATCGCGGTGCTCATCGCCACCGCCCTTCTGGTGCGCAGGATCAACCTCGCCCACGTCGGCCCGGGCCTCGATGTCGGTGCAGGGTTCATGTCGGGCGTCCTGAACACCTCGCTGTCCACCAATGGCCCACCGCTGGTGTTCGACCTCCAGGCGCGGCAGCTTCCCCCCAACGAGTTCCGCGCCACCATCACCGCCGTGTTCGCGCTCGGCAACGTCGTCGGCCTCTCGTTGTTCATCCTCGACGGCAAGATCACGCGCGAGGGCATGCACGCTGCGCTCGTGGCCTTGCCCGCGTGGGTGATCGGTCAGGGGCTCGGGTGGCCGGTGCGCAAGCACGTGCACGGCGAGCGCTTTCGATGGATGGTGCTGACGCTGCTGTTCGTTGCCGGCACCAGCGCGATCGTGTTCGCGCTCGTGTGACAACCTGGGCAGCATGACCGTCGTCCTGCCACAGCCTCGCAATGCAGTCGTGGTGCTGCTCGACTCACTGAACCGGCACATGCTGGGCAGCTACGGCGGTACCGAGTTCGCCACCCCGCACCTCGACCAGTTCGCCACCCAACACGCCACCCGGTTCACACGGCACGTCACCGGCTCGCTGCCGTGCATGCCGGCCCGGCACGACATCCTGTGCGGCGCGCTCGACTTCCTGTGGCGGCCGTGGGGCTCGATCGAGGTGTGGGAGCGGCCCATCACCGCCGACCTGCGACACAGCGGCGTCACCACCATGCTGGTCACCGACCACCCGCACCTCTTCGAGACCGGCGGCGAGAACTACCACACCGACTTCGGCGGGTGGGACTACGTGCGTGGTCACGAGGGCGACCCGTGGAAGACCTGGCTCGACCCGTCGTGGATCGGGGTGCCGGCACCCCCGGCCGCGGAAGGCGACTGGTTCCTGCAGCGCCGCTTCGGCGACCGAGCGCCGCACATCGATCGAGCGTACGACCGCACTCGCACGCACTTCCGCGAGGAGGCCGACTACCCCGGGCCACGCACGATGACAGCCGCCGCCGACTGGCTCACCAACGCGGCAACGCTCGGCGCCGACGGACGTTGGATGCTGTTCGTCGACGAGTTCGACCCGCACGAACCGTTCGACACGCCCGAGCCGTGGCAGGGGATGTACGAAGCCGAGCCGTGGGAGGGCGAACGCCTGATCTGGCCGCCCTACGTGGTGGGCGGCCGCAGCGGTGGGCACCTCAGCGAGGCCGAGGCGCGCCACGTTCGCGCCAACTACGGCAGCAAGCTGTCGATGATCGACCACTGGTTCGGCCGCATCATCGAGCAGTTCGACCGGCACGACCTGTGGCGCGACACGGCCCTCATCGTGTGCACCGACCACGGGCACTACCTCGGTGAGGAGCGCACCGACCCCAGCGGCGTCACCAGCGACATCTGGGGCAAGCCGATGGTGCCTCAGTTCGAACCGCTCGGGCACATCCCGCTGCTCATCCACTGGCCGGGCGTGGAGGGCGGGGGAGTGTGCGAGGCGCTCACCACCGCTGTCGACCTGCACGCCACTCTGGCGGATGTGTTCGGCGTGTCACCGCAGCACCGCACGCACGGCCACTCGCTGGCGCCGCTGCTGCGCGGCGAGGTCACCTCGGTGCGCGACTACGCCATTGGTGGGGTGTTCGGCAACTGGGTGCAGGTCACCGACGGGCGCTGGAAGTACGCCCGCGCGCCCGAGGGCAGCAACTTCCCGCTCAGCATGTGGAGCAACCGGTGGAGCACGATGCCGGTGCACGTCAAGGGCATCACCGAGCTGCCGCCACCCAACGAGCGGGCGTGGCTCGATCGCATGCCGGGCAGCACCGTGCCCGTCATCCGCCAGCCGTTCCAACCGGGTGATGCGCTGCCGTTCTGGGTGAGCGGCGGCGCCCACCTCGGCCAGCACCACCTCTACGACGTGTCGCTCGACCCTCACGAGCGCGAGAACCGGGCCGGCGAGCCCGCCGAACTGGTGATGCAGCAGCTGCTGCGCGCCGCATTGCACGACCTCGATGCCCCCACCGAGCAGTTGCAGCGACTGGGGCTCTGAGCTGGGGCGTCGCGCCGGCGCCCCAGTTGGTCACTGGCCGAACATGGCCAGCCACTGCTCCTTGTTCTTCGGGCGGTACACGTAGTTGCTTTCGCGGATCGCGTCGATGGTGGCGCTGGACGGCTGCGAGTAGCGATGACCGGGATAGACGATGGTGCCTTCCGGCATCGAGCCCAGGGTCTGCAGGCTGTCGTACATGGCCGCCGGGTCGCTGCCGGGGAAGTCGGTGCGGCCGCACCCGTCGAGGAACAGCGTGTCGCCGCTCACCAGCCGGCCATCGACGTGGAAGCACTGGCTGCCGGGCGTGTGGCCGGGCGTGTGCACCAGCGTGATCGCGATGTCGCCCACCTGCACCACGTCGCCACCCTCGTGCTGCACCAGCTGGTCGACCGTGAGTCCGCTGGTACGAGTGACCCAGGGGGTCTCGTCGCGCTGCACGTGCACGGGGCACTCGCAGCGCTCGAGCAACGTTGCGACGCCCTCCACGTAGTGCCCGCCCAATGACCCGCCGATGTGGTCCGGGTGGAAGTGCGTGGCCAGCACGCCGGTGACCTTCATGCCGTCGGCCTCCACGATGTCGAGCAGTTCGTGGACCGCGTACGCGGGGTCGATGAGCACGCACTCGCTGGTGGCGCGGTCGCCGATGGCGTAGACGAAGTTGACCATCTGCTGCGCGACCGGATCGTCGGTGGCGAAGTCGCGGCCGGAGAGCAGCTGGCGGAAGTAGAAGCGGTCGGAGCTCATCCGACCACGCTACGCGCCGCGCAGCAGCGGCATCACGAGTGAGGCGAAACGTTCACACTCCTGCAGGTGCGGATACCCCGAGAGGATGAAGGTGTCGATGCCCAGCGCCTGGTACTCGCGGATCTTCGCCGCCACCTGTTGCGGGTCGCCGACGATCGCCGCCCCGCACCCGCTGCGGGCCCGCCCGATGCCGGTCCACAGGTACGGCTCGACGAACCCGTCCGAGTCGGCGTCGTCGCGCAACGACGCCTGGGCACGCACCCCGACCGACTGGCTGTCGAGCGATCTTGCTCGGATGGCATCACCCACCTCGGGGTCGAGGGCGGCGACGAGGTGCTGCGCCGCGGCCCGCGCTGCGCTCTCCGTTTCGCGCACCACCACGTGCACCCGATAACCGAAGCGCAGCGTGCGGCCGTGATGCGCGGCTCGGGCGCGCATGTCGTCGATGATGGCCGCCACGCCCTGCATCGTGTCGGGCCACATCAGGTACACGTCGGCGGCCGCCGCCGCGACCTCACGAGCGTCATCCGACAACCCGCCGAAGTACAACGGCGGCGAGCGGCGGCTGACCGTGCGCACACGCGGGGCATCCACCGAGACGTTGACGAATTCGCCGGCGGCGGCAAGTGGCGCGCCGTCGAGCAGCGTGCGCAACGCATGCATGTGCTCGAGCGTGCGCCGATAGCGAGCTGCCGATGGCAGCACCTCGCCGGGCAGCTCGGACGAGATGATGTTGATCACCATCCGCCCGCCCAGCAGCTGATCGAGCGTGGCCAGCTGGCGAGCGAGCTGTGGCACCCACAGCTCGCCCATGCGCACTGCCACGATGGGAGTGATGTGTCGGGTGCTGCGTGCGATGGCCGCGGTGAAGGCGATGGTGTCGATGCCCAGCGCGTAACCGGATGGCATGAGGATGGCGTCGAAGCCGGCCCGGTCGGCGGCGTGCACGATGGCCGAGCAGTGCTCGAAGCTGCTGGCCAGGGAAGGGTCGGGCACGCCGAGTTGCTCGTAGTCGTCGTCGCACAGGGCGGCGAACCAGGCGAGGTGCGGGCGAGGGCTCACCGCAACGGGTCATGCGGGCTGGAAGGCATTGCCGTACGCTATTCGACGATGTCCACCAGCCTGCGTTACGGGGTGATCGGTACCGGCATGATGGGGGTGGAGCACATCAACAACCTGCTCCACCTGCCCGGCGCCACCGTCACAGCCATCTCCGATCCTCACGCCGAGAGCCGTGATTGGGCGCAGCTGGCCGTCGGGCTGGATGCGCCGCTGGCGCGCTTCGCCGATCACGGTGAGCTGCTTGCCTCCGGCCTGTGCGACGTGGTGGTGATCGCCTCGCCGAATCACACTCACCACGACGTGCTCTCCGACGTGCTGCGCACCGGTCACCACGTGCTGATCGAGAAGCCGTTGTGCACCACCGTCGCCGACTGCCGACGAGTGATCGCCCTGGCCGACGAGACCGCGCAGCAGTGGCCGCAGCGAGTGGTGTGGATGGGCCTCGAGTACCGCTTCATGCCGCCGACGCAGGCAATCGTGCGCGAGGTGCGCGACGGCACCGTCGGCCGGCTGCGCATGGTGGCCATTCGCGAGCACCGCTTCCCCTTCCTGGTGAAGGTGGGCAACTGGAACCGCTTCAATCGCAATACCGGTGGCACCCTGGTGGAGAAGTGCTGTCACTTCTTCGACCTGATGAACGTGCTCGCCGCCGACACTCCGGTGCGGGTGCTGGCCAGCGGTGGGCAGGCCGTCAACCATCTCGACGAACGCTACGACGGCGAGCGACCCGACATCCTCGACAACGCCTACGTGATCGTGGAGTACGAGGGTGGCGCGCGTGCGATGCTCGACCTGTGCATGTTCGCCGAGGCGAGCAAGAACGAGCAGGAGATCTGCGTGGTCGGCGACGAGGGCAAGGTGGAGGCACTCGTCACCGAAGGCCTCGTGCGCGTCGGGCGACGTTCGGACGGCCTCGGGTGCGTCACCGAGCGTGCCGTGCACGACGACACCATCCGTCACGCCGGCCTGCACCACGGTGCGTCCTACCTGGAGCACGTTGCGTTCATGGAGGCCATCCGCGCCGGCGCGCCAGCGACGGTCACGCTGCACGACGGGCTGATGTCGGTGGCGGTGGGCGAAGCTGCGCATCGGTCGATCGACGAAGGCCGCCCGGTCACCATTCAGGAGGTGCTCGCCCGATGAGCCAGCCACTGCACTCACTCGTTGCCGGCGAACGGCTGATCTTCGGCGGCAATCGGGTCACCACCGTGCCGGCCGAACTTGCCGACCAGTTCCGCGCCGGCGATCGGCTGGTGGTCGTGCACGAAACCGGCGACCTGTTGCACATCCGGCAGGCCGACCACGCCACGGCCGCGGCAGCGGTGGGCGCCGCCGCCGCAGCGTTCGCCGAGTTGACCACCGTCAGCGACGAGCAGATCAGCGCGTTCTACCAGCGGTTCGCCGCGCTCCTGAACGACGATGCCGTGTTCGCCTCGATCGCCGCGGCCAACGAAGCAGACGTGCACAGCGCCACCCAGCGCGGCAGGGCCACCGGCCGGTTGACCTTGAGCGCCGCCATGCGCGCCGACATGATCGCCGGGCTGCAGGTGTGGGCCGGCATCGACACCCGCCGCAGCCAGCAGATGGGCGAGGTGCAGCACGCGCAGTGGGCCGTGCAGCAGTGGCGCGATCCGCTGGGTGTGGTGGCCTTCGTGTTCGAGGGTCGCCCCAACGTCTTCGCGGATGCAACGGGTGTGCTGCGCACCGGCAACACCGTCGTCTTCCGCATCGGTAGCGATGCGCTCGGCACGGCCAGGGCCATCATGGCTGCCGCTGTGCAACCGGCGCTGGCCGCTGCCGGCCTGCCGGCGGGTGCGGTGCAACTGGTCGACAGTGCAGCGCATGGCGCCGGTTGGGCCTTGTTCGCCGACCAGCGGGTGTCGCTGGCCGTGGCCCGCGGCTCGGGAACCGCCGTGGCGCAGCTGGGCGCGGTGGCTCGCCAGCACGGCGTGCCGGTGAGCCTGCACGGCACCGGAGGCGCCTGGCTGGTGGCTGCCGACACCGCCGACACCGAGCGGTTCGCTCTGGCTGTGCGCCACTCGCTGGATCGCAAGGTGTGCAACACCTTGAACGTGTGCTGCATCGTGCGGTCGCGGGCGCACGACCTGGTGCCCGCGTTCCATGCGGCGGTGCACGCGGCTGCTGCTGCGAGGGCCGTCGCGCCCATCATCCACGAGCTCACGATCGACCATCCGTGCCTGGGGCACGAGTGGGAGTGGGACACCGTGCCCGAGGTGGCCTTGTTGATCGTCGACGATGTCGCGCAAGCGGTGCAGCAGTGCAACCGGTTCAGCCCTCACTTCGTGGCATCACTCATCTCCGGCGACGCGACCGAGCACGAGTCGTTCTACCGCGCGGTTGACGCACCGTTCGTGGGTGACGGCTTCACGCGCTGGGTCGATGGCCAGTTCGCGCTGGTGCAACCCGAGCTGGGCCTGTCGAACTGGCAGGCCGGCAGGTTGTTCGGCCGCGGTGGTGTGCTGTCCGGCGACTCGGTCTTCACCGTGCGCTTGCGTGCCGCGATCACCGACCCGACGTTGCATCGCTGACGGCACAGCCATGCGTCGCGTCGGTAAGGTGCGCGGCATGACTCGCAGGCTGCTCGCATCGGTCGTCGCCCTGCTGCTCGTGGCGTGCGGCACCGCGCCGGGCGTGCGCACCGAACGCGCCGACCAGGCACCCCCACGCCCACCGACCGATGGCGGCTCCGCCGTTCCATCGTCGCAACCCACCACCGAAACGGCCGACACGGGCGAGTCGGGCGACACGGGCGATACGGGCGATGGCGTCGGCGACGTGCTCTTCCCCGACCTGGGCAACCCGGGGCTCGACGTGCTGCACTACGACGTCGATCTGTCGTACGACAGCATCACCGACACCATCGAGGGCATGGTGGGTCTCGATGCCGCGCTCACCACCGACCGTACCGAGATCACGCTCGATGCCATCGGCCTGGCGACCTCGGAGGTGACGGTCGACGGCCGCACGGCGCGCGCGGTGACCGACGGGCCCGAGTTGCGCATCACCCTGCCCGAGCCGGCCAGCGCCGGCGACGAGATCCGCATCGAGGTGGCGTATCGGGCGGCCACCGCCGAGCGCAGCTCGGCCATCGGGCTTCCGAATGGTTGGTTCAACACCATTGGTGGCTCGTACGTCCTCAACGAGCCCGACGGAGCGCGCACGTGGATGCCCTGCAACGACCACCCCAGCGACAAGGCCACGTACACCTTCACCATCTCGGTGCCACGCGGTGTCACCGCCGTGGCCAATGGGGCCCTCATCGAACAACGCGCCGAAGGCACCCGCGACGTGTGGGTGTGGCAGGAGCAGCGCCCGATGGCCACCTACCTCATCTTGTTGCTCACCGGTGACTACGAGGTGGTGGAGAGCACTGGGCCAGGCGGTCTGCCGCTGGTGAGCGCCATCCTCCGCCGGGACCGCGCCGAGATGCAACCGTTCCTCGACGTCACGCCGGAGATGATCGAGTTCTTCGAGGAGCTGTTCGGCGACTACCCGCTCGACGGTTACGGCATCGCCATCACCGACAGCTTCGGTGGTCTCGCGATGGAGACCCAGGGCCGCTCGCTGTTCAGCCGCGACGACTTCTCCGACGGCGGCCTGGGCCCGGGCCAGCAACTGCTGCTCGCGCACGAACTCGCCCACCAGTGGTTCGGCGACGCGGTCACCCCTGCGCGCTGGCAGGACATCTGGCTCAACGAGTCGTTCGCCACCTACGGCCAGTGGCTGTGGATGGAGAACATCCGGTTCGCCGAGATCGACGAAGAGGCGCAACTGGCGCTCGACGGGCGACCACCGGGCAGCTCGGCCGACCCCGGTGTCGAGGAGATGTTCGGCTACAACAGCTACGACAGGGGGCGCCGTCGTGGTGCACGCACTACGGCTCACCATCGGCGACGAGGCCTTCTTCCGGCTGCTGCAGCAGTGGGTGGCCGAGAACAACGGCGCCTCGCGCACCACCACCGACTTCATCGCACTCGCCGAGGAAGTGGCCGGTAGGTCACTGGCCGACTTCTTCGACACGTGGCTGTTCGCCACCGTGCCACCGGCCCTGCTCCCCGACCCCGCCTGACAGTGCGAAGTGGGTGGGCGCTCGGCTGGCCCGGAGTCGTGGCCGGTCAGTGCCCGAGCAGGCGGTTCATGATGGCCTCGCGCCACTTCGACGCGGTGCCGTGCCGTTCCTCGTGGCGATCGGCGCCGATGGGGAGGTACGCCATCGTGTTGATGCCGAGGAAGCGCAACGGCTCGGGCTCCCACTTGCGCGAGCGATGGCCCACCCACGGCAGCGTGGCGAGCTCGCTGGGAGTGTTGGTGATGAGATCCGCCAAGGTGCGACCCGAGAGGTTGGTGGTGCCCACACCGTCGCCCACGTAACCGCCCGCCGACGCAAGACCGCTGTTGCGATCGAAGCCGGCGTGGCACCACCAGTCGCGAGCGGCGCCCACCGGGCCGCCCCAGCGATGAGTGATGGCCGCCTCGCCGATGGCCGGGAAGAGCTCGCGCAACGTGTCGTGGATGAGAGCGTGCACGCGTGAGTCGCGGTCGTAGGACGGCCTGATGGCGCTGCCCCAGTGATACCAGGCGCCGCGCCCGCCGAACGCGAACCGGTTGTCGGCCGTGCGCTGCCCGTAGACGATCATGTGGCGGCCGTCGTTGAAGGTCGCGCGTTGGCCCAGCCCGGTCGCCTGCCAGAACTCGTCGGGCAGCGGCTCGGTGGCGATCATCAGCGAGTAGATCGGCGCGACCTCGCGGCCCAGCCCGGCAAGCGACGGAGTGAACGCCTCGGTGGCCCGCACCACCACGTCGGCCTTCACCGTGCCGAGGTGAGTGCGCACAGTGCGCGGTGAGATCTCGACCACGGGCGTGTGCTCGTAGATGGTGGCACCCATCCGTTCGATCGTTCGGGCCAGGCCGCGCGCCAGCCGTGCCGGATGGATGGCGGCGCAGTGGGGCGTGAACGCGCCACCGACCACGTTGCTGGCCGCACAACGCTGCAACGCTTCCTCCTTGGACAGCGTGCGGTAGTCGTCGTCGGTGAAGCCGTACGACTGCAGGTGCTGCACATGCGCGCGCTCTCGCTGCATCTGGATGTCGCTGCGCGCCAGGCTGAGGTAGCCACCGTGCGCGAAGTGGCAGTCGATGCCTTCCGCCTGCACCACCCGGCCGACTTCGGCAACCGTCTCGTGCATCACCGTTTGCAGGCGCACCGCCTGGCTGCGCGAGCTCTGCGCGGCGACCGCGTCGAGCCCCATCGGCAACAGCGCCGAGCACCAGCCGCCGTTGCGGCCGCTGGCGCCGAAGCCGACCACCTGTGCTTCCAGCAGGGCCACTCGCAGCGACGGGTCGCGCTGCAGCAGGTAGTAGGCGGTCCACATGCCCGTGTAGCCGGCGCCGACGATGGCCACGTCGACCTGCAGGTCGCTGCCCAGCGCCGGCCGGCCCGGCCCCCACTCCTCGGCGCTCATGGTGGCGTGCCAGAGGGAGAGGTTGGAGAGCTCGTGCATGCCGTCAGCCTACGACTCGTGCACATCGCGGGCGAAGAACGCCACCTATGGTGGCGGTCGATGAGCTTGCAGCCGCCCGGGTGGTTCCCCGACCCCTGGCAGCCCGCCGGGCTGCGCTACTGGGACGGCACGCAGTGGACGCCCAACGCAGCGATGCCACCGAAGCAGCCGCATCCCACGCTGCCCTTCCAGGTGGCAGTGGGCGCCCTGCTCTCGATGGCGTTACCGCTGGTGGCCAGCCGGTTCGTGCTGCGCGGCCTGGTGGGCCAGCGCTGGCCGATCGCGGTGTACGTGGTGCTGGTCGCCGTCATCGCCTACGGTCCACCGCTGGTCTTCTGGCGAGTCGCCAGCGCGCGATGGGGCACCGGCAACGCGAGTAACGACATCGGCCTCACCGTCCGCTGGGTCGATGCCGGCTGGGGCCCCGTCACCTGGCTGTCGTGCTTCCTCGCTCAGGCAGTGGTGGGCGTGATCGTGGTGGCCACCAAGATCCCGTTCCAGAACAACACCGACCAGATCCGAGCTGCTCGCGACAACCCCGGCTACGTCATCCCCATGCTCGTCCTCGCCGTGCTGGCGGCGCCGATCGTGGAGGAGATCGTGTTTCGCGGGATGGTGCTGCGCGGCTTCCTCTCCCGGATGGCGCCGGTCGCCGCGGTGGGCGCGCAGGGCGTGCTGTTCGGCCTGGCACACGTCGACCCCGAACGAGGCATGCGCAACATCGGGCTGGTGCTGATGCTGAGCGCGGTCGGCTGCGTGCTCGGCGGCGCCTGCTACCTGTTTCGCCGCCTGGCGCCCAGCATGATCGCGCACGCCATCTTGAACGGCGTGGCGATGGCGGTGGTGCTGTCAGGCTGGACGCCCGGCAGCAAGTAGTCGGTTGTCGATCAGACGCACCTGGCCGAACCACACCGCTGTCACGGCCACGGCGCGATCGTGGATGGTGGTGAGCGGCTGCAGCGTGTCGGCGTCGACGATCTCCAGATGCTCGAACCGCGCCAGTGGTTCGGCCTGCACCACGGCGCGGCCCACGGCGGCCAGCTCGGCAGTGCCGGCAACCCCGCGGCTCAGCGCGTCGGCCACTGCCTGCAACGACCGCGGCACGCAGGTTGCAGCGGCGCGCTCGGCGGGTGACAGCCGCCGGTTGCGGCTCGACATGGCCAGCCCGTCCGGCTCGCGCACGGTGGCCATGCCGATGATCTCGATGCCCATGTCGAGATCGCCGGCCATGCGGCGGATGACGGCCAGCTGCTGGAAGTCCTTCTGGCCGAACACGGCCACGTGCGGGCGAGCGGCGCCGAACAGCTTGGCGACCACCGTGGCCACGCCGCGGAAGTGGTGCGGGCGATGGGCACCCTCCAACAGCTCGCCGAGCGGGCCGGGCTCGACGTGCGTGGCAAAGCCGGGTGGGTACATGGCCGCCGCTCGTGGGGCGTACACGGCATCGACCCCGTGCTCGCGGCACAGCGCAAGGTCGTCGTCGAGCGGTCGCGGGTAGGCGTCGAAGTCGTCGCTGCGGTTGAACTGCAACGGGTTGACGAAGATGCTGACCACCACCACATCGGCATGCCGGCGCGCTTCGGCCACGAGTGCGAGGTGGCCGTCGTGCAGGGCACCCATCGTCGGTACCAGCGCGACGGTGCGGCCGGCTACACGCTGAGCGTCGCTCCATGCCATGAGCGCCGCGGGCTGGTCGAACACCGTCGTCGATGAGGCCGGCATGGAGGTGCTGTCAGTGGAAGCTGTGCTCGTCGTCGGGCCAGCTGCCATCGCGAACTTCGCTGATGAAGGCCTCGGTGGCGCGGATCGCTTCATTGCGCAGATCGGCGTAGCGCTTGGTGAACTTCAACGTCAGCTCGCTCAGCCCGAGCACGTCGTGCAGCACGAGCACCTGGCCGTCGCAGTCGGGGCCGGCGCCGATGCCGATGGTGGGAATCGACAACTTCTGGGTGATCTCCTGGGCGAGATCGCGCGGCACACCTTCCACCACGACCGCACATGCGCCGGCCTGCTCGACGGCGTGAGCGTCTTCCAGCAGTCGTTCGCGACCGCCGGCCTCGAACCCGCTGGTCTTGCCCTGCACCTTGTGCCCGCCCATGCGGTGGTAGCTCTGCGGCGTGAGCCCGATGTGCCCCATCACCGGGATGTCGACGCGGGTGATGGCCTCGATGGTGTCGGCCATCACCATGCCGCCCTCCAGCTTCACGCACTCGGCGCCTTCCTTCATCAGGCGGATGCTGCTCTCCACGGCCTGCTGCGGGCTGACCTGGTAGCTGCCGAAGGGCAGATCGCCCACGATCAGTGCCTTCGGTTGCGACCTGGCGACGAGGCGCACGTGGTACGCCATCTCGTCGAGCTCGACCGGAATGGTGTTGGCGGTGCCTTGCACCACCATGCCCACACTGTCGCCGACGAGGATGATGTCGACGCCGGCCAGATCGACGAGCCGCGCGAACGTGGCGTCGTAGGCGGTGATCATGGTGATGCGCTCCTCGAGCGCCTTCATGCGGCGAGGTCGGGAACGGAGACCTTCTTACGATCCTGCGCCGAACTGGTCATGAAGCTGTGGGCCTCCCTCGACCGGGGTGCCACTCACCCCGACGCAGCATGCAACCTAGCCATTGGTCGCCGCCTTCCGCGCGCGGCAGCACATGTTGCGAGCGTCACATCGCGTGGCCGAAGGCGGTGGGGCACAGATCGCGGTAGGCAGGTGCGCCGTCGTTGCCGACGGCGTGCACGATGGCATTCGTGCACGCAGCGGCGAAGCAGTCGGCGCCGGCCTCGAGGAGGGCGTTCAACCAGCGCAGACGCACCCGCACCGGCGGTTCGTCGACGGCGGCGACGTCGACCAACGACCCCAGGTCGTCACGACCGGTGGCGACGGCGAAGATCGTGTCGCCGTCGAGCATGGAGTGCACGGGGCGAATGGCGCGCGCCAAGCCGTCGTGTGCGACCGACGCGAGCTTGTTGCACTCCGCCTTCGACAGTGCAGCCGTCGTGGCCACCACACCGATGGTGGTGTTCAGCGGTGGCGTCGCCGCGCTGAGGTGCGCGCGCAACGCCCGGCGGTCGCTGGCCGAAGGCGATCGCAGCGCCATGGCGCCGGGCATCCATGGCAACCCCGTCGCCGGGTCGATGACGGTGCCCGCCGAGTTGACGACTGCCAACGCCGACACGACGACACCGTTGGGCAGCACGGCGCTGGCCGTGCCGACCCCGCCCTGCATGCCGCGTGCGCGAGCGCCCGTGCCGGCACCGATTGCCCCATTTGGGGATGGCCTGGCACGAGCGGCAGCGGCGGCACGATGGCCGAACGATTCGTCGGGGCGGTTGCCGAAGGCGCCACCGCGGCCGAGGTCGAAGATGACCGCTGCGGGAACGATGGGCACCACCTCGGCCGTGCCGGCGCCGACTCTGAACCCGATGGAACGCTGCTCGAGGAACCCCATCACACCATGGGCGGCGGCCAGGCCATAGGCGCTGCCACCGGTGAGGCAGATCGCGTGCGAACGTCTGCATCGTGGCAGTTGGGTGCAACAGGTCGGTCTCACGAGTGCCAGGGCCACCGCCGCGAACGTCGACGCTGCCCACCGTGCCCTCGGGCAGCAGCACCACCGTCGTGCCGGTGCGCCAACCGCGGCCCACGCGCTGAGCGTGCCCGACGCGAACGCCGGGCACGTCGGTGGGGCAACCCCGCAGCACGCCGTCGGACATCGCGTCGCTCGCTCAGCAGTGCATGGTGGACGGCATGGCCGTCTCGTCGCCGCCACCGGTTGGGCCGCTGATGGTGCGCCACACGCCGACCCCGACGATGTACACCGGGCACGCGATCAGCAGCGCCTCACCGATGGGATTGCGAGCCGGGAGGTCGGCCGTCATGAGCAGCACGGTGGCCAGCCAGACGACGGTGACCGTGATGGTGAGTGGCCGGAACTTGCGCACCTGCATCGGGTGCAGGAACTTCCAGTTGGTGAGCTGGGTGAGTGCCAGCAGGATGCACGCGATTGCCGTCGGCCACGGCTTCATGTTCAGCAGGAACAGCGTGGGCACGATCATGTTCCACTCGCAGGGGAAGCCGTTGAAGAAGTGGTCGCTGGTCATCTGGTCGGTACGAGACATCCACAACGCCGACATCAGCATGACGAACGAGGCGATGATGGCCCCCCACGGGTTGTGCGGCAGCATGAAGAAGCGAAGCATGAACATCACCGGGATGACGATGCACGTGACGAAGTCGATGATGAGGTCGAGCGTGTAACCATCGATTCGCGGTACGTGTCTTCACCTCGTACTTGCGGGCGGCGAGGCCATCGAGGCCATCGACCACCATCGCGATCGCGAGCCACAAGATGGCGATCTTGTAGTCGCCGTCGGCGACGGCCATCAGGCCGAACATGCCACACACGCGCTCCGAGGGCGGTGAAGCAGTGGACGAACCAACCCTTCGCGACCGGATGCCGACAGGGCGGCGGTTTCAGTGGATGTCTTGGTGCTCATGGCAGTGGCGAGCAGCCTACCGCTTGTGGCCGATAGCTTCGCCGCATGCGACATCAGCTCCGTGCCGCCGGGTACCGCGTCGGCGGTCAGTGGGTTCGTCGCGGATGGGCGCTGGCCTGCCGGGTCGGTTCCATCGGGCCTGGCGACCGCGCCGGGAAGCAGTTCGGCAAGTTCGGTGCGGGCAGCATCATCTGCTTCCCGTACAACACCATCTTCAACGAGCGGTTCATCCACATCGGCGAGGGCACCATGATCGGCCCCCAGGTCACTCTCTCCGCCGGCATGGTGCCGGGGCAGCAGTGCCTGTCCGACCCCGTGGTGAGCATCGGCGACCGGTGCCTCATCGGCAAGGGCAGCGGCATCGTCGGCCACTTCTCGATCGAGATCGGCAACGACGTGTGGACCGGCCACCATGTGTACATCACCGACCAGAACCACGGCTACGAAGACGTCACCAAGCCCATCTCGCAGCAGACGCAACCCGAACGAGTGGTCTCCATCGGCGACGGTTCCTGGCTGGGCTTCGGCGCGGTGGTGCTCCCCGGCGCTCGCATCGGCAAGCACGTCACCATCGGTGCCAACTCCGTGGTCACCGGCGAGATACCCGACTACAGCGTGGCAGTGGGTTCACCGGCAAAGGTGATTCGCCGCTACCTCGACGGCCAGGGCTGGGTGACCGTGCCCTGAGCCCCGCCGGCGCCGGGTGCTACACCTGCACGTCGCCGCCCAGCTCACCCGGCGGCGAGCACTCCGGCACGTCATTGCCCTTCACTCCGGCGGTGAAGTCGAGCACGACGTTGGTGACCGGCCCGCCACCGACGACGGTTTCCGAGTAGGGCACCAGCTCGAACCTGCGCAGGCTGGCCGTGTACCGACGGCGGTCGGCCAGGACGATGCGGTAGTTCTCGGCGAAGAACTCCACTCGCGTGGCGCGTCGTCCTCGTTGTCGACCGGGATCGCGACCAGATCGTCGAGCATGCGCTCGAGGATGTCGGTGGGCCTGGTCGACGATGTCGGCGCGCTGCACCATCTGCTCGTCGGTGGGGTTGGCGATGTACCCGTCACTGGTGTCGGTGAGCGCTTCGCGCTCTGCCGATGCCGCACTGCAGACCTGCTCGGCCGCCACTCGCCAGCTCTTGTCCTGCAACTGGTACACGCCCTCGTCGGTGGCGAAGAAGAAGTAGTAGATCCACATCGAGGCGACGACGGCACAGCACAGCACCAGCACGGCCTTCACCCATGCGGAAGTGCGCGGGCGCGCGGGTTCGTCGGCAAAGGGAACGTTCATGGCGACACCTTCGGTCGATAGCTGAGTGCAAGCTGCGCCAGCGCCCCGCCGATGCCGAGCAGGCCGCCCAGCAGTGCCCCGCTCCAGCCGGAGAAGTGAATGCCCAGCGCGTGATCGAGCGACCAGCGACCGGGGCCGGTGGTGGCCACGACCAATGCGACGACGGCGATGGACGCGCAGTACTCCCAGCCCTGGTCGGGCTTGAAGATGAAGAAGCCCACCTTCCAGTGGGCGACCACGATGGCCACCAGCATCAACCCGATGATGCCGGCTGCGGCGAGCGGCGTGAGGAGACCGGCGGCGAACAGCAACCCGGCGCCGATCTCGGTGGTCGCGGCAAGGCGGGCCTGCCACAGCGGCCACTTCATGCCGATGGATCCGAACCAGCGGGCAGTGCCGGCCAGCCCGCCGCCGCCGAACACCTTGTTGTAGCCGTGGTAGGCGAGGAAGACACCGAACACCGCCCGGAGCACCAACAGGCCGACATCGAGTTGCTGCATCCCGCCACGCTACGGCGTGAGCCGCGCCCGACCATATTCCACGGCCGTTCGTCACACGACGCTGGTAGAACAGCAGGGTGGGGGACGGAACAAGCATTCCAAGCGACCGCGGTCGTCTGCGGCAGGCGTTCCAGCTGGTTCGCGCGCTCGTTCGCCACCACAAGCGCACGTTCTTCACGGCCGTCGCCGGCGCGGCGGTCTTCGCCGCGTGCACGGTGCTGTCGGCCATGGTCGTGCGGCTCATCGCCGACGAGGTCAGCGGCCCTCGGTTCAACGAAGGTTCCGTCTCCGCGCGCGAGGTGGTGGTGGTGCTCGGGGCGCTCATCGTCATCGGCTTCGTCCGCGCCGCGGGTGTGGTGGTGCGGCGCACGTGGGCTGGTCGTACCACCTGGCGGGTCACCGAGTCGCTCACCACCGAGGTCATCGACCGCCTCACCACTCAACCAGCGCCGTGGCATCGTCGCCAGAGCACCGGCGACCTGATCACCCGGGCCGGCGTGGATGCCGAAGCTGCCACTGCAGTGCTGGGCCCGCTGCCGTTCGCCTCCGGTGTGGTGGTGCTGGTCGGGCTGTCCAGCGTGTGGCTGCTGCTCACCGACCTGCCGCTGGGGCTGGCGGCAGTGGCGGTGTTCCCCGGCCTCATCGCGCTCAACGTGGGGTATCAACGTCGGGTCGATCGCTACTACAAGACCGCGCAGGACGAGCTGGGCAAGCTCAGTGCCGCCGTGCACGAAAGCTTCGATGGCGTGGCGGTGGTGAAGTCGTTCGGTGCGGAAGGCCGCGAGACCGAACGGCTCGCCACCATTGCTCGCCGCCTGCGCGATGCCCGCCTGGGTGCTGTCACGCTGCGCAGCACGTTCGAGGCGTTGCTCGACGGCATCCCCACGGTGGTCAACATCCTGCTGTTGGTGGGTGGCGCCTACCGGGTCCGTTCCGGCGACATGACGGTGGGCGAGCTCACCAGCTTCATCTACCTGTTCACCCTGCTCGTCTTCCCGCTGCGCCTCATCGGCTTCACCCTCTCGGAGGTGCCGCACTCGTTGGCTGGCTGGAACCGCATCCGCGAGCTGCTCGACGAGCCGGTCGTCGCCGACCCGGCGCTCACGCTGCGTCGCGGCACCGACGGCAGCGTGGTGCTGCGCGACGTGCACTTCAGCCACGACGGCGAACGCGATGTGCTGCATGGTGTCGACGCCACCATTGCGGGTGGCCGCACCGTGGCAGTGGTGGGTGCAACCGGCGCCGGCAAGACCACCCTGCTGCACCTCATCGCCGGCCTGGTGGCGGCCGACACCGGCAGCGTCACCGTGCCGCCCGGTGGTGCCCGGCTGGTGTTCCAAGAGCCCTTCCTGCTGGCCGGCTCCGTGCGCGAGAACATCGCGTTGGGCGTCGACGTGCCGCTCGATGCCATCGAGGCAGCGTTGGCGGTGGCAGAGGCTCAGTTCGTGCACGATCTGCCGGCGGGCCTGGAGACCGAGCTGGGTGAGCGCGGCGTGGGCCTGTCGGGCGGCCAGCGGCAACGCCTGGCGCTGGCGCGTGCACTGGTGCGCCGGCCCACCGTGCTGTTGCTCGACGACACCACCTCGGCGCTCGACCCCACCACCGAGGCCAAGGTGCTGGCCAACCTTCGCGCCGCGCTCAGCCAGACCACGGTGATCGCCGTCGCCAGCCGGCCGTCCACCATCGCGCTGGCCGACGACGTGCTGTACCTCGACAACGGCGTCGTGCTGGCCCACGGCCGGCACGACCAGCTGATGAGCTCGGTACCCGCGTACCGCCAGCTCATCGAAGCGTTCGAGCAGGATCGCGCTCGCCGACGTGGAACCCGTGAGGTCCAGCCGAGGCCCACCCTGCAGGTGCATCCGTGACCGAGCCGATCAGCCGCTGGACCACCGCCGAGACCATCGGGCGCGGGGTGCGCGCCGCCCCGGCGCTGCGCACCGGTTTCGGGCTCACGCTCGCGCTCGCTCTGGTGGGTGCGGGCGGCCGCGTGGTCATCCCCGATCCTGGTGCAGCAGGCGATCGACCGTGGCTTCTCGCCGGCGGGCGTTCGCGTCGGCACGGTCACCACCATGGCGGCCATCGCGCTCGTGGCCATCGTGGTCGCCACGTGGGCGCAGCGCACGGCCGTCGCCCGCCTGGGCCGGCGCAGCGAGGAGGCGCTCTACGGCCTGCGGGTGCGCCTGTTCGAGCACATCCACCGCCTCAGCATCGCCGACCACAGCGAAGAGCGGAAAGGCGCGCTGGTTGCGCGCGTCACCAGCGACGTCGAGACGCTCGCGCAGTTCTTCCAGTGGGGCGGCCTGGCGTGGCTGCTCGACGGCACGCTGATGCTGCTGGTGGCCAGCGTGATGCTGGCGTACGACTGGGTGCTGGCGCTCGTCGCCTTCGTGGTGGCAGCGCCGCTGGGCTACGTGCTGCGACGTGTGCAGAGCCACCTGTCGCGGGCGTACGACGCCGCTCGCGATCGCAACGCCAACGTGATGACCCAGATCAGCGAGCTGGTCGCCGGCGCCGAGACGCTGCGTGCGTACGACGCCGGGCCGCACTTCGCCGAGCAGGTCGAGCAGGCCAGCCACGAACGATCCAACTCGTTCATCCGTGCCGGCACCATCGGCGCCTTCCTGTTCCCCTCCGGCGAGGTGTTCAGCGTCTTCACGGTCGCCGCCGTGGTGTCGGTGGGCGTGCTGCGTGGCCCCAGCAGTGGGCTCACCGCCGGTGCCATGGTCGGCTTCCTGTTCCTCACGTACAAGTTCCTCGAGCCCATCGCCGAGTTCACCGAGGTGCTCGACCAGACCCAGACCGCAGTTGCCGGCATGCGGCGCGTGCTGGGCGTGCTGGAGATACCCATCGGCCCGCCCGAGCCCGACATGCCGGTGAAGCTGCCTGCCGGTTCGCTGGCCGTCACGCTCGATCGTGTCGACTTCAGCTACCGCACCCGCGGCGACGACGACGAGCCGCCGGTGCTGCTGGGCGTGTCGGCGCACATCCCGGCTGGGCAGCAGGTGGCCGTGGTCGGCGAGACCGGGTCGGGGAAGACCACTCTCGGCCGCCTCATCGCCCGCCTCGCCGACCCCACCGCGGGCACGGTGCTGGTGGGTGGCGTGTCGCTCACCCGCGTGTCCAACGCCGATCTGCGCACCCGCCTCACGGTGGTGCCGCAGGAGCCGTTCCTCTTCGAGGGCAGCATCGCCGCCAACCTGTCGTTCGCCCGACCCAAGCTGTCGCCGGCAGATCTGGAAGCGGCGATCGACGACCTCGATCTGCGCGACTGGCTCGACACCCTGCCCGACGGCATCGACACCGAGGTCGGCCAGCGCGGCACGCAGCTGTCGGCCGGCGAACGCCAGCTGGTGGCGCTCATCCGGGCATCGCTCATCGACCCAGCTGTGCTGGTGCTCGACGAAGCCACGTCGTCGGTGGATGCGCTCACCGAAGTGCGGCTGTCGCATGCGCTCGAGCGGTTGGCCTCCGGGCGCACCACCATCGCCATCGCTCACCGGCTGTCCACCGCCGCCCGTGCCGATCGTGTGCTGGTGCTCGATCACGGGCGCCTGGTGCAAGACGGCCCGCACACCGAGCTGGTGCAGCGCGAGGGCGTCTACGCCCGCATGTACGACGCGTGGGTGGCCGCCACCTCGGCGGGCTGAGGCCACGCCGCAGCCGGCTCAGGGGTGGCGGTGACGGTGCCACGCCGGTGACGCTGTCGATGGTGCACTGCACCTGCTCGGCGTCGACGAAGGCGCTGGTGGAGAAGCTGGCGGTGGCACCGGGCGCCACCGACCTGACCACGGTCTGATCGGTGTCGAGCAGCTCGTCACCGTCGCGGTAGCTGACGAAGATGGTGTAGCTGTGCGTGCTGTCGTCGTTGTTCGTGATGGAGCCGTCGAGCCGCACCAACCGATCGTCGAGGGCGCACCCGGTCACCCGCTCGGTGTGCTCGCCGACGTCGAAGAACTGATCGAGCTCGCGGAGCACCTGCCTGGTGAAGAAGAACCCGACCGTGGCAGTGCCGAACGCCGCCAGCGACAGCACGATGCCGGCCACCGCGTAGCCATGACCGACGCCGCTACCGGCACGCACGCGCCGCAGCCCGATGATGCCGAAGACGATGGCGGTGATGGCGCCGCCGGCGCCGAGCACGAAGACGAACGGAATCCAGCCGAATGCGAACGAGCCGAGACCGACCCAGAAGGATGCGAGCGCGAACCCTTGGCCGATGGCCGGGCCCACGGCCGCCTGCGGTGCGCCCCAGCCGTGGGCCCTGGGGTGACGTGCCCTGGTGTGATGTGCCCTGGTGTGACCGGTGCGACCTCGTCGATGAAGCGCTGGCCGTTCAGCGATACGTCGGCGGTCCATCGCTGGCCGTTGTAGTAGCGGAACTCGAAGCGCCCGGTGGGGTCGGGGTGCCAGCCGGCCGGCGCAGATGTCGTTTCCACACGGTGACGTTATCGGCGGGGCCCGGTCCGGCCGTGGCGGGTGGCCGTCACCCCTCTACGATCGTCGGTGCCATGGAACTCGTCCTCATCCGCCACGGCGAGCCCGAGTGGGTTCGCGAAGGCCTCAACGTCGTCAACCCGCCGCTCACCGAACGCGGCCAGATGCAAGCGCAACGGGTGGGCGCCGAACTGGCCGGCGAGCACTTCGACGAGATCATCATCTCGCCGCTGTTGCGTGCTCGCCAGACCGCAGCCCCGTTGCTGGCCGCGCTGGGCCGCGACGAGGCAGTCGAGCCGTTCCTGGAGGAGATCCGTGAGCCCAACTGGCACGGCACGCCTTTCGAGTTGGCGCGCACCGCGTACGAGGAAGACCGATCGCGGGCGGCAGAAGAGCGTTGGGGCGGGCTCACCGGCGGCGAAGCGCCGCGCGACTTCGTCGAGCGCGTGCGTGCCGGCGCCGATGCGTACTGGGCCTCGCGGGGCATGCGTCGGGCCAAGCACACGCTGCCGATGTGGCACCTCGACCACACCGACGCGCGAGTGGCCGTGTTCGCACATGCCGGTACCAATGGTGTGCTGCTGTGCCAGCTCCTCGGCCTCGAGCCGGTGCCGTGGGAGTGGGACCGCTTCGTCACGCACCATGCGTCGATCACGCGACTGTCCACGATGGAGATGCGCGACGGCTACACGTTCGCACTCAACCGGCTCAGCGACGTCGAGCACCTGCCCCGCGACGCCCGCACGCTCTGACGCTGTCGTTACCAGGCCGCGGTGAGCTGGCAGGGCTACCAGGCGCAGCGCAGTCGCTTGATGCCGTTGATGAAGTTGCTCTGCAGGTAGTCGGGCTCGCCGACGGTGTGCAGGGTGGGCATCCGCCGGCGGATCTCGTCGAACATGACGGTGATCTCGCGGCGAGCGAGGTTGGCCCCCAGGCAGAAGTGCGGGCCACCGGACCCGAAGCCCACCTGTGCCGGCTGCAGCGACCGCAGCACGTCGAACTTGTACGGGTCGGTGAACACCTTGTCGTCACGGTTGGCCGAGTTGTACCACATCACCAGCTTCTGCCCTGCGGCGATCTTCTGCCCGCCGACCTCGGTGTCTTCCGTGGCCGTGCGCCGGAAGTGCACCACCGGCGTGGCGTAACGCACGATCTCGTCGACGGCAGTGCGCGTGTTGGCCTCGAAGTCGTCGAACCACAGTGCGCGCTGGTCGGGGTGGGTGGTGAGCAGGTGCATGCCGTGGCTGATGGCGTTGCGGGTGGTTTCGTTGCCGGCCACCACGAGCAGGATGAAGAACGAGCCGAACTCCTGGGCGGTGAGGCGCTCGCCGTCGACCTCGGCGTGCATCATGATCGAGGTGAGATCGTCGCGCGGGGTGGCGAGCCGGTCTTCGCCGAGTGCCTGGGCGTACTGGAACATGCCCATGCCGGCGGCGAAGAGGTCTTCGAAGGTGGTGGTGAACTCAGGGTCGCCGACGCCGAGGATGATGTTGGTCCAGCGGAAGACCTGCTCTTCGTCGTCGGGAGGAATGCCCATCATCTCGCAGATGATCTGCAGCGGCATCGGTGCCGCCACCTCGTGCACGAAGTCGCACTCGCGATCGGGGAAGTCGTGCAACAGGCGATCGACCACGCCGGCGGCCTTCACCTTCACATACTCCTCCACACGAGCGATCTCCTTGGGGGTGAAGCCCTTGGAGACGATGCTGCGCAGGCGGAAGTGCCGTGGGTCGTCCATGCTGATCATCGAGCCGAAGAACTCGGCGATCTCGATGGGCATGTCGCCGATGTTGACGCCACGACCGCTGGCGAACAGCTGCGGGTTGCGGCTGATGTGCCACACGTCCTCGTGGTTGACGACCGACCAGTAGCCGGGGCCGCGCGGGAACTGGGCGTCGGGGAAGTCGAACTCTTCCCACCAGCTGATCGGTTGCTGCTGGCGCAACGTGCGGAACGCACCCTCGCGGTACTCGCGAGGGGCGATCCAGAACTCGGGATCGGAGAGGTCGAAGGAACCGAGGGCAACATCGGCAGGGGTCATGTGCGGAGCGTAGTGATGGCCCTGCCCGTGCGCAGGGTCGGGGCCGATCAGGCGTCGCTGACGGTGAACGAGAGCAGTGCCCTCTGCAGCGCTGCCGCCACTTGATCGATCGTGAGCTCGCCGGACGCCAGCAGTGCGCGATTGAGGAACACCGTGCAACGCACCTTCCAATCGCCACGCACCGCTGCGCCGTGCAGGGTGGCCTCGCCGCTGGCCCCCGCGAGTTGCTGCACCGCGCCGGAGAGGTCGCCACTGAGCAGCCGGTCGTCGCACCAAGCCGTCGGGGGCATCGGGCAGGATCTCCTCGAGCGAGTCGCCGAACGTGGGTGACATGTCGAGCGACAGGGCCACGTCGTCGAGCGAGCCACTGACGATCAGGTAGTCGGGGAGCCCTGTGGGGGTGTTGAACGTTGCTCCGGTACCCAGTGTGACGGCAAGCACCACATCGGGGCCACCGTGGAAGTCGTCGAGGCGCACGCTGACCACCCCGTCGGCGTACTGCAGGCCCGACACGGCAGCAGCGGGGGTGTCGGGGCTGGTGGTGTCGGGTGGGTCGGTCGCCGGCGGCTCGGTGGTCGGCTCGGGGGTGGCTGGTCGGTGGTCTCGCGGCGGTGCTGTCGTCGGTGCTGTCGTCGGTGCTGTCGTCGGTCGACTCGTCGGTCGAGCCGTCGAGCGGCGTGAGCACATCGGTGCTCGATTCCCACTCCACTTCGTCGCCGTCGATGGCGCCGACCAGCGTGCACTCCACGTGCAGCCCACCTCCCTGCGAGGTGCGGTTGCTGGCGAGGTGTCTGCGCCGCGGCCAGGTTGCCGATGCCGCAGCCCACCTTCTCGCCATCGAGGCTGCGCACACGGAGCACGAGCGTGAACCCGCCGTCGGGAAGTTCGATGCGGTCGTTCCACGGCAGTGCTGTCTCGAACACCTTCTCGGTGTCACCGACGATGAGCGTGATCTCCGCGCGCGTGGAGTCGCTGCCCGCATCCACGCTCACCATCCACGGTTCGGCGCCGTCGCCGCAGGCGGCGAGCCCGCCTGCCAGCAGGGCAATCACGCTCACCATCCAACGATTGAAGCCCGCCATCGTTCGCTCCTGTCGTGTGCCTGTCGTCGTGTGCCTGTCGTCGTGCGCCTGCGCTTCGCCAGCGGCAGGGTTTCGGGCAGCGTAGTGCAGCACTGCACCCGGGCCGTTGCCTAGGCTGGTTGCATGCTGCAACCCACCGAGATCGATCGACTGCTGGTGGTGATGGCGCACCCCGACGACGTCGACTTCGGCTCGGCCGGCACCATGGCCACGCTCACCGCGCTGGGTGTGCACGTCACGTACTGCCTGGTCACCGATGGTGATGCCGGCGGCAGCGATCGTTCGATCACGCGCACCGAGATGGCATCGATGCGCCGCAAGGAGCAGACCGCGGCGGCAGCGGTGGTGGGAGTGCACGACCTGGTGTTCCTCGGTCACCCCGACGGGCGCGTCGTCGCCGATCTGGCGCTGCGCCGCGACATCAGCCGGGTCATCCGCCAAGTGCGGCCGCAGGTGGTGCTGTGCCAGTCGCCCGACCGCAACCTCGATCGCATCTTCGCCAGCCACCCCGACCACCTGGCTGCCGGCGAAGCCGCGCTCTGCGCCGTCTACCCCGATTCGCGCAACCCCTTCGCGTTTCCGGAACTGCTGGAGGAAGGCCACGAGCCGTGGTCCGTCGGCGAGGTGTGGCTGTCGGCCCACCCTGCCATCACCGATGTCGTCGACGTCACCGAGCACATCGAGCGCAAGTTCGAGGCGTTGCTGTGCCATGCCAGCCAACATGTCGACCCTGCCGGCATGCAGGTGCGAGTGCGGGAGTGGATGGCGGCGACGGCGACGGCCAACGGGTTGCCCGCCGGTCGCTACGCCGAGGGCTACCGGGTGGTGCGGGCGGGCTGATCCGCTCTGCCCGGTCGGCGCAGCGAGGGCCACTCGGGTTGCAGCAAGCTACCCGCCGGTAGCTACGCTGCGAGGCGTTGTACCGGCCCTCGAGGCTGCAGATCCGAAGGGGAAGTCCATGACCGAAGCAGTGATCGTCGCTACCGCACGCAGCCCGATCGGCCGTGCCAACAAGGGGTCGCTGGTCAGCATGCGCCCCGACGACATGGCCGCGCAGATCGTCCGTGCGCTCATGGCCAAGGTGCCGCAGGTGCAGGGCAGCGACGTGCAAGACCTGATGATGGGCATCGGCCAGCCCGCCGGCGAAGGTGGCTTCAACATCGGCCGCGTAGTCGCCTCGCTCGCCGGCCTCGGCGATGTCCCCGGCGTCACGGTCAACCGCTACTGCTCCTCCAGCCTGCAGACCATTCGCATGGCGTTCCACGCCATCAAGGCCGGCGAGGGCGATTGCTTCATCGCTGCCGGCGTCGAGACGGTCAGCCGCTACGCCAACGGCGCCAGCGACATGGCGCCCAACGCCATCTTCAAGGGCCCGGGCGAGCGCACCAAGCTGCGTTCGCAGGGCGGCCAGGGCACGTGGACCGCTCCCGAGGGCCTGCCCGACATGTACATCGCCATGGGCCAGACCGCCGAGAACGTGGTCGAGATCGAAGGCATCAGCCGCGAAGACATGGATCGCTTCGGCGTGCGCAGCCAGAACCTGGCCTGTGCCCACGTCGACAACGGCTTCTTCGAGCGGGAGATCACCCCGCTCACGTTGGAGGACGGCACCGTGGTGTCGAAGGACGACGGCCCCCGCCCGGGCACCAACTACGAGGCGGTCAGCCAGCTCAAGCCGGTGTTCCGCCCCGATGGCACCGTCACCGCCGGCAATGCCTGCCCGCTCAACGACGGCGCCGCTGCCGTGCTCGTGATGAGCGACACCAAGGCCAAGCAGCTCGGCCTCACCCCGCTGGCTCGCATCGTGTCCTCCGGCGTGTCGGGCCTCAACCCCGAGATCATGGGCCTCGGCCCCATCGAAGCCATCCGTCAGGCCCTCGGTCGCGCCAACATGACCATCGACCAGATCGATCTCGTCGAGATCAACGAGGCGTTCGCCGGCCAGGTGATCGGCTCGGCCAAGCACCTCGGCATCGATCTCGACACGCAGATGAACATCCACGGCGGCGCCATCGCGCTGGGTCACCCGTTCGGCATGACCGGCGCCCGCATCATGACCACGCTCATCAACGGCCTGCAGTTCGAAGACAAGACGTTCGGCCTGGAGAGCATGTGCGTCGGCGGCGGCCAGGGCATGGCCATGATCGTCGAGCGCCTCAGCTGATCTGCGCAGGGTGCGGTGCCAGCGGTGGTGCCGCCGGTGCCGCACCCCTTCGGCCGTACGCGGCCGCCACTGCCGTGAACAACAACACGCCCGCGCCGGCGATGCCGAACAGCACCTCCGAGCCGTAGGTCTCGTAGATGGTGCCGGCCGCATACCCGGTGAATGCGCCCACCAGCAGGTTCATCGAGCCGGCCAGGCCCTGCGCGGCCGCAGCTCGCCCCACCGGCGCGCCGTCGGCGACGACCGCCTGGCTGGCCGGTGACCCGATGGCCTGGATGATGCCTTCCACCGCGCTCATCGCGACGATGACGAGCGGCACCGTCACGAAGCCGTAGCCGACGGTGATCGGCACCACCAGTACGGCAGAGATGAGCCCCACGCGCAGCGCGCCGCGGCGGTCGGCCAGGCGCCCCCCGAACGACGCGACGATGGCGAAGGGGATGCCGAATGCGAGGAAGGCGAACCCGATCATCGTGTTCGACGCGCCGCGATCCGTCATGTAGCGATCGAGCACCGCGTCGTAGAAGCCCACCGGTACGAACAGGGCGACGCTCAAGGCGACGCCGGCGCGGATGCGCGGGATGCGCAGCAGGTCGAACGCGAGGCCGCGGGGCGGGCCCAGCGGCGGCTGGGGGAGCGCTCGGGGCAGCAGCATCAGGCCGCCGGCCAGCGCGAACGCGCCGGCCGCGAGGAAGGGCACGCGCACACCGAAGGGGCCGACCAGCCAGCCGCCCAACACCGGGCCGGTGACGAAGCCGGCCAGCTCCACACCACCCAGCACGCTGAGCCGATGGCCGACGTTGCCCGGCTCGATGGTGACTGCGATGGCACGGGACGCAGGGAGGAACAAGCTGTTCGAGAGACCGACGACGGCACGCGAGCACACGAACGCGAGCAACGACGACGACAGCGCGAAGAACACGCTGCCCAGCACCGCCATCGCCAAGCCGGCGATGAGCAACGTCTTGGAGTGCCCTCGGTCGGCCAGTGGCGCGAGCAGGATCTGGCCGACGAAACCGACCAGGAAGCCGGTACCGGCGATGAGGCCGAGGCCGTAGTTGGGGAAGCGGTACTTGTCCTGCAGATCGCTGAGCAGCGAGAAGACCACGCTGTTGGCGACGCCGATGCTGGCGGTGGCGAGGAGGAGCGGATACCAGCCAGCAACGGCGGGCGGTCACCCGGGCCCGGAGTGCCGCCCGGCCCGCAACCGCACCATCTCCGGCTCGTGAGGCAGTTGCACCGCCCGCAGCACGTAGTGGGCGCCGCCGGCGATCAGCTCGGCCAGGCACCAGCCGCCCGGCGCATCGCACTCGCCATCGCCGATGGAGTGCAGCGAATCGACATCGAGCCCGGCGGTGTCGGCCTCGGCGTGCCACAGCGAGACCAGCCCCCGGCGCAGCTCGGGCTCATCGACCAGGTCGGTGCCGTGCAGCAGCAGTTCGACGGTGGTGATGGTGACGTGCTGCACCTGTGCCAGGTTGACCACGTCGCCGCCGAGCTCGCCGTCGAGCATCACCACCACCGGCCCGGCGCTGCCGGCGACCCCGCCGATGAAGCCGTAGCGCACCAGCGGCAGGCCGTCGTCGCCGATGCACTCGTAGCGGATGCGGTCGCCCGCGGAGAAGGTCACGGCCGCACCTCGCCGGCCAGAGCCTCGGAGAGCACGGCATCGGACAGCGCCGGCCACAGCTGCAGCGCCGCTGCCGACCACTCGCTGAACGGGCGGTCGGTGAGCGCGAGACAAGCGACGTGTGCCCCCGGTTCCACCCACAGGAGGGTACCGGCTCCGCCGAAGTGACCGAACGTGGCCGGTGAATTGCGAGTGCCCGTCCAATGCGGCTGCTTGCTGCCGCGCACCTCGGTGCCCAGGCCCCACTGGCAGTCGTCGTAGCGGCCCACCCCGGCACGATCCGGCCAGCCCGGGGAACTGCACGGTGCGGAACTGGCCGGCGCTCGCCTGGCCGACAGCAGGCGCGGCGCGATCAGCTCGGCACGAACCGCAGCGAGGTCGGCGACGGTGCTGCGCAGGCCGTGCGCCGGCGAGCCACGCAGCGCGGTGGCGGGCATGCCCAGCGGCGGCAGCACCGCCTCGCGGAGGTACTCGGCGAAGGGCACGTCGGCGCCTGGGCGCGAGCGCGGCTGCGGCCAGCTCGATGCCGGTGTTGCTGTAGATGCGGCGCGCGCCGGGCTTGCTGATCGGCTGCGGCCCGTCGAAGGCGTAGCCGCCGGTGTGGGCGAGCAGGTGGCGCAGGGTGCACCCGGGTTGGCCCACCGGCTGGTCGAGGTGCACGGTGCCTTCCTCGCAGGCCACCAGCATGGTCCAGCCGACGAGCACCTTGGCGATGGAAGCGATCCAGAACGAGTGGTCGACGGGGCCGATGGTGGCGACCGATGCCGTCGGGCGCAGCACGGCAGCCGCGACGACGTGGGGACCGGCCACTGGCGGTGAGCGCGCAGCGCCTGCATGCTGGAGCGGTGGCTCAGGCGAGGCCGGTGGCGCGCAGGTCCTCGGCCACGTGGAACGCGAGGTCGAGGGTCTGGCGCCCGTTGAGCCGCGGGTCGCACACCGTCTGGTAGCGATCGTCGAGCTGGCTGTCGAGGATGTTGTCGGCGCCGCCGGTGCACTCGGTGACGTTGTCGCCGGTGAGCTCGACGTGGATGCCGCCCGGCCAGGTGCCCTCGGCCTTGTGCGCGCGCACGAAGCCGTCGATCTCGGCGCAGATGGCGCCGAACTCGCGGGTCTTGCGGCCGCCGACGCTGTTGATGGTGTTGCCGTGCATCGGGTCGCACGCCCACACCACCGGGTGGCCGGCGTCGCGCACGGCGCGCAGCAACGGGCGCAGCGAGGTCTCGACCTTTTCGGCGCCCATGCGGCTGATGAGCGTGAGCCTGCCGGGGATGCGCGCGGGTTGAGCTTCTCGCACAGCTCGAGCACATAGTCGGTGTCGGTGGTGGGGCCGACCTTGCAGCCCATCGGGTTGCCCACACCGCGGAGGAACTCGATGTGCGCGCCGTCGAGCTGGCGGGTGCGCTCGCCGATCCAGAGCATGTGCGCCGAGCAGTCGTACCAGGCGCCGGTGAGCGAATCCTGGCGGGTGAGCGCTTCCTCGTAGCCGAACAGCAGGGCCTCGTGACTGGTGTAGACGTTGGTTTCGTGCAGGTCGTGGTTGCTCTCGGTGTCGACACCGCAGGCCCGCATGAAACGCAATGCCCGGTCGATCTCGTTGGCGATCTGCTCGTAGCGCTGGCCCTCGGGGCTGGAGGCCACGAACTCCTGCGTCCACGCGTGCACCCGGGTGAGGTCGGCGAAGCCGCCCTTGGTGAACGCCCGCACCAGGTTCAGCGTCGCCGCCGACTGGTTGTAGGCCTGCACCAGGCGCTCGGGGTTGGGGATGCGGGCCGCATCGGTGGGCGCGTCGCTGTTCACGATGTGACCGCGGAAGCTGGGCAGCTCGAGCTCGCCGACCTTCTCGGTGTTGGCCGACCGCGGCTTGGCGAACTGGCCGGCGATGCGCCCGACCTTCACCACCGGCACGCCGAGGCTGTAGGTGAGCACCACCGACATCTGCAGGATGACGCGCAACTTCTCACGGATGTTGTTGGCCGAGAACTCCTCGAAGCTCTCGGCGCAGTCGCCGGCCTGCAACAGGAACGCGTTGCCGGCGGCCACCTGAGCCAGCGAGCTCTGCAACGACCGGGCCTCGCCGGCGAAGACCAGCGGGGGATAGGACGAGATCTGCTTCAAGGCACGATCGAGATCGGCCTGGTCGGGCCACTCGGGTTGCTGCTGGGCAGGGAATGCCTGCCAGGAAGAGGGTGTCCACGCTTTCGCCACGGTCGAAAGCCTAACGGCGGCCCCCGAAGGGCCCCGGCCGTTCCGAACGGCGACAGGGGGTGGGGGCGCCGCGGGCCAGGCCCCGAATCAGACGGCGAGGATGCGCACTGCGTCTTCGCGCAGGCCGGCAACGGCACGGCTGACGAGGCGACGAGCGGCCTCGGCGGTGACGCCCAGGTTCTCGCCGACCTCGCGGAAGCTCTTGCGCTCGCCGTCGAGCAGACCGAAACGGGCCTCGACGGCGTAGCGGGCACGCTTGTCGAGGGTGCCGAGCAGCTCGTCGAGCAGCTCGTTGTCGACCAGGCTCATCACGGCGTCTTCGGGGGTGCCGTCGCCGTTGGCCATCAGGTCGCCGAGGGTGGCATCGCCATCGTCGCCGATCGTCTTGTCGAGCGAGACGGGGGTGGTGAGACGGTGCAGTTCGGCGTTGCCGATGTCGAGCGTCTCGCCGTCGCCGCTGGCCTGACGCAGGGCCGCCCGCAGGCTGGCCGAACGATCGCCGGGGATGCGGATGAGGCTGGCCTTCTGGTCGAGCGCACGGCCGATGGCCTGGCGGATCCAGAACGTGGCGTAGGTGGAGAACTTGAAGCCACGGCGCCAGTCGAACTTGTCGACGGCGTGCTCGAGGCCCAGGTTGCCCTCCTGGATGAGGTCGAGGAGATCCATGCCCTGGGGGAGGGGGTAGCGGCGGGCGATGCTCACCACGAGGCGCAGGTTGGCGCGGATGAAGCGATCCTTCGCCTCGGCGGCCTTGGCGACGGACGCCTTGAGCGCTGCGCCCTTCTCGCCGGTGGCGAGGCGCTCGGCCGCATCGCGGCCGGCTTCGATGACGCGGGAGAGCTCGCGCTCTTCCTCTGCGTTCAGGAGGGACACCTTGCCGATGTCGTTCAGGTAGAGACCGATGGAATCATTCATGGCGCTGTTCTCAACTCTTTGTTTCGCGCGTGGCACACTCTCCGGCACACGACGCACCGCACGAAAGGACGGTTCCGGATATCCACGCCTTCGGCGGGTGTTGGGACTCCCGCCTCAGGGGGTGACATGTGGGGACGTGTAACAGTACTACATCGGTCAAGAGTAGTCCCGCCGGTTCCGGGTGAGAACCGGCGACGAGCGCCTCTGCGCGGGGTGCCGGAGGCGGCCGATGGCCCTCTACACTCGCCCTCGTGCCACAGCGCATCGGGGTCTTCGGGGGCACCTTCGACCCTCCCCACGTCGGCCATCTGGTGACGGCGGTGAACGTGCGCCACGCCCTGCGGCTCGACACGGTGCTGCTGATGGTGGCCAACGAGCCGTGGCAGAAGGTGGAGCGCGGCCGATCACCGCCGGCGAGGCAGCGCCTGGCGATGGTGCGCGCCGCAGTGGCCGACGTGCCCGGCCTCGAAGCCGGCGACACCGAGATCGATCACGGCGGCCCGAGCTACACCGCCGATACGCTGGAGGCCTTGGCTCGAACACGCCCCGGCGCATCTCTTCTTCACGATCCACCTGGGATCGCTACGCCACGGTGGCCGAGCGCAGCACGCTGGTGGTGGTCGACCGCCCGGGCGAGCAGGTGGGTTTGCCCTCAGGGTTCGCCTGGGAGCGGGTGGAGGTGCCGCGGCTCGACGTGTCCAGCACCGATCTGCGCGATCGCTGCCGCGACGGGCGTCCGCTCGACTACCTGGTCACCGAGCCCGTGCTGCACGTCATCCGCTCGCTGGGGCTGTACGAGGACATCGCATGAGTGCGCTCGCAAGTGTTCGCAGGAAGCGAACCGCGGTGATGCTCACCGTCAACCTGCTGGCGGTGGTGGCGCTCGGTGGTTTCGGTCTCGCCGGCGTCAGAGCGCTGAAGCGGTACGAGGGCGCCACCAAGGTGAGCGTCGAGTCCAAGACGTTGCCCATCACGCCGGTTGGCATGCTGGCCACGGTCGACTCCGACGACGTGCTGACCAGCATCGCCATCTTCGTGCTCAAGGCCGGCGACCAGCTCGGCGGCAGCATCGTGTCGGTGCCGGTCTCGTCGGATTCCACAGCGGGTGGTGGCGAAGACCGCGTTCCGCTCACACAGGTGTACGCAGAAGGCGGCGCCGAAGCCCTGGTGTTGGGTGTGGAGAGCGTGCTGTCCATCACCATCGACGTCAGTTCCGTTGCATCGGCGGCCGACGCGGAGGGGTTGTTGAACCCCGTGTCGCCGGTGGCGGCACAGTTGCCCACCGATGTGCTGGGCACGTCGAGTGTCGGCACCGTCACCTTGTTCGACGCCGGTGAGCACGACCTTTCCGCAGCGGAGACCGCCGAGTTGCTCACCGCCACGGCCGACGGCCAGCGCGACGCCGACCGCAGAGGCAACATCGAGGCATTGTGGTCGGGCGTTGCAGCTGCGGTGGGTGCCGGGCGCACCACCGCCGACGCTGCCGTCGATGGTGTGGCGTCCATCGCGTCGCTCGGCGACCTGATGAATCGGCTCTTCGCAGCGCCGGTCGAGGCGCGTGGCCTGCCGGCGGCACCGCTTCCTGCGGCCGACAACCCTGGCGACAAGGACGTGGAAGAGCTCATTCGCTACGAGGCCATCTTCGTGCTGGCCTCCGTTGCGCCCGCCTCCATGTCGGCGCCCACCACCGGGCTGATGTTCCGCATCGAGGCGCCGCCCGGTTACGAGGAGCGCGTCAAGTTCGCCGTTGCCGCAATTCTGGTGCTGGGCGCCAACGTGATCTCTGTGTACCTCGGTGGCGAGGTGCACGAAGCCACTCGCTACTACATCGACGACCCGCGCCTGGTGGAAGAAGCCGAGAGCAACAACGCCTTGTTCGGCGACACCGAAACCCTCACCCCCGAGCTGCCCATCGAAGGCATCGACGTCATCTTGCAGCTGGGTACCGACTTCCTCACCGGTGAGGGCGACGAACTGCCCACCACCACCACCTCGACAACGGAGCCCACATGACCCAGACAGCCGCCGAGGCTGCCCTCGAACTCGCGAAGGTCGCCGCCAGGGCCGCCGACGACAAGAAGGCAGAGCACACCCTGGTGCTCGCCGTGGGCGACGTGCTTGCCATCACCGACTACTTCGTCATCGCCAGCGCCGGGAACCGGCGCCTGGTGAAGGCCGTGGTCGACGCGGTGGAGGACGCGGTGCGCGAGCAGTTGGGGCGCAACCCGATTCGCTCCGAGGGTATGAGTGAGCAGCAGTGGGTGCTGCTCGACTACGGCGACGTGGTGGTGCACATCTTCGCCGAGGAGATCCGCATGTACTATGAGATCGAGCGGCTCTACCGCGACGTACCCAAGATCGAATGGGCCGACTGAGGTCTGCTCCTGGGCAGGCTTGCGATAGAAAGTCCTGGTCAGCAGGTATCTCGTGCGCATGTGATCGCCGTCACCGATGATCGTGCTGTTGGTATCGCTATCGTTGATAGCCCTATGGCAATGACTCTGTCCGGCCCGTTCGATACGGCCCAACTCCCCCGAATCGCATCCGATCCCGTCACCGTCACGGTGGCGCGCACGGTTGCGCCGGGCTTCGAGGCGCAGTACGTGCAGTGGACCGAGGACGTGGTGGCCATGCTGCGCAAGTTCCACGGCTGCCTCGGCGCCGGTGTGCTGCACCCCGGGCCCGATGGTGGCGAGCACCAGATCATCTTCCGGTTCGTCGACGGCCTGCACCTGCGCGAGTGGGAGCGTTCGCCGCAGCGGGCGGCGCTGATGGCCAGGGCGGCCGGTTTCGTCGACAACGAGCGCGTGCAGCGCACGGTGGGTGTCGACAACTGGTTCGAGCTCTCCCAGCGGGCCGAGACCAAGCGCCCCATCTGGGGTCGCATCGCCACCGACGTTGCCTGGGTGTACCAGGTGGCCATCGTCATCTCGCTGGTGGTTGCGCCGCGAATCGCAGAGCTGCCGTTCGCCATCAGGGTCACCATCTCCACGCTGCTCATCACCGCCGTGATGCGCTTGGCCGTCGGCCCGCTGCGTTCGCGGCTGCGTGCACGACGAACTCTGTGATCGTTCTGCTGTTCACGTTTTGAGACACCGCGGAGCGCTGGTATCGTCCTGCACTCGTTCGGGGCTGTAGCTCAGTTGGTAGAGCACTTCCATGGCATGGAAGGGGTCTGGGGTTCGATTCCCCACAGCTCCACGAACAACCCCAGGCCATTGGTCTGGGGTTGTGGCGCGCCTGGGGCCAGCACGGGGAAGCGAGGAGTGCGCTCGTTCGTGTACCCCCTGGGGTTGTCGGGGAGCGAAACGGGCGAGCGGAGTCGGGACGGTCCGACCCTCAGGGGAAACTCCACGCCCATGGGGTGAAAGATTCCGACCGCAGGCTCGACGCGTTGACTGCTCGTCGTCGACGAAGCTGCTTTCCTTGCGTCGCTGCCGAGTCGTTGGTTGTGTCACGGTGGGCACGGAACGGCCGGCAGGCCGGGAGCACGATGAGGACATCAAGCACGCCCGCAGCGGGCACCGACCAGGAGGACTGCCATGAACGAGGACACCAACAACATCGAGATCGAAGACACCGACGGCCACTTGGCCAAGTTCCGTCCGGAGGCGTCGAAGGTGGAGGAGGCCGACACCGAGGGCACGCAATGAAGCCACGTGGCATGGAGGATGCGGAAACCGAGGGCCACGCGATGAAGTTCCGTCCGGAGGCGTCGAAGGTGGACGACACCGACACCGAGGGTCACATGCCGCGGATCAAGGTGCCGGAGGACCAGCAGGTCGACACCGAGGGCCGTAGCCGGTGAAGAGGGGAGCCGTCGAGGAAGCGG
>JADKGZ010000021.1 GCA_016722025.1 Acidimicrobiaceae bacterium
GTGTTCCTGCGCCGAGCCGCGGCGGCGTAGCGTCGCCGGCATGTTGGGCTCGGTGGGCGATCTTGTCGAAGACGTGGTGGTGCGCCTGCGCGAGCAGGTGAACGTGGCCAGCGACACGCAGGCAACCGTCATCCGTCGGCGCGGGGGCAGCGCCGCGAACGTGATCGCCGCTGCCTGCCGGGCCGGCGTACCGGCGCGGTTCATCGGGCAGGTGGGCGACGACGCCACCGGTCGCGGCCTCACCGAAGCGCTGCTCGCCGACGGGGCCGACGTGGTGGTGCGCAGAGCGGGCCGCACGGGCACGATCATCGTGCTCGTCGACACCGCCGGTGAGCGGACGATGCTGAGCGATCGCGCCGCCTGCACCGAGCTGACCGACCCCGACCCTGCGTGGCTGGACGGCCTGCACACGCTGCACATCCCCTACTACTCGCTGGCCGTCGAGCCACTGGCCGCCGCCTCGGCCACGCTGGCGCAGTGGGCGGTGGCACGCGGCATCCGCGTCTCGATCGACACCTCCTCGGCAGCGGTGCTGCAACACGTCGGCCCCGCGCACGCACTCGCCCACATCCGGTCGCTGCGCCCGTCGGTGGTGCTGGCCAACGAGTTGGAGGCCGCCACGCTGGGCACGGAGCTGCACCCCGATCACCTCGACGGCGCCTTGGTGATCATCAAGCAAGGAGCCGACGCAGCGATCGTGCTCGCCGCCGGTCAACCGGCGCGACAGGTGCCTGCCGAGACGATCGCCGACGTGAGCGACACCACCGGCGCCGGCGACGCATTCGCCGCCGGCCTGTTGATCGCGCTGGCCGACGGCGCCGACGCGCTGACCGCCACGCGACGAGCACATCTGGTCGCCGCGGCCGCCGTGCGCCGAGCGTCGGCGCAGGCACTCGGCTGACGGCTCAGGGTTGTGCTTGCGCGGTCTCGCCCACCGCAGCGTCGTGGGTGACGAGCCGCGCCAGGCAGCGCGGGCGCTCCAGCTTGTTCTCCAAGCACCAGGTCAAGGCCTCGCCTGCCGAGCCGTAGCCCTGCGGCACGATGCTGACCCACTCGTCGCCCTGAGCGAACACGTAGTCGCCCGACCACAGCAGCAGAGCGCCGAACTGTGCCCGCAGCGTGGCATGCAGCGCCACGATCTCGGCCGGCGCTCGGGTGGTGCCATCATCCTGGGCGCCCACCCGCGTGGCGCTCACCTGCGGTACCCACTGCCCCACCAGTGCCTCTACCGCAGGCCGATCAGCATCGCGCGTGGCGGCGAGTTGTGCCGCAGGCGCGAGATCGACGGCAGTCGTGCTGGTGTCGGCAATGGTGCTGGTGCTGGTGTCGGCGATCGTCGTGTTGGAGGCAACGGTGACGGCCGCCGCCGCACCGTCGGCGGGGTCGTCGCGCAGCGCGAGGAACGAGACCCCACCGGCGATGAGGGCTACCGCCAGCAGCCCCACCACCACGGCACCCACGTTGACGGTGGACCGAGCCGGCCGCAACGGCGGCAGCTCACTCGCGACAGGAACGGGTGGCACGGCGGCGGGCGCGGCGGGCGCGGCGGCCGGCGCAACAGGAACGGGCGCGGCTGGCGCTGCTGGCACACCGGCAGCCGGCACGACCGGCGCTGCGCAATGAACGCAGAACCGTGCCCCCGGCAGCACGGCGGCCCCGCAGGCGGCACAGAACTTCATCGGCGAGGTGCTGGCCCGTCGATGCGGCTCACGGCAGGGCCCGCTGCGCGGTGCGCTGTTGCGCAGCGGCGAGCAGACCGGCGACGATGGCCAGCAGCATGACGACCACACCGATGGTGGTGACCACGTGCGGCGTGAAGTCGGTGGCCCCGGGGTTGCCACCGGCGATGCCCAACGGGATGTCGCCCGACTCGGTGATGGCCGTGACCCACTGCCATGCCCCCACGCTGATGGCGCCCAACGCCATGCCCAGGCCCCACCGGCGATTGGCGAGAAAGCCGAGCAGGCCACCGACGCCGATGAGCACCACCACTGCCAACCGCAGGTAGAGGCTGGCGGGCGGGATGAAGTCGTTGGTGAAGTTGTCGCCCAGCGCAGCGCCGTTCATGGGGATCAGCGGGCCGACGACCACGGCCAACGTGCCCAGTGCGCCGAGCACACCGATGGCCGGGTTGATGGGTGCATGCCCGTCGTTACCGGCCGAGCTGAGCGACAGCACGAACGCCACCACACCCATGCCCGCTGCCCCCACCGCCAACCAGAAGCCGACCTCCTGGGTGGTGGTGAGCGTGAAGCTGCCACCGCCGCCGAGCAGCAGCACCTCCTGCAGATCGAACTGCGCGATGACCTGCCCGATCACCCAGCCGAAGGTTCCGGCCAAGGCCAGGCCTGCACCACCGGCGACGCCACTGCCGACGCGGCGACCGGTGGCCCCGAGCACCGAACCGCCCACCAGCAGCACCGCCGCGATGATGGCGCCGACGGTGAGGTTGGAGGCGAAGTCGTTGAGCTTGAACGACTGCTGGTTGGCGAAGTCGCCGGCGACCTCGAAGCTCGCGACCTTGACGAACGCTGATGCGACCGCGAGCACCGCGGCCACCGCCGACACCGCCACCAACGGTGTGATGCGGAAGGGCTGCACCGCCGACACCTGCCCGGTGTCGCCACCCTGCGCCGGCCACTGGCCGGCAGCACCCGTGGCACCGGCATCCCACGGGTTGGGGTCGTACCCGGTGGGCGAGGTCTGCTCCACCACGGTGAGCGCGGCTGTGGCCTCGAAGGGATCGGCCGGCGCCGCGGGCGCCACCGGTGCCGCCGTGGGGGTGACGCTGGGTGGCGGCAACGCCGTCCCGAACGGGGGGGTGGTCGACTCGTCCATCGCACTCGGCGCGAACGTGGAACCGGCCGCCAGGCCGGCCAACGTGCCACCGCATTCGGTGCAGAACTTCTGGCCGGGCTGGACAGCCGTGCCACATGAGGGACAGAACATGCGCCTACCTCTTCTCGAGCGGACGTCTCGAAGGTTAGGCGAGATCGCCCGTCTCCCACGTAGGTTGTGCTTCGGCGGCCAGCGCGTAACGTTCGGCCATTCGCTCCAACAGGTAGTCCTCGAACGCGCTGGCCTGCAGCGCCGGGGCATAGAGGTGGCCCTGCTGGCGCACACAACCCAGCGCGATCAGCGCATCGGCCTGGGCACCCGTCTCCACGCCGTCAGCGGTGACCGCCAGCCCGATCTCACGCACGAGCGCGATGATCGATCGCACGATCGCTCGATCGTGCGGGTGCGCGGTGATGGTGTCGATCGACAGCCGGTCGATGCGCACCTCGTCGAGCGGCAGCCGGCGCAGCAGCCGCAACGACGACACGCCGCGGGCGAAGTCGTCGAGGCACACCCTGCCACCGCGAGCACGGAACGACGCGAGGTTCGCGGCCACCGACGGCAGGTCGCCGTCGACCGCGGCCTCACCGACATCGATCGTGACCAGCGACGGCTCCACGCCTTGCAGCATGTGCTCGATGGGGTCGTCGCGCCAGGTGCGCTCGGTGGCCTCCGGCGCCATGTTGATGCGGAATCGGAACCCGTCGGGCAAGCCCAGCACCGCCAAGCGACGAAGGTGCGGCCGTGCGTTGGCGATCACCTTCTCGGTGACACGACCCATGAGACCGGCGGACGCGGCGACGTCGAGGAACTCCTGTGCAGTCGTCACCTTCCCGTTGCGGTGCACCCACCGCGCCAGCAGCTCGGCGCCCACGATCTGGCCATTGGACGCATCGATCTCCGGTTGGAAGAACGCCACGATCTCGCCATCGTCGATCGCTCGCCGAAGCGCCTGCTCGCCTTCCAGCCTGTTGACCATCTCCTGCTGCATCGCGTTGTCGAACAGTTCCACGCGGTTCCGTCCGCCGGCCTTCGCGTGGTAGAGCGCTGCGTTGGCGTTGCGCAGCAGCTCGCTGGCCGTCGAGCCGTGCGACGGTGAAGCGGCCACACCGATGCTCACCGACGACGGCACTTCGCGACCTTCCGCGTACACCGGTTGCGCGAGCGCGCCGACCAGCCGGTTGGCGATCACGGCTGCACCACCGACGTCGAGCCCCGGCATCACCACCACGAACTCGTCGCCGCCCATCCGGCCGGCGATCGACCCGGTCTCGAGGCTGCGCTGCAGGCGATCGGCGATGATGCTGATGAAGCGATCGCCACCACGGTGACCGAGCGCATCGTTGACCGCCTTGAACCGGTCGAGGTCGCAGAACAGCAGGCCCACGGGGTTGCCCTCGTCGGCAGTGGCCATCACTTGATCGAGCAGCTCGAGTGTGCCGCGACGGTTGTAGAGCCCGGTGAGCGGATCGTGCGTCGCCTGGTGCGCCAGGCGCATGTTGGTGGAACCCAACTGATCGTTCACCCCCGTCAGCTCGCTGCGTTCGTGCGCCAGGTCGCGCAACAGCCGTTCGCTGCGCCATTGCAGGCGGATGGAGGCAACCGTGTTGCGGCTGATCACGTGGTGCAGCACCAACAACGCCATCCCGAAGAAGACGGCCAGCACGCCGAGACCGCGCAACCGACTGTCATCGGCCAGCAGGAGCGTGCTCGCCGACACCACGATCAGTGGGATCAGGAACGACAGGTAGAGGTCGCGGCGACCTGCCGTGACGATGCATCCGACGGCGCTCGCGGTGCTGGGGAACAGAGCGAACAGCAGCACGAGCGCCACGCTGCCATGGCCGGCGACCCACGGGCTCATGCCGTACACCAAGCCGATCGACGAGAACGACGCCGCGATCAGCACCAGCGTGGGGCGCGGCGTGGAGCCGCCGTCCTGCGTGTAGTAGCGGTAGAGGGCGAGCAGGGTGATGGCCGTGCTGATCACGGCGGCCACGACCCACCAGCCCAAGCGCGTGGCGGGCGCGTCGTTGCGCAACAGCGAGCTGACCAGCAGTGTGAAGGGCAGGTTGAGCAACGGTGTCGGCGTCAGGTTGGTGACCACCATCGCCAGCGCGCGCTCGCGGACGAAGTGGCCGGTGGCCTCCTCCGACTGCTGCACCCGACCCTCCGACAACAGACACCCTCCCGGTCGCGCGCCCGAAGCAGGCACGTCGGAACTGTCTTCGGCAGTTCTGGGTCGACACTTAACGTGGTGGTTCGCAGAACCGGTCGGCCGCGGGATACTTGGCTGATGCGTGGTCGCTTCGCTCCTTCACCGACCGGCCAACTGCACCTGGGCAACCTGCGTACCGCACTCGTGTCGTGGCTGCACGCCAGATCCCTCGCCGGCGAGTGGCTGGTGCGCATGGAAGACCTCGACCGGGTGACGTCGTCGACGTCGATCGCTGCCGACCAGCTGCGGTCGCTGGCCGCCTTGGGCATGTTGCCCGATGGCGCAGTGGTGAACCAGTCCGAGCGCTTCGATCGCTACCGCACGGCAATCGCCACTCTGCAAGCCAACGGCAGGGTGTACGAGTGCTTCTGCACGCGGCGCGAGATCCGCGAAGCGGCACAGGCTCCTCACGGCGACCTGCCGGATGGGGCCTACCCCGGCACCTGCCGCACGATCGGTGCCCGGCAACGCTCGGCGCTCGTGGCCGCCGGGCGAGCCCCCGCGCTGCGCCTGGCCGCCGACGGCGAGCGGTTCGTCGTACACGACCTGATCGCCGGCGACTACGAGGGAGGGGTCGACGATGTGGTGCTGCAACGCAACGACGGCGTACCCGCCTACAACCTGGCCGTGGTCGTCGACGACGCCGCGCAGGGCATCACTCACGTCGTGCGCGGCGACGATCTGCTCAGCAGCACACCGCGCCAACGGCTGCTACAACAGCTGCTGGGTCTACCCGAGCCCGCCTACGCACACGTCCCGCTGGTACTGGCACCCGACGGCACGCGCCTGGCGAAGCGCCACGGCGCGGTCACGCTTGCCGATCTTGCGGCTCGCGGCATCGGCCCACAGCAAGTGCTCGCCCGGCTGGGCTGGAGCCTCGGCCTCTGCGCCCGCGACGACACCGTCACGGCGATCGAGCTCGCCGACGGCTTCCGGCTCGACTCGGTGCCGCGCACGCCGTGGTCGCTCACCGCCAACGAACTCTGACACGATCGCTGCATGACCGAGCAGGCTGCATGACCGAGCAGTACGACGACCTGCAACAGATCTTCGGCTACCGCGGCGCGGCCGACGACGCCGAGGGCGTGCGGGTCATCGGCAACGAGGTGCTCGTCGTGCCGTTCTGGACGCCCACGTTCTGCGCCACGCTCATCCGCGCAGCCGAAGCAGTCGGCGCGTTCGAGCCGCAGCCCGACGACCCGGTGCCGGGCCACGAGGTGTCGCTGGCCGTCATCAGCCCACGTCTGTTCGAGCAGGTGGAAGTGGATCTCGGCGTTCGCATCTGGCCGCAGCTGCAGGTCGTCTGGCCGTACATCGACTACCACGGCCTGCGCGACGTGTTCGTCATCCGCTACGCGATGGGCGAGCAGGAGCACCTGCGCATGCACCACGACATCGCGCAGGTGTCGGCATCCGCGAAGCTCAACGAGGGCTACGAAGGTGCCGTGCTCGACTTCCCCCGCCAACAGGTGACCAACGAGTCGGCAGCCGTCGGCGAACTGGTGGTGTGGCCCTCGCTGGTCACGCATCCCCACCAGGCAACACCCCTGCGCAGCGGCGTGAAATATGGGCTCACGATCTGGTTCGAGCTGCCATCGTTCTAACCCCTGCACTGGCTAGTCTGGACGCAAACCAGTCTCTCCTCCTCAGGGCTCATCACTCAATGACTTCGCTTCGTACCGGTATCGCATGGCTGTGCGCATCGAGCGCGCTCGTCGCGCTGTCGTCGTGCTCACAAACGTCCAGTGCCGATGCTCCGGCCAGCACCGTGGCAGCACCCGTCACCACGCTCGCCACCACCACCCTGGCCCCCACCACCACGGTGGCGCCCACCACTACGGCTGCCCCCACCACCACGGCTGCGCCCACCACCACGGCTGCGCCCACCACCACGGTCGCCTCCAACGTGGTGGTCGTCGGGCCGGCCGCCACCCCCATCGTGGCCGTGGGCAAGAACAACGGCGCCGACACCTTCGCGCTGCAAGACCGCCTCAACCAGCTGGGCTTCTGGGCGGGTCTCAGCGACGGTCAGTACGGCTTCGCCACGCTGCAGGCAGTGATGGCCTTCCAGAAGTACCTGGGCCTGCCGGCCACCGGCAGCGTCGACGACACCACAGCGCAGTACCTCACCGCCTACGGCGACCGCGCACACGGCCTGGCCGACAGCGGCACCCTGGTGGAGGTCGACAAGGCCAAGCAACTGCTGTTCATCGTCGTCGATGGGCAGACGGCATGGGCGTTCAACACGTCCACGGGCAGCGGCATCCCCTACGAAGCCACCAACAAGAACGACCCCACCAAGATCGAGAAGGGCGACGCGGTCACGCCGTCCGGCTTGTTCGAGGTCAACCGCGAGCGCCCCGAAGGCTGGTGGGAAGGCGACCTCGGCAAGATCTACCGGCCGAAGTACTTCGTCGGCGGCATCGCCATCCACGGCATGACCAGCGTGCCCAACTACCCCGCCTCGCACGGCTGCGTACGCCTCAGCACGCAGGCCATGGACTTCGTGTGGGACACCGGGCTGGTGCCGGTGGGCACTCCCGTCTGGGTTCACGAGTAGGCGAAGGTGCTTCCTCACATCGGTGCGGTCGCACCATGGGCCGATCCTGAGGTCGTCTCGCTGCACCGACTTCCGATGCACGTGCCGTTGCCGTTGGGCGACGATGCGCGCAAGTCGCTCGACGGGCAGTGGGCCTTCGAGCTGTTCGATTCTCCCGAGGCGGTGCCCAGCCGAGCGGTGACAGGGCCCACGCCCACCGGCACACGCACCCTGGCGGTGCCTGGCAACTGGACGGTGCAAGACGTCGGCGATCTGCCGCACTACACCAACATCCAGATGCCCTTCCCCGGCCCGCCGCCGCGGCTGCCGGCACACAACCCCACCGGCGTGTACCGGCGCTCGTTCACCACCGGCCGCGGCTGGAAGCGGCACCGCATCGTGCTGCACATCGGTGGCGCCGAGAGCGTGCACGCGGTGTACCTCAACGACCGCTTCATCGGCTACGGCACCGACAGCCGGCTGCCCAGCGAGTACGACATCACCGACGCCGTGGTCTCCGGCAGCAACCACCTGGCGATCGTGGTGGCGCGATACAGCGCACTCAGCTACGTGGAAGACCAGGATCAGTGGTGGATGGCCGGCTTGCACCGCAGCGTGCACATCGAGGCCCGCACACCGGTGCACATCGCCGACGTACGGTGCGACGCAGATCTGGAGCTGGCCACCGGCACCGGCGTGTTGCAGGTGGTCACCGAAGTGGGCTTCGCCGTCGAACCCACGGCGGGCCACTCCGTGCGCGTCACGCTGCGCGGCCCAACCGGCAAGCAGGTGGGCAAGCCGTCGGTGCTGCCGGTGCCGCACGCGTTCGCGGCGCCATACGTGTTCGAGGGCTTCCTCACCCGCCACCGGTTCACCGTGCCCGGCGTGCAACCGTGGTCGGCCGAGTCGCCGGTTCGATACACCGCCGAGGTGCAACTGCTCAATGCAGCGGGCACGGTGCTGCAGCACACCAGTCAGCACATCGGCTTCCGTCACGTCGAGATCCGCCAGCGGCAACTGCTGGTCAACGGGCAGCCGGTGTGGATCTTCGGTGTCAACCGTCACGACCACCACCCCGAGCGCGGCAAGGCCGTCACCGTCGACGACATGCGCGCCGACCTGCTCACGATGCGGCAGCACAACATCACCGCCGTGCGCACGTCGCACTACCCCAACGACTCGGCGTTCTACGACCTGTGCGACGAACTGGGCATGTACGTGGTCGACGAAGCCAACATCGAGAGCCACGGCTACAACACCAGCCTGTGCCACGACCCGCGCTGGCTGGGCGCGTGGGTGGCCCGTGGCAGCCGGATGGTGCAGCGCGACCGCAACCACCCGTCCATCATCCTGTGGAGCCTGGGCAACGAGAGCGGGTACGGCGAGAACCACGATGCGCTCGCCGGCTGGATCCGCAGCACCGACCCCAGCCGCCCGCTGCACTACGAAGGCGCAGTGCTGCACGCCGGCTGGCACGGCGGCCAGGCCAGCACCGACATCGTCTGCCCGATGTACTCCACCATCGAGCGCATCCGCGACTACGGCCTCGACCCTGCCGGCACCCGCCCGCTGATCCTGTGCGAGTACAGCCACGCGATGGGCAACAGCAACGGTTCGCTGGCCGACTACTGGGCCACCATCACCACCACGCCCGGCCTGCAGGGCGGCTTCCTGTGGGAGTGGAAGGATCACGGCATCCGCCAGGTGCTGCCCGACGGCACCACACGCCTGGCCTACGGCGGCCAGTTCGGCGACACACCGCACGACTGCAACTTCGTCGCCGATGGCCTGGTGGGCAGCTACGGCGAGCCGCACCCCGCGATGCGCGAGGTGGCCTGGGTGTACCGGCCGGTCACGGTTGCGGCCGGCCCACGCGGCACGCTGCGCGTGGCCAACCGCCAGTCGTTCACCACGCTCGGCTGGCTGCGCGCCGACTGGGAGCTGTTGGTCGATGGCGCCGTGCAGCGGCGAGGCCGGCTGCACGTGCCTGCCGTGGCGCCGCACACCTCGGCCACGCTGCCACTGCCCTGCGCGGTGCCTGCCGGCACCGGCGAGGTGCACCTCACCGTGCGCTGGAGCACCCTCGCCGCGCAGCCATGGGCGGCGCAGGGCCACCTCGTCGCGTGCGACCAAGTGCAGCTGCGAGCCGCGGCCAAGGGGCATCAGGCCCCGTCTCCGGCCGGCACCGGCACCGCCCGCGACATCGACCGAACGCTGGCTGCGCCGGTGAGCCTCACGTTGTGGCGAGCCTCCACCGACAACGACGGCTTCAAGCTGATGCCCGACCTGGCCCAGCGACTGCGGGTTGGCGGGCAAGGCCTGCGCCTGTGGCAGGAAGCCAATGTCGACCACCTGCCGGCCGAGCAGCTGGTGCAGCACCAGTACGAGCGCATCGAGGTGGCGGGCGGTGTCGAGTACCACCACACCGTGGTGGTACCGGCGTCATTGGCCGACCTGCCACGAGTGGGTGTGCAGTTCGCACTGCCCCGGCGGTTCCGCCACGTGCGCTGGTTCGGCCGCGGGCCGCACGAGAACTACCCCGACCGCAACGCCAGCGCCCCGCTGGGCATCTGGGAGGGCACTCCCGACGAGTCGCCGTACCTCGTGCCGCAAGAGTTCGGGCTGCGCACCGAGTGCCGCTGGTTCGAGTGCATCGACCCGGTGAAGGGCCAGGCCCTGCGCATCCAGGCCCTGCGCGTCGCCGTGCCTGGTCGCTCCGCGGCGCACCCGCCCGCGCTGCACTGCTCGGCCACGCACCACACCGCCGCCGACCTGTTCGCCGCAGCCACTGCCACCGAGCTGCAGCCACGGCCGGAGCTGATCGTGCACGTCGACGTGGCTCACCGCGGCCTGGGCACCGCCAGCTGCGGGCCCGACGTGTTGCCGCAGTACCGGCTGGCCGCCGGGCGGTACCAGTTCGCGTACCGGCTCAGCCTGGTGCCGGCTCAGGCCACCAAGTCGCGCAAGTAGCGATCCAGCACCTCACCCGCTGCCGGCAAGGTGTCGAGGAGCACCGTTGCGTTGGCGCCGCGGGTGTTCGCATCGAGCCACAGCCGATCGGCAAGGTCCTCGGTACGGCGCCGGGTGTGCTGGTCGTTGGCGGCCAGCACCACGATGCGGTCGCCGACACGTGCAATGGTCTCACCGCGATGGAACACGGCTTTCACGGCATCGGCGACGCAGAGCATCAAGAGGCCGGCCTCCAGCGGCGGGAGTCGACGAAGCTCGACATCGACGAGCACGACGGTGTATGCATCCGCCGGTCGGATGCTCGCAGCGCCATCGACGCCGTACGCCTCACGCAGGCGCAGGCGCAGCACCAGCGCGGTGACCAGCCCGGTGGTGGGGTCGAAGCACAGCCCGGCATGGGCTCCGCGCACGTAGCCATCTGCCCAACCCTGGGCCAGCGCGGCCTGCGCCGGGTACTGGCCCAACCGCACGCGCTGCGGGCGACCCAGCAGGTCGCCCAGCAAGAACAACCAGCGGAACACCTGGGTACCCGGCCAGCCATCCGCCCCCAACGTGTTGCCGAAGCGGTACACGGCACCGTGCACGCCCGCCGGCCGCTCGTGCAGCGTGTCGACCACGTCGGTCGCCACCGCGATCAGTCGGGGATCCAGCTGCTCGCCGTGCCCATCGGCAGCGATGCGCGTCAACCACGAGGACAGGGTGCCACCGGGCGTGCGGCGAGTGCGCTTCACAGCTACACGACGTCACGACACTCGCTTCGATGACGTGAAAGCCGGGAGAACGACACGATCACCCGCGAGCGGGCGGCTCACTGTGCGCGGCGTACCCGCAAGTGGTGGTCGGCCGCGTTGCGACAGGTGCCGGTGGCCAGGTCGAAGCGCCATCCGTGCAAAGTGCACACGAACTCGTCGCCGTCGATCTCTCCGAACACCTTCAGGTCGGCTTGGCGATGCGGGCACGTGCGCTCGATGACCCAGCCGTCGAGCTCGAACTCCTCAGCGGCCAACGCCTCACGGTCGGGGTCGTGCTTGCGCACGGCTTCGGCCTCGGCGCGGCGCATGCGTTCGACCGACAGCGACTTGAAGAAGTTGTACAGGTACTCGTTGAACGGGCCGGCTCGCCAGGCGGTGAACCGGCAGGAGAGGAACAGCGCGTTGCTCCAGTCGTTGGCCCGTTGCGCGACCACCGTTTCCACCAGCTCGCGCTGGATGTTGAAGCGGAACGAGTGGGCCTCGCCGTGCCACTCGCGCACCTTCCGGTTGGGGAAGTCGAGCGCAATCGCCAGGTCGCCGGCGTGCAGCACGCACACGTCGCCGATCGCGTCGCACAGCGTGGGGGCCATCAGCATCAGCGGCTCCCACCACGCCTGCAGCGTGGGCAACAGGTCGGGGGTGGCCGCGTGCCAACCTGCGCGCATCTGCTGCAGCCACGGCATCCAGTCGGCCTGGTACTGGCGCAGGTAGGCCTCCTTGTCGGCGAAGATCGCGTCGACCTCGGCCTGCGGCACCGGGTGGACGACGGCGATCGGGCCGGTGCTGCCGAACTCGATCGCAGTGCCGGGGATGGCCAGGATGCCCTGCCGATTGGCCGCGGCCAGACGGGCCATGAAGCTGCGCTGGTCGGGGAAGATGCTCAGCTCGTCGCCGGTGATGACGTTGGCGAACCACAGGTCGGGGTCGAGGAACGCCGGCGGACCGGCGCTGGGCACCACTGCTCGGGCATCGATGGCCTCCACGTAGCGCATGGCACGGGCGAACTGGCTCTCGACCTTGGCGTCGACCAGCTCGCGCATCCGCTCCGGGGTCTCCTCGTAGACCATCGGGTACCAAATGGCGCCGCTGTACTGGATCCAGTGCAGGTCGGCCGGGCCGTGCGCGCTGAGGGTTTCGAGGTGGCTGGTGCGACAGTCGTTCTGGTTGACCAGCCGGGCCGTGCCATCGCTGATGACCAGCGCCGAGTCGCCGCCGGGACCGTCGGTGATGCTGATCTCGCAATGGATGGTGATGCGCAGGTTGGGGCCCAGCGCCATCTCCTCGCGGTCGACCGTGCGGATGATGTTGTTGAAACCCAGCCGGCGCATGATGCGCTCGAGCTCGCGAGTGGGGTAGCCGGGGATGAGGACCTTGGTGTCCTTGTTCATGTTGGCCACCAACCACTCCTCGTCGAGGTGATCGGCGTGGATGTGCGAGATGTACAGGTAGTCGGGGTTGCAGATGCGGTGCATCAGCTCCGCCGGCAGATGGTCGTTGCGGGGGAACACGAACCAGGAGCCGAAGAACTGCGGGAGGAACCAAGGGTCGCAGCAGATCGACCCGTCGACGGTGTCGACGAGGATCCCCGCGTGGCCGATCGAGGTGGCACGCATGTGGTGGAGGTTAGCGAGGCGCCGACATGCGCGGCCGGAGTGGTGACAAAGGTCCCTACGCGGGCACGCCTGCCGGCGGGATCAGGCGACGGGGGCGTCGGTGAACTGCTGCCCGGCACGCGACACGTGCTCGGACCAGGCGCCGCCATCCCAGTAGCGCAGCTCGAAACGACCTGCCGGGTCGGCGTACCAGCCGGCGGGCACTGCCGGCGCGGCCGCGGCCGGGGCGGGCGTGTACGCAGGTGCCGGCGTGTAGGCCGGGGCCGGGTTGTAGGCAGGCGCCGCTTCGGCGATGGGGGCCAGCGGCGCGGCGGGCTCGGGCGCAACGGCCCAGCCGGCGGGCTCGGCGGCGGGGGCGGGGGCGGCCGGCTCGGGGGCGGCTTCGACCACTGCTGCCGCAGCAGGTGCCTCTTCTGCCGCGCTGCCGGCGACAGCCTCACGGCTCAGGAAGGCGGTGATGTCGCCGCCCGTGGGGACGATGCCGACGACCGACCAACCCTCTGCCGATTTCTCGGAGAGCTTGGCGGCGAGCGCCGCGGGGTCGTACGAGGAGGCGCTGATGGTGACGAATTCGGCAGACATGGTGACGAACAGTAGCGCGCTCGCCGAGCGATGGCCATGGGCAGCCACCGATCGAGCAACGAGAGGCAGTCAGGCAGGCAGCACGAGTGAGTGCACGTCGGCGGTGGCAGGTGCTCCGTCGAACACCAACGCCCCGTCGCGAAGTGCCAGCAGGCGCTGCACACGATGCACGAAGGCCAACTCGTGCGTGGCCACCAGCAGCGTCGCGCCGCCGGCCGCGACTTCGTCGAGCAGCTCGAGCAGGGTGTCCTTGCCGGCCTGATCGAGCCCGACGAAGGGCTCGTCGACCAGCATCACCTCGAAGGGGCGCACCATCGCGATGGCGATGGCCGCCTTCTGCCGCAGGCCACGGCTGAACGTGGTGGGAATGTCGTCGCGGCGGTCGCCGAGGTGCAGACGGGAGAGCAACGACTCGGCCGTGTCGGCCCAGTCGGCCACGCCGTGCAGCCGGGCGATGTACTCGAGGTGCTCCCACAGCGACAGGTCGTCGTAGAAGGTGGGCGTATCGCTGAGCCAGCTCAGCGCAGTGCGGGCCGGTTGCGTACCGGCGAGGTGGCCGGCGATGCGTGCCTCGCCACCGCTGTTGTCGAGCAGGCCGGCCGCCATCCGCAGCAGGGTGGTCTTGCCACTGCCGTTGTGGCCGACCAATGCCACGTGCTGCCCCTTGGGCACTTCCAGGTCGAGCGGGAACAACGCCGGCCGGTCGCCGTAGTCCTTGCTCAGTTGATGCGTGCTGAGGGCGGCGCTCATGCCTGGCTCCTTTGTTGCCGTTGGGCGCTGGTCTGGCTGCGGCCTTCGTCCATGAACTGGCGGATCTTGACGCGTACTCGGTCGCGCACCTTCACCCAGTAGCAGACGGCGCCGATGACGAGCAGCGAGCCGACCGCGCCGCGCAACGCGGCACCGACCAGCGAGTCGCCGTTGCGCAACGCGGCGCGGGGCAGCAGCACCGTGCAGGTCGCGAGCGTGCTGATGACCAACGGCAGCAACAGGCGCAGAGCCGTGGAGAAGCCGGCCATCTCGGGTGGGATGAACGCCTGCTGCTTGGTGGAGCTGAACGGGTCGGGCGCGTCGCGCACGATGCTGACGATGCTGCCCGACACGCCGCCCCAGAGCGTGGGCAACGCCATGATCGCGGCGGGCGCGATCGCTCGCGTGCTGCCGCCGAGGGTGAGCACGGCGGCGACCGCGGCCACCAGCGACAACGGCACCAGTGCCACCAGCGGGGCGACGAGGTGGCGCACCATCAGCTCGCCTCGCTCGACCGGGTAGCTGTCGTTGTAGTCGGGCTGGTCGACCTCTTGCGAGAGCGGCTCCATCACCTCCAGGCCGAGCACGAAGCACAGCAGCGCGGAACCGAGCATGGCCGGGGTGGTGCCGCGCACGGTGGCGCCGTGCAGCACGCCGATGGTGGCTGCGAGCGCGGCCAGGCGCACCACGCGAGTACCGGGGAAGCGCAGCAGGCCGTGCCAGCCGCGCCGCCACACGGTGGAGTTGAAGCCGTGGCTGCGTGCGGGGCGCAGGCGCAACCACGGGTGCCGACGAGCTTGCTCCTGGTTGAGCTGGCGGCGCAGCAGCACCACGGTGCGCAGGTCTTGCATGGTGACCGCGAACCGCAGTTGCGCGACGAGCGCACTGCGCCGCGCCAGGGCTTCCAGCGAGATGCGGCGCAGCAGCAGGAAGCCGGCAACCACGGCGGCGAGTGAGAGGCCCACCCCGACGAGATCCGCCGGGTGCTGCCGCCAACCCCACAGGCCGAGGCTGCCGAAGCGATCGGCCGGGCCGGGGATGTCGGTGGCCACTGCAACCCCCTGCCAGGCGAGGGCGGTGATGCCGGCAGTGGTGGCGACCCAGCGCGGCAACCGCAGCGTGTGTGCCAGCAGTGCCGAACCGGCCCACACCAGTGCCGCCGTGGCACCGAAGAGCGCCCCACCCGCGGCCCACGCCAGCAGCGAGCCGGGCAGGCGGCGCCCGGCGAGCTGGCCGGCGATGGCCCCCGCCGTGGCGGAGGAGAACATCGCGCCGCGAACGCGCTGGCTGGCCGGGCGCAGCAGCGCGCGCCGGCGATCGACCGGCGACAACATCACGTGCACCACGTCGGCGGCCTCGAGAGCGATGGGCCCACCCTGGGCGCCGCCGCGCAGGCCGGAGAGCAGCGCGAAGCACACGACCAGGCCCAGCACCGTGGGGGCGTGAGCAGCGACATCGGCAATGGTGTCGGGTGCCGCAATGCCGTCCTTCACGGATGTGCTGATCCACAGCACGCTGCCGCCGCCGAAGATGGCCAGCAGGTACACCCGATAGGCGGCTTCGAACCACTCGATGTTGCCGAGCCGGTGCAATTGGCGCGTGCGGCGCAGGTGGCGCAGCGCCGAGTACGCCGATTCGGGAGCGGCCGCCGGGGCGACCTCAGTCATGCGGGTTGCTCGCCGCCGCCGGGTCGCCGAGCTCGACAGCGTTGGCCGGGTCGGCCGACCAGCCCGACCAGCTGGCCACGTAGAGGCGCGGCGGGGTGAGGCCGGCGTGCTCCATGGCCACGATGTTCATGCAGGCGCTGACGCCGGAACCGCAGTACGCAATGGGCGCGTCGGAGAGTTCAGCGGTGTCGCCGGTGTCGGCGGGTTCGGTTGCACCGAGCTGTGCGTAGTGTGCGCGCAGCTGGTGTGGTGGCAGCAGCCTGCTGTCCTCGCCCAGTACGGCGGTCCACGGTGCGCTGCGGGCACCGGGCACGTGCCCGGGCCGAGGGTCGATGAGCGCCTGCTCGCCGGTGAACCGCTCGTGCGTGCGCGCATCCAGCACCGGCCCGCCGGCGGCGGCGAAGGCGGCCATCTCGGCGGCGGTGACCAGCCGGTGGGCGGGCCACGGTTGGGGCGTGAACACGGCGGGCAACGGTGGGTCGCACGGGCCGGTCTCGATGTCGAACCCGGCAAGTGCCCATGCCTTCAACCCGCCATCGAGCAACGCCGCCTCACGCCCGAGCATGCGCAACATCACCACCAGCCGCCCGGCGGTGAGGCCGCCGGTGTCGTCGTAGGCAACCACCACCGTGTCGTCGCCGATGCCCAGCTCGGCCATCGACGCAGCGAACTCGACCGGCGAGGGCAGCGGGTGGCGACCTTCCGTGGCCGGTTGGTCGTGCGCGGCAAGTTGGCGATCGAGATCGACCCACACCGCGCCCGGCACGTGCGCGCGCTCGAAGGCATCGCGACCATCTCGGCCGTCGAGGTACCAGCGCACGTCGGCGAGCACCGCGTGAGGCAGCGCAGCAACGATCTCGGGGGAGACGACCGGGGCGATCACGGGCAGCATCCTGCCAGCACATTTTCGTGATCGTGCGCCACAATGGGGGAATGTCGTACGACTCGATCAGCACCCTGCACGACGTCTTCGCGGTCCTTGCGATCATCGCGATGGCCGGCGCGGTGCTGATGGTGGCGGCGCGATTGATCCCCTCGGTCGCCAGCGTGCGCTTCCTCGACGCGTTGTATCGAGTCCAGTTGCCGTTGGCCGCGCTGGTGGCCATCACCGCCACCTCCGGCAGCCTGTTCATGAGCGAGTTCGGCGAGCACTGGATCCCCTGCCGGTGGTGCTGGTTCCAGCGCATCTTCATGTACTCGCTGGCCGTCGTCTTGCTGGTGGCAGCCATCCGTCGCGATCGCGGCGTGAAGTGGTTCGCGGTGCCGCTGGCGGTCATCGGCATCTGCACCAGCCTGTGGCACATCCTCATCGAGCACCGAGTGGTCGAGGAGTCATCTGCCTGCTTCACGGTGCAGAGCTGCGCCAATCCGTGGCGCGTGTCGTTCGGCACGCTCGACTTCTCCACCGGCACGCTGGTCACCTCCGGCATGCCGATCACCCTTGCTGTGATGGCATTCTGCGGTTTTGCTGCCATCCTGGCGTTGCTCCTCACCCCCGAGCCCCTCAACCCCGAACCCCTCGACCCCCACCAACCGGAGGCAGACCAAGATGGCCAATCGTCAGCGAGCTGAAGCCCGACGCAAAGCACAGGCCAAGGCCGCCCGCCCCGGCGACGGCGAGGGCGGCGGCATGAACAAGCTCTACATCTGGGCCGCCTTGGGTCTAGTGCTGGTGCTCGGCGTGGGCATTGCCCTGTTCGTGGGCGGCGACGACTCCAAGTCGGTCACCGCCGACAGCCAGACCACCGTGGTGTCGGGCCTGCCCGACAGCCAGCCGGTCACGGTCATCGGCGAGGCGTTGCCGGCGTTCGCCAACGATGGCCAGGCCGACCCCGCCATCGGTCTCGCCGCGCCGATGATCGAGGGCCTCAACTTCGTCGGCGAGACCATCACCGCCGACGCCACCACCAATGGCGCCTACATGCTCGTGTTCCTGGCGCACTGGTGCCCGCACTGCAACGCCGAAGTGCCTCGGCTCAACGACTGGAAGCACAGCGGCGCGGTGCCGCCCGAGCTCGATGTCATCGGTGTCGCCACTGCCGCCTCGCCCTCCAGCGCCAACTACCCGCCGGCGTCGTGGTTCTCCAACATGGGTTGGGAGTGGCCGGTCATGGTCGACGAGTCGCAGGGCGATGGCACTGCCGGCACGGCGGCGCAGGCCTTTGGTGCCACCGGCTGGCCCTATGGCGTGATCGTGGGTGCCGACGGCAAGGTGAAGGCCCGCTTCTCGGGCGAGATCGAACCCGCCGACCTGCAGGCCATCGTCGACGACGCGCTCGCGTCCTGAGTCGTTCAGTCCGGTTCCAGCCCGCCTGCCAGTTGTGCAGCGTGGGCCAGCACTTCCCGCAGCGGTAGGCCCAGCGCCGCCGCGGCGGCAACAGCATCGTCGTGCTCGGGCTTGGCCCGACCTGGCGCCAGCTTCACCCTGATCGGATGGCCGTGCACATGCACCACCGCTTCCTCGCGGCGTTGCGGCCAACGTTGCACGGTGCTGCCGCGCATGCCCAGCGAACCGGTTTCGCGCAGCAGCACGGCACCGATCTCGTTGGCCCTGGCCGGGTCGCACAGCGCGTGCACGGTGTGAGCGGGGCGACCCTTCTTCATCACGATCGGGCTGGCCCACGCGTCGTGGGCACCGGCAGCGAGCAGCGCGGTGATGGTGTGCGCGATCACTTCGCCGGTGGCATCGTCGACGTTCACCTCCAGCAGCTGCGCGGGTTGGCCGGGCTGCGGGGTGAGGCTGGGTGGGGTCTCCACGCCGATGACCACCTGCACCACGTTGGGCCGGCCGGCGATGTCGGCGGTGCCGGCGCCGTAGCCCACTCGGTGCACGTGCATCGCCGGCATCGGGCCGAACTCGTCGGCCAACGCCACCATCAGCGCCACGCCGGTGGGGGTAGCCAGTTCCTTGCGATCGGCGATGCCGCGGCTGGGTGCCCCGGCTCTGGCCAGCAGTTCCACCACGGCCGGCGAAGGGTTGGGGATGTCGCCATGAGCAGCGCGCACCGTGCCCTGGCCGACGGTGATCGGGCTGCACACGATGCGGTCGACGCCCAACACCTCCAGCGCGGCACAGGTGCCCACCACGTCGATGATCGCGTCGAGCGACCCGACTTCGTGCAGCTCCACCTCATCGGCCGGCACGCCGTGCATCGCGCCTTCCACTTCGGCCAGCATTCGGAACGTGCGCTGAGCACGAGCGGCCACGCGCGCCGGCAGGTCGGCCTGCTCGATGATGTCGCGCACCACCCGGTAGGGCCGGTGCGCGCCATGCCCGTGGCCGCCGTCGTGGTCGCCGTCGTGGTCGTGGCCGTGGTCGTGGCCCGCGTGATGGTGGTCGTGCTCGCCGTCGTGGCCGTGGTCGTGGTCGCCGTCGTGGTCGCCGTCGTGGTCGCCGTTGTGCGGGTGGTCGTGGCCGTCGTGGCCGGCATCGGTGGCCGGGGCTTCGTGGTGAGGGTGGCCGTGCTCGTCGAACACGGCCACGACGGCCTTCGTGGCCGACAGCCCGCAGCGCATCGCGGGCTCGAAGCTGAGGGCGTAGTCGTGCACCGGCAGGCCGGCGAGAATGGCCGCGACGGCCACGGGGTCGGCGCCGGCGTGCACCAGCGACGCCATCGTCATGTCGCCGGCGGTGCCTGCGAAGCAGTGGAACCAGGCGGTGCTGCCACGTTCGGTGCTCATCGGAACATCCTTGCCACGGCGCAGGCAGCACCGAACCCGTTGTCGATGCCCACCACGGTCACGCCGCTGGCGCACGAGGCGTGCATCGCCAGCAGCGCGGTGACGCCTTCCAGGCCGGCGCCGTAGCCCACGCTGGTGGGCACGGCCACCACCGGCCCGGCGGTGAGCCCACCGATCACGCTGGCCAGCGCGCCTTCCATGCCGGCGACCACCACCACGGCATCGGCGGCGGTGACGTGGTCGATGCGGGCGAGCAGACGGTGCAGCCCGGCGACACCAACGTCGGTGAGCCGGTCGGGCGCGAACCCGTGTGCCTGCAGGGTGAGCACGCACTCGTCGACCACCGGCACGTCGCTGGTGCCGGCGCTCACCACCAGCACACGCGCCGTTCGCGACGGTGGCGGGCAGCGCCACAGCACGCACCCGGCGCGTGCGATGCCGCCGGGGTGCACTTCCAGAACAGCCGAGGCGGTGGCCGCCGACACGCGCGTGAGCAGCACCGGGCCCGTTTCGCCCGACAGCAGCTCGCCGACGATCTCGATGCACTGGGCGGCGGTCTTGCCGTGCCCGTACACGGCTTCCGGCATGCCCTGGCGCAACGCCCGATGGTGGTCGACCAGGGTGTCGCCCACTTCGACGAAGGGCAGCCGGCGCAGGCGCGCCACCGCATCGTCGGGCGCGACGTTGCCCGTGCGCACGCCATCGATGAGCTGCTGCAGCTCCCCCTCGTCCATTCCGACCATTGTGCCGGGCAACGAGCCGGGGGGCCGGGGCGCGCCGGGGCCCCCCGGCCCCCCCCGGGCGCCCCGGGCGCGGGCGGGGACCCGTGTCGGACACCGAGATGAATCCCGCCCAGAAGCCGTTGTGGAACGAATCCCGCCCAGAAGCCGTTGTGGGACGAATCCCGCCCGAATCGCCGAGGAGGGGCCGGCCGGGATAACGGAGCGTCGCACGGCCACGCGGGAATAGCCTGCACGCATGACTTCCGCTCGCATTCGTGTCGGCTTCCTGGGGCCGCTGGGCACGTTCACCGAGCAGGCGCTGAAGACCCAGCCCGACCTCGCCGCGGCCGAGCACGTGCTGTACCGCACGATGCCCGACGTGCTCGATGCGGTGGAGAGCGGCGAGGTCGATCTCGGCTTCGTGGCCATCGAGAACTCCATCGAGGGCATGGTCAACCTCACCCAGGACGAGCTGGCGTTCGCGCACGATCTGCTCATCCAGCGGGAGGTGGTGCTCGACATCGAGCACTGCCTGATGGCCAAGCCGGGCACCACGTTGGCCGATGTGAAGGCGGTGCTGTCGATTCCCGTGGCCAGCGCGCAGTGCCACACCTACTTGCGCACGCATGTGGGCCAGGCCGAGCTGCGGGCCGCCAACTCCACCGCCGAGGCCGCACGCATCGTGGCCGACGACCTGGGGCCGGGCACTGCCGCTGTTGCTCCGCGTACCAGCGCCGAGCTCTACGGCCTCGAGATCCTGGCCGCCGACATCGCCGACCACCCCGGCAACCAGACCCGCTTCGTGGTCGTGGCGAAGGAGGGCATTCCCGCCCCCACCGGACACGACTGCACTGCGCTGGTCATCTATCAGCGGGCCGACGAGCCGGGCAGCCTCATCTCCATCCTGCAAGAGTTCGCGGCTCGGCGCATCAACCTCAGCAACCTGCTGTCGCGGCCCACGAAGGATGGTGGCCTGGGCGACTACTGCTTCGTGGTCTACGCCCACGGCCATGTGGCCGACGAGCTGATGGCCGACGCCATGCGTGCCCTGCATGCCAAGCAGGGCAAGGTGAAGTTCTTGGGCAGCTATCCGGCGACGGGCGAGCACGCCACGTCGGCCCGCCAACACGCCGATGCCCGGTGGCGCGACGCCGACGACTGGGTGCAGCGGCTCCGCGGCACCGTCGGCTGAGCAGTCGCGGCCGGCAGTGACACACTGTGGCCGACACCACATCGCGAAGTTGACGGGAAAGTGTTGTACCGGGGCAACTCGTGACTCTATGGAGCACACGGCTCACCCGAGCACCCTCAAGGAGACTCCCTCATGAACATCCGCCGCAGTCGCACTCGCCGTACCGGCGTGGGCCTGCTCGTCATCGCAGTCGCCGCTCTCGGCGCTTGCAGCAGCGAGACCAAGCGCTCCATCGACGATGCCAGCACCACGGTCGCCGGCCCCTCCACGACGGTGCTCGCCGACGTCACCACCACCCTCGCAGCCACGACCACCGTGCCCGTAGAGGCGACCACGATTCCCGTGGTCACCGACGCGCCCACCACCATCCCCGCTCCGCAGCCGACCGATCCTCCGGCCACCGACGCGCCGGGCTTCGGCCTCTACGACGAGGTCAGCCCGCCAGGGGTGCCCAGTGGGCACACCGACCCGTTCGCCTCCAGCGGCGTGCTGGGCAACGGTGTGTACTGGGTGCAGTACAACGGCGGCGAGACGTTCACCCCCGACATCGAGGTGACGCAGGCGTTCTTCGGCGCCGAGTGCGAGACCCAGGCCGCGGCGGCCGGCGACGAGTGCCTGAACGACATCTTCGTGCTCGGTGATCCGTCGCGCGAGATCGACGATCTGCCGTTCGCCGACGATGTCTTCCTCACGGTCGCGGATGCCAACACGCAGAAGAGCTACTGGATCACGCCCGACGAGCTGCGCTCGGTGCGAGCCTCCAGCCCCAGCGATCCGGCGCCCGATGGCTACGGCTTCGCCTCCTTCCCGTGGAAGATGACGGTGCAGGGCGGCATGATCGTGAAGTTCGAGCAGGTGTGGGTGCCGTAGCGCCGAGTCCGTAGCACCGGGGCCCGTGGCGCCGTGGTGCCCTGCTCACTCGTGACCCATGCCTCTGACGAGCAGCCGGCTCGTTGGGCTGAATGGAGGCATGGTCACATGCAACGTCGTCCCTGTGGCATCGGAGCTTCACGGTGCCGATGCCGTTTCAGCGCTCACCGCCTCACTGCAACCGGCGTTCGATCGTGTGGGCGCTCGGCTGGTTGCCTCGGTGGAGGCGGCCAACACGTCGTTGCCGATGGCCGTGCTGGTGCTCACCGGTGGTACCGAGCGGGCGGTGCTGGCGGCATGGTCGGCTCGCCAGCAGTTCCTGCCGGGCGAGCCGCTGCTGTTGCTCACCCACGCCGGCCACAACTCGTTGCCGGCAGCGCTGGAGGCATTGGCGCGTTTGCAGCGCGACGGTGCCAACGGCCGCATCGTGATGGTCGACGGCGAGCTACCCAACCCCGATCTGATCGAGGCGCTGCACGACATGAAGGTCTGGCACCAGTTGCATCGCGCGCGGCTGGGGCTGCTGGGTGCGCCCAGCGACTGGCTGGTCGCGTCGGTGCCCGATCGCGAGGCAGTGCAGCGGCGTTGGGGCGTCACGATCGTGGATGCCGACCTGCCGCAGGCGCTGGATCGGTTCGCGGAGAACATCGATGCACCGGTGGCCGAGCCGGTGCGGTTGCGAGCGCGACATCACGACGGCGAACCGGATGCTGCCGAGGTGGAGACCGCTGCCCGCTTCGAGCCGGTGCTGCGCGAGGTAGCGGTTGATCTGCAGTTGGATGCGATCTCGGTGCGCTGCTTCGATCTGCTCTCCGCCGGGCACACCTCTGGCTGTGTGGCGCTGTCATCGTTGAACGACTCGGGTGTGATCGCCGGTTGCGAGGGCGACGTCGCCAGCACGGTCGGGTTGTTGTGGGGCAAGCTGTTCACCGGGCAGCTGGGGTGGATGGCGAACCCGGCGATGGCCGACCGCACCACCGGGCACATCGAGCTGGCTCATTGCACGGTGCCACTGTCGATGGTGCACGACTACGAGTTGCACACGCACTTCGAGAGCGGCTTGGGCGTGGGCATCTCCGGCCAGTTGCCGCCCGGCCCTGTGACGGTGCTGCGCTTGGGCGGCATGGCGCTCGAGCAGCTGTGGTGCTTCGACGGTGAAGCATTGCCGACCACGCCACGCGATGGTCGCTGCCGCACGCAGGTCGACGTGAAGGTCGACCCGGCCGCCGTGGGCGAGCTGCTCGACCACCCGCTGGGCAACCACTTGGTGCTGCTGCCCGGCCATCACGCGCAGCAGATGCGCCGCTGGTTCACCGAGCTGCTGTCGGCCGAATAGGCCCGTTGCAGCCGCTCGCCGCCGATAGATTCGAGCCCGGAACGGTGGCAGAGTGGACAAATGCGCGCGCCTTGAAAGCGTGAGGGTGCAAGCCCCGGGGGTTCGAATCCCTCCCGTTCCGCCAAGGGTGTTCGTGGATGTTCACCGAAGTCCACCGACGTACAATCTTAGGTGCTCTGAGCAGGTCTTTCGTTGCGTAGACGTCCACTGGCGTTGTAGCGTGTCACTCCCAGGGTTGCTCCCGGTTGCTCCCGATTTGGGGTGCGTTGCTCCCGGCGTTGCTCCCGGTTTTGGAGGCATTCGAACCATGGCTCGGAAGGTGACCGGCAAGCGAAGTGTGGGCCGAAACGGCAGCGTGCGGGTGCACGGCAAGGCATCGAACGGCGAGGGATCGGTGTACCTCGACGCCGACGGTTCGTGGCGGGCGACGTTCGTTGCTCCCGGCAGCGCCCGCCCCAAGCGAGTTCGCGGCAAAACCCGTGAGGAAGCGATCGCTCGCAGGGCCGTGAAGCTGGAGGAGCTGTCGCAGATCCAGTCGTCGACATTCCATCGCGAAGCGACCGTGGCCGAGCTGGCGGCCTGGTGGCTCGACGTGGTCGCGCGGCATCGCGTGCGAGCCTCGACGTTGGGCACCTACAGCCAACGCGTCGAGCGGATCACGAACACGATCGGCCAGCTGCCGGCGCGATCACTGAAGCCGGAGCGAATCGCCCGCTGGCAGTCCGACCTGTTGAAGTCCGGGCTCGCGTCAGGGACGGTCGCCGACGTGCGAGTGACGCTGCACCAAGTGCTCGAGCAGGCCGTGATCCACGAACTGATCGCCTCCAACCCGGTCGATCGCGTGGCCGCGCCGAAGGTGGTCCGTGGTGCTCGACGCGCGCTCGTGTCAGACGACGCGCGCCACCTGGTCGGTGCGGCGGCAGACGATCGACTCGGCGCAGTCGTCGCGTTGCTGTTCGTGCAGGGGTGGCGTGTCTCCGAGGCACTCGGGCTCGGTTGGGAGGATCTCGATCTCGACGCCGGGGTTGCTGTGGTGCGGCGGGCCGCGATCTACGTCCACAAGGTCGGCATGGTGCTCGGCCCGACCAAGAACGCCGGTGCGTCCGGCACCCACCACCTGTCGGCCGGAGTGGTCGAGTTGTTGCGTGCTCGCCGCGAGGCACAGGCAGCAGAGCGACTCGCGTGTCGCGAGGCGTGGCCAACGCACACCTACGAGGGACAGACCGTGTCGCTGGTGTTCACCAACGCGCGGTGGCTTGGTGAACCGGCAGGCGGCGGCGAAGGCGGTGACTCGTGCGGCAACGCAAGCGGGCCTCGACCCGCAGGGCATCGCGACGCACACCGGCAGACGGACAGCCGTGACCGTGCTGTACGCCGAAGCCGGCCTCGACCTCAGCGACATCGCCAGATACGTCGGCCACAAGGGCGAGGCGACAACAGCCGGCTACGTGCGATCGTTGGGTGAGCGTCCGAAGGCGACGGCCGCGATGGCTGCGTCGATGTTGGACCCGGTGGCGGAAGCGCGCCTCGGGGGTCAACGCCCCTCTCTGTGACACCCACCGAACACAGTTACGAGGGTGAGGGACACTGATGCCTCGTTGGCCTGCGAAGATGCAGCAAGAATGGAGTGATCATGACGATCGAGGACCGCCCAGACAACGCTCCGTCCTTGCAACTGGTGCTCGAAGGCGGGTTAGCGCGCCTTGGCGAGGTCCCGGCACTTGACGTCGCTCGCCTCATTGAAGGCTCCATCAGAGCTATTGCCCGTGCGGCTGAGATGATCGCTGGACGCGAACCAGGGCAGGTTGGACGCCGAGGCAGTGCCACCGAGAACGCAACGCGCTTCGTACTCGACGGGATCTACGCCGGAAGTGTCGCTGTTCAACTACATGCGCCACCCTCGGCACCGCCTTCGGGCGACGGAATGGTGCTGGACGACCCACGGCTTACGGAACTCGCTCTCACAAGTGCATTGGACGCATTGTCGGGCATGGAGCTGGACGCCTACGTGGCCCGAGGGCTTGCTGACCTTGCGGACGACCTAGCAATCGGTGCGCGCTACGACAGCTTGCGATTCGTCGCGAGAGGGGGGTCTCTCGGCGAGCGCTCTGCAGTACTAAATCGCTCTGCGCGCACTCGACTGCGCCAACTCGCCGACCAGATGCCCTCGACGGCTCCAACTGCACTCACGGGAACGCTCGTGGAGGCGGACTTCGAACGGCGGACCGCCCGCCTGCGAACGTCATCCAACCGCGTCGTGAGGGTTGAGTTCGACGATGACCATGCCGATGAAATCCAGCGGGCGCTTCGTCAGAACGCAGAGTTCGAAGGGATCGTCACCTTCGACCCCACAACCAATCAGGCGGTGGCCGTCGAAATGCGATCGATTCGCCGAACTTTACAACTTGGCATGGACCTGGACAGCGGGGACTACTGGCGCGTCATGACCGTGATGGAACTCGCGGCGGAGCAGGGCGTTGAATCGGTCGAGGATTTGGCACCGATGCGGGACTCCGAGGCCGCAACGGACGAGATCGACGACTTCTTCGAGGCGCTACAGCTGTGACGCCGGCGGACCTCGGCGACTCTCCGATCTTGCTCGATACGGACGTGTTCTCATTCGTCGTGTGGAGTCGGGGACCAGCGGCGATGTACGAGCCGTTCGTGGTCAACAGGCTCTGGGTGCTCTCGTTTGCAACGGTCGCTGAGCTCCGCTATGGAGCCATCAAGGCAGGCTGGGGTCCAACGCGCCTCCGCGAACTGGATCGGCGTATCCGCCTGTGCGTAGTCGTTCCCGGCACCGACGCCGTGGCCACCCGGTGGGCCGAGCTGAACGCGAAGTTCAAGGACCAGGTCGGAATGAACGACCTCTGGATCGCGGCCTGCGCACTATCGCAGAATCCCGTGCTCCCCGTTGCTTCGCATGATCACGCGTTCGAGATGATCGCAGCGGAGTTCAACCTGCCGGTGGTTCGCATCAATGCGGCTTGAAGTCGACCTTGCGCTACTGGCCCACGGCGTCCGAACAGTGCGACCGGCCCTTCGTGACGCAGCCGACGGGTGGAACGTGATCGTGATGCGAGCAGCGGGCGACGCGCTAGAGCTCTCAGCGACCGGCCGATCAATGAGCATCACCCGTGACATCACGGCCACCGTGACGGAGGAGGGATCGGTCACAGTTCCCGCACGAATACTGGGCGACCTATTGGCGCGTGGCTCGTCACCGTTGGCCACCCTGGGCTCTGACGGGCTGAACCTAGAAGTTGGCCTGGGGGATCTCGAGGCAAAGCTACGGCTCATCGACGACACTCCGCCGCCGCCGATCCGCGTTGTCAGCGCCGAGTCCACCCCAGCCTCGCTCTCGGCCCTCGAGGTGGAGCGGGCGGGAGCGGTAGCAGTCGCTTCCAGCGGCGATCTTCAGCGACCAGTTCTTGCCGGCGTCCATCTAGGACCAACGATGGCCGAGGCCACCGACACCTACCGCGTCGCTCGAACCATTCTGACCACATGGGATCTTGACCTCGTGGTACCAGCAGATCTCGTCCGGCTCGTTGCCGCAGAGCGGTCGGATGTGACCGTCTCGTTTGATGGCCGCGTGATCGCCTTTCGGACTCACGACGCAAGTTGGACCACCCCGGTGATCGCAACAGCGTTCCCCGCGATCCCACACTTCGCGATCCCGACGAATGAAACGCTCACCTGTGACCGGCACGGGATCATCACAGCCGTCGAGTCCGCCGCGGTTCTGCCGGGCGCGCTCATCGAACTGCGTAGTACTGGTGGCGACCTAGTCGTCAGCTCCGAAAACCTCGAAGTCGGTCGCATCGAGAGCAAGGTGCCGCAGGTCGGTGCAACTGCAGTCGAAGCATTGTTCACCGCGCGCTATCTGCTCGACGCCCTGAAGCTGGCGACGACCGAACAGATCACGTTCCAGTTTGCGGAACGCCATGTGGTGATTCGATGTGGCTCATTCACCCAGCTGATCATGCGGCGGGTGACGACGCAGTGACGGAGCTGGGGCCGGGACTCTACGAGCAGCTCATAACGGACGGGCTCAGGGCCCAGCTCGACGAACTGGTCGGGCATCTGCCTGTCGACGAGCGGCCTCTCAACAGCGCCGACGCTTCGGATCGGATTGCCTGGCACGTGAGTCAGCAGGTCGAGCGGGCGCTGCTCGATGTCGGCGACGAGAAGCGAGTGAAGGTCGGGCTTCAAGTGGCCCGCGCGCTGCTCGATCGTCTTGGTGAACTCGTCGACGTTGACCAGCAAGCGATGCTCGCCGACCCGGCCTCAGTCCTGCATGCCATCCTTCGCCGCAAACCTGATGGCACGCCTGCCGCCATCGCTGGGCCGCTGATCCCGCTGCTCGACACGACGCTGCTCACGAACGCGCCCGGTGAGCCGACGCTGTGGAGTCAGTTGCGGTCCGAGATCGAGTCGGCCGACGCGATCGACGTCGTGATGGCGTTCATCCGGCGCAGCGGCATCGGACCGCTCCTCGACTCGCTGCGCCGCCACCGTGAGGCGGGCAGGCCGCTGCGGGTACTGACGACCACGTACACCGATTCGACGGAGCGCCGGGCGCTCGATCAGCTCGTCGATCTCGGTGCAGAAGTTCGCATCTCCTACGACCTGAGTACGACACGCCTGCACGCGAAGGCGTGGGTGTTCCATCGCCACTCCGGCTTCTCGACTGCCTATGTCGGTTCATCGAATCTGACCCACTCGGCGCAAGTGACTGGGTTGGAGTGGAACGTTCGAGCATCGGCTGCCCGCAATCCTGACGTCATTGCGAAGTTCGGCGCTGTGTTCGACAGCTACTGGGAGGCCGGCGACTTCGTTCCCTACGACCCCGACCAGTTCGACGATGAGCGGCAGCGGGTTGGCCGCACCGACAGCGGCCCGTATGTGATCCTCAGCCCGATCGAGTTGCGGCCGCACCCGTTCCAGGAACGGCTGCTTGAACTCATCGAACTCTCTCGACAGCGGGGCCATCATCGCAACCTCCTGGTTGCCGCCACTGGCACGGGCAAGACCGTCATGGCGGCGCTCGACTACGCCACGCTCGCTGGGCGGCTCGGCCGATCTCGACTGCTGTTCATTGCCCACCGCGAGGAGATCCTCGATCAGAGCCTCGCCACGTTCCGGTACGCACTGCGCGACGCGTCGTTCGGAGAGAAATGGGTAGGCGGTGCACGACCGACGAGGTTCGACCACGTGTTCGCATCGATACAAAGCCTCCATGCCGGTGATCTCGATGCGCTGCCACCGGATCACTTCGATGTCGTGATCGTCGATGAGTTCCACCACGCCGCCGCAACGTCGTACCGGCGCATCCTCGATCACCTCCAGCCCGTCGAACTGCTCGGTCTGACCGCCACCCCGGAGCGCAGCGACGGCCTACCGATCCTTCAATGGTTCGACGATCGCATCGCCGCCGAACTGCGACTCTGGGAGGCCATCGACCAGCAGCACCTGTCGCCCTTCCTGTACTTCGGGATTCACGACGGACTCGACCTGCGCGAGATCCCATGGCGCCGCGGACGCGGCTACGACGTCGACGCACTGAGCAACGCGTACACGAGCTCCGACGCGTGGGCTCGGCTTGTGGTGAAGGAAGTCGCCGACCACACGGATCCGTCCTCGATGCGCGCCCTCGGGTTCTGCGTCAGCGTCGAGCACGCCCGGTTCATGGCCCACCACTTCAACCACCATGGGATCCCTTCCGTCGCCGTGTGGGGCGACAGTCCTCGTGCCGACCGCGAGGCGGCACTGAGGGACCTCGCGCACGGGCGAGTCCGGGCAGTGTTCTCCGTTGACCTGTTCAACGAAGGCGTCGACGTCCCGGCCGTCGACACGGTGCTGATGCTCCGCCCGACCGAGAGCCCGACGCTCTTCCTGCAACAACTCGGCCGTGGCTTGCGCAAGTCCACGGGCAAGGGCTTCTGCACTGTCCTCGACTTCGTCGGCACGCACCGCAAGGAGTTCCGCTTCGACCGCCGCTACCGAGCCCTGCTCGGTGGTTCGCGCCGAGACGTCGAGCGGGAAGTCCAGCTGCAGTTCCCCTTCCTTCCGGCCGGCTGCCACATGCACCTCGACGCCAAGGCCTCAGAGGTCGTCCTGCGAAGCCTGCGTGATGCGATCCCCACTCGCTGGCCGGCGAAGGTTGACGAGCTTCGTTCGCTTCGGCGAGAGCGGCCCGACCTCGGACTCGCCGAGTTCCTCATCGAATCCGGGCTCGACCTCGACGACGTCTACGACGGTAACAAGAGTTGGTCGGATCTTCGAGAGGCCGCCGGCGCTGACGTGCTCGTACCCGGCCCGGACGAAGCGGTGATGCGCCGAGCCATCGGACGCCTCCTGCACATCGACGATCGGGAGCGCATCGACACGTACCGGCGACACCTCGCATCGCCGGTAGCCCCCGAGATCTCACGGCTGCCCGAACGAGAGCGACGTCTGCTGCACATGCTCCTCGCCGCCGTTGCCGATCGTGTGTTGGGTCGCGACACCAGTGTTCAAGAAGCTGCCGAACTGTTGTGGGGCCACCCGCAAGTCCGCAGCGAACTGTCGGAGCTATTCGGGTTGCTCGATGGCCGGATCGACCACCTACACACACCGCTCGCTACGCATCCTGACAGCCCTCTGCAGATCCACGCGAGGTACACCCGGATCGAGATCCTCGCCGCATTCGGGCTGGGTTCGGGCGCCAAGATCGCGGCTTGGCAGAGCGGCGTCTACGAGGCGAAGGCGGCCAACGCCGAGCTGCTCGCGTTCACGCTCGACAAGAGCAGCGGGGGCTTCTCGCCGACCACCCGGTACCGCGACTACGCGATCAGTCGAAGCCTCATTCACTGGGAGAGCCAATCCTCCACGCGGACGGACAGCTCGACCGGTCTGCGCTACCGGCATCACGAGCGGGATGGCCGCACGATCCTGTTGTTCAGCCGACTCAGTGCCGACGATCGTGCCTTCTGGTTCCTGGGTCCCGCCACCTATCGCGGCCACGTGGGCGAGCGGCCGATGGCCGTCACCTGGGAGCTGGCGCAGCCGCTCTCCGGCGATCTGTACCAAGCGTTCGCCGCAGCGGTGGCGTGAGTCGACACGGCGTTTGTCCTTGACGCGCCGTGCGCCTACTCGAGACCATTCTTGGATGGATGTGAACATCACGCTGTCGGACGTGGACCTGGCGACGATCGTCGAGGCGCTCGACTGCTACGACTACTGGGAACTCGGGCAGGGCCTGCCACGCAACAACGGAGCGGTGCTGCTTCCTGGCGACGCCCTTGGCGACTCCGACCCGTACTGGACGGAGCCGCCGACCGACGCGGAAGCGGAGGCGATCGAGAGTGTTCGGGCGAGCCGGATGCTCGCCGAGCGTCTGCAAGCGCTCATGCAGTAGCCGGCGACCGAATCAATCCGCGCTCACACCTCGGCGGTGTGGTCGCCGAGGTCATTGGCGTCCTCGGCGTGGATCCAGGACATCGGGTCGGACCGGTCATCGAGGACGGCGGGCTCGCCGCAAAGCCGGCACCGATGACGCGCACCCTGCAGCACGACCTCTCGAACGAGCGGGCGCCCGCCCGGGTCGGTGACTCGGAGCGCCTCTGCGTACGTCACCGCGTCGGCCTGTTCCCAGAAGCCCGCAATCGGAGCATCCGCTTGTCCAGTTACAAGCACCAGCCACGCCCTGGTTCCGCCAGGGCTCACACTCTGACTCGTCTCCCGCTCGTCTGGCATCGTTCTCCTCCCAAGCCAGAGTGAGCTCGATCGGCGGGCGACTTCGCAACCAGAGTTGCATCGATTCTCGACTTCTTACAAACTGAGAGATATCATCCAGTTTGTGGACAAGTCACCGACGCCGTCGCTCTTGCCGATCTTTCGATCGCAGCAGCAAGCCGAGTTGCTCGCACTCATCCTCGGCGACCCCACGGCCGAGCACAGCATGACCGAACTTGCCGAACGTACCGGCGTTCCGTACGCCTCAGTTCATCGCGAAGTCGAACGCGCCGATGCTGCGGGGCTCGTGTCGAGCCGCCTCATCGGGCGGACACGGCTCATTCGAGCCGACGTGTCGAGCCCCTACTTCGCTGGTCTGTCGGACGTACTTGTCAAAGCCTTCGGCGTGCCGTGGGTGATCGGGCAGGAGCTGGCTCGAGTCAAGGGCATCGACGCGGCATACGTCTACGGATCGTGGGCGGCACGGTTCTCGGGCGAAGACGGTGACCGACCGGTCGGCGACATCGACCTTCTCGTGCTCGGCGAACTGGACCGCGACGAGGTGTACGCCGCAGCCAGCGCGGCCGAGCACAGGCTCGGACGAGCTGTCCAAGTGACCATCCGATCGCCCGACTGGCTCACGGACGGCAGCGGCACGTTTCACGACACCGTCGCCGGCCGACCCATGGTTCCGGTGCCGATGGCTACGCGAACAGCTCGGGAGGATCCGTCCTCAGCAACCGCTCGACCTCCTCGACGACCGTCCGCGAAGTTTTCAGGGCCCAAGCAGCGTCGTCGCGGCTGATCTCCGCGCTCGACGGGTCGAAGTATTGAGCGGCGTGGCGCGTCCGGCGAAGGCGTTCGAACGTTGGCTTGGCGAGGCCGGGGATCGCCTTCGCGAACTGCCCGCTGATGGCGTCCTCGACGGTCACGTGCGAGCCCTCGCCACCGGTGGCGCGCAGCCCTTGTCGAATGAGCAGTGCCTCGGCGGCCATGCGGTAAGCGTCGTAGGCAGCGGCGAACGCGCCCTCGACGTCACCGGCCGCGAGGCCACCATCAGCAGTCAGAAGGCGCCGGGTGGCTCGTCCGATGATTGTCGCCGATGACTCGCCCGCGGTACTCCCATCGATCCGTTCGAGTCGGCCGCGACCGAGCAAGTAGTCGATCGTGTTGCGTCCCTCCGTCGGCGTCGCCATGGAAGTCACCGTACTTGGAGGGTGTCACGCTGCAGCCGGTCACGGACGTAACGCCGGATCTCGCCGAGCGGGATGCGGCGTGAGCGGCCGATGTGGACCGAGGCGAGCTGGCCGGTGGTGAGCAGGTCGTAGAGCGCCCCTCGGCTGACGGAGAGGAACCGGGCAGCGTCCGGCAGGGTGACGAGGCGGAGATCATCGTCGAGGTCGGCGAGGTCAGCTCCAGTGGCGTGCATCGGATGCTCCTTCTGATCGTGCGAGTACACCGGGATACAGAGGCGCGTTTCGCTCGGGCGCAGCACTTTGCCGGCAGATTTCTCACGCGATCGCGTCGACAGTCGCGATGCCCTCACGCGACTGACCACGCGATCGCGTCACCTCAGCGCGATCGCCGACGCGACTGTGCGCGCAGTCGCGTGGTCAGCAACATCGCTGGCGCACCTTTGGCCTCTCAGGCCGACATCAGGTCGGACTCGACGCGCCGGAGGCCCTCATGCCCTGCCCCTCACGCCGCTTGGTACTCAGCCAGGCGTGGCCCAGCTCGCCCGTCCGCGACTCGAAGCTGACGAGCCACAGCTCGCCGCTCAGCGCCGACGCATCGCCAGGGACCTACAGGTGGGCGCCGAGTGCCTCTGCCGCCGGAGGCGCACGCGACTGTGCCCGCAGCGACGCCATCGCAGCCGTGATGCAAGTGCGTCCACTTTCTGTCGTGTCCGGCACGGCCGACTCGAGCCCGTTCGGTCAATCGCCGTTCGGCGACCCGGGGTGGTTGTGATGCTGTCGTTGGCGAAGCTCGGTCGAGGCAGCGAGGGGTACTACCTCGACGCAGTCGCGAAGGGCGCTGAGGATTACTACGTCGGTCGCGGTGAGGCGCCGGGGTACTGGGCCGGACGCGGAGCTGAGCTGCTCGGCCTCGATGGTGAGGTGACGCCCGAGGTACTGCGGGCGGTTCTCGCCGGCACCGCTCCCGACGGCTCGATGCTCGGCGCGGCCAACCGAACCGTGCCCGGCTTTGATCTCACCTTCTCGGTGCCCAAGTCGGTGTCTGTGCTCGCCGCGCTCCGTCCCGAGCTGTCGGAGCAGATCGTCGACGCGTGCGAGGTCGCCGTCGCCCGCTCGATCGCCTGGTTGGAGGACAACGCCTGCTTCAGCCGGCGCGGCCACAACGGTGTGGAGCATGTCGACGGTGACGGCTACGTCGCCGCCGCGTTCCGCCACCGCACCAGCCGAGCCGGCGACCCGCAGCTGCATTGGCACGTGCTCGTCGCCAACACGACCCGAGGGCCCGACGGCCGGTGGCGCACGCTCGACGGCACTCGTGTCTACCCGGCGCTGCGCACCGCTGGCTTCCTGTTCGAGGCCGAGATGCGTAACGAGCTGACCAACCGCTTCGGCGTCCAGTGGCGGGCGGCCCGCAACGGCATCTCCGAGATCGACGGCGCTCCCGCCGCGGTGTTGCGGCACTTCTCCAAGCGGCGGAGCCAGATCGAGGACCGGCTCGCGATCAAGGGCTACTCCAGCGGTCGGGCCGCGCAGGTCGCGGCGCTCAGCACTCGCGACCGCAAGGCGAACCCGGAGTCGGACCAGACCCTGCGCGAGCGGTGGCAACGCGAGGCCGAATCGATCGGCTTCGACCCGGCGTCACTGGATCAGCTGCTCGACCGACCCCGGCGGGCGCTCGTGCTCGACGACGAGATCCCGACCGCGCTGAGCACGAAGGGACTGACGCACAAGAAGTCGACGTTCACTCGTCTCGACGCGCTGCGCGACCTCGCCGAGCGGGCCATCGACGGAGCAAGGATCGACGAGGTCGAGCGGGTCACCTCACGGCTGCTCGAAGATCTGGAAGCGGTCGACCTCGGCGTCGACGCGAACGGCAGCGAAGACGTCGAACTGCGTTCTGGGCGGCGGATCGGCACGGTCACTCGCCGCTACTCGACCCGCGAGCTGCTGGCGTTGGAGCAGCGGATCATCGACCTCGCTGTTCGGCGCAGCACGACTCCTCGCCCTCAGCTTCTGCCCTCGGTCACGAAGCTCGTGCTCGCCACCAAGCCCGGCCTGTCCGGTGAACAGCGCGCCGCCGTGCACCGTCTGCTCACCGGTGAGCGACTCGTCGACTGTCTCATCGCGGCGGCCGGGAGCGGGAAGACGTACAGCCTCAACCTCGCCCGCGAGATGTGGGAGGGCTCTCACTACCGGGTGATCGGCGCCTCGCTCGCCGCCCGGGCAGCCAAGGAGCTGGAGGACCAGGCGCACATCCCGTCGCGCACGATCGCCAAGCTGCTGATCGATCTCGACCGTGGCACCGAGAAGCTCGACGACCGGACGGTGCTCGTCATCGACGAGGCCGCGATGGTCGGGACCCGCGCGCTCGCCCGGTTGTTCGATGCCGCGGAGGCCGGCGGCTCACGGCTCATCCTGGTCGGCGATCCACACCAACTGCAGTCGATCGAAGCCGGCGGCGTGCTGCGCGGACTCGAGAATCGCCTGCCGACGATCGGGCTCACCGAGAACCGACGACAGCGTCACGCGTGGGAACGTGTCGCGCTCGCCGACCTGCGCGCCGGCGAGGTGGGTCGCTTCCTCACCGCGTGCCAAGCGAACGGTCGCATCCACGTCGGCGACACGGCCGACAGCGCCAAGCAACAGCTGATCTCGCACTGGTCGACCCAGCTCCGCTTCAAGCGCGACGTCGTGATTCTCGCCCTCCGCCGCGACGACGTCGCTGACCTCAACCGCCTCGCTCGCGGCAAGATGCTCGAAGGCCGGCGACTCGGACCGGACGCGCTCATCGCCGGCGACTGCGAGTTCCGAACCGGTGACCGCATGGTGTGCCTGAGGAACCAACGAGCGGATGGCTTGCTCAATGGACTGCGCGGCGTGGTCACTTCGATCGATCCCGAAGCTCGATCGTTGACCGTCCGCCTGACCGACGGAACGGATCGGGTCGTTCCAGCCGGGTACCTCGATGCTGGCCACCTCGACCACGGCTACGCGATGACGATTCACAAGGCCCAGGGCCTCACCGCCGACGAGGCGCTTGTACTCGCCACCGACGACCTATACCGAGAGGCCGGCTACACCGCACTGAGTCGCGCTCGTCTCGCAACCCAGGTGTTCGTCGCCGCCGACGACTTCGATGATGACCCGAGCATCGACCTGAGCCACGCGGTGCGACAGAGCGGCTCTCGAGTGCCCAACTTCGATCTGGCCCGCTCGTTGGGTCGGTCTCATGCTGACCACCTAGCAATCGATCGGTAGCACTCCGCGAGATCGGCAGCTCATTTCGCTCCACCCAGCAGGGCACTTCGGGGCCCGCCCTACGCCGCAGATCGCCGGATCGGTGAGCAATTGTCGGGTCCCCCGGTGAACGTTCTGTGCTGGCCGCTCGAGAGTTATGCGGCATTGGCGCAGCCAGCATGCTTCCAGCGGCCGCCGATCCCGTTTACGAACGGTTCGATTCCCGTCCACCTTCGCCAACAAGCTGGAGGTCAGTGTCCATCAACTGAGAACGCACGGACCCTGTGTGACCTAACCGAGATCCTCGGCCCACTCGCCTCAGGCGACACTCGGGCGAAGGAAGTGACGACCATCGTCGTTCTCAATGACTATGCGGCACGTCGACCTGCTGCTCGCCGTCATCAATGCCCGCGTCGGCATGCCGTCGCGGCGTCCAACCTGCGGTCCACGCAGCGCAAAACGCCCGGGTCCGACATATCAATGTGTGAAAACCTGGGCTTGTGGACGACTACAGCGACGAAGACGACGACGACGGTTCGGCACCGCCGGATCCGGAGCCGTATGTCTTCGATCCTTCACATGTTGCAGATGCCGCTGCGATGCTCGATTCGGCATGCACCGACCTGCAACACGGGTACACGAGTGAGCGTCGCGTAATCGCTCTCGCTGACGCACGCGGGCTTGGAGACAGCCCGCTCATGTGGGAACTGGTGCACGCAGTCGGGCACGACCTCCAACGGGAGATCGGTGGACGTCCGGGGTGCTCACTCGGTCGCAACATCGACGAGCATCTCCTGCGCTGGCCCCGACCGGTTGCGAGCGCTCCTGCCGATGCACTTCAGCTCTGGGAGGCTGCGGCAATGTCGGTGACGGCCCCGGCTGCAATTGCACGCATGGAGGACCTGCTCTTTGAGCGCCGAGTCGGCAACGGTCTACATCGGGCCCGCCGGGCAGCTAGCAACTACCTCCTCGCAATCGATGTGGCTGCCGAGTTGGGCATGGACGAGGTCGACGCGCTCGTCCGAGCGTGGACGCTTGCTCGTTCCGTCAGAGAAGGCGCTGTCGACGCAGATGTACGGCATCGAATGGCCCGGATCTGCGAGGAGGCCATGGCGAATACACCCGGCGCTCGTCCGGGGGTCGTTCTTCCACTGCTCCAAGCCCTCGCTCAAGGACCGGTGACCAACCCGGACCCCCATGACGTCGATGGATTGCTCACGATTGCCGCGGCCGTGTTCCGCAGAGGCGATCTCGCCGAACAGATCGCCTCCGACCGACGACGCCGTGCTAGCGGCGACCCAGAGGTGCTGGAGCGGATAGCCCGGGACGAGGTCGCTGCCTACTTTGCGGAAGCCGATAGCTCACCAAACGGCGCAGTGCGGATGCACCACCTGAACGCCGCAGCACGTGTGGCGACGGATCGAGGGCTGACTGAGCTGGCCCGGGAGGCTGCGGCGAGAATGCAGCGAATCGGTACATCCGAGCTTGGGATGCAGGTCATACGTGCGGAGTCCAGCTTGCCGAAGTACGTGCCTGAGAGCTTCATCGCAGGATTCACCCATGGCAGCTCGTGGCGTGACGGCCTCTCCTACTTCCTCGCCACCGGCGTCCCATCAGGAGATGTTGATCAACTGCGTCGCACCGGGTTGGAGCAGAGGGGGACGCTTGCGAGCTTGTTCGCGACGACGCTCTTTGGCGCCAACGGTCTGCCCATTGTTACGGCGGCGGACAAGCAGGCGCACAGCATGAGCCAAACAGCGTCAATGTCTGCGCAGTACTACGGCCACATGTTCGCAGCCGGACTCGATCACATTGCTGAGCGCTTCGGGGTACCACCCTTGGAGGAGATCGCTGATGCGATCATTGAAATGGGATGTAGAGATCCTCGGTTAGCGCAAGGGCTGGCACTCGGCTTCAAGCACTACTTCGATCGTGACTACCAAAGCTGCGCAGCTGTCGTCATCCCGAAGTTCGAGGCTTCGGCTAGGAGCTTGTTGCGGGAACTTGATGAAGGTATCTACCGCGTTCAAGTAGGCAACGATCCGGGTGGCTACGTGGGCCTCTACAACCTCTTGAGCGAACTGAAGGAGCTGGCGCTCGATGAGTCATGGGCCTATTTCTTCGAATGGCTCTTTCTCGGCCCATACGGCGCGAACCTACGAAACGACGTCGCTCACGGCTTCGTGTTCGATCCTGGACCGGTGTACGCCGCCCTCCTACTCCGTGCAGTGTCGGTACTCGTGCTCGTCGCCGACATACTTCCGGCCGACGAATACCTCCCGAAGGCCGGCGTGGTCCAGATGGAACCCCGTCCGAGACAGGTCGTGCTTGACTCGCTGGCCGACCCCGTAAGGAGCGACCGACTCTCGCGCTCTGTGTCGACCGCAGCAAATGTGCTGGAAAGAGCGGTGTGGTGGTTGCGGGCTCGCGCCGCTCTTCGAATCACTCGCCGTCGGAATCGAGACAGCGACGTAGACGGCGAACGTCCGGACCGTTCGCCATAGATGTTCCTCGCACCTCACTGATCAGCTGACGCTCGACTCGGTGCCTGTTGGCAGATAGCTATGCGCGTTCGCGGAGCACGCCACGGTGCGCTGGCTCGTCGATCGTCTGGACACCCCTAGTGTTCTTGCGTGGACGACGGGGACGAAGCCGAACCGACTGGGCTACCAGGCCCGGCCGCTCGTCCTGTTCTCGACGGGCTTCGACTCACGCTGTTTGAGGCGTTGTCGTCGAAACGCCCGGTACTCGGCCAGATGTACCTCGGCGCCTTGGCGGCGCTGGATCGAGGCGATCCTGAGTCCCTTGCTCAGAGCGCCCATTCGATGCGCGAACTGCTTGAGAAGCTTCCGACCTATGTCGAAGGAATTCCGCAGGAGCGTCGCTCCCCGTCGCTTACTGAAGCTGCAAGGAATTTGGCGACGTCCTTCAACCAGGCGAAGGACACCAGCGGCTGCTGGACGGATGACGATTGGCGCGGTGAGATCGACGCATCACTGCGCAAGCTGCTTCGGAAGGGGCTACCCAGCTTCCTCGCCGTCGCCGCCGCCATGAAGCCGCCACGTCGAACAGAACGGGCTGAACTGCTGCGACGGGTCGACAACGGCCCGCTTCCGATGCCAGCGGTCGTCGAAGAACTCCGAATCGCCGAATGGGAGGTGTACAGCGGATTCTTTCAAGGTGTTTCCCATCACACACGTGAGACATCCACCGAAGAGGTTGCAAACATGATGCGTCGATGCGAACAGTTTCTGTTGGATCGTCTCGTTCCGAGGACGTTCGAGAACCGAGCTGCGATCGCTGCGATCATCGCTGAGGTGGAGCATGGCAAATAGAGCAGATGTCGACCGTGTGTTAGCGAACGTGAGCCGGGCAACTGATCTCGCCTACTTCTTTGACCACCTGACATCACCCGACTGGATTGAGGCGCTGCAAGAAGCAGAACTCTTCAAATCGCCTCCGTCAGTGGAAGCAGAAGGCGACTACGTCAGGTACCCAGCATGGGCAGCCTCTCGTTATCTGGCAAGAGTGGCCCCACTCGCTCCGGAACGGGTGTTCTCGGTCATCAGGCAACTGCCCCACTCGGACAACCCACGCGTCCATGAGGACATCGCCCAGGCAGCCTCGGCCATGCCAGTTGAGCTGGCTCGCAAACTGGTGTCTCAGATTCGACACTGGGTAGAGACCGACCGTCATCTACTCCTGCTACCGACGCGGGTCGTCGAACTCGCTGGACATTTGGCCCGCTCCGGCGCATCGGACGACGCAATCGAACTGGCCCGCTCCCTGCTCGCCTTGTCTGTTGACGAGGACATCATCGGTCAACGCATCCGCACGCGAGTTTCGGACCATGACTTCGTCGACTTGCTGCAAGATCTCGCCGAGCCGCTCATCGCCGCAGCGCCGGATGCCGCATTGCGCCTCTTCATCGACCTGCTTGACCATGCACTGAGCGAGCGCTACACGGCACCTCCGACAAGTTCCCGGCGCTTTGATGATGCTTCGATCATCTGGCGCCCAGACATTGGCGACGAACGCGATGCCGAAGCGCGCTTCCAACCCATCTTGAATTCTCTCGTTGACGCCGTTGTGCGAGCTGCGAGAGCGACCAATGACGTCAACGATGTGGATCCGTTCGACCTGCTCCAGGGTGCGCGCGCTTCGGTATTCGGCCGCATCGAGTTGCAACTCCTCGCTGGGCTTTCCAATCCGTGTGCACCGAACCTTGTGTCACGCCTGCTGGTCAGCCGCTCACAGCTGAGCAACCAAACCCTGGAGCTGGAGTACCTGCGAGCTCTTCGTTCCAAAGCGGATCAGCTGACGCCCGGTCAAGGCCGCCGGCTGGCGAAGTGGATCCGGATCGGACCACTTCGAGCTGGCTTCCTTGCCAAACGGTTTGGCGACGAATGGCCCGGCTATCTCGCAATCTGGCAGGCGCGGCGACTTGCGGCGCTCGGGGTGGCAATCCCGGTCGAAGACACCGTGTGGGCCTCGCCCCTCGTTTCACAAATCGAACCCTCAGCCCTCGAACCGCACCGACCACCAACCGTCGCGAGCTGGATCGGTCCCTCAAGCCCTCGACGCCCAGAGGATCTTGCAGTCCTAAGCCCGCGAGAGTTGGTCTCATTTCTCAGCGAATGGACGCCAACTGGCGAATGGGCAACGCCGTCGCCAGAAGGCTTGGGGCGAGCGCTCACGCAGGCAATCGCAAGCATCCGATGCGCTTCTCCAAGTCCGCCCTTGAGTTCGTTGGACTGGAACCCGCCTACGTTCGCTCGGTGCTCGCAGGTTTGCGCGAAGGTCTTAAGCAAGGGCATCGGATTAGCTGGAGCCCCGTCGTCGGCCTCGCAACTTGGGTCGTCAACCAGCCAGTCGGCCAACTCGAAAGAGACTGGATTCACGACGACCGCGACCCGGGCTGGGACTGGACCTGGACCGAGATTGGTCGCCTTCTCGACGAAGGTCTGACGGACCGGACGAACCGTATTCCCCGGTCCATGGTTGGACAGGTTCGGTTCCTCGCGCTCCGTCTCATCGACCATTCAGACCCAACCCCTGAATCTGAAGCACAGTACGGCGGTTCGAACATGGAGCCGCACACGCTCTCCATCAACACGACGCGTGGAACGGCGGCCCACACGTTGGTACGTCTCGCCTGGTGGGAGCAGCAAGTGCTCGGGCGGAAACGACTGAGCATCGACGTGCAGGCGGCTATAGAGCGACTAGCGACGCCCAGCGAGGAGCAGTCCCTTGCCGTTCACTCTGTTTTCGGCATGTGGTTCGGAACGCTCACGTGGCTCGACCCAGACTGGGCGGCATCGTTGATCGACCGCATCTTTCCGCCAGACCCAGAATCTGAAGCGTTCTGGTGGGCAGCGTGGAGCAGCTTCATCGTGTTCGACCGCCCCAGCCTGGCAGCTCATGGATTGCTCCGCGATCAGTACTTCGCAGCGATTGAGCGCCTAGGTAGTCCCAAGGAGCCGTTGTACTTCCGCGCTGGCAGAACCCATAGCGAGGCCCTCGCCAGCCACATCGTGACGTACACCGCCTGGGGCACGGAAGAGGGCCCAACAAACGGTCTGCTGACACGACTCTTCGACGGTCCAGAATCAGGACGTCTGGAGTACATCCGGCAGGTTGGCCGGTTACTGACAGAACATGGTGAACAGGTATCTCAGTCGAGCGTGGAAGCGTTTCGGAGGTTGTGGGAGATGCGTCGCTCAGTGTTCGAGAAGACTGCTGGCGACGACATGCGGGCCGAAGTAGCACAGTTCTCGTGGTGGTGCGGCGCAACCGTTCTCGACACTGGATGGTGGGTGTCCCAATTGCAGTGGGTCGTGAAGAATGTTGACCATCTCGACGCGTCGTTCGTCGTGCTTGAAGCACTGCCGGAGGCTGCCCGCGTGAAGCCGCTTGCTGCCGTGCTCATCCTTGATGCCATCAGTCGCATGCGGGCAGATCCTTGGGCAATCCCGGGCCATCCTCAGGTTGTCGAAGAGGTGCTGACCATCGCGGTGGCTGCAGGTGGCGACGCCGGCCGTGAGGCCGTCCGACTGATACACGACCTGGGGGCGAGGGAAGTCGCTGACTTCAGCCGATTGCTGCCGTAGCCCAACTATCAGTAGCGACGTCTGCCGAGCACTTAGGATCCTCTGGGCACGTCACGAGGTAGACCTCGGGCACGTCTGGCATAGTCGGTGTGTGCGGGCGCTCGGTATCGATCTTGCGGCTGAGGCCAAGTCCACGGGAGCGGTGATGGTCGAGCCCGTCGGTCACCGTCGATGGCGAGCTGCCGAACTGAACGGCACGCTGCACGACGACCGACTGGTCCTTGCAGCTCAGCGCGCTGACGTGATCGGTGTCGACTCGCCGCTCGGGTGGCCGGCTGCCTTCCTGAGCGCTGTGACGGCGCACCACGCGCTTCAACCTTGGCCTGCCCCGACCGAGCGTGCGACGTTGACGCACCGCGAAACCGACCGCGCCGTTCGCGCCCTTGGCGTGGGGACTCCCCTGTCCGTCTCCGCGGACAAGCTCGGGTCGGTGGCGATGCGCTGCGCTCTGTTGCAGCGACGGTGGGCCGATGAAGTCTGGACTCGCCCAGCGCCGCGCGACGGAAGCGGTCCTCTTGTCGAGACGTACCCCGCCGCAGCCCTCAAGGCGTGGCACGTCGAGAACAAGGGATACAAGAACCGCCGCGATAAGGACGAGGCGCAACGAGTCCGCGGCAAGGTCGTCGCCGCCATCGAGGACGTCGTCGGCGACTGGCTCGATCTGCAGTTCGTCCGCGCAAGATGCATCACATCGGACCACGTTCTCGATGCACTCGTCTGTGCGCTCGTCGCGATCACTGCCAAGGCCGGAGCGACCCAGGTGCCGTCGGAGAACCAACAGCAGGCGGCCCTCATCGAGGGCTGGATCCACGTACCGTCGCCACTGGCAGCGATCGCACAGCCAGCGATTGGCACGGCCGATGGGCGGCCGGGTTCAGAACGCCCGTGACGGATGAACCTGGCCGACAGAACACGCGCCAGCAGCGCCGAGAATGCTGCGTTGCTCCCGGGTTGCTCCCGCTCCCAAGCATCGAACCCGATCAGAAACATGTCCTGAGCAGGCACGACGCGGCCACCAACACCCGAACCTGCGAATCCCTCCCGTTCCGCCAAGGTTGTCCGATTCCTCGCAGCGGCGTTTCGGACGGGTCTCGTCGACCCCGGCGCGGTCTCCCGGTTCGACGCCGGTTCGCAACCGACCGGCTTGACGGGTGAATCGCCGACCGGCTTGACATAAGACTTCATATAAGTGTTCCTTGCCTTCGGAGGGGAACACTTATACCCTTGCCTTGTGGCCGCGTCGCCTGCCTCCAAGAACGCCGTCCGCCGATGGGGGGCAGGAACAGCGGCGATCGCCCGCGCCCTGATTGCTGCGAAGGAGCCGCTGACCGGCGTGGCGCTGGCCGAAGCGGTCGGGGTCAGCCAACCGCGAGCGTCGCAGGTCATCCGGCAGCTGGCGGAGCAAACGGCGGTACGAGCCACGGATGATGGGTACGTCGGTCGATCAGCGAAGCTGCTCGACCTGTACGAGCGGCGCGCTCGCCCAGCGCTCGTACAGGCCGAGTCGTTCTGGTACAGCACGCGGCCCCTGTCAGATCAGGCGGCTCGAGTCCTTCGCCTGGCGCGTGTCACCACGACCGACGTTGCCTTCTCGGCCGACCTTGGGCCGGATCTGCTGGTGCCATGGCGGCACCCCACACTCGCAGTCGTCTACGCGAGCGGGGCGTTGGACCTGAGCGACGCCGGGTTCGTGCAGGCAGAAGGCCGCCCAGACGCGAGTGTCATCGTGCGCTGGACGACCGACCGGACGCTGCTCGCTCCGGCCCCTCCTTGGCCGAGAGTCGTCGACGACATCCCACTGACCGACCCGACTCAGCAATGGTGGGACCTGATTGATCTCGGTGGCGAGGACCGCCGAGAGGCCGCCGATCGACTGCGCGCCGCGATCGTTGGCCACACGATTCCGGGTGGAGCATGAGCCCAGCGAGGGTCGGGCTCGCCAGCCTCTCCGCGGCGATGGACGGTGGGTTCACCGCGATCGCAGACGTCAGCGAGGCGATGTCGGTCGCCGGGGCCGAGGGCGACTACCGGCTGATCGGTGGCGTGACCGTGATGCTGCACATCCAACGACTCGGACTCGACCTCCCGCTGCGAGCGACGGGCGACGCGGACTTCGGCGTCCCACCGCACGTGCTCCGTCGACCCGACCTCGTTCAGGCGATCGAGCGCCTCGGCTACCACAAGGTCTTCGGCAACCGATGGGAACGGCAACTCGATGAGCGCCGAGTCGCGGCCGTCGACTTGCTCGTGCCTGCGTACCGCTCGCGTGCCCGCGACACGGTCACGGTAGGAGATGTCGTGACAACCGAGGTGCCGGGCCTCGCCGAAGCACTGCGCCGGCAGGCCATCAAGGTCGACGCTGAGCTTCGACTCACGGACGGCACCCGACTCGGGGCGACCGTGGTGCTACCCGACGCGATCGGGACCCTGGCCATGAAGGCACTCGTCCGGGGAGTGCGCACAGAGTGGCGAGACGCCGAGGACCTTTGGCGCTGTCTCGAGATCGCCGCCGCCGAGGGCGTCGAGCCGTCCGATTTCGATCACAGCGCAACGCTTCGCGATCTGCGCCTGGTGTTGTGGCGGGAGCTCGGACCTGGAGGCGCTGCTGTCGGAACCCTGGCCGAACGCCTGCAGGACGATGCTGCGGCGCGGCTCCGCACACGCCTTCGGGCCTTGCTGGCTGAGGTCGTCGGCGAAGGAGACAGCCGACACAACGTCTCCGGCGGCGACGGGGATTCGCCCGCGTGAGCTTGGCTGTGATGCAACCCAGCCCTGTCAGCTGCGGAGAAAGCGCCGACGGAACCTCGTCAACGGCCGATGGCGTTGTCGAGTAGGCGGCGATGGTCGAGCATCCACGCAGCGGCTCGGGCGCGCCAGGTAACGCCCCACAGGACTGGGAACCCATCGGCTGCGGGGCTCACGGTGTCGGGACCGACTCCGTACCCGGCCGCCTCCTCACGCGCACTGCGAATGGCGAACTCTATGAGCTTGTCCACGAAGCCGGCCCGGTCCGACCTTCCGAGTTCGTAGCCATCGACGATCAGAGCCAGTTGTCGGGCGCGGGCGGCCGCGGGCGGAAGGTCGTTCAAGTCGCCGACGTCGTCGTCGTGCAACTGCGCGTTCAACCAGCCAACTTGCGCCAGCTCCCAGTGCGCATCGACGGGGCCGGCGTTGTCCCAATCGATGAAGGCCACCGGCAGACCATCACGGGCGAGGATGTTCCAGGGGCCGAGGTCGCCATGACCGATCACCGGGGCGTGGCCAGGCAACGTGCGAGCGAACCACGGCCGCCACACCACTTCGGTTGGCGGCACGAACGATGCCGTCGCGTGGTGCAGTCGTCGAAGCAGGTGCCCAACCTGCCACGCGGCCTCGTCCGACCACGCCTTGGGCTGAGGGCTCTCACCGTCGATGAACCTGAGCTGCTCACGCCCGTCTGCCGCGAAGCCACTGCCCACCGGACACGGCGCGGCGTCGAAGCCGGCTCGACGCAGGTGCACCAACAGAGCGATGACGGTCTCGCTCTGGGGCTTGGCCGATCGCAACACCACGTCGCCAGACTTACGGACGTCGGTCTGCCATCCACCCTCGAGTGGCTGTTCCACGTCATCCTGCACAGCACCACGATCTCACGTCCGAGACCGCTCCGTCTCCGAGGTTTCGTTGGCCAAGGCTCAGTGAGACTGGACACACCGAGGATGAGACACGGTGCCCAGAGCTGTCGCAGGAGCGCGGCCCGGTCGGCCCGGGCTGCGCGTCCGACGCGTCGATGACTCTCTGCACCGTGCTCACCTTCGACGACGACCACAAGCTCGTCGACTTCGTCTCCGACGACCGGCTGCGCTCCTCCACCGACGGCCGGACGTTCATCCGACAGCGGTGGTCGACTCCGGTCACCGACTACCGGGTCTTCGATGGCCGGCGCGTGGGTGCCCTCGGCCATGCGCGCTGGCATCCCGACGACGAACCGACCTTCGACTACCTCGAGTTCCACGTTGACGGCATCAGCTAGCTCGAGCCCGGTCACGCTGATCGCACGAGCGGCATGCCCGTGGTGGCACCGGATCGGTGGAGCGACGAGAAGGGAGCGTTGCCGAGCTGAACGGACACCCTCGACAGCGGTCATCGAGCCAGGTCGCCTGAATGCGCCTGCGACGCGACCGTGCTGCCTGCGTTGCTTCCTGTCTCGTCCGACACCACCAACACGAGCGCTGGACAGGGGTCGAAGCCCTGCGCAGCATGGCTGACGAGTGGCTGTCTACGCTGAACCGATGGGCGAGCCGGCATCTGACTTCGTGGTGCTGCTGGTGGGCGGCGCGAGCGGTTCTGGGAAGACCAGTTTGGGCCAGCCGCTGGCCCGGAGGCTGGGGGTGAACCTCACCGAGGTCGACGACATCCAGATCGCGCTCGAGGCAGCGACGACCGAGCGCGACTTGCCGCTGCTGCACTTCTGGAGAAACCACCTCGACGAGTACTCCACCTGGTCCGACGACCGTCGTGTCGCGCACCACATCCGGATCTGTCGCGAGGTGTTCCAGCCGGTGATGCGGGCGATCATCGCCGACCACCTGGCCACGGGCATTCGGGTCGTCTACGAGGGCGACTTCCTGCTCCCCGAGATGGCTTCGTTCGCGACGTACGGCGACGAGCCGAACGCCGGCAGGGTGCGAGCGCTCTTCGTGTCGGAACCCGACGAGACCCAGATCGCCGACAACTACCGGGCCCGCGAAGGCGAGGTGAAGCCCGAGCGGGCTCGGACGAGCGCGCTGTTCGACGCGTTCTTGCGTGCCGAATGCGCCCGCTACGACGTGCCCGTCGTGCATGCACGGCCCTGGCCAAGCGTGGTCGAACGCGCCATGGCCGCTCTGCGATGACGACGCACCCTCGCTTGAATCAGTAGGTGTCCGTTCCGGGACGCAATGTTCGTCCACTGGATACCGGAACGGCATCCTCAGAGCAGATCTGACGGTCAGTGCTTGGTGAGCTTGTCCTTCAACTCGTCGACCAGGTCCTCGGCCTTGTCCTTGACACCTTCCAAGAACTCCTTGACCTCGCCCGCCTTCTGGTCGGCCTTGCCTTCCTTCTTCAGATCCTCGTTGTCCGTGAGGTCACCCACGGCTTGCTTCACTTTGCCCTTGAGCTGATCCTTGTTGTCCACGACAACTCCCTTCTCTCCTTCGGTCGCGCCCGAAGCCATTCACCGGCGCATCAACAACACGATGACGACGATGAGCAGAATGAGACCGACTGCCCCTCCACCGATGTACATGGTCACTCCTCTCGTGGCGAGACCGCTTGCCACATCTGGGAGATCATCATTCTGCAGCCATCTCGCTGCCGGAAGAGGCCTGCGACCTCCAGTACCATGATCGTCAGTTCGTCATCGTGTTCGTACCGCGCTGACGGCAGCGCGAGACGATAGGGGTGCTGACGATGAACGACGAGCGACGATCGGGAGTCGGGTTCTTCCGTGGCCTGTTGGCGGTTCTGCGCGGCATTGCTCATGCCTTCGGAACGGTGCTCGGCCTGTTCGGACGCGGCCTCTCGGCGGTCACCCGCCGCTCACGACACACGACAGGCGACGGACCTCAGGACAGCTGAGAGGCTGTTGCAGCCGCCCGGCCGAGGGCGACGTGCCAGCCCGCGAATGCGCTTGGCGATCGGGCGGGCAAAGGGTTCATAGAGTCTCGGGGATGGACGATCATCTGGGACGCGTGTACGACTCGATGGCCTCGATGTTCGAGCGGCACGCGGCCGATGGGGCGTACAACGCGCACTACGACCGGCCGGCGCTCTTGGAGCTGCTCGGTGACGTCCGCGGCAAGCGTGTGCTCGACGCCGGTTGTGGCCCGGGCTTCTACTCCGAACAGCTCATCGAGCGGGGCGCGCAGGTCGTGGCGATCGACGCGAGCGAACCCATGGTCGAGCTGGCGAGAGCGCGGCTGGGTGACCGGTGCGTCGTCCAACAGCAGATGCTCGGCGAAGCGATGCCGTTCGACGACAACAGCTTCGATGCCATCGTGTGTGCGCTGACGATCCACCACGTCGACGACCGCCACGCTGCGTTGGTCCAGCTGTGCCGGGTGCTGCGACCCGGCGGCGTGCTGGTGCTGTCGACGCAGCACCCGACGACCGACTGGTTGCACAAGGGCGGCTCGTACTTCGACGTCGTCGTGGAGACCGATGTGTGGAAGCGACCCGAAGGCAACTGGCAGGTGAGCTTCTGGCGGGAGCCGCTGACCTCGTTGTGTGACGCCATCTTCCGCGGGCTTCTTGATCGAACGCCTCGTCGAACCACTGCCTGCAGACTCGATGCGCGAACGGTGGCCGGAGTACCACGCCCAGCTCCTGGAGGAGCCCGGCTTCCTGCACCTGCGCCTGCTCAAACGCCCTGTCGTGTGACGCGCAGCGATCCCAAGTTGGCGACCGACCGCGCCTTCACGATCGATGCCGCCGAGCGTCTGCATCCTCGATCGAAGCCCGTGTCAAGCCTCGGTACCCGCTTGACGCGGTGACTTCGGTAGCTGGTCGACAGGTCGGGTTGGGTTCAGGCGGCGTTGATTCGGCGTGGCCGGCCACCGGGGTTGGCGAGCGCACCGTGTTCGCGGGTGCGGTCGTGCTTGATCTTGTGGCGGCGGATCAGCTGTTCACCGATGGAGATCTCGAGGTGCTCGCCGACGACAGCGACTTGCACCTGGCGATGTCGGAACTTGTTCCCGGCCCGATAGCAGGCACCGGCGAAGGAGACGTTGCCCGACGAATCGACCTTGCGAGTGACGGTCACCACCGACGCCGTCGGCCGAGCCTGGGGTTCCTTGCCGCGCACACTGCGGGTCATCCCGGCGGACTGCTTGGCCGGATCGTGCCGGCGGGCATGCGTCGCGATGAGCACGCCGCGGTGATGGATCTGCACCAGCCCGCCCTCGCAGACGACCTCGACGTTCTGCCCGGCGAGCCACACCCCGACCTTGTAGTGCGCCGAAGCGAAACTGATCGTCCCCTTCGACGCGACGCGTCGTGTCGCCGACGGCGGCATCATCCCAGCAGGATCCGCCACCGGCTCGACGGCCGGGCGTGCCGGCTCGTTGCGGGCGAGCTTGAACCGATCCCACGGTGTTGCCATCCCCAACGACTGGTGCGGACGGACATGGTTGTAGTGCTCGACCCACACATCCAACTGGGCCTGCGCATCGGCGATGTCGGCGAACACCTTGCCGTTCATGAACTCGACGCGCATCGTCTTGTGCCAGCGCTCGATCTTGCCGGTCGTGGTCGGCGACCGCGGCCTGGTGAGGATGTGCTTGATGCCGTTCTCCCTGCAGATCCTGTCAAACAGCACCTCACCAGTCCCAGGGCCGAAGCGGCCGGTGAACACCTTGCCGTTGTCCGTCAAGATCTCCGCCGGCACCCCATGACGGCGCATCGCCAACGCGAGCGCATCACACGTCGGACGAGCTGTCGCCCGAGCAACGACGTGCGCCGAGATGCAGAACCTCGAGTGATCATCAACACCCGAGACGATCTTCGCCTCGCTGCCGTCGACGAGGCGGACGCCACCAACGATGTCCATCTGCCACAACTCCATCGCCCGCGACCGCTCCCAACGCCGATAGTCGTCACGCTTCCGTTTGCGCGCTGTTGGGGTGATCAACCGGTGACGCACCAGACAGCGATAGATCGACGACAACGTCGGCAACGGTGAGACCCCTTCCTTGCCGAGCTGATGTTGGATCGTGCGCTGACCCCACCCCGGATGCTCGCGGCGGACCGTCACCACCCGCGCTTCGACCTCCGGCGTCATCTGATGCGGACACGACAACGGCTTCGCCGAACCATCCGCCAACCCGGCCAGACCCTGGGACGCGTACCTGCGCAACCACGAGTGCACCGTCTGACGCGTCACCCCGTTGCGACGGGCCACATCCGTCACCGTCGCACCCTGATGTAACACCTCGAGCACTGCCTGATATCGCTGTTCCACGACGTTGAGCTCCACCAACACCAGCGAGACCCCCTCGACCCGGACGGGCCGACACGCCCGTCACCGAGAAGGCTGGCCCACACCGGACGCGTGAAGTGTCAAGCAGCTACCGGAGTCACTGTCGCCCAGCTACCGGAGTCGCGTCCCAAAACTGTCACCCACCTACCGGAGCCACAACGTCAAGCATGAACCGAAGTCGCACACTCGATCGAAGCCCGCTTGCGCGCAGGGCCGAGCCACTATCGTGACCTCGAGAGAACCGGAGGTTGAGCTATGCCGATGCCCTTGTGGTGGGGACAGATCAACAAGCGGGTCTTCAACCCTCGGTCGGCGCGGAACGGCAAGTGGCAGGTGATTCGCCACGTCGGTCGCGTCTCGGGCCAGACGTATCGCACGCCGCTCGAAGCGCACCGTGTCGACGATGGGCTCATCATCATGCTGGTCTACGGATCGCGCTGCGACTGGGTGCAGAACGTGCTTGCGGCCGGCACAGCACAGCTCGAGATCGAGGGTGAGACCGTCGATCTCGTCGCACCGGAAGTCATCAGCGCCGAGCAAGCGTTCGCGCTACGACCGGTAGGCCTGAAGCGACCTCCCAAGCTCCTCAGGATCGACGAGTTCCTCAAGATGCGACGAGCAGACGACGCACAGCAGTGATCACCGCGCTCGTTCGCCGCATGGCGAGACGGGCAGCACGAGCCGCTACTGCTTACCCATCTCCGCGCGGTGTTCGGCAGTTCGGTCGGGGCCGGGGTCGTGGCCGATCAATTGCACCTCCACGCGATCCAGCGTGCCGGTGAACGGGAACGGCGATTCGTAGGTGGTCGCCACCGGCGCTCCGTTGTCGCAGCCGAGGTTCATCCCGCCGATCGGCATCCAGCCGCGGATGATCCGCGGGATCTCGACCGTGCCGACCACCACACCATCGACCTGCAGCTGCCCCTGGCCCGAGACGCGGTCCAGCTTGGTGAGGGTCCACGTGATCGTGTGGTCGCCGGGGGTCAGCGCGTCGACGCCACGTACCTCGTGGCGCTCGAGCGGAAAGTGGTAGTGGAAGCACGGCACACCGTCCTGCACGAACATCGCGTACCCGCCCCAACGGTCGCCGTCGGTGATCAGCGCACCCTCGCACCCGCCGCTCGGCACGGTGACGTGCGCGGTGATGATGTGGCTGGTGTTCTGCAGTTGTGGCGCCGAGTCCGACGGCACCCGCTCTAGCCCGGGCCACAGCGTCCAACTGGCACGCACGGGGCGCCGCTTACGGGTGCCACCGCCGGCCCGTTCGTCGACCGGCAGCACCTTGTACTTGGCGGCTTCCTCCCACCAACGCTCCACGAGCGAGCGCAGCACGTCGGGGTGGCGCTCGGCGAGATCGACGGTCTCGGAGAAGTCGTCGTCGAGGTGATACAGCTCCCACCGGTCGTCATCGATCAGCGTGCGTGCGTCGTGCAGCGTGACCGCCTTCCACCCGTCGGCGACGATGCCGCGGTGCCCGAGCATCTCGAAGTGCTGCACCACCTTGCGCGTCGGGGCATCGGGTTCGTGGAACGTGTACGTCATCGGCGTGCCGTGCAGCGGCATCTGTGCGATGCCGTTCACCGTTGTCGGCAGCGGTGCCGCAACGACATCGAGAATGGTGGGCGTCAGGTCGCTGACGTGGTGGAACTGGTGCCGCAGCGAGCCGGCCGAGTCGGCGGCCAGCCCCGCTGGCCAGTGCACCACGAGCGGGTCGCGCACACCACCGCCATGGGTGTTCTGCTTGTAGAACTTGCACGGCGTGTTGCCGGCCATAGCCCAGCCCAGCGGGTAGTTGTTGAACCACTGCGTCTCGCCGATCTCGTCGATCTTGTCGATCGACTGCGCCAGCGTCATCGGCGCCCGCTCGAAGTAGCGGCCCTGGTGCAGCGTGCCGGCGTGGCTGCCCTCCTGCGAGGCGCCGTTGTCGCTCATCACCACGAAGATCGTGTTGGTCAGCGCGCCGATGCGCTCGAGCGTGTCGATCATCCGACCGATCTCGCGGTCGGTGTGCGTGATCATCGCCGCGAACGCCGCCTGGAAGCGCACGTACAGCCGGCGCTCCTCGTCGGGCAGGTCGTCCCACACCGGCACGCCCGGATTGCGCGGCGGCAGCCGCGTCGTGCCGGGCACCAGGCCCATCGCCTGTTGGCGCGCAAGTCGGTCGGCGCGTGTGGCGTCCCACCCTTTCTCGAACACCGGCTCGTAGGCGTCGATCAGCTCCTTGGGCACGTGATGCGGCGAGTGGCCGGCGCCGAACGCGAGGTAGAGGAAGAACGGCTTGTCCGGCGCGACGGACTGCTGGTCGCTGACGAACTTCACCGCGTGGTCCATCAGATCGGTGGTGAGGTGGTAACCGGCCGTGTCGGGCGTCGCGACGTGGTGGTTGTCCTCGGTGAGGAACGGCTCCCAGTGGTTCATCGCGCCGTCCATGAACCCGTAGAAGCGATCGAAGCCGCGCTGGGTCGGCCACTGGTAGAAGGGGCCGGACGGGCCGGTGTGGTGCATCGGCGTGAGGTGCCACTTACCGACCGCGAAGCTGTTCCATCCCTGCTCGCGCAGGATCTCCGGCAGCATCGCCGCCTCGCGCGAGATGGCGCCGCGGTACCCGTCGAAGCCGAGGTCGTAGTTCGCCAGCGTGCCCATGCCCACCGCGTGATGGTTGCGACCGGTGAGCAGCGACGCCCGCGTCGGGGAGCACAGCGATGTGGTGTGGAAGTTCGTGTAGCGCAGCCCACCCGACGCGAGACGGTCGATGTTGGGCGTCGCGATCTCGGACCCGTAACACCCGAAATCGGAGTAGCCGACGTCATCGAAGACGCAGTACACGACGTTCGGCGTGCCCGGCGGTGGTGTCGGCTCGGCCGGCCAGAACGGGTCCGACTCGACCATCGTGCGGCCAAGCCGACGCGACTCGTCACTCATCATCGTCCCCCGATCGTGGATCTACCGGAGTACCCCAACGCCGGCCCGCCGAATCTACTTGGCGTCACCATGCAGCAGGAACGGACCCTCGACGACCCGTCACGCCAGGCCGCTGGTCGCGGATCAGACGGTACGGCCGAGGAAGTTGAGCATCTTCGTCTGCGCGTCGGCGCCTGGCACCGGCTTGACGGCCGCGGCCATCATTCCCGGCATCCGCAGCACGTCGTCGGGCAGCGCCTTCCACGTGGCCAGCGTGTGCTTCACGAGGGCCGAGTCGAGTCGCTCGTCGACCTTTGCCGTGCGAGCCATGTCCCACGTGTGCGGCACGAGATCGGCAGCCATGAAGCCGACCAGCGTGTCGACCGTCATCGGGCCGAAGCCGGGCCCGAACGGGTCGTGGGCGATCGACTCGAGCACGTGCGCGTGGTCGAGCACCTGCAACGTCTGGTCGCGCAGCTTGATCCAAGCACCCAGTGGGTCGGCGCCGAGCTTCGGGGTCGACTTCGGCCCCTTGCCGGTGGCGGCGAAGCTCTTGATCATCGCCAGGTTGCCCGCCGCGTGCTCGTAGACGTCCTTGCCGGTCCAGCCCGCACACGGTGCCTTGCGCGAGAAGGCAGTCGGTTTGGCCATCTTCAGGACGTGCTCGAAGGCGTAGACGGCAGACGTGTACAGACGAAGGTTAGTGCTCATGCCCGAACGCTACTTCAGTCTCAAAAGCGGCCGAACGCCTCGCTCACAGCCAGTGACGGCCGACTCCTCGTCGCGTCTGCCGGCGGCGCGACGCGATCGAGCGACGGAGCGTGACACCATCGCTCGACGGATGCAACGCGAGACCGCGTGTGTCATCTTGTCGCCATGAGCCGAGCAGATGATCGAGTGTCGAACGTGACGGCCGGTGTGCTGTTGACCGCCGCCGGTCTTCACGTCGCATGGGGCGCGGGGTCGTCGTTTCCATTCCGCTCGACGGCTGAGTTGACGGAGAACGTCGTGGGCTCGCCACACCCTCCGTCCCGGTCAGCGTGCTTCAGCGTCGCAGTGCTGCTCGGTGGCATCGCCGCGGCCGTTGCCGTGAGGCCACATCTCACGGTGCATCGGCGGCTGCTCCAGCTCACCTCGGCCGTACTCGGGCTTCGGGCCATTGCCGGGTTCGCCGGGCGAACCGACGTGCTCGTGCCTGGAAGCACCTCGGCGTTGTTCCGGCGCCGCGACCGTCAGATCTTCGCTCCCCTCTGCGCGCTGCTGTCAGCCGGAGTGTGGTCGTCGTCACGACGCTCGTCGCCCAAGACCGTCTCCCGAGATGCAGAGGCAGGCTCATCCTGTAGGCAGAGGTGGGTCGGTGGAATGCGGGCGTAGGGTCGCGGGGTGGCCGTCCGTGTTGTCCTGAATCGCTGGCGGTCGTGGCTCTCCCGTCGCCGACGCGGGCTGGTCGACGGCACGCTGATGTGCGCGTGGCTGCTGATCGGTGCCGTGCATCTCGTCCGGCCCTCGTCGACCTTGTGGGCCGACTTCCCGACGCCACCCTTCACCGCACCCGACGTGGTCGCGTGGCTGCTGTTCGCTGGGGTGTGCGTTCCGCTGTACTGGTGGCGGCGCCGACCGGTGACGGCGTTCATGATGTCGTGGACGGCACTGGTCGCGTTGATCATCGGCGACTACATGGTCGGCTGGATGCCATTCGTCGCGTGGATCCTGCTCTACGGAGTCGGAGCGTTCTCGTCGCGGCGTGGTGCCGTGGGGGTGAGCGGCCTCGTGGTGTTCGGGCTCCTCGTTGCCTGGGCGACCGACTATCCGTTCTTCGACGCCACTGCGGTCGCACGCAACCTGGTGCTGATGGGCGGATGCCTGGGGTTGGGGCTGGTCGCCGGCGCAACGAAGCGCAATGCCGGGATGAGAGTCGAGCTTGCCGAGCAGCGCACGCTCGTTGCGTCGGAGCGGGCCCACGCCTCGGTCATCGAGGAGCGACTCCGGCTTGCACGAGAGCTCCACGACATCGTGGCGCACTCGATGAGTGTGATCAACGTGCAGGCATCGATGGGCTCGGCAGCGTTCGATGCACAACCCGAGCACACACGTCAGGCACTGGCCAACATCGAGCAGACGAGTCGTGACACGCTGACAGAGCTGCGCGGGCTTCTCGGCGTGCTGCGGCGCGAGGACGGTTCGCGCGCCGAGGTGAGGCCCGCTCCATCACTCCGCGACGTTGGCGCGCTCGCTGCACACCTCGAAAGCGTCGGAGTTGCTGTCACCATCGAGGCCGACGGCCTGCTCGAACTACCGGCTGTCGCGGATGCGTTTGCGTATCGGATCGTTCAGGAGGCACTGACGAACGTGTTGAAGCACGCCAACGCCTCCAACGTGCATGTGTCGCTGCACGACGACGGTGAGGTCATGGACATCGTGGTACGCGACAACGGCCACGCGCCGGAATGCCGATCCGGCGATCGCACCATCGGCCATGGCCTGGTCGGGATGAGCGAGCGCGCAGCAGCGTTCGGTGGCACCGTCGAGGCCGGCCCGTCGGTTGGTGGAGGGTTCAGAGTGCACGCCACGGTCCCGCACCCTGTTGCGAGCGTTGTCGAGGCCGACTCATGATCCGGGTGCTCGTCGTCGATGATCAGGACCTGGTGCGAGAAGGTTTCGCCGTCATGCTGTCGCTGTGTGACGACATCGAGGTCGTCGGGCAGGCGAGCGATGGGAGCGAAGCCCTCGCCGTTGCGATCCACGAACGTCCCGATGTCGTGCTGATGGACATTCGCATGCCGGTGATGGACGGTCTCGAAGCAACCCGACGACTCGGCGCCGACAGCCGAACGGCATCGTGCAAGGTGGTGATCCTCACCACCTTCGATCTCGACGAGTACGTCTTCGAAGCACTCAGGCTCGGCGCCTCCGGGTTCCTTCTGAAGGACACGAGACGCGATCAGCTCATCGACGCAATCCGAGTCGTCGCTGCGGGCGAAGCGTTGCTCTCACCACGCATCACCCGCACGATCATCGAGGAGTTCACGAGTCGACCGTCGATCGACACCGCCAAGGCGAAGCTGCTCGAAACGATCACCGAGCGCGAGCGCGATGTGCTGCTCTCGGTGGCTCGTGGCGCATCGAACGCGGAGATCGCCGAAGCACTGTTCATGGGCGCCGGCACCGTGAAGACGCACGTGAGCCACCTGCTCACCAAACTCGATGCGAGAGACCGAGCACAACTGGTGGTGTTCGCCTACGAGTCGGGCTTCATACGCGCCGGCCGGGACGAGTAGCCGCAGCCACGCCACCGGCCGGCCGGCTTCGCGGCGCGTGACGGCGCGTGACGGCGAGCGACGCGCGACGTACGGTGATCGACGTGAGCGAACAACACGACGAACGCGGGATGACCGGCACCGAAGCCATGATGTGGCACATCGAGGCCGACCCCTGGATGTCGCCGAGCGGAGGGTCGATCACCATCTTCGACCGGCCGCTCGACGTTCCCCGGCTTCGGCGGCTGATGACCAACGCCGTCAACAACGTGCCGCGGCTGCGCCAACGGGTGGTCGAGCCGGCAACGCCGCTGGGCACGCCCCACTGGACGACCGATCACGAGCTCGACCTCGACTGGCACGTGCGCCACATCGGCGCGCCCGGCGAGGGCACGCTGCGCGACCTGCTCGACTGGACGGCTCCGTGGCTGCAGGACCCGTACGACCGCACCCGGCCGCTGTGGCAGTACGTCGCCATCGACAAGCTCGCCGACGGCCGCGGTGCGCTGGCGATGAAGCTGCACCACGTCGTCACCGACGGGTACGGAGCAGTGCGGATGGCGGGCGCCTACACCACCAAGAACCCCGACGACGAGGACCCGGTCGAGATCGACGTGGCGGCACTGCTTGCCGCCCAGACCGACCTGCCGCCGGGGCTCGCGGAGCAGGTGCGCGGTGCGGTGGCCGGCGCCCTGCGCGTGCCGGCCGGTGCGACGCGGGCGATCGCCCATGCGTTCGCTCACCCGGAACGATTGGCGGCGCTGCGCAAGCAGCTCGACGACCTCACTCGCACCGCGTCCGACACGATGCACGGCGCCGGTTCACCGCTGTGGACCACCCGATCGCGGCGCCGCCACCTGGAGGCGTTGCACGTGCCGTTCGAGGCCGCCCACGACGCAGCGAAGGCGTTGCAGGGCAGCCTGAACGACTTCTTCGTCGCCGGCGCGGTCGACGGCGCGGCGCGCTACCACGACGAGCTGGGCGCGACCCTGGAACGGCTGCACATCTCCTTTGTGGTGAGCACCCGCGGCGCGGCAACGGGGCCGCAGAACGCGTTCACGCCGGTGCCCGTCGATGTGCCCACCGGGCCCATGTCGCCGGCCGAGCGGTTCGCCGTCGTGCGCGATCTGCTGCACAGCCGACGCGAGGAGGTGCACGGTGGTGGCCCGATCGCCAACGTGGCAGTGGTGGCGAACCTGCTGCCCACCTCGGTGGTCACCAGCATCGCTCGCAGCCAGGCAGCGCACATCGACTTCGCGACGAGCAACCTGCCCGGCTTCCTGGGCGACTCGTACGTGGCGGGCGCTCGCGTCGAGCACACCTACGTGTTCGGTCCGGTGGCGGGCACCGCGTTCAACCTCACCGCCTACTCCACCGCCGGCAGCCTCGACCTCGGAATCCAGATCGATCCCGCCGCGGTCGCCGAGCCTGCCCGCTTGCGGGCCTGCATGGAAGCCGCCTACGCCGACCTCGTCGCCACCGCCACCCCACCGCGCCGCCGCGCCACGAAGCCGACGAAGCGGGCACCGAGTCGCTGAGGACACCCCCACACGGCGGGCCGTTGATCAGCTGCCGGGGATGAGCACCGGCTTGATGGTGCCGCCGGCCAGCGACGATGCTTCGGCCTCGTTGATGCGGCTCATCGGGTACTGCTCGATGAGGCGATCGAACGGGAAGCGGCCGGCCTGCCACAGCTCGATCATGCGCGGGATGAACACATGCGGGTCGGCGCTGCCTTCGAGGATGCCGAGCGCGGTCTTGCCGACCAGCGCCGAACCATCGAGCACCAGGTCGCCCAACTGCACCCCTACGTAGCCGCACACACCGGTCATCCGCAGGCAGGCGAGCGCGGTCTTCATGACGGCCGGCACGCCCGTGGTGTCGAACGAGTACTGCGCGCCACCGCCGGTGACCCGTTGGATCTCGCCCAGCAGATCGGCGTCGTTGCCGTGGAACGTGTGCGTGGCGCCCAACTCGAGCGCCAGCGCGAGGCGGTGCTGCTGCAGGTCGACCGCGATGATCGTGGTCGCACCGGCGACAACGCCGGCCATCACTGCCGCCAGGCCCACCGCGCCGACGCCGAACACCACCAGGCTCGTGCCCGGCTGCACCTTCATCGCCACCAAGATCGAGCCGGCACCAGTTTGGATGCCGCAACCCAGCGGCCCCATCAGCGCCAGCGGCAGCGACTTGTCGACCACCACCACGTTGCGATCGGACGCGAGGCAGTGCGAGGCGAACGACGACTGGCCGAACCAACGCGTCGCCACTTCGGCACCGCTCGCATCGGTGGCGCCGGTGGTGCCGTCGAGGTTGCGGCCCGACAGGTTGCGCGGCATGAACGTCGCGCAGTACGCGGGCTGGCCGGCCAGGCAGTTGGCGCACTCGCGGCACGAATCGAACGACAGCACCACATGATCGCCGACGGCCACGCTGGTGACCGCCGAGCCGACGACCTCGACGACACCAGAGCCTTCGTGGCCGGTGACGATGGGCGTGGGCGCATACCCCACGCGGGGCAGCACATCGGTGTGGCACATGCCCGCGCCGACGATGCGCACCAACACCTCGTGCGGGCCCGGCGCAGCCAGCTCCAGCGTCTCGATGACCAGCGGCCCTGCCGGGTCGCGCAGCACTGCGGCTTCGATCTGCATGATGCCCCCTTCGTCTCGACGGCCGAAACCGCCCATCGACGGCCACCCCGGCCGTCACGCTTCCTCGCGGACCATAGCCCCCACCAACCGACGACATCGGCTGGGACGCACGGCCCGCCACCGTGCGCCGGTAGCTTGCGTGTCATGGCGGCGAACCCGAAGCCACAGCGCACCGCCGACGTGTCTGGCACGCCGACCGATGCATCGACGGTCTTGGGCATCGTCGCTCAGCGCCTGCACTCCGAGCTGCACAACATCAACTGGCGCACCAGCCTGTTCGTCGCCTTGGCCAACTGCGTGCCGGCGCCGGCGGGCATTCGACTGCGTACCCAGTTGCTCCGCGCCGCGGGGATGCGCATGGGCACCGGCAGTGCGGTCGGTGGGCGCTTGCGACTGGTCGGCGAGGGTAGGGCCAGGGCGTCGCGGGTCACCATGGGCAGGAACTGCTGGATCAACGACTCGTGCAGCATCGACGCCAGCGACACCATCACGATGGGCGACGGCGTCGCGTTCGGGCACGAAGTGATGCTCATCACGTCGACGCACGAGATCGGCCCGCATCAGTACCGTGCGGGGAAGGACACGACCCAGCCGATCACGATCGGCGACGGTGTGTGGATCGGAGCCCGTGCGGTGGTGCTGCCCGGTGTCACCATCGGCAACGGTTCGATCGTGGCCGCCGGTGCGGTGGTCAATCGCCCCGTCGGTTCCAACGTCCTCGTCGCCGGTGTTCCGGCTCGCTTCGTGAAGCACCTCGACGCGCCCGCATCGGCATCGGGCGTACAGTCGAGCGCGTGAGCTTTCGAGTCGGAGCATCGTCGTACGACCGCTTCATGGGCAGGTACTCCGTGCCGCTCGCACCGCGCTTCGCCGACCTCGCATCGGTGGTAGCAGGCCAACGCGTGGTCGACGTCGGCTGCGGCCCCGGCGCTCTCACCGCCGAGCTCGTCGTGCGCGTCGGAGCGGCAGCGGTGGCCGCGGTCGACCCGTCGGAGTCGTTCGTCGCCGCGGCGCAGGAACGACACCCGACCGTCGAGGTGCACCGGGCCGCCGCCGAGCAGCTGCCGTTCGAGGACGACAGCTTCGACGCCGCAGTCGCGCAGCTGGTGGTGCACTTCATGGCCGACCCCATCGCCGGCCTGCGCGAGATGGCGCGCGTCACCCGGCCCGACGGTGTGGTGGCGGCGTGTGTGTGGGACCACCAGGGTGGCTCTGGCCCACTCAGTCTCTTCTGGCGAGCCGTACATGATCTTGACGCGTCGTTCGCCGGTGAAGCCGGCTTGGCGGGTGCCGGCGACGGCCAACTGGTGCGCTTGTTTCGCGAGGCCGGTCTGCGCCAGGTGGAACAGCACCTGCTCTGGGTTGCCGTCGAGCACGAGAGCTTCGAGGAGTGGTGGGAACCGTTCACGCTGGGCGTTGGCCCGGCGGGCGCGTACGTTGCCGGCCTCGATGCAGCGGGGCGAGCGCGCCTGCGCGAGCAGTGCCACAGGCTGGCCCCTGCGGCACCGTTCGTCGTGGAAGCGGCCGCATGGGCGGCGCGAGCCGTCGTGTGATCAGCGCGGCGGTGGCACAACGCTCAGGAAAGGGCGCCAGCTGCGAGCAACGGGCCACCGAGGCACCAGTGTGACGGCCGCAGGAACGACACCGCCTCGGCCAGCGTCTGGAAGCGCGTGGGCTCCACGGCGAAGAACGCTCCATCGGCGTGAGCCAAGGTGACCCGGTTGCCGTCGACGCAGGTCACCGTGGCACGAGTCGTGCCGCACAGCGTGTCCCATTCGACCGCCGTACCGACGGCCACGACCGCACCGACCGCCGCCGCGAGCAGGCCCCGGCACTCGATGCACAAGTTCGAATGGTTCGACGAGATGTCCATGCCGCTACGCCCCCTGTCATGATCGCCGTCGTGTGAAGGACGACGTCGTGTGAAGGACGTCGACAGGCAGTGGCGATGACACGGTTTGCCGCTCAAGCCTTCGTCAAGGCAGTGCGACGAGCACCGAACTGTCGACCGCCGACATCGGGGCGTGGGCATCGTTCGACGTAGCTTGGCCGTACCCACCAGCCGGCGAAGGGCAGTACTCGATGAACCAGCTCGAGATCACCGTGGCCGACGCGGTCGCAGAGGCCGACCTGCGGGTGCTGCTGATGTGCCTGGTGCACCTCACCGGCGACACCAGCTGGTTGGAGCCGCCGTATCGACCGCGACGCGACGTGCGCATCATCGCCGCGGAGGACGCCGGGCTGCCCGACGACATCGCCGATCGCATCCGGGCCGCCGCGGTTCGCCACGCGCACGACACGCCGCTGATCGGCACGCCCGACGACGAGCTGATGGTGCGCATGATGAGCGTGTGCCTCGGGCACCCGGTGCCGCCCGAGTACGCCCCGATGATGCTCGAGGAGATGGGGCTCGCCAGCCGCGACGTGCCCTGGCCGCAGGGCGTGGCCAAACCGCCCGACCTCGACGTGCTGGTGGTGGGAGCCGGCCCCAGCGGCATCGCCATGGGGGTTCGACTGGCGCGCCTTGGAATCGCGTACACCATCGTCGAGGCGGGCAGTGCCGTCGGCGGGGTGTGGCGCGACAACCGCTACCCAGGTTGCGCCGTCGACACCCCCAACCACGCCTACTCGTTCTCCTTCGCGCCACCGAACCGGTGGTCGCGCTACTTCGCCCCGCAGCCCGAGCTCGACGAGTACATGCAGCGCATCAGCCGCGAGTTCAGGGTCACCGAACACGTGCTGTTCGACACCGCGGTCACGAGCGCCGCCTGGTCGGCCGACGCCGGGCGGTGGATCGTGCAGCTCGACGGGCCCCGCGGCCACGAGCAGCGCAGCGTCGCCGTGCTGGTGAGCGCCATCGGCCAGCTGAACGACCCACGCCTGCCCGACATCGATGGGCTCGACGCGTTCGACGGCGCAAGCTTCCACTCGGCCCGCTGGCCCGACGGCCTGCAACTGGCCGGCGCGCACGTGGCCGTCATCGGCACCGGCGCGTCGGCGATGCAGATCGTCCCCACCATCGCCGACCAGGTGGCGTCGCTCACCGTCTACCAGCGCAGCCCACAGTGGGCGCGCCCCGTCGAGCGCTACCACGACCCCATCCCCGCCGGCACCCAGTGGCTGCTCGAACAGCTGCCGTTCTATGCGCAGTGGTACCGCTTCACCATGCTGTGGCGCTTCGGCGACGGGCTGCACCCGTACCTGCAGAAGGACCCCGCGTGGCCTCATCCGGAACGGTCGCTCAACCGCCGCAACGACGAGCATCGCGCGGAGATGACCCAGCACCTCGTGAGCGAGCTGGCAGGTCGCGCCGACCTGATCGACCAGTGCCTGCCCGACTACCCGCCGTACGGCAAGCGCATCCTGCTCGACAACGGCTGGTTCCGATCACTGCTGAACCCGAAGGTCACGTTGGTCACCGACCCGGTCGCCCGCGTGGAGCACGACGCCGTGGTCACCACCGACGGCACCCGTCGGCCGGCCGACGTGATCGTGCTCGCCACCGGGTTCCAGGTCACCGAGATGACCGCTCGCCTCGACATCACCGGCCGCGACGGACACAACCTGCGCGAGGTGTGGGCCGACGACAACCCGAGCGCGTACCTGGGCATCTCCGTGCCCGGCTTTCCAAACCTGTTCTGCATGCAGGGACCGAACACCGGCCTCGGGCACGGCGGCAGCGCGATCTTCCAGTCGGAATGTCAGGCTCGCCACATCACCGGCTGCCTGGTGGCCATGGCCGAGCGCGGCGCCGGCGTGATCGAGGTGACGCAGCAGGCGCACGACGCCGACGTGGCGGCTGTCGACGCGGCGCACGAACGGATGATCTGGACGCACCCCGGCATGAGCACCTACTACCGCAACCCCCGCGGGCGCGTGGTGACGGTGATGCCGTGGACGTTGGTCGACTACTGGTCGCTGACCCACGACGTGGACGTCGCCGCCTACACCTTCCGCTGACGGCGCGCTGCCTGCCCGACCGCCGGCGACCACGGTGCGGTCAGCGGCCGCCCGACTGGACCCCGGCCTCGGCTGCAGTCTTGAAGCCGTGGTTCTCGAGTGCGATCACCTTGCTGATCGATCGACGCACCAATCGGCCGACCACGGGTGCCAGCGCCCCCTCGATGTCGATGGCAAGCGTGTTGCTGGTACCGGCAGCAGTGGTGCCGAGGATGTGGGTCGCGGTCATCGTGGTGCCGAACACCCGTGCCGACCACGCGAAGCAGTTCGGCGCGTCGACCACCGACACCGTCCAGATCTTCGACCGTTGCCCCGGTTGCTTGCAGCGCACCGTGCTGCCCGGGCGCAACGGCCCCTCCTGCAAGCACTGCATGCTGGTGATGGTGGTGGGCGACAGCTGTGGCCACGACTCGACATCGAGCGTGAGTGCCCACACTCTCTCGATCGGTGCGGAGATCGTTTCGTTGTGTTGGATCCTCATGGCTCGCGAATGTACCAAATGGTTCACTCGCTCGCTAGTCTGCGTCGATGAACGACGCGCGCACCAGGTTGCTCGAACGGATCGTCGCCGACGTGGGCGCCAACGGCTTGGGTGATCGCAGCTTGCGCGACCTGGCGGTGGCCGTCGGCTCCAGCCATCGAATGCTGCACTACCACTTCGGCTCGCGAGCCGGAGTGGTGACCGCGTTGGTGGAGCTGGTGGAGGCATCCCAACGGGCGCTGCTCGATGAGCTGGCCGACGGCACGAACGATCCTGCCGAGCTGGTGCTGGCGCTGTGGGCGCGAGTTTCATCACCGGCGATGCGACCGTTCGTGCGCCTCTTCTTCGAGTGCGTCGGCGCCACCGGTGGCCGGGGCCTCACCGAACCATGGCTCGAGGCCGGGCCGGCCATCGCCGCCAAGCTCGGCACAGAGGTCGACGCTACCGAGCTGCGGCTGGGCGTGGCACTCACCCGCGGACTGCTGATCGACGTGCTGGCGACGGGCGACGCCGGGCCCGCCACCGACTCGATGCACCGTTACGTCGCGATGTGGAAGCCCTAGGCCTTCCTGCGCCTCACCACTTCGAGCTCGCCAGCGATGCGCTCGGTCGCCTGCGCCAGCACCCCGACGTCGCTCGTGAAGGGAACCCGCAAGAAGCGGGCATGCCGGTGCGCCGAGCCGAACTCGCGCCCGGGCGCGGCAAGCACACCATGGGGCGCCAGCCGCGCGACCAGCTCATCGGCAACCGGGGCACCCAGATCGACCCAGGCGACGAGGCCACCCGGCGGCGTGACGACCTGCAGGCCATGACCACGCAACCCGGCCAGCAGGGCATCGCGCTGCACACGGAGCCGCCCGGTGCGAGTGGCGATGATCTCGTCGAGGTGCGGCAGCAGCTCGGTGGCGATCAGCTGCTCGAACACCGGCACCGGCTGCACGTCGGTGAATCGGCGGAGCGACTCGCGCTGCGCCCGCTGCGGCGCGCGCACCCACCCGATGCGCAGGCCGCTCCACACGATCTTGCTGAACCCACCGATCGTGACGGCATCGGGCAGGAGCTCTGCGAGGTGGCGAGGCATGGCAGGCCGGTCGAGGTTACGGTCGCCATCGCGCAGATCGAGCTCGCGCAGCGTCTCGTCGATCACGATCAGCGGCACACGCCGCTCGAGGCCGGCGAGAGCATCTCGCTCAGGGTTGCCGGCGAGTGCGCCGGTCGGGTTGTGGAAGTCGGGGATCAGGTAGGCCACCGAGGGCTTCTCGCGTCGCAACACCCCGTGCAATGCGTCGACATCCCACGATGGCCCGCGGCCCCATGCCACGACTCGCCGTGAACGGCTGGCCAGAAGGCGCAGCGCGACGTGATAGGTGGGGTCCTCCACCAGCACCGGGCCGCGCGTCGCATCGAGCATCGCGCTGAGCGCACCCATCGCGCCGTTGGTGATGATCACCTGTTCGCGAGTGGTCGCCAACCCATCGGCAGTGAGACGATCGGCGATGCCGGCACGCAGCTCAGCGAGCCCGCCCAGCAGCCGGCCGTCGCCCAGCAAGTGCGGAGTGAGCCGAGATCGTGCGCGCTCGACAGCATCCTCCAACAGCGCGGCCGGTGCGGCCACGAGTGCGGAGAAGGGATCGAACGCCGCGTTGCTCGCTGGACGCGGCGCGAGCCCTTGTTCGTGGATGTCGGGCAAGCACACGATGGCCCGCGACCGAGCTCGACGCGTGCACCAGCCGCCGGCCTCCAGGAGATCGATGGCCAGCCCCACCGTGGTGCGGCTGACACCGGCCTGCGCTGCCAGCGCCCGCTCCGATGGCAGCAACGATCCGGAACTGATGGAGCCGCGAGCGATGCGATGACGCAGCTCGTGCGCCAGTTGGTCGGGCAGCGAACCGGTGCCGTCTTGCCAGGATGGGTCCCACACAGCAGACCAGATTATCCATTCTGGCCTGGTCTCAATCGTCGGACCTCCCTATCGTCGGAGCCATGCGCATCGCTCTCATCGTCTTCGACGGCTTCACCGACATCGACCTGTACCTGCCATGGGACCTGCTGCACCGCCCGCAGCAGCCCACCTGGGAGGTGCGCATCCTCGGTACCGCCGCCGAACACGTGTCGTCCACCGGCCTTCCGGTGCGTACCCACGGCATGATCGATGAAGCGGCCGACGCCGACGTGGTGCTGATCGGCAGTGGCAATGGCACCCGGGCCCTGATCAACGACCCTGCGTACCTCGCTCGCCTGCGCCTGGATCCGCAACGCCAGCTCGTCGGCTCGATGTGCTCCGGCGCGCTCGTGCTGGCGGCGCTCGGCTTGCTCGACGGCCTCACCGCCACCACCTACCCAACGGCCGTGACCGCCCTCACCGCGTACGGCGTGCAGGTGGTGGAGGAACCGTTCGTGCGCCACGGCAACCTCGCCACTGCCGCCGGCTGCCTTGCGGCACAAGACCTCGTGGGCTGGGTCGTGAGCACGTTGCTCGGCGACGACGCCCGCGATCTGATGCTGCAGGCCATCCAACCCGTGGGTCGCGGCCTGGCGTTCGCGGCGGCCGACGAGGTGGCGACGACGTATGCGAGCAGAGCCGGAGGTGCACTGTGACGCGCCGCCGTTTCCACACCGTCAACGTGTTCTCCCAGGGTCGGCTCGACGGCAACCCGGTCGCAGTGATCGTCGATGGCGACGGGATGACCACCGAGGAGATGCAGCAGTTCACCCGCTGGACCAACCTGTCGGAGGCGACGTTCCTCCTCACACCGACCGACCCGGCGGCCGACTACCGAGTGCGCATCTTCACGCTCGACCGTGAGATGCCCTTCGCCGGTCACCCCACCCTGGGCAGCTGCCACGCCTGGCTGGAGAGCGGTGGAGTGCCGCGCACTCCAGGCCTGGTGCACCAGGAGTGTGGCGCCGGCCTGGTTGCCATCCGCCGAACTGACGAGGGCCTCGCCTTCGCCGCCCCGCCGCTCATCCGCGACGAACCGGTGCAGCCCGCCGATCTCGACCGCTTTGCGACTGCGCTGCGCATCGGACCCGATCGCATCGTCGATTCGCGCTGGGCAGACAACGGGCCGGGATGGGCGGTGCTGCTGCTCGACTCCGCGCAGACCGTCCTCGATCTCGAGCCGGTACCCACATCTGCGACGCGACTCGACATCGGCGTGGTCGGGCCACACCCTGCCGGCTCGGACAGCTCGTGGGAGCTCCGCGCGTTCTACACCGATCATCTCGGCATCCTTCGCGAAGACCCGGTCACCGGCAGCTTGAACGCAGCGGTCGCGCACTGGCTGTTCACCACTGGCCGGGCCGCCGGCGCGTACCTGGCAACACAGGGCAAGCGCGTGCAGCGCAACGGTCGCATTCATCTCCGCCACGACGACGACGGCACCGTCTGGGTCGGCGGTCACACGCAATCGGTGCTCATCGGCCACGCCGACCTCTGAACCATCGCAAGCCGCTTCAGCACCGGGGCCGGGGCGGTGGCGTGCTCAACTCGCCGAAGTATCGAGATCGCGTTCAGGCCGGTCGGCCAACACGCGCACGGCATCCAGGAAGCGCTGCTGTTCGCGGGCCGGCAGCCGGCCGAGCAACCTGGCCTCGTTGCGTTGGATCTGTTGCTGCACCGTGTCGTGCAGCGCGCGGCCGGAGGTGGTGAGCGACAGCAGGTGCACCCGGCGATCGGCGGGGTCGCGCTCGCGCCGGATCAGCCCACGCTGTTGCAGATCGTCGAGCACCGGGATGAGGCGCGTCTTGTCGCCGCCGATCGCATCGGCGAGTGCGGCCTGCGACCTGGTCGGTTGCTCGTCGGTGCCGTGCAGCACATGAAGGCCATCGAGCACCACATACGCCCACATCGTCAGGTCGTGCGCCTGCAGCACGGGCCGCTCGGCATCCATCAGTGCCCGCCCGAGGGGCACGAGCATCGCGGCCAGGTCGCGCCGCCCGGTGATGGTCTGCTTCATCTCCCGCACTGTAGCCAACGCCTATCATCTATGTGTGCTGATGATATACTACTGCTTATGACTGCGGAGACCGAACCGATCGCCATCACACAACTCCGAGCGCTCCACCGGGTGGCCGTGCTCGACAGCGCCACCGTCGTCGCACTCGCGACGAGCGAGGATCTGGGGCGCCCGACCCCTTGTGGCGACTGGGTGCTCGACGAACTGTTGCGGCACATGGCGGTGCAGCACCACGGCTTCGCGGCCGCGGCGAGCGGCAGAGCGACCGTGCTGGCCGAGTGGCACATGCCGCCGCCAATGCCCGACCCGATCGGCCACTACGCACACTCGGTGGAAGTGGTGCTGGCCGCGTTCGCCGACGACGACGTGCTCGGCCGGCGCATCTCACTCCCGGAGGTGAGCAGCGACGTCGACTTCAGCGCATCGCAGGTGCTCAAGATGCACCTGATCGATTCGGTCGTGCACACGTGGGACGTCGCGCGCACCCTCGGCAAGCCATACGTGCCGGAGGACGAACTGGGCGAAGCGGCGCTGCGCATCGCGCTCCGCATCCCCAATGGTCCGGAGCGCCAACGGCCCGGCGCTGCGTTCGCACCTGGCTCCGACGCCGAGGGTGTTGCGCCGGTGATCGACCGGATCGTCACCCTGCTCGGGCGCTCGCCCGCGTGGCCGGCATGACCCGCGTCGGTGGGGCCGGCGAGGGCACCGAGTTGAGGCCCGACAACCGTGCAGCACCGAGGCTCGACAGCGCTGGTGTGTTCGTTCCCTGGCACGGAAACGCCGGTTGGCACCCCCCGGAACTGCAGTTGTCGTTCCCTTCGAGCAAGCACCCCGCACGTCGACTGCCGGTCGCCGGACGGATCGGCTACCCAGCGATCCAGGGCACTAGCCGAGCCCCTGGAAGGGCACGCCGGTGAGCTCGACCGTCACATCCCACAACCTGGCGGCCACCGCCGTGTCGTTGGCCGCAGCACTGGCCTGCACCACCTGCGGGTGACCGCGCTGCTCCATGAAGCCATCGGGGCCGACGTACTCTCCGCCGCGAACCGCCGGGTCGACAGCGGCGCGCAGCGTGGGCAGCGCGCCCATCTGCGAGCTCTGCGAGAACAACTTGGCGAGCGGCTTGGTAGCCGACATCAGCGTTCCGGTGAGGCCCCCGGTGGAACCGGCAAGGTTGGTGTCGGAGACGCCGGGGTGCGCAGCGACCGCGACCGTGCCTGCCCCGGCGGCGGCCAGGCGGCGCTGCAGTTCGAAGGTGAACAGCAGGTTGGCCAGCTTGCTCTGCCCGTAGGCGCGCCAGGCCCGATACCCGCGCTGCGACTGCAGATCGTCGAAGGCGATCTTGCCGAATCGATGGGCCAGGCTGCTGACCGTGACCACCCGCGAGGCGTCGGTGGCCAGCAGCAACGGCAGCAGATGAGCGGTGAGCGCCGCGTGGCCGAGGTGGTTGGTGGCGAACTGCAGCTCGTAGCCGTCGACCGTCACCTCGTGCGGGGTGGCCATCACGCCGGCGTTGTTGATGAGCACGTCGAGCGAGTCGAAACGCCCGATCACTTCCGCGGTGGCCACCTGAACCGCCGCCAACGACGTGAGGTCGAGGTCGACGAGCGACACCTGCGCGCTCGGCGCAGCGGCAAGGATCTGGTCGCGGGCCGCCTCGGCCTTGGGCCGGCTACGGCAAGCCATCACCACGTGCGCCCCGTGCTCGGCCAAGGCACGCGCGGCTTGCAGCCCGATGCCGCTGTTGGCGCCGGTGATCAGCACCACCCGGCCAGATTGATCGGGGATGAGCGCTTCGGTCCACGTCGACATGGCCGCAACCTAGCGCCGAGCGTGCGGGCGTTACTGTCGCTGCCATGTCTCGTGTGCTCTTCACCGGCGGCCCGATCATCACCTTCGACGGCACGGTCGCCACGGCGTTGGCCGTGGACGGCGACCGGATCGTGGCCATCGGCAACGATGCGCTCGACTGGACGGCATCGTTCGACGAGGTGGTGCAGCTGAGCGGGCGCCCGCTGCTGCCCGCCTTCCGCGATGGCCACGCGCATCCGATGCACGCAGGCATGAACCGTCGGGCTCTCGACCTCACCGGCGTCGACTCGCTCGCCGAGGTGCTGGCGCGCGTGCGCGAGTGGGCGGCCGCACACCCGCACGACGCGTGGATCGTCGGCCACTGCTACGCACCCACCGTCCTGCCCGGCGGCATGGGCCTGGCCGAGTGGCTCGACACCGCCTGTGCCGATCGGCCGGTGGTGATGTACCCCACCGACTACCACGCACTGTGGGCCAACTCGGCGGCCCTGGCCGTCGGCGACCTCACCGCCAGCACGCCGGAGCCGGCACTGGGCACCATCGTGCGTCACGCCGACGGCACCCCCACCGGCATGCTGCTGGAGCACGGCGCGATGGGCCTGGTGGAACGGCACCTGCCGGCTACCGACGCTGCCACCTACGCCGCCGGCCTCGACGAGGCCATGCGTTGCCTGAGCAGCGAGGGCATCGTGTGGGCGCAGGACGCGTCGCTGTCGCTCGCCGAGCTGGCGGTGTACACCGATGGTGCACGCCGCGGCGTGGCGACCTGCCGCATCAACGGTGCACTGCGCGCCGACCCCGGGCACTGGGTGCAGCAACGGCCCGGCTTCAACGCGGCACGCAACGAGCTGGCGGGCGACACGGCAACGGCGGCATGGGTTCGGGCCGACACGATCAAGTTCTTCGCCGACGGCGTGATCGAGGCCGGCACCGGCTACCTGCTCGAGCCGTACGAAGACGCGGCGCACACCTGCGGCCTGCCCAACTGGTCGGCCGACGGCTTGAAGGAAGCGGTGCGCGCGTTCGACGCCGACGGCTTCCAGATCCACATCCACGCCATCGGTGATGCCGGCGTGCGCATGGCGCTCGACGCCATCGAGCACGCTGCCGCACGCAACGGCAGGCGCGACCGGCGCCCGGTGATCGCGCACACCCAACTGGTGCACCCGGCAGACCACCAGCGGTTCGCGGCGTTGGGGGTGGTGGCCAACTTCGAGCCGCTGTGGGCGTGCCTCGACGACTCGCAGGTCGACCTCACCTTCCCACGCCTCGGCCCCACCCGCAGTGCGCTGCAGTACCAGATCGGCACGCTTGCTCGCAGCGGCGCACGCGTGAGCTTCGGCTCGGACTGGCCGGTGTCGTCGCACCGCCCGCTCGACGGGTTGGCGGTGGCAGTCACCCGCCGCAACGCGCGGGGCCAACCGATCGACGGGTGGCTGCCCGACGAGCGGCTGCCGATCCTGCAAGCCATCCACGCCTACACCGCGGGTACCGCGTACCAGGCGTTCGACGACGACGCCGATGCGCTGCGAGTGGGCGCGCGGGCGGATCTGGTGGTGCTGGATCGCGACATCACCACCATCGCCGGCGATGAGGTGCCCGGCGCGTCGGTGGACGAGACCTGGGTGAACGGCGTCCGCGTGCACCACCGCGAGACGGCCGGTCGCTGACGAGATCGTCAGTCGCGACGCTCGATCACGCGGGGTCGCCCTCGCGGAGGCGGAAACGTTGCACCTTGCCGGTGGCGGTCTTGGGCAGCTCGTCGATGAACACGATCGAACGGGGGTACTTGAACGGGGCGATGGTGCCTTTCACGTGCTCCTGCAGGCGCAGCACCTCCTCGCCAGACGGCTCCACCCCGGGCCGCAGCACCACGTGCGCCTGCACGATCTGACCGCGGGCCTCGTCGGCGACACCGATCACCGCGCACTCGGCCACATCCGGGTGCGCCAGCAGTGCGGCCTCCACCTCCGGCCCGGCGATGTTGTAGCCCGACGAGATGATCATGTCGTCGGATCGAGCTGCGAAGTGGAAGTAGCCCTCGTCGTCCTGCAGGAACGAGTCGCCGGTGAGGTTCCACCCGTCGCGCACGTACACACGTTGCCGCCGATCCGCGAGGTACCGGCACCCGGTAGGCCCGCGCACAGCCAGGAAGCCGACGGTGCCACGCGGCACCTCGCGCATGTCGTCGTCGACCACCTTCGCCTCGTAGCCGGCCACCGGCTTGCCGGTGCATGCCGCCTTGGAGTCGCCGAAGCGGTTGGTGATGAAGATGTGCAACATCTCGGTGGCACCGATGCCATCGAGCATCGGCTTCCCGGTCTTCGCCATCCACGCGTCGTAGACAGGGGCGGGCAGCGTCTCACCCGCCGACACGGCCGCCCGCAACGACGACAGGTCGGCGCCTTCGTCCATCGCGGCGAGCATCGCGCGGTACGCCGTGGGCGCGGTGAAGCACACCGTGGCGCGGTAGGTCTCGATGATCTCGATCAGGTTGGGCGGTGACGCGTTCTCCAGCAACGTGGCAGCGGCGCCGAACCGCAACGGGAACACGGCCAGCCCACCCAACCCGAACGTGAACGCCAGCGGCGGCGAGCCCACGAACACGTCGTCGGGGGTGACCGCGAGCACCTCCTTCGCGTAGCCATCGGCGATGATCAGCAGGTCGCGGTGGAAGTGCATCGTCGCCTTCGCCTCACCGGTGGTGCCGGAGGTGAAGCCGAGCAGCGCCACGTCGTCGCGACCGGTGGCGACGGCGGCGTACTGCACCGGCTTGTTGAGGCCCAGGCGGTCGAGCTCGGCGTCGTGGTTGGCAGTGCCGTCGAAGCCGACTACCTTCTTCAGGAAGCGACTCTCCTTGGCGCACGCCACCATCTCGTCCATCAGCCGCGTGTCGCACAGCGCAAGCGTGATCTCCGCCTTGTCGACGATCTTGCCCAGCTCGCCGGCCCGCAGCATCGGCATCGTGTTCACCACCACCGCTCCAGCCTTGGTGGCCGCCAGCCAGCAGGCCACCATCGCCGGGTTGTTGGCCGAACGAATCAGCACGCGGTTGCCGGGCACCACGCCGTAGTCCTCGGTGAGCACGTGCGCCAGCCGATTGGTCCAGTCGGTGAGCTCCTTGTACGTGCGCCGGCGGCCGTTGCCGATGAGCGCAGTGTGGTCGCCGAAGCCCTTCGCCACCATCGCGTCGGTCAGCTCCACCGCGGCGTTGAGGTGTTCGGGATAGTCGAAGCCGGCGAGCAGCAGCTGCGGCCACTGGTCGACCGGCGGCAGGTTGTCGCGACTGAACGTGTCGACGTGTGCGCTCGGCCCCAGCGTCATTCCGGCACCACCGCGGTCGCCTCGATCTCCACCTTCGCGCGGCGCTCCACCAGCGCCACCACCTGCACCAGCGCCATCGCCGGGAAGTGGCTGCCCAGCGCCGCGCGGTAGACCGGGCCCAGCTCCTTCAGCCGACCGACGTACTCGTCGCGATCGGTGACGTACCAGGTGAGCCGCACCAGGTGTTCGGGCCGCGCGCCGGCCTCGGCCAGCACCTCCACGATGTTGCGCAGGGTCTGCCCGACCTGCTCGATGAAGTCGTCGGTCTCGAACTCCTGCTGGCCGTTCCACCCGATCATGCCGCCCAGGAACAGCATCCTGCCGGAGGCGGCCACCCCGTTGGCGTAGCCACGCGCCGGCTTCCACGATGCAGGGTTCAGGAACTGGTGGGGCGATGGGTCGCTCATGTCGTTCTCCTTCAGTCGCCTTCGAACACCGGCTTGGCGTGGTTGACGAACGCGCGGTAGGCGCGCTCGAAGTCGGCGGTCTGCATGCAGATGGCCTGGGCTTGTGCCTCGGCCTCGATGGCCTGCTCGAGCCCCATGTTCCACTCCTGGTTCAGCTGCGTCTTGGTGATGCCGTGGGCGAAGGTGGGCCCTGCTGCCAGCCGTTGCGCCAGCGCCATCGCCTGCGGCTCCAGCTGGTCGGCAGCGTGCAGTGCGTTGTAGAAGCCCCACCGCTCGCCTTCGGCGGCGCTCATCGAGCGACCGGTGTAGAGCAGCTCGGCAGCGCGGCCCTGCCCGATGATGCGCGGCAGCATCGCGCACGCACCCATGTCGCAACCGGCCAGGCCCACGCGGGTGAACAGGAAGGCGGTGCTGGCCTCGGGCGTGGCCAGGCGCAGGTCGGCGGCCATGGCGATGATGGCGCCGGCGCCGACGCACACACCATCGACCGCGGCGATGATCGGCTTGCCGCACCCGATCATCGCCTTCACCATGTCGCCCGTCATGCGAGTGAACGCGAGCAGCTGCTTCATGTCCATGTTCACCAACGGGCCGATGATCTCGTGCACGTCGCCGCCGGAGCAGAAGTTGCCACCGTTGGGAGCGAACACCACCACCTGCACGTCGTCGGCGTAGGCGAGCGCACGAAACATGTCGCGCAGCTCGGCATAGCTCTCGAAGGTCAACGGGTTCTTGCGCTCCGGCCGGTCGAGCCGCACGGTCGCGATGCCGTCGTGCACGGTCCAGAGGAAGTGCTGCGGCTCGAGCTCAGCCATCGATGTCATGCGCCGTCGTCCTTGTCGTTGATGCGGGTGTCGTTGATGCGGGTGCCGTTGATGCGGGTTTCGTTGGTGCGGGTGTCATTCGTTGCAGCAGGCCGTCGAGCAGATCGAGGTCGGCGGCCGACACTTTGGCGAACAGCTCGTTCACGCGCGCCTCGTGGTCCGTCGCTTGCTGTTCGAAGTGACGGCGGCCGGCGGCCGTGAAGGCCACGTGCACGATGCGCCGGTCGCTCACCGAGGGCGTGCGCACCACCATGCCGTCCTTCTCCAGCCGGCCGACGACGGTGGTGGTGTTGCCGTTGGAGACCAGCAGCTGGTGCGACAGCTCGCTCATCGTGAGCGCCTCGCCGGCCCGGTGCAGCGCCGCCATCACATCGAACCGGGGCAGCGTTGACTGGTGCGCGACGCGCAGGAACTCGCGCAGGTCGCCTTCGGCCAGGCGAGTGACGCGCAGCAGGCGGATCCACAGCTTCAGCCGGCGCTTGGAGAGCGGCTCGGTCACAGCTCACCGCCGTCGATCGCGATCGCCTGCCCGTTGACTGCGGCTGACCCCGGGCCGCACAACCACAACGCAGCCGCAGTGACCTCGGCCGGTTGCACGAGGCGCCCCTGTGGGTTGGCGCGGGTGAGCGCCCGCAGCGCTTCGTCGTGGCTGCGACCGGTGGTGGCCATGATGTTGGCGATGGTGCGCTCGGTCAGCTCGGTGTCGACGTAGCCCGGACACAGTGCATTGGCCGTGATGCCGGAACCGGCAACCTCCTGCGCAACCGCACGAGTGAGCCCCACCGCACCGTGCTTGGCGGCGGTGTAGGCCGACACGTAGGCGTAGCCCCTGAGCCCGGCGGTGGAGGCCACGGTGATCAACCGGCCCCAGCCGCGCCCTTCCAGCTGCCGCACGCCCTCGCGCAGGGTGAGGAACACACCGGTGAGGTTCACCGCCATCATCTGCTGCCACACATCGATCGAGGTACGAGTGATCGGCGCGCTCTCGGCAGCACCCGCGTTGGCGATGACGATGTCGACCGGGCCGGCCGCCGCGAACAGCTGCACGACATCGCTCTCCACCGAGACGTCGGCCTCGATCGCGCGCATCCTCGGCTCACCTGCAACCACGGCATCCAACGCCTCGCGGCGACGGCCGGCCACGACCACTTCCGCACCGGCAGCGGCGAACGCCAGTGCCATGTCGGCGCCCACCCCGCTGCCACCACCGGTGATGAGCACTCGATGCCCGGCCAGCATCACGCGCGCACCGCTTCCTGTGCTCGCTCGGCCAACCGCACCGCCTGATCGCGACCCGGCAGGTAGGGCAGCGGCCACGCGACCTCACCATCGCCCAGCGCGAGGCCGGCTCGCAGCGTCCAGTAGGGATCGGCCAGGTGCGGGCGCGCGAGGCACACCAGGTCGGCGCGGCCTGCCATCAAGATGGAGTTGACGTGGTCGTGCTCGTAGATGTTGCCAACAGCCATGGTGGCGATGCCGGCCTCGTTGCGGATTCGGTCGGAGAACGGGGTCTGGAACATGCGCCCGTACACCGGCTGCGCCTCGTCGGAGGTCTGGCCCGCCGACACATCGATGATGTCGGCGCCGGCGCTGGAGAACATCGCCGCGATCAGCACCGCCTCGCCGGGGGTGACACCGTGGTCGCCCAGCCAGTCGTTGGCCGAGATGCGTACCGACATCGGCTTGCCCTCGGGCCACGCCGCACGCATCGCGCCGAACACCTCCAGCGGGAAGCGCATGCGATTGGCCAGGCTGCCGCCGTACTCGTCGGTGCGCCGGTTCGAGATCGGGGAGATGAACGAGGAGATCAGGTACCCGTGAGCGGCGTGCAGCTCGATCATGTCGAAGCCTGCCCGCTGAGCCATCTGTGTTGCCGCCTCGAACTGTGCGATCACCACATCCATGTCGTTGCGGTCCATCGCCTTCGGCACCGCATTGCGACCCGACCAGGCGATGGCCGATGCCGACATCACCGGCCAGTTGCCTTCGGCCAGTGGCGCATCGATCTGCTCCCACCCCAGCTGCGTGCTGCCCTTGCGACCGGAGTGCCCGATCTGGCAGCAGATCTTGGCGGCGGTCTCGGCGTGCACGAAGTCGGTGAGGCGCCGCCAGGCTGCCTCGTGCTGCGGCTCGTACAGGCCGGTGCACCCCGGCGTGATGCGGCCCTCCGGCGACACGCAGGTCATCTCCGTGTAGACCAGCCCTGCGCCGCCCTTCGCCCGCTCGGCGTAGTGCACGAAGTGCCAGTCGGTGGGGCAGCCGTGCACGGCCCGGTACTGCGCCATCGGCGACACCACCACTCGGTTCACCAGCTGCATCTCGCGCAGGCGGAACGGGGCGAACATGGGAGCGCGACCGGGGGTGCCGCCGGCCTGTGCCTGGAACCAGTCCTCGGCCGAGCGCAACCACTGCGGGTCGCGCAAGCGCAGGTTCTCGTGCGAGATGCGCTGCGAACGAGTGAGCAACGAGTAGTTGAACTGCACGGGGTGCAGGTCGAGGTAGCGCTCGCACTGCTCGAACCACTCCAGGCTGTTGCGCGCCGCCGACTGCAGGCGCAGCACCTCCACTCGACGCTCGTCCTGGTAGCGCTGGAACGCGGCCTCCATGGTTGGTTCGGTGTGCAGGTACTCGGCCAGCGCGATCGCGCTGTCGAACGCCAGGCGCGAGCCCGACCCGATGGAGAAGTGCCCGGTGGCAGCGGCATCGCCCATCAGCACCACGTTCTCGTGGTACCAGCGCTCGCAGATCACGCGTGGGAAGTTCATCCACACCGCCGAGCCGCGCAGGTGGTGCGCATTCGACATCAACGCATGGCCGCCGAGGTGCTTCGCGAAGACCCGTTCGCACGTGGCGACGGTGTCCTCCTTCGACATCTGCTCGAAGCCCCATGCGTCCCACGTCTGCTGCGTGCACTCCACGATCACCGTCGCGGTGTTCGAGTCGAACTGGTAGGCGTGCACCCACATCCAGCCGTGTTCGGTCTCCTCGAAGATGAAGGTGAAGGCGTCGTCGAACTTCTGGTGCGTGCCGAGCCAGATGAACTTGCACAGCCGCGTGTCGATGTCGGGACGGAACACATCGGCGTACTCGGCGCGCACCAGCGAGTTGATGCCGTCGCAGGCGACCACCAGGTCGTACTCGTGGCGGTATGCCTCCGCCGACTCGAACGTGGATTGGAACCGCAGGTCGACACCCAGCTCGCGAGCTCGCTCTTGCAGCAGGAGCAGCATCTTCATCCGCCCGATGCCGGCGAAGCCGTGGCCACCCGACACCGTGCGCACGCCGCGGTGGATGACTGCGATGTCGTCCCAGTACGAGAAGTTGGCGCGGATGGCGGCCGTGCTGATGGGATCGTTGCGCTCCATGTTGCCCAGCGCGTCGTCGGAGAGCACCACGCCCCATCCGAACGTGTCGTCGGCCTTGTTGCGCTCGAGCAGCGTCACCTCGTGCGCGGGGTCGCGCAGCTTCATCGAGATGGCGAAGTAGAGGCCGGCCGGCCCACCGCCCAGGCAGAGCACCTTCATCGCACAGCCCCCATCAGCTCGTCACGTTCCCCTGAGCAAGTGTGCATCAGCCGGCGCAATATTTCAAGCTCAAAATAGTTGGCGTGTTGACGTTCTCGTTCTCGGTTCCCTGTTCCCGGGAACTCCTCGCACCCGACGTGCATCGGACGACACGAGCACCATCGAGACGAGGAATCGAATGAACAGCGCAGCCCACCCCCGCACCGCCCACTCACCGGCACTCGCGATCCTCCGGATCGTGGGTCTGCTGGCCATCGCCGGCATCGGTGTGGTGCTCTTCCTCGCCACTCGCGACACCGACGAGGTCACCGATCAGGGAGGCGGCTGGCTGGGCCCGCTGCACGGCGAACCCGGCGTGGTCTACGAGCTGCATGACGCTGCCGTGGCCGACGACGACGACCGCAGCTACACCCTCACCGTGTGGCGGGGCACGGCCAGGCTGGTCGTGCGCTCGGGAGACGACGTGCAGGACATCGGCAGGCCCATCGACGACGACCTGTGGCAGCGAACGCTGGCCCAGGCGATGGACTTCGCCGGCGCCGAGAGCGTGCGCAGCGACGACTGCTCGGTGGGCATCTCCGAGGAACTGACCGTTCTGGACGGCGACAAGGCCGAGCTGGTGCACGTGTTCGTCGACAACTGCGGCGTCGCCGAAGGCCCCCGCATCCAGGACGCGGTGAGCGACGTGCTGGCGCAGTTCGATCTCGCCACGCTGCTGCCCATGCACGACTCGGCGGCCGACGTCACTTCACCGTGAACACCAGCGTCTGTGTGGCAGTGGTGCCGTTGGCGTCGACGGCCGTGAGCGTGAGATCGAAGGTGCCTGGCACGTTCCAGGTGCCGGCGAAGTAGTTGCCGGGCGACCAGGTGGCAGGGTTCGGTTGCACCGGGCCGGTGAGCGACCACGTGCCGCTCACCGCGCCGGGAGCATCGACGGCCCAGACCGCCTGCACCCCCAGCGCCAGCTCGGTCGGCCCGGTGAGCGTGACCGTGAACGGCTGGCCGGCGACAGGAGTGGTGGGCCCGACCGTGGTGCGGGCGGAGCCCGCGACGGAGGTGGCCGGCCCACCGGACGGCGCCGTCGTGGAAGGAGAGGTGGTGGTCGCGGCAGTGGTGGAGGTGAGTTCGGAGGTGGAGGACACCGCCGACGCAGACGTGGATGAGGCGGTGGCGCCGACACGAGCATCGTCGCCGCTGGTGGCGATGGCCAAGCCGACACCGCCGATGGCCACCACGGCCGCGGCGCCGATGATCGCCCAGCGACGGGTACCACCCGAGCGACCATCAGTACGTTGCGCTCCAGCCCTCACCGGCTGCACCGCCACTGCGGGCGGGCCCAGCCCGGCCTCCACCTGCGCCAACCAGTGCTCGATGGTCTGCGGCCGGCCATCCGGGTTGGTGTCGAGCCCGCGCAGCAGCGCCGCTCGTAGCGCCGCAGGAATGCTGGGCGACAGCGGCCGGCCCGCCTCCAGCTTGCCGTTGGAGACACGGCGTACAGGGTCGGGGGCCTCACCCGAGGCCAGTTGCGCCAGCAGCGCGCTGGCTGCATAGATGTCGGTGCGCATGTCGATCTTGGCACCGGGCAACGTCTGCTCGGGCGCCATGTACCCCGCAGTGCCGACACCCACCGTGATGCCCGAGTCGAACGAGAGATCCTTGGCCAGCCCCAGGTCGCCCAGCATCAGCCGCTCGCCGGGGCGCACGATGGCCGACGAGGCAGCCTCGCCCGGCACCGGCGCGACCAGGCCGCCTGGCCCGGCCCGCGTGATGAGCAGGTTCGACGGCTTGATGTCGCGGTGCGCGATGCGACGCTCGTGCAGCACGCTCAAGGCCGCAGCCAGCGAGCGAGCCGCCACCCGCAGGTCTTCCACCGTCGGGCGCACCTGGCGCTGCGCCATCTCGGCCGACCGCTGCTCGAGCGTGCCCTCCGTGGCGAAGTCCATCACCAGGTACGGCCTGCCGTCGTCGGTCTCGGCGATGTCGCGGATCTGCACCACGTGCGGGTCGTTCAACGAGCGCAGCAGACGCGCCTCCTGCACGAACCGGCCGCGCACCTCGGGCTCCCACGACCATCGATCGGAGAGCAGCTTCACCGCCACCGGTACCGCCAGCCGCTCGTCGTGGGCCAGGTACACAGTGGCGAAGTTGCCGGCGCCCAATCGTCGCTGCACCACGTATCGGCCACCTCCGAACGACCGCGGCTCGCCGGGCGCCAACGGCACCTGCCATGCCCCGGTTGCGTCGCCTGGTGGGTCGCCTCGTGGGTCGCCGGATGGGTCGCCGGATGGGATGCCGGGTGGGTCGTACGTCACGCGAGCGAGCCGCCGCTACGGAACTGCTCCTGCACACGGTCGGCGATGTACTGCCGCCCACGGCTGATCCGCGTGCGCACGGTGTTGAGCGGCACGCCCAGCGCCTCGGCGATGGCCGCGTAGTCCATGCCGTCGACATCGCACATCATGACCGGCTCGCGGAACTTCGGCGCCAGCTCGTCGAGCGCCTGACGGATCATCGCTCGGCTGGCCACGATGGAGCTCATGTGCCGCACCTGTTCGGTGAGCGCGCTGAGATCCTCTCCCTCGGGCCGAGTGACTCGCTTGTTGCGCCGCAACACCTGCAACGCCTCACGCTCCGCCACGCGGTACAGCCAGGTGGTGAACCGCGATCGCCGCTCGAACGTGGTGATGGCGCGCGACACCGCCATCAGCGTGTTCTGCATCGCGTCTTCCACGTCGCCTTCGTCGATGAGCATCTTGCGCACCGCCGCCGCCGCCAACCGGTGCCGGTCGATGAGCTGCAGCAGGAAGTCGAGTGCGTCGCGATCACCCCCGGCCGCGGCATCCACCAGGTCGGCGAGTGCATCGTCGATGGCCGGGAAGTCGTTGCGCGAACGTGCCGTCGCGACGGCCGCGTCGAGGCGGCTCCTCGTTCCGGCGTCGAGTGCCATCGCAGCGTAAGCTACTCGGTTGCGGCCCACGGGCGGAGTAGAGGAGGACGGGTGAGCTGGGCCATCGGCATCGACTTCGGCACATCCCGCTCGGCAGGAGCGATCGGCGAGCTGGATCCCCGCCGCCTCGCCCCCGACCCCGCCACCGGCAGGAGCATCCCGCCGGTGGAAGCCCCCACCGTGTCGCCACTGGAGATCGAAGGCAACCGGTGGATCCTCGATTGGTGCTGCGCACACCCGACGGCGAGCTGGTGGTCGGTGCCGCCGCCGACAACCTGGCAGGCGTGCACCCGGATCGCCTCGAGCGAACCCCCAAGCGGGCACTCGGCGCCACCTCCCCCCTGCTGCTCGGCGGCACGCCGATCGACGCTCGCGACGCGGCAGCAGCGGCCGTGATGCGCGTCATCGTGGCCGAGGGTCGGCTGCGCACCGGTAGCGAGCCAACGGGCTGCATCGTCACGCACCCGGTGCGCTGGGCCGGTGTGCGCCGCGCGGCACTCGCCGAGGCCGCCGGCCGAGCAGGGCTGCAGCAGGTGCAGCTGGTGGAGGAGCCCGTCGCAGCGGCCATCCACTACGCGTCCGAGCACGTCGACATGGGCGCCCGCGTGGGCGTCTACGACCTCGGCGGCGGCACGTTCGACACCGCGCTGCTGCAGCGAACCGACCACGGGTTCGAGGTCATCGGAGTGCCCGGCGGCGACGAGAACATCGGCGGCGAAGACTTCGACCACCGCCTGTTCCGCTACTTCGGCAGTTGCCTCTCCGACACCGACGCCGAGCTCTGGGATCAGCTGATGACCAGCGACGATCGCAGAGGAAGCGCGCCGCGCTGGATCTGCTGGTGCAAGCTCGGCGAGCGAAAGAGGCACTCTCGTCGTACACGTCGACGCAGGTGTTCGTGCCCATCGCCGACCGCGACATCGTGGTCAATCGCAGCCAGTTCGAGGCGATGATCATCGACGACGTGGAACGCACGATGGACCTGATGGAAGACACCATCACCGACGCCGGCCTCGCCATCGACGACCTTGCCGCCGTGTTCTTGGTAGGTGGCTCGTGCGCGTG
>JADKGZ010000022.1 GCA_016722025.1 Acidimicrobiaceae bacterium
GCCAAGTTCCTGGTCATCGCTCCCGTGCTCTTGCTGTTGGGCGTCGGCTACACCGCTGCGTTCTGGAACTCCACCTCGTCGGCGGGCTTCCCCGCCCAGGCGGTGAAGTCGGTCATCTCCTCCACCGAGCCCACCGAGAAGGATCGCAGCTCCGACCAGTACCGCGACATGGAGAACTTCGACATCAACTACACCATTCGGTCGGCGCCGGTGCTCGGCATCGGGTTCGGGCAGAAGTTCTACCGGCCCATCCCGTTGCCCGACATCAGCTTCTTCGAGTTCTACGAGTACATCCCGCACAACTCCATCCTGTGGGTCTGGATCAAGACCGGCTTCGGTGGGTTCCTCTCGATGCTGATGATGCTGGGCCTGGCGGTGCGAGTCGGCGCGCGGAACCTGGTGAACGCACGCGACCACACCGATGCGGCGTTCGCACTGGTCGGGGTGGCCTTCGTCTTCATGTTCGCCGTCTTCGCGTACGTCGACATCGCATGGAATTCGCAGAACATGGTGCTGCTCGCCGTTGCGTTCGCGCTGTGCTCCAGCAAGGTCGCACGGACTGCACCCCGCGCCGCATCCGCTTCGGTGGAGCGGCCGCTGACGAAGGCTCGCTGACCAGCGCCTCGGCCGGCTCAGATCTGGTCGATGAGGGCGGTGAAGAGGGCTTGCTGCTGCGGGTCGGTGGCGGCCGAGTCTTCCGGGTGCCACTGAGTGGCGAGCACCCACGCGTCGGTGTCGAGCTCGCAGGCGTGCACCACACCGTCATCCGAACGGCCGACGACGCGCAGACCGTCGGCCACACGATCGAGTGCCTGGTGGTGCACGCAGTGACCGGCGGTGATCAGCTCGCTGCCCACCGCCTTGGCCATGCGTGAGCCGGCTTCCAACGCGATCTCGTGGTACGCGAACCAGTGTGCCTCCGTGCCGATGTCTTGCTGCAACGTGCCACCCATGGCCACGTTGAGCACCTGCATGCCGCGACAGATGGCCAGCATCGGCACGCTCAGTTCGAGTGCCGCACGCACCACCGCCAGCTCGACTTCGTCGTGCTCGGGCACGATGCCGTACAGCTGCTCGGCGGTGGCTTGCTGGCCGTAGTGGCGCGGGTCGACATCGCCGCCGCCGTGCAGCACGACGGCGTCGACCTGACGCAGAAGATCGGGGACGTCGTGGACGAGCGAGGTGATGGGGGGCAGCATCAGCGGCATGCCGCCGGCGACAGCGACCGCTTCGAAGTAACGGCGGCCGGCAGCGAACGGCTCGCCGCGCACACCTTTGGCCTCGGTGGCGAGACGACCGACGATGAGGACCAACGGGTTCACGACGTGAAGCCTAGGCAGTGGCTGCGGCGCGGGCTGCGGCGCGGCGGACGAGCTCGTCGTACAGCGCCTGCTGCTGCGGCGTGCGCGAGGCCGTGTCTTCCGGGTGCCACTGTGCACCGACGATCCACGTGGCACCCGGCAGCTCCACCGCTTCCACCTGCCCGTCGGTTGCCCACCCGCACGCGACCAGGGGTTCTGCCAAGCGGCCGATGCCCTGGTGGTGCACCGAGTGGCAGTGCTCGAGATGGGTGGTGCCGCACGCTTCGGCCAGCAGCGACCCTGCGGTGAGATCCACCGTGTGCTCGCGCATCCAGTGATCGCTGTTGCCGATGTCTTGTTGCAGCGTGCCGCCGAGCGCAACGTTGAGCACCTGCATGCCGCGGCACAGGGCCAACATCGGCAGGTCGAGCTCGATGGCCGCCAGGCACACGGCGATGTCGAGCTCGTCGTGGATCTCGGTGATGCCGTACAGGTTCTCGTCGGTGGCTTCCTGGCCGTAGCGGCGAGGGTCGACATCGCCGCCGCCGGGTAGCAGCACGCCGTCGAAGTGCTGCAGCACCGTGAGGGCGTTGGCTGCCAGCTCGTGGATGGGCGGCACCATCACGGGCACCCCACCGGCGCGGGCAACGGCGCGGGAGTAGGGCTGACTGCTGCTGAGCGCGTCGCGCTTGCCTTCGTCGGAGAAGGTGAGCACGCGGGCACACAGGGCGATCAGGGGCGGCGGGTGGCTCATCAGGCTCCATTCTGGCCGACGAGCCCGGGCCGTCCGCTACTCTCGATCGCCGTGTCCTCCATGCTCACGCTCCGCAACCCCGCCACCGAAGCAGTCATCCACGAGATGCCACACGCCACCGTCGACGACGTCGATGCCGCCATCGCTGCGGCCAAGGCGGCGTCACCGGCGTGGCGTGCGCTGTCGCCGGTGGATCGCACCCGCCTGCTGCGCCGATTCGCCGACACCATCGGTGCGCACGCCGATGAGCTGGCCGAGCTGGAGACGCGCAACATGGGCATGCCGTTGGGCAGTTCCACGTGGTGCGCCAATGCCGTTGCCGACACCATCCACTACTTCGCCGGTGCGGTGGAGAAGCACACCGGCTCCAGCATCCCGGTGGCTGGTGGTGTCGACGTCACGTTTCATGAGCCGCTGGGTGTGGTGGGGCTCATCACGCCCTGGAACTTCCCGATGCTGATGGCGTCGTGGAAGATCGGCCCGGCGTTGGCGGCCGGCAACGCCGCCGTTCTGAAGCCGGCCGAGATCACTCCGCTCACCACCATGCGCTTGGCGGAGTTGGCACTGGAGGCCGGCATTCCCGAAGGGGTGCTCAACGTGGTGGTGGGCCCCGGCTCGAAGGTGGGCTGGCGGATGGTGGAGCACCCCGATGTGCGCAAGATCGGCTTCACCGGCTCAACCGAAGTGGGCAAGCGCCTGATGGTCGGGTGCGCCGACCAGGTGAAGCGAGTCACGCTCGAGCTGGGCGGCAAGAGCGCGAACATCGTGTTCGCCGACGCCGACCTGGAGAAGGCAGCGCTCGCGGCGCCCGGCGCAGTCTTCGACAACTCCGGCCAGGACTGCTGTGCGCGCAGCCGAGTGCTGGTGCAGCGCAGCGTGTTCGACCGGTTCCTCGATCTGTTCATCGAGTCGTCGCGAGCGTGGAAGGTGGGCGACCCGATGGCCGCCGACACGGCGATGGGCCCGCTGGTCACCGCCGGCCACCTCGCCGCCGTGCGCAGCTACAGCGATGGCCTCGACACGGTGTTCACCGGTGAGGCACCCACCGGCCCCGGCTACTGGCACCCGGTGATGATCGCCACGCCCGCCTACGACGCAGTGGTGTGCCACGAGGAGGTCTTCGGGCCCGTGGCGGTGGTCATCCCGTTCGACGACGAAGCCGATGCCATTCGCATCTGCAACGACAGCGTCTACGGCCTGTCGGGTTCGGTGTGGACGCGCGATGGGGCACGGGCGTTGCGTGTCGCTCGTGCGATGGAGGCGGGCACGATCAGCGTCAACTCGAACAGCTCCGTCCGCTACGCCACACCGTTCGGTGGGTTCAAGCAGAGCGGCCTCGGTCGCGAGCACAGCATGCACGCGCTCGATCACTACTCCGAGCTCAAGAACGTGTTCATCTCCACCGACTGATCGCGTTCCCGGTCGAGCGCATCGCCGCCGCCGGAGCCGGTACCGTACCGGCCGTGCGCGCCTTGCTCATCGCCAACGCCAATGATGCTGATGCCGGTTTCGTGGGCGAGCGGTTCCGCTCGCACGGCTACGCCTTCGACGAGTGCCATCGCGAGCACCCCGGCGACTGGCCGTCGCTCGACGGGCACGAACTGGTGGTGATGCTGGGCAGCGAGTGGAGCGTCTATTGGCCGGAGGTCGCGCACAACGTGTCGGCCGAGGTGGCGGTCGTGCACGAGGCCGCTCGTCGCGGCGTGCCGGTGTTCGGCATCTGCTTCGGCAACCAGGTGCTCGCGCACGCGTTGGGGGGCACCGTCGAGAAGGCTCGCGAGCCCGAGATCGGGTGGATGAACATCGTCAGCGACCTGCCGCTGGTCATCGCCGAAGGGCCGTGGATGCAGTGGCACTACGACGTGGTCACCGTGCCCGGGCACGCCGTCGAGCTGGCTCGTAGTGCGGTCGGCCCGCAGGCCTGGCGACTGGGCCGCATGTTCAGCACGCAGTTCCACCCCGAGGCCAACGAGGCGGTGCTGCGCCGGTGGGCCACCGGCTTCGGCGCCGAGGAACTGGTGCGCATCGGCTCCAGCGCCGAGCAGTTGTTGGCCACCACGCACGCCAGCGTGGGGGAGAGCCGCGAGAACGCCGATCGACTGGTCGACTGGTTCTGCGAGGCCATCGTTCCGAGCGAATTCCACGACGTGCTAGACAATCGTTAGCTCTGCGGGCTGCGAGTGGGGGCATTGGCGGCTCGACGAGCCTCATCAGTCCTACACACAGGAGGGTTCCATGGCAGACACCGTGGACGAGGACCGCGATCACCTGCACTCCATGGGCTACGCCCAGGAGCTGCACCGCGGCATGTCAACGTTCAGCAACTTCGCGATCAGCTTCTCGATCATCTCGATCCTGGCCGGTGGCATGACGAGCTTCTGGCTCGGCATGGTCACCAGCGGCCCGCGGGTGATCACGCTCGGCTGGATCATCGTGGGCAGCATGGCATTGCTGGTCGGCATGGCGATGGGCGAGATCTGCTCGGCCTATCCCACTGCGGGCGGCCTGTACTACTGGTCGGCGAAGCTGGCACGGAAGAACCAGGCCCGCTGGTCGTGGTTCACCGGCTACTTCAACCTCATCGGCCAGATCGGCGTCATCGCCAGCGTCGACTACGCGTTGTCGATCTTCATCGGCTACTTCATCCGCATGTTCGACGACGGCTTCAAGCTCACCGTCGGGAAGATCTTCATCATCTTCCTCATCGTGCTGGTGGTGCACGGCCTGCTCAACACGTTCCGCATCGACCTGGTGAAGGTGATTGGGCGACATCAGCGTGTGGTGGCACGTCGTCGGCGTGGTCATCATCGCCGGCGTGCTGTTCATCGCGCCCAGCAACAAGCGTGGCATCGGGGGCGCCTTCGACGCAGCTCCTCCCGGGCTCACCGGCTGGACGGGCGGTGCGTTCGTCACCATCTACCTCTTCGCGCTCGGCCTGCTGCTGGCGCAGTACACGATCACCGGTTTCGATGCATCCGCGCACGTCAGCGAGGAGACCGTGGGCGCTCGCACCGAGGCGCCGAAGGCGATCGTGCGCTCGATCTACATCTCCGCCATCGCCGGCCTCGTGCTGAACCTTTCGATGAATCGCCGCGCTGCCGAAGAAGGGCGACGCTGCGTATGGGGCCATCATCTTCGGCGACGCGAACGACCCGTTCCTCGTCAATGCGGCACCGCGTTTGATCTCCAGCGCCGTCGGCACAGGGGCAGCCAAGTTGCTGGTGTTCATCGCGATCGTGGGTCAGTTCTTCTGTGGCCTCGCTTCGGTGACGGCCAACAGCCGCATGATCTACGCCTTCAGCCGTGACGGTGCGTTGCCGGGTTCGAAGTACTGGCACAAGATCAACAAGAAGACGCGCACGCCAACGAACTCGGTATGGCTCGGTGTTGTCTTGTCGGCGATCGTCGGGGCGAGCTCGCTGTACGTACGGGGCGATGGTGCCGGGCGCTACTCGACTGCGTTCTTCGCGATGACGGGCATCTGCGTGATCGGCCTCTACATCGCTTACGCGATCCCCATCTACCTGCGGCTCACCAACCCCGACTTCCAGGTCGGGCCGTGGAACCTGAAGGGCAAGCACAAGCTGGTCGGGTGGACCGCGCTGGCGTGGATCGCGGTGATCTCGGTGCTGTTCTTGGCGCCGCTGTTCTGGCCGTTCTGGAGGCCGTGGGGAGCCGGGAACGCGTTCTTCGACGACGGTGCCGGCAACGTCTTCTACAAGCAGAACAACTTCAACTTCACCGGTCCGCTGATCCTGTTGGCCGCCATCTTCGTGCTGGGCTACTGGAGCCTCAGCGGCAAGAAGTGGTTCAAGGGCCCGAAGGTGCAGGGCACCAAGGAAGAGCTGCTGGCCATCGAGCGCGAGCTCGATGCCGTCGAGCACGGCCGGGCCGTGTAGCCCGCGGTTGTCGCTGTGGCGTCGTGAACGGGTCGGCCCCTTGCCTGCAAGGCGTGGGGGCCGGCCCGTTCCGCGTCTACCCTTCGGTCATGGAGCTGCATCCGGAGCTGAGGGCCGCGATCGATCGCGGTGTGCACGGCCACCTCGTCACCATCAATGGTGACGGCTCGCCACAGGTCACCGTCATCTGGTTGGGCCGCGATGGCGATGACCTGCTGGTGGCGCACATGGGCAGCGGGCAGAAGATGCGCAACGTGGAACGCGACCCGCGGGTGGCGGTGTCGTTCGAGCTGCCGGGCACCAGCGGCCCCGGTCTGCAGAACTACGCCGTGCTGCACGGCACGGCTCGCATCACCGATGGTGGCGCACCCGAGCTGCTGCAGGCGCTCGCGCCTCACTTCCTGGGAGAAGGCGTGAAGTTCCCTCCGATGGACAACCCGCCCGCGGGTCGCGTGCTGCACATCGCGGTCGAACGAGTCGGCGGCAACGGCCCGTGGGTGGGGTGAACGTCAGAGCGCAGGTGCCGCTGCGTCGACCAGCCACTGCTCGAACTGGGGTCGCGCGGCGAGCCGTTCGCAGTTGCCCAACCGCTCGTCGGCGTAGCTGACGAAGTCGGTGTCGAGCGTGCTGATGGCCTGCTGCACCACGGCCCACATGCCCTCGCGGAACTCGCTCATCATCTTCATCAGCTGCAGCCGAGCCCAACGCGACGGCGTGACCTCACCGAAGTACAACCGCAGCAACTGCTGGTCGCCGGCGGTGTCGAGCCCGCAGTTCACGCTGAGGTTGCCCAGGTCGAAGAAACGATCGTTCATGCCGGCGTACTCGAAGTCGAGCAGCCACACGCGGTCGCCGTCGTGCTCGAACAGCAGGTTGCCGGGCAGCAGGTCGTTGTGGCACGGCACGGTGGGCAGCGGTGCGGCCGCAAAGGCCGCCTCGATGCGCCGGCTCTGCTGGTGCAGCCGGCCGTACGAGGTCGGTGGTACCACGCCGTACGACGATGCGTCGCGCGCATGCCACTCGACGACGCGGTGGATGGGGAACCCGCCCTGCAGCGGCCCGCTGTCGTGGAACGTGCGCAGCAGCTCGACCACCTCCGGCAGGCGACCGGTGAAGGGCGTCGGCTCCAGGTGCCGGCCGGGCACGAGCGCGGTGATGAGGGTGCCGATGTCGGGCAGCTTGCCCAGCACGGCAGGCCCGATGCCCAACTGCGCAGCACGGATGGCGGCTTCGGCCTCGTTGGCGCGATCGATGCCCAGCAGCTCGGTTCGTTCGCCGGGCACCCGCACCACTGCCCGTTGCCCGTCGACGGTGGCCACGAAGTTGGTGTTGGTGATGCCGCCGTGCAGCGGTGCGAGGTCGATGTGCTGTTGCTCCCAGCCCGGCACGCGGCGCACCAGCGCGTGGATGTCGACCTTCGCCATGCCGAAAGGTGTAGCACGATCGAGGGTTCCCAGGTGGGTTTGCTCACCACGTCTGGCAGTGTGGGGACCACCCGAAGGACGCCACCTGAAGGACAAGGAGCCATCATGGGCCTGTACCCCTACGCCGACCGATTCGCCGTCACCCGCAGCTTTCCCCCGCGTGGCCGCCCTCGATCCGAGGTGCTCGCCGAGATCGAGGCGATGGCGCAGGCCGAGGACTCGCCGTACCACGAGGGCAAGATCAGCGGCAGCATCTACAGCGGCGACGAGCAGCACTACGCGTTCCTCAACGAGGTGTTCGGCCACTACAGCCACGCCAACGTGCTGCAGCGCGACATGTACCCGAGCGCCACTCGCTTCGAAGGCGAGATCATCGCGATGACGGCCGACATGTTGCACGCTCCAGCTGCGCCCGAGGGCGGCCCGTTCGGCGTGCTCACCAGCGGCGGCACCGAGAGCCTGATGAACCCGCTGCTCGTCTACCGCGAGTGGGGCCGCGAGCGCGGCATCACCAACCCCAACGTCGTCATGCCGGTGACCGCACACCCGGCGTTCGACAAGGGCGCGCACTACTTCGGCATCGAGCTGCGCAAGGCCGCGGTCACCGACCAGTTCGTGGTCGACATGGCGTCGGTGCGCTCGCTGGTCGACGAGAACACGGTGGCGCTCATCGGTTCGGCCGGCACCTACCCGCACGGCCTGATCGACCCGATCGATGAGCTCAGCGACCTGGCGCTGCAGCGCGGCATCAACCTGCACGTCGACGGCTGTCTCGGTGGGTTCATTCTGGCCTGGGGCCAGGACCTCGGGTACCCGGTGCCCACGTTCGACTTCCGCCTGCCCGGCGTCACCTCGGTCAGCGCCGACACGCACAAGTACGGCTTCGGGCTCAAGGGTTCCAGCGTGCTCCTCTATCGCACCGCCGAGCTGCGCCGGCTGCAGTACTTCATCGTGCCCGACTGGCCGGGTGGGTTGTACACGTCGCCGGGCATGAGTGGCTCGCGCTCGGGTGGCATCATCGCCGCGGCCTGGGCGGCGATGGTCACGCTCGGTCGCGAGGGCTACCTCGCGATCGCCGGTGACATCTTCCGCACCGCCGCCGCCGTGCGCGCCGTGATCGATGCGCAGCCCGAGCTGCAGGTGCTCGGCAACCCGTTCTTCAACGTCGCCTTCACCACCACCGACGAGAGCGGCCTCGACATCTTCCTGGTCAACGACTACCTCGCCTCGCAGCGCTGGCGGATGAACGGTTTGCAGAAGCCCGCCGCCGTGCACTTCTGCATCACCCGCCCGAACACGCAGCCTGGCGTCGTGGATCGTTTCGCCACCGACCTGGCCGACGCCGTTGCCCCGCTCGCAGCACCCGGCACCCCGGCCCGGTCGGGAGCGTTCTATGCCGGCGGGGTGCCCGCGAGCAGATCGAGTCGGCATGGCGTGGTGGCTGATGCCACCAGGGCGCTGCCGCCCGGCCTGAGCCGCCGGCCCGCCAGGCGGGCGGTGCTGCGCACGAGGAAGCCGTGGCGTTCGTACAGGCGTTGCGCCGCCTCGTTGAGTGCGTAGCTGTCGACGTGCGCCTCCACGCAACCCTTCTCCCGTGCCCACTGGATGAACGCACGCACCAGCAGGTCGGCCGCGCCCTGCCGCCGGTGGCCGGGCACGACGTACATGCTGCGCAGATTCGCGATGGTGACCGGGAGCCGGGTGGGTGAGGCCGGGCGACCAGGTGGCCATGGCCCGGGGCCTCGCGGGCGACGAGCACCAGGCAGTCCTGTCGCCAGCAGGCGCTCGAAGTCGGCCGGCCTTCGTGGCCCAGGAGAGGTCGATGAACGTGTCGTTCGCCCGGCGTCCTCGCGAACAGCCCCTGAACGACCAGGGTCGACCGTCGGCCGGCGGCCCCGATCGGAGTGAGGTGGGCACGGGCTGTCGAAGGGTACGCCGCCCGACGAGCGGGACGGAGGGATGTTGGGCTCGGGTCACCCTTTCGGACGCGCCAGTGCATCTCGCAGCGGGTCGGAAAGAGGTGCCGACCGGAGACGGTGGCGGCCGCGCCCGACCGCTGGGCTCCGAGGCGTGCCGCCAGCGCAGGCAGCGTTGGCGGGTCGAGCGGCTCATGCGGTCGCCACGATGGCGAAGGAGCCCGGCCCGCTGCACCACCTGCCCGAGCGCGCCTGGTAGGCCAGCAGGTCGGCGATCACCCGGCTCGCCCCTTGGAGCGTCGGTCGAGTCGTCGCGCCACTGTGGCGCAGCACCTCGACCTCCGCCGTCAGCGGCCCGCCTGGCGCGAGCAGGGATGCCCAGCACGGCCCGCCGCAACAGCAGGCCCCGAGATCCCGAATGGGCTCCACACCCCTACTGGGCCTGGTCACGCCGGGAACGCCGTCGGCGCGGCAACTCGCCGCCCATTTGTGATGGGATTCACGTGGCGTAGTAGCTTCGTGCGCGATGTCTGACTTCCTGCGCGACTACCTCAACGTGGTGTGGTTCGCTGCCATTGCCATCGTGCTGGCCAGCTTGCTGCTCGGCATCTCCGCCATCTTGCGGCCCAACAAGCCGTCGGCGGAGAAGAACATGGCCTACGAGAGCGGCGTCAACCCGGTGGGCGACGGCTGGTCGCAGAGCCAGGTTCGCTACTACATCTTCGCTCTGCTCTTCGTGGTGTTCGATGTGGAAGCCGTGTTCATCTTCCCATGGGCCACCCAACTCGAGGTCTACGGCATGTTCGGCCTCGTCGAGATGGGTATTTTCGTCTTCGTCCTGCTCCTTGGCCTCGTGTACGCGTGGCGCAAGGGCGTCTTGCGCTGGGTGTAACCACATGGGTCTTGTCGACAAAGGGCGTCTGCCCAAGCCACTCACGTCCTTGTTCAACCTGGGCCGCTCCTACAGCCTGTGGGTGTACCAGTGGGGCTTGGCCTGTTGCGCCATCGAGATGGGCGCCGCCTTCGGTTCGCCGCGCTACGACGTGATGCGCCTCGGCGTCATCCCGCTGCCGGCCAGCCCACGCCAGGCCGACCTGGTGGTCATCTCCGGCACCGTCACCGACAAGATGGCCCCCAGCATCAAGCGGCTCTACGAGCAGATGCCGGAGCCCAAGTACGTCATCAGCATGGGTTCGTGCGCCAATTGTGGCGGCCCGTACTGGGACAGCTACTCGGTCACCAAGGGCGTCGACCAGATCATCCCCGTCGATGTCTACGTGCCCGGCTGCCCGCCGCGGCCCGAGGCGTTGTTGGAAGGCGTGGTGCTGCTGCAACAGCGCATCAAGAACGAGGACATGGGCGCTCGCTGGCGAGGCGAAGGCCACGTCAACATGGCAACTGCGGCCGCCGCTCGCGAGCCGATCGTCGTCGGGGGTGGTCCAGTTGAGTGACGCCGTACCCGGCAACGAGACGCTGGCACTGCCCGGCGACGCACTGCGCGAGGGAGTGGTCACGGCCCTGCGCGATGCTCTGGGTGCGGGCCTCATCGACAGCCTCGTCAAGCCCAACGACGACATCTGGGTACGGGTCAGCGCCGAGTCGTGGCAGCAGGCGGGCCGCGTGCTGCGCGACGTCGTGGGCTGCGACTACTTCTGCTTCCTGTCGGCCATCGACTGGATGCCCAGCCCCTTCGGCCGCAGCGAAGACGACCCGTCGCAGCCGGCGCCCGAGCGCGACACCGCGATCAAGCAGGGCTACACCGGCGGCGACACGCGCATGCAGGTGTTCGCTCGTGTCGCCAGCATCGGCAAGCACTTCGGCGTCACCATCAAGGCCGACGTGCCCGACGCGATGCCGATGATCGACACCTGGATCCCCGTGTACGCGGGCGCCAACTGGCACGAGCGCGAGTGCCACGAGATGTTCGGCATCGGCTTCCACGGCCACCCCGATCTGCGCAACATGTACCTGCCCACCGACTTCGAGGGCCACCCGCTGCGCAAGGACTTCCCGTTGCTGGCCCGCCTGGTGAAGCCGTGGCCGGGCATCGTCGATGTGGAACCGTTGCCCGGCGACGACAGTCAGGACGAAGAGGCATGACCGATCTCGCCGATCGCCAGAAGCTCAGCTACATCGCGGCGCAGGCCGCCGATGCTCGCCTCAACGTCGAGCTCGAGACCGAGGGCATGACCCTCAACATCGGCCCGCAGCACCCGGCCACGCACGGCACGCTGCGCATCATCGTGCGCCTCGACGGCGAGCAGGTGGTGTGGGCCGAGCCCAGTGCCGGGTACATGCACCGCGGCTACGAGAAGCTCACCGAGGTGCGCACCTTCCCCCAGGTGACCGCGCTCGTCAACCGCATCGACTGGCTGGGCAGCTTCGCCAACGAGGTGCCGTTCATCCTGGCCGCCGAGAAGCTGATGGAGATCGAGGCGCCCCCGCGCGCCCAGTGGATCCGCACCATCTTGTTCGAGCTCAGTCGCATCGCCAACGTCAGCCTGTTCCTCGGCGACCTCGGTGTGCAGCTCGGGTGCCGTCACCCCGGTGTTCCTCGCGTTCCGCGACCGCGAGTACGTGCTCAACCTCATCGAGAGCGCCACCGGTGGCCGCTTCCACCCCAACTTCGACCGCATCGGCGGCCTCAAGGACGATCTGCCGGAAGGCTGGATCACCGAGACGAAGCAGGTGATGAAGAAGCTGCGCAACTTCTGCGACGAGATCGAGAACCTGCTGTTCGGCAACGAGATCTTCCAGAGTCGCCTGCGTGGCATCGGTGTCATCCCGGCCGATGTGGCCAAGCAGTACGGCCTGTCGGGCGCCAACCTGCGCGCCAGCGGTGTCGACTGGGACCTGCGCCGCGACCAACAGCTGCCCCTTGCCTACGACAAGGTGGACTTCAAGGTGTGGACCCACCCCGACGGCGACAGCTTCGCCCGCTGCTGGATCCGCCTGCAGGAAACTCGTGAGGCCACGCTCATCGTCGACCAGCTGCTCGACGGCATTCCCAGCGGCCCGGTGATGGCCAAGGTACCGCGCATCATCAAGGTGCCCGAAGGCGAGGCCTGGGTGAGCACCGAGAACCCGCTCGGCGAGATGGGCTACTACGTGGTCAGCAAAGGCGACCTGGGCCCGTTCCGGGTGAAGATCCGCTCGGCCAGCTTCAACAACATCTCCATCGTGCCGTGGGTGTTGCGTGGCGTGTACGTCCCCGACGTCATCTCCATCCTCGCCTCGCTGTACTTCATCCTGGGAGACATCGATAGGTGATGGGTGTGCTCGCTGTAGACCTTCCGTACTGGGCACAGTCGCTGCTGCGCGTGTTGGGCGGCACCGTTGCGGTGCTGCTGCCGGCCGGCACCATCGTGTACCTCTTCCTGTTCAAGATGATGAGCTTCATGCAGAGCCGCTTGGGCCCCATGGAAGCCGGCCCCTACGGCAGCATGCAGCTGTTCGCCGAAGTGGGCAAGTGGCTGCAGAAGGAAGACATCGCCCCCGCTCGTGCCGACCTGAAGGTGTTCCGTGCGGCCCCGCTGGTGGTGCTGATGAGCACGTTCCTGCTGGTGGCGGTGGTGCCCTTCGGGCCCGACGCGTACTTCACCGACTTCGACGCCGGCGTGTTCTACATGCTGGCCGTCAGCAGCATCAGCACGCTCGGCATCCTCATGGCCGGGTGGAGCAGCGCCAACAAGTACTCGCTGCTGGGTGGTCTGCGTGCCGCCGGCCAGCTCATCGCCTACGAGCTGCCGATGGTGCTGGCGGTGATCGGCGTGGTCATCCAAGCCGGCTCGATGAACCTGCAGACCATCGTCATCAAGCAGAACAGCGACAGCATCTTCGGCTGGAGCGGCCTCGGCTACCCGTACATCCTCACTCAGTTCGTCGCCTTCCTGGTGTTCATGATCGCGGTGCAGGCCGAGCTCACGCAGGTGCCGTTCGACATGCCCATCGCCGAGTCCGAGCTGGTGTCGGGCTACATGACCGAGTACAGCGGGTTCCGCTTCCTCATCTTCTTCATCGCCGAGTTCGCCACCGCCGGGGTGTTCGCGCTCATTGCCAGCGTGCTGTTCCTGGGCGGCTGGGGCGTGCCGTTCAGCTGGTTCGGTTGGGAAACCGCCGGCGACATCGACAACTGGATGAACGTCGGTGGCCCGCTCATCATGTTCACCAAGATGATGGTGCTCGCCGCCATCATGATGTGGGTGCGCTTCAGCTATCCCCGCTTCCGCGAAGACCAGTTGCAACGCTTCGCCTGGAAGGTGCTGATTCCGGTGTCGCTGGTCAACATCATGCTCACCGCGATCTTCAAGGTGGCCTTCTGATGAGCTCATCCAGCAATCGCCCGCAGGTTCCCGGTCTCGTCAAAGGTCTCGGCGTCACGCTCGCCACCATGATGCAGACCATCAAGCCGAAGAAGCTCGGTGGTGGTGCTGCCACCGTGCAGTACCCGCACGAGAAGGAGTCGCCGCCCATTCGTGCTCGCGGCGTCATCGCGCTGCGCGAAGACAACTGCACGTCGTGCATGCTCTGCGTGCGCAGCTGCCCGGATTGGTGCATCTACATCGAGGCGCACAAAGAGCTCGCCCCGCCGCGTCGTGCCGGCGGCGCGCCGCGCAAGGTGAACAAGGTCGATCGCTTCGACATCGACTATGCGCTGTGCATGTACTGCGGCATCTGCGTGGAGGTGTGCCCGTTCGATGCGCTCTTCTGGAGCCCGGAGTACGAGTACAGCGAGCCCAGGATCGCCGACCTGTTGCACGACAAGACCAAGTTGGGCGAGTGGATGGAGACCGTTCCCGAAGCCCCTGCGCTCGAGGTCGGCGCCGAGAAGAAGAAGGGCAAATGATGCTGCTCGCTTCCGACATCGAGGTTGCTCAGAACGTGGGCTTCGGCATCATCGCCACCATCATGGTGCTGGGCGCGCTCAACGTGGTGCGCAGCAGCAACGTGGTGCACGCGGCGCTGTCGCTGGTGGCCGTGATGGCCGGCGCGGCTGCGCAGTACCTGTTGCTCTCCGCCGAGTTCGTGGCCGTCACCCAGGTGCTGGTCTACATCGGAGCGGTGATGGTGCTGTTCCTGTTCGGCGTCATGCTCACACGCGCAAAGCTCGGCAAGGACGTCGACCTCAACAACGACAAGGGCTGGGCCGTCGGGGCCCCGGTGGCCCTGCTGCTGCTGGGTGTGATGTCGTACGTGCTCATCAAGGGCTTCGAGGACGACAAGATCGTCGTCAGTGGCAAGGGCAACGCCAGCGCAGCTGCCAACCGGGCGCTCAGCGACGCGATCTTCTCGTCGTACGCGTTGCCCTTCTGGGCGCTCTCGTTCGTGCTGCTGGCCGCCGTGATCGGCGCAATCGTGCTGGCCCGGAAGGATTGAGATGCTGATCAACAACTTCCTCCTGCTGGGTGCGGTGCTGTTCTGCATCGGGGTCTACGGCGTCATCGCCCGCAAGAACGCGGTGCTGGTGCTGATGAGCATCGAGCTCATCCTCAACTCGGTCAACATCAACCTGCTGGCCTTCGACCAGCTCAACGGCACCAACGACGGCGCGGTGTTCGCGCTGTACATCATCGCGATCGCAGCAGCCGAAGTGGGCGTGGGCCTGGCGATGGTGCTGCTCATCTTCCGCAACCGCAAGACGATCGCGCTCGACGACCTGTCGGAAATGAAGGGCTGAGGCATGTTGGCCGAAGAGACAGAAGCAGCGGTGCATGCGGCCGGCTGGTTCCTCGAACACGCATGGCTGATCCCGCTCATCCCTGCGGTCGCGTTCTTCCTCATCATCGGGTTCGGCAAGCGCCTGCCCCGTGGTGGCAGCGAGATCGGCATCGCGAGCATGGTGGCCTCGCTGGTCATCGCAGCCGGTACCGCGTACCAGTGGATCGATCTGGTCGGCAGCACCGAGCACGCAGAAGCCGTGTCGAAGTCCTGGACCTGGTTCGAGATCGGCGACCTGGAGATCAGCATCGGTTCCCGAATCGACGGCCTGGCCATGATGCTGCTGTTCCTGGTGGCGTTCATCTCCACGCTGGTGCAGATCTACTCCACCGAATACGTCCGTGGCGATCGCCGCTACACCCACTTCTTCGCCAGCATCACCTTGTTCTCGTGCGGGATGCTCACGATGGTGCTGGCCCCCAACATGGTGCAGCTCATCCTCGGCTGGGAGATCATGGGTCTCACCTCGTTCATGCTCATCGGTCACTGGTGGGAGGAGAAGGCCAACAGCGAGGCCGCGCTCAAGGCGTTCTGGACGGTGCGCGTCGGCGACATGGGGCTGCTGGTGGGCACAGCCATGCTGCTCGCCATCTTCGGCACGCTCGACATCAGCGAGATCAACGAGCAGGCCGCCGAGTTCGCCGGCGACCACAAGATGCTGATGTGGGCCGCCGTTGCGCTGTTCATCGCGTGCATCGGCAAGAGCGGTCAGTTCCCGCTGCACACGTGGTTGCCCGACGCAATGGCCGGCCCCACACCGGTCAGCTCGTTGCTGCACTCCAGCACGATGGTGGTGGCCGGCGTGTTCCTGGTGGCGCGGCTGTACCCGGTGTTCCACACCGGGCTCGACATCAACGTCGCCGGCAACCACTTCAACCTCATCGCAGTCATCGGCGGCATCACCATCCTCATCGCGGCCGCGCTGGCGTTCGTGCAGAACGACATCAAGAAGGTGCTCGCGTACTCCACCGTCAGCCAGCTGGGCTACATGATGATGGGCCTCGGCGTCGGCGCCTGGGTGCCGGCCGTGTTCCACATCTTCACTCATGCGTTCTTCAAGTGCTGCCTGTTCCTGTGTGCCGGCTCGGTTGCCCACACCGGCAGCCACCACAGCTTCGACATGAAGAAGGACATGGGCGGGCTGCGCAAGAAGATGCCCATCACGTTCGTCACCTGGATGATCAGCACCGCCGCGTTGTGCGGTGTGCCGTTCTTCAGCGGCTTCTTCTCCAAGGACGAGATCATCGACTCGGCACACGGCAACCACTACACCGTGTTCTTCGTCATCGGTCTCATCGGTGCCTTCATGACCACGGCCTACATGACCCGTGCCACCTACCTCACCTTCTTCGGTGAGGCTCGCGGTGGCGCCGCACTTCGTGCACGGTCACGAGCACGACGATGACGCTCACGACGAGTGACGCTCGAGGCGCGCCACGACGAGGCATGACGGATCAGCGCGCAGCCACCGCGAGCCGGTGCGCGGCAAGCCCCTGGGCTTCGCTCCCGATGATTCGCCGTGGCAGATCACGGTGCCGCTCATCATCCTCGGCACGCTGGCACTGGTGTCGGGCTACCTGAACGCGGCGCCGTTCCACACGGAGTACTTCCACGAGTGGCTGCACAGCTCGATCGGTGTGGAGGTGCCCGAGGCGCCTGTCTTCGAGTGGATCAACGCGGTGCCCAGCATCGTGCTGGTGGCGCTCGGTTTCGCCGTCAGCCTGCTGCTGTGCAAGGCGGTGTTCGGCGAGAAGAAGAACGCGCTGCAAGGCCTCACCACCCGCAACCAGTTGCTGGGTGCCGGCCACAAGTTCCTCGTCAACAAGTACTACCTCGATGCGCTCTACGAGAAGGTCATCGTGCACGGCATCGCACACCCCATCAGCAAGGCCGCCTACTGGACCAACCAGCACATCCTCGACGGCATCGTCAACGCCGTCGGCAAGGGCGGCAGGCGCTCGGGTGAACTGGTCTACAAGTACATCGACCAAGGGTTGGTCGACGGTGCGGTCAATGGAAGTGGTGCAACCGCACGCGGCGCCGGTGGCGCCTTGCAACCGGTGCAATCAGGCAAGGTCAACCTGTACGGAGCGTTGCTGTTCGGTGCCGCAGCAGTCGGTGCGCTCGTACTCGTACTCGTGAACAGCTAAGGGACAACCGAGATGATTCAAGACAAGCAATGGCTCCTCAGCGTCGGCGTGTTCCTGCCGTTGGCGGGTGTGCTCGTGATGCTGTTCATCCCCAAGAAGGACGAAGCGTCTGCCAAGGGCGTCGCCATCATCACTGCCGCGCTCACGCTGGTGGTGGGCGTGTACACGCTGCTCCAGTTCGACTACGACCAGAGCGAGAAGCTGCAGTTCTTCACCACCAACAACTGGATCAAGCCGATCAAGGCCACCTACACGGTGGGTCTCGACGGCATCAGCCTGCCGCTGTACATCCTGTCGATGGTGATCACGCTGCTGGTGATGATCTACTCCTGGGATCACGTCCCGAGCCCGGGTAACGCCAAGGCGTTCTTCATCCTGATGCTGGTGCTGCAGACGGGCATGGCCGGCACGTTCGTCGCGCAGGACCTCATCTTGTTCTTCGTGTTCTTCGAGGTGGTGCTGCTGCCGATGTACTTCATGATCGGCGTGTGGGGTGGCGACAACCGCCAGTACGCGTCGCTGAAGTTCTTCCTCTACACGATGTTCGGTTCCGCGCTGATGCTCGTCGCGTTCATCGCCTTGTTCATCAACACCGGCTCCGTCAGCTTCTCCATCCCGTACCTCATCGAGCACGGGTCGAGCATCGCCAAGAACACCGCCATCTGGATCTTCGCCGGCATGTTCATCGGCTTCGCTGTCAAGGTGCCGATGTTCCCGTTCCACACCTGGCTGCCCGACGCACACACCCAGGCGCCCACGCAGGGCTCGGTCATCCTGGCCGCCATCCTGCTGAAGCTGGGCACCTATGGCTTCGTGCGCATCGCGCTGCCGATCCTTCCGCAAGCTGCGGTCAAGTGGGCGCCGGCCATCGGCGTGCTGGCAGTCGTCGGCATCATCTACGGCTCGCTGGGTTGCTTGGCCCAGACCGACATGAAGCGCCTCATCGCCTTTTCATCCGTGGCGCACATGGGTTTCGTGATGCTCGGCATCAGCACCCTCACCCCGCTGGGCATCAACGCGGCGCTGTTCGGCATGGTGGCTCACGGCCTGATCACCGGCATGCTCTTCTTCGTCGCCGGCTCGGTGAAGGAGCGCTACCACACCCTGGAGATCAAGCGCCTCAGCGGCATGCTGCTGCAGATGCCGCGCATGGGCTGGATCCTCGGTTTCTGCGCGATGGCCTCGCTCGGCCTTCCCGGCCTGGCCGGCTTCTGGGGCGAGTTCCCTGCCATTCTCGCCTCCTGGAGCCCATCGTCGGTGCTGGTGGCAAACGGTCATGAGACGCTGTTCCGGGTGCTCACCATCATCGCTGCGCTGGGCACGGTGCTGGCTGCCGGCTACCTGCTGTGGCTCTACCAGCGCACCGCCTTCGGCGAGCCCACCGCCGAGTTCGCCACGGCCGGCCACGACTCGCACGGCCACGACTCGCACGGCAGCGACTCGCACGGCAGCGACGATCATGGCAGCGAGGATCACCACTCCGACATCCACGATGTGTCGACGTTCGAGTGGATCGCCTGGACGCCGCTGCTCGTCGCCATCGTGGTGTTCGGCGTCGTGCCGTCGCTGATGTTCAAGATCATGGACCCCGCCGTTCAGCAGCTCACCAGCGTCTTCGGCGGGAAGTGACCCACGTGTTCGCCTTCTCCTCACCCATCATCGACTACCACGCGTTGGCGCCCGAGCTGGTGCTCGCGGCGGGCATCTGCACGGTGTTGCTGGTGGACCTGTTCGTGCCCGACAGCAGGCGCTGGATCACCGGCACGCTCAGCGGGTTCTTCATGCTCGCCGCGCTGCTGCCGGTGGTCACGCTCGCCGTCTTGGGCGACGATGTGCGCAGCGCACTCAGCGGCGAGGGCATCACCGGCAGGTACGTGGTCGACAACTTCGCGCTGGTGATGAAGGCGTTGTTCTTGCTGTCGGGCTACGTCGTGGTGCTGCTCAGCACCAACGAGATGGAAGAAGGCGGCTACTACCAGGGCGAGTTCTACGTGATGCTGCTCAGCAGCGTATTGGGCATGGTGATGATGGCCAGCTCGCGCGACCTGGTCAGCATCTTCGTGGCGCTCGAGTTCCTCTCCATCCCGGCCTACATGATGGCGGCCTGGAAGAAGCGCGATCGCAAGAGCAACGAAGCTGGTGTGAAGTACTACCTGCTCGGCGTGTTCGCCAGTGCGGTGATGCTCTACGGCATGAGCCTGCTCTTCGGCATCGCCGGCAGCACCCGGCTCAGCGACATCGGTGAAGCCATCACACTCGACGGCGACAAGATCGGTGTGCAGGTGGTGGGCATCGTGTTCGTGATCGTCGGGTTCGCCTTCAAGGTGAGCGCCGTGCCGTTCCACACGTGGGCACCCGACACCTACGAGGGCGCTCCAACGCCGGTCACCGCGTTCCTCAGCGTGGCCTCCAAGGCGGCAGGCTTCGTGGCCCTGGTGGTGCTGATCTTCATCGCCTTCCCGTTGGCGTACGACGTGTATCGCCCGTTCCTGTGGGTGATGGCGGCACTCACGATGACCGTTGGCAACGTGGTGGCCCTGAAGCAGACGAACATCGTGCGCATGCTGGCGTACTCCAGCGTCAGCCAAGGTGGCTTCATCCTGATGCCGCTGGCGGTGGCGTTCACCAATGGCAACCAGGGCGCCTCCCTGCGCGCCGTGATGGTGTACCTCATCATCTATGCGGCCACCAACCTCGGCGCCTTCGCTGTCGTCATCGCAGTCTCGCGCAAGACCCGTAGCGGCGAGATCAGCAGCTTCGGCGGTCTGTTCCAATACGCCCCCGGCCTGACGGTGATGATGACCATCTTCCTCGCGTCACTGGCCGGCATCCCGCCGCTGGGCGGCTGGTACGCCAAGTTCGGCGCCTTCCGCGCGGCGGTCGACGCGGGTGGTGGTTGGGGGTACGGCATCGCTGTCATCGCCGCTGTCAACGCTGTCATCGCGACGGCCTACTACATCACGGTGATGCGCGAGATGTGGATGAAGCCGGTACCCGACGGCGACACCACGCCCATCAAGGTGCCGGCCTCGCTGCAGGCGGCGCTGGCCATCTGTGGCGTCGCGACGCTTGCGTTCGGCGTGCTGCCGGGCCTGATCGCCGAGGTCGGTTCCATCACCGATCTTGCCGGCGCCTTCAACCCCTGATCTCTTCGGTGAATCGGTGACCGTCGCTCAGCTCGCGGCCGCGCAGCATGCTGCCGGCCGCCCGTTGCGGTTCGACGAGTACCTCGCGATCGTCCTCTACGGCGAGCACGGCTTCTACACGACTTCCGGCCAGGCCGGCCGGCGCGGCGACTTCATCACCTCACCGGAAGTCGGGCCGTTGTTCGCGGCAGTGCTCGCTCGCTGGATCGATGCCGAGCACGCCCGGCTCGGTGCCCCCGACGACTTCACGATCGTGGAGGTAGGGGCCGGCCCTGGCACGCTCGCACGTGCGATCCTGCTGGCAGCACCGCACTGGATTGAGCGCTACGTCGCGGTCGAGATCTCGCCAACACAGCGAGCGCAGCACCCGGCCGGCGTGCGCTCGCAGGCCGAGCTCCCGAGCGTGCCCTTTCGCGGAGTCGTCATCGCCAACGAGTTGCTCGACAACCTGCCCTTCCGGCTCGCCGTGTTCGATGGTGGCTGGCGCGAAGCGTTGGTGTCGATCGCACGCGACGGCACCCCCAGTGAGCTCTTGGTCGCGGCGCCACCCGAGTGGTCGTGGTTGCCCGCCGACGCCGCTCACGGCGCCGGCTGCCCGTCCAGCACGCCGCCGGCGCATGGGTGCGCGACGTGCGCTCACTGCTCATCGACGGCACCGTGCTGGCCTTCGACTACTGCACCGCGCGCACCGCCGACCTGGCACTGGTGCCGTGGCGGCAGTGGCTGCGCACGTACCGAGGACACGAGCGCGGCGCGCACTACCTGCGCGACGTGGGGCTGCAGGACATCACCGCGCAGGTGTGCCTCGATCAGCTCCCTGCGACCAAGGCGGTGCGCACGCAGGCTCAGTTCCTGCAGCGGTGGGGCATCGAGGAACTGTTGGAGGAGGGCCGCACAGCGTGGGCGGCGGCAGCGGGCGCTCCGAACCTCGCCGCACTGCGGATGCGCAGCCGCGTGCGTGAGGCGGAGAGTCTGCTCGACGTCGGCGGCCTTGGAGGCTTCCTCGCCCTCGAGTGGTGAGTCACGATTCACGACACGACGTCGCGCGTCACCGCAGCGGAGGCTACGGTTCGCCTCCGATGAGCGAGCAGCACGCGGCGGTCAAGAGAAGTGCACTGGTCGTCGGAGCACTGGGGGTGGTCTACGGCGATATCGGCACCAGCCCGCTGTACGCCTTTCGCGAGGCCTTCATCGAGGAAGCACACGTGCTCACCGTCGACCGCATCAACGTGTACGGGGTGTGCTCGCTCGCCTTCTGGGCCCTGGTGATGATCATCTCGTTGAAGTACCTCTTTTTCGTGATGAAGGCCGACAACCATGGTGAAGGCGGCATCCTGGCGCTCACCAGCCTGGTGATGCAGCGCAAGGGCTCGGTGGTCAAGGCCGGCCTGCTGGTCAGCCTCGGGGTGTTCGGTACCGCGCTGCTCTATGGCGACGGCATCATCACCCCCGCCATCTCCGTGCTCAGCGCGGTGGAGGGCCTCAACGAGGTGTCGACCTCGTTCGAGCGCTGGATCATCCCGATCGCGGTGGCCATCCTCATCGGTCTGTTCAGCGTGCAGAAGCGCGGCACCGGTGCCGTCGGCAGAGTGTTCGGGCCAATCATGATCGTGTGGTTCACGGTGATCGCGCTGCTCGGCCTGCGCCACATCGTGCATGCGCCAGAGGTCATCCAGTCCATCAATCCGGTGTGGGCCGTCCGCTTCTTCGAGCACGAGTCGATGAAGGCGTTCCTCGCGTTGGGCTCGATCTTTCTGGTGGTCACTGGTGGGGAGGCGCTGTACGCCGACATGGGGCACTTCGGCCGCAAACCGATCACCGTCGGCTGGTACTGCCTCGTGCTGCCCGCGCTGCTGCTCAACTACTGGGGTCAGGGTGCGTTCCTGCTGGAGAACCCCGAACTGGTGGAGCAGCGCTTCTTCTTCCTGATGGCGCCGGCGGCCCTGAAGCTACCGCTGGTCATCCTGGCCACGATGGCCACCATCATCGCGTCGCAGGCGTTGATCTCGGGTGTGTTCTCGCTCACGCAGCAGGCGGTGCAGCTCGACTACCTGCCGCGCATTCGCATCGACCACACGTCGCATCATCACTCCGGCCAGATCTACGTGCCGCTGGTCAACTGGGCGCTGATGGTGGCCTGCGTCGGGCTGGTGATCGGCTTCCAGACCTCCAGCAACCTGGCGGCAGCGTATGGCATCGCGGTCACCATGACGATGGCCATCACCACGCTGGTCTTCTTCCGGGTGCTCACCGACCGGTGGCACTGGGCGCGATGGAAGGCGTTCGCCGTGTGCGTGCCGATGCTGGTCGTCGAGCTCGGCTTCCTGGGTGCCAACATCCCCAAGATCCCCCACGGCGGCTGGTTCGCGCTCGGCATCGGTGCACTGCTGATGGTGCAGATGAGCACGTGGAGGCGCGGCCGGCAGTTGGTCGCGGCGCGCATCAAGCGTGGCGAGCGACCGATCAACGAGGTGCTCGACGGGCACACCGACATCAAGAAGGTGAACGGCACGGGAGTGTTCCTGTTCAAGGATCTGGGGATGGCGCCGCCGGCGCTCATCAACAACCTGCATCACAACAAGGTGCTGCACAAGACCACGCTGATCGTCAGCGTCGAGACTGCCGACGAGCCGCGCATCGACCCTGCCGAGCGAGCGGAGGTCACGAAGGTGGAGCCGGGTGTGTTCCAGGTGCTGATCACGTACGGCTTCATGGAAGACCCCGATGTGCCGGCGGCGCTCGCCGCGCTCGACGTGCGGGGGCTCACCTTCGACCCTCACGACGTCACGTACTTCATCGGCCGCGAGTCGGTGGTGGCCGGCAAGGCACCGGGCATGAACCCCGCACTGGAGCATCTGTTCGTCTGGCTCAACCGTGGCGCCGACAGTGCCGTGCGGTTCTTCAACCTGCCCGACGAGCAGGTCTTCGAAGTCGGCTCCCGCGTCGAGATCTGAGCCGAGCCGGCTGACGGCAGCGGTCCAACTCTCACGCTTTCGCGCTCTCCGTGAGCACACGACGAAGCACAGAGCCGATGATCAATGAGCCGCGCGGCCTATGTCACTCTCGGTGATGCAGGAATACAGTTCTAGATGGCGGATAGAGGAGGGTCCCATCATGAGGATCTCAAAGGTTGCAGCAGTCCTGGTCGGGGCTGGCGCGGTGTTCGCCGCGCTCGGCCTGCTCGTCGGTCCGACGGCCACGGCCATCACCAATCCCGTTGCCCACGACGGCAATGTCACCACCTGCGCGCAGGTCGGCTTCCCCGGCTCCGTGCAGTACAACGGCAGCATCGTCACCAGCGTCGACGTGACAGCGTTGTTCACGGCCACCGTGGTCGGCAACAAGTACGTCTCGATCAGCAACATCGCCTCCGGCGTCGTGTTCCAGGCTGTGGTGCTCAAGGGCGGCAACGGGTACAACGTGTACAACCCGCCGGTCGCGAGCATGCGGTCGCCGTTGAACAACGGCGGCAACGTGCCAGACCTGAGCCACTGGTTCGCCTGCACCACGACCGCGCCGGTGGTGACGACCACGACCGCGCCGGTGGTGACGACGACCACTGCGCCGGTGGTGACGACCACGACCGCGCCGGTGGTGACGACGACCACTGCGCCGGTGGTGACGACGACGACCGTGCCGGTGGTGACGACCACGACCGTGCCGGTGGTGACGACGACCACTGCGCCGGTGGTGACAACGACGACCGTGCCGGTGGTGACGACCACGACCGTGCCGGTGGTGACGACCACGACCGTGCCGGTGGTGACAACCACGACCGCGCCGGTGGTGACGACCACGACCGTGCCGGTGGTGACGACGACGACCGTGCCGGTGGTGACGACCACGACCGTGCCGGTGGTGACGACCACGACCGAGTTCGCGAGTGAGGCGCCCACCACCACAGTCGGCGCCACGAGCACGACCACGGACGTCGCCAGTGAGGCCCCGCCGACGTCGAGCCTGCCGAGCACCGGCGGCGCCGATGGCCGGCTGCTCGTGCTGGGTGCGTTCCTGGTCGCCGTCGGTTCGGTGATCCAGCTCGTGTCACGACGGTCCACTGTCTGACCGAGAGGTCGTCGGTCGTCGATCGGTAGCAGCCGCCCGCGACGGGCCCCGTCGCGGGCGCCTGCGCTAACCTCCGCAGCCGGGGTAACGACTGCGGCCGGGGGTTCACAGCATGACCGACGAACACGACACCAGTGGCGATCACGACACGATCGACGCGTTGCTCGACGAGCAACGCACGTTCCCGCCGTCGGAGGCCTTCAAGCGCAACGCCCTGGTGGCCGACACCTCGCTGTACGACGAAGCGGCGCGCGACTATCAGGGCTTCTGGGCACGTCAGGCGGCCGAACTGGTCGACTGGCAAGACGATTGGCACACCATCTGCGAGTGGGAGCTGCCGTACTCGAAGTGGTTCGTGGGTGGCCGGCTCAACGTCAGCTACAACTGCCTCGACCGGCACGTGCTGGCCGGCAACGGCGACAGAGTGGCCTTCCACTGGGAGGGTGAGCCCGGCGACAGTCGCACCATCACCTACGCGGCCCTGCTGGCCGAAGTGCAGCTGTTCGCCAACGCACTCAAGTCGTTGGGCGTGGCCAAGGGCGACCGCGTCAACATCTACCTGCCGATGGTGCCCGAGGCAGCAGTGGCGATGCTGGCGTGTGCGCGCATCGGCGCTGCGCACAGCGTCGTGTTCGGCGGGTTCAGTGCGCAAAGTCTCACCGATCGCATCAACGATGCCGAGGCCAAGGTGCTCATCACTGCCGACGGCGGCTACCGGCGCGGCGAGGTCTTCCCACTGAAGACCGCCGCCGACGAGGCCATCGCCGGCTGCCCCACCATCGAGCACGTGGTGGTGGTGCGCCGTGGCGGCAACGAGGTGCAGATGGTGCCGGGTCGCGACCACTGGTACCACGATCTCGTCGAGGCCGCCGACCCGGTGTGCCCCGCCGAGCCGATGGACAGCGAGCAGTTGCTGTTCCTGCTCTACACCAGTGGTACCACCGGCAAGCCGAAGGGCATCATGCACACCACCGGCGGGTACCTCACGCAGGTGGCCTTCACCCACAAGTACGTCTTCGACCTGCATGCCGACACCGACGTGTACTGGTGCACCGCCGATGTCGGCTGGATCACCGGTCACAGCTACATCGTCTACGGTCCGCTGGCCAACGGCGCCACGCAGGTGATGTACGAAGGGGTTCCCAACTACCCGGCCAACGACCGCTTCTGGAGCATCATCGAGAAGTACGGCGTCACCAAGTTCTACACCGCTCCCACGGCCATCCGCACGTTCATGAAGTGGGGTGCGCAGGAGCCCGCCAAGCACGACCTGAGCTCGCTGCAGCTGCTCGGTTCGGTCGGTGAGCCGATCAACCCGGAAGCCTGGATGTGGTATCAGGAGCACATCGGCGGCGGCACCTGCCCGATCGTCGACACCTGGTGGCAGACCGAGACCGGCGGCATCATGATCAGCCCGCTGCCCGGCTGCACCACCACCAAGCCGGGCTCGGCCACCTTCCCGCTTCCTGGCATCGGCGCCGAAGTCGTCGACGACGACGCGCAGCTGGTCACTCATGGCGGCGGCTACTTGACGCTCACGCAGCCCTGGCCGGGCATGTTGCGTGGCATCTGGGGCGACCCCGAGCGCTACCACGACACGTACTGGAGCCGGTTCGAGGGCCGCTACTTCGCCGGCGACGGTTGCAAGCTCGACGAGCAGGGCTATCTGTGGCTGCTGGGCCGCGTCGACGACGTGATGAACGTCTCCGGGCATCGCATCAGCACGGCCGAGGTGGAGAGTGCCCTGGTCAGTCACCCGTCGGTGGCCGAAGCGGCAGTGGTCGGCGCCAACGACGCCACCACCGGCCAAGCGATCATCGCCTACGTCACCCTGCGTGGTGGGCTGGAGGTGGCGGTCGACGAGTTGCGCGGCCACGTGGCACACGAGATCGGTGCGATCGCGAAGCCGAAGGCCATCTACTTCACGCCCGACCTCCCCAAGACACGCAGTGGCAAGATCATGCGCCGCCTGCTGCGCGACGTGGCGGAGGGACGCAACCTCGGTGACACCACCACGCTGGCCGATGCGAGCGTGGTCAACGAGTTGCAGCGCCGAGCGGTCGAGGCCCCGACCGAGGACTGATTCGTTCGCGCACGCTCAAGGATCGAGTCGGGCGCGCCGATACCTCCTGCGTGGCAATCGAAGAGACGGACACGCCCACCGGCACCGTCGGTGCGCAGGACGACACGCCCTCCGGTACTGACGCGGGGTCGAGCTTCTCTGTCGACGACTTCCGCCTGCGACTGGATCTGCCGCTGTTCCATCGCGACCCGGGCATGGTGGCGGTGCACGTGCCGGAGCTTCGTGAACTGACATGGGAGCACGTCATCCGCCCCACGGAGGCGTTGCCCGGCGCCGACATCGAGGAGTCGCCCGACACCACTCCACTCCCGGCGGCGCGGCCGCGCTTCGAACGCGAGCCGAGGTTGCCCTCGTTGGCACCGGTCGAACCGGTGGAGGTCGCCTCGCTCACCGATGTGCTGTCGCGAACCCCCGCGCAACCCACCGACGACCCCGAGTCGTTGGTGGCGAGTCTCCTCGCGGATGGCCTGCGCCCACTCCACCTCGACCCGGTCGACGAGCCCGTCGCTGGAGCGGTGGAACAGCCCGTCCTCGACGAGGTCACCGTTGCGGAGCGGGCGCAGGAAGCGCTCGCCGTCGACGAACGTGCACAGGTGGAGTTGGCCGCGGCGGAGTTCGTCGTGGACGACGTCGCCGTTGAGGAGATCGCCGCGGAGGAGATGGCCGCGGAGGAGATGTCCGCGGAAGAGATGGCCGCGGAAGCCGTCGCCGTGGAGGATGTGCGCGTCGAAGTGCTGGCGACCGAGAGCCCCCTCGTGGTCGACATGCCGCCTGTGCCCGCGCGACGATCCTCGGAACCGACTCCCGCCGGTGGCATCGAAGCGGAGCTGAATCGGCTGGCGTTCCTGCCCGACTCCGCAGAGGAGGTCGGCCCCATCTCGATGCCGACCATCGTGTACTCCGACCAGCGCACGCCGCCGCGGCAACCGGCGTTGAGCCAGCACGAGATGTACTCGCCGAAGCACTCGGCGCCGGTTGCCAAGCGCAAGCCTGTCGCCGTCGAGGCCGCCCCCCGCCTCGCTGCGCCAGTGCGACGCCGCAAGCGAAAGCTGGTCGGTCCGTTGTTCACGTTGCTACTGGTGCTGGCGCTGCTGGGCGGAGGCGTGTTCGCGGCCAAGTACTACCTGCTCGACCAGCGTTGGGCTGGCGAGGTCAAGCCGCTCGTGGAAGAGGTGGAAGACGCTCGCGGTCTGTCGTTCGACCATCCGTTGACGGTGACCTCGCTGCCGGTTGCCGAATACGCGACGAAGCTGGCAACGGTGTCGTTGGGGCTCGCCGAGGAGAGCTCGGCCGCAACGGCAGCGGAGTGGCGCTCGCTCGGGTTGCTCTCGGGCGATCTCGACGTGCGAGCCATCGGCATGGCAGCGATGCCCGACTCGCCGGCGTTCTACGACCCCGGCAGCGACATCGTGTACGTGGTCGATGCGCTGCCACCCGACCTCTACCGGTTCGGCATGCATCGTGCCCTCACCCTCGCGTTGCTCGACCAGAACTTCTCCTGGAGCGATCGGGTGAAGGATGCGTCGCCATCGGTAGCGCTCGGCACCAGGGCGTTCTACGACGCCGATGCCGTCGCCACCGCCGTGCGCATGGCCGAGGAGGCCGGCAGCGCGAGCGACGTCTTCACGCAGATCTTCGGCCTCTACGGCGCCTATCAGATCGCCGCGTCACCCTCCCCGTTCGCGTCGACGGTCGCCGGCAAGCTGGGCGTCGCGGCCCGCCCGTTCGTCGAGTCGCTCGAGCCCGACGAGCTGCTGGCCATCCAGGAGAGCCGCACGGTCAGCGACGACCAGGTGCTCGATGTTCGCCGCCTGCTCACGGGCACCTCCGCCGAAGCCGGCGGGCAGGTGCGCGGAATGCTCTACTGGTACCACGTGCTGGCGGGCCGCATCGACGAGAACACCGCGTGGCAAGCCGCGCTCGCGTGGCAGAACGACGACCTGAGCGTCACGAGCGGGGCGACGGGCACGTGTGTGGTGGCTCACATCCGAGTGGACCCTGCGTCGCTGCAGAGCGCGCAGGCCGCGTTCCAGGCCTGGGCGGCGGCGGCGCCGGCCGGCTCCGGCACCAGTGTGACGCTGGCCGCGGAGAGCGCCTCGATGCAGCTCGATATCAACGCCTGCGACCCCGGCATCGAGGTGCCCACCAACGCCGGCCGTGGCTACCTGGCACTGGGCGGCGCCCCGCTGCGTGCCGAGCAGTACCGCCTGTTGCTGGAGGCTCAGCCGAGCCTGTCGCGAGTGCAGGCGGCCTGCGCGGTCTTCGGCGACGACAGCGTGTCGTCGGCCGATGAGCGTGGTGTCATCGACAACGGCGATGTGTGGCCGGCCCCTGCTGCGCACCCGGCGCCCGACCCCAACCGACTCGGCTGCGCCCCGGCCGCGTGAGCCCGGCCGCACCGCGTGCGCTCGGTCAGTCGCGGAAGTTCTGGAACTGCAGGGGGATGCCCAGGTCGGCACCCTTCAGCAACGCGATCACTGCCTGCAGGTCGTCGCGCTTCTTGCCGGTGACCCGCACGGTCTCGCCCTGGGTCTGGCTGCTCACGCCCTTGGGGCCCTTCTCCTTGATCATGCGGTTGATCTCGCGGGCCTTGTCGCTGCCGATGCCCACCTTCAACGTGACCACCTGGCGCACGGTGTTCTGCGTGGCTTCCTCGACCTTGCCGTAGTCGGTGCCCTTCAGCGACACGCCACGCTTGACCAGCTTCTCCTCCACCACCAGGCGCAGCGCGGCGAGGCGGTCTTCGCTCACCGTGCGCAGCGTGAGCACGAGGTCGTTGTGCTCGATGGACGAATCGGTGTTCTTGAAGTCGAAACGGGTACCGATCTCACGCTGAGCCTGGTCGATCGCGTTCTTCACTTCCTGGCGATCGATTTCGGACACGACATCGAAAGTGGACATGCCTGAAAGGTTAACGGCAAGCGCATCGAAGGCGATAGCCTCACTCACCGCCGATGGGTCGGTGCCCGAGTGGCCAAAGGGAGTTGACTGTAAATCAACCGGCACAGCCTACGTAGGTTCGAATCCTGCCCGGCCCACCACGAAGATCGCCAGGTCATCCGGCCTGGCGATCTTGCTTTTTCCCGACAGACTGACCTCTTCATGATCCTCATCGATGCCGCCGGCCTGAAGGCCTCCCGCCCCAATCGCCCGTTGTTCGACGACGTCTCGCTCACGCTCAGCGACGGCGATCGTGTGGGTGTGGTGGGCATCAACGGCTGCGGGAAGAGCACGCTGCTGCGCTTCCTGGGTCGCGAGGCCACGCCGGAGGCGGGTGAGGTGCGTTGGGGTCGCGGCGCCCGTGTGGGCTTCCTCACCCAGCAACCGATCCTGCCCGACGGCAGCGTGCGCGATGCCGTCGGCGCCGGCTGGGAAGGTGAGGCGATGCTCGATCGGTTGGGGATGGCGGCGTTGGTCGACAGCCGCACCGACGAGCTCTCGGGCGGGCAGGCCAAGCGGGTGGCGCTCGCCCGGCTGCTGTGCGGCGAGTACGAAGCACTGATCCTCGACGAACCCACCAACCACCTCGACCTCGATGCCATCAAGTTCCTGGAGGAGTGGCTCGCCGCGTACCGCGGTGGCCTGGTGCTGGTCACTCACGACCGGCACGTGCTCGACCGTGTCACCACCAAGGTGCTCGAGATCGATCGTGGCACCGCCTACTTGCACATGCCGGTGGGCAAGCATGCGGGCTCCGGTTATGCGGCGTATCTGGCCGGGCGTGCCGAGCGCGAGGAGCGTGCCGAGGCTGCCGAGCAGGTGCGCAAGAACCTGGCCGTCAAGGAGCTGGCGTGGTTGCGCCGCGGTGCGCCAGCTCGCACGGCGAAGCCGAAGGCGCGCATCGCCACCGCGACGGCACTGGTGCAGGGAAAGGCGCAGGCCGCCGCTCGCGAGGGCTCATTGGAGCTCTCGATGGGCTCGCAGCGGCTGGGCTCGAAGGGCATCGAGGCCCGCGACATCACGTTCAGCTGGCCCGACGGCACGCCGGTGCTCGGAGGCGTCAACGTCGCGTTCGAGCCGGGCGACCGCGTCGGCATCGTCGGGCCCAACGGCGCCGGCAAGTCGACCCTGCTGGATCTGATCGCCGGGCGGTTGACGCCCACCGGCGGTGAGGTCGAGTGCGGCACGACGGTCAAGATCGGCTACTACGACCAGCTGGGTCGCGGCCTCGACCTGACGCAGCGTGTGCGCGAGGCCGTGGCCGGCAACAAGGGCGAACCGTCCCTGGCCGACGTGATCCTGATGAAGAAGTTCTGGTTCGACGGCGACGCCCAGTTCGCTCCCATCGGCACGCTCAGCGGCGGCGAGCGGCGTCGGCTGCAACTGTTGCTCACGCTGACCGAGCAGCCCAACGTGCTGCTGCTCGACGAACCCACCAACGATCTCGATCTCGACACCCTGCGCGCTGGAGGACTTCCTCGACGACTGGCCCGGCATCGTTGTCACGGTCAGCCACGACCGGTCGTTCCTCGACCGCGTCACCGACGAGCTGCTCGCGCTCGATGGTCGAGGCGGCGCCCAATGGATCCGCGGCGGTGTCGCCACCTGGCTGGCCGCTCACCAGGCCACGGCCAACGTGCCGCAGCAGGCCGGCAAGTCGTCGGGCCAGGGCAAGGCCCCCTCGGCGCCGCCGGTCATCAGCCGCGCGCCGGTGGCGAAGCCGGCGAGCAATCGCACCCCGTCCACCGTTCGCCGCCAGCTCGGGCAGGCGGAACGCGACCTGGCCACGGCAACCGCGAGGCGCGACGTGGTGCTGGCCGAACTGCACGACGCGCTCGACCATCGCGAGATGGCGGCGCTCGGCGAGCGCCTGGCCAGGTCGCAGGAAGTGGTCGACACCGCCGAGGAGACCTGGTTGGCCTTGGCTGCCGAGGCCGAAGCCCTGGGGCTTGTGCTCTGACCGTCGCCCATCCGAGTGTGTACTGGCACCCGGGGTGCCAGTACACACTCGGATGGCGGTGTGGCACTCGGGTGGCGGTGTGGCACTCGGACCGGGGTGTGGGTCAGAGCAGGCGTTGCATCAGGGCCACGTCGTGCCAGCGGCTGAACTTGCGGCCCACTTCGCGCTCGATGCCCACCAACTGGAACCCGCATCGCGTGTGCAGCGCGATGGAGGCGTCGCCGGTGGCGTTGATGCGTGCGAACACGGCGTGGAAGCCGGAGAGCTCGGCGGTGTTCAGCAGTTCCTGCAGCAGCAACCGGCCGATGCCGCGGCCCTGGCAGTCGCTGCGCACGTAGACCGAGTTCTCCACGCTGGTGCGGTAGGCCGCGCGCTCCTTGTACGGCGACAGCGCGCCGAACCCGACGACCTGGCCGGCGCCGCCTTCCAGGTCGACAGCGGTCTTCGCGCCAACGTCAACGTCGGTGTCAACGTCGGTGTCGGTGTCAACGGCAACGATGGCCGCGAAGGCGCCGGATCGGGCCGCGAGCCACTCCTGCTGGTCGGCCAAACTGCGCGGCACCAGGTCGAAGGTGGCGGTGGTGTGCATCACCTCGTAGTTGTAGATGGAGCGGATCTGCTCGGCATCGGCCGCGGTGGCGAGTCGGATCGAAGTGGTGCCCACGAACGGCGAGGGTAGCGGTCGCTGCGGTGCTCACCCTGGCAAGTTGTTGCGCGATTACCAGAATCCCGTGGCCGCGCGTGGGATGCCGCCGCTATCATCACCAGTCGGTTTCGCGGTCTCGCCGCGCGCCTAGGCCCTCTTAGCTCAGTAGGTAGAGCAACGCCATGGTAAGGCGTAGGTCGTCGGTTCGACTCCGACAGAGGGCTCGACCAAAACGGTCGGGGGTCACCCCGTCCGGTCCAGCAAGGCCCTGGCGGCGTAGCTCAGTTGGTCAGAGCATCCGGCTCATAATCGGAAGGTCACCGGTTCGAGACCGGTCGCCGCTACAAGTACCCATCATCACCATCACGTCACAGGAGAAGGTCTCCCATGAGCAAGGCAAAGTTCGAGCGCACCAAGCCACACGTCAACATTGGCACGATGGGTCATATTGACCATGGTAAGACCACGTTGACGGCTGCGATCTCCAAGACGTTGGCGGAGAAGGGGTTGGCGAAGTACACGCCGTTCGATCAGATCGACAAGGCGCCGGAGGAGAAGGCTCGTGGTATCACGATCTCCATTCGAGTACGAGACGATGAATCGTCACTACGCGCACGTCGACATGCCGGGTCACGCCGACTACATCAAGAACATGATCACCGGTGCGGCGCAGGTCGATGGTGCGATCCTGGTGGTCGCGGCCACTGATGGTCCGATGCCCCAGACGCGTGAGCATGTGTTGTTGGCTCGTCAGGTGGGTGTGCCGTACATCGTGGTTGCTTTGAACAAGAGCGACATGGTGGATGATGAGGAGTTGCTCGAGTTGGTGGAGCTCGAGGTTCGCGAGTTGCTCAGCGAGTACGAGTTCCCTGGTGATGATGCGCCGGTGGTGCGGGTGTCGGCGTTGAAGGCGCTCGAGGGTGATGAGGCGTGGCAGGCCAAGATCATGGAGTTGATGGATGCGTGTGACGCGAGCATTCCTGAGCCGGTGCGTGAGTTGGACAAGCCGTTCTTGATGCCGATCGAGGATGTGTTCACGATCACGGGTCGTGGCACGGTGGTGACTGGCAAGGTGGAGCAGGGCATCGTGCATACCGGTGATGATCTGGAGATCGTTGGGTTGAAGACCACCCAGAAGACGGTGTGTACGGGTGTGGAGATGTTCCGCAAGTTGCTCGATGAGGGTCGTGCGGGTGACAACATCGGTGCGCTGCTGCGTGGCACGAAGAAGGAAGATGTGGAGCGCGGGCAGGTGTTGTGCAAGCCGGGCAGCATCACGCCGCACACGAACTTCGAGGGTCAGGTGTATGTGTTGTCGAAGTCTGAGGGTGGGCGGCACAAGCCGTTCTTCAACAACTACCGGCCGCAGTTCTTCTTCCGTACGACTGACGTGACCGGCACGATCCAGTTGCCCGAGGGCACCGAGATGGTCATGCCTGGTGACAACGTGGCAATCACCGTCGAGCTCGGCAAGCCGATCGCGATGGACGAGGGCTTGCGTTTCGCCATCCGTGAAGGTGGCCGTACCGTGGGCGCCGGCCGCGTCACCAAGATCACGAAGTAACTCATTGGAAGTCGGGTTGGCCAGAGCAGTTGCTCTGGTCAACCCACGAAACGGGGCGAGAGCCCCGACCGGACCGGAGGTCCTGAGATGGCGAAGAACGACAAGAGGGTCAAGATCACCCTCGAGTGCACCGAGTGCAAGAACCGCAACTACATCACGATGAAGTCGAAGATCAACGATCGCGAGCGACTCGAGATGAAGAAGTACTGCAATCACGATCGTAAGCACACGATGCACAAGGAGACCCGCTAACACTGCGGGTAGTACCTCGCCGGGCGGCTGGTAGCGTTTCACCGCCCACAGAGGGCAGTAGCTCAGCTGGTAGAGCAACGGTCTCCAAAACCGTCGGTCGGGGGTTCGAATCCCTCCTGCCCTGCCCACACCCACCCGAAGCACTTGGCCGTCCGGCCTGGTGCAGAACCGAGTGAACGAATGTCACTGGATGACCTCAACCGAGAGCAGAAGCGGACGCTGAAGCGTCAGGGCGCCCTGGACGACCAGGGCCGGCCCGCTCGCGCCCCTGCTCCGGCCAAGCGCACCACCGAGGCACGGGTGGGCCCTGCCCAGTACCTGCGCGAAGTGCGCGACGAGATGCGCAAGGTGGCCTGGCCGAAGTGGCCGGAAGTCCGTCGGTTCTCGATCATCGTGCTCATCACCGTCGTCATCTACACCGCGTACGTGTTCGGCCTCGACTACATCTTCGGCGAGCTCATGGGTTGGTTGTACGACTGATGACTGCTGATGTGAACCCGGAAGAAGTGGTGGACGAAGTGACCATGCACGAGGCGACGCTCGACGAGATCGTGTCCGAGGAAGTGCTCGACACCGACACCGACACCGACGCGGCCGACACCGACGCGGTCGATGTCAGCTTCGACCTCTCCGACGAGGCTGCCGTCGACGGCGAGCCGGTGGGCGAAGAAGAAGAGCCGGCCATCGTCGACGACCCGTGGACCAAGCCTGGTCAGTGGTACGTCGTGCACACGCAGTCGGGCTACGAGAAGAAGGTCACCGCCAACCTCACCGCTCGCATCCAGAGCATGAACATGGAGGAGAAGATCTACGAGATCGTCATCCCCATGGAAGAGGTCGACGAGTTCAAGAACGGTCGCAAGCAGACCGTGCAGAAGAAGGTGTTCCCCGGCTACCTGCTGGTCCGTTGCCAGATGGACGACGACAGCTGGTACTGCGTGCGCAACACGCCCGGTGTCACCGGGTTCGTGGGGCAGAGCAAGCACGGCCAGAAGCCCACGCCGCTCTCGCGCCGAGAGGTGCAGACCTTCCTCGCCGCCAAGGGCGATGGCACGGGTGGCATGCCCACTCGCAAGAAGCCCAAGCTCGATTACGAGGTGGGTGAGAGCGTGCGGGTCAAGGAAGGCCCCTTCGCCGATTTCGCCGGCACGGTCGCAGAGATCAACGCCGATCACATGAAGCTCAAGGTTCTGGTCAACATCTTCGGTCGCGAGACCCTCGTGGAGATGGACTTCAGCCAGGTCAGCAAGCTGTAAGCCCAGCCCCGGCAGCAGGGCAACTCGAACAGGAAGTAGTCAGTCATGGCAAAGAAAAAGGTTGCTGCGATCATCAAGATCCAGATCCCCGCAGGCAAGGCCACCCCGGCCCCGCCCGTGGGTACCGCGCTCGGGCCGCACGGCGTGGGCATCATGGACTTCGTCAAGCAGTACAACGCTGCCACCGAGTCGCAGGTGGGCACCATCATCCCGGTGGAGATCACGGTCTTCGAAGACCGCACCTTCACGTTCATCCTCAAGACCCCGCCGGCTCCGGTGCTGCTGCGTCAGAAGGCCGGCCTGCCGAAGGGTTCCAGCACCCCGGGCAAGACCGTTGCCGGCAGCGTCACCGAGGCCGACATCGAAGAGGTCGCGAAGATCAAGATGCCCGACCTCAACGCCTACGACCTCGAGGCCGCCAAGCAGCAGATCCGCGGTACCGCCCGTTCCATGGGCCTCAAGATCAACGCCTGAGTGCGTTCCCGGCGCACACGCGCCGCCAACAACCAACCAACACATCGCTCGTCCGGTCTCACCTCGCCCGGCGGCGCACAACCCGAGGGAGACAATCATGTCCGGTAAGAAGTTCGCCGACGCAGTGAAGAAGTTCGATCGCGATCAGCTGTTCACGCCCACCGAGGCGCTGGCAATGGTGAAGTCGCTGGCCAGTGCGAAGTTCGACGAGACCGTCGAGATCGCCATGCGCCTGGGCGTCGATCCGCGCAAGGCCGACCAGATGGTGCGTGGCACCGTGGCGCTGCCCAGCGGCACCGGCAAGGACGTGCGCGTTGCCGTGTTCGCCGCCGGTGAGGCTGCGCAGCAGGCTCGCGATGCGGGTGCCGACATCGTCGGTGCCGACGATCTGGCTGCCGAGATCGAGAAGGGCATCTTCAACTTCGACATCGCCATCGCCACGCCCGACATGATGCCGCTCGTCGGTCGCCTCGGCCGTGTGCTCGGTCCGCGTGGCCTGATGCCAAACCCGAAGACCGGCACGGTCACACAAGACGTGGGCCGCGCAGTTGCCGAGTTCAAGGGCGGCAAGGTCGAGTACCGCACCGACCGCTACGGCAACGTGCACGTGCAGTTGGGCAAGGTCAGCTTCGAGCCCGATGCGCTGGAGGCCAACTTCCGTGCTGTGCTCGACGAGCTGCAGCGGGCCAAGCCGGCCTCGGCCAAGGGCCGCTACCTGCGCAAGATCACCGTCAGCAGCACGATGGGCCCGGGCGTGAAGGTTGACACCAACCGCCTCCGCCCCGAAGTCTGATACTCACAGTTCGTTTCGGTCACGAGCCGCTGGTTCCCGAGAGGGGCCGGCGGCTCGTGCCGTTTTCGGTGGTGGCACATCTACTGCGCCCGCACCGCCGATCCGCTCAGCCGACGGTGATCACCACGTTGCCAACCTTCTGCTGGGTTTCCACGTACTTCGTCGCCTCCACGATGTCGGCGAGGGGATAGCGACGATCGATGACGGGTTTGAACTCGCCGGCCTCGATCAGCTGCTTGATGAAGGCCACCTTCTCCTTGGTGTACGAGGGCAGCGGGAACAGCACCTTTCGGTGGCGGCGTAGGCGGGAGGTGAGGAGCGCGAGGAACGGGTTCTGCCACAGGAAGCCGAGATCGGTCACCATGTACGCGCCCCCCGGTACCAGCGAACGCCGGCAGCGCCGGAACGAGTGCTTGCCCACTGCGTCGAACACGAAGTCGTACGTCTCGCCATTGGTCGTGAAGTCGTCGCGCAGGTAGTCGATGACGACATCCGCTCCCAGCGAACGCACGAGCTCGACGTTGGGGGTGCTGCACACTGCGGTGACGTGGGCGCCGTAGTGCTTCGCCAGCTGCACGCCTGCCGAGCCGATCGCACCCGACGCGCCGTAGACGACGATGCGTTGCCCTGCGTGCAGGCCGACACGGCGCAGGTAGGTCATCGCCAAGATGGCCCCGTCGGTTGCTGCTGCGGCCTCGTCGAAGGTGAGGGTCGGGGGCATCGTCGCCAGCGGAGCGCGCTCCTTCATGCACACGTGCTCGGCGTTGGTGCCGTAGTCGGCCATGTTGACGCCGAACACGCGGTCGCCCACCCTGAACTCGGTGACGGATGCCCCGACCGCTTCGACCACGCCGGCCACTTCGCTGCCGAGGATCTGGTGCTTCGGGCGTCGCCAGCCGCTGAAGAAGCGAGTGATGAACGGCTTGGCCGAGCGCATGCCGCAGTCGGTGCGGTTCACCGTGGAGGCATGCACCAGGATGAGCACTTCGTCGTCGGCGGGTGACGGTGGTGGCACCTCCTCCACGCGCAAGACATCGGGTGACCCGTATCGGGTGTGCACTGCAGCTTTCATGACTGTTTGCCTTTCGAGGTTCGCCGAGGGCGACGGATGGGGCCGCCGTGCTTCCACGAGCGGCCGGCGCGGAACAGTTCGGCGGGCTTGCCGCCCGCGGGGCCGGGTTGTGCGACGCGACCGGTGGGGATGACCCAGCCGCTCTCGGCGACGATGCTGCGCCGGAAGTTGGCGCCGTCGAGGTGAACACCCCACACGGCCTCGTACACCGCGCGCAGCTCGGCGAGCGTGAACGTGGCGCCGACGAACGCGGTGGCGATGCCGCTGACTTCCAGCTCGACGCGGACTCGGGCGATGGCATCGCGCAGGATCTGCAGGTGGTCGAACGCCAGCTCGATCTTGCCGTCGAGCACATCGGCGATCGGAATGAGCGCGGCATCGGCAGCGTCGGTGCCGGCCACCACGGCACCCACCTCGCGCAGCACGGCCAGGTAGGCGACCGTCACCACGTTCATACGCGGGTCGCGTTGCGGGTCGCCGTAGGCGCCGAACTGCGTGAGCAACGCAGCGGCGTCGACCCCCGTCTCCTCCGCCAGCTCGCGTCGAGCTGCCTCGTCGAGCGTCTCGGTGGGCAGCTTGAAACCGCCCGGTATCGCCCACATCCCCTCGAACGGTGCCTGCCCGCGGCGCACCAGCAGCACCTGCAGCTCGCCGTGCGCCATGGTGAGGATGACGACGTCGACCGTGACTGCGAACGCCGGGAACTGCGCCGGGTCGTAGCCGACCGGTACGTCGCCTGCGCGTGTGTCGGCCGCGGTAGTTCTGGTCGTCATGACCTGAACTGTATCACCAAGTTTCGGTCGATGCGACCTGAACCTGTGAATCTCACGAAGGTGCTTGTGCCCACAACTGGGTCTCCCCAGTTCGCTCCGTCGGCATCCGGGGAGCCCCAGTTGCGCGGGCAACAAGTCTGCGGTGCGTCGCGGTGAGCGGTCCTTCGCCGTTGGGTCTCGCCCGCCCGGCCGTTAGCCTTGCGGCGACAAACAAACCGGTCGCTCGCCGTAGACCGCTGGCCCGCCGCCGCTCAGCTCGCTGTGCAGCACAGGACAATGGATCCGTTCCACCAGCCGAGGTGAATACTTCGCCGGATCGTTCGCAGGTCTCTCCTGTTGTTCGCTCCTCGCGGTGTTCGCTGCAAAGCGAGCACCTTCGAGTTGAGCGAGAGGAGGTGTACATGACTACAGAAAATCCCCGTGCAGAGAAGGTCGCGGTGGTCGATGAGGTCGCCGCCAAGCTGCACGCAGCCGACGCCGTGATCATCACCGAGTACCGCGGTCTGAAAGTGGGCCAGTTGGCCAGCTTGCGTCGCCAGTTGCGCGAAGCAGGCGGCGAGTACAAGGTGTTCAAGAACACGTTGGCTCGCCTCGGTGCCGAGAAGGCGGGTGTCGAGGGTCTCGACGAGATGTTGTTGGGCCCGTCCGGCATCACGTTCGTCAACGGCGACGTCGCCGCAGTCGCCAAGGCGCTGCGTGATGCCGCCAAGGCGAACCCGTTGCTCGTCATCAAGGGTGGCGTCATGGGCGGCAACGTGTTGTCGGCCAAGAACGTCGAATCCCTGGCAGAGCTGCCCAGCCGCGAAGTGTTGCTGGCAATGTTCGCCGGCGCACTGCAGGCCCCACTGGTCAAGACCGCTGGTCTGTTGCAGGCATTGCCGCGCAACTTCGCCTACGGCCTCAAGGCCCTCATCGATCAGAAGGAAGCTGCGTAAGCAGCGCCCCGCCGTCACGGCATGGCGGTGGCGTTGTCACCGCACCCCACGTACTACACACAAGAACTCAACAGGAGAACCGCAATGTCGAAGGAAAGCATCCTCGAAGAAATCAGCAACCTCACCGTCATCGAGCTCAAGGAGCTCCTTGATGCGTTCGAAGAGAAGTTCGGCGTCACCGCCGCTGCTCCGATGGCCGTGGCCGCCGCCGGTGGTGGCGCTGCCGCTGCTCCGGCCGAAGAGGAGAAGGACGAGTTCGACGTCATCCTCAGCGATGCCGGTGCTGCCAAGATCCAGGTCATCAAGGTCGTGCGCGAGCTCACCAGCCTGGGTCTGAAGGAAGCCAAGGACCTCGTCGACGCAGCACCGAAGCCGGTGCTCGAGAAGGCCACCAAGGAAGCTGCCGAAGCTGCCAAGGCCAAGCTGGTCGAAGCCGGCGCAACCGTCGAAGTCAAGTGATGTCGGCGGCCTCGCGCCGCACGAGCTGATGTACGCGGAGCCCGAGGTTCGCCTCGGGCTCCGCCGCGTCGGAAAGCCGCAAAGGCCACGACCGTCGTGGCGGTGACGGTATTGTTGACCCACTTGGGAGGTCCACATGGGTGTCGCATCATGGTTGAAGCAGCTGCGGCGCGTGCCCGGCGTGAACAAGGCCCGCCACCTCGCAGAGGTGGCTGTCACCCCTTACGTTCGTGGTGATCTGGCAGAGCTGAGGGCTGTCACCGAGCGCGACATCGCCGACCTGCAGGCGCGACTGGCCCTCATCGAGGGGTCGCAGCCGCTGGTGCTCAACGCCATCTCCTCCACCAACGGTGTGGCCCGTTTGTCGGCACGCGAGATGCAGTCCACTTCGCGACGATCTCACCGGGTTCGTGGAGGCGTCGCTGGCGCCGCACGTCAGCTCCATCGCATACCTGTTGCAGCGAGTGGAGATGGTGCGCGCGGAGGTGCTCTACGAGCTGCGCTACGGCCAGGCCGCCGGCACCGAGGCCAGCCCCATCGCCTTCGAGTCGAAGGTCATCAACCCGGCTGCGCTCGAGCAGCCCGACGTGCGCCTCAACCTCGGCTGCGGGCACGTCCCGCTGCCGGGCTTCGTCAACGTCGACATGCGCGAACTGCCGGGTGTCGATGTGATCGCCGTGCTCGACGACCTGCCGGTGCCCGAGGGCTCGCTGGCCGAGATCTTCAGTGCTCACGTGCTCGAGCACTTCCCCGGCGAAGAGCTCTCACGCCGGTTGCTGCCGTACTGGCGGTCGCTGCTGCGGCCCGGGGGAGTCTTCCGTGCGGTCGTGCCCGACATCGCAGCCATGGCCAACGGCTACAGCTCCGGCGCCATCGGCTTCGAGACGTTCCGCGAGGTGCTCTACGGCGGCCAGGAGTACCAGGGCGACACGCACTACAACGGGTTCTCCGCCGCGCACCTCGGGTCGTTGCTGGCCGATGCCGGCTTCGAAGAGGTTGCCGTCATCGCCGAGGGGCGTCCCAACGGGTCGTGCCTCGAGTTCGAGATCCGCGCCAGCGCCCCGCGGTCTGCCGTACCCGCCTGAGATGCGCTTCTCGGTCGTCGTCAACACGTTGAACCGCGCGCCGAGCTTGCGCGACACGCTCGAGTCGTTGCGGTTCCAGCGGCACGACGACTTCGAGGTCGTAGTGGTCAACGGCCCCTCCACCGATCACACGGAGGAGATGCTGGCGCAGTACGAAGGTCGCATCAAGCACTTGCGTTGCCCGGTGGCCAACCTGTCGATGTCGCGCAACATCGGCATCCGCGCCGCTGCCGGCGATGTGGTGGCGTTCATCGACGACGACGCGATCCCGGAGTACGACTGGCTCGCCGAGCTCGAGCACGGCTATCTCGTGCCACCCGACGGCATTGCCATCGAGGAGGTCGGCGGCGTCGGCGGCGTGGTCTTCGACTACACCGGCACCCGCTTCCAGTTCCGCTTCGCCGTCAGCGATCGCCACGGTGAGAGCGCGTTCCTCGATGCGCCGCCCGACCCCGCCATGTGCGTGCCGGGCGGTTGGCTGTACCCCAGCCTGATGGGCACCAACTCGTCGTTCCGGCGCGAGGCGCTCGCCGCGATCGGGCTGTTCGACGAGACCTACGAGTACTACCTCGACGAGACCGACGTCGCCGTGCGGATGGTCGATGCCGGCTACGTGGTGCTCGGCATCGACGGTGCGCCGGTGCACCACCACTTCCTGCCCTCGCACCTGCGCAACGAAGCCAAGGTGGTCACGCACTGGTACCCGGTGGTGAAGAACCGCACCTACTTCGCGATGCGGCATGCTCGCAGCCACCGGCCGGTCACCGACGTCATCCGTGCAGCCATCGACGCCGGCGACGTGCGGCTGGCCGAGAGCGACAGTGCCGAGCAGGCCGGGCTCATCGCCAAGGGCTCCACCGACCGGGCTCGCCTCGATGCCGACCGCGGGCTGCTCGACGGCATCGTCCTGGGCGAGCGGGCGGGCAGCAAGTGCGCGCCGGCCGTCACGCTGTCGCCGCCGCCGTTCGTGAGCTTCCCCACGCTGCCGCACGCGAATCGGCTGCGCATCGGCCTGGTCAGTGCCGGCTACCCGCCGCGCCCCATGGCAGGCATCGCCAGGTTCATCAGCGAGCTGGCCCCGGCACTCGCGGCACTGGGCCACGACGTGCGCGTCTTCACTCGCGCCACCGGTCACCCGACGGTGGAGTGGGAGGACGGGGTGTGGGTGCATCGCATCGGTGACCAGCACCGTGGTCTCGTGCCGGGCAGCTTCGACCACGTCGACGACTTCGCCACCGGTGTGGTGCGCGAGATCGAACGCATCCAGCCCTGGTTGCCGCTGGATTGCGTGTACGGCGGGGCGTGGGACGTGGAGACGATCGGGGTGGTGCGCGCCACGGAGATCCCCACCACCATCATGCTGGCCACTCCTGCGAGGGAGCGGCCGAGCACGGTGGCTGGTTGGCCGACCCGGCAATCGCACCGGGCCTGCGGGCGTTGTTCGACCTCGAGCGCGAGCTGTTCGCCGGCGCCCACCATGTGCACGGCATCAGCCAGGCTGTGGTGCACACCATCGACCAGTTGTACCGCGAGCCGTTCACCGAGGTGCCGGTCACGGTTGCGCCCATCGGCGTGCGCGACCGGCACGTGCACGAGCTGCGCGATGCGCAGGCCTCGCCGACGGTGCTCTTCGTCGGCCGACTGGAGCAGCGCAAGGGCATCGACGTCTTCCTGCAGGCCGTGGTCACAGTGGCCCCGCTGCATCCAACGGCGCACTTCCAGGTGGCCGGCGCGGATCCCGCCGGCATCGCCGAGCAATGGCGGCTGGATCATGCGGGTGACGAGCTGGCAGACCGAGTCGAGTTCCTGGGCGAGGTCGACGACGAGCAGCTGCATCAGCTGTACGCGAGCGCCCACATCGTGGTGCTGCCGTCGCGCTACGAGTCGTTCGGGCTGGTCGTGGTGGAAGCGATGATGCACGGGGCGGCGGTGCTCAGCACCGACATCGGCGGCATCGCCGAAGTGACGCGCGATGGCATCGACGCAGTGCTGGTGCCACCCGCCGATTCCCCGGCGCTGGCCGCAGCGATGAGCGCGTTGCTCGACGACCCCGCCCGCCGCGCGGCGCTGGGCGATGAAGCTCGTCGTCGCTTCCTGCAACACTTCGACATCGCTCGCGTGGCGCCCGCGATCGTCGACATGTTGCGCGCCAGCATCGCCGCTCACCAGGTGGGTTGATGCGAGTCGGCATCGTCGTTGGCATCTGCATCGAGCACGACGCCATCTCCGCTGCCGCGGCCGGGCAGGCCGAGCTGTTGCAGGCGATCGACGCAGTCACCTCCGTCGACGTGTTCACCACCTACGGCGATCGGGCGGTGGGCGTGCCGGTGCACCACCACTACACCTCGTGGTCGATGTTCGCCTCGCCCGAGTTCCAGCGTTGTGATGTGGTCATCTTCCACTGGGGCATCTACACCCAGTTGTTCGATGCCATCTGGGCGGTCGACCCGTCGCGGCAGCGCGCGATCGTGCACTTCCACAACAGCACCCCGTTGGCGCTGGCGTCCAACGATCACGACCGCGTGGCCATTGCTCGCGGGATGCATCAGATCGAAGCGGTGGCCGTGCTGCCCGTGCGAGTGTGGACGTACAGCGAGTTCAATCGGCAGGTGCTGCTCGCCATCGGCGTGCCTGCCGAGCGGATCGGCTTCGTGCCGTTCGTGATCGAGCCGCCGCACCCGCTGCACGCGGGCGTGGCTGTTCGCGATTCGGCGCACGTCGACGTGCTGTGCGTCGGTCGGCTGGTGCCGGCGAAGGGCACGATGACGCTCGTGGAGGCGTTCGGCATGCTGGGCGCGCGGTACCGGCTGGTCATCGCCGGCAACCACGAGACATCGGCCGGTTCGTACTACGAGCAGCTCACGCAGACGCGTCGCCGCGCTCGGTCTGCAGCACGCAGTGCGGTTCGTGCACCCCGACGACGACGAGTTGTGGCAGCTGTGCGAAGCGGCGCACATCGTGGTCAGCCCGTCGTTGCACGAAGGGCAGTGCGTGCCGGTGATCGAGGGCCACCTGGCCGCTTGCCGCGCCGTGGGCACCACCGCCGGCAACCTGCCCTTCGTGGTGCAGCCACCCGACGAGGTGGTGCCGCCCGGCGACGCCGGGCAACTGGCCGCAGCCATCGAGCGTGCGGCCACCCGCGTCGGCCAGCCGCACCCGTACGCAGACGAGCTGTGTGCGCTGTTCTCCGCGGATGCGGTGGCGGAGCGGCTGTGCGAGGAACTGGCCATCGGCAGCGCGTCACGACAGCCGTCACGGCAGCCGTGACGACAGCCGTCACGACAGCCGTGGCCTCGGTGACTGCCGGCAGCGCGGGTGTGTTCATCTCCTGGCACGGAAACAACGGTTGCCACCCCCCGGAACTGCAGTTGTCGTTCCCTTCGGGCGACTACCCCACGCGTCGGCCGGCGACCGACGGTTGCGGTGACGCCGCAGACCCACCGACCGACGCGGATGCTCCTATGGATGTCCGAGCACTAGCCTGACGGCCGCATGGAGGGCCAGCGCAACCACGAGTTCACGGGCATCGACCTCGGTGCCGAGCCCACCGTCGACGATCTGTGGGCGCTGATCCAACGACTCGATGGCGACAACGAGGCCCAGCGGCTCCGGTTGCTGGAGGTGTTCGACTGGTTGGAGACGGCGGTCGACGAGCAGGTGCGCGCCGAGCGCGTGGCCACGCAGTGCCGCGCCGAGACGCAGGCGGCGTACGATGCGCTCACCGAGGCGCAGCGCAGCGCCGAAGACTTCCAGGCGCGTCTCATCGCCAGCCAGGCCGAGCTGCACCGGCTCACCGATTCGCCGGTGCGCCGGTTGCTGGTGAAGGCGGGCCGGCTGCTGCCGTCGAGGTTGGTGCGCCGTGGATGAGCCGCAGCAGTACCCCGTGTTCATTCCCATCCGCGATCGGCTGTCGTGCTTGCTGGAGCTGCTCGCCTGGTTGGAAGCTGCCGGCCAGCGCGAGATCTGGCTGATCGACAACGACTCCACCTACGCGCCGCTGCTGCAGTTCCTCGAGGGCACTCAGCACCACGTGGTGCGCACGGGGCGCAACATGGGCCATCGCTCGCCATGGCTCAGCGGCACCGTGCAGCGCCAGGCGCACGGCCGGTACTTCATCGTCACCGACCCCGATGTGGTGCCCGACCCCGGCTGCCCACCCGACGTGCTGCAGCTGTTCCGCTCGCTGCTCGACGAGTACCCGCACATCGACAAGGCCGGCTTCGGTCTGCGCACCGACGATCTGCCCGAGTGCTACGCCCTCCGTGCCGACGTGGTGGATTGGGAGCGTCCGTTCTGGGCCACCGAGCTGCGCCCGGGCATCCTCGATGCCGGCATCGACACCACGTTCGCGATGTACCGCCCGCTCGATCGCCGCCACAACATGCTGCCGGCGGTGCGCACCGGGTTCCCCTACGTGGCCCGCCACCTGCCGTGGTACGTCGACTCGGCCAACCTCGACGAGGAAGACCGCTACTACCGCGCCCGCGCCGACCGCACCATCACCAACTGGGATCGCGAGGAGCTGCCGTGGTGGAAGCAGCGCCGCCTCGGCCCGCGGCAGTCGCCGGCAGATGACCAGCAGTAGCCGGCCCATCCGCGTCGTAGCCGTGGCGTTCGCGGTGCTCGGTCTGGTGGTGGGCACACGCGGGTTCTCCACCTACCTCGCGTTGCACGCCATCAGCCCGGCGTCGTGGGGCGCGCGCATCTACGACGTGCCGGCCGCAGCGGTGGCCGCCATCGCAGCCGTGCTGCTCGCGCGGCACATGGCCGCGGTGCCGCCTCGGCACTGGCCGTGGCCCATCTACCCGGTAGCCGGGTACGTCGCCTGGGCGATGCTGTCGGCCACGTGGGCGGTGTCGTCGATCACCACGCTGCAGGCACTCATCGGCATCGGCATCGCTGCCTTCGGGTGCTGGTTCGGCTGGGTGCTCGACGGCCGCGAACAGATCTGGTCGGTCGCCCTGGCAACCTCCATCGTCACCGTGGCCAGTGCCGTCGTGATCGCGTTCTACCCCGAATACGGCAAGATGCCGCCGCTGCGCCCGGGCGGGCCGGGGGGTGGCGAGTGGCAGGGCATCTTCGGCAACCGCAACTCGCTGGCACCGCTGTGCGCGCTGGGCCTGCTGGGCCTCGCCGGGGTATGGATGCTGCGCCCGTCGCTGCGCCGCGCGCTCCTGCTGGCGCCGTTGGCGTTGCTGCAACTGGTCGTGCTGCGCGGGTCGAAGGGCGCCACCTCGGTGCTGGCGCTGCTGCTCGTGGCCGTCACCGCCGGTGTGCTGGTGGGGGTGCAGTGGCTGCGCCGCCGCGGCGTCAGTGGCAAGGTGGTGGCCGGCTCGGCCGCCGCCATCACCACCGGCGCCATCCTGCTGGCCATGGCCAACGTGGGGTGGTTGGCCGCCAACCTGGGGCGCGACGTCACGCTCTCCCAGCGTCGCTCGGTCATCTGGCCCGACGTGCGCGAGGCCATCGCGGTGCACCCCGTGCGCGGGTACGGGTTCTGGGCGTTCTGGGACAACGCCGAGCTCACCGCCGCCACCTACGCGCGTCACGGCACCGCGTATGCCAGCGCGCACAACTCGATCCTCGAGGTCACGCTCGGTCTCGGTGTGGTGGGCCTGGTGCTGTACCTGGCCATGCACGTCGGGCCGATCGTGGGCATTGCCTCGCGCAACTGGCGTGCGCCCGACGCGGTGTCGGTGTGGTGGGCGTTCGTGTTCGTGTTCCTCGTCGCGCACAACCTCACCGAGAGCTTCGTGCTCTGGCACTCGTACAACTGGATGCTGTTCGTCGCGGCCGGCTTCGTCGGCCACGCGGCAGCGGCTGCGGGGCGGGCGAGTGAACGGCGATACTGAGGGAATGGACTCGCCGGCGCCGCTCGTCGCCGACCTGATGCCGCCCGTCGGGGGCGCACTGTTGTCGCCGCGCCCGGTGGCGACCATCGCGCCGTCATCTGCTGCCTTGCCACCGGCCGCCATCGTGAGCTGATGGCCGAGTCGGCGCCGTCGATGGTTGCCTACGCGCGACGGCACGACTGGAGCGTGGTGCTCACCAGCGAACCGCTCAACGGCGAGCGCCCGCCCTCCTGGGGCAAGCTGCAGTTGATCCGCGAGCTGATGAGCACCTACGAGTACGTGTTCTGGGTCGATGCCGACGCCATCATCGTCGACCTCGATCGCGATCTGCTCGCCGAGATCGACACAGCCGTCAGCGACATCTGGTTCGCACGGCACCCGCAAGATCGCGATCCGGGCGCCACGGTGCTCAACGCCGGCGTGTTCGCCGTGCACTCCACCGACTGGTCGCGGCGGTTGCTCACCGAGGTGTGGAACGCCGAGCAGTTCATCGATCACAACTGGTGGGAGAACGCCGCGCTGCTCGACCTGCTGGGGTACTCGCTCGACCCGCCGTTCGCGAAGGTGCGCGAGTCGCACTGGGAGTCGCGTGTGGGTGTGCTCGATCTGGCCTGGAACAGCGTGCCCGGCTACTGCGAGAGCCCCACGCCGGCGGTCAACCACCATGCGCGCAGCGACCACGACAACTTCCAGCGCCGCCTCGACGACATGGCCGCCGACCGCCGTGCCACGCAAGCACGGTTCCCGGCCGAGTTCCCGGCCGAGTTCCCAGCCGCGCTCGGCAACCCTCACCCTGCACCTGAGACCCACACTCGTCTCGAGCGCGAGGCCGATGCGGGTACGGCCCCGTCGGCGGTGTCGCGCCTGGCCGCTCGCGGGTTCCGCTTCCTCTTCCTGCTCGACGCAGCGGCGCTGTTCGGCATCGTGGTGCTCGTCGGCATCGTCCGCTTCGGCGAGCCCTGGACCGGTCGGTCCGTGGCCAACTTCACGTCGCGCTTCGCCGCTGCGACCGCGCTGCAGATCGTGGTGTGCTACTTCGCCGGCCTCTACGAGCGCGAGCCGCGCCTGGGTGCTCGGTCGTGGTTGCCCAAGGCGGTGCTCTCGATGGCCATCGGTGTCGGCGCGCAAGCGGCACTGATCGCGCTCGACGTGTACCTGATGCCACGCGGCAACCTGTTGCCCTGGGCCGTCGCCGGTGCCCTGGCGCTGGTGGTCAATCGCGTGGTCAGCCGGCGCTTGGCAGCGCGCCGCCACGGCCCGGCGCGCGTGGCACTGGTGGGTGCCGACGACGCGATCGAACTGGCTCGCACTCATCTGGCCGCTGCTCACGACACCGCGGTGGTGGCCTGCGTGCTGCCGTCGATCGACTCGCTCTCCGAGGCGGTGGCGCTTCATCAGGTCAGCGATGTGCTGTTGCTCGACGTGCAGGCGTTCAACGACGTCTTCCCGCATCCACTCACCGAGCTGGAGGCGCAGGGAGTCAGCTTCCTGCAACGGGTTGGAGCGCAAGAGACGCTGCTGGGCCTCGACGAGGTGCGCGAGGTGGCCGGCCTGCCGTGCGTGCGGTTGCGCAGCCACAGCCTGCCCAACCACCAGCACCTGCTGAAGCGCGGCTTCGACCTGTTGTTGTTGCTGTTGGTGGCGCCGGTGGCTGTGGTGGCACTGCTGCTGCTGGCGCTGTGGGTGCGGCTCCGGGCCGGTTCGCCGGTGCTGTACCGCCAGGTGCGCACCGGCAAGGACGGCGTGCCCTTCCCGCTGGTCAAGTTCCGCACCATGCGCCGCGACGCCGAGCAGTACGGGGCCGAGCTGTCCACAGCCGGCGATCCGCGGGTGGTGCGCGGTCTCGGATGGATGCGCTCCACGCGCTGCGACGAACTGCCGCAGCTGTGGAACGTGCTGCGCGGTGAGATGTCCATCGTCGGCCCGCGGCCCGAGCGGCCCGAGTTCACCGCCGAGTTCGCTCGCCAGATCCCCGGGTACACCCGCCGGTCGGAGCTGCCGCCCGGCATCACCGGCCTGGCACAGGTGCAGGGGCTGTACGACACCGATGCGGCGTACAAGGTGGGGTACGACCTGCAGTACGTGTCCAACTGGTCGCCGGTGCTCGACATCCAGATCCTGCTGCGCACGGTGTGGGTCATCGTGATGCGCCGTGTCTGACCCTCGACCTCAGGATGAGGTGCCGGCATTGCCGACGACGACCGTGACGGTGATCGTGCCGTGCTTCAACGAGGTCGACCACATCGAGGCCTGCCTGCGCGATCTGTTCGAGCAGGACTACCCGGCCGCCCTGCTCGACGTGGTCGTGGCCGACGGCATGAGCACCGACGGCACCCGCGCCGTGCTCGCCGAGCTGGCAGGACGCTGGCCGCAGCGACTGCAGCTGATCGACAACCCGCAGCGTGTGCAGGCTGCGGCGCTGGCCGCAATGGTGCCGCTGGCCACCGGCGACGTGATCGTGCGCGCCGACGTGCACGCTCGCTACGCCCCCGACTACGTGCGCCAGTGCGTTGCCGTGGGCGCCGCCACCGGCGCCGACAACGTGGGCGGCGCCATGCGCCCGCTGGCCGCCACCCGCTTTCAGCAGGCGCTGTGCCGGGCGCTCGACAGTCGGTTGGGCGTCGGTAACGCCGGGTATCGCGATGCCGAGCGCGAAGGTTGGGTCGACACCGTGTTCCTGGGCGCGTTCCGCCGCGACGTGTTCACCCGCTTCGGCAACTTCGACCCCTGCGCCACGCCCAACGAGGATGCCGAGCTCAACCAGCGCATCCTGCAAGGCGGCGGCCGCATCTACCTGAGCCGCGCCATCGTGGTGCACTACGTGCCGCGGTCGTCTTTGCGCGCGCTGGCCCGCCAGTACTTCCGCTACGGCAAGGGGCGGGCACGCACCGCGCTGAAGCACCGCCGGCTGCCCACAGTGCGCCCGTTGCTGCCGTTCGGCCTGGTGGTGGGCGGTGCGGTGCTGGTGGCCACCTCGCGCTGGCAGCCGTTCACGCGTTGGGTTGCCGCCGCATACGCCACCGCATGCCTGGCCGAGGCCGTTCGGGTGTCGCGACAAGGCCCCCCCGCCGTACCCAGCAGCGTGCCCGTCATCGCCGCCATCTTCCCGGTGATGCACGTCTGCCACGGTGTGGGGTTTGCTGCCGGCCTGGTGCGCTACGGCCTGCGGCCCGACTGGAAACGAATTCTGCGGTGGTGTCACAGCGAACCCGAAGTCCCGGTTAGTATCAGTGAAGAATGCAGTTGATGCGTAGTCCGGTGTACGGTGTGCGTGTCTAATTGAGCCGGTGTTCGGGTCCCCCGTTCGCTCGGCAGGTACCACAACACAACAATGGAGGAACTTCCTTGAGAAACTCATCAGGGCGTCGTGCGAGGATGATGGGTGGGGCACTATTCGTTGCTGCCATCGCAGTCTCGTCCATCGCCACAACCGCTTCCGCCGACCTCGGCGACTCTGACGGGATCAATCCGCCCGTCCCACCAGCTACACCGAAGCCCGACGAAGGCGGCTACATCCGCGTTCAGCCAACTGGTGTCAGCGACAAGGAAGACCAGCGGGCGCCAGCGATTGTGCCGGGCCTCAACGCGCAGGCAGGCGGCAACCTACAGGTGCAGATTCCGGACAACTTTGAGTCTGGCGACCGAATCCTCATCTCCGTCTTCCCGGACGGAAGCCAGACCTTCGGCGGCACTCGGCAATGGTGTGAACTGTGTTGATTTGGACAGGTCGGTTGGCTACTCGGCCGTGCCGGTGTTGGACCCGGTCAGCGGGGTCACCGGCCCGTTCGACACGAACACTGGTGCGTGGGGTCTCGCAGACGGCACAGATGATCCCAAGACGAACATCAACGCTGGTCTGGGCATCCCCGACCCCGCGACTGCTGGCACGGCGGCTCCCAAGCCGATTGTTGCCGTTAGTCCCGCCTCGTCGAGCCAGTGCGCCCCGAACGGGTTCAAGGACGTCGTCGTTCTCACTTTCAGCAACCAGAGTGGCCCGGTTACTCCTGCAACCGTGAATGATCACTGGGTGCTGACCTTGACCGGAATCCAGTACAACGTCGGCAAGGCGGTACCTGCCGGTCCCCTGCACAACGTTCCATTTTCCCAGCAAGGTGTTGATCGTTTCTCCGATCGTCATTTCCGCCGTTGGCAATTCGCTGGTCGCAGACAACACATTCCAGCCGCTTGGCACGGTGACAATTACCGAGGCCACTGCCGACGGAGTTGGTTTCTCGGAACCCGCAGCGGCGCTCCCCTCCAGTCTGACCCATCTGCTGTTCTTTCCGGGACTCGTGTTGGGCGGCACGCCGACCGTGGCGGTCACCAACAATGCGGGCAGACGGCCACCATCACCGGCGTGGACAACAACGCTTGCTCGCACCGGTAGCCAGTGCGTTCCAGGCTCCATGGTGGAGATGAGGGTGAACACAGCGGTCGGATCGACGGCCAACCTGACGGCTGGTACATTCGTGATCAGCGGCGTGCTTCGCACGTACGCTTACCGCCGGGCCATCGCGGCGATCCTCTACGATCCGGCGACTCGACCTACAACTCGTTCACCCCCTTGGCAGCTCCCTCGGCGACGCGTACCATCGGCTACTTGGCTCCGGACGACCAGACGCAAGGTGGATCGACGTTTGACTCAGATGTCAACCAGCCAGCGCTGGTTGCTCCCTTCTCACTGGCCGTTGCGGTTCCGCAGCGAGTCGGTGGCGCAGACCGCTTCGAAACGGCAGCGAAGATTGCAGCCAATCTCTCATGCGGAGACTATGCAGTGATCGCAAGTGGTACATCTGACTCCGATGCCTTGTCGGCTAACTACCTCGCTGGCCGTTTGGCCCGTTGGACAGGCAACGACGTGCCGGTGCTTCTCACCGGTGCTTCGGTGCCCGAATTCACCAGGACCGCTTTGCGGAACCTCGGCGTCAAGAATGTGTACATCGTAGGCGGTACAGCAGCAGTGAGTAAGGCTGTCGCCGACGAGATCGACGCCCTCAACGCGTTTGAGTGCGGAGGAAGCATTCCCAGCTCGAGCAGACCCTCGGTGTCGTCCGCATCGCAGGCGCAACCAGGTACGAGACCAACCGTGCAGTGGTGGGTGCCGGCTCGGCAATCACCACGGGTTCGATGGCCCTCGATCCTTTCCTTCAGACCAAGTGGCTGCAGCCAGCAAAGAAGACTGCAATCCTTGCTACCGGAACCAACTTTGCCGATGCGCTTGCGGCTGGGCCCGTTACCTACCTTGAGGGCTTCCCATTGGTCCTCACCGATGGCACCGCTGCCAGCCTGACCGCATCAGCCAAGGCCGCACTGGTCGAGAACGACATCACACAGGTGCTCGTGCTCGGTGGGACGGCAGCAATCAAGGCTGAAGTGGCAACAGAACTGACCGGGATGGGTATCCAGGTGCTTCGCATCGAGGGTGCCGACCGCTATGCAACTGCTACCAAGCTGGCTGACTTCGCTCGGCTGACTTCGCCCAGTCCGCTGCAGGTCGATGGTGGCCTTGGCTGGTCGTACAGCACCGTGCTGCTGGCGAGTGGAACCACATTCGCCGACGCATTGGCTGCTGGCCCGTGGGGCGGCGACAGAGCGTGGCCGATTGTCTTGACGACTCAGGCCGTACTTGCTGGAAACACTCAGACCTGGTTGGCCGCCAACAGGGTTCCTCTTACCTCCGTTGTCACGTTGGGCCTCGGCTCTGCAGTCTCGACGGCTGCAATGAACGCGGCGAACCTCGCAATCGTCTGATACTTAGTCGGTAGAAAGAGTTGTCCTGATTGCTCAGGACTACGGAAAGGGGACCGATCTCTTCGGAGGTCGGTCCCCTTTCGCGTGTCTGAGCTGAGATCTCGTAATGGCCCAGGCGCTGTGCGACTGTGTGTCCTCTGAGGGACGAAGCCGGAGGCTCAGCTCGGTCGGCGCGACGCTGCGGCGAGAGCGGCGCGCATAGTCGAGGCGAAGACGCCAGCCGTGACACGCCGGTCGAAACCGACTCACTTCATCGCTGACCTCGGAGCGGGCACACAGCCGGGGCATCCCTAAAGCGAACGCAGACAATCGAGCAGGTACGAGGTGATGCCGGAGACGTCGTCTGGGTGGAAGCGAGTGCCGAGGTGAGTCTCTGTGACCAAGCGAGCCAGGGCACCGTCGGGGCACAGGATCAGGCACGGCCGACCGAGATACATCAGCTCGAACACCTTGCCCGGGTAGATCCTGTCCGCCCCTGGCACGTCGTCGAGGATGCAAAGCGTCAGATGGCTGGAGGAGAGCTCGTCGAGCAGCTCGCGGTGCGCCATGTACGGTAGCATCGTAACTCCGTGCGATTCCATCGCTCGTAGTGCGTCCTTCTCGCTCTCAACCACTCGACCGATGAATCGGAGCTCAAGTAGGGAGGCGAGGTCGGGGTCGAGCCGATGCACCTCCCGGACGGCCGCAAGCAATCCAGAGGGGCGATTCACCCGATAGACCGTGCCCGCAAAGGTTACCCGAAAGCGATCGGGGGGCTGCGTCCGCAATTGAGCGGGAAGTCGGATGGATCGAAGCCGTTTGGAACCATCACTACTTGTTCCGGCCGCAGAAAAGGGAAACGTTCGAGCAGCGACACGCGGTACTCCTCGGTGGCTGTGGTGACCATATGGGCCCGAGCCAGGACTGATGCCTCGAGTCGATCACCGAACCAGATCGAAAGGTGGCTGCGGGTCATCTCCATCTGCTCTCGAATGAGGCGCCACTCGTCGCGATAGTCGAGCACAACTGCGGCGCCTTGGCGACGAGCGCTCGCGGAAAGCAGAAATGGGGAGAATGGCGGACCGCTGATGAAGACCACGTCGGGTGAGTCTGCTCCACGCATCAGACCTCGCAGCGCGAGCCAAGCACCGGGCAGCCAGAGGACCTGCACGTCTGGGAAGGCGAGATGCCGCACCGCAGTTGTCGCAAGTCTCGCCAGACGCTGTCGGACGCTCGGCGACGCGACGGAAGCGATTTCCCAGGCGCTCTGCTTAGAGCGATAACTGGGCTCCAAGGTTCGAGCAGTAGTAACCAACATGCCTGAAGGCAGGTCGGCAGTCAGAGTTGGGTCCATGAGAGGTACAGACGGATTGCTCACGGTCAGGGCCTGCGGCTCTATGTCGTACAGCGGCAAGTACTTAGCCAACTTGCTGAGCCTCTGCACACCAGCGCCTCCCGTCGGTGGGAATGCATATGCGACAATGAGGCCGATCATCTTGCGAGTCATCAGTCGACCAGAACACCGTCGACTCGCCACGAGACGGAGTCATCGGCGAAGAGTTGCGGCGTGTTCGGAGTGAGCTGGCAAGAGAACCCTCCGTAGCCGCCGACGCCGTCTGCGCTGCCGTCGGCGAACGTGCTGCGGCCCCGCAGTTGCCAGGCGTCGCCGGCGTAGATGGCCTCACCTACTGCTGAGCCATTGACAACGCCTTCAGAGGTTGCCAACAACCAGGTCGCCGAGAAGCGGACTGCGGCCGCCCCGGTGTCGGGCCGCTGGAGAACGACTGTTAGCGAGGTTGCCGAGATACTGAGCGCTTCACCCCGAAAGGTCACACCTGTGCCCCCAGCTGACTCGAACACCAGTGATGTTTGCGAGCCATCGGGTGAGGTGTCCTCCAGCGGGCTTCCGGACGAGGAGAGACTGGACGAGACAGTGATCGCTTCAGTGAGGACTGCACGATGCTCAGGAGAGAGCGGGTACACCGTCAACTCGGTCAAACGGCCACTGATCCCGACGAACCTTGCGGAGGTCCTCAGACCGGAGCCTGTGTTTCCCACGCAGACTGGTGAGCCGAGTGAAGGAAGCCGTGCCACTGAGTCGGCGTCGTTGAGGTAACGGTTCCGGAACATGATGTCGAGCGCGGCGCTCAAGCGCTCCCCCGAATCGTCGGAATACAGCGCCAACCACCGTGCGTCAGCGTATGAGCGCCGGAGGGCGCAGACCCGTGAGGGATCTGAGCCTTGTGTATCGAAAATTGGCGACATGTTCAAGTTGGTGAAGAAGGGCGGCGCCTCTGCGGCGGGGGGCATCGTGCCGAGCGGGCCGCGACCGCCGCCAAGCAGATGCGATGCTTGATCGATCGCAAGTCCGCTTAGTACCTCTTCCCCACCGAAGCCGACTGCGAATCCAGGCCACGAGCACGAACCCTGCGGCGGGGTGCTGGTGCACCACTGGTCGTCGGGGGAGAATGCAGCCGAAAGGAGTGCGGCCACCGCCGGTGCCAGCGTACGGCTGCCGGAGGGCACGAGCAGGATCGGTACCGCATCGTGGGCCGGCCTTGGTGACACGACTGGGGCCGAGGTCGGCAAGTCCCCAGTCGGCAGGGGCAAAGCCCTCGTCGGCACTCCAGGATTGGACGCGGCACCGCCAATCGCACCGCAGAATGGGCCGGCACCCAAGGCGTCGGGCCAGCCGGTCGCGGAGGCACCATTCCCACCCGACGCAGCGAGGCACACCATGCTGCTGTCGAAGTCCGCTGCGTCGCCGGTGGGCCACCAGCCACCTAGCTGCTGTGCCATTTGCACACTCGTCTCGTAACGATCGGCGCCCGCCAGGCGCACCAGCTCGGTGGCCCCGGCTAAGTCTTGGGCCTCGGCGGCTACCTCGGCGCTGATTCGCGATGTGCCGCCGAGCACGATGATGCTGGTGACGTCCATCGTCAGTAGCGATTCGATCGTGCTTCGAGGAAGTGAGTCACCGCCGTCGTGCAGCAGCACGGGCACCTGCCAAAAACTGGTCCACCAACCTGCTGCGAGCGCATCCGCACCGGTGACACCGTCGGCAAGCACCACGGTTCGCCTCAACAAGCGGCAACTGGAGGCCGACTCACGAAGTTCTACCACAGCGTTGGTGTAAAAGGTTGGCGGGCAGAACCATCGGTAGTGTCGGGGTCGACACAGGTAAGGCTGCTATTGGGGGCGCCGACCGTGCCAAGGCTCTGCGCAATGAGAGCTGCTGTCTCGTACCGGTCGGCACCAGACACCCGGAACACCTCACGATAGCCCAGCGACAGCAACTCGGCATCGACTCCTATGGGAACTGCCGATGGGCCACCGACCACGATTGCCTGCCGAGCGAGAGTACAACCTCCCCGGCGCATATCGTTGGCGGCGATGCGGGTGGCCGGGCTGAGGCTGACCGCCCCGCTGCGGGCAGAGGCGGTGATGAGGATGGGTGCGCTGTCAGTGTCGACGCGGGCGACGCCGCCGATCGGGTCGAACAACGGGTCGGCGGCCGCCGTGCGCTGCAGCAACGGCTCGAGCGATTGGTGAGTGGGGTCGCTGAGCGCCGACGCACCCAACGAGTCGGCGGGGTTGTCGCCGGTGACCACGATGACCGCTCGCGGGCAGGTGCCCGCGCCCCACCAGTCGTTGGCGGTGGAGAGCGCTACCGCGCCACCCGACGAACGATCAGGGGTGTCGAACGGGAAGTCGCCACGGCCGCGCAGGCCCAACGTGACCGCCAGGTTGGTCTGGTAGCGGTCGTTGCCCGAGTAGCGAACCGCGTTCGGCCAACCCTCCAGCCGAGCCGAGAGCGTGCTGGTGGCCGGCCACTGAGAGGGTGGAAGTGCGTCGTCGGCGCCGGCGCGTGCCCCGGGCCCGGCAACCAGGCCCAGCGCAAGGGCTGCCGCAAGGGCGCGCGGTGCTCGACGACGGGCCAACGGGTAGCTCAGGGGGCGAGAGTGAGTGCGAGGAAGACCGACTCGAACGAGCCGGAGAAGCTCCCGGCCGTGACCAATCCGGTGGAGCTGGCGGAAGAACGGAACGAACCCGAGATGACGTAGCCCAACGGACTTGCAACGCCGTCGGCATAGCCAGAGAGGCGCAGCTCGATGACCTCACCGGCGTCAGTGGTGAAGGTGAGATCGCCGCTGAGCTGGCTCTGCGATTCGCCCTCGAGCGGTTCGTCAATACCAATCCGGCCGTCGATGGTGCCGCTCACCACTGTGTCGCCCAGCGTGAGCGTGACCGGCCCACTGATGTCGTAGCGCGGGCCGCTGGCCACGACGGTGATGCCGCTGGCCGACAACAAGCCACCCAACACCGCTGGCGGCGGTGGCATGGTGGTGGCGACGGGCACGGTGGTGGGCGCGGTGTAGGGAGTGAGGTCGAGGGTGGTGGCGGTGACCACCGGTACGACCACCGTGTCGGCCACCACCGACGGGGGAACGGTGACCTCGGCAACAGTGACCACCGGCGCGGGCTCGAAGGTGGTCTGCACGATGACCACTGGCGCTGCGGTGGCGACCGGCGCGGCAACGACCACGGCCGATGTCTCGGGCACGACGATGGGCGCTGCGACCTGATCGGTGTTCTGCGAGCTGGCGATGCCCAGCGTTGCAGCCACCACCAGCGTGGCCCCGGCGGCGACGCGCCCGACGATGGGTGCCGCCATCGGCGTGGCCGACACCATGTTGCTGGCCGACTCGACCACCGGCGACACGAAGGTGGCGAAGCGGTTGGCGTTGGCGGCGCCGGTGGAGGCCGCCTGCGACGCAACCGAGTTGCTCGTCTGGCTGCGCACGCGGTCGATGGCATGGGCCGTGCGGTCGCTGCGGCGGAACAGCACGTAGAGGAACATCGGCACCGCGGCGGCGCCGTGCAGTGCCATCCGCATCGCGTTGCGGGCCCGGCTCACCCTGGCGCGGGCGTTGTCTTCCGTGAGGCCCGAAACCTGGGCGACCTCGCCGTAGCTGAGCTCGTCGACGAAGCGCAGCGTGAGCGCCTCGCGGTAGCCGTCGGGCAACGCGGCCAGCGCCTGCTGCAGGTCGGTGGTGTCGTGATCGAGACCCAGCTGGTGCTCGATGCTGGGCGCGCCATGCGTGAGCACCGGGTCGTTGAAGACCCTCGCAGCCTTGGCGGTGTCGCGCGTACGGCGGTTGGCATCGTCGATGCACACGTTGGCCAGGATGCGGTACAGCCATGGGCCCAACCGGCTGTCGTCGGCCAACCGGCCGAGGTTGCGGTATGCACGCAGGAACGTCTCCTGCACGGCATCTTCGGCAGCGGTTTCGTTGATGGTGCTGCGGCGAGCGGAGGCCAGCAAACCGGGCCGGTACTGGCGAACGAGCTCTTCGAACGACTCGCGATCGCCGGCCTGCAGCGAGCGGATCACACTGAGTTCATCGATTGATGTAGCCACGTGTCCTCCGATCGAGTCTCTAGCCAGTACGTGCTCTTAAAGGCTATCACGATGGGTCCGTCGAGTGCCCGCGGGGTTACGTTCGGCCCACCCGGTTGCGTCGGGTCTGGGCCAGCAGCAGCAGCCGTCGCGGCCGGGCAACCATGCGCGCTGCCATGCGCGCGGCGGTGCCAACTTGTGCGGCTGCGAGCCGGAGCCGCGACACCTGCTGCGGGGTGGCGACGATGGTGAACCGCTCGGTCACTTCCGCCGGCGCCATTCGGATGCCGTTGGTGCGGTTCTCCAGGTTGCTGTCGTGCACGACCTGCAGCCACATCGGCCCGTCGCCGAACTGCCGGATCGGCCCCAGCGCGGCCAGCTTGTTGTGGTCCGCCGCGAACACGGTGGCCGCCCGCGGGCCTTTCTCCACCCGTGAGATGAACGGGTTGCTGGGGTCGAGCCGGCGGTACAGCCTGCCCTGCGTCCATTGCGCCCCGCTGGTGAAGTTGACGAACCCTTCCTCTGTTGCGGCCGCCTGCACGCGGGCGATGTAGCTGCACGCGATCGCGTCGTCGTTGTCGACGCGGCTGGTGATCACCAACCCATCGGCGCCGGCGCGCAGCTGGTGCACCACGTCGGCGGGCACCCCCGGTGACCAAGCGTCGTGCACCCACACCGGCTCCAGCAGCGCCACCTGCGCCAGTTCCTCGCGCAGCCAGGCGGGGGAGGCCTCGTCGCACAGCGCCAGCCACCTGAACTCGGTGCAGGTCTGCGACTGCACCGAGGGCACGGTGAAGGTGGTGAACAGCCGCAACCGATCGCGCAACCACTGGTCGCTCGCGGGCGGGCGATCGGCGAGGCGAACGTTGAACCTGGTCAGCAGGAAGTGCTCCATGGCGGGCGGGCTCACGCGCTTGGCTCGGTGGCAGCGTCGCCGGTGGCGGTGGCGTCGCCGACGGTGGCGTCGCCCGTGGTGGCGTGGCGGGTGGCGTGGCGGGCGATCGCGGCTCGGTACATCTCGCCAAGCTGTTCCGACTGCGTCGCCAGGTCGAAGCGACGATGCGCTTCCTCGCGGCCAGCGGCGCCCATCGCCGCGCGTCGAGTCGGGTGGGTGAGCAGCTCGGTGAGCGCGGTCGCGAGAGCGACCACATCGCCTTCCGGCACCAACAACCCACCCACTTCATGAGTGAGCGCCTCGCCGGTGCCGCCCGACCGGTAGGCCACCACCGGCAGGCCCGATGCCTGCGCCTCGGCCAGCACCAGCCCGAACGCCTCCCGCTGCCCGCTGGCGGTGGCCTTGCTGGGTGCGCACAGCAGCGTGGCGCTCGCCATCAGCGCCGCCACCTCCAGCTGGGTTGCCGAGTCGATGAACTGCACCGGCAGTTCCAGTTGCGTGGCGCGTGCGTGCAGCTGGTCGCGCAACGGCCCGTCGCCCACGACGGTGAGCGTGAGCGACGGTGTGGTCGAGCGTGCGATGGCGGCCGCCTCCAGCAGGTCACCCACGCCCTTCACCTCTGCCAGCCGGCCGACGAACAGCACGTGCGCCGGGTCGCGCTTGTCGTCGGGCTCACTGTCGAGCCCGCCGCCGAAGACGCTCGTGTCGACGCCGATGTAGTGGCACACCACCTTCTCCGGCGGCGCGCCCAGCTCGATCAGTCTCGCCCGCACCGCCTCCGACACCGCGATCAGTAGCTCGGCCTGGGCAAACACTGCGGCGCGGCGGCGCAGCCACAGCCTTCCGGCCGGCGAGCGATGGAACCCGTCGGGCAGCATCACGTCGTAGCCGTGGAAGCTGACCACCAGCGGCACTCGCGCCCGGCGCGCGGTGGGCAACAACATCGCGGCATCGGGCCCGAAGTGCGCGTGCAGCAGCGCCGGCTGCAGGTGGCGCAGCAGCTTGTTGAACGCCGGGTCGCGGCCGATGGCGAAGGCCAGCTTGCGCAGAGGTGTGGGGCGCCAACGGGTGACCAGCACGCGGTCGGCGGGCAGCGGTGCCCCGGCCAGCCGGGTGAGGCCGAGGTAGTACGGCACCACGCCCGGCACGGCTTCCGCCTGCCGGCTGATGAACCCTTCCGTGCTCGACAGCAGCGTGGATCGAAAGATGCCGATCACCGGCGGTGGGGCGTTGCCGTTGCCGTCGTTGCCGTTCATGCCGGCACCGCGCTCGGACGCCGTGCTTCGACTGCCAGCAGCCAGCGGGTGGCGATCCACAGCACGATCACGTACCAGGTCTCGCCGACGAAGGTGGCCGCCAGCGCGCCGCGCCACGAGTGGTCGGGGATCCACGCCAGGCACAGGGCCAGGTTGATCAGCAACGTGCTGATCAACAGCCACAGCCGCACTCGTTGATAGCCGGCCCCGGTGAGCGCGTTGGCCGGGAAGTACTGCAGCACGCGCAGCAACGGCAGCAGGCCCAGCCAACGCACGATGGGCACCGCATCTTCGAACTCACTGCCCAGGATGGGCACCGCCAGCGGTGCAGCCAGCACCATCAACACGCCGACCACCACGGCGTAGACCAGGCTGGGCGCCAGCAGGCGGCGGGCGAAAGGCCATCGTGGCCGCCAACCCGCGCTTGCCTTCGCTGAACGTGCGGTTGTAGCTGGCCACCAGTAAAGCCTGGATGGGCAACATCGCAATCGTCGGTACGCGGTAGGCCGCGCTGTAAAGCCCGGCGTCGGTCACCCAGCCGGCCGATCTCAGTATCGGCTTGTCGATGCCGTCCTGCGCGCTGAACACCGCCAGTGAGGCGGAGTAGGGGATGCCCTCCGCCAGGTCCCGCCGGATCCGCGCCCCAGGCGCTGCACGCGGAACAGGTGGCGGGTTCGCACCAGCACCACCCCGCCGGTCACCGACACGGCGATGGCCTGCAACAGCGCCCACCCCACCACGCTGGCCGACCCGGTGGACAGCAGCATCATGGCGGCAGCCACCCGCACCATGGTGAGCACGGTGATCACCTGCGCGTACTCGCGCAGCTTGGCGTGGGCGATGGCCATGTACGCGCACAGCGACGTCACGGCGCCGCCCAGCAGTTCGCCGGCGCACAACCAGGCGGTGGCGGTCACCGAGAGCCCAGGCACCAACGCCACACCACCGACGGTGAGCACCGATGCCACCACCCCGCCGCCCACCACCATCGTGAGCGCGGTGGCGAAGCGTCGCCGGCGGGGTAGTCGTCGCGGCGAATGCGCTGCACCAACAGCAGTGAGGCACCCACCTGGGCAAGTGGAACCACGAACGACACCACCGCGGCGATGGCGGTGAACTCGCCGAACCCGTCGGTGCCCAGCGCCCGGGCGAGCACGAAGAAGACGAAGAGGCCGCCCACCATGCGAACCGCCTCGGCCCCCAACGACCACGCCGTGTCGCCGGCCAGGCTGGTGCGCAGCATTCGGGTGAGCCGGCCGACGCGAGTGCTGCGCCGTCCGCTGGCTCGATCATCGCGCATGGGTCCGGATCTGCAGGCTCGCGGTGCGGCCGCCCAGCGGCAGGTTCAGAAGGCGAAGCCCCACCCGTGGCGCGTGATCATCGGCTCGTACCACACATATACTTTCGTGTATGACGGTTGTTGCCCTCGACCAGCTCGTTCGGCAGCTCCGCGAGCGCGCAGGCCTCACCCAGGCCCAGCTTGCCAAGCGATCCGGCGTCGCTCAGCCGGCGATCTCCGACTACGAACGTGGCCGCAAACGGCCCACACGTCGACGCTGCAACGCCTTGCCGCAGCAGTCGATCTCGAATTCGACCTGCGCTGTCCCAGCTTCGTCCGCCCCAACGCGCGCCTCACTTCGACGCGACCGTCTGGCGATCGTGGAGATCTGCCGTCGCCACGGTGCATCGAACCCTCGAGTCTTCGGTTCGGTCCTCACCGGGTTGGCCGACGACGACTCCGACATCGATCTTCTCGTCGACCTTGAGGCAGGGCGCACGTTGTTCGACGTCGCGGCCCTTCACGATGATCTGGTCGAACTGCTCCACCGCGAGGTTGACGTCGTCACCGCCGGAGCTGTGCGTGGGCGACTGGCCCACCTCGCATTCGACGCCCAGCCGCTGTGAGAAACCCCGCGGAGCGACTGAACGACATCGTTGTGGCCGTTACCGACGCAGCGGAATTGGTAGCCCGCGGTCACAGCGAGTTCATCGCCGACCCGTTGTTGATTCGCGCAGCCAAGAACATCCTCGCCGAGATTGGAGAAGCCGCCAAAGGCATCGACGACGACACCCTTTCGACGAT
>JADKGZ010000023.1 GCA_016722025.1 Acidimicrobiaceae bacterium
TAGCGCACCTTGGCCTTGTTGATGTCCGGCTTCACGTCGTCCGACATGGTCGCTCCCCTGCTGCTCTGATCAATTGTCAGCGAGTATGACACGAACGGTTGTGAAGGTCCACCACCGCTTCGGTGGGTTCTCACGACCCGCCGACGCATACATTCACTCCACTCAGGAAACCTGCGGAACGGGGAACACTCGATGCACGTACACAGCGATCTCTACATCGGTGGCAGATGGGTGCCGGCCACTTCTACAGACGTCATCGAGGTGGTCAACCCGGCGACCGAGGAGGTCATCGCCACCGTCCCGGCGGCATCGACCGACGACGCCGACGCCGCGGTCCGCGCAGCTCGCGCCGCCTTCAACTCGTGGTCGCAGCTGACGGTCGACGAACGGGTCGACTACGTCGAGAGGATTGCAGCGGCGATGGCGGCGCGCCGAAGGAGATCGCGTCGGTGGTGTCGGCCGGGCAAGGCATGCCGATGACCAACGCGCCGGGTGCAATCGGGGCTCCCCATCACGGTGATAAAGAGCTACATCGACATCGGCCGTCATGCGCGCGATCGGAGCCGGAGAAGGTCGGTAACTCGATCGTCGTCCACGAACCGATCGGTGTCTGCACCTCATCACCCCGTGGAACTATCCACTCCACCAGATCGTCGGCAAGTTGCGGCGCCGGTCTGGCCAGGCTGCACGATGATCGTCGCCGAGCTCGGAAACTCCGCTCAACGCATTTCTCCTCGCACAGATCATCGATGAATGGGGCTTCCGCCGGGGTCTTCAACCTGGTGACCGGCGCCGGGCGCACCGTCGGCGAAGCGCTCTGCGTGCACCCCGACGTCGACATGATCTCGATCACCGGCCTCGACCGAAGCGGAGCGCGCATCGCCACGCTCGGCGCACCGTCGGTGAAGCGCATCTGTCAAGAGCTCGGCGGTAAGTCGGCGAACGGGATTCTCGATGGCGCCGACCTCGCGGGCAGCGGTACCCGCCGGCGTGATCGGGATGATGCTCAACTGCGGCCAGACCTGCACCGCACTCACTCGGATGATCGTGCCCCGCAGCCGGCAACAAGAAGTGGTCGATCTTGCCGTGGGTGCACTCGCCACCTTGCAATGGGCGACCCGTTGAGCGACGGCAACTTCCTCGGCCCGGTCGTGTCGGCCGCGCAGAAGCGGACGGTACAGGGCTACGTTCGCACCGGTATCGAGGAAGGCGCGCGTGGTTGCCGGTGGCGCCGACGATCCCGAAGGCTTCGACACCGGGTTCTACGTGCAGCCGACGATCTTCGCCGACGTCGTCAACTCGATGGTGATCGCCCAGGAAGAGATCTTCGGCCCGGTGCTGCGCATCATCCCGGTCGACAGCAAAGAGGAAGCGATCGCCGTTGCCAACGATTCGCCCTACGGACTGTCCGCTGGTGCTGTGGGCCGACACGAACGAGCACGCAATCGCAGTTGCTCGCCGGTTGCAGACGGGCAGGTGATGGTGAACGGCGGTCGGTTCAACCCGTTAGCGCCGTTCGGCGGGTACAAGACGTCCGGCAATGGGCGCGAACTGGGGGCGCGCCGGGCTCGACGAGTTCCTGGAGACGAAAGCGATCCAGTTGCCGGCCTGACCCACCGAAGATCTGCGATGAACGACGGCTGGTGTTGTCGACAGCCCAACCGTGGTGATCCAGCGCTCCGGGTGGCAGCCCGCACGTGCTGTGCGAGCCGATCGTGGACGTCTGTTCGTGGACGGCTGGTCGACGACCGCCATGTGATGACTTTCTGACAGGCCCACCACCGATCGGTCTCTTCTCGGGCAACCAACCCGAAGAGCCCGCCGTGGCCCGCAATCCGGAAGTCCGTGGCCCAGTCCATCCCACCTCGGCAACCGGCGCAGAGCCCGGCGCGTTGCCGTGGCGCTCGTGCCGCTGCGCTCGCCACATGGGCCGCCGTACTCGTCGCTCGACCGGGCGAGGCGACCAGCCAACTGCGGCGACCGACGCATCGATCACCGCCACGACCGCCACCGACGGGTCAGGCCGCTCCCCACCGGCACGACCTGTCAGGCCGCCCACAGAACCCGAGGTGCCCGGGCCTGGCGGCGATCCCAGGCGGACCCCGGTCCCGAAGCGGACCCCGCCCCGATCCCGACCCGAGCCCGATCCCGCCCGGATCCGGAGCCCGATCGATCGACCCGGATCCCGACCCGCAGGTGCCCCAGGGCGGCAACGGCGATCTGGCGCCGGCACCGACTTCTCCGCCGCCCACATGCGACGGAGGCTGCATCGCTCCGGTCGACCTGACGCCGCTCTCGCAGGACGTCGGCGATCCGGCGGCGAACGTTGCGATCGCTGGAACCGAGACGGCGGGGTGCTCGATCCACTGCATCACTGCAGGCGTTCACGCACGATGACGGGACCACCGACGTCACCGTCGAGGTGGTCACGCTCACGCCCGCAACCATCGGTGTACATCCACACTTCGGCTCCGCAACTCACCAGTGCCGGCAGGCCGACTTCCCCTGGCGCGAGTGCCGCCGATCACACCGTGGGCGATCTCGATGAGTTCTTCAGCACGACGCTCACCGGCCTCGAGTGAGGAGTGGACTGTACTGGATCATCTCGGCAACCGACGAGGACGGCCGCCGAGAGTACGTCACCGGCAACATCACCACCCGCGCATCGATGACGACGTGGTGGTCGCCTTCGCCGCCATCGACGTGATCTACGACGGCGACAAGGACGCAACAAGGGTGAGTTGACGTTCGATTGGAACCTGGGGACAGAGGAGGTCAGGCGCAACGGCGAGTACCACCGCGGCGACGGCAGCCGCATCGACCTCGATGGACAGGACAGCTCACGAGTGCTCTTCGACGTCGAAGGTGTGCTCCCGGTGCTGCAGGTACGTGGACTGGAAACCGACCCACGCGGCGGTCTCGAGTTCTGCAGCGCGGGCCCGGATCAGGGCGGCTACGGCACGGACGAAGACTGCGGGTATGCGTGGAACTCCACGCTGCCCTTCGAGCCCACGATCGATGACATCTCCCTCATGTCCGACTGCGACGTGTTCGACATCGGGGAGCTGTACGACGGGTACCGCTGCACCCGCATCGCAACCACCGAGTCACACAGCGGCATCCCCGAGTTCTCGGTGGTCGTCGCCTTCAAGGTGTTCTGAACTGCACCCGGCCAAGGGTAGCGCCGCTGGTAGCCTGGTTGCGCTATCCCACACAACGGGGCTGACAGGTTTCGACGTCAGATTCACTGGGCGGGCGTGCGACCCGAGTTGCTCAGACTCGTTAAACGGGGCAACCAAAGAATTGCCAACGAGCAGTTCGCTCTCGCCGCCTGATCCTTTAGGTGAGCGAAGAGACATCGTGACCAGAAATGGCGCACGGGGCCGATCCACCGCAGCCTGGCACCAGAAGCGGGGATGACAGCGGAAAAGACTGCTGGCGTCGGGAAAGACCGATGACGATTCGGAAAGACGATCCGCGGGCCACCGGGCAACCGATGGCCAACCGACCTGCCGGTCTCCCTGCGTCAGGGTGAAGGTCGGGAATGGTCGTATCACGGACGTACAGTGCCTGATGGACGGGGTTCGATTCCCCCAGCTCCACTTTTGTCTGCAATTGCCCTCTGATCTTGGCTCGTACACCAGGTCATGAGGGCCGAACGCGAGGTTGTCATCACCTCCGACGCCGAACGTGCAGCGAGCGACAGCCTGCTGGTCGGCGTGCTCAGGTCGCTGCGTCGCTCGTGTCGACGACGAGCACCGAGCAGGTCGCGCCGCGCAGCACGCGTGCCGGCGCGGCCTTGGTGAACCGACCGTTGCGCACCATGCCCCGGTTGCCGATCACGATGAGATCGGCCTGGGTGCGTTCGGCAACGTCGAGGATGGCCTGGTGTGGCTCGGCCAGGATGGTGTGCACCGAGACGGGCCGGCTCGACGAGAGCTGAAGGGACTCCAACAACCCGTCCGCGTGTCTGCGAGCGGTTTCGGCGTCCGCCCCCCGTCCGTCCGGGTTTGGCTGTTCGTTCGGTGGCGAGTGCAGTGAGCTGGCTCCGGTTGGAGAGGCCGAGCTTGGTGAACACGTGCGAGAGATGAGTCTTCACGGTCTCGACGCCCATCAGCAGCTGAGCGGCAACTTCCCGATTGGTGTGACCGGATCGGACGAGCTCGATCACCTGCCGCTCCGTCGGGGTGAGGCTGTCCCAGCCGGTCGTCGGCCGTCGGCGCTCGCCGCGGGCGCGCAGCGCGTATGCGACGGCCTCGTCCAGCGACAGCTTCGCTCCGGCAGCACACGCCTCGTCGAAGGCCGCATCGCCGAGCGCGACTCGGGCTCGTTGCACCGCCTCGGCGCACAGCCGATCGAACGGGGCGAACGATTGGAGGACACCGACGCGCTCGCACTCCGCCAGCGACGCACCGTGCATGCGGGCCGCCTCGACAGGATCGCCGCTGCCTTCGGCGACGAGAGCGAGGACGTCCAGACCGAGATGCACGAAGATCCGCAGCCCGAAGTCGAGCGAGGAACGGGCCCCTCACAAGCAGCCGTCGCCGCCGCGAGGTGCTCTGCCCGCGAGGCGAGCACCAGCGCCTTCACCGCACTGCAGAACGGAAGGATCAACGCCGAATCGGCACGGGCCGATTGCTCCTCCGCGGCCGCAGCGCTGGCCCAAGCGACGTCGTAGCGGCCGGCACCGAGTGCTGCCATTGCATGGGAGCCGTACGTGATGGCGTCGTTCATCGCCAGCAGGCCGGTGGAGCTCTCGACCATTCGATCGGCAAGCGTCAATGCGGTGTCAGGGTCGACCCGGAGAAGATGCGTCAGCCGAGCGTTGTCGTACAGGCCGGCGCCGAGCCAGCTGTTCGACCGGCGGCAGAGATCGGCTCTCGCCTCCAACTCGCCGAGCAACGGTGACTCGATGCCGCGAACGTGGTCGGCTCGCAGGCGAAGGTTGATGGGACTGGCGAACGTCGTGTTGGCCAGCACCGCTGCTGCCCGATCGGCAAGCGCCGCCACCCTCTCCACGTCGCCGCTCATCAGCGCGATCTCTCCCTCCATGTACCAGAACATGGCTCGTAGATGCGGATTGCCCAGGGCTGCGACCAAGGGGCGAGCAGCGTCGAGGGCCACTCGTGCCTCGAACGCGCGCCCCCTCGCCCCGAGCGCCTGACATCGCCACACCATCGCATCGGTCAGCGCGTACTGGTCATCCGCTGCGGCCAGCGCAACGACGGCCTCCTCCGATGCGGCCAGGAACGTCGTGAGGTCCACGTACGACCAGAGCGCCGCCAGCGTCCACCGTCCACGACCGAGCGAGATCGGGTCGCCGACCGCCTCGCCGATCTCGATGGCCGATTCCGAATCGGTGACGCAGCCCAGGTCGGCAGTGAAGAACCGCGCCTCGGCCCGATGGGCCAGCAGCTGTCCGCGCACTGGCGAGGGGCGATCAGGCAGCGCATCCAGGGCCCGGGTGGTCCACGTGATGGCGTCGTCGATCATGAACGCCTGGTCCCAGAACGGGGCGAGGTCGCACACCATCGCTGCGAAGTGCTGCGGTTCTGCATGCTCCTGCTTGAACGCCAATGCGCTGCGGATGTTGTCGATGTCGGGGGTGAGACGGGCGATCACTTCGTCCTGATCTGCACTCTGCGCGCGGGGCGCCGTGTCATGGACCAGATCTGCGAAGTGATCTGCATGGTGCATTCCGAGGGCGAACGACTCACCCCGCTCCTGCAGGTGTCGGTCGGCGAACTGGCGGACGGTCTCGAGGAGCAGGAAGCGGCCCTCCTGTTCGTGGTCCAGTGGGGTCACGAGTGAGTGATCGATGAGCCGATCGAGCGAGTCGAGCACCTCCAACTCGTCCACATCGGCACCGGCGCAGATGGCCTCTGCCGCGCCCAGACCGAACGAGCCGCTGAACACCGAAGTTCGGAAAAGCACAGTGCGTTCGCGGTCGCCGAGCAGGTTCACGCTCCACGCGATCGAAGCCTCGAGGGTCTGCTGGCGCGGCAGCGACAGGCGCGGGCCGCCGGTGAGGAGGCGGAGCGCATCGTCGAGCCCGTCGAGGATGCGCGCGGGCGCCAGCGACTTGGCTCTCGCAGCGGCGAGCTCGATCGCGAGCGGGATGCCGTCGAGACGCTGGCAGATCTCGGCGATCGCCGGCCCGTTGTCGTCGTTGAGCACGAAACCCGGCCGCGCCCGCCGCGCGCGATCGAGGAAGAGGCGCACGGCGTCGAACTGACCCAGCCGCTCGATGGGGAACGCCACGCCCGGCGAGGGCAGCGCAAGCGGCGGGACCCGCCAAGTGATCTCGCCCGGAAGATCGAGGGCCTCGGCTGGTGGCCAGCACCACGACGTTGGGGCATCGCTGCAGCACGGTGGCGATCAACTCGGCGACCGGTTCCACCAGATGTTCACAGTTGTCGAACACCAACAACGTCGCGTCGTTGCCAAGCCGTTGTGCGATCGAGTGCGACGGCGGCTTGTCACGCTCCAGCTGCACACTCAGCAGCGACGCCATCTCGATCGCCACGTCGCCGGCCTCGGCGAGTGGTGCGAGCTCGATCCACCACACTCCGTCGGCGAACCGATCCACCTGTTCGGCAGCCATCTGCAGGGCGAGGCGCGTCTTGCCGGCACCACCGGAGCCGGTGATCGTGACCATCCGCTGGGTCGCGACCAGAGTCGCAAGAGTGGTCAACTCGTCGACCCGGCCGATGAAGGTCGAGAGGCGAACCGGAAGGTTGTTCGGGGTGGCGTCCAACGAGCGCAGCGGCGCGAACTCACTGGTCAGCTCCGAATGGGCCAGTTGGTACACGCGCTCGGGACGGGCGAGGTCCTTGAGCCGGTGCTCGCCCAGGTCCTTCAAGGAGATCTCGTCGCCGAGCTGGTCGAGGGCCAGGTCGCGCGACGCCGACGACACCAACACCTGACCCCCGAGCGCCAGGCTGCGAAGCCTTGCAGTACGGATGATGGCCATTCCGACGTAGTTCGCCTCGTCACGCAGCCGGGCCTCGCCGGTGTGGATCGCCATCCGAACGGCGATCGGGGTGGATGCCGGCCAGGGTTCGCGCTGCAGCGCACGTTGGGCGTCGAGCGCCGCGCTCAAGGCGTCGGACGCCCGGCTGAACGCGGCAACGATGCTGTCGCCCTCACCTTGCTCCTCCGGGCGAACGCCCCCGTGAGCCGAGATCGCGAGGTCGAGGATCTCGTAGTGGCGGGCCACCGCGACCGCCATCTCGTCGGGCGCGAGCTGCCACTTCTGGGTCGATCCCTCGATGTCGGTGAGGAGGAACGAGACGGTCCCGGCCGGCAGGCTCATCGTTCCCCCGAGGCCCACCGCTGATGATGCGTGATCTGCCCAGCGCAACGGTCGCAGCGCTGTCGTCGTGTCATTTCCCATGTTCGCATGTTGAACGAACGTCAGGGACACAACATCCCCCGAACGAGCTACCCGACCTGGCGGCCGGACGGCGTTGCGCGCGACGCCCGTCAACTCGTCAGTGACCGGCGGGCGGTGGGATGAGGACGAAGTTGCCGACATGCTGCTTCTGCAGGAACTCGCGCTGTGCGTCGGCGATGCGTTCCAGTGGGAAGGTCTTGGCGATGAGTGGTCGGATCTCGCCTCGCTCGATGTAGCCGACGAGATTGGGGAACACCGGCTCATCCCACGCGGTGCAACCGATCAGCCGGAGGTCCTTGAGATAGAAGGTACGCAGGTCGAGGGTGACCAGCGGGCCACCGATGGCCCCCGAGGACACGTAGCGTCCGCCTCGCCGCAGCACCTTCAGCATGCCGGGAACGACGGCCCGCCGACGTTGTCGATGACGACATCGATCGACTCGCGCCGAGCGCGAGCACGACGTCGTCGTTTCGATCAATGACCTGGTCCGCCCCGATCGCCCGCACCCGGTCCATCTTCGCCTTCCCTGCGATCGCGGTGACCGTCGCGCCACGCCGCTTGGCCAGTTGCACCACTGCCGAGCCGACCCCACCGGACGCCCGCTACCAACACATGCTCACCCTCGGCCACCCCTGCGCGATGGACCATGTTCTCCGCGGTTCCGTACGCACAGGGGATCGAGCCCAGCTCGACGTCGGTCCAGTCGCAGCTCACCGAAAAGATGTCCGACGATGGAACCGTCACGAACTGAGCGAACGCGCCGTTGCACTCGGAGCCCATCCACACGTTGTCCATCGACCCGAACCCGGCCGGGCGAATGCACGGTCGCACCAGTACTCGGGATCCGATGGCGCTCTCGTCGCCACCGGGCCCCACCGTGACCACCCGGCCGCAGCAATCCGTGCCCTGGATGAACGGGAACGGCGTGGTCGCGTTCCATCCCCCGTCGTCCTGTGCGACCACGTTCTGCGCCGCAGCCGCTTCGGCGACCGCCGCCGTGGCGGTGGAAACAGACGCCGAGTACCAGCCGAGGCGGGTGTTGATCTCGGTGTTGTTGACCCCGGCTGCGAGCACCTGCAGCAAGACCTCGCCCAGCAGCGGCACCGGAACGGGAACGTCGCGATAGTCGAGCCGCTCGTAGCCGCCGTTACCGGTGGTGACGACGGCTTTCATCGTCGGCCTGCCATTCGGGGCGTGCTCGGTGCCGGTCATCCCCGTCAGTCGACCAGTGCGTCGCTGCGCACTCCGGCGCGCTCGACGTGGACGGGCAGCACGCGGCCGTAGAGCTGGGCGGTGCGCTCGGCACTGCCGACCATCCCGGGCTCCTCGACGTAGCTGAAGATCGCCACGTACCGCGCCCGCGACCCCGAGAGTGGCGTGACCCGATGCAGGGAGTACCGGCCCTTGAAGATCTGCAGGTCGCCGGGCTCGAGGTGCAGGGTGCGGATCAGGCCGGCATCACCGTCGAGCACGGCTTGCACACCCTCGTAGTTCTCGTCGGTGGGGGTGCGCAGGTGCGGGCTGTACTCGAAGTCGCCGCCCACCTCGGCGTTCTGGATGGCAAGGGTGACGGTGTAGTTGTTGGTGTCGAAGTGCCAGGGGAAGCCGTTCCCCGCTTCGGCGGTGTTGACGATGACGTCGGCCAGTGGATCGGCGTAGCGGTAGAACCGCTGCTCGCCGAGCGCGGCCTGCACGAATGGTGCGAACACGGGCCATTCGTAGATCTCGCGCAGGATGCTGCCCCGCCTGAAGTTGTCGGCAGGGACGAACGCGTTGGACCGGTCGTAGAAGCGACGCAACGGATGCTCTGCGGGGAGATCCGGCCGGTCCTGCGTGAAGTACGGGTTCGTGCGGTTGAAGTTGCGATGCCCGTGCACAGCGACACGGTCGCACTCCTCGACCAGGTCAGCGATGCGCTCGGCTCGCACGAAACCCTTCAGCACCGCACATCCGTCGGCCTCGATGGCCCCGCGCATCCGGGCGATCAGCGCATCACGCGCCGGGCCGGCCTCGACGATGGGGTAGCGGTCGGTGTCGACGTAGTCGACGGCGCTCGGGCTCACGGTGCCTCTCCCCCTCCGGTGAAAGGATCTTGTTGAATCGCGGCCTCACGCTACTTCGTCACGCCCCTCGCGATGGGAGTGCTCCCCCGATCCCGGTCGGGACTCTGATGCACGACGAGGTCTCCTTCCGAGTTCCCCCGCACGCATCGCCACCATCACCGCGCCGATACCGGAATGTGTCCAATACTTGACTTAATCCGGAATCTGTGGTGGAATCGGCGCTGTGATGAAACCGACCGACACGAAGACGACCGACGAGGTGGACCAACTCCTGCGTCACCACGGCGTGCAGGTGACGGCGCAGCGGCTGGCCATCATGCGGGCGGTGTCGGCCCGGCCGCACGCGACGGCCGACGAACTCACCGATGAGGTGCGGGCCGTTCTCGGCTCGATCTCGCGCCAGGCGGTGTACGACTCGCTCGGGGTCCTGGTCGACAAGCACCTCGTGCGCCGCATCCAGCCGGCAGGGTCGCCGGCACGGTTCGAGAACCGGAGTCGACGACAACCATCACCACCTCATCTGTCGAGTCTGTGGCAGCACCTTCGACATCGACTGCGCCGTCGGGGCAGTGCCCTGCCTCACCGCGAACGTCGATCACGGTTTCGAGATCGACGAGGCCGAGGTCATCTACTGGGGGCGTTGCCCATCGTGCCGGAACCCCGCGCCACCACTCCCCTCACACTCGCCCCACCCCTGACCCCACCTCACCCAAGGAGCAGCAATGACCGACCACAACGCCCTCGAGATCAACGACAGCGTGCAGACCTGCCCGGTGATGGGCGGCCCTCTCGCCGCGCACACGGCGGCAGGGTCCACCGCCAATCAGCACTGGTGGCCGAACCAGTTGAGCCTGAGGATGCTGCACCAGCACTCCCCCGCCTCCAATCCGCTCGGTGCCGACTTCGACTACGCGAAGGAGTTCAACACGCTCGACCTCGCCGCGGTGAAGCACGACCTCGCCACGCTGATGACGTCGTCACAGGACTGGTGGCCGGCCGACTACGGTCACTACGGCCCCTTCTTCATTCGCATGGCGTGGCACAGCGCCGGCACCTACCGCATCAAAGACGGTCGCGGCGGCGGGCAACGGCACCCAGCGCTTCGCCCCGCTCGGCAGCTGGCCCGACAACGCCAACCTCGACAAGGCACGCGCGCTGCTGCTGCCGATCAAGCAGAAGTACGGGCGCAAGCTCTCCTGGGCCGACCTGATGGTGCTCGCCGGCAACGTCGCGCTGGAGACGATGGGCTTCGAGACCTTCGGCTTCGCCGGTGGCCGCGTCGACGTGTTCGAGCCCGAGGAGGACATCTACTGGGGCCCGGAGACCACCTGGCTCGGCGACGAGCGCTACCAGGGCGACCGCGAGCTGCTGAACCCGCTCGGCGCGGTGCAGATGGGGCTGATCTACGTGAACCCGGAAGGGCCGAACGGCAACCCCGACCCGCTCGCCTCGGCTCGCGACATTCGCGAGACCTTCGCCCGGATGGCGATGGACGACGAGGAGACCGTCGCCCTCGTCGCCGGCGGGCACACCTTCGGCAAGGCCCACGGTGCGGGCGACCCTGCGCTCGTCGGCCCCGAGCCCGAGGGCGCACCCATCGAGCAGCTGGGCCTGGGCTGGAAGAACGCGTTCGGCACCGGCAAGGGCGTCGACACCACCACCAGCGGCATCGAGGGGGCCTGGACCCGCACTCCGATCAAGTGGGACAACACCTACTTCGACACCCTGTTCGGGTACGAGTGGGAGCTCACGCACAGCCCGGCCGGCGCGCAGCAGTGGACGCCCTCGAACCCCGAGGCGCAAGGCACCGTGCCCGACGCGCACGACCCGTCGCGCACACATGCGCCGATGATGACCACGGCCGACATGGCCTTGCGGATGGACCCGGCGTACGAGCGGATCTCGCGTCGCTTCTACGAGAACCCCACCGAGTTCGCCGACGCCTTCGCCCGCGCCTGGTTCAAGCTCACCCACCGCGACATGGGGCCGAGGGCCCGCTACCTCGGCCCCGAGGTCCCGAAGGAGGAGCTGATCTGGCAGGATCCCGTGCCCGCCGTCGACCACGAGCTGATCGGCGACGCCGACATCGCTGCGCTGAAGGCCACCCTCCTCGCATCGGGCTTGAGCATCGGCGACCTCGTGTCGACCGCCTGGGCATCGGCCTCGACGTTCCGCACCAGCGACAAGCGCGGCGCCAACGGTGCGCGCCTGCGCCTCGCCCCGCAGGACGAGTGGGAGGTCAACAACCCGGACGAACTGCGCCGGATCCTGCCCACGCTGCAAGGCATCCGCGCCAAGTTCAACCGCTCCGGCGCGACCGTGTCGATGGCCGACCTGATCGTGCTCGGCGGGTGCGCGGCAGTCGAGGCCGCAGCCAAGCGCGCCGGCCACGACGTGACCGTGCCCTTCACGCCGGGGCGCACCGACGCATCGCAGGAGCAGACCGACATCGACTCCTTCGCGGTGCTCGAACCCACCGCCGACGGGTTCCGCAACTACCTCGCCACGGGCCACGAGCTGCCGGCCGAGGCCCTGCTGGTGGATCGTGCGCAGCAGCTCACGCTCACCGCTCCGGAGATGACGGTGCTCGTCGGTGGCATGCGCGTGTTGAACGCGAACACCAACCGGTCTGCGCACGGTGTCTTCACCGACCGAGTCGAGACGCTCAGCAACGACTTCTTCGTCAACCTGCTCGACATCAACACCGAGTGGCAGCCCACCGGTGGCTCCGACGACCAGTTCGAGGGCCGCGACCGGGCAAGCGGCGACATCAAGTGGACAGCCACCCGCTGCGACCTCGTCTTCGGAGCGAACTCCCAGCTGCGAGCCATCGCCGAGGTCTACGGATCGAGCGATGCACAGCAGCAGTTCGTCACCGACTTCGTCGCCGCGTGGTGCAAGGTCATGAACGCCGATCGCTTCGACCTCGCCTGAGCCCGACACCGCCACTCACGTCTGTGCACGTTCGCTCGCCGGCCGAGCGGACGTGCACAGGCGGTCGAGCGGTTCCGGCGACTGGTGAAGGGAGCCGACTCCCCCGGCTCACTCGCCTCGGCGGCCGGCGTGCACCCGCTGGCGAGCAGCACCCAGCCGATTGCTGCACTGCTGAGCGCAGTGCAGCCCGCTCAGGCTGGCCGTCATCGGCATGCTGGCCACGTAGCCGCCGAGCGTGTGGGCGCGCCGCTTCTCGTGGAACAGTCGCCGCGAGAAGGCGTGGGTCGATCGGTGCGGGTGCGGAGGTGGTTCGATAGATGTCGAGCATCTCGGTGAGCGGCATCTCGTCCTTGTTCGCGGTCGAACGCGTCGAGCATCTTCTGAAACGGCGCCGCGTGCCTGCGCATCATCTGGGCCTTGCGCACGCCGCCGGCAGCCAGCCTCGAACGTCGGATCACGGTGGAGCCGGCGGCAGCTCTCCACGACAGTGCAACACGATCGGTGTCCGCGTCCTGCGTGCGATGGACGATGTCGCCGCGCATCAGCAACAGATCGCCGACACAGAGCTCGGGAGTGACCGCGAGCTCTCCAAGTCCGCATTGATGACGCGCATGCCGCCGAGATCATCGTTGGTCGCCAGCCACCGGCCACCGACCGGGTGGAAGTGGCCGCGCCGTTGCGCACGAGGAAGTCGTGGGCACGGGGGCCTCGCCGCTGCAGCACGTCGAAGGGAACGAGGCAGATGTTCGACTTCGTCGGATCCGGCTTGATGATCGGCATGTAAAGTTGACGTAGTCGAAGTGGTTCTGGACGATGTAGAAGCTCTCGTGGTCCTGGTGCCATGGGAAGTTGACACCGGCCGCGGTGCCGACGGCGAAGTAGACCGACGTGTCGGGCACGTACACGTCGGCGCGCACCGTCGTCTGCTCGTTCACCTGGCGCAGCACGTCGTCGAAGCGAGGCGTCAGCCGGCCGATCACGTCGGCGTTCGGCGTCTTCGCGTTGAAGTTGCGGTTGTCGTCGAGCGACAGCTGCGCGTGGTCGTCGCGCCACGGCTGCACCTCCTCGGGCGTGAGAAAGCCGCGCAGCACCACGAACCCTCTGGTCTCCAGATCGGTCAACGACTCGAACTTCATTGGTACTTCCGCCTCGCCAGCGCACTATCGGCGCTCGTTTGACTACTCTACGTGCCATTCCGTCGAGATGGCAAGGGCCCGGGCCGGCGGAGGCGGCGGCGAGCGCTTGTACGCAGACCCGGACCGGCCGCTAACTTTCTGACGTGAGCAAAGCGACCAAGAAGCTCGATGCGGTCGACCTGGCCTCGGCGCCGATGTTCGTCGTCACGATGCTGGCCGAGTATGCGTGGTTGCGAAAGGTGCCCAAGCGCACCGACGGCGACCTCGACGACGCCGACCAAGCCACGCTCTCGGGTACCCAGCTGCCGCCCGACCCACTGGTGCCCGTGGGCTACGAGCGCAAGGACACCACCGCCAGCCTCTCGATGCTGGTGGGCAACGTGGCCTTCTCGTTCGTCACCGCGCTGCTGCGTTCAGCCGCTTCGACCGCTTCCTGTTCCGCCACCGCGTCTCCAACGTCGGGCGCCGCCGCGGATCGTTCCTCACCGCCATGGTGCTGTGGGACTTCCTGTACTACTGGGACCACCGGTGGATGCACGAGGTGCGGTTGTTGTGGGCCAACCACGTCACTCACCACTCGAGCCAGCGCTACAACCTGTCCACGGCGCTGCGCCAGCCCTGGTCGGGCTTCCTCACGTTCTGGGTGTTCGCCCCCATGCCCCTGCTGGGCTACGCCAGCAAGACCACGATGCGAGCGGGCCAGCTCAACCTGCTCTACCAGTACTGGATCCACACCGAGGCCATCGACCGCCTGCCCGCTGCGGCGGAGCAGGTGCTCAACACCCCTTCGCACCACCGCGTGCACCATGGGGCCAACCAGCAGTACCTCGACAAGAACTACGGCGGCATCCTCATCGTCTGGGACCGCCTGTTCGGCACCTTCGAGCCCGAGGTGCGGCGCATCAAGTACGGCCTCACCAAGAACATCAAGACCTACAACCCGTTGCGCATCGCCTACCACGAAATGGCCGACATCGCCCGCGACGTACGCTCCGCCGGCAACATGCGCGATCGACTCGGGTACGTCCTGCGCCGACCGGGCTGGAAGCCGGTCGCGCGCTGAAGGTCGACCGGTGAGGTTGATCGACAGGCTCGACCTCGGGACCGAACACGACGGATACTTCGCGCTGCCCTGTGCAGCGGCAGGGTCTGGCGCATCGCCGCCGGCGGGACGATGCTGGCATCATGAACACCCAGAGCGTCGGCGCAGTTGAGACCATGGCGATGCCGGGGCGCGGGGCATCGACACGCTGCGTCGGTTCGCCAGCTCTTTCGCGACCTTCCACGCGCTCGACGGACTGCACAACTCATACGGCCCGATCAGCGAGCTGCGACTGGGCCTCACACGCATTGCAGTGATCGGGGATCCCACCCTGCTGCACGAGATGTTCTCGATGCCGGCCGAGTCCTTCCGCTGGGGACACAAGTTCAACATGGTCGGGGTTCAGTTCGTTGTCGGAAAGGGCTCGATGATCGTGTCCGATGGGGAGGACCATCACCGACGACGCAGCTCGGTGCAAACGGCGTTCACCGTCGCCGGCTCAACGCTTGGATCCCGATGATCGCAGCACGCACCGATGCTGCGATCGACGTCACACGATCGCTGGGCACCGACCGATCGAGCTGGATCTCTACCCATCGGTCGCAAGCTGATCCTCGGCATCACCGTGACGCCTTCTTCGGCGAGCGGCTCGCCGCGCGCCGACGAGATCGGCGAACTGTACGAACGTCCGCAACAGTTCATCGAGGCGCCTGCGGTCAAGCAGATGCCGCACCCGTTGCCGTTCACCGCGTTCGCGCGTCCGGGCCGACGGGGCGCGATCGCCGCAATCATGATGCCGAGATCGCTCGCGACGTTGCCAGCCAACAGGTGACCCCTTCGACGTCCTGGAAGCGATCGTCATGGGGTTCGCTCACCGATGCCGAGATCCGCGACCAGGTCAAGCACTGATCGGCGCCGGGTACGACACCACCGCGTCGGTGCTCTCGTGGATGTTGTGGTGTGCAGCACTCTCCCCCGGCGTCTGGCTGCGATTGAGAGCCGAGGCCGACGAAGTGCTCGGCCCACCCGCTGCGGCCGTCACCGAGCCCGACCCCGGCACACTCGCCAAGCTCAGTCGCGGGTCGTGTGGTGCACGAGTCACTACGGCTTCACCCAGCTGGGCTCGTCGGCGCTCGCATGGCAGCCACTGATCTCAGACTCGGGGCATACCGGGTCCGGAAGGGAACGCTCGTGGTCTGGTCACCACATCTGGCCGGCCGCGACCCGGACTCGTGGCGCGACCCGTTGCGTTTCGACCCGGACAGGTTTGCCGAGATGACCCCAGAGCAGAAGGCCTTGACCGACCAAGCTTGGGTGCCATTCGGGCGCGGTCCCCACATGTGCATCGGCTTCGCGCTCGCCCAGATGGAACTCACCCTCATCATCTCGCGCCTCGCGCAACGCCTCGACCTCACACCCACCGCCGGCGAGACGCCACACCCCGTCGGAATGGTGGTGAACCGGCCAACCGGCGGCGCGCCGTTCCTGGTCTCGGCCCGCAGCGGCACCTGACCTACACGATCTCGGCGATGTCGCTGACGAGCGCCACCGACGCGGCAACGAGGATCGCTCCTGCGAGCATCGTCACCACGATTGTCCCGATGCGGTTGGTGAGCGCTTGTCGCAAGCGCCCGACTCGTAGGGCCATGCCGCCAATGGCGAGCGAGACGACGATGAACGGGATCGAAACGAAGAAGGTGGGCACGACGAGCACCAGAGGCAACGCAGCGAGCACCGTCCGACGCGGGTTCCGCCTCCACCAAACACTCCAACGAGCCGTGATCCACAGAGTGAGCGCTGCCCCACCGAGAGGGATCAGAGTGAACATCGCACACGCCAGTGGCAATGGGGCGAGCCTGGTGAAGTCGACGCCATTCGGCTTGATGATCTGCGGCGCGCCGAGCGTGCCGGCGGCCAAGACGATGAGCACTGCACCCGCACTGCCCGGCATCTGGCTGCGAGCACACACCAGGGCGACGCCGACGACCATCCCGAGGACTGTTGTGACTGCAAGCAGGAACACCGTGGCACCGCTGAGCTGCCCGATCGTGAAGCCGTCGTCGCTCTGAGTGCCACGCACCGAATCCGTCGAAGTGAGCCGCAACACGAACATCGCGATCCGACCACCGACACCGCCGACCAAGAAACCCGCCCAACCGCCGGTGGCCATACCGAGGAGCAACCACCGCCACACGAACGCGAAGTCCTCAGCCGCCTCGGCACCGGTCGGGGGCAGCGCAAGCGGGCTCGTCATGGGTGCGCCGAGTGCTCGGCCCTGCCGGCCCACAGGGCGACCAACGCGAGGGACGGGACCGTGATCAACGACACGATCAACCCGACCTTGTCGACCGTGTCGTACCCGTCGAGATGACCGGCATGAAACACGAGATGGAGGACACCTTGCACGAGCCATGCCACCGCAACGGGGCGGGCGGGCCCCGCGCGACGCTGCCCAGGCAGTGGCGACGATCAACGCGAGGAACAGCGCCCCGACATCGCGCACAAGGTGCTCGTTGTAGGCGTCACCCTGATGCGCGATCCAGCCACGCCCGAGCGGGAAGTCATCGAAGAAGGACTTCGGTGCGAGGGTCGCCTGCAAGCCCGCAGGCAGCATGAAGACGGCAATGAGGCCAAGTGCGACACGTTCGATCTGCGGTCGCTTCATGGTCGGGTCCTCTCGATACGACGAACATCGCGTGCGGTCCGTTGGTGGTCACCGAAGAGACAGACGGACAGCGGTGCTCTTCGGGTGACACGAGCGGGGGTCGTGGCTCCCGCCACCGATCCAACCAGGCGTGGGGCCGTTGTCAGCTGGGCGACTCGACGACGTGCAGCGACCAGGGGTGGCCCGGGCGCCGTGGATGCCGCAGGTCGACCTCGAAGTGCTGTGCGAGCAACTCGGCCAGTGCCTCGGGTCGGTATGCGTCGATGGCATCGGTGACGATGCGGCGCACGATGCGGCCCTGGGTGTGCTTGGCGTTGTACGAGCCAGCGCCACGAGAGCGCTCGTCGTCGCGAACCACCTTCACCACCACCGTGCGCTCGGCGAGGGCACCGGTCGGTCGCCACGCTGTGGCGTACTCGGCGGCCCGGAAGTCGACGACGACACCGCGCCCGGCCGCGGCAGGCAGCACCTCGGCCAAGGGCGCCTGCCACACCTGCGGAAGGTGCCCTGGCCCGGGCAGACGACCGCACATGTTGAGCCGGTACGACGGGATGCGATCGCCCAGCCGCACCGCCCCACAATGCAGAGACGACGACGATCCACGCCCGTGCCCGGCGCTGCGACGGCGGGTCGAGGTTTGCCACACCGATCGCGTCGTACACGACACCGCTGTAGACCGTCGCCGCGCTGGCCGTGGGCGCTTCACGAAGTGACACGTTACGGTGCACGAGCTCACCGAGGTTCTCGCGAACGCCGAGGCGATGTGTCGCATCGGGCAGCCCGCTCACTTCGATCAGCGCTGCCAGCACCGCCGCGCGGGTGGGCGCCAGGGCCGGGAACGACAACCTGGCCGGGTCGAGCGCGTGGCCGCGACCGACCGACGACTTCGCCTCCGAGGAGGGCAGCAGGATGAGCACGCTCACTTCCTACCAGCAACGGCTGTGCCGGCAGCGACGCCGTGGCCGACCATTACGGTGTGCGCATGACCGGCGGCGTGACGATGCCCGACATCAGGATCGTTCCCGCCAACGAGGCCAGCTGGGAAGACCTCCAGGCCATCTTCGGCACGCGTGGCGACACGTCCAGGTGTCAGTGCCAGCACTACAAGATCCTCAGTGCGACTGGCGTTCGGTACCGGTCGAGGAGCGCGCCTTCCGGCTGCGCGACCAGACCGACTGCGGGCACCCCGAATCGGAGACCACCACCGGCATCGTGGCCTACGTGGCCGGCGAGCCCGCCGGCTGGTGCGCGGTCGAACCGCGCACCGAGTACCCGCGGCTGCTGGTCATGCCCATCCCGTGGGCCGGGCGAGCCCAGGACAAGACCGACGACGGAGTGTGGGCCGTCACCTGCTTCGTCACCCGCGCCGGCTACCGGCGGCGAGGCGTCAGCCGCGCGCTGGCCGGCGCCGCCGTCACCTTCGCCCGCGAGCGCGGCGCCCGCGCGCTCGAGGGCTACCCGATGATCACGCACCCCGGGCACGACATCGCATGGGGCGAGCTCCACGTCGGCAGTCGCAGCATCTTCGCCGCCGCCGGGTTCAGCGAGGTGCACCAACCCACGCTGCGCAGAGTTGTGATGCGCATCGACTTCTAGCGCCCACCCGGGTCCGCGGCGAGCCCCCGACCCTGGTGCATCGACGTCACGCCGAGGCAGCTGCCCAGGCGGCGGCGATCGCCGCAACGTGGCGATGGTCGGTCCCGCAGCAGCCCCCCACGACGTGTAGGCCGGGTAGCAGCGAGCGAAGCTCCACGTATCTCGCGGCGAGGTCATCGGGGTCGCCGGCATCGAGCTCGACCATCTCGTCGAGCTCGGCGTGACTGAGCTGTGACGCGTTGGCCCGCAGGCCACCGATCCGTGCCGTCCACGCCGCCGTGCCGTCGAGCACGTGGCCGAAGTGTGTGGTGTGGGCACAGTTGATCATGTAGTGCGTGGGGTACCCGGAAGTTGCCGCATCCGTTGCGGCGATCGCATCGGCGAGCGACATGCCCGACGGCAGCCGGCCGTCGGTCTCCACCGTGAACGACACGATGACCGGCAGCCCTGCAACCTGCGCGGATCGGGCGATACCCACCGCTTCCTCGATGTAGCCCATGGTCAGCGCAGTCACCACATCGACACCGGCAGCCGCCATGCACTCGATCTGGAACGAGTGGTAGTCCGCCGCGGTGTCGGGGTCCATCGTCGATTCGATGCGGTAGCCGTCGCCCCGCGGGCCGACGGTGCCACCGATCAGGAACGGCTGGTGGCCCGCTCAGCTCCCACGCACCTCGTCGACCACCGCGACGGAAGCCGCGATGAACTCTGCAAGCTGGGCGCGATCGTGGCCGAGCGTGGCGGCCCAATCGGGGTTGGCGCGCCACGTGGGCGCCTCCAGCACGACTGCGGCTGCGATCGACTGGGCGATGTCGGCGTAGTACCCGTAGTACTCCAGGAGCAGCGCACGGCCGACGGCTTCTGCCACCAATGGATAGGCGGCGAACGCCGGCAGGTCGACGTCGTGATCAAAGACCAACCATGTCTCCAATCCGGCGTCGGTGACGACGACCGTGTCGGTCGATGGCCACGGGGTGCGCAGTCGGTGTGTGTTCATGCGAGCGATCGAACCACGAGCGTCGCATGGCCGCTCGGGGACGGTCTGAGGATCGTCTGAGGATCAGCCACGGTGGCGATCGACCAGGTCGGCCGCGAGCTGCACTGCGCTGCGGACATCGAGCAGCCGACCCTCCCTCGACAACGCGGCGAAACGCTTCGGTCCAGCTCGCTGCGCCACGCCGGCAACCGCGGGACAGCCGTGCCGTCTCGACGCCATAGCTGGGCCGCACGCCATCGCCCGAGGTGGCGGCGGCCAGCGCAACCGCCATAGGGTCGTCACCCACGGCGACGAGCACCTCGATGAGGTTTCGCACGGTGGTCACGGCATGCACGAAGTTGCCGTGCCTGGCATATTCATGCGCTGAGGCACGGCGTGCGGAAGAGCTTCGGAAAGTCGCCGTACGCCTGCTCCGTTGCCGGCGAGGCTGCGGTACCGACGTCACCCGAACGGATTTCAGTGCCATCGCCATCGCCACGGCGTGAGCGTACGCAGTGGTTGCCGCCGGGTCTCCGGCGGGCACTGAGCGCCTCGCCCTGTGCGTA
>JADKGZ010000024.1 GCA_016722025.1 Acidimicrobiaceae bacterium
CATCGTCATCGCTGCCGTTTCCGTCGCCGTTGCCGTCGTCGTTGCCGTCGCTCGCTTCCGCGTCGGTGGCGGTGATGTCGGTGGTGCCGTCGTCCAGTTGCGGGAACGGGCCGTCGATCACCTCACCGGTGTTGGGGTCGAAGCTGGAGTCCAGCTCGCCATCGCCATCGCTGTCGGAGGCGCCTTCGTCGAAGACCATGTCGCCATCGGTGTCGGTGACGATGGTGTCGACGAACCCATCGCCGTCGGCGTCGAAGATCACGGTCTCGGCACCGGTGGTGGGGTCGATCATGTCGTAGGCATCGGCAACGCCATCACCTTCGAAGTCGACGATGGTGGTCTCTGCGTAACCGTCCTGATCGGTGTCGACCGAAATGCTGACGGACATGTCGAACATGGTGTCCGAGGTGCCGTCCTCGTAGGTGTCGAGATGGTGCAATCGCTCATTTCATTCTCCTGTCGGGTAGTCGTTGGCCCGTCAGATGCACGTTGAACCTGCGAAGTTCCGCATGCGCCGAAAGTTTCAGCTCGTGATCGCCGGCGTGTCGGCGAGGCGCTGCAGCACGGCTCGCTGCAACGGCTCGATCTCGGCACGAACTCGCTCGATCTCGGCCAGCCGCGCCCCGCCCGCTGCTTTCGCCTCTTGGCGCTTCCCGCTCTCCGAGCGCAGCAGCAGCTGCAGCTCACGATGCTCGCGCTCGAGCTGCTTGCGTCGATCGGCCAGCTGTTGCTCGACGAACCGCTCCACTTCCTCGCGCAGGTCGAGGATGCGCAGTGAGAGCTCGGTGGTGAACTCGCGGGCCACGCCCTCCTGCCCGAACAGCAGATCACCGAGGTAGCGCAGCAGCTCGCCTTTCACGCGCTGCTTCTCGCGGGCCCGCTTGCGCAGGTTGCCCAACGGCAGCGCCAGTGCAGCGCCGATGCCGTACGCCACCAACCCCAGGCCGCCGGTGGCCAGGCCCAGCGCACCGGCGGCCGCATTGGCGATGTTGGCGAAGGTGAAGGTCTGCATCGCCATCGGCAGCCCATCGTCGAGCAAGGTGGAGCCGGCCGTGTTCGAGCCGCGGGACGAGGAGAGCTCGCGAAGGCCTTCGGGCATCTCGAACTCGCCCAGCACCGCATCCATGCCGTCGGTGCCGAACTCCTCCAGCAGCGCGCCGAGCGTCGAGCGGAAGTCGGTGTTGATGGCCTGCACCAGCTCGTTCCACGCCCCGTGCAACGACTGCTCCAGTTCACCGGGCAGCGACGCGGCCAACGCGGTGCCGTCGGGCGTGGCCTCGATCAGCTCGCGGTAGTGCTCCTTCACACGGTTCAGCTCGCGCGTCACCAGGCGCGAGCTGTTGGTCTGCAACCGAACGATGCTGTTGCCCAACGTCGTGCGCCAGCGGGCCTGCTTCGAGCCGAACTCCTCCAGCGCCAGCTGCCGTTGCGCCAGCTCGTCGGCCACCTGGCTGTCGCCGCTGGCTGCACGCACGCGCGCCTGCGCCTCGCGTTCCACGTCGGCCAGCAGCACCCGCAGCAGCGCCAGCAGGTTGGCCACGCGGATGAGCTCGCGGTTGTCGGCACTGTGCTGCAGCAGCCCGCGCAGCTCGTCGATCCCGCTGCGCGACATCAGGCGCTGCGCCTGCTCGTCGCGGCCTGCCTCGCGCCGCGTGCGCGCCTGCTCGGCCAGGAAGCTGCTGGAGAGCACCACCGGCGCATCGAGCAGGTGAGTCAGTCGCACCGGCACATCGGAATCGACGCCGCCGCTCGCGGCGCGCTGCGCCATGGTGTCGGTGAACGTTTGCATCTTGTTGCGCAGCTCGGCGATCATCTCGCCGTTGACTGCTTCCGAGTTGCTGTCGGACTTGGTGACCACGAGCACCACCTGCTCGGTTCGCTCGCTTGCCTCGACCAGGAACTCGAGCTCGGATCGCGCCACCGGCTCCTCGGCCGACACGGTGAAGAGCAACGCATCGGCCTGCCCCAAGGCCGCCAGCGCAAGATCGCGGTGCCCGCGGCCCATGCCCCCGACACCGGGCGTGTCGATGAGCACGATGCCGCGCTCCAGCACGGGATGATCGAGCATGATCTCCACCGCGGTCACGCCCTCACGACGCGACGGGTCGCCGCGCATGGAGGCCACGTCGACCAGGTCGTCGATCTCGGCGCGCTCGTGCATCGGCTCGCCGTCGGGGCCGATGCGGGTGACGAGGATGCCGAACTCGGCGCCGTAGCGGATCACCAGGTGCACGCTGGTCGCGACGTCGGAATCCACCGGCAGCAGCTGCGACCGATCCAGGATGGCGTTGAGCAACGAGCTCTTGCCACGCTTGATGTCGCCACACGCAACCACCACCAGCTGTTGCAGGTTCCACTGCTCGGCCTCGGCGGCGATGCGTTCGCCGAGATCTGCACGATCCCCACTCGCGCAGTGAGGCATGCACTCGGTTGCCCAGTCGCAACACCTGCACTGCGAGCGGATCGCGGGTGGCGCGGCGTGGCACCACGCCCGCGTCGTCGACTGGTTCGTCGACCCGCTCTGTCACCGGGTCGGTCGCCGGGTCGGTCACCGGGCCACCTCGTCGAACTCTGACCACATCATCTCGTAGCCCTCCTTCATCACCCGCGCCAGCCTGCTCTCCACCGGGCTCCGACGAGGGTCGTTCTCCCACGCTGCCCAGCGCTTCGCCACGGCGGCGGCGGCCTCGCTGCTGCGGCCGGCAACCACACCCACGACGCTGCGCGGATCGGGCGCGGCGGTGAGCGCGAGCACATCGGCGAGCAACGACTCGGGTAGCGCGAGGGTGCCGGCAGCGACCGCCTGCGCCACCTCCAGCAACCGCAGACCGTGCAACGCCGGATCGAGCTCGATCTTCTCCAGCGGCGAACGCAGCGCGCGGAGTGCGCGCAGGTTGGCAGGGTCGTTGCGCAGGTACGACGCGCGCCGGAGGTCGTTCATCGCGGCATGCGCCTTGAACACCTCCGACTGCCCGGCGAAGCGCTGGACGACCACATCGCGCAGGGAGGCGAAGCCACTCGCCTCGTCGAACACCTTCAGGAAGTCGGAGGCCGTGCGAGCGCCGCCGTCGGCCGCCCGCACCGCCACCTTCAGGCCGTAGAGGTCGAGCATCGAGAGCAGGCGCGCCCGCTGCGAGCGTTCCAGGTCGAGACCATCGAAGCCCAGGAAGTCGTCGGACGTGAGCAGCATGTCGTCCCTGTCGAGTGGGTCGTCGACAGCGGCCACGGCGGCGAGCGCCAGCGCGTCGGCCTCGGTGAACACGGCGGCCTGAGCCGTCTCGGCGAGCAGCCCGATGACAGGGATCACGCCGCTGACCACGCCGCGCAGCTCGGCGGCAACCCTGCCTGCAATGGGCGCGGCGGCCAGCATCGGGTCGCCTCCCTTGGCCAGCCGATCGACCTTGCTGAGCACGGCAACGGCCGACGCGGACGACAGCGTCGACCCACCGAACAGCTTGGAGAAGCCGCGCAGGGCATCCGCATCGGATTGGCGCAGCAACGGCAGGAGGAACACCAACGCGTCGGCCCGGCTGACCGCACCCGCGGTCAGCTCACCCTCACGGCCACTGATGCCCAGGAAGTTGGAGGTGGTCTCCTCGTTCACCTCCGTCACGGTGTTCAGCCCGGGCGTATCGACAACGGCCACATGGTTGAGCAGCGCGTTGGAGAGGTACACCACGACCGACGAGATCTCGTCGGTCGGGCGCCCGAGGTGCTCGGGCATCCGCCCGCGGGCCAGGCCCAGCACGTCGACCACGCCATTGGTTCCCACGACCTCGACGCGCTCGGGGTTGCCGTAACGGAACTCGGTGACCACTCTGGTGCACTCGCCGGCGTCGACCGCTGCGATGCGTTGGCCGAGCAGTGCGTTGACCAGCGTCGACTTCCCGGAGCTGACGCCACCGGCAACGGTGATGGTGAGCGGCACGCTCAGCTTGGCCCGCACCTGTTCGACCATCGTGCGGCCGGGGCCGGGTACCAGATGCGCCAGCGCGTCGTCGCACAGCTGGCGAACGCGGGCCGACATCGGCGGCGGGGGTGCAGGCGGCATGCGCGGCTCAACCCTCCGCGGTGTAGACGACGACTTCCGGCACGCGCACGACGGTGGCCCCGTCGCGGTAGCCCGCTCGATCGGTGCTCGCGACGCGACCGACCCAGCTGGCATCCGGCGCCGGCGCGCTGCTCACGCCGCGCATGCGCGTCGCGTCGAACACGTCGCCCGTAGCCGGCTCGAGCGAGTGCACTCCCGCTCGGCTCAGCGCAGCCAGCATCTCGGCCCGCAACGCCTGGCTGGGCACCCGATCCGCCAGATCGATGAGCGCGGTCACCAAACCAGCGGTGCGGTCGGGCGCAGCTGCCGGCGGCGACATGGCCGGCGGGAGCGGCAGCACTGCCGTACCGGCCGGCATCACACCTGCCGGCTGCACGGGCAGTGGCAGCACGGCGGGCGGTGTGCTGGTGCGTCGGCGCAGTGCGGTGGCCAGCACGGCACCCAGCACCAGGCCACCGAGCCCCACCACCACCAGCAGCCCCGCGGAGGTGCCGTCGTCGTCTCCACTCGAGCTGATGCCGGGCAGGTTGGCACCGGGGGCGATGGTGGTGGGGGCATTGGATTCGCTGAGGCAGGCAGCCAGCGCGACCGAGCGCGACTCGCCGGCGGCCATGCGATCCTTGACGCACTTGTCCACCGGCTGCGCGTTGGTGGGCAACATCCCCAACGCGAGCACGGCGGCGAACGAGGCGCGCACCACCAGTTGCCCGCCGCCGCGATGGCCACCGGCCTCCGGGATCACCATCGTCGTCATCGATGTCGTATTCGATGCCGTTGTCGTTGCCGTTGTCGTCTTCGTTGTCGCCATCGCCGTCGCCCCTCCTTCGGTCACGCGCTGATCGAGCGAACGTTACAGACCCGCCGACACCCGGTTGAGCGGCCCACCTGCGCGCCGGCACCCAGCCGCGTCGCGGTTTCTCGAAATCTCCGAACCGACGGAACTTCGTGCGGTCCGTCGGCATCAGTCGACACGACCGGCAGCACCGCCGGCACGACCCGAAGGACGATTCCGCCATGTCACGCATCGCCACTGAAGAGCTGCCCAGCCCGATCGTCGCCCACTGGGCCACCTCGCCGCTGCCGCCGGTCGCACGCCCGCCACGCGCAGGCCGCACCGGCCTGGCGATCGTCGGCGGCCTCACGCTTGCCGTCGTCGGCGTGCTCGCCGTGCTCGGCCTGCGCAGCGACGACACGGCGGCAACCTCCACCACCGAGCCGGCGACGGAGGCGACAGTGGCGGGCCAGGGCGCCGCCGGGAACTCGGCACTCACCACTGCCGAGCTCGACGCGGCATACACCGCAGTGTTCGGAGTGCGCGGCAGCGCCACCACCTTGGAGTGCGTGAACAGCGAGATCGGCCTCGAGGGCGGCCAGGCCGCACGCCTCGCTCGCGGCGAGGTGCTGACCTTCGACGAGGCCAATGCCGCCTTCACCCCCTTCGTCAGCTGCGCACCCGACGCGGACTTCAACTTCGGCATGGTGCCCGTCACGATGCAGCTGTTCGGCCAGCAGGCCGACTCGAGCTGCATCGAAGCCAACCTCGCGGCCTTCGCCGTGCCCGATCGTGCCGAGGCGCTGGCGCTCGCCCTCACCGATCCGCAACTGTTCGGCGATCGGCTGTTCAGCTACTTCCAGCCCTGCGCCTTCTGATCCACCGCCCCCACGGTTTCGTACCCCTGCGCAGTCTGCGATTCTGTGCAGGCGAACGCACCCACACGACGCCGACGCCCACGTACCCAGCCGACACCGATCCAGTGAAGGAACGACCATGAACGCAGTCTCCCCACCGCCGGCAGGGTGGTACCCGGATCCGAGCGGCCGCGCCCCCTTCCGCTACTGGGACGGCGCCCGCTGGACCGAACACACCGACCAGGGCACCGCGCCGAGCCCACCCGTGGCCCCGTTCGTCCCCGCACCGCCGCAACCGGCCGCGCCACTCGCGTACGCCCCGTCGAGCAACCCCGGCGTGCCGGCATCGCCTGCGGCCGCGCACTGGAATGCGCAGTCGTTCCTGGCCGACCTGAAGAAGTTCGACGGCTTCGCGCTCGTCGTGGTCGCCGCCGTCGTCTTCTTCGCAGCCAGCTTCCTCAGCTGGACGAGCGCGTCGGTCGCAGGCATCGATGCGACGGGCGCCCAGGTCTCCCAGTCCGAGTCGTCGAACGCCTGGGAGAGCAACGGCGCGTGGCTGATCCGCGGGTGGGCGATCAGCGACCTGGTCAGCGCCCCGCCGGGAACCACACCCGACAGCGGCAGCGACATGGTGATCCTGCTGCCCATCGCGCTGGTCGCGGCCGGTGTCGCCGCAGCATCTCGGTTGGGCAAGCGCATCACGAACGTGAACGAGATCGTGCTGGGGGCCTCCGGCGTGCTGGCCCTGCTGATGGTGGCCCAGGCAGTGCACCTCAGCGGCGCCATCGACGAGCTCGGTGACATCTTGCAGCAGCGCGGCGCGACCTTCTCGGGCAACCTCGACATGGGTCTCTACTTGGCCATCGTGGCGTCATTGGTGATGACCGGCGGCGCGCTCAAGACGCTGCTCGCTGCCCGAAGGGCAGTGGCCTGAAGCCACTCGATTTCTCGTGGCGCGCGGAACTCGGGCGGCGCACGGTGCATCACTCCTGGCAACCCACCCGCACGAGCGGGCCGACACAAGGAGCACACCGATGAGCGACACCAGCTACGACACCAGCTACGACACCAGCTACGACACGAGCTACGACACCAGCTACGACACGAGCTACGCAGCGACCTACGAGTACAGCTACGACTCGACCGACTGGAGCACGGTTGCCGAGGTCAGCGAGGGATACACCGACGTCTACCAGTGGGGCACCGAGGCCGCCAACACCTACTACACCGCGAGCACCGAGGCCTGGCTGGAAGGCGACGGCATGGCCGCCTACGAGCTGAACCAGAGCTACCTGGCCGCCACTGCCGGCGCCGACGTCGCGTGGGACACGGCCAACAGCGTCTGGACCGACATGGCCGAGACCACCTCCGTGTACAGCTACGACGTGCCCGCCGACACCAACTGGTCCGCATTGCCTGTCGACACCAGCTGGTCGGCAGCGCCTGTCGACACCAGCTGGTCCGCAGCACCCGCCGACACCAGCTGGTCGGCAGCACCCGCCGACACCAGCTGGTCGGCAGCACCCGCCGACACCAGCGCCGAGGGGTACTGAACACGACGACTTCGCCGCCGCCACAGAGCCGGCCGGCGGCGCTCGAACACGATGACCGGTGCTTCGGCGCCGGTCATCGTCGCGTCGCGCACAGGTATACGCGGGTCTCATCGTGGCTGGTACGCGTCAGGCCGGTGCTGATCCGAACGACGGTGACGGTGGTCGCTTCGTCGTCGATCTCGCGGACGGCGTGGCATGCACCGCGTCTCGCCGACCACAGTCCTGCGAACTAGCGGAGACTGAGATCGCGAGTTGAGTCGTGGTTCAGCATCTCCGTCGCGTGTGCCATCTGACCCGCTGAAACCCGAAAAAACGTTGCTCCGGCGATCTCCACGGGATGGCCCGTCGCCGGGTAGCCGGGCAGGTCACCCGTGTGCGTTCCGGTGATCCTGAAGCAGAACGCGCCAGACTCACCCTCCACAACGAGGTTCTCGACTGTTCGGGTGTACCCGCTGATCGCCGCGACGATGAACCGGATCACCCCGAGGTTCGCGTCACGCCCAACCACTGGACCTATCCCGGGGTGCACGATGGTGACCTGATCGGAGAACAGCGATCCGAGCCGATCCCAGTCGTAGGCGTTCTCTGCGGCCGAGATGGCGGCGACCAACTCTCTCGTGTCCACCCGCCCACAGTGCCCGAAGTGGAGCCGGATGTCCAGCGCACCCAGCGGCAGTTCGGCATGCTCAGTTGAGCCGGTGAAGCCGACCGTTCTTCCAGTCGTAGAACAGGACGCCGCAAGCGCACCCCGAGGAGTCCATCGTTCGAGTCTCGGTCAGCGAGTCAATGACCTGTCCACTTGCGTCGAAGACGGTCACACTGAGGTCGACGGAGCGACCTTCCTCCCACGTGTCGAGATTAAAGCCGTTGAACACGTCGTCAGGACCAGCGAACGCCTCGACCGTTGCGCAATCACCGTCGAAGCAGATCTCCGCAGACGTGGCACCCAACGCGTCATTCGGGTCGATGTACGTGCCCGGCGGATAGCACGAACCCTTCGCGCAATCGGAACTGCAGCCCACGAGCACGACAGCTGTCAACGCTGCAAGAAGGCGCACGAACAGGGGCTTCGTCAAGGTGCGCATCGTGTCCGAAGGGGACGCCGTTGTCCAGCACACCTCTCGGCAGCTACGGGATCTTGCGCTCGTCTGGCTTGGAGTTCTGGGCGTCGAGGGCAGACCAGTCCGGCTTGCCATGGTCAGGGTTCTCCAGAACCTTCCAGGCGAATCTAAGGCTGGCGAGGGCCAGGACGACTCCGACGGCAATGGCCCCCGGGCTCCCTTGCACGACGAAGGTCATGGCCATCGCCAAAGTGAGGGCCGGGTAGATGAACTTGACGAGAGGGTGAACGGATCTTTGTTTCCTGGTCGCTGCGGAGTCACCCATCACGATGACCGCATTGCCCGGTGACGGCCCTTGGTCAGCGCCGCCACGCGGTCACCCGATCTGCCCTGCCAACAGCTGAAGTGACTGCCCTGCGGTCCCGGCGCGGCGCTGCAGGCTCGCGTGCACGTCGTCGGGCAGATCGCGGACCAACACATTCGGCATGCTTGCACTTTGCTATCAAGTGGTCCTCAAAGCAACTCACTGCTCGAGTGACAGATCTGCGCTACGCGCCGAACCGATGCCACTGACCTTCCGACACGACATCGACGGCGCCGTCGATCACGCGGAGAGCGGTCTCGTCGTCGATTGCGTACGCGGGACAATCGAGACCGGCAGCCCATCTCTCGGCGCTGGCCAGCGTGTTGTCGGGAAGGAGCTCATGGTCCAAGTGAGGGAAGATCGAGAAGTCCACGAGGCCGAGCGCGCGGTCGTCGCCGGCGGGCGGCCTCCACCCGACGAACTCCTTGCCGATGCGCGGTGTCATCACCATGCTCCCCGCGCTCATACCGATCCACACCGTGTCGTCGAGCTGGGGCAGTAGGTCGGTCAGCCCGCACTCTCGCATCCAGTGGCTCAGGTAGAGCGCGTCGCCGCCCGACACGAGCAGCACGTCGGCCTCGCGTACGAGGGGAACCCATCGCTCCTCGTCGATGCTGGGCAACGCGGTCAACTCGATCAACCCCACCGACTTCCAGCCCAGCTCGACCATGGGCTGTTCGGAGCGCCCGGCGACGAACTCCCACACGTTCTCGCCCGGACCTGCATGGGGATGGCCGTACATCGCGGTCGGAATGCACAGCGCGGTGCAATCCTCGATGGGTCGCCCGAGCAACTCGACCAGCGCGTCGTGGATGGTCGCGTTCCTGACGCCGGCGGAGGTGAGAAGAAGCCGACGCACGCGCCCAGATTGCCTGATGCGGCGCTGCCGCGCAAGGAGGTCGCGCGTCACAGGAGGGCCTGAAAGAAGTGGACGAGATTTCTTTGCATCACGCGGAACTCGCGAGTGGTGCGGTGCATCGATCGAGATGTCCACCACGACGGGGACCACGCACAAGGAGCAAGCACGATGACCGACTTCAACGCATACGATCCCACCGCCGCCAGCGATCTGGCCAGCCAGTGGCAAGACGCCAGCCAGAGCCTGTGGAGCACCTCGATCACCTTCGATCAGATCGGCGATCAGGAGTGGCTGCACGGCGACCCCACCGTGGCCAACGACTTCTACAACTACTCCGAGCAGACCGAGTGGCTGTCGCAGCAGGCCTACGACGCATCGTGGGAGGCCTACTACGGCCCGGTCAACGCCGAGGGCTACACCGCCTACGACGCGTCCATGGGCTACACCTCCACCGACACCAGCTTCATCGAGCCCGCCAGCAGCGCCGGCAGCATGTCGATGATCAGCGACAACAGCGCCGAGAGCTACCTCTGAGCCGGCAGCCGCCAGCCCACCGCCACCGACGACACCCCACTCGAAGCGCCCCCGGAGCGGCCGGGACCTGATGCCCAGCACTCAGGTCCCGGCCGCTCTCGCGCGGTGCGCCAACTGTCACTAGCACTCTGCTTGCAAAAGCAAGCACTCGGGGGCACGATGAGTGTGGGTCCAAGAGAACCCGAAGGACGGTCACGATCATGACAACCACGACGACAAAGACAACGACAATGACGACACTGAAGAAGATTCAGGACGAGTACTTCACGCTCGCCACGCGAGTCGAAGAGCCGCTGGTGCGGTTCACCGGCGAGATGGCCGATTCGATGGCACGGTTCGTGCCCGAGCGGCCGACGTTCATGGCGAAGCTGCCCACGGTGGCCGAGCTGGTCGACAACCAGCTGAAGTTCCGTCGGCGCTTCGTCGACGAGCAGCTGATGTTCGTTCGCAAGATGATGAAGGCAATGGACCCGATGGTCACCCGCCTCGACACCGTGGCAAAGCCCGTCGCCGTGCCGAAGCCCGTGATGCACATGCCGGCCAAGGCAACAGCCAGCCGCATGGCGCCGCGCCGAGTAGGCAGCAAGGTCGCCTGACACACACCGCGGAACGGGCGGGCTCCTTCGAGGGCCCGCCCGTTCCCGCGTCCGGCACCCGGTTTCGCGTAGCGATCGGCCAAGCTGGGCCCTCGACGTGCGAGGGAGGAAGTGCGGATGCGTCTCCATGTGATCAGCGACGGGACCGGCAGCCCACCGATCGTGTTCATCCACGGTCTCGGCTCAACGGCCGCCACGTGGGCGCTGTGCATGGCCCAGCTTACGCGATCGGCATCACGTACTGGCCATCGACCTGCTCGGGCACGGCGGGTCACCGGTGCCCGACGACCCGGCCGAGTACACACGCGATCGCGCGTTGGCCGACATCGACGAGGTGCTCGCCGGGCTCACCGAACCGCCCGTGCTGGTCGGGCACTCACTGGGCGGATACCTCGCGCTCGCTCACGCGGCCACACGACCCGGCGCCGCCCGCGGCATCGTGGTGCTCAACACCGGCCCCGGCTTCCGCGACCCGGAGAAGCGTGAGGGCTGGAACGAACGGTCACGCCGCAACGCACATCGCTTCGGTGTACCCGCGCAGGCCACGGAACTGAACCTGCAGCACGACTCGGTGGTGATGGATCGCCTGGCCGAGATGGCGACGCCCACGCTGGTGCTGGCCGGCTCCGCCGATCGGCAGGAGTACACCTCCTCGGGCGAGTACCTGCAGCGCAAGATGCCCAATGCCCGCCTCCAGGTGATCGAAGGAGGCGAGCACTCGATGCACGAGACCTCACACGCCAGCGACGTGGTGCACGCCATCGACGAGTTCATCACCGCGTTGCCTCCCGGCTGACGGCGAGCGATCACTCGTCACGCGGCTCGCCAGCCACGGGCAGCCCAGCTGGCCACCGCCACTAGGGTGCGGGCGCCGCCGATCGCACCTGGAGCACCACGATGACCGCCGAGACTTCCGCCGACCTGCCCACCACCATGCGTCAGATCCGCTCGCTGGTCACGGCCGATGGTCGGCTGGAGCTGTCGATCGCCACGGTCGACATGCCGGTGCCGGCCGCACACGAGGTGCTGGTGCGGGTGGAAGCGGCTCCGATCAACCCGTCCGACCTCGGCCTGTTGCTGGCAATGGCCGACGTCGCGCACGCCACTTCCACCGGCAGCGGCGACGCAACGGTCGTCACTGCGCCCATCTCACCGGCGGTGCTGGCGGCGCTCTCCGCCCGCGTCGGAGAGAGCATGCCGGTGGGCAACGAAGGTGCCGGCCGAGTTGTCGCAGCGGGCGACTCGGCGGAGGCGCAAGCGTTGCTGGGCAAGCTGGTAGGGTTCGTCGGCGGCGCCAGCTACGGCGAGTTCCGTGCCGCCGCGGCATTCATGTGCATGGAGCTGCTCGAGGGCACCACCGCTGCGCAAGGTGCCTCCTGCTTCGTGAACCCGCTCACCGCGCTGTGCATGGTGGAGAACATGCGGATGGACGGCCACACCGCCCTGGTGCACACCGCCGCCGCATCGAACCTGGGCCAGATGCTGAACCGCATCTGCCTGGCCGACGGGGTGCAGCTGGTGAACATCGTGCGCCGGCCCGAGCAGGCGGCCCTCCTGCGCGAGCAGGGTGCCCAGCACGTCGTCGACTCCAGCTCGCCCACCTTCCTCGACGATCTCACCCAGGCGCTCATCACCACCGGCGCCACCATCGCCTTCGACGCGATCGGCGGCGGCAAGCTGGCGGGCCAGATCCTCGGCTGCATGGAAGCTGCCGCCAACGCGAAAGGCGGCGAGTACAGCCGCTACGGCAGCGACGTGTACAAGCAGGTGTTCGTGTACGGCGGGCTGGATCGCGGGCCCACCGAGCTGACACGCAACTTCGGCATGTCGTGGGGCCTCAACGGGTGGCTGCTCACCCCGTTCCTCGGCAAGCTCGGTCTCGAGGGCATGATGCGCCTGCGTCAGCGAGTGGTTGCCGAGCTCACCACCACGTTCGCCAGCCACTACACCGACCAGGTGTCGCTGGCCGGCGCGCTCGACATCGCCGCCATCCAGGCCTACGCCAAGCAGGCCACCGGCCAGAAGTTCCTCATCTGCCCGATGACGGCCTGACCAGCGGGGTTCAGGACACTTCGTCGAGGGTGATCAGGTTCAGGGCGCCACGCTGCACGCGTGCGGTCACGCCGCGCCGGACGCCTCGTTGCCAGACTGCGCCAGCTGGGTCGGCCTCCAAGTTCGCCAGCCACTGCGAATCCGAGCGCACCGTGCTGACGGTGACCCGCTTGCCGACGCGCACGGCAACCACGGGCACCGAGCGGGTGAGCCCCGAGCGACGGCCCGTCGTCTCCAGCACCACCAGCCCCAGCCCCACTGGCAACGGCGACCCGAGGCCGGCGCGGACAGCCGGCAGCACGAGTTGGTTCAGGGTTCGGAAGCCGGTTTGGGCAAGTTCGCAGCGCACGGTCGGAGTCAACGCCCACCAGCGACTCGTTGTTCCACCGGCACCAGTGCCGTCCGCCTCTGGCGGTGGGAGATCGAACCCGCGACAATGCGGCCGATGGATCTACTCCCGCTTTCTCGCGTCGTCATTCACGGTCACGAAGTCGGCTACCGGCGCAGCGGTAGCGGCGAGGCCGTGGTGCTCATCCACGGCCTTGCAGGCAGCTCCAAGACCTGGAGCGCCGTCCACCCGCGGCTCGCCGAGCACCACGACGTGATCGCACCCGACCTGCTCGGCCACGGCGAGTCGGCGAAACCGATGGGCGACTATTCGCTCGGCGCGTTCGCCAGCGGGCTGCGCGACTTCCTGGCCGCGATCGACGTGCCCAGTGCCACCATCGTCGGGCACTCGTTCGGCGGCGGCGTGGCGATGCAACTCGCGTACCAGCACCCGGAACTGTGCGACCGGCTGGTGCTCGTCGGCAGCGGCGGCCTCGGCCGCGAAGTGAGCCTGTTGTTGCGACTGGTCACCCTCCCTGGTGCCGAGCACCTGATGCCGCTGGTGTTCCCGCGCCTGGTTGCCGATCGGGGCACCGACGTCTTCAACTTCCTGGGCAAGCTCGGTCTCAGCGCACCCCGGCTGGGCGAGATGTGGCGCTCGTACTCGTCGCTGGCCGGCACCGAGAATCGCAAGGCGTTCGTACGCACCATCCGTGGCGTCATCGAGCCCGGCGGGCAAACCGTCAACGCGCTCGACCGTCTGTACCTGGCCGCACACCTCCCCACGCTGATCGTGTGGGGCGACCGAGACGACATCATCCCGGTCAGCCACGCGTATGCAGCCCACGACGCCATCCCGGGTAGCCAGCTGTGCGTCCTCGAAGGAGTCGGGCACTTCCCGCACGCCGAGGCCCCCGATCAGTTCGTCGACGTGCTCACCGACTTCCTCGCCAACACCCAGCCTGGTGTGTCGACGCCGGGCGGCCTTCGCGAACTGCTGCACGTGCAGTAGCGAGGTCAGTTCGCCGGCAGCGCCGTAGCGTCATCGGGATGAGTCGGCTGGAAGACATCGGTGAACGCGACGGCTGGCGCTGCTGGCTGTGCGATGAAGCAGTGGACCCGCGGATGTCGGTGAACGACGCGCGCGGACCGAGCCTGGACAGCCGGTTGACGAAGGCGAAGAGCAAGGGCCTCACGCCCGGCTCCACCGATCGACTGGCTCATCGCGGGTGCAACACCAAGAAGGGCGCGGTCACCGCCGTCGTGCCGTGGCCGAGCAACCTGTTCGTGGTCGACCCAGCGCCCATCATCACCACCGTGGAACGACTGCAGCGCAAGGGCGGCCGCGAGATCATGGCCCGCTGCCCCACTCGCGCCGATGCTCACGACGCGGCGACGTGGCTCGCCGGTCGCATCGCCCGCTTGGCCCCCGACCTCGATGCATCCACCGAGGTGGAGGCCGGCGGTGGCCAGTTCCTGCTGGTGCTGCGCGTCTGAAACTGGGGCTGGACCCGAGGCGTCTTCGGGTGGATACTGGCAACAGCCCGTCGATCACACCTCGGTCAAGTCGGTGGCTCTCGCAAGACCGCCCCGCGCCGCATGGCCATTCAGCCAGCTGATCGGCGGGCGCTACGCGTACCCGGTGCGCTCACAACCCGTGCAGCTCCGGTATCGGCCGCGCCCAAGCGGCGAACGACGATCGCAGCGCAGCCCGCGTCGGTTCGTCGACGAAGGCTGCCGCCAGCGCGTGCATGTTGCACTGCCACAGCTCGGGCAGCGTGAGACCGAGCTCGCCGATGCACGACAGCCACTCTTGCGACAACGTGATGTCGCTGATGGTGGTGTCGTCGGTGTTGATCGTCACGGGCACACCGGCGCGCACCAATGTCACCAGCGGGTGATCGGCAAAGGTGAGCACCGTGCCCGCCTGCACGTTGCTGGTGGGGCACAGATCCAGCGTGATGCCGCGCTCGATGAGCTGGGTGATCAGACGTGGGTCGTTCACCGCTGACGCCCCGTGGGCGATGCGCTGCGGGTGCAGTTGCAGCGCACGCCACACCAACGCGCCGTCGTCGAGCAGCTCCCCCGTGTGCACGGTGAGCCCCAGGCCACCGGCGCGAGCCACCTCGAAGGCTGCGGCATGCACGGTGGGGTCGGGGTGGGCGGCCTCGAACCCGGCCAGGTCGAACCCGGTGACGCCGCTGGTGCGATGCGCAACAGCCGCGTGCGCGACCTCCACGGTGGCGGCCGGGTCGGCCGACCGCAGCGCGACCACCGTCAGCCGCACCACCACCCCGCATCGCGCCGCCGCCGAGGCGGCCGCGCCGGCAACGGTGTCGATCACCTCATCGAGCGTGAGCCCGCACTCGAGGTGGAACGCGGGCGCCCACTTGATCTCCATGTAGCGCACGCGGTCGGCGGCCTTGTCCTCGACCAGCTCGGTGGTGATGCGAGCCAGCGCATCACGGTGCTGCATCAGCTGCAACGGCAGCTCGAACGATTTCAGCAGCTCGGCCTGCGAGCCGGGGTGTGCGGCGGCGACGAGCGCGTCGAACATGCCGAAGAACGTGCTCGGCGCAGCGACGCCGTACTGCGCGGCAAGTTCGATCGCCGTCGCGGGTCGCAGGCATCCGTCGAGGTGCAGGTGCAGCTCGGCCTTCGGCATCGCTTGCACAAGGCGACGTACCGCACTGCTCGGTTCGCTCATCAGTGAGGCCCCACTCGGTCGCTGCTGAGGCGGGAGAACACCAGGTCGTCGTGAAACACCCCGTCGATCAGCTCGCAATCGCGCAACCGGCCTTCGAGCGTGAAGCCCAGTCGGTGCGCCACGGCCGCGCTGGCCGTGTTGGCGGCCACGCAGCGCAGACCGATGCGATGCAACTGCAACGAACTGAACGCCCACTCGACGAACGCCCCGACCGCGAGCGTGACCAGGCCGCGGCCCTGGTGGTCGGTGCCGATGAAGTAGCCGATGTATGCACTGCGATTGCGGCCGTCGACATCGCGCATGCGAACCGACCCGCACAGCACATCACCGTCGAACAGGTGCATCTCCAACAGCTCACCGGTGGATTGCAGCCGCTGCATCTCTCGGCAGTGCCGAACGGCGCTCGTCGTCGACGATGGTGGCGACCACTGCGGGGATGAAACGGCCGAGATGCGCAGAGTTCGCACGCACGAGGGCGGCTAACGCAGGAGCGTCGGCCACGTCGACCGCGCGCAGCGTGAACCCGCCGCCGAGGTCGAGCGGGGCGAACGTGGTCAGCAGGTCGGGCAGGGTCACCGGTAGATGCTCGCACGTCGGAGGCGGATGCCGCAGTGCTCCCACCGCACTGCGACACCCGCTCACCACCGCCACGCTCAGCTGATGCGGCGGAACAGCGCCTGCGTGGCGTTGGGCTGGTACACGGCCCCGCCCGCATCGACCAACGCCAGGAACGACGGGTCGCCGTTGATCGCGTGCATCGACTCCTCCATGGCGGCGATGCTGGGTGCACCGGTGAGCCAGCGGACGCCGCCGTACTGGCCGGTGACCTCGGCGCCGAACACGGTGTTGAGCCCGCCGGTCGCGGTGGCCGCGGCGGCCAGCGCCACTCCCTGCTGCATCGCTGCGCCGATCTGGCCGTTCGCCGCAGTTGCGTGCACCGCGGTGACGTACGCGTAGTCGGTCGGCTCCGATGGCATGCCACTGATCACGTTCAGCAAGCCGTCGGCCACGCTGCCGGTGAACAGCTCGCCACCGCCGGCAACAGCGGCGCCATAGTCGGCGTCGGCGGCCAGCTTGCCGAACGCAGCCTCCCAGTCGGAGAGCGTGTCGAACCCCGCGCTCCACACGATGGTGCCACCCTCCTGCGACAGCATCGACATCCAGGTGGACACCTGGATGCCCGCCACCGAGCTGGCCCTGCCGGCGATGTCGACTGCCCACGCCAGCGCACTTGGAAGGGTGTCGGGCCGAGCGACTCGCGAGCGATTGAAGAGATACATGACGGAAACCCCCGTTTCTGGAGCACCGGAGTTGGCGCTCACCGAACGGTCGCGCCGGCGCAGCAGCACGTCGCTGGCCGTCAGGCCACAACCTGCTGTCCGCCTCCGGCTGCGAGGCGTACCGTCGCGAACCGTCGTGAGCAGCCGTACCGTGAGCGGCATGGCCGACACCACGCCGATCCCGCTGTCCGTTCTCGATCTCTCCGTGGTGAACGACGGCCAGTCCAGCGCCGAGGCGTTGCAGACCACCGCCGCCCTCGCGCAAGCTGCCGATCGTCTGGGCTACACCCGCTTCTGGGTGGCCGAGCACCACAACATGCCCAGCGTTGCGTGCACCTCACCGACCGTTCTCATCGCACACCTCGCAGCGATCACCGCGCACATCCACGTCGGGTCCGGCGGCGTGATGCTGCCCAATCATGCGCCGCTCGTGGTGGCCGAGCAGTTCGCGCTGCTGGAGAGCCTGCACCCCGGCCGCATCGACGTGGGCATCGGCCGCGCGCCGGGCACCGACCAGCGCACCGCTGCGGCCTTGCGCCGATCTCCCGACCTGCTCGGTGCCGACACCTTCCCGCGCGACTTCCTCGACCTGATGGGGCTGCTCGGCGACCCGCGAACTGAACACGGCCTGTGGGAGCAGTTCCGCGCCACGCCGGCCGCGGCGAGTGCTCCGGGCATCTTCCTGCTCGGCAGCAGCGACTACAGCGCGCGCTTCGCTGCGCAACTCGGCTTGCCGTTCGCATTCGCGCACCACTTCGACATGGGCGGCACGCTGCAGGTGGCCGAGCTGTATCGCACGCTGTTCCAACCGTCAGCCGTGCTCGCCGAACCCCACTTGATCGTCACCGCCAACGTGCTCGCCGCCGACACCAGGGAAGAAGCAGACTGGCACTCCGCTCCTGGCCGGCTCACGGCGCTCGGTCGTCGAACCGGTCGCTTCATCCGGCTTCCCTCGCCGCACGACGCATCCGTGCACCCCGACCTGGCAGAGGCCAACCGGCTGCCCACCAGTCGCGTCGTCGGTGCCATCGAGACCGTCGTCCCCGAACTTGCGAGCCTCGTGTCGCGGACGAATGCGAACGAGCTGATGGTCACCTCCGTCGCGTACGACCTCACCGCCCGCATCCGCAGCATCGAGCTGCTGGCCGAGCACTGGTGACCCGTCGGCCTAGCCTCGACCTCATGCCGATCTCGTTGCCGTACGTCGCCGAACCCACTCGCTACGACACCATGGAGTATCGCCGGTGCGGGCGCAGCGGCCTCCTGCTACCGGCCATCTCGTTGGGTCTGTGGCACAACTTCGGCGACGACCGCGGCTTCGACACGCAACGAGCCATCTGCCGGCGAGCCTTCGATCTCGGCGTCACCCACTTCGACCTGGCCAACAACTACGGGCCTCCGTACGGCGCGGCGGAGACCAACTTCGGTCGCATCCTGGCCGCCGACCTGGGCCGGTACCGCGACGAACTGGTCATCTCCACCAAGGCCGGGTACGACATGTGGCCGGGCCCGTACGGCAACTTCGGGTCGCGCAAGTACCTCATCGCCTCGCTCGATCAGTCGCTGGCGCGCATGGGCCTCGACTACGTCGACATCTTCTACTCGCACCGTGTCGACCCCGACACCCCACTGGAGGAGACGGTCGGTGCGCTCGCCAGTGTGGTGCAGCAGGGCAAGGCGCTCTACGTGGGCATCTCGTCGTACTCGTCTGCCCGCACCCGCGAGGCCGCTCGCCTGCTGGCCGAGCTGAAGGTGCCGCTGCTGATCCACCAACCCTCGTACTCGATGCTCAACCGCTGGCTGGAAGCCGACCACCTGCTCGACGCGTTGGAGGAAGTCGGCGCCGGCTGCATCGCGTTCTCACCACTCGCGCAGGGCCTGCTCACCGACCGTTACCTGCACGGCATTCCGGCCGACTCGCGTGCCGCCACGGGCGGCGCGCTGGCCGCCGAGAGCATCACCGACGAGCGGCTGGCCAGAGTGCGGGCACTCAGCGAGGTAGCTGCTCGTCGCGGCCAGACGCTGGCCCAGCTGGCCCTCGTGTGGGCGTTGCGCGATCGGCGGATGACGTCGCTGGTGATCGGCGCCAGCAGCGTCCGCCAACTGGACGACAACATCGCCGCGCTGGCCAACACCTCGCTCACCGCCGACGAGTTGACCGAGATCGACCACTACGCCACCGAGGCCGGCATCAACCTGTGGAAGGGCTCCACCGACCAGTGACGGCCGCGGCTGGTCGACCTGCTCGAACAAGTCCTCTGCAGCTGACGGCTTCCGACACCGAGCGCGGTGCGGGGTCAGAGCTTGGTGAACTTGCGGGTCGAGAGCGTGGCGAAGAGCACCAGGATGAGCGCCGACCAGGCCAGCGAACGCACGACGAACCAAGAGGTGGTGTGACCCAGCAGTGCTTCGGTGTCGCCACCCAGCACCAGCGCACGCACCGACCCGACCATGGCCGTGACCGGCTGGTTCTCCGCAAACGGCTGCAGCCAGCCCGGCATCGACTCGACCGGGACGTAGGCGCTGCTGACGAAGATGAGCGGGAACACCGAGAAGCCGATGCCCTGCGCCGCCTGCGCCGAGCCGGCGATGAGGCCGAGGAAGATCTGCAGCCAGGCGAACGAGGCAGCGAAGAGCACGCACAGGCCCAGCCCGGCCAGCGCGCCCAGAACGCCCCCGTGCACTCGGAAACCGACGATGAACCCGACCACCAGGGTGACGAACGTGCCCCAGGTGATCAGCGCCGTGTCGGCGATCGCGCGGCCCAACAGCACGGCCGCGCGTGGCACCGGCAGCGACCGCATGCGGTCGAACATGCCCGTGTCGGCATCCTCGGCGACACCGACCGCACCGGTGGAGAACAGGCCGCTGACGGCTGCCAGCGCCGGGATGAGGAAGTCGACGTACTTCACCGGGCCCGTCTGGATGGCACCGCCGAACACGAACCGGAAGATGAGCAGGAACATCGTCGACGTGACCGCGTTGACGATGAGCAGTTGCGGCGTGCGCACGAACTGGCGCACGGTGCGCCCCGCATACGTGGTGGCCGTGGCCCACACCGTGGGCGGGTGCGCAGGAGGATGGATGGTGGCGAGCATTCCGGCGTTGCGGCTCATTCGGGGGCTCCGGTTCCGGTGAGGGCGAGAAAGACTTCGTCGAGGGTGGGGCGGCGTAGACCGATGTCGTCGAGCTCGATGCCCCGTTCGGAGATCAGGCGAACGGCAACGGCCAACGAAGCGGTGCCCTCGGCCACGGGCACGGCCACGCGGCGGGCCGGCTCATCGAGATGGGGCGTTTCGGTGCCCAGCGGGGCGAGCATCTCGGCGACGGTGGCGAGGTCGTGGCCGTGTTGCACGCGCACCTCGACCACGTCGCGGCCCGCCTGCGACTTCAACTCGGTGGGCGTTCCGGTGGCGATGGCGCGGCCATGGTCGATGATGACGATGTGGTCGGCAAGCTGGTCGGCCTCCTCCAGGTACTGGGTGGTCAGCATCACGTCGGTGCCGCCGGCGACCAGCGAACGGATCGACTCCCACAGCTCGATGCGAGTGCGCGGATCGAGGCCGGTGGTGGGCTCGTCGAGCAGCAGGATGCGCGGCGAGCCGACGAGGCTGGCGCCGAGGTCGAGCCGGCGGCGCATACCCCCGCTGTAGCCCTTCACCGGGCGGTCGGCATCGTCCTCCAGGTGGATCTCGGCGAGCACGGCCGCGGCCGCTGCTTTCGCTGCCGGTGCGGTGTGCCCGAACAGGCGGGCGACCATCACCAGGTTTTCGCGACCGGTGAGCGCCGGTTCGACGGCGGCGTTCTGACCGGCGAGCCCGATGACCCGGCGCACCTGCTCGGGGTGAGCGATGGCGTCGATTCCGGCAACGGTGAGCGAGCCGGCGTCGGGCCTCAGCAACGTGGCCACCGCCTTCACGAAGGTGGTCTTGCCGGCGCCATTGGGGCCGAGGATGGCCGTCACCTTGCCGGCAGGGGCGACCAGGTCGAGCCCGGCCAGCGCATGGACCATCCCCTTCCGCTCACTGCCGTAGTGCTTGGTGAGGCCATGAGCCTCGATGGTGGGTGCGGAGTTCGGGGCCGCGCGGGGAGTCATGCGGCCCAGTGTGCCGGGCAACCCGGTCAGGAGCTGGCCACTTTCCGAAGAACGCTGCGAGGAAATCAGCGAGCGGTGGCACCTCGCGCCGCGATGGGCCATGATGTGGCACCACTCGGGGGAGGGCAGGAGTCGATCATGAAGCAGCTCACGGGGCTCGATGCGAGCTTTCTCTACATGGAGACGGCCACCACCTTCGGCCACGTCAGCGGGCTGGGCATCTACGAACGCCCATCGCCCGAGTTCGACCCCTACCAGGTGGTGTACGAACGCTTCGGCGCACTGGTGGGCCAAGCCGAACCGATGCGGCGCAAGCTGGTCGAGGTGCCGTTCTCGCTCGACCACCCATGGTGGATCGACGACGCCGACTTCGACCTCGACTACCACGTGCGCCACATCGGCCTGGCGCCGCCGGGCGGTGTCGACCAACTCGGAGAGCAGGTGTCGCGCATCGTCGGGCGCCAGATGGACCGCACTCGGCCGCTGTGGGAGGTGTACGTCATCGAGGGCCTCGGCGACGGCCGCTGGGCGATGCTCACCAAGACCCATCACGCCACCATCGACGGCGCCGCCGGCGTCATCCTGCTCAACATGCTCACCGACACCGACCCGAACACGCCGGCCCCCGTGGCCACCGAGTGGGAGGGCGAGCAGCCACCCAGCCAGAGCGAGTTGCTGCAGCACACGCTGCAGAGCCTGGCGTCGAACCCGGTGAAGGGCATGCGGCTGCAGTTGAAGTTGGTGCGCAACCTGGCCGATGCGCTGGGTGTCACCAGCGTCAGCAAGATGGCGGGCCACGCGCGCGATGCCATCAAGAGCATGGCAGGGGTGCGCAGCGCCGATGTGCCCGACAACGAGCGGCGCATCCAGCTGCCCCTCACACCGGCGCCGGCAACACCCTGGAACAAGCCCATCACCGCGCACCGCCGCTTCGCGATGCTAGGCACCTCGCTGGAGAACATCAAGGCACTGAAGACCGCAACCGGCGGCACGGTCAACGATGTGGTGATGGCCATCTGCGCGGGCGCCCTGCGCGAGTACCTGATCAAGCACGACGCGCTGCCCGAGAAGCCGCTGCGCGCGATGGTGCCGGTGAGCATCCGCACCGGTGAAGAGACCGACGTGTGGACGAATCGAGTCTCCAGCATCATCGCCGACCTGCCCACCAACTGCCCCGACCCGCTGGAGCGCGTTGCGCTGTGCAAGGAAGCGATGATCGCCGCCAAGCGCCAGCTCGAGCTGGTGCCCGCCGAGACGCTGATCGACGTGACGCAGACCTCGTCGCCGGTGGTGGCGATGGCGGCGCTGCGACTGATGTCGCGCATGTCGAGCCGCATGATCCTGCCGGCCAACGTCACCATCTCCAACGTGCCCGGCCCGCGCCAACCGCTCTACTTCGGCGGCGCCAAGCTCGATGCCTACATCCCCGTCTCCATCGTCACCGATGGCATGGGCCTGAACATCACGGTGCACAGCTACATGGATCGACTCGACTTCGGCATCATCGCCGACCGCGAGCTGGTACCGGATCTGTGGGACATGGCCGACATGCACATCGCCGAGATCGGCCGCCTGTTCGAAGCGGTCGGCCAGCCGTGGGCAGTGCCGCAGCCCGCCCCGCTGATGCGTCGCGGCAGCACGCACGTGAAGCCCGTGCCGCGCAGCCGCCCGGCGCCCGGCACGACCGTTCCGTCAGCCCCCGCCAAGTCCCCCGCACCGAAGAAGACGCCAGCACCGAAGAGAAGGCCCCGAAGAAGGCGCCAGCACCGAAGAAGACGGCAGCATCGAAGGCCCCCGCTTCAGAAGGCCCCCGCCTCCCAGAAGGCCCCGGGGTCGAAGAAGACGGCAGCATCGAAGAAGACCCCGGGGTCGAACTGAGCTCTGGTCACCACAAGAACTGCGCGTCGTCGTTTGGTCGTGACCAAAGTGGATGCGGGCCGATCGAACGGAGTGTCCACCCACTCCACAGGGACAACGGCAGTGCGCCGACGGACCCGGCGAGGGCCGGTGCGCGCGACACTTGCAGGATGAGCTGGCGCAAGAGGCCCGAGAGCTGTTCGGTCGGCTCTGCATGATCACCGATTTCTCCGCGGCAGCACTCTCGGAAGCCATTCATGCGCGCGATGTGTCGTGCCGTGAGGTGATGGCTGCATACCTCGACCGCATCGACGAACAGAACCCGGCGGTCAACGCCATCGTCAGCCTGCGCGACGGCGACCGGCTGATGACGGAAGCGCATGCGTGCGACGAGGAACTGGCCCACGATCTGTCGCGCGGCTGGATGCACGGCATGCCGCAGGCGATCAAAGACCTGGCCGACACCCGCGGCCTGCCGACCACCTCCGGCTCGCGGCTCACCGAGCACTTCGTACCGAGACATGACTGCTTGATGGTGGCGCGCATGAAGGCCGCCGGCTGCATCGTCGTCGGCAAGACCAACGTGCCCGAGTTCGGGAAGGGTTCGCACACGTTCAACGATGTGTTCGGCACCACTCGCAACCCGTTCGACCTCGCCCGTTCGGCCGGCGGCAGCAGCGGCGGCGCGGCCGTGGCACTGGCCACCCGCATGCTGCCCGTGGCCGACGGCAGCGACTACATGGGCTCACTGCGCAACCCCGCTGCCTGGAACAACATCTTCGGCTTCCGGCCCAGCCAGGGCCGCGTGCCGGCGTGGCCGGTGAGCGACGGGTACCTCGCGCAGATGGGTACCGAAGGGCCGATGGGCCGCACGGTGCTCGACGTCGCATTGCTGCTGGGCACGCAAGCAGGGTTCGACCCGCGGGTGCCGCTGGCGCTGTCGGGCAGGCTCGACGAGTTCGCCACCGTCGCTCGCGCCCGCCAGGCGCTCGACGACGATCCGGCGGCGACGCGCATCGGCTGGCTAGGCGACCTCGGAGGCCGCCTCGCGATGGAGCCCGGCATCAGCGAGCTCTGTGTGGAGGGGTTGCGCACGTTGGCAGCGCTGGGCTGCAACGTCGAAGCCGCCAGTGTTGTCACCGACCTCGATGCGGTGTGGAAGGCCTGGCTCGTGCTGCGCCACATGTCGGTCACCACCGGCATCGCACCACTGATCACCAACCCCTCGAAGCGCGAGCTGGTGAAGCCGGAGGTGCTGTGGGAAGTCGACAGCGGCCTCGCACTCAGCGCGACGCAAGTGGCGCAGGCGGCCATCACGCGAACCACGTTCCACACGACGATGGTGTCGCTGTTCGACCGCTTCGACGTGCTGGCCATCCCCACCGCGCAGGTGTGGCCGTTCCCGGCACACGAGCGGTGGCCACAGCACATCGGCAACCGGGAGATGGACACCTACCACCGATGGATGGAGTGCACGCTGTACGCCACGTTCGCGGGGTTGCCGGCTGTCAGCGTGCCCGTCGGCTTCGACGAGCGCGGCCTTCCGATGGGGATGCAGCTGATCGGCCGCCCGCGCGGCGACGCCGACGTGCTGCGCCTCGCGGCCGCCTACGAGACCACGCTCACGTTCACCGGGGTAGGGGTGCCCGGCACGACCGGGAGCGCCCGGTGAGCGTGCCCCTCGATCTGCACTCGCGCGAGTTCCTGGAGGACCCTGCGCCCACGCTGGCCTGGCTGCGCGAGCACGACCCAGTGCATCGCAGCCCCTACGGCTACTGGCTGCTCACCCGCTACGACGACGTCGCCGCTGCGTTCCGCGACCCACGCCTCTCCAGCGAGTGGACCAGGAAGGGCTCGCTGCCGGGCATGGCCCCGCGGCCGGCCGGCGCCGGCGACGCGTTCTCACGCGCCCAGCAGGTGGTGCTGCACTCGTTCAACATGAAGGACCCGCCTGCCCACACGCGCGTGCGGCAACTGGTGCAGCAGGCGTTCACTCGCGCAGCCATCGACGAGCAGCGCGGTCGCATCACCCAACTCGTCGACGAGCTCATCGACGCGGGCCTGGCCACGGGCCATCTCGACCTGGTGACCGAGCTGGCCTTCCCGCTCACCATCACCATCGCCTCGGAGATGCTGGGCATACCGGCCGATGCCCGCAGCCAGTTCCGGTCGTCGTTCGAGCGCACCGAGCGACTGGGTGACCCGACTGCGCTGCCTCACGAACGTCAAGCAGGCCGCGACGCACTGGTGTGGCAGCTGCAGTTCATCGCCGACGTCGTCGAACAGCGCCGCGCCCAGCCACGAGATGACCTCGTCTCCGCCCTCGTGCTCGCGGAGGAGCACGGCGAGCAGCTCACCAACGAGGAGATCCTGGCGGCGCTCCTCACGTTGTACACGGCCGGTGGCACCACCACCGAGCGCATGGTTTCCAGTGGCTTGTTGTTGCTGTTGCAACATCCCGAACAGATGGCGCTGCTGCGCGCACAACCGTCGCTGCTGAGCAGCGCTGTCACCGAGATCCTCCGCTTCCACCACCCCAACCAGCAGACCTCCACCGCCCGCCTCGCGCTGGAACCGATCGAGATCGGCGGCCGAACCATCGACGCCGGACACACGTCCGCTTGGGCACCGGCGCCGCCAACCGCACCGCGCGCTGGCCCCACCCCGACCGGTTCGACATCACTCGACCGGAGATGGTCTCGCTGTCGTTCGGGCAGGGCATCCACTACTGCATCGGCGCCCCGTTGGCCCGCTTGCAGACCCAGATCGCCGTCGGCCGGCTGCTGCAACGCTGCTCGACCATCACGCTCGCCGACGGCGACGTGCGTCACGACCCGCGCCGCATGGATCGCTACGAACGAATCATCGTCGAGGTGGTGGGCCGGTGACCATCGCGATCGACACCCGGCCACTCACTGCCGTCGACGTCGATCGCGCCTCGGACGTGCTGGGCCTCGCCTTCGCCGACTACCCATGGACCCGGTGGGTGGTGGACGGTCGCGACCACGTCGGGCGCATCACCGAGCTGCAACGGCTGTTCCTGCAACACCTCGCGCTCCCGTACGGCCGGGCCTCGGTGACCACCGTCGCCGGCGTCGTGCAGTCGGTGGCGTCATGGTTCGACACCGCAGCCGAGTTGCCGGCCGACATCGGCGCGGCACTGGGCCCAGTGGTGGCAGCACTGGAGGGCGACCGTCACGACGCATCGGCGGCCGCTGATGCCGAGGTGCACGGCTGGCGACCGGCCGAGCGTCACCTCTACCTCGCCACGATGGGAACGGCACCCGCGCACCAGGGCAACGGCCTCGGTACCCGCACACTGCAGCCCGGCATCGCACTGGCCGACCGCGAGCGGCTGGTGGCATGCCTGGAGACCTCCTCACCATCGAACGTCGCGTTCTACTCGCGACTCGGCTTCGACACCGTCCGCCACTGGTGCATCGCCGATGGCGCCGGCCCGGACCTGTGGCTGATGCAGCGCTCGCCGAGGCCGACGACGGCCCGGTGAGCCTCAGCCCACCAACGCTTCGATCGCCTGCACGTGATCGGCGGCCGACGGCATGGCCGCGATCTCGGTGGCGACCGCGCGCGCCGCATCGTGCACCACCGCGTCGTGCAGCAGGCGCTGCAGTGCCGTCGCCAGGCTCGCCGCGTCGCGACACGCCAGCTCGCACGCCACACCGGCACCCGCACGCGAGACGGCGTCGGCGTTGTCCCACTGGTCGGCGATGATGGGGAACAGCAACTGCGGGAGGCCCTGCAGCGCAGCACCGAGCACGGTGCCGGCGCCGCCGTGCGACGCCACCACCGATGCTCGCGCGAGCAGCAGGTGTTGCGGAACGAACCGCTCGACACGCACGTTGGGAGGCACCGCGCCCATCGTGACCGGGTCGAGGGTGGGCCCGATGGTTGCCACCGCATCGACCTCGAGACCGGCCAGCGCCTCGAACGCTGCGGCCCATGGCGCCGCCTGCGCGGCAACCTCGGTACCAGCGGTCAGGTACACCAGCGGCCGCGCAACGCCCAGCGAGCGCAGCCAGTCGGGCTCGATGGTCGTGTCGGCGGCATCGACCCACCCAGGCCGCACCAGCCGCGCGTTCGGATGGTGCGGTGGCGGGCCGAACGACGCGGGAAACGGGTGCAGGTAGAGCGCACCGAGCAACTCGGGCATTCCGGCGTTGCCGACACCTTCGGCGAGCCAGATCGCATGCATGCTGCGCTGCGCTGCCGCCCACACTGCGTCGCCGATGGCGCCGCTGAAGGCAACCGTCACGTGCGGCACACCGCGACCCGTGGCCATCGGCGCGGCGGCCAGTTCCGACATCTCGTGGATCACCACATCGGGCCGAAAGGAATCGAACACGGGCCCGAGCTCGCGATGCATGCGCGGCGCAGCGATCTCACCGAAGAACCCGGCGAACAGGCGCGAGCGGCGGTCGCGGGGATCGAGCGCCATGATCTCGGGCATCTGCGGCGCAAGAGCAGCGGTTCGCTCGCCCACCCCCATTCCCGCCGCAACCGCCTCGAAGCCCAGCGCTCGCACGCGGGCGCACGACTCCGTTGCGGTTGCCCACAGCACCTGATGACCGGCTGCCTGCAACGCGGCGGCGAGCGGCACGAGCGGCCCGATGTGCCCAGCACCAGGCGTGGAGGTGACCAGCACGCGCAACGGGCGATCTGCGGACACGACCATCGGGCACCCTACCCCTGAACCCACTCGGGCGTCCGCCCGCGATCAACGGTGCCGGCAGACCGGCGGCATGGCGCCACAGCGGGCGTGTGCAGCAACGCTTCAGGCGCCGAACGAGCAGCGCAGCATCTGAGCCGCGCCGCGGCGGGCGGCGAGGATGGGGGCGTCGGTGCCGAACACGGCCGCCTGCACGATCGCGCCGTCGAGCAGCACGCCGATGGTCTCGGGCAGCCAGTCCGGCGCCTCGGGATGAGCGGCAGTGGCCAGCGAGGCCAGGTGCTCGATGAGCGCTCGCTTGTGGTCGGCGACGATGGCTCGGTGTGCATCGTCGATCTCTGTGGTCTCGGCGATGGCGTTCAGGAACGCGCAGCCGCGGTAGCCGGGCGCGTGCACCCACTCCTCGATCGCGTCGAACGTGGCCAGCAGTGGGTCGGTGCCGCCACCGGCGAGCCGCGACACGCTGGTCGTGAACCAGGCCATCCAGCGCACGTGGCGGTCGTCGAGCCAGGCAGCCACGAGGTCGCGCTTCGACGGGTACAGCGTGTACAGGCGGCGCAACGAAACCCCCGACGCATCGCGCACATCGGCCATGCCGACGCCGGCGATGCCGCGTTCGTAGAACAGCGCGTCGGCCGCCGCGAGCACCGCAACGGCAGACTCGGCACGGCCCTTCGTCGCGGCTGGACTCATTGCAGGGGAAGTCCGTCCTCGTCGCCGTCGGCGCGCGGGCCGAAGAAGCGTCGTTGGCTCTCGTCGATGGGCACATCGTTGATCGAGGCTTCTCGCCGACGCATGTAGCCCAGGTCGTCGAACTCCCAGTTCTCGTTGCCGTACGAACGGAACCACCGGCCCGCGCCGTCGTGCCACTCGTACTGGAAGCGCACGGCGATGCGGTTGTCGGTGAACGCCCACAGCGCCTTGCGCAGCACGTAGTCGTGCTCCGTCGCCCACTTGCGCTGCAGGAAGGCAACGATCTCGGCGCTGCCCCTCACGAACTCGCCGCGATTGCGCCACTCGGAGTCGGCACTGTACGCGCCGGCCACCCGGTGGGCGTCGCGGGTGTTCCAGGCGGCTTCCGCCAGCAGCACCTTTCGGCGAGCGCCGGCTTCGTCGAACGGCGGCAACGGCAACCGTGGCGGCAGGGGTTCTGGCATGTGTGCTCCTCGATGAGAACGATCGTTCTCACCATATCCCGTTCGTCGAGTTGCCGTCGCCAGCAACCACGGTTCGTGCAAGAGTGCAGGTGCCACCATGAACTCCTTCGGCCCCGAGCAACCTCCGGATCCAGCGGCTGAGCCGCCCGACGATGCCGCGCCGACACCGTTCGCGCCCACGGTGCCGACGCGCGTCACCATCCACACCGGGCCACCGGCGCCAGCAACCGCCCCACCCCAGCCGGGTCAGTGGTTGCAGGACCAGCCGTACGGCGCCAGCCCTCACGCGCCCTACGCCGTCGCCGTCGCACGGCGGTCTCATCGCTGGCGCCAGCTGTTGCTGCCGTTGCTGGTCCTGGCATTGGTGGGTGGTGCCGGCGCGGTGCTGTTCCGCGACCGGCTGTTCGGCGACGACCAGCCTGCGCACCCCAGCGAGTGGGACCCGCGCGTGGCCGATCTCGTCGAGTTCGTACAGACCGCACGCGAGCTGCAATGGGTGCACCCTGTGTACGTCGACTTCCTCGCCGAAGCCGAGTTCGTGGCCCTGTTCGACCAACCGCAGGGCAACCAGGCCGCCGACGCCACGGCGGGCCTCTACTCGCAGCTGTACGACGCCTTCGGATTGGCTGTCGGGTACGACCCCACCCAGGGCGATGCAACGGTGGCGGCCATCACCACCCTGGGCTTCTACTCACCCGCCGACGACCGGGTGTACGTGCGCGGCGACCTCATCACGCCGGCAGTGCGCGTGGTGCTGGCGCACGAGCTCACGCACGCGCTGCAGGCGCAGCACTTCGACCTGGCCGGCGACGGCGCCGACGATCTCGAGTTGCGAGCAGTGGTCGAGGCCGACGCGTTGCGAGTGGAAGACGCGTTTCGCGCCACGTTGTCGGCGGCCGACCGAGTGGCGGCCGACGATGGCAACAGCCTCGCCCCGGAGGCAGCGGCCGGGCTCTCCGATGTGCCCTGGGCCGTGCTCGAGCAACGCGACGCGCCCTACGTGCTCGGGCCGATGCTGGTCGGCGACGTGTTCGCCGCGGCAGGCAACGCCGGCATCGACGAGCTGATCGGCACCCCGCCGACCGAGGAGATCCTGCTCAACCCGTGGTTGCACGGCACCGAGCAGCAAGACGCTGCGGTCACGCTGGAGGTGCCCGTCGGCACCATCGTGCTCGATCCGCCACAGCCGCTGTCGGCAGTGGCGATGCTGGTGATGCTCGACGCATGGCTGCCATGGCGCCAGGCAAGAGGTGCCCTCGACGGCTGGGCGGGCGGCGGCTACACCAGCTACCAGCGCGATGGCGTCGTCTGCTTCACAGCCACTGCCACCTTCGACGACAGCGGCACACCGTTCGCAAACGCCGTCGCTGCATGGGCGACGGCATCGGGTTCGGCCGCGGCGCCCACCACCGTGGTCAACGACGTCACCTTCGAGGCCTGCAAGCGTGCCGTCGGCGCCACCGCACCGCCCCCGCCGGTGGTGTCACCGATGCAGGCGTTGTCGCTGGAGCACGACGTCATCGCCCTCGCCGGCGACGGCCCGTCGCTGGCCCAGATCCGCGAGTACCAGTGCCTCGCCGGCACCATGATCGACGACCCGTTGCTGGCACCGCTGCTGTTCAACGAGATCTTGAACGACGCCGAGCAGGCGCTGTTCACGTGGCAGTCCACGATTGCGGCCAACGAGTGCGGCGTGCCGCCGCTCACCCAACGGCCGTGACGCGCCACTGATGGAGTTGCCCGGCCGCAGGTTGCGGTGAACCGGCGCCACACACCTCGCTCAGGGGCGGGGGCCGAGCTGCACTTTGCCGGCGCGGCCGCGCTTGATCTCGAAGAAGCCCGGGCACTGCGCCACCAGCAGCACCACGTCGAGCAGCCGCTGTGCTTGCTCGTCGGTGGGCGGTGGCGACACGATCGGCCCGAAGATGCCCACCAGCGGCGAGCCGAAGGCAAGGATCGGCGAGCCGACGTCGGGCCCGGCCAGCGACATCGCCAGCCGAGTGGACTCGGCCACCGGTGCATCCCACGCGGTCTCGTCGACTGCGGCAACCCATTCCCCGGCACCCACTGCCAGCGCCACCTCACGCACCACCTCGATCGACGGAGCGAGCTGGTCGTGGTGCACGCGCCGCCCGTACTCGGTGTAGAAGTTGCCGATCAGGTCGTTGCGCCCGTCGGCCATCAGCGCAGCGATGAGACGATGCGCCGCGGTGCCGGCCGGCAGCGTGAGGCGCAGGTGCTCGGACAGTTCGCGGCCCTCGTTGAGCACCCCCAGGCTGAGGTTGCGCCACACCACGTCGATACCACGCGCCGCAGCGGCGTCGACCAGCCAGCGCGACGTGGCCCAGGTCCACGGGCAGCCGGGATCGAAGAAGAACTCGATACGAGTGGGGGTATCCGCATGCATGTGCTCACCCTAGTGCCGGCCCCCGCTGTCGTCATCAGCACCGGTAGGGTCACAGCGAGGGCCTTCGGCCCAGTGGAATCGAGTCGCCCGTGAACCGCTTCGAATCGAACGGGGCGCCCTGCGTGCCAGCGCTGGCGGACGTGACATGAGCGACACCGTCACCACTGCGACAACCGCCGGCCGTCGCTGCTGGCGATGCCTGCAAACCTTTGCCTGCGATGCCGCTGACCTGCCACCCGGCCCCGCCGAGTGGTGGTTGTGCGAGCCGTGCCACCAGTCGCTGATCGGGCCCACACCCGCACGCTGAGCCGGCGCTCAGGTTTGCCTGAGCTCACCACTGGGTAAGGTACGGCTTCACCGGGAAGTTCCGCCACGTCTGGCCAGGAGGCCAGTTCACGCTGCCACCTGGTCGGGCTCGACGCTGGTTCCCACCATCGAGGAGGCATCATGCCCACTCACACCCCTCTCGCCGCATCCATGGCGCCGCGGTCCGGCGCCTCGGCATGGTCAGCACCTACCCCCCGAAGCTCTGTGGGCTGGCGACCTTTGCCGCAGCACTCACCAACGCACTGCGCGATGCAGGCCACCGAGTCGACGTCGTGCGCATCAACGACGGGGACGAGCCAGCCGCGATCGGCCAGACCGTCGCGGGTGAGCTGGTGAACGGCTCGGCGCCTTCCGTTCGGCACGCAGCAGCCATCCTCTCGCGGTGCGAAGCCGTGATCATCCAGCACGAGTACGGCATCTTCGGCGGTGACGACGGCGACGAAGTGCTGCAGTTGCTCGACGCGCTCGACGCACCCGCCATCGTCGTGCTGCACACCGTGCCCCTGGTGCCCACCGACCACCAGAAGACGGTGCTGGAAGCAGTGTGCGCACGCGCCGCCAAGGTGGTGGTGATGACCGAGACGGCCAACACCAGGCTGTGCTCGTCGTACATCGTCGACCCCCGTGGCGTGGAGGTGGTGCCCCACGGCGCCGCACTGGCGCCCGGCAACGGCAACGGCAACGGCAACGAGTCGACCGTCGGCGAGCGGCCGCAGTTGCTCACCTGGGGCCTCCTCGGGCCCGGCAAGGGCATCGAACACGCCATCGACTCGCTGGCGCTGCTGTCGGACATGCGACCGCGCCTGCGCTACACCATCGCCGGCGTGACGCACCCAAAGGTGTTCGCTCGTGCGGGCGACGCCTATCGCAACTCGTTGCTGCGACGCACGTGGTCGAACGGCATCGCCGGATCAGTGCACTTCGACGACACGTACCGCAACGTCGACCAGCTCACTCGCTTCGTCGCCAGCGCCTCGCTGGTGCTGCTGCCGTACGACTCGAAGGACCAAGTGACATCCGGCGTGCTGGTCGACGCACTCGCGGCCGGTCGGCCCGTGATCGCCACCGCCTTTCCGCATGCCATCGAGCTGCAGGCCAGCGGCGCGGTGAAAGTGGTGCCCCACGGCGACTCCGCGGCGCTGGCGGACGCCATCAGGACCGTGATGAGCGACCCGATGGTCTTGAACAGCATGACGGTCAACGCTCGCCGGCTGGCACCGTCGCTGAGCTGGGCGTCGGTCGCCGATGAGTACCTGCGCCTGTGCACGGAACTGGACCCGATCGTCGAGCCGGTGGCGATATGACGATCGACGACCACGACCACGACCACGAACGCGACCACGAACGCGGCAACGCCGCCGACGGGCACACGTTCGATCACCTGCTGGCCATGAGCGACCAGCGAGGTCTGTTCGAGCACGCCAAGGGCACAGAACCCCGCGTCGAGCATGGTTACTGCACCGACGACAACGCGCGCATGCTGGTGGTCACCTCCCGCGTGCCCGATGTGGGTGCTGCTCATCAGCTGTCGCGCCTGGCGCTGCACTTCACGCGCGCGGCACAGGCCAACGACGGCCGCTGCCGCAACCGCATGGACGCCGCCGGCCGGTGGACCGACGAGCCGGGCACCGAGGACTGCTGGGGCCGCAGCATCTGGGGCTTCGGCGTCGCAGCCGCTCAGCATCGCAATCCCGCAGTTCGCCGCTGGGCGCAGCAGTCGTTCGACAAGGGAGTGCAGCAACGCTCGCCGTGGCCGCGTTCGATGGTGTTCGCCGCCCTCGGTGCCGCCGAGGTGGCGGCCATCGACCCTCAGCACACACCCGCTCGCGCCCTGTTGAACGACCTGCTCGGCATGATTGGGCCACTCCTGCGCGATGACTGGGTGTGGCCGGAGCAGCAGTTGGCCTATGGCAACGCCTCGGTCGCCGAGGCCGTGATGGCTGCGGGCGCTGCGCTCGGCCGCCCGCTCGACGTGGACCGTGGCCTGCGCATGCTTTCCTGGCTGCTGGCGTCGGAGACGCGCGACGGCCACCTCTCGGTCACCGGCGTCGGCGGCCGCCGCGCCGATGAGCACGGCCCACAGTTCGACCAGCAACCCATCGAGGTCGCAGCGATGGCCGATGCATGCTGGCGAGCACATCTGATCACCGGCGACCCGTCGTGGATCGGCGGGGTGGAGACGGCGGCGGCCTGGTTCCGCGGCCACAACGACGCTGGCCTGATGATGATCGACGAGCGATCTCACGGCAGCTACGACGGCCTGCACCCCCACAGCGTGAACCTCAACCAGGGCGCGGAGTCCACGCTGGCGCTGATCTCCACGATGCAGCGAACCGATGCACTGGTCGGCTCACGATGACCACTTCACCCACCGTCGGCACCGTGCACGTCACCGAGACCGGCATCGACCTGCAGCCGGATCACTCGCGAGTCGTTCTCCGCCTGTTCGTGGCCGGTCGAGGAGACGTCGCCTCCCGGCGACTCACGCATCGGTGGTCATCCAGCG
>JADKGZ010000025.1 GCA_016722025.1 Acidimicrobiaceae bacterium
CTTCGTCGAGCATGTCGGCAACCTAGACCGAGGCGAGGCCCGGACGTGGATGTGATCGGCGGCGGGCCGACGCACCGTACGCTGGGGCCATGTGCCGCAACATCACCACGCTCCGAGGCTTGCAGCCGGTGGCGACGCCGGTGGAGATCGAGGCCGCCGCTCGCCAGTACGTGCGCAAGATCAGCGGTGTGCAGAAGACCTCGCCCGCCACCGAGGCCGCCTTCGAGGCGGCTGTCGCCGAGATCGCTCACATCACCGCGCACCTCCTCGCCGACCTGCCACCGCGCAAGCAACCACCGCCCACGTTGCCGCCGCTGCGACGCATCGCCCTGGCGCGCCCGCCCGCCGCTCACCGAGGGTCGTGACACGGCTGCTCACGCGGCGCAACAGCAGTGCGACCGGCGTCACCCGACCGCGCGCGCGAGGATGCCGTCGAGCGTGGCCTCGTCGACCGCGCCGAAGATCTGTTGCACCTCACCCGACGGTGAGATGATCGCCAGCGCGGGTTGTGCGGCGACCCCGAAGCGTGCGTACACCTCGCCCGGGTCGTCGTTGACCTGCGGGAAGGTCAGGCCGTGCTTGTCGATGAAACCCTCGAACGAAACGTCGTCACCGAACCAGGCGATGCCGACGAACTCGACCTGCCCGGCCCAGCGCTTGGTGGCCTCCTCGACCGAGGGGGCTTCCTTGTTGCACACACTTCAAGTGGGCGCCCAGAACCACAGCGCCACGGTGGTGCCGGCGTATTGGGAGAAGTCGAGTGAGCCGCCGCCCACCAGTGGGGCGGCGAACTGCAGGGCCTCGGGTACCTCGCTAGCCGGTTGGGCCGTGTCGCCGGGTTGCGGTGCCCCGGTGCCGGGTGCCCCGGTGGTGGAGGGCGTGGCGGTGGAGGGCGTGGTGGTGGAGGGCGTCGTAGTGGTCGGCGCAGCGGTTGCCGCGTCGAGAGCGTCTGTTGCCGCCGAACCGGACGAACCCATGTCGTCGCCGCAGCCAGCCAACAGCGCTCCCGCGACGACGAGGACCATCACAGTTCTGCGCATGGCGGTGGAGGTTAACCCGTAGCCTCGAATCCGCATGCGCACCCGCACTCTGCTCCTGCTCGCCGTGTCGTGCGGGCTTGCGATCCTGCTCGCGGGTGGCATCCAACTGTGGCGTCTCGCCAACCAGGAGCCGCCGACGCCCTCGCTGGAGGTGGGTGGCACGGGCATGGCGGGCGACGCCATCGTCACGGTCACCAAGGCAACCGACGCCGGCGATGCGTTCGTGGTCACGGTCACCCTCGCCGGTGTCGACGACCCTGACGGCCTCGAAGGGTTCACACTGGTCGGTGTCGATCTTGCAGTCAAGCCGTCGTCGGTCGTCAACCCCGGCTCCTGCACCGGGTTCACCGTCGCCCCCGTCGAGTGCACGCTGACGTTCCCCAACACCGGTTTCCCGACCGACGATCGCCTGCTGCTCCTGCAGCGCGCCGACGACCGGGTGCGCTGGAAACTGGTGTAATCACCACCACCCGGCGGCGAGGCATACGCCGACCCGGTACCGTTGCGCACGACACCGGCCCTTCCCACCAGACCATTCCACCCAGACCATTCCACCCAGAGCGGAGCGACGACACAGATGGACCAGCAGCAGTTCGACCTCGTGGTGATTGGCGGCGGCCCTGGCGGCTACGGGGCTGCTCTGTACGCCACTTCGGCCGGCCTGTCCGTGGCCGTCGTCGAGAAGGGCGCCCTCGGCGGCACCTGCCTCAACCGTGGTTGCATCCCTGCCAAGGCGTTCCTCGAGTCGGCAGCGGTCAATCGGCATGTGCAGCACGCCGCCGAGTTCGGCATCGAGAGCAGTGCACCGGTGGTGAACTTCGCGGTGGCGCAGGTCCGCAAGCAGAAGATCGTCGACGGCATCGTGAAGAGCTTGGGCGCGTTCATGAAGTCGAAGAAGATCACCGTGCTCGACGGCCTCGGCACCCTGGGTGCCGACCGCACCGTCACGGTGCAGCACCCCGACGGCAGCAGCAGCACCGTCGTGGGCACCAACGTCATCCTCGCGTCGGGCAGCGTGCCGCGCACCATCCCTGGCTTCGAGCCGGCGCCGCCCGGGCAACACGGCCCGGTGATGACCAGCGACGAGGTGCTGATGCTGTCGTCGTTGCCCGCACGCGTCGCCGTCATCGGCGGCGGCGCCATCGGCTGCGAGTTCGCCAGCACGTTCGCCGATCTCGGTGCGCAGGTCACCATCCTGGAAGGCCTCCCCAAGATCCTCCCCGGGCTCGATACCGACGTCGCCAACGTGGTCGTACGCAGCTTCAAGAAGAAGAACATCGACATCAAGACCGGGGTGAAGGTGCTCGGCCACACGCCCAACGGCTACGGCGGCACCACCGTGCACTTCGGCGCGGCCGACAGCGATGCCCAGAACCTGGAAGTCGACGCGGTGGTCGTCAGCATCGGGCGCCGCCCGTTCGCCGACCAGTTGGGCCTGCACGGCACGGCCGTCGTCGTCTCCGATCGTGGTTTCGTGGAGGTCGATCAGTACTGCCGCACCGCCGAGCCTGGCGTGTACGCCGTCGGCGACCTCATCAACACTCCGGCACTCGCTCACGTCGGCTACGCCGAGGCCATCCTGGTCACCAAGCACATCCTCGGCGAGAGCCCCAGCCCCATCCGTTACGACCGGGTGCCCTGGGCCATCTACTGCCACCCCGAGGTGGCCTTCTCCGGCCCCAGCGAGGAAGCCGCCCGCGAGGCCGGCTTCGACGTCGTGGTTGCCAAGCACCAGTTCCGCGCCAACAGCCGGGCCCAGATCCTCGGCGAGCTCGACGGCCTGGTGAAGGTGATCGCCAAGAAGAACGCCGACGGCACGGCCGGCCAGATCCTGGGTGTGCACATGGTGGGCCCGTGGGTCACCGAGCAGCTCAGCGGCGGCTACCTTGCCGTCAACTGGGAGGCCACCGTTGCCGAGGTCGCCGAGTACATCCAGCCGCACCCGAGCCTCACCGAGCTTTTCGGCGAAACCGTTCTCTCGCTCACGGGCCGCAGCCTGAACGCCTGATCCGTCCGCACCACCGATTCTGCACCACCCGAATTCTGTACTAGAGGAGCATCCCACCATGGCCGACGTCACCCTCCCGCAGTTGGGCGAGACCGTCACCGAAGGCACGATCACGCGCTGGTTCAAGAAGGTGGGCGACTCGATCGCTGCCGATGAGGCGTTGTTCGAGGTCAGCACCGACAAGGTCGACACCGAAGTGCCATCGCCGGTGGCCGGCGTGGTGCTGGAGATCCGCGCGGCCGAAGGCGACACGGTGCCGGTCGGCGCGGTCATCGCCGTCGTCGGTGCCGCCGAGGCCGCCGCTGTCGAGCCGCCCGCTGTCGAGCCTCCTGTGGTCGAGGCCGTGGTCGAAACGCCCGTGGTCGAGGCCGTGGTTGCTGCGCCGGCGCCGGCAGTTGCGCCGCCGGTTGCTGTGGCCGCTGCTCCGGTGCCGGTCGTCGAGGAGCCGGCAGCCGTCGAGGCCGTGTCTGCCCCGGGGGCCAACGACGAGGCGCTGGGCAGCGACAACCGGCTGCTCTCGCCAGTGGTTCGGCGTCTGGTCGCCGAGCATCAGATCAACCCCGACGACGTCACCGGTTCCGGCCCCGGTGGCCGCATCACGCGCGACGACGTGCTCGACTTCATCGACCGCAAGCACCTCGCTCCGGCGGCGGCTGCCCCGGTCGACGTGGTCGCGGCGGCTCCGGTGGCTCCTGCCCCCGCCCCGGTCGTCGCGGCCGCTCCTGCTCCGGTCGTGGCGGCTCCGGCGGCGGCGGCTGCCGCGGCTCCGGCGGCGGTCGTGGCCTCCGGCGAGCGCGACACGGTGGTCGCGCTCAGCAAGATCCGCAAGCTCACCGGCAGCCACATGGTGATGAGCAAGGGCGTCAGCCCGCACGCGTTCAGCGTGGTCGAGGTCGACTACGCCAACGTCGACGCCACCCGTGGCAAGGTGAAGAGCGAGTGGAAGGCCACGGAGGGGTTCAGCCTCACGTACCTGCCGTTCATCACTCGTGCCATCGTCGACGCCCTCGCCGAGTTCCCCTATCTCAATGCCAGTGTCGGCGAGAACGAGCTCATCGTGCACGACTTCGTCGACGTGGGCATCGCGGTCGACCTCGACTTCCAAGGCCTGTTGGTGCCGGTGGTGCGTTCGGCCGATTCCAAGCGCCTGCGTGCCATCGCCCGCGAGATCAACGACCTTGCAAACCGAGCGCGCACTCGCAAGCTCAGTCCCGACGAGATCAGCGGTGGCACCTTCACCATCAGCAACAACGGTTCCGCGGGCAGCGTGCTCACGATGCCCATCATCAACCAGCCGCAGGTGGCAATCCTCTCCACGGATGCCATCGTGCGCAAGCCGGTGGTGGCGCAGTTGCCCGATGGTGGTGAAGCGATCGTCATCCACCCGGTTGGCAACCTCGCGATGAGCTGGGATCACCGTGCGTTCGACGGCGCGTATGCCGCCGGCTTCCTGGTGAAGGTGAAGCAACTGCTCGAGCACCGCGACTGGGCACAGGAGCTCTGAACCCCACGTGCCGAACGACGGTGCCGTGCACGTCCGATGGCTGGGGCGAGTGCCGTATCGCGAGGCGTTGGCGCTGCAACATTCGATGTTCGCGCACGGGTCGCACGATCATCTGCTGTTGCTCGAGCACCCTCACGTGTTCACGCACGGCCCGCGCGCCCATCTGCACGCGAATGTGAAGGTCGATCCCGCTTCGGTCGGCGCCGAGCTCGTGTCGGTGAAGCGCGGTGGCGATGTCACGTATCACGGGCCTGGCCAGCTCGTCGGCTACCCGATCGTCAACGTGCCCAACTCGCTGGGTGCCGGCGACCACGTGTGCGCGCTGCAGCGACTGGTGGTCGCAACGCTGCACGAGCTCGGTCTCGCCGATGTCGGTTGCCTCAGCGAGTACCCCGGGGTGTGGGTAGGCGTCAGTGGCCCCAACCCGCGCAAGATCTGCGCCATCGGCGTGCGGTTGGCCCATGGTCGCACCATGCACGGTTTTGCGCTCAACGTGCACCCCGACATGCGCTACCTGCGCGAGTACATCGTGCCCTGCGGCATCGGCGACAAGCCGGTCACATCGCTCGCCGAGGAAGGCATCCACGTCGAGCTCGCGCAGGTCGTCGACATCGTTGCCCGCCTCGCCGGCCGGCAGTGGGGCAACGGCTCGGTCGAGCGACAAGACGTTGCGTGGAAGACGATTCCCGACGACTTGTCGCCCTTCTCTCGGGGCGCGGGGCCAGGTGCCGCCGTGCGTCGCAGCAGCGATCACGTCACTGCCGATCACGTCACCGCCGATCGCGTCGAAGTCGCGATCCCGGCGTCGCGAGCGACAGCGCGGCTGCAACAGGCGGGCGTCACCGGTGGCCTCGCGATCGCCACTCGCAAACCCGACTGGCTGCGTCCGAAGGTGTCGCTGGGCGCCGAGGTGCTGGCACTGAAGAGGGTGGTGCGCGCACACGGTCTCGTCACCGTCTGCGAGGAGGCCGGTTGCCCCAACCTCAGTGACTGCTGGGCCGACGGCACCGCCACCTTCATGGTGCTCGGTGAGCGGTGCACTCGGGCATGCGGCTTCTGCCTGGTCGACACGCAGCAGCCGATGGCGCCTGCCGCCGACGAACCATCGCGCGTGGCAGCGGCGGTGCAACAGATGGGCCTCGCTCACGCGGTGCTCACGATGGTCGCTCGCGACGACCTCTCCGACGGCGGGTTTGCGCACGTCGCCGCCTGTGTCGCAGCGATCCGCCGGGCCCGACCGAGGACGATCGTCGAGGCCCTGGTCAGCGATGCGAAGGGCGATGAAGCGTCGTTGGCGGTGCTGCTGGCGGCAGGCCCAGGTCGCCCGGATGTGCTCAACCACAACGTCGAGACCGTTGCCAGGTTGCAGCGCGCCGTGCGCCCCAGCGCCGGCTACGCCCGCAGCCTGGCCGTGCTGTCGCGTGCCAAGGCAGCTGGCCTCACCATCAAGACCGGCTTCATGCTGGGTCTCGGCGAAGCCGATGAGGAAGTTGCCGGTCTGCTGCACGATCTCGCCGCCATCGGCATCGACATCGTCACCATCGGGCAGTACCTGCGCCCGACCTCCAACCACCTGCCGGTGGCCCGCTGGGCGGAGCCGCACGAGTTCGCCCGATGGAAGCAGTTCGGTGAGTCGTTGGGCATCGGCCATGTGGAGGCCAGCCCGCTCACTCGGAGCAGCTACCACGCGAAGCAGGCGGCCGACGCAGTGCGGGTGAGCTGAGCCTCAGACGGACGTTGTGGCATCTGCTGCCGCCTCTTCGGTGGCCAGCTGTTGCACCAGCGGCCGCGTGGCGGCGATGTAGACGAAGCCGGCGACCGCCGCCGCGCTGGCGAACGCGGTGATGGTCCAGCGAACGCCCACGAGCTCCGACATCACGCCCGCCCCGAGCCCGGTGATGCTCATCACCAGCGTGACGATGGCGAAGTCGCCGGCCATCACCCGCCCACGGATGTGGTCGGGCGTGCGCAGCTGCAGGCCGTAGGTGCTCAGCGGCCATTGCGAGCCGCCACCGAGGTGCCCGAGCGCGATCACCACCGCCGCCAGATAGATCACCGGCGACCACGCGGCGACCAGGTAGCACGCGCTGAACACCACCCCTGCAAGACCACAGATGCGCAACACCCGCGACAGGCTGCCCTGTGTGAAGCGCGACGCGATCAACGGGCCCAGGCCGGCGCCCACCCCGCGTGCCGCCAGCAGCATGCCGGTTCCACCGTCGTTCCAACCGAACACGGAGGTGGCCAGCACGGGCAGTTGGCTCACCGTGCCGGCGCCGATGGCGAACGTCGACTTGCTGGCGATCAGCGCCAGCACCACGTGGTCCTGGCGCGCGTATCGAACTGCTTCGGCCATGTCGGCGATGGGGCGCATCGCCGGCCGGTCGGCGTGGTGAGCTTCTTGCATCGGCCGCCGAACGAGGGCGATCAGCAACATCGCGATCACGAACGAAACGGCGTTGGCGACGAACGCCGTTCGTCGCCCGAAGGCCTCGCTGAACACGCCACCGACGGCCGCCCCGACCGCCAGCATCACACCCCACGTGCTGCCGAACAGTGCGTTCGCCGTTCGTAGTTCGGTGGAGTCGCGGGCCAGGTTGGGGACGCCGGCATCGATGGCAGGCTTGACGAATGCGGCGAATGCGCTGATCACGCCTTGGAACACGAACAACGGCCACACCGTGCTGCCCGAGGAGGTCAGCAGGCCGAGTGCGGCGACGGCCTGCAGCAGCGAGACGATGAGCAGCAACCGTCGTCGATCGAACCGGTCGACGGTGACACCTGCGATGGGCGAGGCAAGGAACGAGGGCAGCGAGAACGACACGTAGGCGAGCGACACCAGGAACTCGCTGCCGGTGGCGTCTTTCACGATGCCGGTGACCGCGACGAACGAGAACCAGTCGCCCATGAACGAGATGACCTGCGCGATGAACAACCACCGAAGGTCTCGGTTGGCGCGCAGCAGCGTGATCACAGGTTGCAGCCCCTCACCGCGTGGCGTGCGCGTGCAGCAGGTGCGCCAGGCACTCGGTGAGGCGGCGGGCGGTGGGAACGTGCAGGAACTCGTTGGGCCCGTGCGCGTTTGCCCCTGGCCCCAGTGCGCCGGTGATCACGAACTGCGCTTCGGGGAACATCTCGCCGAGCATGCCCATGAAGGGGATCGAGCCACCTTCTCCGAACGCACGCGCCGGCTTTCCGAACGCGATGATGCTGGCGTCGTCGAGTGCGGCCTGCAGCCACGGTGCAAACGTTGGGGCGTTCCAACCCGGGCCGCTGTGCCCGCGCAGGAACTGCACCGTCGCTCCGTACGGAGGATCAGTGGTGAGGCAGCGCTCGATCGCTGCCAATGCGACCTCGCCATCGCAGGTCGGGGGCAGCCGGACGCTGAGGTGCAGCGTGGTGTGTGGTCGCAGCACGTTGCCGGCGATGTCGATCGGTGGAATGCCATCGACGCCGGTGATGCTGAGCGACGGCCGCCAGGTGCGGGCCAGCAGCTGCTGCGCCGGGTCGTGCACCATCGGCTGCGCGCCGTGCACGAAGGGGAAGTGCCCGCCGATGGGGAACTCGGCGGCCGTGTCGGCTGCCTGCTGTCGGCGATCGGCAGGGATCTCCTCGTGGAGCTCGGGCAGCTGCAGCTCGCCAGTGGTGCTGTTCTCCAGCCGATCCAACAGGAGGCGGGCGATGCGGAACGACGATGGCACAACGCCGCTGGCCTCGCCGCTGTGGACGCCTTCGGTGAGGATGTCGACACGCAGATCGCCGCCGACCAGCCCGCGCAGCGAGGTGGTGACCCACAGTCGCTCGTGGTCCAAGCATCCGGAGTCCAGGCACAGCACGAGCGTCGGCGACCCGATGCGGCCCGCCAAGGCCTCCAGGTACGCAGGGAGGTCGGGGCTGCCGCTCTCCTCGCTCGCCTCGATCAGGATGATCAGGCGCGAGTGCGGTGTGCCGGCCAGTTGCGCGGCCTCGATCGCGAGCAGCGATGCGAAGGCGGCGTAGCCGTCGTCGGCGCCCCCGCGGCCGTAGAGACGATCGCCCTCCTGCACCGGAAGCCACGGCCCGAGGTGGTCACGCCAGCCGGTCATCTCCGGTTGCTTGTCGCAGTGGCCGTAGAGCAGCACGGTGTCGTCGGCTGGGCACGACGCCTCGGCGGCGGCGAACGCCGGCACCTCGGCCACGATCAGCGGGCTGCGCCCGGGCAGTTCGTGCACCTCCACCGTCAGCCCGGCAATGGCGCGCGCTGCACCAGGCCCGGATCAGTTCGGTGGCTGCGTCCTGGTGGCCGTGCACCTTCCAGTCCGGGTCGAAGGCCTGCGACACGCAGGGGATGCGGATGTAGTCGTGCAGCGTGGGCAGCACGTCGTCGGCCCAGACCCCGCTGACGTGATCTGCGATGAGGCGGTCGCGGTCGCTCATCGCCGCGTGGAGGCGATCTGCTCCATCACCCGCTCGGCTTCGGCGACCATGCTGCGCACGATGTCGCCTGCGGGCACGAGCGTGTCGATTGCACCGACACCTTGACCGCACGGCATGAACTCGCGGCTGGAATCCACCGCCAGTCCGTCCTCGCCGCCGAGGTGGTTCACCCCCGCCTTCATGCTGGCGACTGCCTGCTGCGGAAACGGCTGCAGCTCCTCTGGATGTTCTTCGAAGTGGTTCGTCCATTCGGTGCGCACCACGCGACACGTCTTGCCGGTGTAGGACTTGCTGATGACCGTGCCGTCCTCGGCCAGGCCGAGCAGCGCGTCCTTGTAGCCGGCGACGGCCCGCGCTTCGGGAGTGGCGATGAAGCGGGTGCCGATCCAGACACCATCGGCGCCGAGGGCCAGCGACGCTGCCAGGCCGCGACCATCGAACAGGCCGCCGGCGGCCACCACCGGCACCTTGCTGCCGACCGCATCGACCACCTGCGGCACCAACGCCAGCGTGGCGACGGTGCCGGTGTGGCCGCCGCCTTCCGTGCCCTGCGCGACGACGAAGTCGACACCGCTGGCCACTGCGCTGACAGCGTGGCGCACCTTGCCGCACATGCTGCCGACGAGGATGTTGTGCGAGTGCAGCAGGTCGATGGCTTCCCGCGGTACGCCCAGCCCCGCCACGAAGATGCGGGCACCACCATCGATGACGCTGCGGATGCCCTTCTCCACCTGGCCCGGCATGGCCGTGAGCAGGTCGACACCGAACGGCTTGCTGGTGGCGGCGCGAACCTTCGCCATCTCGGCGGGCAGTTCGTCGTCGCTCATCGTGCTCGCGCCCAACGTGCCGATGCCGCCGGCCTCACTGACCGCGGCCACCAACCGGTGGTAGCTGACGCCCCCCATGCCGGCCAGCATCACCGGGTGCTCGATGTCCAACAGTTCCGTGAGACGCGTGTGCAGGGCCATGCCCGAACCGTACCCCCGCCCTCACCCCGCAACCGATCCGAGTGCGGACCGACCATCCGGGTGCCACGCAACCGTCCGAGTGTGAGCGTGCACCCCGACGGTCCTCCGGCACTCGGACACGTCGAGTCGAGCCGAACGCGGACGCCCGTCGATATGGTGCGACGCGCCTTCCCCCACGAGTCCCACCGACCCGACGAGGTTGCGATGAAGATGTTCTCGCTGGAAGTCCTGGCCCACTTTCGTGCCCACCACGGAATGGCCACCCATGCCGCTCTGACAACGGCCGGTCTCAGCAGACGGCAGCGCCATGCAGCCGTGCAGGCAGGCGTGCTCCCCGGGGATTCGTCAGGTCTACGAGGCCGGTGGATGGCTGCGACGGATGCCCCGCATCCACGCAGCGGCGCTCGACTGGCGTTCGACTTGGCGGCCGACCTCACCGACGTCGATCATCGGTCAGTTGTCGAGCAACTGCTGAACGACGGCAAGTGCACCATGACCACGCTTGCCGCGATCGGCAACACGCTGGCCCATCCGGCTCGACCGGGTTCGCTCCGATTCATGACGACCGTGCTGTCCCGCTCCGGCCGGCCGGCCGACTCGCATCCGGAGGTGCTCATCGCTGGGGGCCTTCGCCGGAGGGGAGTTCCGGTGGTCACGCAGGTGCAGCCGGTGCTGTTGCCCGGCGGGTCTCGGATCACGCTCGACATGGCCGTGCCAGCCGTGCGGTGGGGCGTGGAAGTCGACGTGCATCCCGATCATCTCTTCCTGCCCGGCAGCAGTCGCGACAAACGCCGCGACCGACGATGTCATCAGGTGGGTTGGCAGGTCGAGCGCGTCACCGAGCTCGACCTGATCGACATCGATGCGATCTGCGACGAGCTGGCCCAGCTGTACCGCACTCGGTGCGAGCTGCTCGGCGTGGCGGCATAGCCCTTGGTCCGTCGACCTCCGAGTGTCAGCGTCCCTCCGGGGTGCACGCTGGCACTCGGATGGTGGCCTGGCACTCGGACGGTGGCCTGGCACTCGGATGGTGGCCTGGCACTCGGATGGTGGGGGTCAGCGGTAGGGAGGGGGCTGGCGAAAGAAGCCGCGGTGCCAGCGGCGAGGGGTGATGGCGATCGCGCGTGGCTCGTCCTCGAACATCCAGCGCACGAAGTTGCGTCGGGTCCACGCGGTGAGCCCCACCACACGGATGGCGCCGCGCGCCAACAGTGGCCTGGCGAGCCAACCGTTGAGCACCGTCGACATGCGGTGGTCGGCGAGAAGGTGATGGCGCACGGATCGCTCGTAGGTGGCACGAACGGTCGCGGGCGCGAGCGCGCCGCCGGCCGACAGTGCCTCGGCAGCCAGCCGACCGGTGAGCACCGCCTGGCCGATTCCCTCGCCCGTCATCACGTCGCTGGCGCGCGCCGCGTCGCCCACGAACAACACCCGCCCCGCCGACAGCACGGCAGCGTCGATGCCGGCAGGGATGGGCCAGGCCGTGACCCGATCCTCGAGCTGCACGCTCGGCCCGAGCGCGGCACGAATGTGAGGGCGGTCGACGAGGCGGGCCCAGTCGGCCTGCATGGACTTGCCCGAGCGTGAGCCGTCGCGCAGCACGCCGAAGCCCAGGTTCACCCGGCCGTCGGGCAGCGGGAAGCTCCACGCGTACCCGGGCAGGAAGTCGGGCTCGAACCACACGTACAGCCGATCGGCGGCAGGCCCGGTGACCCCGTGCGCGTACTGCCGGAAGGCGTGCCACTCGCCCAAGTAGCCGGGCTCGGCCAGGCCCAACAGCTTGCGTGTGGGCGACCACATGCCGTCGGCCGCCACGGCATAGCGAGCTCGCACGGTGCCCAGGCCGGTGACCTCGGCATCGACGTGATCGTCGAACTGGCGCAACGCGGTGAGCGTGTGGCCCTCACGCACGTCGGCGCCGGCCTGGAGCGCGAGGCGAACCAGCGCGGCATCGAGCTCTCGGCGGGGCGCCGTCGCTGCGAAGATGCCGCCGGACGGCATCGGCAAGCACACTTCGCGGCCCGATGGCGAACGCAGCCAGGCGGCGGTCACCGTCTGCCAGTTGCGGACGTGCTCGGGCCGCAGACCCAGTGGCTCCAGCTCACGCAGCGCAAGCGTGGTCAACCCGTCGCCGCAGCACTTGTCGCGCGGGAACGAGGCCTTGTCGATGACGATGACCGAACGGCCTGCCCGGCGCAGCCACACCGCAGCCGCCGCACCTGCCGGCCCGGCGCCCACGACCAGCACATCGGCGGCGAGATCACAGGCGCCCGGAGCGGTGGGACTGGTGGGATCGATGGGATCGGACACCCCTTCGAGGCTACGGCCGAAGGTCTAGAGCGTCACCCTGCCCAAGCGCACTGCGGGCCGCATCACGCCGGCCCACTGAGCTCGCTGAGCGGCCACCCGGGTGCGAAGGCTGGGCAGCAGCGGGTAGAAGGCATCGCCGGGGCAGCCGGTGAAGGTCATGTCGCGGTGGCCGGCGATGATGGGCGTGGTGACCGTGGTGCCCGCCTTGAACTTGTCGGACCCGCGCGACACGAACGTGGTGGTGGCGGTGGGTGAGCCGTCGAAGCGATACCTGTCGGCCAACCAGGCGAGCACCTTCGTCGTGGCCGTCAAGGCTGCTGCGGTGGGTGGCGCCGAGGTGAAGTCGCCGAGCAGGCACACCAGCTGCGCGAAGCCCTGACTGCCGCCGGTTGCATCGGCCTCCACCGGGCCGGCGAGCGCGCCGGCGCGGCCCTCCCACACATCGCCGTTGCGGCCGACGAAGAACTGGTAGCACACGTCGTTCCAACCCTTGGCGGCACTGGTGTGGAAGCCGAAGACGCTGCGGATGACATCGCGGGAGTTGGCGTAGTTGCTGGGACTGGCGGTGTGGTGCACGAGGAGGAACTGCGGGCGTTCGGTCCTGATGGGGCCCTTGGGCGGCAGATCGGCACCCCAGGCCGCCCGCGGAGAGATGGCGAGACCGGGCATCACCTCGATGGCCGGAACGGCGGGGGGCGCGGCGTGCACGCTGGAAGCTGCGGCGAGCGAACGCCCGATCACCAGTGCGGCACCTGCCACAGCCGCTCTGCCAATGGCTTCCCGGCGCGTCGGCTCGCAGTCACACATGCCCCTCACCTTATGATGCGGTGGCGTCGGGCGGACGCCCACCGAGCCGAGCATGTCGACACTGAGAGGTACCCCTATGAGCAGATTGTGTGAGGGCCGTGTGGCCATCGTCACCGGCGCCGGCCGCGGCATCGGCCGCGAGCATGCGCTGAGCCTCGCGTATCACGGAGCGAAGGTCGTCGTGAACGACCTCGGCGGCAACATCGATGGCAGCGGTGGCGACTTGAGCCCCGCCGACCAGGTGGTGGAGGAGATCAAGGCCATGGGCGGCGAGGCCGTCTCCAACGGCGACAGCGTGTCGTCGTGGGAGGGGGCACAGCGCCTGGTCAACACCGCCATCGAGACGTTCGGCGACCTGCACGTGGTGGTCAACAACGCCGGCATCCTTCGCGATCGGGTGCTGGTCAACATGACCGAAGAAGAGTGGGACGCCGTCATCAACGTGCACCTGAAGGGCACCTTCGCTCCCAGTCGTTGGGCCGCCGCCTATTGGCGCGAGCAGAGCAAGGCCGGCAAGCCGGTCAGCGGTCGCATCATCAACACCACCTCGGTGAGCGGCATCTACGGCAACCCCGGCCAGACCAACTACGGCGCGGCGAAGGCCGGCATCGCGGCCTTCAGCAACATCGCCGCACTCGAGCTCAGCCGCTACGGCGTCACCGTCAACGCCGTCGGGCCGGTGGCGCTCACTCGGATGACCGAGGGCCTCGGCCCGGCGCCCGAGACCGATGAGGAGCGTGAAGCTCGGTCACCGCGCTGGATCGCACCCATCGTCACCTGGCTCGCCAGCGAGGAGTCGGCCGGCGTCACCGGTCGCGTGTTCGAGGCCAGTGGTCAAACGCTGGCAGTCGCCGAAGGATGGGTGCGCGGCCCGCAGCACGCCCCGGTCGACGACCCCACGCAGCTCGGCCCGGTCGTGGCCGAGCTGCTCGCACAGGCCCGTCCCAACTCGGGCATGAACGGCGAGCCCGGTGGCTGGCCCCAGCCGCAGAAGAAGGGCTGATCCACATGCCGTTGAACCCTGAAGCCGTGGGTGCCGTCGGCGACGTGCGCACCATGTCGTGGTCGTCGAAAGACGCGCTGCTCTACGCGGTGGGCATCGGCGCCGGCCAATCCGATCTGCCGTTCACCACCGAGAACACCCAGAACACGCCACAGGTGGTGTTCCCCACGTTCGCAGTGGTGGCCGGTTCGGGTACCGCCTCGGCGGGCGCCAGCGCGATGAGCCAGATCGGCTCGTTCAACTGGGCGCTGCTGGTGCACGGCTCGCAGGCCATCACGCTGCACCGCCCCATCCCTGTCGAGGCACAGGCCACCACCCAGGACAAGGTGGTGGCGATGTACGACAAGGGCAAGGCCGCCGTCGTGGTGATGGAGAACGAGGTCACGTCGAGTGACGGCGAACCGCTGTGGAGCACTCGTTCGGCCGTGTTCATCCGTGGTGAGGGTGGCTGGGGTGGCGATCGCGGCCCCAGTGGCCCGCAGAACGAGCCGCCCGCCGACACTGCGCCGAGCCACGAGATCACGCTGCAGACATCGCCCGACCAGGCGTTCGTCTATCGACTGTCCGGCGATCGCAACCCGTTGCACACCGACCCGGCGTTCGCCGCGCTCGGTGGCTTCGATCGGCCGATCCTGCATGGCTTGTGCACGTACGGCTTCACCGGGCGTGCCCTGCTGGGTGCGCTCGCCGACAACGACGTCACTCGCTTTCACCACATCGAGGGCCGGTTCTCCAGCCCGGTGATGCCGGGCGATGCACTCACCGTGCGCATCTGGCGCACCGATCACGGAGTGGCGGTGTTCACCACGTCGGTTGGCGACCGGGTCGTCATCGATCAGGGTCTCGCACGCTTCAGCTGAGCCGGAGGCCGCCCCGGCTCATTCGGGGTCGGGGTAGCACACCACCGACACATCGATGCCCTTCACGTACGGGTCGTGCGAGCGCACGGCGTGGCGGGCGCGGTCGGCGACCGCCGACAACTTCTGTGGCGAGCCCTCGCTGGCGGGGACCTGCACCATGACGTGCACGCGGCCGGGGGTGCGTTCCACATCGACCAGCGCCGGCAGGTGGCCCAGCTCGTGGCGGATGGCAGCTGCGTAGCCGGCTTCGACGCCTCGCTTGGCGAGCGCGTTGGCGACGACCACGCTGGGCAGCTCGTCGTCGACCTGCTGCGGGTCGACCTCCACCATCGGCACACGGTGGCGAGTGGCACACACCGAACCCATCTCGGCCAGCGTGTGCGCCGAACCGGCCTCGCGCGCAACGATGGTGAGGTCGATGTGGCTCTCCATCGGGCACTCGACGTGGCGATCGATGCCGCGGCACGGCCCGCCGTGCTCGTCGGCACAGGTGACCACTTCGTGGCCGTCGGCCAGCAGGCTGGCGTTGATCTCGTTGGCGTTCCCGGGCGTGGATTCGATGAGCAGCAGCTTCATGCGGCAAGTCCAGCGCATGTGGCGGCCGAACGGCCAGGGTCGAAGGTCACCCGGCGCTGCTCAGCCGCGAAGGTGGGCCACCACGTCGGCGAGCGCGACGTCGCTGCGCTCGCCGGTGCGTCGATCCTTGACTTCCACCACGCCATCGGCCAGGCCGCGGCCGACGACCACGATCGTCGGCATCCCCAGCAGCTCCGCGTCGTTGAACTTCACGCCGGGCGACACGCCGACGCGATCGTCGAAGAGCACCCGCAACCCAGCTGCTTCGCACTGCGCGGCGAGCAGTTCGGCCGCAGGGAGTTGCGGGTCGGTGGCCTTGCCCGTGGCGACGATGTGCACGTCGGCGGGGGCAACCTCGCGGGGCCAGATGAGGCCCTTGTCGTCGCAGTTCAGCTCGGCGACGGCGGCAACGGCGCGCGACACGCCGATGCCGTAGGAGCCCATGGTGACCACGCGGGTCTTGCCGTTCTCGTCGAGCACGGTGAGGCCCAACGCCTCGGCGTACTTGCGGCCGAGCTGGAAGATGTGGCCCATCTCGATGCCGCGGGCCATCTCCAACGGCGAACCGCACATCGGGCAGGGGTCGCCGGAGTGGACCTCGGCGGCCTCGATCATGCCGTCGGGAGTGAAGTCGCGGCCCATCACCAGGTCTTTGACGTGCCGCCCGGCGGCGTCGGCACCGGTGATCCAGCGGGTGCCGTCGACGATGCGCGGGTCGACCAGGAAGCGGATGCCCGCCGGTTGGTCCTCGCCCAGCGAACCAGGCCCGATGTAGCCCTTGGCGAGGTGTGGGTTCTTGGCGAAGTCGTCCTCGCTGAACGGCTCGATCTCGGCGGGCGACACCTGTGCTTCGAGGCGCTTCATGTCGACCTCGCGGTCGCCGGGCACGCCGATGGCCAGCGGGGTGACGGTGCCGTCGGGGAACTTCAGCTTCACGACGAGGTTCTTCAACGTGTCGCCGGCGACCCAGTCGCGGTCGTCGCGTCGCAGGTCGGCGCGAGCGTTGAACAGATCGACCAGGGTCTGGATGGTGGGCGTGTCGGGCGTGTCGACCACCTCGGCGGCGGGCAAGCCCTCGAACGCCACCACCGCTGGGGGAGCGACGCGCACCGCTTCGGTGTTGGCAGCGTAGTCGCACGCCGTGCACCGCACGTAGGTGTCTTCGCCGACCGCCATCGGAGCCAGGAACTCCTCGCTGGCCGAACCGCCCATCGCGCCGCTCATCGCCGACACGATCACGTATGGCAGGCCCAGCCGCTCGAACGTGCGCTGATAGGCCACCCGGTGCTTCTGGTAGCTGGCCTCCAGCCCGGCATCGTCGATGTCGAAGCTGTAGCTGTCCTTCATCACGAACTCGCGGCCACGCAGCAGGCCGGCGCGCGGGCGCGCTTCGTCGCGGTACTTGGTCTGGATCTGGTAGATCACCAGCGGCAGGTCCTTGTAGCTGCTGTACAGATCTTTCACCAGCAGGGTGAACATCTCCTCGTGAGTGGGCGCCAACAGCAGATCGGCCCCGCGACGATCCTGCAGGCGGAACAGGTTGTCGCCGTAGTCGGTCCAGCGCCCGGTGGCCTCGTAGGGCTCGCGCGGCAGCAGCGCGGGGAAGTGCACTTCCTGGAAGCCTTCGCGATCCATCTCCTCGCGCACCACGCGCTCGATGTTGCGGTAGACGATCCAGCCCAGCGGCAGCCAGGTGAACCCGCCGGGCGCCGCGCGGCGGATGTAGCCACCACGCACCAGCAGGCGGTGGCTGGCCACTTCTGCATCGACGGGGTCCTCGCGCAGGGTACGGAGGAACAACGTCGACATTCGCAGCACTGGACACCTCGGTTGCTCGGGCCGCTCGAGGGCGGTCACACTTCGGGGGCCACCGGAGGCGGCCGTTCTTGCCATGGCGCGCCGTGAGGCGGCCGAAGGCAGGGCGAACACTACCGGTCGGCCGCTATACTCGGCGGGTCTTTGAAGTTCACCGAACTGGAGGCGTGGGCTCATCAGGCCCACGCCTTCTTCACTGCTAGGGCCCAGTCCCGTCACCGTCGAGAGCCAGCCGAGAGCCAGCAAGGAGGTCGAAAATGAGCGATGCCAGCAACCTCAAGCGTGTGCATTCCCTGGTCGCGCCCATCATCGCCGACCTCAAGCTCGACCTCTACGACCTCGAGTTCCGCGGCGGAACGCTGCGCGTCACCATCGACACGCCTGCCGGCAGCACCGGCGGTGTCGATCTCGAAGCCATCGCACTGGCCACCCGGCTGATCGGCCGCGAGTTCGACCATCACGACCCAGTGCCCGGTCACTACACGCTGGAAGTCACCAGCCCCGGGCTCGAGCGCACGTTGCGCACTCCGGCGCACTACCAGCGCGAGATCGGCAAGACCATCGCCGTTCGCCTACGCGACACGGTCAACGTCGGTCGCCGGGTGCAGGGTGTGCTCGTCTCGGCCGACGACCGGTCGGCCACCATCCGGCTCGACACGCCCGAGGCAGATGGCATCGAGGAGCGCACCGTGGCCTTCGACCAGATCGATCGCGCTCGCACCGTGTTCCTGTGGGGCCCGGCCCCGAAGCCCGGCGCCAAGCCGGTTGCCGCCAAGAAGGCCGCCAAGAAGGCGCCGTCCAAGGCGCCGCCGAAGGCCGCGTCAGCGCAGCCTTCCGCTCGCGGCGCGAAGGAAGCGCCGGCGACCAGCCGCCAGCGGCGCGAAGAGAACCGAAGGGCCGACAAGGCCGTCATCGAGAGGGCCGAAAAGGCCGCCACTAAGAAGGAGGAGGCCCGGTGAGCAGCCTCGATATGTCCGAAGCGGTCAAGATGTTGGCCAACGAGAAGAACATCTCCGTCGACACCTTGCTGCATGTGCTCGTCGATGCGTTGGCGACCGCGTACAAGCGCCGTCCGGGCGCTGCGGCCGAGGTCGTCGTGGAAGTGAACCCCGACACGTTCGAGTTCACCTTCCTCGCCTACGACGTCGACGAGGACGGCAACTGGGTCAACGAGCGCGACGACACGCCTCGCAAGGAAGAGATGGGCCGCATCGCCGCCCAGACCTTCCGTCAGGTGATGAGCCAGCGCATCCGCGAGGCCGAGCGCGACCGCAAGTTCGAGGAGTACGCAAACCGCGAGGGCGACATCGTCACCGGCATCATCCAGCAGGCCGACGACCGCTACACCCTGCTCGACCTCGGCCGGGTGGAGAGCCTGCTGCCCAAGGCCGAGCAGGTGCCCTTCGAGCGCCCCGTGCCCGGCGACCGCGTCAAGGCGTACATCGTCGAGGTGCGCAAGACCGCCAAGGGCCCGCAGATCGTCGTCAGCCGCACGCACCCCGGCCTCATCAAGCGGTTGTTCGAGCTGGAAGTGCCCGAGATCGCCGATGGCATCGTCGAGATCCGCGGCTGCGCTCGCGAGCCCGGCCACCGCACCAAGATCGCGGTGTGGAGCAACGACCACAACGTCGACCCCGTTGGTGCCTGCGTCGGGGCCCGTGGCGGCCGCGTGCGCATGGTCGTCAACGAGCTCCGTGGCGAGAAGATCGACATCGTGCCGTTCAGCGAAGACCTCGCCGACTTCGTCGCCAAGGCGCTGTCGCCGGCCAAGGTCGTTGCCGTCATCATCAGCGACGACGGCACGCAGGCCGACGTGATCGTGCCCGACAACCAGCTCAGCCTGGCCATCGGCAAGGAAGGCCAGAACGCTCGTCTCGCCGCTCGCCTCACGGGTGTGCGCATCGACATCAGAGGCGAGACCGAACCGGTCGACGGCCTCGACGATGCCGACTACGAAGAGGGCGAGTGGGTGGCCAACGCCGAGACCGGCGCGATGGAGTGGCACGCCGCCGACGGCACCATCCTCACGCAGGAGCAGTGGAACGAGCAGGCCGCCGAAGCCGGCGATGCCGCCGCCCCACACGACGACAGCGAGCAGGCCGCCGCCACCGGTGATGCCGCCGCGCAAGAGACCGTGGGCGCCGACGAAGCGTCCACCGACAGCAACGAACCGGCCGAGTCGACAGGCGACGCCGGTGCAACACAGGAAGCAGGTGGTGACCACGTCTGACACTCGTGCCGCAGCACCGCTGCGCACCTGCATCGGCTGCCGTCAGCAACGGCCGCAGTCGAATCTCGTGCGTTGTGTCGTGGGCCCGCATGGCGCCACTGTCAGCCGCACCGCGGCTGGTAGAGGGGCCTGGTTGTGCTCCTCGACGTGCTTCCACACCGCCGGGCGCCGCAAGGCGTTCGACCGGGCATGGAAGCAATCGGTGCATCCCGACGCTCTCCAACCGCTGGAGCACGCGTTGCGAATCGCATTCGATGACCTGATCATCAACATGGAAGAATTACCGACCGTCGGAGTTGCGAACGACGAACCGGCAGCGACGAAAGGCTGAAACGGGTTTTGGCAAAGAACATGCGCGTACACGAGCTCGCAAAAGCGCTCGGAATGACGAATGCAGAGATGATGTCTCTGTGCGATGTGATGGGTGTCGGGGTGAAGAGTCACTCCTCCACGCTCATCGAGGCGCAGGCCGACCGTCTCCGTCGACGCGCGGAACGTGAAGGCCTCACCCGACCCGAACAACCGGAGGAACCCAAGCCGGTCAAGAAGTCGGCCAAGAAGGCCGTTGCGGCCGTCGCCGATGCGCCCGACACCACTGGTGAGGCCGCGCCCGCGCCGGTGAAGAAGGCCGCGGCCAAGAAGGCGGCAGAGCCCAAGGTCGTCGAGTCACCCGTCGTCGCCCCGGTTGCCGTCGAGCCCGTCGCACCGGCACCCGTGGCCGCCGTGCCCGCGCCGGTCGCTGCGCCCGCCGAGCCTGTCGTCGCCGCTGCGGTGGCGCCTGCTGCACCCCCCGCCCCCGCGCCTGCTGCGCCACCCGTCGTCGCCGCGCCGGTCGCTGAAGCGCCCGCTGCGCCGCTCGCCGACGCTGCTGCCACCGATGCCGGCGATTCGACGCCGACGGCGTCTCCCGCCGCGCCGGCACGCATCACCAGCAGCCGCCCCATCGCCGGCGAGCCACCCCGCCCCGCCCCGCGTCCTGCGGTGCCCGCCGCGCCGGCCGCCTCCAGCGCTCCGGCCCCGTCGGCTGCACCGCGGCCTCCCGCAGGGCCCGCCCCGGTGCGGCCAGCCGGCCCGCCGCCAGGTCGCCCCACGTCTGCCACCGGCAGGCCGATCCCGCCGCCGCCCGGCGGAGGCCGGCCCATGTCGGCCTCCGGCAAGCCGATCCCGCCGCCGCCCGGCGGCATTCGCGCCGGTGGGCCTGGTGGCCCCGGTGCCCGTACCGGCGGCCCCGGTGCGCCGCGCACCACTGGCTACACCGCCCGTCCTGGCGGCCCCGTCGGCGCCCGCCCGGGTGGCCCTGGTGCCCGTCCCGGTTTCGCACCACGTCCCGGTGGGCCCGGTGGGCCGCGCCCCGGTGGCGGCTTCGCGCCGCGCCCTGGCGGCGGCCCCGGTGGTGGCCCCGGTGGGCCCGGTGGCCCCGGCGCTCGCCCAGGCGGTGGCGGCGGCCCTCGCCCCAACGGCCAGCGTCGCGCCCCACGCAAGAAGAGCCGTGCTCGTCGTCGTCGCGACTTCGACGAGATGCAGCCGAACTACAACAGCAGCTACACCGCCACCAACGCGCCGGTGCCGGAAGGCACCATCATCGTCGAGCGCGGCGTGTCGGCCCAGGAGTTCGCTCCGAAGCTGAACCGCACCGCTGCCGACGTCATCCGCTTCCTGCTGCAGAACGGCGAGATGGTCACTGCCACGATGACCCTCACCGACGAGCAGATGGAGCTGTTCGCCCTCGAGGTCAACGCCGACCTCCTGCTGGTCGAGCCCGGCCAGCAGGAAGAGCTCGAGCTGCAGGCGTTGTTCGACGACAGCGACGACGACGACGAGTCGCTGCAGGTGCCGCGTGCCCCGGTCATCACCGTCATGGGTCACGTCGACCACGGCAAGACCACACTGCTCGACAAGATCCGCAAGGCCAACGTGGTCGCCGGCGAAGCCGGTGGCATCACGCAGCACATCGGCGCCTACAAGGTCGACGTCGACGGTCGCGAGATCACGTTCCTCGACACCCCCGGCCACGCGGCGTTCACCAAGATGCGTGCCCGCGGCGCGCAGGTCACCGACATCGTGGTGCTCATGGTGGCGGCCGACGACGGGGTCATGCCGCAGACCATTGAAGCCATCAACCACGCCCGAGCGGCGGAAGTGCCGATCGTGGTCGCGCTCAACAAGATCGACAAGGAGAACGCCGACGTCCAGCGTGTCTTGTCGGAGCTGTCCGAGCACGGCCTCATCGCCGAGAGCTGGGGCGGCGACACCATCGTCGTGGAGATGTCGGCGCAGCAGAACCTCGGCATCGACGATCTGCTCGAGCAGCTCGCCGCCGTCGCCGAGGTGGAAGAGCTCACTGCCAACCCCACCGGTCGCGCCAAGGGCGTGGTGCTGGAAGCCAATCTCGATGTCGGTCGCGGTCCCGTGGCCACCATTCTCGTCGACAAGGGCGAGCTGAAGGTGGGCGATCCCATCGTGGCCGGCGCTGCGTGGGGCCGAGTCCGCGCGATGATCAACGACAAGGGCGAGCAGGTGAAGACCGCCGGCCCCAGCACGCCGGTGCAGGTGCTCGGTCTGCAGAGCGTGCCCAACGCCGGCGACGAGTTCCGCTCGTCGCTGACGGAGAAGACGGCCCGTACCGTGGGTGAAGCTCGCGAGCAGCGCTATCGCCTCAAGGCACAGCGCGGCGATGCCCGCCTCAGCACCGGTGTGAAGCTGGAAGACATCTTCAACTCCATCCAGGCCGGCGAAGTCGCCACCCTCAACATCGTGTTGAAGGCCGACGTGCAGGGCTCGCTGGAAGCGGTCACCGAATCGTTGCGCCGCCTCGAGCGCGAGGAAGTGAAGTTGGCATTCGTGCACCGAGCGGTGGGCGCGATCACCGAGAACGACATCAGCCTGGCGGCTACCACCAACGCCACGCTGATCGGCTTCAACGTGCGCCCCGACCGCAAGGCCCGCGACATGGCGGCCTCGGAAGGTGTCGAGATTCGCACCTACGAGATCATCTACAAGCTGCTCGAAGACATCGAGCGGGCGATGGTGGGCATGCTGGCACCGGAGTACGAGGAAGTGGTCACCGGCGAAGCCGAGGTCCGCGAAGTCTTCCGTGTGCCACGCATCGGCGGCATCGCCGGCTGCTACGTGCTCAGCGGCCAGATCACCCGCGGTAGCAAGGTGCGCTTCTTGCGCGACGGCACCATCATCTGGAAGGGCGCCATCACGTCGCTCAAGCGCTTCAAGGACGATGCACGCGAGGTCCGCGAGGGCTTCGAGTGCGGTATCGGCCTCAGCGACTTCCAGGACCTGAAGCCGGGCGACATCATCGAGACCCTCGAAGAGCGCGAGATCGCCAGAGTCTGAGCCGAGTGTGGGCGCGCACTTGCGACCGCAACGATTCTCGGTAGCGTTCACGCATGGCTGATCTCGAGTTCTTCTTCGATCCCGTGTGTCCCTGGGCGTGGATCACGTCCCGGTGGGTCACCGAGGTGCAGCAACTTCGCAACTACGAGGTCGAGTGGCGTTTCATCTCGTTGAAGATGATCAATCAGGACCGCCGAGGATTGGTACACCACCGAGTACCGAGCTGCGCACCTGGCTGGGCTGTACGCGCACCGCGTCTGCGACGAAGTGCGCGTACAGCATGGCAACCTTGCGGTTGGTGCGCTGTACACGGCGCTGGGCAATGCCTTTCATGGCCAGCAGCGCCGACCCGAGATCAACCTCGACCCGGTGGCCTTCATGGCCGAGATGCTCGCTGCTGCCGGGCTGCCCACCGCCGTGGCGGCTCACGCTCACGACGAGTCGCACGACGGCTACATCGAGCAGGAGACCGAACTCGCCTTCAGTCGCACCGGCCGCGACGTCGGTACCCCCATCATCACGTTCCGCCCCGGCCGCGCCGACGAAGGCAGCTTCTTCGGCCCGGTCATCTCGGCCATCCCGCGGCGATGCGGCCACGAGGCTGTGGGATGCGATCGAGATCATCGCCACCAGCAGCGGCATGTCCGAGCTCAAGCGATCGAATCGCGCATCGCCCGACCTTCGGGTGACGCCGGCCAATTCGAGCTCCCGACGAATCCCTGCTCGGTAGGGTGGCAGCCATGTACGTCTTGGCCATGCAGATCGATCTGCACATCGGTCACGCCCGATCGCTGAAGGACAAGCGGGGCGTGCTGCGCTCCATCCTCGACGGTGCTCGTGGTCGTTTCCACGTCGCCGCCGCCGAGGTCGACCATCAGCAACTGTGGCAGCGAACCAGCCTTGGCTTTGCCGCCGTCAGTGGCACCCAACAGCACACCACCGAAGTCATCGACCAGGTCAGCCGTTTCGTCTGGTCGTTTCCCGAGGTGGAAGTGCTGCAAGAAGAAAGGACGTGGCTCTCATGACCAAGCCTCGCCGCCCGCAAGCCCCAGCACCCATCGCTACCGCGTACCGCCCGGCTCAGCAGCTCGCTGCAGGAAGTGATCGCCGACGAGCTCACTCGCATCGACGACGAGCGGCTGGCGCTGGTCACCATCACCGCCATCGACGTCGACCCGGAGATGAACCGAGCGATCGTGTTCTTCGACTCGCTGATGGGTGACGAGGCCGACGCGCACATCCTCGTCGCGCTGGCCGACCACCGAGTGCGCATCCAGGGCTCGGTCGCACGCCAGCTGCGATCGAAGAAGACGCCCATCTTGTCGTTCAAGCCCGACGAGTCGATTCGCGCCGCGGAACGCATCGAGCGCATCCTGCACGACAAGGCCACGCTGCCCGAGCGGCCACCGTCGCCCAGCGACGACACAGACAACGACACGGACAACGACTCCGACAGCGACGCCGACACGCACACCGGCGACACTCTCACTGGCGACAACGCCCGCGACGGCGAGTGATGGCGCGGCGGCGCCCGGCCAACACTCACGGGCTCGCAGTGGTCGACAAACCTGCGGGGGTCACCAGCCACGACGTGGTGGGCATGCTGCGCCGCCGGTTCGGTGAGCGCCAGGTGGGCCACGCCGGCACGCTCGACCCCGACGCCACGGGCGTGCTGCTGGTGGGCGTCGGTCGCTCCACCCGCCTGCTGCGATTCCTCACCGATCTCGGCAAGACCTACACCGGCGAAGTGGTGTTCGGCGCCAGCACGGACACGCTCGATGCCGCCGGCAAGGTGACGGCGACGTTCGACATGAGCGGTCTCACGCTCCCACAGGTGCAGGCGGCCGTCAGCGAACACCTCACCGGTCACATCATGCAGGTGCCACCGATGGTGAGCGCAGTGAAGATCGACGGTCGGCGGCTGCACGAGCTGGCGCGGCAAGGCATCGAGGTCGAGCGTCCGGCGCGCCCGGTCACCATCGGTCGCTTCGACGTGTCGGCCACCGCCGACCCGATGGTCTACGCAATCGAGGTGCAGTGCTCGAAAGGCACCTACATCCGTACGCTTGCCGACGATCTCGGCCGCCTCTGCGGCGGCGGCGCGCACTTGCGCAACCTGCGCCGAACAGCGGTGGGCAGCTTCACCGTTGCGGAGTCCGCCCCGCCCGATGCGGTGCAGCTGCTCACCTTGCCGCAAGCGATGCGCGACTACCCGCAGGTTGCCGTCGACGCAGAGCTGGCGGGGCTGGTCGGCAATGGGCGTGTGCTCGACCGAGCGCAGGCCGGGTTCCAGGGCGACGGCCCGTGGGCGGTGCTCGGCCCCGATGGCGAGCTGCTGGCGATGTACGAAGCCCACGGCGACAGCGCGAAGCCGGCAGTGGTGATCGCCTAGGGTGCGACGATGAGTCGTGCAACGGTCGGAGCCCTGGTGTTGATGATGGCGGTGCTCGGTGCGTGCAGCGACAGTGATTCATCGAAGGCGGGCTCGGTGGCGTCAGCGGTGGCCGACGCTCCGGCATCGGATACCACGGGGGGCGCATCATCAGCCGCCGGCTCGTTCGACTGCGATGCGATCAAGGACACCATGGGCGGCTTCATGGTCAACACCCAACTGGTGGTGCAGCTGGGCAGCCAGGCCGATGTGGCGCAGTGGCCGACCGACATCGGCACCATGCCCGAGTTCGCAACGCAGCTCGAAGCGTTGAGGGTGCTGCAGCAGTACGACGATGGCGTTGCCGACACGTTGACCTTCTTCGAGGGTGCCAACGACATCGCCCAGCGTGGCTACGCCGGCGATGCCGCCGCGGCCGGCGAGCTGGCCGCGTACATCGGTCCCGATCTGGCGGTCGTGCTCCAAGCAGATCCCCCTCGGGATGGCTCTGGATGCAGCGGGATGCTGAGCGCGACGCCGGTGTGCGCGCAGTAGCGCTCGCCAGCCGGTGCCCCCGCTAGCGTTGCTGCCCGTGCGAGTCGTCACCGATCTCTCCGTTTCGCCGTGGCCGGGTGAGCGCGCCGTCATCACCGTGGGTGCGTACGACGGTGTGCACCGAGGCCACCAGGCAGTGATCGCCGAGGTCCGGCGCATCGCCGACGCCTCGGGGGCGCGCAGCGCCGTCGTCACGTTCGACCGTCACCCTGCATCGGTGGTGCGCCCCGAGTCGGCGCCGAAGCTGCTCACCGACCTCGACCAGAAGCTGGAGCTGCTGGCGGCCACCGGTGTCGACGCGACGGTGGTGGTGCGGTTCGACGAGGCGCAGTCGCGGGAAGAGCCGATGAGCTTCGCCCAGCGCGTGCTCGTCGACTGCCTCGGTACATCGGTGGTGGTGGTCGGGGAGGACTTCCACTTCGGTCACGGTCGCGAAGGCAACGTCGCCACTGCGCGAGCTGGGCGCCGTTCGCGACTTCGAGGTGCTGCCGCTGTCGTTGGTCGGTCGCTCCGACGGGCCCGACGAACCGATCAGCTCCACCGCCATTCGGCGGGCAATGGCCGGCGGGCAGGTCGAGTTGGCGGCGACGCTGCTGGGGCACCCCTTCGAGGCCCGGGGCGTGGTGGTGCAGGGCGACCAGCGCGGGCGCCTGCTCGGCTTCCCCACCGCCAACGTGGAAGTTCCCATCGCGGTCTGCGTGCCCGCCGACGGTGTGTATGCCGGGTGGTACCACCGGCCCGACGGCAGCCGGCACGCGTGTGCCATCAACCTCGGTCGGCGGCCCACCTTCTACGAGCACGCCGAGCACTCGTTGCTCGAGGCGCACCTGCTCGACTTCAACGGCGATCTGTACACCGAAGCGGCGCGGGTCGAGTTCACCAACTTCTTGCGCAGCGAGCGCAAGTTCGATGGCATCGATGCGCTCATCAGCCAGTTGAAGAACGACGTCGATCACGCGCGCGTCGTGCTCTCCGCCTGACGGGCTCGGCCGCGCCACCCTCGCTGGCCGAACTCCGGGCGCGTGAACCCGAGCGACTATCCGGCGGCCGGCCAGATGACGGTGCCGGTGTCGTCGTACACGCCTTCCAGCAGCGACGCATCGATCATCGTGTCGATCACCGGTGGCACCCCGTCGAACAGCCCGATCTCGGCGTAGGTGGTGACCTCGCGAGTGAGTTGATCGATGAGCGGCAGACCCAGGGGAGCGCTGGCGGTCACGGTGTCCTCGACCAGCTTCGACTCGACACCCCAGCGAGCGATCTCGCCTTCGGGGGAGAGGAACAACGCATTGCCGCCGGCGTTGATGGCGTCGACCGACACTTGCGCAGCGGCTGCTGGATCGTCGATGGCGTCACGGAGGCCGCGCATCGTGGCTCGCATGAAGTCCTGCGCCGCGGTGGGGTGCTCCTCCAGGAACGTGAGGTTGGTGTACAGCACGCCGAAGCTGCCGGGGATGTCGTAGTCGCTCGGGTCGTACAGCTTGAAGGGCACCCCCGCCGCTTCGAGCTGCTCGGGCTCGTTGCTCTTGAACCCGGGGAAGCCGACGATGTCGGGCACTTCGATGTGCACGAGTGGGTCGTAGCCGTCGAGGTTCACCGTTTCGTAGTCGACGCCCTCGACCATTCCCTGCTTGGCCAGCATCGCCTTCACCGACGGGGTGATGGCACCCTTCACCCCGATCTTCGCGCCGGCCACATCGATCAGCGTGGGCACCGCGCCGTCCTTGGTGATGAGGGCATCGATGCCGGTACGGCCCTCGACCGCCAAGGCCACGTACCCTGCGTCGTTGGCGCCGGCGAAGTCGACCATCTCGCTGAACGAGCCGCCCGACGAGAACTGCGCGTCGTTGGCGGCGATGAGCGGGTAGTTCTCGGTGGAGAAGCTGGGCTTGATCTCCACATCGAGGCACAGCTCGTCGTAGTAGCCCCTTCGAGTCGGCCACCAGCACGTCGACGATGGATGCAGCTGCCGCGAAGTCGTAGCTGGAGAGGTAGGTGATGGTGCCGGCTGCCTCGTTGGCCGCGCAGCGGTCGGCCGGAAAGGGCTCGTCGGCAGACACGTCGAGGCTGGGGGGCACCGAGTCGCCGGGCACGGAGTCGGTGCCGACGTTGGCGATGGTGGACGACACCGGGCTTCCGATGGTGGCGTCGTCGCCGCTGCAGGCAGCCATGCTGGTGACGGCGAGGGCGACGATGGTGAGGCCAACGGCCCGGCGGCGAAGCATGAAAAGGGAGCCTACCAATGGGTTCCGGAACGGCACTCGTGTAATGGCGCGCGGCTACGGAGCGAGCGTGTCGAACAACGCCAATACGTTGGCCGTACCGACGCCCACTCGGTGCCCCGTGCGGGAGATGAAGCCCAGCTGCACGCCGGTGGTTGGATCGTCGGCAGCGAAGAACTGCTCGTGGCCGTCGCCGTCGACGGCGACATCGGTGAGCAGCGGTGCGCCGGCCTCGCTGAGGCACGCCCGGGCGTAGCCGGCGTTGAGCACCTCGATCGAGACGTGCTGCACGCCCGGCCCGCGTGCGGCCAGGTAGCGGGCCACGGCAGGTGACGCCTGCGGGCCGACCAGCAGGAACGTGACCCCGCCGGCCGCCAGCGCCGCGACGCCCGGCCGTGGGTCGGCGAGCGTGAGCTCGTGGAACCCGAAGCGATCGGTCATCGACCGGGTCGCGGCGACCAGGTCGGGCACCGCCACCACCACGTGGTCGACCCGCGACGCCACCGTGTCGAGCCCGGAGCGTTCGCCCGGTGCTGCTTGCTTGTCGGGCGCCGGGTCGGGGCGGTGGCCGGCGACCTCGATGCGATGCGTCTCGGTGAGCAACACACGGAACAGCTGCTCGGCGAAGTCGGCATCGACGCCGGCCTCGATGGCCTGCTGCCGTCGGGACGTGACGACATCGCGCACTCGTGCCGGCTGGATGACCGGCGTCGCCGAGCCTTCCTTCACCGCTGCCACCTCGCGACAGATGGCCAGGCGCTCGGCGACGATGGCGATGAGCGCAGCGTCGAGCTGGTCGATTCGCGTACGCAGCCCAGCCAAGTCGGGTGACGTCGGGGGTGCGGTGTCCGGGGAGGTCTCAGCGGCCATTGGTTGCACCGTATCGGTTCAGGTCGACCGGGCTCGTTGCGAGACGTGCCAGCCCATCACCAGTCGTTGCAGCAGCGACAGCAGCAGGAGGGCGATGGTGCCGAGGATTGCCATGGCGAAGATTGCGCCCCACAGGCCGTCGCCCTCGTTGAGCGCTGCCATGCGCTTGCCAATTGCGCCCAGACCCTGGTTGGCGAAGTTGCCGCCCTCCACGAGGTAGCTGGCGATCAGCGCGAGCCCGACGTTGTAGCGCGCGGTGGTGAAGAGCGACGGGATGGCGGATGGCAGTCGCAATCGCCACAGAACTTCCCACCGGGAGGCGTCGACCGACGCCAGCAGTTCGCGTGCCGCCGGGTCGGCGCCGCGCATGCCATCGACGGTGGCGAAGGCAAAGGCGGGCATGGAGACCAACGCGACGATGAACACTGCCGGCCGCGTGCCGGAGCCCAGCCACAACACCACCGACGCGATGTAGGCGACGAACGGAGTGACCTGAAGCAGTGTGAGCACCGGCTGGGCCGCCTGCTCGGCGAACGTGGAGGCGGCCATCGCCGAGCCGATGATGAGCGCCACCAGGAGACCGATGGCCGAGCCGATGAGCGCGTGCTGCGCCGTCACCCAGGCAGCGCTGGCATAGTCGCCGAAGTGGTCGGCCAGGTAGGCAACGATGCGAGAGGGCGCGCGCAGCACGAACGGCCGCACATCGCCGAGTCGTACCACGGCTTCCCACATGGCAAGGAAGGCGACGATGCCGACGAGCGGCGCCACCAAGCGGCGGCTCATGACCGCATTCCTTGGTGCAGCGCATGCCGGACGGCCGCGCAGAGCTCGACGAAGCGCGGATCGTCCTCCACGTCGGCCCCACGTGGGCGCGGCAGGTCGATGCCAACATCGGCGACCACCAGTGCTCGGTCGCGGGCTGCTGACCAGCGCGATCGCTCAGCGCCACTGCCTCGGCGATGCTGTGCGTCACGAACAGCACCGTCACCCCACGGCCTTCGACGAGGCGGTTGAGAATGGTGCGCATCTCAGAGCGGGTGATCTCGTCGAGCGCGGCGAATGGCTCGTCCATCACCAGGAGTGGAGCGCCGAGCGTGAGCGCGCGCACGAGCGCAACCCGCTGCTGCATGCCGCCGGAGAGCTCGTGCGGATACGCATCGAGGAAGTCGCCGAGACCGACCTCGTGGAGCAATGCAGTGGGCTCGGTCGCTTCGGGCGGGTTCGCACCGCGATTGACGTCGAGCAGCAGGCGAGCATTCTCGTACACCGTGCGCCACGGCAGAAGGCCGGGCTGCTGGGGCACCATCGCCACCCGCTTGTGTGAGCGAGCGGCACGAGGGCTGCCGCCATCCACGGCGACCTCGCCGGCAGTGGCCGGTTCCAGTCCGGCGATCACGCGGACCAGCGTGGTCTTGCCACAGCCTGACGGCCCGATGACGCTCACGAACGACCCGCTCTCGATGGCGAGTGACAACGGATCGAGGATCGCAAGATCACCGAAGGTCTTGGTGAGGTCGCGCAGCACGATCCGGCTCATCGGCGCCGAGTGTACGGAGTCTCGACCGCAAGCCGACCCGCCGGTGTCGGTCGGCGCCCGGCCCGCTATCATTGGGGCGTCCATCGGGGCTCACACCTCCGCTGCGATGCCAGTGGCACCACCCGCCACGGCGACCTCCTCCATGGAAGGCAGATCAATGGCAGACCAAGAGATCATCGACAAGCACAAGCTCCACGACGGCGACACCGGCTCGCCCGAGGTGCAGATTGCGTTGCTCACCGGGCGCATCAACCACCTCACCGGTCACTTCAAGACCCACAAGAAGGACCACCACAGTCGTCGCGGTCTGCTGAAGCTGGTCGGCCAGCGTCGTCGCATGCTCGACTACGTGAAGGGCATCGACGTCGAGCGCTACCGCGCCATCGTCGCTGCCAACGGCTTGCGCCGCTAGCCCGGCGCTGCCCCCCGGCAGAGGTCATCCGCCGGTTATCCCCAGGGTGCTGCTAGCCTGGGTGAGACATATACACCGAGCGGAACACTTGGATCGGTTGTCAGTCGTGAGTGCCGAAGCTCCCATCGGGTCCAGCCCGGGGTTTGCAGCGTCGACATTCCCGACTGGGAACCGGCCTCCGCTCCAAATGCCCACGCGACTATTGCGCGTGAGGTCGAAAGGAGCTCGCCATGGCTGACGCCATCCGAGTATCAGGTGCCGTTTCCGGTACCGACAAGTCCCTGTCGTTCGAGACGGGCAAGCTTGCTCAGCAGAGCATGGGCGCCGTCCTCGCAACGATGGGTGGCACCACTGTGTTGGCCACGGCCAACGCCGCGAAAGACGTGAAGCCGGGCATGGACTTCTTCCCGCTCACGATCGACGTGGAAGAGCGTGCCTACGCCGCCGGCAAGATCCCGGGTTCGTTCTTCCGTCGTGAAGGCCGCCCCACCGAGGACGCAATCCTCACCTGCCGGCTCACCGACCGCCCGTTGCGCCCCGCCTTCCCCGATGGCTTCCGCAACGAGACCCAGGTCGTGCTCACCATCCTCGGCGCCGACATGGCCAACCCGCACGACGTGCTGGCCATCAATGCCGCCTCCGCCTCGCTGATGATCAGTGGCATCCCGTTCGACGGCCCCATCGGCGCCGTCCGGGTCGCTCACACTCAGGCCGGCGAGTGGATTCCGCACCCCACCTACGAAGAGGGTGCGGCAAGCACCTTCGAACTGGTCGTGGCCGGCCGCGTGCTCGACAACGGCGACGTTGCCATCATGATGGTCGAGGCCGGTGGCACCACCGACAGCTTCAAGTACTACGCCGATGGCGCCCCGAAGGTCGACGAGTCGGCGCTCGCTCGTGGCCTCGACGCCAGCAAGACCTGGATCAAGGAGAGCATTGCGCTGCAGCGCCAGCTCGTCGCCAGCGTCGTTGCCACCAAGGGCCCGATCGTCCCGATGGCCTACTCGGTCACCGCTGACTACACGCCGGAAGTCTTCGCCGCTGTCGAGCGCATCTGCACAGAAGCTCTCAAGCCTGCTGTCGCAATCGCCGGCAAGGCAGAGCGCAACGCCGCCACCGACGCCGCCGCAGCCGACGCTCTCGCCCAGCTGTGTGGCGAAGGCGCCGAGTTCGCCGGCCAGGAGAAGGCGGTCAAGGAAGCCGTCCGCAGCCTCACCAAGAAGCTGGTGCGCAAGCGCATCGTCGACGAAGGCCTGCGCATCGACGGCCGTGGCCCTCGCGACCTGCGCCCGCTCAGCAGTGAAGTGGGCGTGCTGCCCACCGCCCACGGCACCGGCCTGTTCCAGCGTGGCGAGACCCAGGTGATGAACGTGCTCACCATGGCGATGCCGCGCATGAACCAGCTGCTCGACACGCTGGGCCCGGAGACGCACAAGTACTTCCTGTTCCACTACAACATGGCCCCGTGGGCCAACGGTGAAACCGGCCGCGTGGGTTCGCCCAAGCGCCGCGAGATCGGTCACGGCGCGCTCGCCGCTCGTGCGTTGCTGCCAGTGCTGCCCGGCCTCGACGAGTTCAGCTACACGCTGCGCCTGGTTGCCGAAGTGCTGGCCTCCAACGGTTCCACCAGCATGGCCTCGGTCTGCTCGGGCTCGTTGGCCCTGATGGATGCCGGTGTGCCGATCAAGGCGCCCGTCGCCGGCATCGCCATGGGCCTGGTCTATGCCGAGGGCAAGTACACCACCCTCACCGACATCCTCGGCGCCGAGGATGCGTTCGGCGACATGGACTTCAAGGTTGCCGGCACCGCCGACGCCATCACTGCTCTGCAGCTCGACACGAAGATCGAAGGCATTCCCGCCGACGTCCTCACCGCTGCGCTCGAGCAGGCGAAGGAGGCCCGCCTGGCCATCCTCGACAACATGAACGCCTGCCTCTCGGCACCCCGTGCCGAGGTCGCTGCGACGGCACCGAAGATCACCACCATCTTCATCCCGATGGACAAGATCGGTGAGGTCATCGGGCCCAAGGGCAAGGTCATCAACACCATCCAGCAAGAGACCGGCGCCGACATCGCCGTCGACGACGACGGTGCCCAGGGCATCGTCACCATCGGCGCAGTCGAGGCGTGGCGCATGGAAGAGGCCAAGGCTCGCATCCAGGCCATCGTGTCGCCGCCGATGGCCGAAGTGGGCGCCAGCTACCAGGGCCGGGTGGTGAACCTCACCAAGTTCGGTGCGTTCATCAACATCCTTCCCGGCCGCGACGGCTTGGTGCACATCAGCAAGCTCGGCAAGGGCAAGCGCATCAACAACGTCGAAGACGTGCTCACGCTCGGTCAGGAGATCGAGGTCATCGTGGAAGACGTCGACGAGAAGGGCAAGGTCAGCCTCACCCCCGGTGAGTCGTGGAACCCGGTCATCCCGGAGGGCGCTGCCTCGTCAGGCGGCGGCGACCGCGACCGTGGCGACCGCGACCGTGGCGACCGCGACCGTGGTGACCGCGACCGCGGCGATCGCGATCGTGGCCCGCGCCGCGAGCGTTCGTCGGTGCCGGCAGCGGCGCCCGCAGCAGCCACCACCGACGGTGTGGCAGTCTCCTTCGACGATGCGTTCGACGCAGAGCTGGCCGGCGACCTCGGCGACCTCGGCCCCGGCGGCGAAGCGGGCGGCAACGCCGGCGGCGGCGACCGCGGTGACCGCGGTGGCGATCGCGGCCGCCGTCGCCATCGCTGATCAATCACGGCGTCGATCGATCAGCCGTTGACTGATTTACGGATCACACAACTCGATTCGGGCCTCACCGTGGCCACCGAACGCGTGCCTGGCGCGCTGTCGGTGGCCACCGGGGTCTGGGTCGGTGTCGGCTCGCGTGACGAGCCCGACCATCTCAGCGGCGTCAGCCACTTCCTCGAGCACCTGCTGTTCAAGGGCACCGACACGCGCACCGCACAAGAGCTGGCGCGTGGGGTCGATCGTCGCGGTGGCGATTTCAATGCCTTCACGTCCAAGGAGTACACCGCGTACTACTGCCGGTTGCCGGCGCGTCATGCGTCGTTCTGCATCGAACTGCTCGGCGACGTGCTCACTCGGCCGGCGCTGCGCGACGACGATGTGCACGGCGAGCGCCAGGTGATCCTCGAGGAACTGGCGATGGACGACGACTCGCCCGACGACGTTGCGCATCGCCGCTTCTCGGCGGCGTTGTTCGAAGGCCATGCACTGGGCCGCGACCCGGCGGGCGACCGAGAGCACGTGGAAGCCATCACCCCCGACGACGTGCGTCAGTTCTTCGCCACTCACTACCGGGCTGGTGCGATGGTGGTCACCGCGGCCGGGCCGTTGGCTCACGATGAGATGCTCGCCGAGATCGAACGCTGCTTCGCCGGCGTCGACCCGGGTGGCCAGCGGCCGGTGCGCGTCGGCCCGGCAGCTCCCGGGTCGGGTGCCGCCATCGACGACGACAGCGAGCAGGTGCACATCGTGATGGGTGGGCGGTCGTTGCCGCGCAACGATCCACGACGTGAGGCACTCGATGTGGTGAACCACGTCTTCGGTGGTGGCCTCTCCAGCCGGTTGTTCGAGGAGATCCGCGAGAGCCGCGGTTTGGCATACGCCGTGTACTCGGGCGTCAGCAGCTACAGCGACGCAGGGGTCTTCCAGATGTACGCGGGCACGCAACCCGAGCACGCCGCCGAGGTGCAGGGCCTGATGACCAGCGAGCTGCACAAGATCGTGGCCGATGGCATCACCGATGAGGAGCTGGAGGTGGCCGTCGGCTACCTCACCGGCTCCTTCGAACTGGGTCTGGAAGACACCGGTGCCCGCATGGCCCGCAACGGCGGCCTGTTGCTCACCACCGGTAGCGTGCGCCCGATCGCCGAGCAGGTGGCGCGCTGGGCCGCAGTCGACCGAGCGGCAGTCGACGACGTCATCGAGGTCGTGCTCACCGCCGAGCCGATCGTGGTGACGGTCGGCCCCGCTGGCTAGCGGCTACGTTCGCTTCATGAGTGCAATTCGCGTTGGTGTGGTCGGGGCCGGCGGCCGCATGGGTGCGTCGGTGTGCGAGGCCATTGCCGCCGATCCGTTGCTGGCGCTCGTGGCCGCCGTCGACCCACAGGCGGCCGGGCAGCAGCGCGCAGGTGTCGCCGTGGCCGGCGAGCTACGGGCGCTCGCCGACGCCCATGCGGAGGTGGTGGTCGACTTCACCGTTGCTCACGCAGCTCGCACCACCCTGCCCTGGTTGGCCATGCACGGCATGCACGCGGTGGTCGGCACCACCGGCTTCGATGCCGACGACTTCGCCGCCTTCCACACCGCGTTCAGTGGCAGCAACTGCCTCATCGCCAGCAACTTCGCCATCAGTGCAGTGCTGATGATGCGGTTTGCCGAGCTGGCGGCGCCGTACTTCGACACCGCCGAGATCATCGAACTGCATCACGACGGCAAGATCGACGCGCCGTCGGGCACGGCCATCAGCACCGCCGAACGCATGGCTGCGGCGAGCAGCGAGTGGGCGCCCGACCCGACGCAGCACGAGCCGTACCCGGGCGCTCGTGGCAGTGTCGGCCCAGGCGGCATCCGCCTGCACTCGGTGCGCATGCGCGGGATGGTGGCGCACCAGGAAGTGATCCTCGGCGCGCAGGGGCAGACCCTCACGATCCGTCAGGACAGCTACGACCGCAGCAGCTACATGCCGGGGGTGGTGCTCGCCTGCAAGCGCATCGCCCACCTCCCCGGCCTCACACTGGGGCTCGATGCCGTGCTCGGAGTGTGAGCAGCACGCAGTCGGTGCAGCTCAGCCGAGGCTGGCGATGGCGGAGTCGTAGTCGGGCTCTTGTGCGATCTCGGGTACCAGCTGGCTGTGCACGACGGTGCCGTGCTCGTCGAGCACCACGACCGCCCGTGCCAACAGGCCGGCCAGCTTGCCATCGACCAGGGTGACGCCGTAGGCGGTACCGAAGTCGCTGCGGAACGTGCTGGCGGTGGTGACGTTGCTGAGGCCCTCGGCGCCGCAGAAGCGGCCCTGGGCGAACGGCAGATCGGCGCTCACGCACAGCACGACCGTGTTGTCGAGACCGGACGCAGCCTCGTTGAACTTGCGCACGCTGGTGGCGCACACAGCGGTATCGATGCTGGGGAAGATGTTGAGGATGACCCGTGAGCCGGCATAGTCGGCCGCGGTGACCTCGGACAGGTCGCCCTTGGTGAGCGCGAACGATGGGGACGGCGCGCCGACCGAGGGAAGGTCGCCGACGGTGTGAACGGGGTTGCCCCCAAGAGCAGTTTCAGCCATGCGGAAGGTTCTAGCACGCGTTGCGAAAGTGGGTGTCACCGACCGCGCAAGTTGCGGATGTTGACCAGCACCACGATGAGGATGGACGCCCCGATGAACCAGAACTGATAGCGGTCGACCCACTTCAGGGTTGCTCTCACCTCGTCGTCGAACACCCTGGCCAGCCACCACATCAGTGCCAGTCGACCTGCCAACCCGATGGCCAGCAGCGGTGCCAATCGCTTCCAACTGGTGCGCGCGGCACCACTGAGCACCCACACGATGTTGCTGCCCACGAAGAACGGCACCACGACCAGCTCTGCCTTCGCGAACGACCCCTCGAACTTGCCCACCTGCTCTTGTGGCATGCCCAGGTAGCGCCAGAACCAGCGCAGGCGCGATCTCCGCTAGGCGCGACCGAGGAAGTGGCACACCACCGCCGCAGCGGTGAGACGCAGGGCCCCGACGATGGCCCAGGTCCAGGGTGAGATGCCGCTGCTGACGGTGGCGACCAGGTAGCGGTTGCGCGACGACATCAGCAGCAGCCAGACCGGGTTCTCGTCGCCGGGTTCGGTCCACGCAACCCACGTTGCGTTGGCCACCTGGGTGCACGCGACGAGCCCGACGAACGCGACCAACCACAGCACTGCGGTGCGCGGCGGCGGTGGTGCTGGCGGAATGATCTCGGTTTGTTCGTCGTCGGTCACGTGCGCGCACACTATGCGTCGCCGACCTCGCGGGCGCGGCAGAAGAGGAATCGTGCATCGTGTCGGTGGAGTGGAGTCTGGCGATGGTGGCGGTGTTGGTGCTCGCCGCAGTGCGCCGACCCCGACGACAGCGCCCGGGCGACCCGGTCGACGGAGCTGCCGGGCCCCACGGCCACCGTGGCGCCGGCAGCGCAGCCGAGCGGGTCGCATTCCGCCAACGGCATCAGCGCATCGGTGCTGTCGCTCGACAACAACTTCCTCCCACAAGTGCTCACCATTGCCGCCGGCACCGAGGTGCTGTTCGAGAACAACGGTCGCAACGATCACGACGTCACGCCGGTGGGCGATCTCGAGCGAGCCACATGGGGCGTGGCGCCGGCAGCGTTCGCGCCAACCGGCACCTACTCCCACGTCTTCACGCAGCCCGGTCGGTACGAGTACTTCTGCACCATTCACGGCACGGCGACGGCCGGTATGGTCGGCACGATCGTGGTCACCGAGCCATGAAGGTGACGCTGAAGAACACCGCGGTTCGTGGTAGGAAGCTCGTCCGAAGATTTCTGGGGGAAGACATGCAACGAAGGATCCTGGCCGCTGCTCTTGGCGCGTCACTGCTGCTCGTCGCAGCGTGTGGTGATGAGCGCGCTGCCGACGTCACCACCAGTTCGGTCGCGGTTGACACGACCGTGGCCGCCGACACGACCGTCGGCGCCGATTCGACGTAGCGTCGACTCGTCGTGGCGGCCACACCACGGTTGCCGGGTCGAGTGGCACGATCGCCGTACCCGGCGACTTCGCCACCATCCAAGCAGCAGTCGATGCGGCGGCGCCCGGTGCGCTCATCCTCGTCGGGCCGGGCACGTACAACGAGGCGGTCAACGTCACCACCGACAACCTCACCATTCGCGGTCTCGACCGCAACGAGGTCGTCCTCGACGGCCAACTCGAGCTGGACAACGGCATACGCATCCTCGGTGCCAGCGGTGTCACGGTCGAGAACTTGACGGCAATGAACTACACGCAACGGCTTCTTCTGGACGGGTGTCGACGGTTACCGCGGCGCCTACCTCACTGCCTACCGAACTGGCGACTACGGCGTGTACGTGTTCGACTCGATGAACGGCGAGCTGGAGCACATCTACGCTGCCGGGAGCCCCGATGCGGGCGTGTACATCGGCGAGTGCTACCCGTGCAATGCCGTCATCGACGATGCCGTCAGCGAACACAACGGCCTCGGCTACTCGGGCACCAACTCCGGTGGCAACCTGCTGATCGTCAACTCCACCTTCCGCTACAACCGTGCGGGGGTGGTGCCCAACAGCGGCAGCTACGAACTGTGCTACCCCGAGCGTGAAACCACCATCGTCGGCAACCTGGTGTACTCCAACAACCAGGCCGACACGCCCGCCATCGATGTCGCGCTGCTGGCGATGGGCAACGGCATCCTCTCCGCCGGCGGCGTGTTGAACGACATCGAACGCAACCTGGTGTACGACCACGACAAGACCGGCATCGGCCTGGTGCCGTTCCTCGAGGAAGACCCCAACGACTCGGTGCCGCTGCCGGAGGAGTGGTCGCTCACGTGTGCCGAGAGCAAGCTCGTCCCGCCGCAGGATCCCGGCGGCGGCATCTTGTGGGATTCCATGCAGAACCGAGTGATCGGCAACGTGCTCGAGAACAACCGGGTTGCCGACCTGCTGGTCGCCTCAGCCGGCACCGACGTCAGCTCGCTGGGCCACTGCTTCACGGGCAACGTCTACACCACCACGGCGCCCAACAACCTCGAAGTCCTGGCGCCATGTGATGCCACCGGTAGCGGCGACTGGTCCGACGGCGAGTACAACGTCGCCGCATGGCTGGGGGAGACCCACCCGCCGTCGGTCGCCTGGCAGACAGCACCGCTCCCTGCACTGGAGCAGCAGGTGAGCATGCCCGACGCCGCAACTGCGCCGGCGCACCCGGCCACCGATGTGCCCAAGCAGATCGACCTGGCCGCGATCAGCGTGCCTGCCAAGCCGGCCTGACGGGCTGCGGTCTCGATGATTCGTTCTGTCACGGCCGTCGGCGCATTGCTGACGGCCGTGATGGCGGTGGCCGGCTGCGCGAGCGGCGATGGTGTTGGCATCGGGCACCACCAGCCCGGCACCGCGAGAGCGCACACGGATGCCACGTCGCTGGGCCAGCCCGACGAGCCCATCGCCGGGCCGCAGGGCGCCACACCGCAGTTCCTCGTCGAGTGCTTGTACAGCCACGCGGCGGCCGACGACCCGATCGTGTATCCGGGCCAACCGGGCCACAGCCACCTGCACATGTTCTTCGGCAACACCGAGGTCGACGCGTTCACGACCGTCGAGTCGTTGAGGAACGGTGACACCACCTGCGACCAGCCGCTGGACAAGGCGGCGTATTGGGCGCCGGCGCTGCTGCGCGGCGCAGAAGTGCTGACTCCGGTGAAGAGCACTGCGTACTACCGCCCGGGGCAGGGCGTCGAGCCGTCGACCGTGCAACCGTTTCCGGAGGGCCTGGTGATGATCGGTGGCAACTCGGGTGCGACCGGCGAGCAACCGCTCTCGGTCGTCGCGTGGGGGTGTGGCGCCGGCATCGAGCGAGCGGTTCGGCCCCCCGAGTGCGCGCGAGGGCGCAACCTGCGCTTGCTCGTCACGTTTCCCGATTGCTGGGATGGCGAGAACCTCGACAGCGACGACCACCACGCTCACGTCGCCTACAGCTCACGAGGTGCGTGCCCACCAGGCTTCCCGGTTGCGATCACGCAGCTGCAGTTCAGCGTGGAGTATCCGGTGTGGGGCAGCACCGACGGCTTGCTGCTGGCGAGCGGTGCGGTCACCACGGGCCATGCCGACTTCATGAACGGCTGGGATCAAGCCAAGCTCGCCAGCGAAGTGCAACTGTGCCTGCACCGGGAAGTGGTGTGCGGTGTCGCCAGCGGCCGGGCCACCGGTTGAGGCGCGGGTGGTGTGTGGCTACCGCCGACCGCTGGCGATGGCTCGCTGGAGGAACTGAGCGGTCTCTGGGTGGTCGGGTGCAGTGAACAGCTTGGCCGGGGGAGCGGCCTCGAGGATCACGCCGTCCTTCAAAAAGCACACCAGGTCACTGATCTCGCGCGCGAAGCCCATCTCGTGCGTGGCCAGGATCATCGTCATCCCCTGGCCGCGCATGTCGCGGATGACGTTGAGCACCTCGCCCACCAGCACCGGGTCGAGCGCTGCGGTGACCTCATCGAGCAGCATCAGTTCCGGCTGCATCGCCAGCGCGCGCACGATCGCGACGCGCTGCTGCTGGCCACCCGACAGCTGGTCGGGGTAGGCATCGGCCTTGTCGGCCAGCCCGAACCGCTCGAGCAGTTCCCGCGCCCGTTCGGACGCCGCTGCCTTGGGCTGCCGCAGCACCTTGGTGGGGCCGAGGGTGATGTTGTGCAGCACGCTCATGTGCGGGAACAGGTTGTAGCTCTGGAACACCATGCCGATGCGCCGGCGCACGGGGTCGGGGTCGAGGCCGGGTTCGCTGATGTCGACCATCAGCCCGTTGGCATCGGCGAGCAGGATGGCGCCGTCGTCGATCGGCTCGAGCAGGTTGATGCAGCGCAGCAGCGTGCTCTTGCCCGAGCCGCTGGCACCGATGAGACAGACCACCTCGTGTTCACCTACCCGCAGTGACACGTCGTCGAGCACCAGCTTGCTGCCCGATGCCTTGCTACCGAACGACTTGCGCACGTTGCGGATGTCGATCTTGGTCGCTCGATGCGCCGTTGTCGCTGCGGTGGTCGCTGCATCACCGCTCATACGATCACCGACCCGCCCGTGCGTTTGCGCTGCCGGTTCGCGTACCAGTCGACCAGACGAGTCTCGGGAATGGTGAGTGCGAGGAAGATCACTGCCGCGGCCACCAGCGGCGTGAAGTTGCCGGTGAGGTCCTTGATCGAGGTGGCGCGTCGGAACACTTCGATGATGCCCAGCACGCTGAGCAGAGCTACGTCCTTCTGCAGCGACAGGAAGTCGTTCATCAGTGGCGGCACCACCCGGCGGGCAGCCTGTGGGATGACGACGTGCCGCATGGTCTGGCTGTGGGACAGGCCCAGCGAGCGGGCGCCGGCGCGCTGGCTCTCGTGCACGCCGTCGATGCCTGAGCGGAACACCTCGGCCACGTAGGCGGAGTACGCCAGCACCAGCGCGATCGGCCCCCACAGGTACGGCGAGTTCCAGTTGCCGCCGAACCACAGGATGTGGAACTCGCCATGCAGGAGACCGAGCTTCGGGATGCCGAAGCCGACGAGGTAGATGGTGAGGATGATGGGAACGCCGCGGAAGAAATCGGTGTACACGGCCGCGAAGGCGCGCAGAGGGAAAAGTGCCGGGTTGCGGGTGTTGCTGCCGACTCTAGAAGGTGAGTCGCGTGCAGAGCATCAGCCCTTCAGCGGTCAGTCCTTGGAGAGGGTCGGGGCCTCGGTCCACTGGCCCATCCACTCGTCGGTGATCGCCGCCAGCTCACCGGAGGTGGCGAGGTTGGCAAGGGCCAGGTCGGTGCACTCGGTGAGCGGGTTGTCCTTGGTGAGCAGCAGGCCCCACTGGTCGCCCGCGCCACCGGCATCGATGGGGAACTGACCGAACACCTTGGTGCCCTCGATCTCCACGGCGGAGATGTAGAGGCCGGTGGGCAGGTCGGTGATGATCGCGTCGATCTGCTGGTTGTCGAGTGCGGTCTTGGCGTCGGCGTTGCTGTTGAACGCGAACGGCTCGGCGTCGGGCTGGATGACGTCGAGGATGAACTGCAGGCTGGTGGTGCCGGCGGCGGCCCCAAGCCGAGGCTCTTCAAGTCGCTGAGCTTGGTGACGCCCTTGCCGGGGCCGTCGGCGTAACCGAGCACGGCCTGGTTGGCGACGTAGTACGGCTGGCTGAACGACACGACCTGCTTGCGCTCGTCGTTGATGGTGAACTGCTGCAGGTTGAAGTCGAAGGTGTTGTCACTGCCGGCGACAGCCGTGTCGAACGACGTGCACCCACTGCACGGCGTCGCCTTCGAAGCCGAGCTCCTTGGCGACGGCCAACGCCACCGCGCTCTCGAAGCCCTGCCCCGATTCGGGCGCATCGTCGAGCACGTAGGGCGGGAAGGCCGGGTCGCCGGTGGCGATGGTGAGCACGCCGGCCTCCAGCGTCTTGCCCTCGGCGCACGCCGCTGCATCGGCGGCAGCCGGCTCGGTGGTGTCGGTGGCAGCCGCCGTGGTCTCGGTGGCAGCCTCGGTGGTGGGGGCCGCAGCCGTGTCGCTGCTGCTGGTGGAGTCGTCGCCGCAGGCGGCGAGCAACACGGCGGCCATCGCGGCGACGGCGAGGATCTGTCGTTTCATGGGGGAACTCCTTCGTTCCTATGCAGTTGTTCACACTGGTGCCGAAAGGCTAGCAGCCGGGGTCGATTGCTGACCGGAACGATCAACAATCACCGCCCGAGCACCCGCTCCCCAGGTTTGTGCCAGAACTCCGAACTCACCGCCGCAGGTCAGCGCCCGACAGACTGTGTGTAACGCCTGGGTGAAGCGGAATGCCTTGACGGTGAGACGCAAAGCGTCTTAGTGTCTCAACCCATGCGCCTCCACCACCGTTGAGACGCGCGTCCTCGATGCGGCCAAGGCGTGCTGCGAGCGTTGGGGCATCGACAAGGTCACCATCGACGACATCGCCAACGATGCCGGCGTGTCGCGAGCGACGCTCTACCGGCTGTTCCCCGGTGGGAAGGACGTGCTGTTCGAAGCGCTGCGCGTGCGTGAGCTGGAAGACTTCTTCACCCTCACCGCACGTCGACGGCGCGCTCGACCTGGAGGACCTGCTGTGCGCACCGTGGTCGCCGCCACGCACGAGCTGCGCGACGACCAGTCGCTGGCGCTGATGCTGGCCAGTGCTCCGGGCGACACGCTGAGCCAGCTGACAGTGGAGGGGCTGCCGCGCATCATGCGAGTGGCAACCATCTTCCTCGCCTTGGTCGACCCGTCCTGCCGGAGCGGCGCGGCTCGTCGAGCTGCTCTCGCGGTTGGTCATCAGCTACTTCCTCGCCCCATCCGATCACGTCGATCTCGGCGATGCCGACTCGGCCCGGCCGTTCATCAACACCTTCATCCTGCCGGCCTTCCTCACTCACCTAGCCACCTTTCCTTCACTCCCAGGAGCCGACTCACCATGACTGTCACCCACAACGACAACGAGACCATCATCGGCCGCGCCGAGATCAACGACATCGACGCCATCCTTTCGGTCCCGCTGGTCGACCCGAACGAGATCGAGCACGTCGTCAAGAACAACGCCGACACCATCTTCACGTGGGACTACTCGATGCAGCGCCCCGCCTTGCGCAAGCTGTACGAGAAGGCCAAGACCGGCCAGTGGAACGCGAGCACGGACCTCGACTGGTCCATCGACGTCGATGTGGAGAAGTCGGTCATCGAAGACCAGGAACTGATCGGTACCGGGGTCGACGCCAGCGTCTACATCGGCACACCGGTGGAGAAGTGGGGCGACAAGGAGTGGCTCGAGTTCGGCATCGAGAGCCGCAACTGGAGCCTCAGCCAGTTCATGCACGGCGAGCAGGGCGCGCTCATCTGCACCGCCAAGATCGTCGAGACCGTGCCGTGGTACGACGCGAAGCTGTACGCCAGCACGCAGGTGGTCGACGAAGCCCGTCACGTCGAGGTGTTCGCCCGCTACCTGGAGGAGAAGCTGGGTGGCGAGTACCAGGTGAACGCGCACCTGCGCATGCTGCTCGACGACATCGTCAACGACAGCCGCTGGGACATGACCTACCTGGGCATGCAGGTGATGGTCGAGGGCCTCGCCCTTGCCGCGTTCGGCTTCATGCACCAGTTCACCAACGAGCCGCTGCTGAAGAAGCTGCTGCGCTACGTGATGAGCGACGAGGCCCGCCACGTGGCCTTCGGTGTGCTCAGCCTGAAGGAGTGCTACGACGAGATGACCGACGCCGAGATGAAGGAGCGTCAGGAGTTCGCGTTCGAGGCCGCCGTGCGCATGCGCGACCGCTTCATGCAGCAGGAGGTGTGGGAGCGCATGGGCGTCAACGTGCGCGAGGTCATCCCGCTGGTGCTGGCCGACCCCACGCGTGCGGTGTTCCAGAGCATGCTGTTCAGCAAGATCGTCCCGAACTGCAAGAAGCTGGGCCTGCTCGACCGCAACGACAAGTGGCTGCGCCGCCGCTTCGAGGAGATGAACGTCATCCAGTTCGAGGACTGGGCCGACACCGGCGAGTTCACCGCGTTCGAGCTCACCGACGAGGACAAGCGGCAGCCGGTCGCCGCCAGTGGCCGTTGTACGTCGGGACGATCGCCGGAGCGAGCCTCGTCCTTGAGCGGGCAACCGCACGGCGCCCTCGCCAGCGACCCGGGCAACGACACGAGCCGGGTCGCGAGACCCGGCTCGTGCCGTTTTCGGCCTCGACAGCAGCAGGTGCATACAAGTAGAATACAAGTCATGACGATGGCTGACTGGAACCCCGAGCAGTACCGCAAGTTCGCTTCCGAGCGTGCCCAGCCGTTCCACGATCTGCTCGCGCTGGTCGGGCCGGGGCCGATCCGCTCGGCGGTCGATCTCGGCTGCGGCCCCGGTGAGCTGACCGCTCTTGCGGCTCGTGCGCTCGACGTCGAGCGAATGCTCGGGCTCGACAACTCGCCGGCGATGCTGGCAGCCGCGCACGAACACGCCGATGCCCGCGTGCAGTTCGACGAGCGCGACATCGGCAGCTGGACGTCGGCCGGCGATGTCGATCTGGTGCTCGCCAGCGCCAGCCTGCAGTGGATTCCCAATCACGCAGCGGTGCTTCGCAGTGGATCGCGGCGCTGGCGCCCGGCGGCCAGATCGCGGTGCAGGTGCCGGCCAACGCATACATGCCGTCGCACACGGTGGCCGACGCGCTGGCGCACACGGAGCCGTACCTGTCGGCGCTGGGCGGCACGCCCCCGGCCGACCCGGTCGCCGAGCACGTGCTCGAACCCGAGCAGTACGCCCAGCTGCTCTTCGACCTCGGCTGCGAACAGCAGCATGTTCGGTTGCAGGTCTACCCGCACGTGCTGGCGAACAGCCGTGAGGTGGTGCAGTGGGTCCGCGGCACCACGCTCACCCGGTTCCAGAAGCAATTGTCGCCCCTGCTGTTCGAGCAGTTCCTGGCCGACTACGAGACGGCGCTGCTCGCCGCGATCGGCGACCACACCCCCTGCTTCTTCCCGTTCCGAAGAATCCTGCTCTGGGGCCGCATGCCTGGCTGACGTCGCGTCGCGTCGGCCACACCGGAGCCGAGCAAGTGACTGCTCGAACCCGGCCGCTCGATGTCGGCTCGGCTACTCGGTGTCGGCCTCGTCGTTGGGGACGACGAGCACGGGAATGGGGCGCGGTGCACGATCTCGTAGGTGATGCTGCCCAGCAGCGCCGCCTTCAGTGGGCCACTGCCGCCATGGCCGACAGCGATGGCTTCGGCGTTGCGCGCGGCAGCGGCGTTGATCAACGCGTCGACGGGCCGCTCCTGCACCATCTCCACTTCGATCGTGAGGTTGG
>JADKGZ010000026.1 GCA_016722025.1 Acidimicrobiaceae bacterium
GCGGCACCGAGCACGAAGTTGGTGAAGAGTGCGGCGATGGTGTCGCCACCGGGCAGGATGCGATCGACCAGCCGAACGAGCATCGGATACGCCGGGAAGAAGGCCGCGCGAGCGTCGCTCATGCCGTAGGTGATGTTGGGGCGAACGGTGTGCGGGTACCCGAAGCGAACGATGCGCAGGTACCAGATGCCGTCCCAGGAGGTGAGCACATTCAGCATCGGGCGGATGGCGCTGCCGGGAATCGGCTTGCTCGCGTAGTGCGGGTCGGCGAACGGGCTGTTCGGGAAATCGGAGGTGACGAGGTTGGCGTCGGCGCGCAGTTCGGCGGCCACGATCGCGGCGCCGATCGACACGCACAGACGTGAGAACAGGTAGACGAGCCCGACCTTGCGCAACACGCCACGCCACGCAGCGGTGTCGGTCACAGGGTCGAACGTGGGAAGGTCGGTGGTGGTGGTGGTCATCTGTCGTTCATGCTGCGTCGAAGGGTTCCGCGGCGTCGAAACTGTTCATGCGGCGTCGAAACGAAGCGACGCTAACACCCGGGACCGGTTACCAACGGTTCGTCGGCAGCACCCGCTGGCGGGGCCCGAACTTCGGTGCTCGGTGGCCGGCCAGTTGCAGCAGGCGTACCGCCCGGCCGCGTTGGCCGGCGTACGGTGCGAGCAGCTGCAGCATCTGCTCGTCGGTGCCTCGTGCGCGCCCGGTGAGCGCATGCACCACCACGTTCTTCAAGTGGTAGTCGCCCACCGCCAGTGCATCCGGATCGCCCATCGCGGTCGCCAGCACGGACCCCACCGTCCACTGACCCACACCCGGAATGAGCGCAAGGCGTTGCCCGGCGATCGCCGGGCCCAGCGCGGCCCACTCGTGGAGGTGGTGAGCGTGGCGAGCGACATGACGCAGCGCATCGGCGCGCTTGGCTTCGATGCCCAGTGGGTGGTACCACCACGAGGGGCGTGTGGCCAGATCGCCGGGGCACGGCGGCAGCCGGAGGTCGGTTCGTGGGCCAGGGGCCGCCGCACCCAGGCGGTACACGAGCTGATGCCACTGGCGGGTGGCCTCGCCGGCGGTGATCCGCTGGCCGAGGATGACCGGGATCAGCTCGTGATAGAGCGTGCCGCTGGCACCGAAGCGCACGTCGGGGTGGTCGCGCTGTGCAGCGAGGATCTGCGGGTGAGCACCGGCGAACACGTGGCCTGGGTCGAGCCGACCCGTGAGCGCCGGCACCTGCGCCAGCAACCAAGCGGCCCCAGGCCCGTAGGCGACTGCCTGCACCGACCCGCTGCGCCAGTCGAGGTGCAGCGTGCCGGCGCCATCAGGGGTGTACGTGGCGCGCCAGAACTCACCGTGCGTGAGCCGCGTCGTGCGGTCGCCGCCACCGAAGCGGTACACGGACAGCACCCCCCGCAACGAGCCCCTGTGCGGAGCAGCGAGCGGGGTGGGTGCCACGTGGCGAGCGTAACTCGTCGGTGTGACGATGAATCGGACAGCATGGGGCATGTCCGTCGTCGAACGCACCGCACCCGCCGAGGGCGTCGCTCTCCTCACACTCAATCGGCCCTCGTCGCTGAACTCGATGACCGGCGAGCTGGTGCAGTCGCTGCACGAGCACCTGCGGCAGGTCGCGGTCGATCCCGAGGTGCGGGTGGTGGTCCTCACCGGCGCCGGGCGCGGGTTCTGCGCCGGGCTCGACCTGCGTGGCTACGGCACGGCGCCGCACACCGAGCACCTCGGCCGCACGCAGGCCGGGTTCGCAGTGCAGCGGCACATCGCCTCGCTCATCCCCGCGCTGCGGTCCCTGCCGCAGCCGGTCATCGCTGCCGTCAACGGCCCCGCGGCCGGCGGCGGGTTCGCACTGGTGCTGGGCTCCGACATCCGCCTGGCTGCCCGCTCGGCGAAGTTCAACGCCGCGTTCATCCGCATCGGGTTGTCGGCGTGCGACATCGGCACCAGTTGGCTGCTGCCGCGCCTGGTGGGTGCTGCGCGGGCGCAGGAGCTGATGCTCACCGGCCGCGTGTTCGACGCCGACGAGGCCTACCGCATCGGGCTGGTGGTCGACCTGCTCGACGACGATGCACTGCTCGATGCGGCCATCGCCAAGGCGCACGAGATCATGCGCAACAGCCCGTTCGGGGTGGCCCTCACCAAGGAGGGCATGTGGGGAGCGCTGGAGAGTCCCGCGCTGCAGAACGCGATCGACATGGAGAACCGGCAGCAGATCATGGCCAGCGCCACGGCCGACCATCGCGAAGCACTTGCCGCCTTCGCCGAACGGCGCCCGCCGCGCTACACGAACAGCTGAGGCGGTTTCGTGCCGCCGACGGTGGTGTGCTGCCGCCTCAGCGGGCGGGGAGCCGAACGACCAGCGGTGCCTCGCCGCCGATGAGCGGGTGATGGCATGCCACGTAGTGGCCCCCACCCGCATCGCCCACCTCGCGCAGCTGCGGTTCCTCGGTGCGGCACCGGTCGTCGGCCGCCGCGCAGCGTGGGTTGAACCGGCATCCGGGCGGGGGCAGCACCGGCGAAGGAGGTTCGCCTTCGATGGCCACCTGGCCGATGGCGATCTCGGGGTCGGGCACCGGGATCGAGTCGATGAGCACCTTGGTGTAGTGGTGCGCCGGCGAGTCGTACAGCGAGTTGGACGGCGCCACTTCGCAGATCTTGCCCAGGTACATCACCTGGATGCGGTCGCTGATGTTCTTCACCACGGCAAGGTCGTGCGCGATGAAGACGAGGGTCAGGCCGTGCTTCGCCTTCAGGTCTTCCAGCAGGTTCAGCACCTGGGCCTGCACGCTCACGTCGAGCGCGCTCACCGGCTCGTCGCAGATGATGAGAGTGGGGTCGAGCACCAACGAACGGGCGATCGAGATGCGCTGGCACTGGCCGCCGGAGAATTGATGCGCCTGGCTCTCGGCCGCGCGCTGAGGGTCGATGCCGACCTCCTCGAGCAGTGCATCGACCTTCTTCAACTGCTCGGCACTGGTGCCGCGCTTCCAGATGACCAATGGCTCGCACGATGTCGCGCACCTTGCGTCGCGGGTTGAGCGACGAGATGGGGTCCTGGAAGATCATCTGCATGCGAGTGCGGGCCGACCGCATCTCGTCGGCGGGCAGCGAGGTGAGCTCCTTGCCCTCGAACTCGACCGAGCCGCTGGTGGGCCGCGGCAGCATCATCAGCGCCTTGCCGGTGGTGCTCTTGCCACACCCACTCTCGCCCACCACGCCGAGAGTTTCGCCGCGCAGCACGTCGAAGCTGATGCCGCTGACGGCATGCACCTTCAAGCCGGTGCGACCGACGGGGAACTCCATCACCAGGTCTTCCACGCGCAGCAGCACGTCGCCGGTGGTGCGCAGGTGCGCCTTGCCGCTACCGGCCATCAGAGTGCCCCTACCTTCTCGGCTGCCAGTTGTGCGGTGCGCTCACGATGCACCGGCGAACCCACGGGGTACCAGCAGGCGTACACGTGCTCGGGGTGCTCGGCGGACATCAACGGGGGCTCTTCCTCTCGGCAGCGATCCTGTACGAACGCGCAGCGCGGTGAGAACCGGCAACCCTTGGGCGGGTTCACCAGATCCGGTGGGCGACCGGGGATGACGTGCAGCCGAGTGTGGCTGGGGTCTTCGATCTTGGGGATGCTGTTCAGCAGCGCCTCGGTGTAGGGCATCTTCATGCTGGAGAACAGCACCCGGGTGGGCGCCTTCTCCACCAGCTTGCCGCCGTACATCACCGCGATCTCATCGGTGTGACCGGCCACCACACCGAGGTCGTGGGTGACGAGGATGACCGACATGTTGCGGTCGCGGCGTTGCTCGCCGATGAGGTCGAGGATCTGCGCCTGCACCGTGACGTCGAGCGCGGTGGTGGGCTCGTCGGCGAACAGCAGCGTGGGGCCGCACGACATGGCGAGCGCGATCATGATGCGCTGGCGCATGCCGCCGCTGAGTTCGAACGCGTACTGGTCGAGCCGCTTTTCCGGCTCGGGAATGCGCACGTCCTGCAGCAGCCGCAACGCGGTTGCGCGAGCGTCGGCCTTGCTCATCCCGAGGTGGATCTTGAGCCCCTCGCCGAGCTGTTTGCCCACGCGCATGACAGGGTTGAGCGAGGTCATCGGATCTTGGAAGATCATCGACATCTCCTTGCCCCACACCTTGCGGCGTTCGCTCAACGAGAGGTTGATGATCTCCTGGCCTTCGAACACCACCGAGCCCGACCGCTCGGTGTTGCGCTTGGGCAGCAAGCCCATGATGGAGCGCGACAGCACGGTCTTGCCCGAGCCCGACTCGCCGACGATGCCCAACGACTTGCCGCGGTCGAGTGTGAAGCTGACGCCGTCGACGGACTTGACCAGGCCGCGATCCGTGCGAAACGCCGTACGCAGGTCGGTGACCTTGAGCAGCGGCCCGTCGACCTGGCGGGAGGATGCCTGCGTTTGCGGGCTCATCCGATGGCCTCCCGAGAGTTGAAGCGCTGTGCGAGCACGTCGCCGAGCAGGTTGATGGAGAGCACGGTGAGGAACATCACGAAGGCGGGCATCAGCGAGATCCACCATGCGCCGTTGCGCAACGGCTCGGAGCCGGCGGCGATCATCGCGCCCCACGTGGGCACCGGCGCCTCCACCGAAAGGCCCAGGAACGCCAGACCACCCTCGGCGACGATGAGCAGCGCAAGACCGGTGAGTGCGAACGAGATGAGCGTGGGCACGATGTTGGGCAGGATCTCCTTGAACAGGATGCGACTGCCCTTCGCGCCAAGGCTGCGAGCGGCGACCACGAAGTCGCGCTGGGCGTAGGCGATGGTGTTGGCCCGCACGAGCGCGTGAGCGGTGGTATCGAGAGTATGACCAACGCCAGGATGATGGGCCAGAGTGGTCGCGTGCTGGCCCCACCGGTGGTGTTGGGGTCGTTGAAGAAGGTGACCAAGAAGATGGCCAACAGCAACGCTGGGAAGGCGAGCAAGACGTTGGAGATGTTCTCGATCACGGTGTCGACCCAGCCCCTGAAGTAGCCGGCCACCATGCCCAGGAAGGTGCCGATGGCGAGGCCGAAGGTGATGGCCAGGCCGGCGATGATGAGCGAGTTGCGGGCGCCGAGCATGGCCCGACTGAACAGATCGAACCCGTTCTTGTCGGTGCCCATCAGGCCGGCTCGTTCGGGGCTGCCCTTCACCGGCTTGGGGGCGTCGGCGAACCAGGCCCACTTCGGGGGCAACTGGCTCATGCGCAGGTCGCCCTTGACGGCGGTGCTGCACAGCTTCTCGTTGGGTGCGCACGAGTGAGGGATGTAGGGCAGCGAGTTGGCCCCGATGGCGCTGACGGTGATGAACACCAACCAGCCGATGGCCAGCCACTTGGTGACGCGCCCGCGGCGCTTCACCTTCAGTTGCTTGACGGGTGCGTCGCTGACGACGGGTACGACGGGAGCGTGCTCGTCGGTGATGACATCGATGTCGGTCATGGCGTTACCCCAGTGCCCGGTTGGCACGGACTCTCGGGTCGATCCAGGCGTACGCGAGGTCGACGAAGAAGTTGATGAAGACATAGATGAGGGCGAGGATGACCACCGTGTACTGCACGGTGGGGTACTCGCGACGGAAGATGCTCTCCACTGTCAGCCGGCCCATGCCGTTGAGCAGGAAGAACTGCTCGACGATGACCACGCCGCCCATCAGCGCCCCGATGTTGACGGCGGCTGAGGTGACGATGGAGAACAGCGACGGGCGCAGTGCGTGCTTGAACAGCAGTTGCCCTGTGCCGACGCCCTTCGCCCGAGCAGTGGTGATGAAGTCGTTCTGCAGCGTGCCGATCATGTCGGAGCGCAGCACACGCATGTAGCCGGCGTACAGCGGAATGGAGATGGTGAGCGTGGGCAGCACGAATGCCTTGAAGTGAGCCACCGGATCGTCGAACAGACCCGTGTAGATCGAGGGATACGGGAACCACTTGTTGTTGACGCTGAAGAACAGGATGAGGATGGGGGCGACGACGAAGTTGGGCATGCTGAGCATGGCGAACGCCGACGTGCTGGAGGCCCTGTCGAAGCGGGAGTTCTGCTTGTACGCCGACCACACAGCGGTGGGCACGGCGAGCGACAGCGCCAGGATCTGGCCGTAGATCATCAGGTACAACGACACCGGCAGCGCCCGCTTCACCTCGGTGGCGATGGACTGGTTGGTCTGGAAGGTGGTGCCCCAATCGCCGGTGAGGAAGTTCTTCATCCAGGTGAAGTACTGCGTGTACCACGGCTGGTCGAGCCCGAGCTCTTTGAGGACTGCCTGTGCCTGTTCCGGGCTGGCGCCGGGCCCCGTCTTGAGAGCGACGATGACATCGGTGCCACCCGGGAGGAAGCGGAGGGCGATCGAGGTGAGGAAGGTGACCACCACCACGACGAATACGGTTTGCGCGAGTTTGCGAAGCACATATCGCATCGGTGGTGGTGGTCCCTTCTTCTCCTACTGACGGGTGTGGATGATTACTGCTCGACCCAGAGGGTCATCGGGTAGAACGTGCCGGAGATGCCGGCACCGAAGGGTGCGTTGGTGCCATCGGGCAACGGGATCAGGCTGAGCCCGTGCACCGACGGCTTGCTGGCGATGCCCCAGATGCTGTAGCTGCCCCAGATGTCGTAGCACTGAGTGCCGAACAACCGGTTGACCTCCTCGGCGATCTCCTTCTTGCGTGCAGGGTCGGTGCTGGCGCGGTTCTCGTCGAGCAGCGCATCGAGCTGCGGGTCGCGGATGCGGCCGAAGTTCAGTGCCAGTTCGCCGACGGGCGGTGCCGCCTTCGAGTGCCACCAGATGTACTGCTGGTCGAGGTCGAAGCCACCGTGGTTGCGCCACTGGAAGACCTGGAAGTTGCCGAACAGAGCGGTGACGATGTAGTTGGCCTGGTCGATCTGGTCGATGGTGACCTCGTCGATGCCGGCTTCGGTCCACCACTGCTGCTGCTGCTGAGCGATCGTGAGGTTGGTCTGGTCGGTGGTGGTTGCCAGCGACAGCGACAGCGGGCCGGGGAACTCGGCCTTGTACTCCGCGATCAGCTCCTGCGCCTTGGCCATGTCCTGTGCCTCCGGGAAGCCCGTCGACTCGAGGTAGCCCACCTGCGTGGGCGAGAACGGGCCGTACGCGATCTGGTTGAGGCCGCCACCGATGGTGTCGATGAGCAACTGCTCGTCGGTCGCCCAGGCAAGTGCGCAGCGGATGCGGACGTCGGTGAGCGGCGAACCCTCCTGCGTCACGTGCAGGAGGGTGTAGGCGGTCTCGGCGTTGTTGCTGATCTCGACCATCGGGTACTCATCGGGGTTGTCGCGGAACTCGAGGATGGACTCTGCGTTGGTGGTGTGGATGAGGTCGACGGTGCCGCTCTTCAACGCGTCGCGGCGGTTGAGGCCGTCGGCGATGGGCCGGAACTCGATGGCGTCGAGGTACGGGTACGGTGCGTTCCAGTAGTCGGGGTTCTTGGTCATCGAGAACACTTCGCCGGGCCGGTAGTCGGCGTACACGAACGGGCCGGTGCCGACTGGCTGCGACTTCAAGGTGTCGTCGGTGTCGCTGGCGGCGAGCCACGTGGGCGATGCCTGCATGCCGGCCTGACCGGCCAGCGTGAACGGGAAGGCCGCCCACGAGGTGTTCATGGTGAGCACTGCGGTCATCGGGTCGGCTGCGTCGACTTCGATGGTTTCGACGGGGCGCAGTGCATTACCGGTGAGGATGCCCGCCTTGGCGCGAGAGATGTTCTCGACGATGGCGGCGCCGTCGAACGGCGTGCCGTCGTGGAACGTGACGCCTTCGCGGGCGGTGATGGACCACACCGTGTAGTCGTCGTTGGGGGTGATGGCCTCAGCGAGGTACGGGCTCCATGAGCCTGCGTCGTTGGCCATGGCCAACGAGTCGTAGATGTTGCGGATGACCTGGTAGCACGCGATCGCGCACACCATCTCCGACGGGCGCCACGGGCTGGAGGTGTCGGCCTCGATGCCCATGACCACCTTGCCACCGGGAACCGGAACTTCGCCGGCGGCCGTGGTCGGCGGTGCAGCGGTCGTTTCGACGACCGGTGTGGTCTCGTCGGTGCCGGGACCCGTGGTCTCGGACGCCGGCGACGTGGCGTCGGTTGTCTTGCTGCTGGTGTCGTCGCTGCCGCAAGCGACCCCGATAAGACCTGCACTGATGACCAAGGCGGCCAGCAGCCTGCCCGGCTTGCGCCGTGACGGTGCGTTCAAGTGACTCATCCTCTTCCCCCATTTCGTGTGTGAGCGAGTACTCATGGCCGAGGCGTCGCTGGGGAGCCGGTATGACCCCCATCACACCTCGGTGAGAGGCACCTTAGCCACAACGAGAAGGCCGCGGTCAACACGGAGGTACGGTCATGAGGTGCGAGCGCTACGAGAGCACCACCTGACGTTGCCGTTGCCTCGTCGCTACTCGCCTCGCCACCGCAGCTTCGACGATGGCATGGCCCGGCACGCCGCCGCGGTGGCCGCGGGAGTGCCGGCATACCGCGATCCGGTCACCGGCAACACGGTGTTCACGGCACGCTTCCTGGCTGATCGCGGCTACTGCTGCGAGAGCGGTTGTCGCCACTGCCCATACGAACCGGCGACTCGGTGAAGTAGCGTCGGCCGCATGGCCTCCGACCCGATCGCGCCGCTGCGCGTCAACCATCACAAGCAGTTCGAGCTGCGCGACCACTCCACCGATGCCACGCTCGGTTGGCACAAGGAGTCGGCGGCGCGCGAGCTGGGGCGCGTGAAGCTGCGGCTCGATGTGCTGCAGCAGCGCCTCTTCGCCGAGAAGCAGCGCAGCGTGGTGCTGGTGCTGCAGGCCATGGACGCGGCCGGCAAGGACGGCACCATTCGCAACATGCTGTCGGGCCTCAACCCGGCCGGCTTCCGGGTCTCCAGCTTCGGCGTGCCCGGCGGGCCCGAGGCGCAGCACGACTACCTGTGGCGGGTGCACGCCGAGGTGCCGGCCAAGGGCCTCATCGGCATCTTCAACCGCAGCCACTACGAAGACGTGTTGGTGGTGCGGGTGAAGAACTTCGCGCCGCGCGCGGTGTGGTCGAAGCGGTACGAGCACATTCGCGGGTTCGAGCAGTTGCTCGCCGACGAAGGCACCACGGTGGTCAAGTGCTTCCTCAACGTCTCCAAGGACGAACAGCGCAAGCGGCTGCAGGAACGTGTCGACGATCCCGAGAAGCGGTGGAAGTTCCGCCTCGGCGACCTCGACGACCGCAAGCTGTGGGCGAAGTACCAGCAGGCGTACCAGGAGGCCATCGGTCGCACCAGCACCGCTGCTGCGCCGTGGTACGTGGTGCCCGCGGACCGCAACTGGGTGCGCAACCTGGCAGTGGCGAAGATCCTGCTGCACCATCTGGAGAAGCTCGACCCGAAGATGCCGCCGCCGGAGGACGGCATCGACGGACTGGTCGTCGAGTGAAGCCGTGCTTCGGCGCTGACGAAATGTAACGTCGCAGCACCATGTCAGTGATCGTCCCTGCCTCGTTGAACGATGCCCTCCAGGCGCTCGCGCGTTCGCCGCACGCGACGCTGCTGGCCGGCGGCACCGACCTGATGGTCGAGCTCAACGGCGGTCATCGTCAGGTGTCGGAGGTCGTCGCGCTTGCGCGGGTCGCCGAGCTGCGCACCTGGCACCACGATCCGGTGGCCGGCGTGCTGCACATCGGCGCGGGCGTCACCTACGCGGAGATCGCCGACGAGCCGATCGCCTCGTGGGTACCGGCGCTGGCGCAGGCAGCGCGCACGGTGGGGTCGCCACAGATCCGCCATGCTGCAACCATCGGCGGCAACCTCGGTACTTGCTCGCCGGCCGGCGATGGGCTGCCCGTGCTGGCGGCGCTCGATGCCACGGTGCACCTCGCATCGGCCGCCGGCGCACGCGACCTGCCGCTCGCCGAGTTCATGGTGGCGCCCAAGCGAACCGCCCGCCTGCCGGGCGAACTGATCACGGGTGTCACCGTGCCGGTGCTCGGCGGTTGGCAGGGCTACAGCAAGGTGGGTGTGCGCAACGCGATGGTGATCGCGGTGGCCAGCGTCGCGCTGGTCACCGACACGGTCACAGAGTCGGTGCGCCTGGCGCTCGGGTCCGTCGGCCCCACTGTGCTGCGGTGCCCCGATGCAGAGCGCTTCGCTCGCGAGCATGTCGACTTCGAGCACCGGCGTGTCGCTGCCGAAGCGCTGCAGCGCTTCGTTGAACTCGCCCGCGACGAGGCCCGACCCATCGACGATCATCGATCCACCGCCGCCTATCGCCGCCACGCCGTTGGCGTGCTGGCGGGCCGACTGCTGCGAAGGGCGTTTCCGAATGAGTGATCCAGCGGGTACCGACCTCGGCAGCAACCAGGCGTACGTGCTGCACGTCAACGGCCAGGGTCGCGACGTGCGCGACGCGTGGCTGGGCGAGAGCCTGCTGTTCGTGCTGCGCGAGCGGCTGGGGCTGATGGGCAGCAAGGGTGCATGCGAGCAGGGCGAGTGCGGCTCGTGCAGCGTGCTGGTCGATGGCGCGCTGGTGTGCAGCTGCCTCGTGCTCGCCGCGGCCGCGCAAGGGCAGCAGATCGTCACCATCGAAGGGGTCGCCCCCGTGGGTTCGCCCAGCGATGTGCAGCAGGCGTTCGTCGATGCCGGGGCGGTGCAGTGCGGGTTCTGCACCCCTGGCCTCATCATGGCCACGCACTCGCTGCTCGAGCGTTCTCCCGAGCCCACCGAGATGGAGATACGCGAGGAGCTGTCGGGCAACATCTGCCGCTGCACCGGCTACGGCCGCATCATCGACGCCGTGCAGCGGGTTGCAGTCGCTCGCCGCTCGCAGGTGGCGCCATGACCGACTCGGCAACTCGTCGCGACGTCGGTGGCCGCCTCGGCGACAGCGTCGCGGCCCGATGGTGTGGCGAAGGTGCAGGGCACCTTCGCGTTCTCGAGCGACCTCACCGCCGATGGCTTCTTGTGGGGGGCCACCCTGCGCTCGCCGCATCCGCACGCGCGCATCACCGGCATCGACGTGTCGGGTGCCTGGAGGATTCCCGGGGTCGAGGCCGTCGTCACGGCCGCCGACGTGCCCGGCAAGGCCACCTACGGCCTCATCAGCAGCGATCAACCCGTGTTCGCCTCGGATGTCGTGCGATACGTGGGTGAGCCGGTGGCTGCTGTCGCCGCCGATCATCCCGACACCTGCCGCCGTGCGCTTGCCGCCATCGTCGTCGAGTACGAGCTGCTGGCGCCACTGGTCGACCCGCAGCGTGCGGTCGACGGTACGCACCCGTCCATCCACCCCGACGGCAACGTCGTGCGCCACCAGCGCATCGTGCGCGGCGACCAGACCATCGACGGGCCGGTGGTGGTCGAGGGCACCTATCACCTGGGCATGCAGGACCAAGCCTTTCTCGGGCTGGAGGCTGCGCTCGCCGTGCCCGACAGCGGTGGCGACGGCGTGGAGCTGTTCGTCGCGACGCAGTGGCTGCACGAGGATCAGAAGCAGATCGCCGCCTGCCTCGGGTTCCCGGCGCACAAGGTGCGCCTCACGCTCGGCGGTGTGGGCGGAGCGTTCGGGGCGCGCGAAGACATCAGCTTGCAGGTGCACACCTGTTTGCTGGCCCTGCGCACCGGGCGCCCGGTACGCATGGCGTACAGCAGGGAGGAGAGCTTCCTCGGGCACGTGCATCGTCATCCGTGCACCATCTGGATGCGCCACCATGCCGAGCTCGACGGCCGCATCCGGCGCATCGAGGCCCGGTTCGTGTTCGACGGCGGGGCCTATGCCAGCACGTCGTCGGCAGTGCTCATCAACGCCGTCACCCACGCGCAGGGCCCGTACAAGTGCGACAACGCCACCGTCGACGGGTGGGCGGTGCGCACCAACAACCCGCCGTGCGGCGCGATGCGTGGGTTCGGTGTGGTGCAGGCGTGCTTCGCCCACGAAGGCCAGATGGACAGGCTGGCGGCAGCGGTCGGCTCCGACCCGGTGTCGATTCGACTGCTCAACGCGATGCAGACCGGCGATCATCTCATCACCGGCCAGGTCATCCAGAACGTGGCGCCGGTTGCCCGTTGCATCCAGGAGACGGCGGCGCTGCCGCTGCCCGATCAGCCGGTGGGTGGGCACGACGCCAACCCGTTGCGCCTGCCCGGTGGCAGCGGCTTGACGGCCGACGTGGGGCACGTGCGGCGCGGCATCGGCTGGGGAGTCGCCATCAAGAACCTGATGTACAGCGAAGCCTTCGACGACTACTCCACGGCGCGCGTGCGGTTGGCCGACGGGGTGGCGTTCGTCAAGTTCGCGACATCTGAAGTCGGTCAGGGCTTCGTCACCATCGCCGGCCAGATCGCACGCAGCGTCCTGGGCGTCGACGAGGTCGTCCTCGAGCCGATCGACACGACCATCGGGTCGGCGGGTTCCACGTCGGCCTCGCGCCAGACCTGGATGAGTGGGGGAGCGGTCGACGGCGCCTGTCGCCTTGTGCGCGAGCGGTTGTTCGAGCGTGTCGGAACTGCGCACGGCGTCGATCCGCTGCGGTTGGCGATCGACGGCTCCGATGTGGTCGACACCGGTGGCACGCTGCGCGTGCCGGTCGGCCTCGCCTCGGCCGGGGTGGTGATCGAGCAGACCTTCGAGCACCACCACCGCCCCACGGAAGACCTCGACGAGATGGGTCAGGGCAACTGCCACACGGCGTTCGCGTTCGTCGCGCACCGAGCCGTGGTCGATGTCGATCTCGAGTTGGGTCTGGTGAAGGTGGTGCAGATCGCCACAGCGCAAGACGTGGGCAGGGCCTTGAACCCGCTCAGCGTGGTCGGTCAGATCGAGGGCGGCATCGCTCAGGGCGTCGGCCTGGCCGTGATGGAGGAGATCATCCAGGAAGGCGGTCATGTGCGCAACGCCAGCTTCACCGACTACCTGTTGCCCACGTTCCTCGACATGCCCGATGTCGTCATCTCGCTGATCGAGGAGCCCGACCCGATGGCCCCGCTGGGCGCGAAGGGCGTCGGCGAACCGCCCACCATCTCGTCCACCCCGGCGGTGGTGGCCGCGATTCGCGACGCATTGGGCAAGGACCTGTGGCGGGTGCCGGTGCGCCCCGCCGACATCTGCCTGTGACTGCCGGGTGCTCTTCGCTGCCGTGGGCGTGATGGGTTAGGTTGCAACTCGTGTCGAACGAACGCGAAATCATGTCCTGGGAGATCTTCGGTGAGGCCTCGCGCGCGCTGGCTCAGCTGGTAGCCGACGACTACGAGCCCGACATGATCCTGTCGATCGCCCGTGGCGGCCTGCTCATCGGAGGTGCGCTGGGGTATGCGCTCAGCGTGAAGAACGTCTACACGATGAACGTCGAGTTCTACACCGGCGTCGACGAACGGCTGGAGGTACCCCGCATCCTGCCGCCTGCCCCCGACTTCGTCGACGTCAGCGATGCTCGCATCCTCATCGCCGACGATGTCGCCGATACCGGTCACACGCTGCGCAGCGTGATGGAGTTCTGCGCCGGCAAGGTGGCCGAGGTGCGCACGGCCTGCCTGTACGAGAAGAGCCACTCGGTGGTGAAGTGCGAGTACGTGTGGAAGCACACCGACCAGTGGATCAACTTCCCCTGGAGCGACAAGGAGCCCGTCGCGCGGCGTGACTGGTCGGTCAAGGACGCCTGACGCCTCACGCTCGGCCCAGGTGGGTCGAGCCGACCCCGCTCGGAGGCTGTCGCGGCCGGCTTCTGGTCGGATCCCGTCTCACTGTCCGAGACGGATCACGCCCAGACGTCGAATTGGAACGGATCACGCCCAGAAGCCGTGAGGCTGGTTGGGCTCACAGTGTGCGCAGCACCGTCATCGCCGCGTTGCGGCCGCTGGCGCCCCACACGCCTGCACCGGGGAAGGTGGCGGCGCCGGTGATGTAGAGGCCCTTCACCGGCGTCTCGTAGCGGGTGAGCTCGGGGTTCTTGTTGTGCAGCGCGGCCAGCGGGCCGCCGGCGAACGAGGTGGCGTGCCCGTGGGGCAGGTGGAACTCGCGCTCGTAGCGATCGGGGGTCATCGCTCGCCACTCGACCAGGCTGTCCTTGAAGCCGGGCTCGGCCAGGTCGGCGAACAGGTCGAGCCACCGCGCTGGTTCGGTGGACGACGCCCAGCCCCCGGGCAGGCCGTACGGCGTGTACAGCGTCTCGAGGCTCAGGACGTGCCGCCCGTCGGGTGCGATGGTGGTGTCGCCGACCGACGGCACGTTGGCGATGAGGCCCGGCCGCTCGAGCACTCGGCCGGCAGCCATCAGCTCGTAGCCGCGGTGCATGTCGGCGATGGTGGGCGCGATTGCGTAGGTGGCGGTGAGGTCGCCATCCAGCCCGGCCTGCTGGGCTGCGCGCAGGTGGGGCACTGCCGTCATCACTGCGTCGAGCTTCGACTCGTAGCCGTCGTCGTGGGGGATCGCCTTCCACCGTTGCACCATCGCGTGAGCCTGCGACGGTGGGTTGCGCAACCAGGAGAGGAACGTGTCGTGGGGGTTGCAGGCGGAGACCACGATCGGCGCCGTGATCTCCGTGCCGTCGGCCAGGGTGATGCCGCGCACGCCGTCGCCCTCGCAGGTGATGGCCTCCACCCGGGTGCTCACCCGCACCACGCCGCCTGCGGCCTCGAACGAAGCGCGCAGCGTGCGGGGCACCTCGCCGCTGCCACCGACAGGTCGGCCGACACGGCCGACGTGGCGCAGCGCGTAGGTGAGCGCTCCGAGGCCGCTGCCCTTGAACTCGGGGGAGATGCCCCACACCATCGGCCCCACCAGCATGCCGGGGCCCTGCAGTGCGTCGGTGGTGAAGAACTCGCGCATCACGTCGGCCGCGCTGCGGCGGCTCCAGCGCAGCATCGTGGCGACGCCGCGCCCACGCTTGGCGAGCACCTTCCTGGTGAGGCCCCGGACGCTCGGCGGGTCGTTGGCCGCGTCGAACACCAACTGCACCGCCGGCATCGCTGCCTTCACGTAGCGACGGTACCCGTCGACCTCACTGGGGTAGTTGCGGCCGATGGAGTCGAGCGTCTGCTCCAGCGAGTGGTAGCTGGCCCACGCCGCACCACCACTCCACGACATGTTCACCTGTGCCGGCTCCACCTCCAGGTAGCGCAGCCCGTGGCCGGCAAGGCCCAGCTCCTCGATCACCGGTGTGGTTCGGAACGTGATGTGGTCGCAGTTGCAGATGTTCACCATCGCACCGGCGAACTCCTCGCTGGCGGCGGTACCTCCCACGGCGTGTCGTGCCTCCACCAACAGCGTGCGCAGCCCGCCTCGCGCGAGGTACGCGGCGCACACCAACCCGTTGTGACCGCCACCCACCACGATTGCATCGAAGTCGGCGATGCCGGTGGTCGTGGCGCTGGAGCCGGCGGCGGTGTGTTTCGCACTCATCGCGTCCATTCTGCCGGGCGCAACGGGCCTCGCAGGTAACGTGCAGAGGTGACTCGCGTTCGTTACTTTCCCGACCTCACCGGCCCGCAAGTGACCGAACTGCTCACCGAACGCAGCATCCTCGTGCAGCCCTTGGGGGCGATCGAGCAGCACGGCCCGCACCTGCCACTGAGCACCGACTCGGTGGTCGCCACGGCCGTTGCGCAGGCCGCGATCGCCGAAGTGGGCGACGAGCTCGACGTGTGGCTGCTGCCCACGCTGGAGTACACGAAGAGCAACGAGCACGCCTGGTCGGCCGGCACTGTGTGGCTGAGCGCCACCACGTTGCTGGCAGTGCTCGACGACCTCGGTCGCTGCATCGCCACCACCCCGGCCAAGCGACTCGTGTTCCTCAACGGCCACGGCGGGAACAGTGCGTTGCTCAACGTCGCCAACCGCGAGCTCCGGCTGGCGCACGGGCTGATGACCTTCGTCACCCACCCCGGCGTGCCGGCTGATCAAGGCGGCGCCTCGCCGGCCGACGAGTTGGGCATGGGTGTGCATGGCGGCACCGACGAGACGTCGATCATGCTGCACCTGGCGCCGCATCTGGTGAACCTCGCGCTTGCGCAGCGGCGGGTGCCCGAGGCGCTCGCGCTCAACGCGTACGTGCGCTTCGGTGGTCGCGTCAGCTTCGGCTGGATGTCGAACGACTTCTTCCCCGATGGTTACATCGGCGACCCCACTGCTGCGACGGCCGAGCTGGGGCGCCAGCTGTTCGACGGAGCAGTGCGTTTTAATGGTGAAGCGCTGCGCGAGATCTCCACCTTCAACTTCGGGCGACCGGTGGCGGGGACGTGAGCCACGCCACTCTGCGCATCGACGGCGATCGCCTGTGGGCGCGCCTGGAGGCGTTGGGCGAGGTGGGGGCAGTGCACGGTGCTGCCGGCGAGCGAGGGTGTGCTCGGTTGGCGCTCACCGACGCCGATCGCGAAGGGCGCGACCTCGTGCTGAGCTGGATGCACGACCTTGGCCTCTCCGTCGTCGTCGACGCCGTCGGCAACGTGGTGGGCACCCGGGCGGGTACCAACCCGCAGGCGGCCGCGGTGATGGTGGGCTCGCACATCGACACGGTGCGCACCGGTGGCCGGTTCGACGGCAACCTGGGTGTGCTCGGCGGGCTGGAGGTGATCGAGACGCTCGAGCAGCACGGCGTCGCCACCGTGCACCCGATCAGCGTGGCGTACTTCACCAACGAGGAAGGTGCTCGCTTCCAGCCCGACATGTTGGGCAGCTTGGTGTACGTGGGTGGCATGGCTGTGGAAGCGGCACTCGACGTGCGGGCGGCCGACGACGGCGCCAGGCTCGGCGACGAGCTCGCTCGCATCGGTTACGCCGGCCCCACCCCATGCCCCACTGCGACAGCACCGCACGCCTACTTCGAGCTGCACATCGAGCAGGGCCCGGTGCTCGAGGACCAAGGCTTCACCATCGGCGCGGTCACCGGCGTGCAGGGCATCTCGTGGACCGAGGTCACCGTCACCGGCCAGTCGGCGCACGCGGGCACCACGCCCATGCGCCTGCGCCGCGATCCCGGGTTCGTGGCGGCGGCCATCACCACCGGTGTGCGCGCCATCGCCACCGCGATGGCAGGCACGCAGGTGGCCACGGTTGGCCGCTGCGAGTTCCACCCGAACCTGGTCAACGTGGTGCCGGCCACCGTCACCCTCACGGTCGACCTGCGCAACACCGACGAGGGGCTGCTGCAGCAGGCGGAGGAAGTGTTCGCTGCGCTCTGCGAGCAGCTGGCCGGCGAGGAAGGCGTCACCATCGAACGCCGCACGCTGGCCCGGTTCCAGCCCGTCGAGTTCGACGAGTCGATGATCGGTCTCGTGGAGTCGACAGCCCGTGCGCTGGGGCACACCACCATGCGCATGCCCAGCGGCGCCGGTCACGATGCACAGATGCTCGCCCGCGTGTGCCCCACCGGCATGATCTTCGTGCCCAGCGTCGATGGGTTGTCGCACAACATCGCCGAGTACACCACACCCGCCGACGTCGTGGCCGGCGCCGACGTGTTGCTGCAGGTCGTGCTCGCGGCAGCGGGTGCCCACTCGGCTGCCGTGCACTGATGCCCACGCGCTTCGACCTCGTCACCATCGACACGCCACAGCCCCACTCGCTGGCAGCGTTCTGGTGCGCGGCGCTGCTCCTGCACGAAACCGAGCGTGAGGATGTCGATCGGTGGGTGGTGCTCAGCGATGCCGACGAGGTTCGCCGCATCGGCATCCAACGCGGCGCACATCGGCCGGGAGGCACTCACCTCGACCTCGCCTGCTCCGCGGTCGAGTTCACCGGCGAAGTGGCCCGCCTGCAGTCATTGGGTGCGTCGCTGATCGCCCCGCTCCGAGACGAGTCGTACGGGTCGATCGCCAACATGGCCGACCCCGCCGGCAACGCGTTCGACCTGTGCGCCTACCGTCACGGAGGCACGGCCAACGCCTGATGGTAGAACCGGAGGGTGCGTTTGCTGATCGACAACCCGGTGCTGCTGCTGTTCATCGTCATCGGGGTCGGTGGCGCACTGGGCAGTGTGCGTGAAGGGCGTCGCGCTGGGCCCGGCGGCCGCCCTGTTCGTCGGGCTGGCGTTCTCGGCGTTCGACGAGCGGCTGGCCAACACGCCGCTGGTGGTCTCGCAGATCGGGCTGGCGCTGTTCATCTACACCATCGGTCTCGCCTCCGGCCCTTCGTTCCTGGCCGAGCTGCGACGGGGTGGTGCTCGTGTGCTGGTCGGCGTCGCCGTGCTGTTGGGTCTCATCACCGCCGGCGTCGCTGCACTGGGTACCGCGCTCGACTTCGACGCGGGTGCTCGGGCGGGCCTGTTCGCCGGCTCGCTCACCAACACGCCGGCATTGTCGGCCGCCATCGAGTCGCTGGCGCCGAAGATCGCCGATGGCAGCGTCACCGACCCTGTGGTCGGGTACTCGCTCGCGTACCCGTTCGGCGTGGTCATGATGCTGCTCGCCGCGCACTTCTCGTTGCGCCGGGCCACCCGCGCCACGCAGGCTGCCGGTCCGGCGGCGCAGCCGGCGGCGCGCACCACCACCAGTGCGACGGTGCTGGTGGCGCGCACCGATCTGCCGGTGCTCGGCGACCTGCGCCACTGGAACGACGCCCGTCTCGCCTTCTCGCGGTACGAGCACGATGGTCGAGTCGAGCTGGCAACCACCGACGTGCGCCTGGTACCGGGCGATCTGTGCGTGGTCATCGGTGCCCCCGACGATGTGCACCAGTTCATCGACTGGGCGGGTGAGCGCAGCAACCGGCATCTCGCGCTCGATCGCACGGCGTTCGACTTCCGCCGCATCTCGGTCTCCAACCGGGCGTTGGCAGGCGCCCGGCTGGGCGACCTGGATCTGGAGGGCCGCTTCGGCGCCACCGTCACCAGGGTGCGTCGCGGCGATGCCGATGTCGTGGCCGATCACGACTTCGTCATCCGCCTCGGCGACAGGCTGCGCGTGGTGGGCCCATCGGCGCGGCTGCCGGCGGTGGCAACGCTGCTGGGCGACTCTGATCGCAGCCTCGGCGAAGTCGATGCGATGGGTTTCGCGATCGGCATGTCCATCGGTCTGCTCATCGGCCTCATCGCGATCCCGTTGCCCGGCGGCGGCTCGGTGGAGCTGGGCGTCGGTGGTGGCCCGCTGATCGCCGGGCTGGTGCTCGGCACGCTCTCGCGCACCGGTCGCATCACCTGGCAGGTGCCGCATGCCGCCAACCTCACGTTGCGGCAGCTGGGCATCCTCATCTTCCTCGGCTCGGTGGGTATCCGCTCGGGCGCCACCTTCGCCGACGCGGCGGGCACTGCCGTCGGTGCCCGGCTGGCCGTTGCGGCGCTCATCGTGACCAGCACGATCGCGCTGGCCACCACCCTGCTCATGCGCATCCTGCGCAGCGACCCGGTGTCGGCTGCCGGTCAGATCGCCGGTGTCGAGACGCAGCCGGCCGTGCACGCGTACGCAGCGGAGAGCACCAAGGGCGACGAACGAGTGGATGCGGGCTACGCACTGGTGCTGCCGCTGGCCATGATCCTCAAGCTCATCCTGGTGCAGTTGCTCATCTGAGAAGTGGCTGTCGAGCCGGGGTGGAGATGCGAAGAGGGCGCCGGCCGCAGCCGACGCCCTCTCCTGTGATCTTCCTGCTTCAGGTGTTCAGGACACCGATCTCGATCAGAGTGCGATCGAGGGATCGATGAACTGGTTGGTGACGATGTCGTCGGGCACGATGCCGTCCTTCGGCGTGGAACCCTGCTCGGTGTAGATCGGCACTGCCAATGCGATGAGCTCGGCGACCCGATCGAGGTCGAAGCTGCCCATCGTGCCATCGGTGCCGTTGGCCTGCAGGCCGTCGGCCTGGATGGTGCTGACACCGAAGTCGGCCGCACCAGCGGTGTAGGTCCAGCCGAAGTCCTCGCCGAAGGCGGCGACGGCGGCGAGGATGACCTCGTTACCGTGAGTGGGATCGGTGAGGTAGTCGACTGCCGACTGCTGGATCATCGGCACGAGGGCGGTGAGGCAATCGGCGTAGGTGTCGATGTTCTCCGGCCGAGTGGCGATGCTCTGGGCGTAGTTGCGCCAGCCGAGATCGTTGATGTACTCGTAGGCGACGGGCTTGCCCCAGTCGGTGAGCTCGACCTCGTACAGGTACGGCTCGGCCGAGCCGAAGCCCTGCTGTGCCGCCTTGCCCTCATCGGCGATGAACAGCGCCGGGTCGCCGGTGTACGAACCGTCGACCTGGTCGGGGCTGAGGATGCCGGTGGTGGTGAGGTAGTCCATGTACGCCGCGCCACCGAAGTAGCGAACCGTGGCACCAGCGGTGCCGAGATCGGCCACGCCAGTGACGTCGGGGTAGGTGGCCGGATCCCACATGATCATCTGCGGGTTCTTCTCGAAGCCGGACATGACGGCCACGGTGGGGTACTCGGTGCCCGAGAACTGGATGGCCTCGTCGGTGTACACGAAGCCCAGCAGCACGTCCTCGTTGTTGTACAGCAGCTGGGAGACCGGGCTGAACTGCTGCGGCACACCGCCGGAGCGCACCTGGATGTCGACACCCATGTCGGCACCGGTGCTGTCGAGCAGCGGGCCGGTGACGTAGGCCAAGTCGGCGTCCATCTCGTAGCCGTCGCCGACCAGGTTGTACAGGAAGCCGTGCTCGGCCTCCGGCATCCAGTCGGTCTGAATGATCACGGTCTCGGGGCAGATGCCTGCGAGTGCACCGCCGGCCTCCCCGCCGGTGGTGTCGGGCGCCGAGGTCTCCTCGGTGGCGGTGGTGGTGTCGGTGGCCGCGGTCGTCTCGGTGACGGCTGCGGTGGTCTCGACTGCTGCGCTGGTGGACTCGGTGGTCTCGTCGTCGCCGCAGGCCGCGAGTGCGACGAGGGAGACGAGCGAGATGGCCAGCAGGTTGCGGCTTCGTCGCTGTTGCATTAATGGCTCCTTGGTGTTGTTGGGTTCACGCTGCTCGGGAGATTGCGGGCAATCTCGTGTGGGTAAGGACATCTTGGTGAGGACGGCTGGTCAGCTGCCTCGGCGAGTGGATTCGTGCCAATGCCCGACGACGAGCTTGGCGAGCCTGCTGAAGACGAAGAAGACGGTGATGCCGAGGAGCGCAGCGATGATGAGCCCGCCGAACATGGCGGGGTAGCGCAGCTTCTGGCGGAACTGCTCCATCACGATGCCGATGCCGGGTTTCTGACCCTGCCGGAAGAACTGCTCGCCGACGATGGCGCCGATGACGGCGAGGCCGGCCGAGATGCGAAAGCCGGTGAAGATGGCGGGCATCGCGGCCGGGAACTGCAGCTTGAACAAGCGGGTGAAGCTGCCGGCGTTGCGCAGGGTGAACAGGTCGTGCTGCGCCGCATCCACCGAGGTGAGCCCGAACAGCGTGTTGGTGACGATGGGAAAGATGGAGATCATCACGCACACGTAGATGCGTGACTCCATGCCGCCGCCGAAGATGGAGTAGATGATGGGCACGATGGCCAGTACGGGGGTTGCCTGCAGTGCCACCAGGTAGGGGTAGATCGATCGCTCGAGCCACACGGCCCGTGCCATGAGCACGGCCAGCGACATGCCGATCACGATGGTGATGCCGAGACCGACGAACGCGGCGTAGCTGGTCCAGCCGAGGCCTTCCAGCAACTGGCCGCGCGCTTGTCGAGGAACGCCTGGTCGATGACGGTGACCGGCGAGGGCAACAGGCTGGGCTTCTTGTCGAGGAAGCGGCGCATGCCATCGCGGTGCATGTACTCCCAGAACCCGATGAACAGCACGAACACCACGACCGGGCCGATGATGGTGCTCCACTCGCGAGGAGGCTTGATGACCGGGGGTGCATCGAAGTCGACGTGCACCGGCGGCTCGTGCGCATCGTGCGACAGCACTTCGGCCTCGGTGATGGCCAGGACGTGCTCGGTTTCGGGGCTCATGCGTGGGCCCCGCGCAGGGTGTGCGAGATCTGCCCCGCCAAGCGTGCGAACTCCGGGTGGAAGCGCAGGTCGGGCAGGCGCGGGTACTCGAACGGGATGGGGTAGTCGGCCACGATGCGGCCTGGCCGGGCGCTCATCACCAGCACCCGCGTGGAGAGGAACACTGCCTCGCTGATGGAGTGCGTGATGAACAGACCGGCGAAGCCCTGGCGAGCGAAGAGCGAGATGACTTCGTCGTTCAGCCGCTCGCGGGTGATCTCGTCGACGGCGCCGAATGGCTCGTCGAACAGGAACACCTTCGGGTCGAGGACGAGGCTGCGCGCCAGCGATGCCCGCATCTTCATGCCGCCGGACAGCTGCTTGGGGTACTTGCGCTCGAACCCGGAGAGCCCGACCAGTGAGATGGCGTCGGCGGCCCGCGACGCGCGTTCGGCCTTGCCGACGCCTTCCAGCTCGGCCAGCAGCTCGACGTTGCGCTGCACGTTGCGCCACTGCAGCAGCGTGGCGTCCTGGAACACGTACCCCACGGCGCGGCTGTCGACCGTGACCGAGCCGGTGGTGGGCTTGTTGAGCCCGGACGCGACCTTGAGCAGCGTGCTCTTCCCGCAACCGGAGGGGCCGACGACGGTGACGAACTCGCCGGGCCGCACATCGAAGCTGGTTTCACTGAGAGCGTGCGTTCCATCGGGGTAGACCATCGACACCCCGTTGAAACTCAGTGCCGGGGCAAGCGCCGAGTCGTTCATCCGGGGAACCATAGTTGGTGCGATCGTTCCGCCTTGCCTTGCGAAACCCATCAGTGCATCACCATCCCGCCGCTGACGTTCATGGCCTGACCCGTGCAGTATCTCGCCTGGTCAGAGGCCAAGAACACCGCCATGTCGGCCACCTCATGCGGCTCGGCGCACCGGCCGAGCGGCGACATCGACGACCACTTCGCCACCATCTCGGGCGTGCGGGTGGCGGCGCCCATCTCGGTGAGGACATACCCAGGACAGATGCAGTTCACTCTGATGCCGTGCTCGCCGAGCTCGAGTGCCGACACTCGGGTGAGGCTGATGACGGCGGCCTTCGAGGCTGCATAGTGCGCCTGGTTCGGTGAACCCAACTTGCCGCCCATGCTGGCCATGTTGATGATGACGCCGCCCTGCCCGGCACTGATCATGGCCCTTGCCGCGACCTGTGTGGTGAGCAACATCGCGCGCACGTTGACATCGAAGGTGCGATCCCAATCGTCGACGGTGATCTCCAGCAACGGGGCCATGTGCAAGATGCCGGCGTTGTTGACCAGGATGTCGATACCACCGAGGCCATCGACGGCCGCCTGCATGGCATCGCAGGCGCTGGTGGGGTCGGCGAGGTCGACGTCGAGCGCAAGAGCGCCCAGCTGCGCGGCGGTTGCCCGGCACTGATCGCCTTCCCGATCCATCAGCGCGAGGCGGGCACCTTCGCCGGCGAAGGCCTGGGCGATGGCGGCGCCGATGCCGCGCGCCGCCCCGGTGACGACAACTCGCCTTCCGGCGAGGCGGCCTGCTGCGGGGGCATCGCGTGGGGTCACCATGACGTTCGACATCGTACGACAGCGACTGTTACTGCTGGCGCGGCGTGTTGTGAACAGTCTGTTTCGTGATGCCGGGTCGGGGCTGGTCAGTGCGCGTCGACGACGCGGCCGGCACGGATGACGACCCGGCCAGGAGGGCCGAAGGCGATCGCCTCGCGAGTGGTTCGCGCCGGTACGAGCACGAGGTCGGCAACCTCGCCGACCGCGGTGCCTGCCGCGGCGAGACCCATCAGCTGACGGACCCGGCTGCTGACCATGGCGTACGCCTCGTCGGGCAGCACGTGGCCGGCCATGACCATCAAGCCGGCGGTCTCCATGCAGTCACCTCTCCCCACCGGGTTGAACGGGTCCTGCAGGTTGTCGGCACCGGCCGCGACGTTGACGCCTGCTCGGCGCAGGGCCCTCACCGGAGTGAGCGCGCGTGGCATGGCCACCTGATGATCGCGGCCCTGAAGGAACAGGTTGCTGCTCGGAAGCGCGACCACGCTGATGGCCGCTGCCGCCAGCTTCTCGGCCACCCTGGCCTGCACCGCCTCGGTCTGCATTCCCAGGCTGACGCAATGGCTGGCGGTGACTCGGTGGGGAAAGGCCCGGTCGAGCACTCGCTCGGCGAGGTCTTCGAGCGCGAATCGGGAGCGGTCGAGCGTCTCGTCGGTGTGCAGATCGAGCGGCAGCCCGGCCTCCTGTGCCAGTGCCAGGAACGTCTCGTTGGCTGCGGCGGGGTGGGCCTCCAGGTGCGGGCAGCCACCGATGCCGTCGATGCCCATCGCCACCGCCTCGCGCAGCAGTGCACGCTGCTGCGCCCCGGCCGCGCCGATGCTTGGCCACCCGCTGAGCGCGAACACCTCGATGCGCACCAGGTCGGCCAGCAGTTCTCGTACGTGCAGCAACGCCGCGACCGACGTGACGCCGTTCGCCTCCGTGAGGTCGGCGTGCGTGCGAATGGCGGTGGCGCCGTTGGCGGCGATCAGCCGTGCCGCCCGCTCGGCTCGCATCGCCGTATCGGCCTCCGTGATGCGCGGGCGATGCGCTTCCATGCTGACGATTGCGCCCATCAGATCGCCGGTGGGGTTGGCAACCGTCTCGGCGAGGAACGCCTTGTCGAGATGCGCGTGGGCCTCCCGCCATGGCAGGCAGCAACAACCGCCCGTAGGCCGGCAGCACCTCGTCGCCGGGGAGCGGCGCGCCGCCGAGAGCCGCCACCACGCCGCCGACGATGCGCACCGACGTGGTGGTGCCGTCGGCCAGCAGTGCATCGACGATGACCAGCGACCGGTCGCCGGGCGTGGGCACGGCGAGCGCAGGGTGGGAGTGGTCAGGCACCGGCCACCGAACCGACTCGGGCCCGCGGGTCGGTGGCCCCGGCCCAGAACCCGTTGTCGTCGCGCATGATGATCTGCGCGTGCCCGAATGCGCTGTCGTAGGCCGGCAGCACCGACGTGCGATGCCCGCGTGCGGCCAGATCGGTGGCCCAGTGCCCGGGCGCGTTGCCCTCGATCTCCACGATCGGGCCCGCAGGAGCGGTCCAGGTGTCGAAACCGGTGACCGGCCCGGTGAGCGCCCAGCGGCCGGCATGCATGGCAACTGCCGGCGACTGGTGCTGATGGAACAGACGCGCCGCCAGTTGCAGCAGGATCTGCGGCTGGGCGTCGCCGCCCATGGTGCCGAACACGGCCGCCAGTTGGCCGTCGCGGGTGGCCAGGGCCGGCGACAGCGTGTGCGGAGGGCGCGTCGCCGGGGCCAGCTCGGCCGAGTGGCCTTCCTGCAGGCTGAACCCCAAGCCGCGGTTGTGCAGGTTGATCTGCGTGGTGGGCTCGACGAGCCAGGAGCCGAAGCCCGACGCGTTGGACTGGATGAGCGACACCCCCATGCCCTGCTCGTCGGCGGTGCACAGGTAGGTGGTGTCGCCGGCGCTGGCCGCCATCGGCCAGCCGGCGGCGCGATCGTGATCCAGCAGATGCGCACGATCGGCGATGGCGCGCAGCAGTGCCTCGCCATCGGCGCCGGCATGCAGGGCCGCGGGCCGGTCGTAGCCGGCCACCTTCGCCGCCTCGATGAGCAGGTGTGCCCACCACTCGTCGGTGGTGTCGGCGGGCAGCTCCAGGTTGCTCGCCAGCGCCGCGGCGCCGAGGGTGAGGTAGCCCTGCGAGTTGGGTGGCACGGTGAACAGGTCGACGCCCCAGGCCTGCGCTTGCAGCGGGGCGACCCACTCGGCCTGGCTGCGCGCGAGATCGGCCTCCGTGTACCACCCGTTGCCCAGTTGCAGCAGGCCGCGACCGAAGTCGCCGGTGTAGAACGCCTCCCGCCCACCATCGGCGATCGCTCGCAACGCGTTGGCCACGCCCGGTCGCCGCACGCGATCGTTGGGCCGGTGGGCCTGGCCGGCCAGCTCGTGCAGTGTGCCGCGGGCCTGCGCATCGAGGCGGGCCAGCGAGCCGACCAGCAGCGGGCTGGCGGGGAAGCCCTCGCTCGCGAGCCGGATCGCCGGCGCCAGCAAGGTACTCAGGGGCAGCGAGCCGAAGCGTTGGTGCAAGGCCACCCAGCCGTCGACGCAGCCGGGAACGGTGACGGTGCGGATGTCGTGCCGGAACGGCATGACGCTGTGCCCATCGGCGCGCACGGCGGCGGCATCGGCGGCGCTGCCCGACCGCCCGCTGGCGTTGAGGCACTCGACTCGACCCTGGTGGTGCACCAGCGCGAACAGGTCGCCGCCCATTCCGCACAGGTGAGGGCCGGTGACGGCGATGGCCGCGTTGGTGGCGATGGCGGCGTCGACGGCGTTGCCACCTCGCTCGAGCATGTGCATCCCGGCTTGCGTGGCGAGGCCATCGGCGCTCGCCACCATGTGCCGCGGCGCGCGCGTGGTGTGGAAAGGGGCGTGCGACGGTGATGTCATCGCCATGCACCTCGCTGCTCGAACACGCCACGCAGCACCTGCGGCTTGTCGGTCATGATGCCGTCGACGCCCAGATCGAGCAGTCGGTGCATCTCCGCGGGTTCGTCGATGGTCCACACGTGCACCTTGATACCAAGCGCGTGCGCTCTGCGCACAAACCGCTCGTTCACCACCGTGATCGGCCCTTGCTGCACAGGGACCTGCGCCGCGTTGGCCGCCGGGCGGCGGGGCCGACCGAAGCGCAGCGCGACCACGCCGCCGGGGCTGAGCGCAGTGCACAACCTGTCGCCGAGCCGGGCGGTGAGCCGCTTCATCCGCCGATCACTGAACGCCCCCACGCACACACGGTCGAGCGCGGCGCAGCGCACGAGTGTGGTGACCAGTGCATCCTCCGCCGTGTTGGTCTTGCAGTCGATGTTCACCCGCAGCTCGGGCCAGGTGCCGAGCAGGTCCTCCAGCAGTGGGATCGGCGCGGTGCCGTCGACCAGCGCGGTCTTCACCTCGCTCCAGGGCAGGTCGCTGATGCGGCCGGGGCGCCCACAGGTGCGGCTGAGGTCGTCGTCGTGGAAGGCCACCAGGATGCCGTCGGCGGTGACCTGCACATCGGTCTCCACGTAGCGGTAGCCGGCATCGATCGCGTACTGGAAGGCCGGCATCGTGTTCTCCGGCACGTCGCTGGCGCCACCGCGGTGTGCGAACGGGATGGGGCCGTCCCACTCGAGGTAGGGGTGCAGGCGACCCATCGTTCGGTCATGGGAGTTCATCGAGCCCAGTATCGTCGCTGGCATGTCCGATGTGATCACCGTCCGCTCGCCCTACGACGATTCCGTCATCGGCGAGATCCCTGCGATGACGGCCGCCGACGTCGACCGCGCCGTCGCCATCGCCAAGGCGGCGCTCCACGCCAACCCGCTGCCGTTGTGGAAGCGGGCCGACATCCTCGACCGCGCGTCCGCTCGCCTCACCGCCCGGCGCGAGGAGTTCGCCCAGATCATCGCCAAAGAGGCGGCCAAGCCCATCAAGACCGCGCGCGTCGAGGCCGAGCGTGCTGCCGGCACGTTCCAGTTCGCTGCCGCCGAGGCGCGCAAGCTGAGCGGCGAGATGATCCCCCTCGATGCCATTCCGGCGGGGGAGGGCAAGGTGGGCTTCACCTTGCGCATCCCCATCGGTGTGGTCGGTGCCATCGCGCCGTTCAACTTCCCGCTCAACCTGGTGGTGCACAAGGTCGGCCCGGCCATCGCCGCCGGCTGCCCGGTGGTGCTGAAGCCCGCCAGCCAGACGCCGTTCAGCAGCCTCGCGCTGGCGCAGATGCTCATCGACGAGTGCGGGCTGCCCGCCGGAGTACCTGCAGGTGGTCACCGGCGGCGGCAGCACCGTCGGCAACGCCATCGTCGACCACCCCGACATCGCGCTCATCACGTTCACCGGGTCGCCGGAGGTGGGTTGGGGCATCCGGGCGCGGGCGCCTCGCAAGCGCGTCGGGCTCGAGCTGGGCAACAACGCACCGTGCATCATCGAGGCCGATGGCGACTGGCAGGCGGCGGCGGCCAAGATCAAGATGGCGGGCTTCAGTCATGCCGGCCAGAGCTGCATCTCCACGCAGCGCGTGCTCGTGCATCGTTCCATCGCCGACGAGTTCACTGCGGCACTCGTCGCGCACGTCGACACGCTGGTCGTCGGCGACCCGCTCGACGAAGCAACCGACGTCTCGGCACTCATCTCCAAGGGTGAGCGCGATCGCGTTGCCGGGTGGGTGGAGGAAGCCCGTGCCGCTGGCGCCACGGTGGCCACCGGCGGTTCGCTCACCGACGACGGCGTGCTGCGGCCGACGGTGATCGCCAACGCCACCCCCGACCTGAAGGTGTGTGCACAGGAGGTGTTCGGGCCGGTGGTCACGGTCACGGCCTACGACACGCTCGACGAAGCGATCGCGCTGGCCAACGACACCAAGTTCGGGCTGCAGGCCGCAATCTTCACCTGCGACATCACCAAGGCGCTGCAGGCGGTGCACACGCTCGACTTCGGTGGGGTGCTGGTCAACGAAGTGCCCACCTGGCGAGCCGACCAGCAGCCGTACGGCGGGTTGCGCGACAGCGGCAACACTCGCGAGGGGCCGGCGTTCAGCGTCAAGGAGATGACCGAGATCCGCATGGTCGTGCTGTCGAGATGAGCTCGCTGCCGATCAGGTGGGGTGTGCTCGGCGGCTCGAGCCACATCTTCCGCAAGAGCCTGCGGCCGGCGATGTTGGCTGCCGGTCACACCATTGCCGCCGAGCCGAGCCGCGAGGGCGAGTCGCTGGCGCCGTATTCGGCGATGCTGGCGCGTCCCGACATCGATGCCGTGTACAACCCGCTGCCCAACCACCTGCACGCGGAGTGGACTCATCGTGCCCTCGACGCCGGCAAGCACGTGCTGTGCGAGAAGCCACTGACACTGTCGCCCAGCGACACTGCGGCAGTGTTCGAGCATGCAGCGGCGGCCGGGCTCACTGTGCTCGAGGCGTACATGTGGCCGCACCACCCGCGAGCGGCGCGGCTGCTGCAGCTGGCCGGTAGTGGCGAGCTGGGCTGGTTGCAGCACGGCACCGCGTCGTTCAGTTGGCCGATGGACCTGGCCGGCGGCGACCACCGCCTGGATCTCCGTGGCGCGGGTGCTCTGTTCGATGTGGGCATCTACTGCATCGCTCCGTTCATGCTGATGGCCCGGCGCGACGCGGTGGCGGTGGGCGCCAACGCGGTGCGCAACACGGCAGGCGTCGACATCGCGATGACCGGATGGGTGGATTGGGGTGGTGGCTTCGGCACCTCGTTCGGGGTTTCGTTCGATGCTCCTTCGCACCGCTCGATGGGGCTCGCCGCCAGCGAGGCCATCGTCAAGGTGCCGGGCTGGCATGCGCCGGGCCCGCTCGAGCCGAGCGAGCTCGTCATCGAACGCCGCGATGGCACCGAGGAGCACCTCCAATGCGACGGTGGCGACGCCTACTGCGCACTGGTCGGCCACTTCGCCGACGTGGTGGCCGGCGCCGCCCAACCGGTGTTCGGTGCTGCGGAGAGCCTGCGGCTGGCCGACGTGCTGCAGCGGCTGCACGTCGCCAGCGCGCACTGATCGCACCGAGCGCCACGGCTCCTGACTCGCACCTCGCCGAGGCTCACTAGGGTACGCAGCGTGCACGACTCACCACTGGCTGCAAGCGCGGACATCCGTCCGCGGGCGTTGGCAGCGGAACGCGTGCTGCACCACCTGCGGCCGCTGGTGGCGGTGATCGACAAGACCGGCGTGTTCGTCGACGCCTGGGGCGCGCACGGTGCCTTTCTCGGTTACCGGCCGGAAGGCCTCATCGGGCGTCAGTCGCTCGACCTGGTGGTGCCGCGCGAGCAGGAGATGGTCGCGTCGATCTTCCAGCAGGCAGCGGAGCGGCAGGACTTCAGCGTCGACATGCCGGTGCCGTTCCAGCTGACGCTGGTGGCCGCGTCGGGGGCGACGGCACTCGTCGATGTCAGCGCCGTGGCCGTGAGGGATGGTTCGGCGTTCGAAGGTTGGGTGGTCAGCTTCGTGCCGCACTCCACCCGATCCACCCCCACCGGCGCGTTGGAGGCGCTGCTGCGTGGCGGGGCCGTCGATGAGGTGCTCGAGCGCTGCGCCGATGCGTTGGTCGGCGACCGGACCGACAGCCGCCACCTGGTTGGCTGCGTCCTGAGCCAGCCGGTGCACGGCCGGTTCACGCGGTTGCACGGCAGCACCGTGAGCAGCGCGCTGCGCGACGCGGTGCACCAGCAGATGCACCTGTCGTCCGCTCCGTGGGCCGAGGTCGAGTCGCGAACAGTGGCGCTCTTCGGGCTCGACGAGCTGCCGATGGCCCTGGCCGACGCGGCTCGGGCGGAGAAGTTCGAGGCGCTGGTCGCCGTGCCCATCGATGTCGACGGCACCCGTGCTGCCGCACTGGTGGGGTTCATCGCACCGCATCGGCGGCCGCTGCCCGGCTTCGTCCGGCAACTGTTCGATCATCTCGCCGACATCACTGCGCTCGCGCTCTCGCATCAGTGGTCCAACGACGATCTCCGCCGGGCTGCACGTAGCGACGGGTTGACCGGTGTCGCCAATCGAACGGGCTTCGACGAGCAGATGATGACCTGTGATCCGGCGCTCATCACGGTGCTGTACATCGACCTCGACGAGTTCAAGGCGATCAACGACGTGCACGGGCACGAGTGCGGGGATCGTGTGCTGGTGGAAGTTGCACGGCGCCTGGTGAGCGTCTCCGGCCCAACGGATCTGGTGGCGCGGTTGGGCGGTGACGAGTTCGCTCTCGTGCACTTCGGTGTCGACATCGAAGCCGCGCGAGAGATCGGCGAGCAGGTGGTCGTGGCGGTCGGCCAGCCATTGCCCGACGACTGTGGTGCAGACAAGGTCACGGTCAGCGTCGGCGTCGCCGTGGGCAGCGAGCATGCTCGGCCGCGTGAGGTGCTCAGTGCCGCCGACCGTGCGCTGCTCGGCGCCAAACGCTCCGGCCGCAACCGAGTGCAGGTGTCGCTGTAGCACTGGCGAAACCGGCGATCTCCTTGGCGTCGCGGCAGCACGGGGGTGTTCATCTCGTGGCACGGAAACGCAGGTTGGCACCCCCCGCAACCACAGATGTCGTTGCCGTGGCGCGAGCACCCCGCACATGGGGGCTGCCCACCAACCGAGAGCAGTGCGATGGTCGGTCAGCTCCTCGAGCGCCGGGCGTTGCGTCCGGTCATCACGTCTAGATGCTGCGGCCGGCGGCCTGCCAGTACTCGTCCTTGAGCAGGCGCTTGTAGAGCTTGCCGGTGGGGTGGCGCGGCAGTTCGTCGCGGAAGTCGATGCTGCGTGGGCACTTCACGTCGGCGAGGTGCGATCGACAGAACGCGATCAGCTCCTTGGCCAGTGCGGCAGCTTCTTCCTCGGAGGCGGGCGGCGACACCGGCTGCACCACGGCCTTCACCTCTTCGCCGAAGTCGTCGTTGGGCACACCGAACACGGCCACGTCGACCACCTTCGGGTGGGTGACGAGCACGTTCTCTGCCTCCTGCGGGTAGATGTTGACCCCACCGGAGATGATCATGTACGCCTTGCGGTCGGTGAGGTACAGGAAGTTGTCGGCATCGAGGTAGCCAACGTCGCCGAGCGTGCTCCATGGTTGCTGGGGGTGCCGCGAGCTCTTCGTCTTCTCCGCATCGTTGTGGTACTCGAACTGGGCGCCGCCTTCGAAGTACACCGTGCCGCTCTCACCCTGTGGCAGCTCTTCGCCCTCGTCGCCGCAGATGTGCAGCACACAGCCGATGGGTGTGCCGACGGTGCCAGGGTGAGCCAGCCACTGCGTGCTGTTGCAGTAGACGAACCCGTTGCCCTCGGTGCCGGCGTAGTACTCGTGGATGATGGGGCCGAACCACTCGATCATCTGCTGCTTCACCGGCACCGGGCATGGCGCGGCGGCGTGGATGACGCACTGCAACGACGACACGTCGTACTGCGACCGAACCTCTGCAGGCAGCTTGAGCATGCGAATGAACATCGTCGGCACCACCTGGCTCACCGTTGCGCGATGCCGCTGGGCCAGCGCCAGGTACTGCTCGGGGTCGAAGTGCTCCATCGCGATCACGGTGCAGCCCAGCTGTTGCGCTGCCATGCAGAAGCGCAGCGGGGCAGCATGGTAGAAGGGCGCGGGGGAGAGGTACACGCTCTCGCCGGTGACGCCGAAAAGCAGCGTCAGCAGCGGTGACACACCGTTGGCAGTGGTCTCCAACGGGTTGGCGACGAACGCTCGCGACACGCCTTTCGGCTGGCCGGTGGTGCCCGACGAGTAGAGCATGTCGGTGCCGGCGATGCGTTCCTCGGGGAGCGGGGTGGTCGGTTGGTCGCTCACCGCCGCCTCGTAGGCGTCGTAGCCCGCGACCGTTCCATCGAGCATCAGCCGCAAACCCACATGAGGCGTGGTGGGCATGATCTCGGTGGCTTGATCGGCCTTGTAGTGCGAGGTGATGAACACCTTGGCCGCGCAGTCGTTGATGATGTAGCTCAGCTCGCCGCTGGGGAGGCGGCTGGAGGCGCACGTGTACACGGCGCCGGCGTAGTGGCACCCCACACCACCTCCAGGTAGCGGTCGTGGTTCTCCATGCAGATGGCCACGTGGTCACCCGGCTGCACGCCCGCCGAGCGCAACAGGTGGCTGAGCTGATTGGCCGCGGCATCGAGCTGGGCGAAGGTCTGCGTGAAGCCGCTGCCGCCCATGACGACGGCAAGCTTGTCGGGGTGAGTGTTCAGGAACGCGCCGGGAAACATGGCGGCGAACGTAGCCGACGGTACGTTCACCACATGGATCCGGCGGACCGCTTCGTGGAACTGGTCAATCGACCCGCCTCCGAGTCGCATCTCGACCTGATGGCTGGGCTCATCGGCGCGTCGTTCGAACCGTCCACCGACGTCGGTGACGTGATCCTCGGGCTCGATCGGCTTGCCGACGGCTGCGCCCCGTCGTTCGACTCCATCATGTCGGCGCTGTTCATGTCCGGGCAGCTGCGCGGCAACAAGGCCGACTACGGCGACCCGGCCAACTCGTACCTGCATCGAGTCCTGGCCACCGGGCTGGGCATTCCCATCACGTTGGGCATCTGCGCGATGGAGGTCGGTCGCCGGTTGGACGTGCCGATCGAAGGCATCGGTCTGCCCGGTCACTTCCTGGTGCGCTGCAACAACGAGCTGGCCGACCCGTTTCACGGCGGGCAGCGCTACAGCGCCGACGAGCTCGAGCCCGCCTGGCAACGCATCACCGGCATGACCGTGCCGCTCGATCGCCGATTGGTGCAGCCAACGCACACGCGCTCCATCCTGTTGCGCATGCTCAACAACCTGAAGAACACCCTCGTCGCGATGGATGAGCCTGGGCCGTTGGGCACGCTCGCCAAGCTGCGCGGGGCCTTTCCCGAGTTGGCGAACGAGCGAGCAGAGCACGCTCGCTGGCTGCGACACTGGAACTGATGATCGACCAGGTGCTGAAGCGTTCGCTCGGGCAGATGATGCACGGGGTGCAGGTGGTGGGAGCGCACCACGAGGGGCTGGCTCGTGCGTACTGCAGTCACTGGGTCAGCCAGGTCAGCTTCGACGAGCCGATCGTGATGGCCAGCGTCTCGCCGAAGCACGACACGTTTCCACTCATCGTCGCCAGCGGCGAGTTCGCAGTCAGCGTGCTCGCCGGCGACCAGGTGGCCGCCGGCCAGTACTTCTCGTACCCAGGGCGCAAGTTCCGGTACCTGGCCGACGAGTTCCTCGACGTGTTTCCCGGCACGGAGCTGCCGGTGGTTCGCGATGCCATCTCGTGGTTGCGTTGCGAGGTGTTCGACACGAAGGCGTTGAGCGACCACGTGCTGTTCTTCACTCGCGTCGTCGCCGTGCATGCCGGCCGCCTGAAAGAGCCGCCGCTGCTGTACTCGAGCAGGCTGGGGTGGCGCATCGCCGGCGACAAGGCCCGCGAGCCGGGCACGTCGATTCGCGACGGTTTGCTCGCCCGCTTGGCTGCGCTGGGCATCGACGATGCCGACGAGCCCGAAGGAGGCGACGACGAATGACCCAGCTCCTCGCAGGTTCTCCACTGGAGCCAGCACACTTCCCGGTGGGGCGCCGCACCATCACGGTGGTCGATCACCAGCGCAACGACCGCCGGCTCGCGATCGACCTCTGGTACCCGGCCGCTGTCGGCGATGCCGAGCGATCGGTGTACGAGCTGTTTCCCGGGGTGTCCTTCGCGGCGGCGACCGCTCAGCACGAGGCCCCGGCGCGCAGCGGCAAGTATCCGCTGATCCTGTTCTCGCACGGGCGCACCGGCATGCGCTTCTCGTACGCGATGGCGTGCGAGGCGTTCGCCGCTCGGGGCGCGATCGTGGTGTCGTCGGATCATCCCGGCGATGCCTTGGCGGATTGGCTGCTGGGCACCCACACCGACGACCGCACCAACGAGGTCGATCGCGTTGCCGACGCACATCTGGTGCTGCACCTGCTGCTCGGCGGCGCCGACCCGCTCCCCGTCGACCTTGCCAACGCGATCGACCACGACAGGGTCGTGCTGGCCGGGCACTCGTACGGAGCCTTCACCGCGTTCGCCGCCGCAGCGGGCAGCAGAGGCGTCGAGGCCCATGAGCGCGTGCGCGCCGTGGTCGGCTTCCAGGCCTACACACGCTCCATGAGCGACGGTCTGCTCGGTCGCGTCGCCGTGCCCGCGCTGCTGGTGGTCTCCACAGCAGATCAGGTCACGCCGCCCGGCGTGGATGCCGAACGGCCGTGGGCACTGCTGCGTGGCCGACCCACGTGGCGCCTCGACCTGGAGGGCGCCGGCCATCAGGCCATCAGCGACATCGCCCTGTACGCGGAGCTGGCCCATCGTGTGCCGGCACTGCCCGCGTTGGTTCGCGACTACCTCGTGCAGGCGGCCGCCGGGTCGGAAGCCGCGGCCGGTCGCTCGTGGCGGCAACTGCAGCAGGTGCAGGTGTCGGCAACGTGGGCGTTCCTGCAGGTCGCGCTCGGCCTCGACGTCGACGCGGGGGAGGCGGAAGCCCTCCGGCTCGAATCACTGCCCGGGGTCGAGCTGCGCCGTCGCTGAGGAACGGCACGGCGACCGTACGGTTCGGTAGTCGTTGCACAGGGCCACTATCGTCCACCGCGTTCCTTGCCAGGCCGTCCCGCCGGGCTCGTTCATCAGGAGTCACCGATGACCATCACCGAGACCCACCTCAACGCCGAGGAGCAGCAGGTCGCCGACCTCGTCGACGCACTGCTCACCGAGTTCCCGCCGAAGCAGGTCGACGCGGTCACGTTCCTGGGCGCGCAGTTCGACAAGGGGCTGGCGTGGGTGCACTTCCCCGTCGGGCACGGTGGCCTGGGGCTGAACCCGAAGTTGCAGAAGCTGATCAACGAGACCATCTATGCGCAGGGCGCCCCCAACCCCATGTATCGCAACCCGATCGGGCACGGCATGTGCGGCCCGACGGTGGCGGTGTGGGGCAGCGAAGCGCAAAAGACCCGCTACCTGCGACCGCTGTTCACCGGTGAGGAGATCTGGTGCCAGCTGTTCAGCGAGCCGGGCTCCGGGAGCGACTTCGCCGGCCTCTCCTCGAAGGGTGTGCAGGATGGCGACGAGTGGGTGGTCAACGGCCAGAAGGTGTGGACCACGCTGGCCCACCTGTCGCGCTGGGGCCTTCTCGTCGTGCGCACCAACCCCGAGGCCGTGAAGCATGCCGGCCTCACCGCGTTCGTCGTCGACATGCACGCGCCCACGGTGCAGACCCTGCCGCTGCGGCAGATGACCGGCGAAGCCGAGTTCAACGAGGTGTTCTTCACCGATACCCGCATCCACGAGTCCGAGATGCTGGGCCAGCCCGGCGACGGCTGGCGCGTGTCGCTCACCACGCTGATGAACGAGCGCCAGTCGATCGGTGGCTCGATTCCACAGCGCGGCAGCGGCACCATCGCCAACCTGATGAAGGAGTGGGCGGATGCGCCGGCGTGGAAGAAGGACGACGCCACGCGCGACGAAGTGATGAAGCTGTGGATCCGTGCCGAAGTGCTGCGCCTCACCAACATCCGCGCCAACAACAATCGCAAGATGGGCGACCCTGGCCCCGAGGGCAGCATCAGCAAGATGGCCGGCGCCAACCTCAACAAGGACATCTACGAGGTGCTCGTCAACCTGATGGGCGCCGACGCGCTGCTCTACGGCAGCTACGAGATGGTGCGGCCCGAGCACGCCATGGAGTACGCCACCCCGCAGAAGGCGTTCCCTGCGCAGTCGCGCCAACTCGATCGAGGGCGGCACGACGGAAGTGATGCTCAACATCCTCGGCGAGCGCGTGCTGGGCCTGCCCGGTGACGTCCGAGTCGACCGTGAAGTCCCCTGGAGCCAAGTCCCCCGCAACTCGGACCCTCCGAGGGGGGGCGCGGGGGCCCGGGGGGCCCGGGGGGGGGCCGGGGGGGGGGGTCGCCAGACTCGGTTGGTCGCCACACACTCGGAGAGCGGGGTGAGGTCAGGCGGTGCCGGTGTGGAGCAGGATGCCAAGGAAGACGGCAGCGACCGAAGCGAGCGCGCCCACGGCGCCGCCGATGGCGATGGACAGCGTGCTCTTCCCTGCGGCGTGAATCGCAGCGAAGACACCCGCCGCGATGGCCACGGCGATCTTGAGCAACACCGTGGCCTGGTAGGCGGAGGAGGTCGATGTGATGTCGATGGCCATCAGGCTCCACATGCCGGTGAGCACGGTGACGCCGTACGCCGGCCAGGCGATGCGACCGAACGCCTGCGCCACCGTCTTGGTGCTCTGCGGAGCCGTGCGCCGCAGCGCGGGCACCACACCCGCCAGCGCGAACTGACCGCCCACCCACACCGACGCGGCGATGATGTGCAGGAACACGCGGATGGTGGCAGCGGTGGGCGACAACATGGCCAGCAGGTTAGGAAGCGACGAGCGTCGCCAGCACATCGCTGGCGGCCAGCCGGCGATCGTCGAACACCGCCGACAGCTCGATGCGGCCACCGCTCATGGCCGCGGCAGCGATGCCGATGGCCGATTGCAGATCGCGGATGTTGCGCGGGGGAGGGAAGTACTCGTCTTCTTCGGTGACCCGCACGCTCGACCCCATGGAGGCGCCAGGCCGGGCGATGATGGCTTCGACGAGCTCCTCGGGCGCCGAGGCGCCGGCCGTGACGCCAACCGTGCCGGAGAGGTCGGCGGGCAGCTCCTCGGCGCCGTTCACGCGGAACACCCGGGCACACCCGGCCTCGATGGCCAACTTCTCCAAGGCGCGGGTGTTCGAGGAGTTGGCCGAACCGATCACCACGATCGCGTCGCACTGCGGCGCCATCGCCATCAGCGCGGACTGGCGGTTGGTGGTGGCGAAGCACAGGTCGCTGCGGCCGGGCGACCACACGTCGGGGTAGCGCTCGCGCACGGCGAGGGCGACACCCTCCCAATCGCGGTGCGACAGCGTCGTCTGGGCCAGTAGCGCCACCGGGCCGTCGAAGCTGGGCAGGGCCAGCACCTCGGCGACGCTCTCCACGCGGCTGATCGAGTCGGGGGCGACGGCCATGGTGCCCACCGCCTCCTCGTGGCCCTCGTGGCCGACATAGACGATGCGGAAGCCCTTGCCGGCGCGCACCTTCACCTCGTGGTGCACCTTGGTGACCAGGGGGCACACCGAATCGACGACATAGCTGCCACGGGCGCGGGCGGCGGCCACGACCTCGGGGGCCGAGCCGTGGGCGGAGAGCATGATCGGGCGGCCCTCGGGCACCTCGGAGATGTCGTCGACGAACACCACGCCCTGGGCCTCGAAGCGCTGCACGACGATCTTGTTGTGCACGATCTCGTGGTAGCAGTACACGGGTGGCTCGAAGCTGCGCACCATCCACGCCAGCGCCTTGATGGCCATCTCCACACCGGCGCAGAACCCTCGCGGTTCGGCGAGCAGGACGCGGTCGACGGTCACGGCAGGCAGGGTACCGGCGGCCGCCGGCGGCCGCCCGCCGCCGTAGCCTGCCCATGTCGTCGCCCGTCGTCGCCGCCGTCGCGCCTGGCTCCGCCGCCGAGCGGGCCGGCCTCGCCGTCGGCGACGTCGTGCTCACCATCAACGGCATCGTGCCCCGCGACATCATCGAGTGGCGGTTGGCCGCCGACGACGCCGAGGTAGCGCTGGAAGTGCAGCGAGGCGGGCTCGAGCTCACCCTCGAGATCGAGAAGCGTGTCGGCGAGCCGCTCGGCGCCGAGGTGTCGAGCGCGGTGTTCGACCGCGTGCGCACGTGCGACAACCACTGCGAGTTCTGCTTCATCTACCAGCTGCCGCCCGGTTTGCGCAAGAGCCTGTACTTGAAGGACGACGACTACCGCCTGTCGTTCCTGTACGGGAACTTCACCACGCTCACCCGTTTCACCGAGGCCGATCTCGAGCGCGTGATCACCGAACGCCTCTCGCCGCTGCACGTCAGCATCCATGCCACCGACCCGGAGGTGCGCAGCCGCATGCTGAAGAACCGCGCGGCGGCATGAGCCTGCGGTGGCTGCGGGCCTGCTCGACCACGGCATCACCGTGCGCGGCCAGGTCGTGCTGTGCCCGGGCGTCAACGACGGCGCGGTCTTCGACGCACCATGGCCGGCATCCTGGACCAGTACCCCGAGCTGGAGTCGGTGGCCGTGGTGCCGCTCGGGCTCAGCCGGTTCAACCCGAGGCCGCCATGCGCCTGCACACGCAGGAGGAAGCGAACGCGATGGTGGCTGCAGTGCACGAGTGGCAGCAGGTCTTCCTGCGGGTGCTCGGGCGTCGCATGGTGTTCGCCGCCGACGAGTACTACCTGATGGCCGACCTGCCGTTTCCCCGAGGCCGAGGCCTACGAGGGGTTCCACATGCACGAGGACGGCATCGGCATGGCGCGCACGTTCGAGCTCGAGTTCAACGGCGCGTTGTCCCAGCCCACCGGCCCGCAGAGCGGCTTCTTCGCCGCCGTCGACGGCGCGCCGGCCGAGGGCTACCGGGCGCCGCGCAACCCCGCGGGCGACACCGGCTTGCGCGGTTGCAGCACCGACCAGCCCGACGGCGCAGTCAGCGTGCGCCTGGGCGCGCGGCCCGATGCGCCCATCGGCGTGCTCACCGGCGAGTTCGGCGCGCAGATCATCGCCCCGCTCGTCGCATCGCTGGGGCGCCGCGACATCCGCATCATCCCGGTTGCCAACGAGTTCTTCGGCGGTAACACCAGCGTCACGGGGCTGATGGTGGGGGCCGACGTGTCACGCGTGCTGGCCGGTGAGCCGAGTGGCCATCGTTACCTGCTGCCCGATGTGTGCCTCAGCGAAGGTCGCTTCCTCGACGGCACCACCGTCGCCGAACTGCCGGCAGGTGGCCATCGTCGAAGACCGCCCCGGCGTCACTCGCGACCGCAAGGAGGTGGAGGCCGAGTGGCTCGGCAACCCGTTCACGCTCGTCGACACCGGCGGATGGCTACCCGGTGGCAATGTGCTCGACGAGAAGGTCAGCCGCCAGGTGGAGGCAGCGGTCAGCAGGCCGACGTGGTGCTGTTCGTGGTCGACGCGTCGGTGGGCTCACCCAGGACGACGAGCATGTCGCCCGCTGGCTGCGCCGCCTCAAGGCGCCGTCATGCCCTCGTGGTCAACAAGGCCGACAACGACCGCGAGAACGACCGCTGGGAGTTCCTGGCGCTGGGCCTCGGCGAGCCGCAGCCGGTCAGCGCCTGCACGGCCGCCGTGCCGGCGACCTGCTCGACGAGGCTGCTGAGCGTGCCGCCCGAGGGCGCCGGGCCGGCCGGTCAGCGACATCCCGCTCGACGACGAGGGCGAAGCGCCTGTGGAACCCCGACGATGTGGCGCCGCCGCGAGTGGCGATCGTCGGGCGGCCCAACGTCGGCAAGAGCACCCTGTTCAACCGCCTGGTGGGCGAGGATCGCTCGGTCGTGCACGACATGGCGGGCACCACCCGCGACTCGATCGACACCGTGGTGGAGACACCCGACGGGCCGATCGTGTTCGTCGACACCGCCGGCATGCGCCGCCGCAGCCGCATCGACGACTCGGCCGAGTACTACTCGATGGTGCGTGCGCTGCGCGCGATCGACGACGCCGACATCGCCCTGCTCGTGATCGACGCCACCGTCGGCATCACCAGCGCAGGATCAGCGACTCGCCGAGCGCGTCGACGCCTCCGGCTGCCCGATCGTGGTGATGCTCAACAAGTGGGAGCTGATCGACGACGCCGAGAAGCGCCTGGAGATCGTCGCCGAGGTGACCCGCAAGCTGTACTTCATCGGCGATTCGCCGATCCTGAAGATCTCGGCGCTCACCGGCAAGGGTGTGCACAAGCTGCGCCCCGTGCTGCAGGACGCGATCGAGCAGTACCACCGCCGGGTGCCCACCCGCGACGTCAACCGGGTGATCGCTGATGCCCAATCGCGCCAACCCGCGGGCCACGGCGTGAAGGTGATGTACGCCCTCCAGGGCGCCACCGACCCGCCCACGTTCACCCTGTTCGTCAACCGCGAACTGCCGCACACCTACCTGCGCTACCTCGAGCGCTCCATCCGCGAGGCCTTCGAGTTCGGCTCGACGCCGATCAAGCTGCGCGTGTGTGCGCAGCGCAGCGAGGAGGCGCACGCATGCCCTGGTGTGAAGAATGCGCCAAGTACACGGCGCCGTCGGCGATGAACCAAGACGGCACCTGCCACGTGCGGCCGCGCGGTGCAGGCCCGCAGCAGCCGATCACGGCGAAGAACCTCGACCTGCAAGCTCGCCGCCGGCGAGGGCGGCGACGACGCCGACAGAAGGCGCGCCGTGGCATCAAGGTGCTGATGGCGCTCTCGCGGCTCTACCTCGGCTGGCGGGTGGTGCAGTTGTTTGGCAGCGCAGTTGTTCACGGAGCGCAGTTGTTCTGATGTGGGGCCGTTGCGGCGGCGAGTCGATAGAGTCGACCGTCGACATACGGGCTGTAGCGCAGCTTGGTTAGCGCTTGTCTGGGGGACAAGAGGTCGTGGGTTCGAATCCCGCCAGCCCGACACAGAAGAAGGCCGTTGCCTGCGGAAACGCGGCGCAGGCGCTGCGTGTCAGGCGGATCATCGGTCTTGGTGGCCAACTGGTAGTCATTGCCGGCGTGGAGCGCACTCACACGATTCCGCGGCAGGACTTCCCCAATCTCGTGGAAGCGACTCGGTGGGTGGCTCTGGAGTTGCCGACGATGCCGGCACACAGGATGGCAAGCCGGCCTTCGTGACGGTTCCCGAGACCGGGTACTGTCCAGCGGTGATCTGCGCATCGCGTTTCAGCACTTCGGTGAGGGGCGCGGCTGTTGCTCGTCCCCGGTCTGGTCTCGAACATCGAGGTCTGCTGGGAGCACGGGAACGACCACTTATCCTCGACACGATGGCCCGCTACGCGACGGTCGTGCAGTTCGACAAAAGCGGTATCGAACCCTCGGATCGCCTGACCGCGCGCCGTCGCTGCCAGAGCCTCTGTCGCCGACTTTATGACTTCTGCGGTGATGGATGCCGTCGGCTGGGATCGGGCGTCGGTGCCCGGCGTCTCCGAGGGCGGCGTGATGGGTCAGTTGTTCGCCG
>JADKGZ010000027.1 GCA_016722025.1 Acidimicrobiaceae bacterium
TGGTGCGGGTGAGGTGGCGCAGCTCCTCCAAGGTGCCCTGCTGCACGGCTCGGCCTTGGCGAATGATGGTGACGCGGTCGCACAGCCGCTCGACCTCGGCGAGGATGTGGCTGGACAGCAGCACGGTGCGCCCCTCGGCCGCAGCCTCGATGATGCAGTCCTGGAACACGGACTCCATCAGCGGGTCGAGGCCGGAGGTGGGCTCGTCGAGCACGAACAGCTCGGCGTCGGAGGCCAGCGCGGCGATGAGCGCGACCTTCTGCCGGTTGCCCTTCGAGTAGGTGCGGCTCTTCTTGCGCGGGTCGAGTGCGAGTCGTTCGACGAGGTCGTCGCGTTTGCGCACATCGACCGCGCCGCGAAGGCGCGCGAGCAGGTCGATGATCTCGCCGCCCGACAGGTTCGGCCAGAGGTTGACGTCGCCGGGGACGTACGCCAGCCGACGGTGCAACGCGACCGCGTCGTGCCACGGGTCGCCGCCGAGCAGGCGGGCCTCGCCGCTGTCGGCGCGCAGCAGGCCCAGCAGGACACGGATGGTGACCGTCTTGCCGGCGCCATTGGGGCCGAGGAAGCCGTGCACTTCGCCCGTGCGCACCTCCAGGTCGAGCCCGTCGAGCGCACGCGTCGTGCCGAAGGTCTTCACGAGCGTGCGGATCGTGATGGCGTTCGGCATCGGCTTTCCTCTCGCTGGGTGCGATCGGAGACTCGTCAGGTCTCCAGGTACTCCTTCAGCCGTCGATCGGCGTCGTCGCCGAAGAGGATGCGGGCAACCTCGTCGAGGCCGCTGCTCTGACGGATGACGTCGTCGCTGACCACCTGCTCGATCTTCGAGCGACGGCGCATGAAGTCCTCGAGCTTGGTGATCATCTCGGTGTTGGCCGCGAGATGCAGCTCGACGCGCAAGTAGTCGGCGTTGTCCATGATGTCGGTGCCCATGCGCGGGTCGTCGCGGATGGCTTCGAGCATGGAGAACGCGCGCCGGCCGTAGCGGCGCCACAGCCGGTCGCTGAGCGGCTCGACATCGGGCTTGGTGCGCAGCGAGTCGATCTTCATCAGGCGAGCCTGGCGGTAGAACTCGGCGCGAGTGGCCTTCGCCGGCTCGCCGTACCAGTTCTTGAGGTCGTTCTCCAGCGGCACGCCCAGCGACTCGACTGCCTCGGCCACCTCTTCGCCCACGTTGAGGCAGTCGGTGAGCTTGCCGCCGAAGATGGTGACCAGGCGGGCTCGCCGGTCGGTCTCGATGGCGTGCTTGCGGCTCAGCGACGTCCAATCGACATCGCGCTGGTCGGCCCCACCAGTGTCGACCACCAGCGGTCGCACGCCGCACCGCTCGGCGATGATGTCGGCGGTGGTGAGCGGCGCGTCGAGGTCGAGGCGAGCGTTGATCTGCGCGAGCAGGAAGTTGCGGTCGTCGTCGTCGACCTCGGTGAACGGTTCGTCGATGCGGGTGTCGGTGGTGCCGATGACGGAACGCGAACCCATTGGGATCACGTAGAACAGGCGTTGCGTGTCGTCGAAGAACGCAAGCACCCGCTGGTGCTGATCGGTGGTGAGCCGCGGCACCACCAGATGGATGCCCTTCGAGTACACGATGCGATGATCGGTGCGAGCGCCCCAGCTGCCGTTGAGCTGGTCGACGAACGGGCCGGCGGCATTGACCAGCACCTTTGCCGAAGTGGTGAACTCCTCGCCGGAGTCGACGTCGCGCAGCTGGGCGACCCAGCGGTCGCCCTGGCGCTCGGCCGACACCAGCTCGACGTAGTTGGCCGCCGTGGCGCCCGCCTCGAGCGCCGAGCGCACGAAGGAGAACACGAAGCGCGAGTCGTTGTCGATCAGGTACGCATCGCGGTACTCGATGCCACCGCGCACGCCGGTCGTGTCGATCACCGGCTCCTCGTCGCGGATCTTCTCGGCGCTGAGCAGCCGCGGGTAACGGGTACCGAACTGGCCGATGATCCAGTAGCCGAGTGCGCCCAGCGAGGCGAACCACGGCGGGTAGGGCGACGTGTTGTCGAGGCTGGCAAGGAAGCTGATCTCCTTGATGTTGTCGGGGTACGCCTTCATCAGGCGGTTGCGCGACCGGCACAGCTTGAAGACCAGCAGGAACTCGTAGTTCTCCAGGTACTTGAAGCCACCCCACACGAGGTTCGACGACTCCTGGCTGGTGAAGTGACCGAAGTCGCCACGGTCGATGAGAGCGACGGATGCACCGCGACCGGCAAGTGCTGCCGAGGTGACGGCACCGTTGATGCCGCCACCGACCACGAGCACGTCGAAGAAGCCGTCGCGGAGGGAGTCGATGTGTGTTCGGCGTGCAGCCATGGGGTCAGTGTGCCTGGTTCTGCCGTGGACGGCTCAGTCTTGCGGCCGGTCTCTCGTCGTTCGAGCCGCCCGATCAGTCCTGCGGCCACGTGGTGGCGACGGCCAGCAGATCGTCGCGCACGTCGGGGTGGCCGATCGCCGCCAGCGCGAGTGCGCGTTCGCGGATCGTGCGGCCCTGCAGCTCGGCGGCCCCGTACTCGGTGACGATGACGTCGACTTGATGGCGAGGGGTGCTGACCACCGAGCCGGACGGCAACTTGGGCACCACGCGCGACACGACCTGGCCATTGACGATCGTCGACGACGGCACGCAGATCAGGCTGCGGCCCTCGGCGGACAGACCGGGCCCGCTGACGAAGTCCTCATGACCGCCGATTCCGGAGAACTGCGTGCCGTTGATGGTGTCGGCCACGACCTGGCCGGCAAGGTCGACCGAGAGCGCGCCGTTGATCGTGACCATGTCGCGGTTCTGCGCGATGAGCTCCGGCGAGTTCACCACCTTCACCGGGAGGAAGCGAACCTCTTCGTTCTCGTGCAGCCAGGTGTACAGCTCTGGCACGCCGGCCGCGAACGTGGTGATCGAGAAGCCATCGAACTGGCTGCCCTTGCGGTTGGTGACCTTGCCGGCCTGGTGCAACTGCATGAGGCCGGTGGTGAACATCTCCGAGTGCACGCCGAAGTCGTCGAGCGGGCCTGCTGCCAGCAGCTTGGCCACCTGGCTGGGAATGCCGCCGATGCCGGTCTGCAGCGTGCATCCGCTGTGGATGTAGGCGATCGCAAACTCGGCAATCGCGGCCTCGACCGCGGTGGGTGGCGTGTCGGGCAGGTTCAACGGCTCGCGATCGCTCTGCACCAGGAAGTCGATCTCGTCGACCCGCAGGCGGTGCTGGTGCTCGCCGGCACCGAACGTGCGTGGGAAGTGCGGGCTGACCTCCACGATGAGCAATCGATTGGGGTCGGCGCCGGCACGGTGCAGCTCGTCGACCGAGGCGCCGGCGTGAAGACTGAGGCTGACCCAACCGTCGACAGGCGGGGCGGCCGACGTCGCCATCACCCGCGGGTTGAGGTGGTGCAGCACCGGCTCGAAGCGACGAAAGTCGGCGGGTACGAAATCCACCGAGGCACCCGCGTCTCGCAGGAAGCGCTCGGCGGGGCCGAAGAAGCCGCTGCGGTAGTGCACGCTGGGGTGCATGAACAGCTGGTAGAGATCCGGCATCAGTGCACCGAACACCTCCAGCTTCTCGAAGTCGGTGCGCTCGCCGAGTGCGTGAAGGAAGCCGCCCGGCACACCCGGCCCGAGCGGCACGGCCAACGCATCGACGGGCCGAATGGCTGCTACTGCATCGCTCATCTCGCTGAACATGCGGTCACTGTGTCGCCGGCGAGGGATGAAGTCCAGTGACCAACGACCCGAACCGCGTGCCGGCGCCACCCGAGGTGGTGGAACCGCGCCGGCGTGCTGCACAATGGCGGTATGCCCGACGTTCGCCTTCGCCCAGTGCAGCGCGACGACCTGTCATGGATGGTGGCCATGGCCGCCGACAAAGAGGCTGTCGGCGAGCACAACTGGTGCGGCGCGCCCGACGCCGATGAGCTGCTCGGTCGGTTGCACCACCAGTTCCAGTGCGACGGCTTCCTCGATCGTCGTGGTGGCCGGTTGGTGGTGCTCGTCGACGGGGAAGCGATCGGCGATGTCTCGTGGCGACCAGCGCAGTGGGGGCCGTCAGAAGGCAGCGTCTGCCCGGCCATCGGCATTGCCCTGCTGCCTCAGTTCCGGGGCAAGGGCTACGGCACCATCGCTCAGCGGCTGCTGGCCGACCACCTGTTCCGCGAGTACGGGGCCCACCGCGTGCAGAGCGACACTGCGGCCGACAACCCGGCCGAGCAACGTGCGTTGGAGAAGGCCGGCTTCCGGCGCGAAGGCATCGTGCGCGATGCCGAGGAGCGCGACGGCCGCTTCCACGACCACGTGCTGTACGGCCTGCTCGCGAGGAGTGGCAAGCCGCGTCGGCGGAGTAGCCGCTCGCCGGGTTGCTACGCGGTTGCCGCCTGGATGCGGTAACGATGGCCGTCGGGGTCTTGGATGATGGCCACCTTGGTGCCCCAGTGGCTCTCCACGAAGGGGCTCACCACATGCACGCCTGCGGGAATCTCGTAGTCGGGGAGTGCCCCGAGGTACACCTCGGTGGCGAGCGGGTCTTCCAACGATTGCTGCGCCAGGAACACGGTGGGCCCGCCCTGCGGATGGCGCAGCGCACCCGATTGGTGGCCGGTGTCGTACTCGAGCTGGAACCCGAGCGCCCAGAACGCGAGCGCTGCGACCCAGTCGTGGGTCTCGACGTAGAGGTGATCGAAGCCGGTGGTCATGGGGGTTTCTCTACCACAAGAATTGTCGACGGCGTGGCGCGTGGGCATGCGAGCGGAGGGTATTGTGCACCGTCGAGGCCGTCGCAAGGACGGCTCAGAAGTAGAGGTACAGCAATGGCCATCGGCACCGTCAAGTTCTTCAATGCACAAAAGGGTTTCGGTTTCATCTCTCGCGAAGGCGGTGCCGACGTGTTCGTGCACTTCTCCAACATCGACGGCTCGGGTTACCGGCAGCTCGAAGAGGGCCAAACCGTCGAGTTCGAGATCGGCCAAGGCCGCAAGGGCGACGAAGCCCTGAAGGTTCGCCCGGTCTGATCCGCGCAGCGCCTACGGCTTCGTGCCCTGGCGCCACAACTCCAATGGCGTGAGGTCGCGTGGCCCGGTGAAGGGCAACGCGACCTCTTCGCCGCGCCTGCCGGCGGACTGATACGCGGCCAGCACCACCTGTAGCACCTCGCGCCCGAAGGCAGCGCTCATCACCGGCTCGCGCCCGGCGGCGGTGTCGGCCGCGAGGGCACGCAACTGCTCGTTGTAGCCCAGCTGGTCGAGCGCGGGGATGGGGCCGCCGGCGGCGGGCAGTGCCACTTCGTCGCCGTTGAACTCGAGCAACTGCACCGGTAGCAACTCGGCACGCACCACGCCGGAAACCCCGGCCACCTGCGCGTCCCACACCGACTCCGGCCCGGCCTGCCAGCTGGCCGTGACGTGGCTGACCAGGCCGGAGGCGTAGCGCAGCGAGACCTCGGCGTGCTCGTCGCTGCCGTGGCCGAGGCCGCCGCGCAGCTGAGCAGCCACTGCCACCGGCCGGCCCTGGCCCGCCGCATTGGCGACCAGCAACGCAATCGCCAGCGGGTGCACGCCGAGGTCGAACAGGGCCCCACCGCCCCACTCGTCGCTGGTGAACTCGCCCCAGGTGGGCAGGCCTTGCAGCGTGCGTACTGTCAGGTGGGTGAGCGCGCCCACGCGCGGTGTGAGTGCAACCATCCGCTGCACGATGGGCGCGTAGGCCAGGTTCTCGGCGTACAGCAGCCGGCCGCCGTGGCGAGCGGCAGCGGCCACCAGTTGGTCGGCCTCGGCAAGCGTGCGGCACAGCGGCTTCTCCAACAGCACCGCTGCGCCCGCTTGCAGCATGCGAATGGCGTCGGCTGCGTGGCACTGGGGCGGAGTGGCCACCACGACGATGTCGGCCTGGCCGGGAAGGTCGGCGTACGTGACTGCTGTGGAGCCGAACGTCTCTGCCAGCTTGGCCGCTCGCTCGGGCGTGCGCGAGGCCACGGCCGTCAGGTCGTACCCCAGGTGACGCGCAGCGGCCGCGTGGGCCATCGAGATCCACCCCGCGCCGTGCAGCGCAACCCGTGTCGTCTCACGTACCGGGGTCGTCGCGCGTACTGGCGTCACTCACTTGCCGGCGAGCGCCGCGACGACCGGGGCGAACTTGTCGACGTCTTCCGCGCCCACGATCACGTAGGAGAAGCCCCAACGCTCGCGGCGTTCGAGCAGCCGTTCGGTGAGCTCGGCAGGCGAGCCGATGAGTGCGAACGGCGAGCTCAGCAACATCGCCTCGTCGACGCTCAGCATGCCGGCCAAGCGGCTGCGCGCGCCGGCACCGTCGTCGGTGACGTTGACGAGGAACGCACGGATGTTCATCTCGATGTCGGCGAGCCTGTCGCCGGCCGCAGCGCGAACGATGGCCACCTTCTCGTCGACCGCAGCTTCGGTCATGTGGGCGAACGCCTCAGGGCCGACGACGCCGGCGTGCATGCTGGGGTTGATGCCCACGATGTCGGCCTCGCGGGCGGCGATGCTGAGCACCCGCTTGCCGCCGCCGCCGATGAGCACCGGAACCTTCGCCTGCACCGGCTTGGGCAGGCCGTCGTAGCCGGTGACGGTGTAGTGCGTTCCGTGCTGTGAGAAGGCCCCTGGCTGCATGCACTGCTTGATGATGCCGAGACCCTCCAGGAACCGATCGATGCGCACACCGGGCGCGTCGTAGGGAATGCCCAACTGCTCGTAGTCGCTGATCATCCAGCCCGCGCCGAGGCCGATCTCCACCCGGCCGTCACTGAGCAGGTCCATCGTGGCCAGTTCCTTGGCCAGCACCACCGGGTGCTTGTAGTCGTTGTCGAACACGAGCGCGCACACGCGCAGATCGGTGGTGGCATCGGCGGCGGTCATCATCGCCGGCACGGGCGCCAACTGGTCGCCGAAGTGGTCGGGCATGGTGAGCACCGAGTAGCCGTGCCCCTCCGAGCGCTGAGCGAGCGTCACCCACTCGTTGCGTGAGGTGGCGTTGGATGCCTGGATGCCGAAGCGGAAGGGGCGAAGCGTCATGCAGGGCACCGTACACGTGCAGGTGATGCCCGCCGATGCCGTGCCGCAACTAGCCTGGCGGCCGTCGTGCACAGACTGGCCTGGCCCCTCCGATTCGTCGCCATCATCCTGGCGGGCGCCCTGTTGACCACCGGGGTGGTGCTGGCGGTGGCACCGCGTCTGTGGATGATCGCCAACGCCCACGAGGAACTTCCGGTGGTGTTGCCCGAGTTCCAGCCGCTGTCGCAACGCACGATCGTGTACGACCTCTACGACAACGTCATCGATGTCTACGAGCGTGAGAACAGCCAGCCGATCCGGCTCGACCAGGTGCCCACGGAAGTGATCGACGCGCTGCTGGCGGTGGAGGACAACGAGTACTACCTGCACCACGGCGTCAACCTGCGCGGCTTCTTCCGGGCGCTGCTGTCCAACTTCGCCAGTGATGCGCCCGTGCAGGGCGCGAGCACCATCACGCAGCAGGTGGTGAAGAACGAGTTCCTCGCCGGGCTGCCGCGAGACGGCCGCTACAAGGCGCTGCAGGCGCACTACGCGACGATGCTGGAGAAGAAGCTGACCAAGGACGAGATCCTCGAGCGCTACCTCAACACCGTCTACTTCGGTAACAACGCCTACGGCCTGCAGGCGGCTGCGGAGGTGTACTTCGGCAAGAACGCCGGCGAGCTCACCATGGTGCAGGGAGCCTTCCTGGCCGGTCTCGTTCGTTCGCCGTCGGGGTACGACCCCATTCGCAACCTCGAGCAATCGCAACGACGGTTCGTGCAGGTGGTCGACCGGCTGGAGAAGGTGGGGCTCATCACCGAGCGCGAAGGTGCCGACCTGGCCGACACCTGGGAGCTGCCCGATCGCCTGCGCACGATTCCCACGTTCAGCACGACGCCCACCTACTACACGCTCGCGTTGCGCGACTACCTGCTCACCAAGTCGAACATCCTCGGTGCCACCGAGCAGGAGCGGGCGACGTTGCTGTACCGCGGTGGCCTGCGCATCCACACGACGTTCGATCCCGCGTTGCAGGCGCAAGCCGAGCAAGCGCGCAACATCCTGCCCAACTCGGCGATCGGTTTCGATGCCTCCGTGGTGGCGCTCGACACCACCACCGGCGCGATCCGGGCGATGGTGGGCGGCCGCGGTCTGCGGTTCCGATGTACCCGCCGGCGAGGTGAACATGGCGCTCGCACCGCGCCAGACCGGCTCCAGCATCAAGGCGTTCATCCTGGCCACGGCGTATCAGGCCGGCGCGCAGCCCAACGACATCATCAACGGCACCGCGCCGTGTGCCGTGCCCGACTTCGTCGACGGCCGCGAGACGCTGAAGTTCATCAGAGGCGGCGGCATCGAGATCGGCCCGCTCAATGGCCGCAACACATGGTCGTCGACCGATTGCGGGTTCATCCGCCTCGGCTACTCCGTGGGCCTGCACCGGGTGGTCGACTCGGTGTACCGCATGGCGCACTCCACATACTTCTACCAGGGGCAACCCGAGGACGAGCACGAGTCGTTCAAGCCGCTGGGCGTCACCGCCACCGGCAACAACGCGATGTCGCCGCTCGACATGGCAACCGGCATGCAGACCATCACCAATCAGGGCCTGCACCACGACCCGTACTACGTGGAGTACATCGAGCGGGTCGACGGCGGCCGCTTCTACTCGCACCTGGATGCGGGCATCCAGGTGCTCGATCAGGGCGTCGCGAACGCAACAGTGCTCACGCTGAAGGGTGTCATCCGATCGGGCACGGGCGCTCGCAACCTGCGCAACTTCTCGCGGCCGGCCACCGGCAAGACCGGCACGCAGGACGACAACACCAACGCATGGTTCGTGGGCGGCACGCCACAGATCACCACGGCCGTGTGGGTGGGCGATCCCAACGGGCAGACGCCGATGAACCGCATTCCCGAGTTCGCTGCCGAGATGGGTCGCAACGGCAAGGTGCAGGGTGCTGACTACCCGGCCCGCATCTGGGGCGCCTTCATGGAAGCAGCGCACGTCAACCTGCCGGTGGTCGATTGGCCGCCGCCGCCGGCTAACCCGCGCCCGGCGGCGCGGCTGTACTGGCCGGGGGAGGAGTGCCTGGCCAAGCTGGTCAGCGGCACGCTGCCGCCCACCGGGCCAACCACCACTCCGGCAGCGACCACCACCACGCAACCGGCCTCTACGCTGCCCGGCGACCCGCCGCCGGCCGTCACCACGGTGCCGCGCGCCGTGGTGGTGCAGATCCCCAGTGCCACCAACGTTCCGCTCGACGTGCTCGACCCGCGAGCGCCGATGCCGTCCATCGACACCAGGACATATGTGTACCCCTGTGCCGCTCCACCGGCCAACGTTGTGGTACAGAAGAAGAGCACATGAACCCTTCCGCCTTTCTCGCGCTCCAAGACCTCGACACCGCGCTCGATGTCATCACCCACCAACGTCCTCGGTTGCCCGAGGTCATCGCTCACCAGCAGGCCGCTGCCGCGGTCGCCGAGCTCGCGGCCGGCCTGGCCGAAGCACAGCAGCGCATCGACGCCGCGCAAGCTGCCATCGAGGCCTCCGAGCATGCGGCCGGCGAGCTCACCAAGAAGCGGTCGCGGCTGGAGGCACAGTTGAAAACCGTCATCGCCCCACGCGAGGCGGAGGCGTTGATGCACGAGATCGACACCATCAACGCCCATCGCAGCGATCTCGACGATCAGGAGCTGGCGGCGTTGGACGAGCAGGCGCAGGGCGAGGCCGCGGCGGCAGCGTTGACGGCCGAGCTGCCGGCCCGGGAAGCGTCGCTGACGGCAGCGCAGGCCCAGCTGGCCGCCGCCCATGCGACGGTCGACGCCGAGGTGGCCAGCCTGCGCGAGCAGCGTGAGGCCGTGGTCGCGGGGCTCGGAGCGGAGAGCACCGCGCTGTACGAGCGGGTGCGCAAGCAGTTCGGTGGGGTGGGGGTCGCGAGGTTGGAGGGTTCGCACTGCAGCGGCTGCCACATGGATCTGTCACCGCGCGAGCTCGATCTCGTGAAGGCCGTGCCAGCCGACACGCTGGCCGAATGCCCGCAGTGCGGGCGCATCATCGTCCGCTAGGCGGCGCGCGCATGTTCCTGTGGTTCCTGGGCACAGCACTCGTGTCGGTGTACTTCGTGTTCACCGACCCTCGCTTCGACTACCGGCTGCTGCTGGTCGGTTCGTTGGTGCCCGATCTCATCGACGTGCCGTTCGGTCAGGCCCGATGGGCGCACAGCCTCACGGTTGCGGTGGGGGTGCTCGCGTCGGTGATGCTGGTCACCGCCGGCCGCAAGCCCATCCGTCGTCTGCTGCTGGGCCTTCCCATCGGCATGATGCTGCACCTGACTTGGGACGGCGCGTTTGCGGCGACGAAGGTGTTCTGGTGGCCCTTTGCCGGTTCGTGGGGGGAGAGCCAGGTGCCCTCGCTGGAGCGTGGCTGGCTGAACGTGGCGATGGAAGCGGCCGGCGCCGCGATGCTGTGGTGGGCCTGGCGCCGGTTCTGTCTCGACGATGCTGTGCGGCGCAACCGGTTCCTGCGTGAGGGCGTCCTCAGCGACACGTAGGGCGAGGGTGTGGTTCACTGGCGGGGTGCTGTACCTGGTTCGACACGGCCGCACCGAGGCCAACGCCGGTGGGCGACTGCAAGGTCGCATCGACCTGCCCATCGACGACGTCGGGCGCGCGCAGGCCGCGGCGATCACGTCGGTGGTGTCGCAGGTGGACAGAGTGGTGTGCTCGCCCTCGCTGCGTGCTCGCCAGACGGCGGAGGTGTTCGGCATCGAGCCCGAGATCGACGAGCGCTGGTTGGAGATGGACTACGGCGAGTTCGACGGGGTGCCGATGCGCGATGTGCCCAGCGGTCTGTGGCAGCAATGGATCAGCGACCCCGACTTTCGCCCACCCGGTGGCGAGTCGCTGCAGGAGATGGGCGATCGCGTGTACGCGGCGTGCGACGACCTGCTGGAGGCCGCCCGCCATCACGATGTCGTGGTGGTGAGCCACGCCACCCCCATCAAGGCGGCCATGGCGTGGGCGTTGGGCGTCGACGTCACCATCACCTGGCGCAGCCAGATCGATCAGGCCTCGATCACCAGGATCCTCATCCGCGATCGCGGCCCTGCACTGCACGCGTTCAACATCGTGCCGACGCTACGCGACCGAGGCTGAGCACTTCGGTCGAGCTGGAAGGATGTCGCTCCACACGGAGCGTCAGAGTGCGGTTTCGACGGCGGTGGGGTCCAGCGTGCAGTGTTCTCGTTGCTGCGGCGACAACTGTTCCTGCGCCTCACCGATGTATGCGCATGCGAAGTTGTCACGGAGCTCGCCGCAACGCAGCGCTGTCACTTCCCGCAGCCACCCGTGCCCTCACGGCGCTGGCCGCCGGCGCATTCGAGCTCGCACCCCGCACCCGTTGATCCCGGCGCGTCGCCTGCTCTCTGCTCGATCGGTTTCGGCGTTCTGTGTCACGGCACGGACGGCACCCCGGTCTGTGCCGTTGCACAGCGAGCGAGCAACGCATGATGAGTCACCCGCGCCGTCTTGCGTGCAAGTTGAGACATAATACCTGCTCAGAGGCCATGTAGGTGGTGAGTCGGCCTGTAAGCGGGATTCTGTAGCACCACCGAAGTGGTGCTGGTGACCATCCCTCTGATGCGGCCTACCCGAGAGTTGCCGACCTTGCGGCCGGCGGACGGGCCGCCCGTGCTCTCTGCTTGGCCTTGCTCCGAGTGGGGTTTACCGAGCCGTACGAGTCGCCTCGCACGCTGGTGCGCTCTTACCGCACCGTTGCACCCTTACCTGTGACCGGCAAGCCCGGCCCATCGGCGGTCTCTCTCTGTTGCACTTCCGTCAGGTCGCCCCAACCTGGCTCGCGCCAGCACTCTGCCCTACGGAGTCCCGACTTTCCTCGACACGGTCGAAGCCGTGCCGCGGCCACCCGGCCGACTCACCGCCCAGGAGTCTACGAGGCCGGGCTGCGTCACGGGCAGCCGTCAGGGGCAGGAGTAGAACGGATACGCCAGCGAGTTGAGGCTGGGCGTCTCGAAGTTGAACTTCAGGCGCACACCGTTCTCGTCGCCGGCGCCACCGATGAAGGTGGTGGGCGAGAGCAGGCCGAATCGAGCAGGCAGCGCGAACGGCAGCGGAATGGCAGTGGCCGCCGGAGCGGCACCCTCCGCGGCGGTGGTGGTGGTGGCGTCGGTCTCGGCCACCACCGATTCTCCGACGCCGGCCACATAGCCACCGGGGAAGATGCGCAGGGCGATCAACGCCGCCTGCCGAGCCGAGCGAACGCCGATCTGCATCGAGGTGAAGCGGATGGCAGCGGAGGTGACGACCGGCACCAGCGCCTGGCACGACGACGCCGCCATCGACTCGAGCGTGTGCACCAGGTTGACGTAGTCGCGAGTGGGGTCGTCGCTGGGCTCGATCTTCAAGGTGGTGTCGGTGGCGGGTATGCCCTGCTCGATGCGCTCGAAGATGGGGGTGATGTATGCATCGTCGAGCCGGGTGTTACCGCACAGCCAGGGTTCGGCCCCCGCTTCGACTGCCAGCGCGTTGAACGTTTCGGCAGCGACGACGTGGTGCGCTTGGAAGATGGCGATCAACTCGGACTGATCGCCCAGATCCGGCAGTGTGGCGCTGGCCTTGGACAGGAAGCCGCCGTCCAGGATGTGGCCGTACGCGGCGGCGATGGAGGTTTCGATGCCGGCCATCGTGCGCAGCAGCACGCCGTCGTTGACGATGGCGTCGGCAAGCACCGGCGTCTGGCCACCTTCGCCCACGCGGCCCACGGTGCCGGCTTCGGTCTTGCCGCAGGCAGCGACCACCACGGCCGACACCGCAGTGAGGCCGCCGATGCGCAGCAGGCCGCGCCGGTCGAGGGAGGCGACGGTGGTGTCGTTCGGGAGCTCGTTGTTCATCTCAATCACCCTCTGCCCACCAGGGACTCGGCTTCTTCGTCGACTAGCAGTGTGACCGGATCGGTGTCGCCGGCCAGATCGGCGAGCGCCGTGCAGAAGCGTGCTTCGGCGATCTGGATGGACGCCAGGAGAGCGGCGCCATCGGTGCCCTGCAACTTCGCGATCACATCGCCGTGCGTTGCAACCGCCGACGACTCGAACGCCTGCGCGGCTGCGAGCACGCCGGCCACATCGCCGACGAAGTCGCTGCGCAAGCCGTCGAACAGCTCTTGCGACATGTTGTTGGGGGCCGACCTGCCGAGCATGCCCGAGAGCGACTGGGCGTAGGCCCGGTGCGCATCGCGGATGAACGTGACCACGACGGCCTGCTCGTCGGACCAGCCGCCGATGGCGATGGCCTCGCCGTACAGCGCCGTCGCCGTCACCTCGACCTGCTGTACGACGCCAGGCAACGCCACGTCGTCGGCAGTGGGTCGTTGCGGTGGGGTGGTGGCGGCCGTGGTGGTGCTCTCGTCGGTGGTGGCCGACGCGGCGGCACGACCACTGAGGAATGGCAACAACGACAGCGCGGCACCACCCGCGCCGGCGCCGAGGAAGGCGCGGCGGCCGACTCGATGTCGTGCGCTGGACGTTGCGGCATGCTCGCCGGGCTCGGTCACTTCGATCTCCACTGGGGGTATTCCTTTCGAAACGATCACCCCTAGCTTTCCCGGCCGGAGGTGAGCAGAGCAACTCTAGAAGTCCAGAGCCGACAGGTCGGGTATCCATCGCCGCGAACGTTCGACCGCGCTGGCCCACTGCGACCGGTCGAGTTGGCCGTTGGGCTCCACCGCGAGGCGCGGCTTCCAGGCACCGGCGATGTCGTCGAACGAGCTCCACACGCCCACTGCCAGCCCTGCCAGGTAGGCGGCCCCCACCGTGGTGGCCTCGGTGTGGCGCGACACCTCCACCGGCTTCCCGGTGGCGTTGGCGAGTGCCTGCACGAAGGTGGGGTTCTCGCTCATGCCACCGTCGATGCGCAGCACGGGTATGTCGTAGCCCGAGCCCGCCTGTGCGGCCTCCACCAGGTCGGCGCCGCGATGGGCGACTCCCTCCAGCACCGCGCGAGTGATCTGCGGCCGGCCGCTGCCGCGGGTGAGGCCCAGCATGGTGCCGCGGGCGCCGTAATCCCAGTGGGGCGTGCCCAGGCCCATCAGCGCCGGCACGTAGACCACACCGTCAGCGGTCTCGCAGCGCGCGGCGACGTCGTGGCTCTGCGCCGGGTTGTCCAGGATGCCGAGGTCCTGCACCAGCCACTCGACGTTGGTGCCCGCCGAGAGCATGATGGCTTCCACGCCCCATGTGCACACGCCGTTGCGGCTCCAGGCGACGATGGGGAAGATGCCCTCGGAGGTGCGGTTGCCGGTGCTGGGAGCTGCGGCGTCGGTGCACAGGTCGAGCATGCCGCCCGACCCGAAGGTGATCTTCGCCTGGCCCGGGCGCACGCAGCTCTGCCCGACGAGGCTGCCCTGCTGGTCGCCCACCAACGCGGCGAGCGGCGGCGACCCGGCGAGCGCGCTGGCCTCGCCGAAGACCGAGGAGGTGTCGACCAGCGCCGGCAACATGGCGGCAGGCACGCCCAGCGCCGGACGCGGACGTCGACCAGCCCGTTGCATCCGGCCGCAGCAGACCGGTGACCGCTGCGTTCGAGTGGTCGGTGACATGCACCTGGCCCTCGCTGAGCACCCACGCCACCCAGGTGTCGACGGTGCCGAAGCACAGATCGCGCTCGCGACCGGGATCGTACGTGTTGAGCAGCCAGGCGACCTTGGTTGCCGACTGGTTGGGTGCGAGTTGCAGCCCGTGGTCGGCCTTGGCGGTGATGCAGTCGAACACGGTGCGCAGATCCTGCCAACCGAGCCCGGGGCCCACCGGCTCGCCGGTGGCGCGATCCCACACGATGGTGCTGGCACGCTGCGCAGTGATGCCGACCGCCAGCACCGGCCCACCTTCGGCGAGCGAGGCGCGGGCCACTTCCAGCACCGCCGCGGCCATGCCCACCGCATCGAACTCGACCAACCCGGGGAACGGCGTGGCCGGGGGGAACGCCCGGTAGTGCAATGCGCTCACTTCACCGTCGGGCCGCACGACTGCCGCGCGCAGACCGGACGTGCCTACATCCACCACGAGCACGCTCATCGAGCGCCCCCTTCCTCGAGTTGATCCGGCTCGCCGACGGGCCGGCTGTTGCGTTGGCTGCTGGGCATCATGCCCCGCTTGCGCAGGGCACTGCCCAACCCGCCACCGACGAGGCCGGCGAACAGCACCACCGTGAACGTGAAGAACACCCCCAGCCAGCTGATGGTGCCGCCGCGAAACAGCTTGAGGACGATGAACACCGCCTGCGCCGCGAGGTAGGTGCCGCCGGCGCAGACCAGGCCGTGCAGCAACGGAAAGCCGGTGCGCTGCACCCACGCCGCAATGCCGGCCCCGAGCGTGAAGCCGCCCAGCGCGGCCAGCCACAGCACCGATGCCCACGGCGACCCGGGGTCGTGGTCGGCCACCCATCGCGAGCCGATGGAGAACGGCACCGCGAACACGAGCGACACCCAAGCGCCCTGTTGCAGCGCGCTGCGATCGATGGTGCTCACGGCCACTCGACCTCTCCGAACACGGTGCGCAGGCCCATCTTGCCCGGGTTGAGGATGCCGCGCGGGTCGAGCGCCTGCTTCACCGACTGCAGCACCGGCATGGCAGCACCCAGCGCTTCGGCCACGAAGCGGGCCCGGTTCAGGCCGACGCCGTGGTGGTGCGAGAGGTTGCCACCGTGGGCCAGCACGGCCCGCTGGCCGGCATCCCACAACGCGACGTAGGTGGTTTCGATCTCGTCTGCCGGGGGAGTGGCTGCGAACGTGAAGTACAGGCAGGCGCCGTCGAGGTAGCTGTGCGAGAGGTGGCACGTCGCCGCGCGAGCGTGCGGCACAGCCATCATCGCCGCCGGCACCCCGGCAAAGATGGCGGGCAGCGCCGACCACGGCGCAGCGATCTCCAGCGTGTCGACCACGAACCCCTTGCGAGTGAGGGCCTGCAGTGCGCTGGTGTCGTTGCGGTGGTGCATCCACTTCTCCACCAGCTCGGTGGGCAGCACCGTGGCCGCCGCGCACTCCAGCGCCACCACCTGCATCGTGGCCGCCACCAGCAGCTCGTCGCCTTCGTCGAGCACCAACAGCACGCAGTAGCTGCCGTCGCCGCCCTGGCCGCGCTGGCTCTCGACAGCGTCGTACAGGCGCAGCACAGCGGGCGTGGCACCTCGTCGCAGGATGCGGCGACAGGCTTCGAGGCCGGCTTCGAACGTGGGGAACGCGTATGCCGCGCGTTGCTCGGTGGGAGGCACCGGGTGGGCCTTGAGCCACACGCGAGTGATGATGCCGAGCGTGCCCTCGCTGCCGACGAAGAGCTGTGTGAGGTCGGGGCCTTGGGCGCCGGCGGGGAAGCCGCCCGTGCGCACGATGCTGCCGTTGGCCAGCACCACCTCCAAGCCGACCACCATCTGCTCGATCTTGCCGTAGCGAGTGCTGTACTGGCCGGCGCCGCGACATGCGACCCAGCCGCCCACCGTGGCGATGTCGAAGCTCTGCGGGAAGTGGCCGATGGTGAGGCCGTGGCCGGCGCGCAGCTCGGTCTCCAGCTCTGGGCCGAACGTGCCCGGCAGCACCTCGACCACGCCCGAGGTCGTGTCGACGGCCACGATGCCCTGCATCGCGGTGAGATCCAGCAGCACGCCACCGAACAGCGGGATCGACGCGCCGAGCACACCGCTGCGACCACCGGCGGCGGTGATGGGCACGCCGGCGTCGTTGCACATCGCGACGACGGCTGCCACCTGCGCGGTGTCGGTGGGGCGCGCCACGAGGGCGGCCCGCTGCAGCACCTGCCCGGCCAGCGACCAATGCATGGCCAGTGGCCACCAGTCGCGGCTGGCCTCCGCCGTGGCGGCCACATCGGTGGTGGTGGCGCAGATGGCGCCGATGCGCTCGCCGAAACCAGGTGGCAGCGCAGCGACGGCCCCGAGCCGGGCGACCGCACCGGTGAGCTCGATGGGAGACGTGGGCTGGGTCATGTCGCGGCCTCCGCGGGTGCGACGTGGCTGGTGTGCGCGGCGGCATCCTCCGCGGCGCACAGCGCCAGGAAGTGGGTGATCTGCCGTTGCGTCTCCGCAGCATCCCAGCCCAGCTCCGGCGCCAGCAACGCTGCCACCGCCGGTGCCGCGGCCACGGTGGCCGCTCGGTCGAGCAAACGGGCGCGAGTGCGCCGGGTGAGCACGTCGTCGAGGGTGATGGCCATCTCGGCGCGCACCGCGTACACGGCTTCGGCGCGCAGGTACGGCAACCCGGGCACCAGTGGCCGGCCGAGGTGGGCATCGGTGGCGACGAGTCGTTGCACTTCGCCTGCCAGCGCGCCGTAGCGACCGTCGAGATGCGCGGCAGCGCTGCCGGCGGGCTGGGCGCGGAAGCCCTTCGCGCCCAGCAGCGGCAGGTTGCGGGTGCGGCACCGGGCCTTCACGCCCAGGCGAACGACGACGGCGTCGATGGTGTCGTGTGCCATCTCGCGGTACGTGGTCAGCTTCCCGCCGGTGATGCTGACGAGGCCGTCGGGGCTGATGTGCAGCGAGTGGTGGCGCGACAGATCTGCCGTGCGCCCCGACGCGCCGGCCTTCACCAGCGGGCGCAGACCTGCCCACACGCCGGTGATGTCGGCAGCGGTGACCCCGGTGCTGACGCTGGCGTTCAAGGCCCGCAACACGTAGTCGATGTCGTCCTTGGTGCACTGCGGATCGGTGAGCGGGCCGTCGTAGTCGGTGTCGGTGGTACCGACGTAGGTGTGCTCGAAGGTGCCGTCGGGGAGCGCGCCCCACGGCACGACGAACAGGCTGCGCTTGTCCTTGGGCACCGGGATGACCACGGCGATGTCGTTGCGCACCTTCTCCCACGGCACGGTGACGTGCACGCCCTTGGCCGGGCGAATGGAATCGGGGTGGGTGCCCTCATCGAGCGCGCGCACGTCGTCGGCCCACACGCCGGCGGCGTTGACCACCACCTTGGCCCGCACCGGGAACCGGCGGCCGTCGGCCTCGACGATGGCACCGTCGACGACGCCGTCGGCACCCTTGGTGAGCTGCACCAGCGTGCATCGATTGGCGACCGCTGCACCGTGTGCCGCTGCCGTGCGCGCGATGGTGAGGACCAACCGAGCGTCGTCGGCGGCGGCGTCGTAGTAGAGGTAGGCCGAGGCGAGGCGTTGCTCGTGCATGGTGGGCATGTGAGCCAGCGCCGCAGGGGCACGCAGACGCTTGTGGAACTTGCCGATGCGCCACCCGCCGGTGAGGTCGTACATCCACATCAGCGAGCCCATCGCGCGGGCGATCTTGCGCGACACCACGCCGTCCTTGGTGAGGATGGGGATCATGAACGGCATCACCTGCACCAGGTGCGGCGCGTTCTTGCGCAGCCGCTGGCGTTCGCGCAGTGCCTCGTACACCAGCCGGGGGTCGTCCTTCAGGTAGCGCAGCCCGCCGTGCACCAGCTTCGAGCTCTTCGACGAGGTGCCCGACGCCAGATCGTCGCGCTCGATCAACGCCGTGCGCAGGCCGCGGGTGGTGGCGTCGAGTGCGGCGCCGGCGCCGGTGATGCCACCACCGACGATGAGCACGTCGAACGATTCCTGCTCGAGCCGGCGCACCATGAGGTCGCGTTGGAACGTCGTGTCGGGCACCGGAGCATCCTACGGAAGCGGGCACACGCCGTCGGCACCGATCGTTCGCATCGCAACAGATGCTAATTCGCACGACTTGCAGATCACGGGGCCGCGCGGATATCGTGAAGTCGTGCGTTCACCTGCCGAACTCAGCACCGCCTTTCGGGAGCGTGGGCTCAAGGTCACCCCACAGCGACAACTGCTCTTCCGGGTGCTGCACGGCAACATGACCCACCCCACCGCGGAAGCGCTTTTTGCCACGGCAAGCGAGCTGATGCCGGGCATCTCGCTGCGCACGGTGTACCAAACGCTCAACGATCTGGCCGCCATGGGCGAGTTGCAGGTGCTGCACTTCGCCAGTGGCTCCACCCGCTTCGACCCCAACGTGGTCGACCACCACCACGCTCAATGCGATCGTTGCGGCGATTTGCGCGACGTCTACGTGCAGCGTCTCGACGAGCTGCAGGTGCACGGCTTCGACGGCTTCGCATCGCGACGCGCCAGCATCGTCTTCGGTGGCCTGTGCCCGGCGTGCCAATCGATCTCCGACAACAACCCAACCTGAACACCCAACCTATGACAAGGAGCACACCATGAGCCTCAACGGCACCAAGACACATGAGAACCTGAAGGAGGCTTTCGCCGGCGAGAGCCAGGCGAACCGCCGCTACCTGTGGTTCGCGCAGAAGGCCGACGTCGAGGGCTACCCCGACGCAGCCATGCTGTTCCGCTCGGTCGCCGAAGGTGAGACCGGCCACGCGCACGGCCACCTCGACTACCTGGCGCAGGTGGGCGACCCGGCAACGGGCGAGCCCATCGGCGACACGGAAGACAACTTCAAGTCGGCAGTGGCCGGTGAGACCTACGAGTACACGCAGATGTACCCGGGCTTCTCCAAGACCGCCCGCGAGGAAGGCTTCACCGAGATCGCCGAGTGGTTCGAGACCCTGGCCCGCGCCGAGAAGAGCCACGCCGGGCGTTTCGCCCAGGGGCTCGAGAGTCTCTGAGTCTCTCGCTCGCTGCGCTCGCTCCGTTCCTCAGAAGGGGTTCGGAGCGCCTGCGGCGCACTCAATTGCTGTCGGCCTCACGGGAACCGTGTCGGCCGACCGTGGAGGGGGCTCGCCCCCCTCCACACCACCCCTGCTCCTCCGACACCACCTGGCTGGCTCCCATGACGACGATTTACGACCCGAAGCATCCTTTGTATGTCGACGAGGCTGATGTTCGTGCGGAGCTCACTCGGGTGTACGACCTGTGTCACGGGTGCCGGCTGTGCTTCAAGTACTGCACGTCGTTCCCCACGCTGTTCGAGATGATCGATCAGCACGACGACCAAGACGCCGGCCGGCTCACCCCTGCGCAGCAGGACCAGGTCGTCGACGAGTGCTTCCAGTGCAAGCTCTGCTACGTCAACTGCCCCTACATCCCCGAGCTGCACGAGTGGGCGCTCGACTTCCCCCGGCTGATGCTGCGCACCGATGCGATGCGGCACGCCAACAAGCAGGTCTCGCTGCGCGACCGCGCCACCGACGCCGTGATGGGGCACACCGATCTGATGGGCAAGGCCGCCACGCTGGCCGCGCCAGTGGCCAACAAGATGGTGGGCGCGAAGCCCGGCGGCGTCGTCCGCAAGGCGATGCAAGCGGCCACCGGCGTCTCCGCCGTGCGCATGCTGCCGCCGTATGCCCGGCAGCGCTTCAGCACCTGGTTCAAGAAGCGCCCCAAGGTGCGCATCGCCAAGCGGCAGGGCCGAGTCGCCATCTTCCCCACCTGCCTCGTCGAGTACCAGCAGCCGCAGATCGGTCACGATCTGGTGAAGGTGTACGAACGCAACGGCATCGAGTGCTCGCTCGCCGAGGGTGCCAGCTGCTGTGGCGCCCCATGGCTGCACAGCGGCGACGTCAAGGAGTTCACGAAGGTCGCCGAGAAGAACGTGGCCGCGCTCGCGAAGAGCGTGCGCAAGGGTCACGACATCGTGGTGCCGCAACCCACGTGCGGCTACATCCTGAAGAAGGACTACATCGACTACGTCGGCGGCGACGATGCCCGCCTCGTGGCCGAGCACACCTACGACGCCGCCGAGTACCTGATCAAAGTGCACAAGGGCGAAGGCACCGCGCTCGACACCGACTTCACCGGCTTCGTGCCCAGCACCGTCACCTATCACACGCCGTGTCACCTGAAAGCGCAGAACATCGGGCTGAAGAGCCGCGACCTGATCAAGCTCACCGGCGCCAAGGTGAAGCTCGTGCAGCAGTGCAGCGGCATCGACGGCATGTGGGGCCTGCGGGCCGAGAACACCGACATCAGCATCCCAATCGCGAAGAAGCTGGCCGACGAGATCCGCAAGGCCGACAGCGAGGTCGTGGCCGGCGACTGCCACCTGGCCAACACCGCGATCAACGAACAGACCGGCGCGCTGCCGCTGCACCCGCTGCAGCTCGTGGCCCGCGCATACGGCATCCCCGAGGAGGGTGACGCACGATGACCACCGAACTGAGTTCGCGCAAGCTCACCCTCGACGACATCGCCGACGCGCGGGCGTACGAGCGCGAACGCACCGAGCTGCGCGCTCGCGTCATCGACCTGAAGAGCCGTCGGCGAGTGTCGCTGGGCACGGTGGTCACGCTGATGTTCGAGAACCGCGACACGATGCGCTACCAGATCCAGGAGATGGCCCGCGTCGAGCGCACGTTCACCGATCAGGGCATCCAGGAAGAGCTCGACGTGTACAACCCGCTCATCCCCGAGCCGGGCCAGCTGTGCGCCACCTTGTTCATCGAGCTCACCTCCGACGACCAGATGCGAGAGTGGCTCTCCAAGTTGGTGGGCATCGAGCATTCGGTGGTGTTCCACCTGCCCGACGGCGACACCGTGCGCTGCGTGGTCGACCCGCAACACGCCGCTCAGCTCACGCGCGAGCACGTCACCCCGGCCGTGCACTACATCACCTTCCAGTTCACGCCTGCTCAGGTGGCAGCGTTCGTCGACGGGGTGGTGCTGGCCATCGACCACCCGGAGTACCTGGAGTCGGTCGAGCTGCTGCCATCCACCATCAGCGAGCTGCGCGCCGACCTCACCTAGGTGCCGCAACCGGCCAGGTGCCGGGCGCGATCGCGCAGAAAAGACACAAAGAGGGTCTGGCGCCACCCCCTGCAGTCAACCTAGATTCAGAGCCGCTGCGGGGGGTCCACCCCGTCGGTCACTGACAATGGGGGACATGTTCGTGTCGGCCAAAGAGATCGTGTGGCGACAGCTAGGGGCATGCAGGGGCCTTGAGCCCAGCATCTTCTACCCGGACGACGACGACGAAGCACTCGAGGCGAAGGCCGTGTGCGCCGACTGTGGCGTGCGTGTGGCCTGCTTGGAATATTCGCTGCAAGTGCGGGAGAAGGCCGGCGTGTGGGGCGGCGCCACCGAGCGCGAACGCCGGCGGATGATCCGCCAGCGGCGCCGCACGGCATAGGGCCTCCTGTGCTCGGGCCCCGCGAGCCGATCGGCGGGCTGACGAGCGCTCAGGCAGCGCTGGCCGACAGCCGGGCGAGCTGTCTCCTCGCCGCAGGTGCGGTGCTCGACGAGCGCACTCGGGCAACCACGGGTGGTGTCGTCTCGATTCGGCAGCTTCCTGCGGCTGCGAAGCAGGCCGGCACCGCAGCGCCCGACTGGCGCGCCGAGCGCGACATGGTGCGCGCGGCGGGCTTCGGCCGGCTGGCGACGTCGGGGGTGCTGGGCGACTGGGATTGCATGGTCGGCGCAGCTGATGAAGCCGCGCGTCGGCTGCACGAAACCATCGATCTCCGCGCGGTGTCGCGCCACGCATTGGCGTGGTGCCTGGCCGATCGGCCCGACGACCATGTGATGGCCGCGATCCTTCGCGTCAGTCGCGACATCATGATCGACGACGTGCACACCGAGACGCCCGAGCGCCCCTACTACCGCCGCACGCTCGACCACTGGGCGAGCGTGCTCGCAGCACCCACCGGCTGACACGTCGACCCAGCTGCACGACGACCCAGCTGCGCGACGACCCGCCGCAGGGGGCACCAGCCCTTCGCCGCGTGAGCGGGATTCGGGGGCCTCCCGGTGCACCGCCGCCAGTAGCCTCGGCGCCCATGAGTCGAATCGATGAACTGGGGGTTGGCCGGCGCTGCTCACCGAGCTGCTCGAACGCCGCGACCTTCCCGCCGCGCACGCCCGGGTCGCGATGGCCACCATCCTCGCCGGTGAGGCCACTGCTGCCCAGCTGATCGGCTTCGTGGTGGCACTGCGCGCCAAGGGTGAGACGCCCGAGGAGATCTCCGGGTTGCTCGATGCAGTGTTGGAGGCCGCCACGCTGGTGCCGTTGTCGCCGGCACTGCAGGCCACGGCTGTCGACATCGTGGGCACCGGCGGCGACCGCAGCCACAGCATCAACGTCAGCACGATGGCTGCCATCGTCACTGCCGGCGCCGGGGTGCCGGTGTGCAAGCACGGTGCGCGTGCGGCCAGCTCGCAGTGCGGCACCGCCGACGTGCTGGGCTGGGGGTCGCGGTCGAGCTGCCGCCGGCGGGGGTGCTGCGCTGCGTGGAAGATGCCGGCATCGGGTTCTGCCTCGCGCCGCGCTACCACCCGGCGTTCCGGTTTGCTGCTCCCAGCCGGCGCGAGATCGGCATCCCCACGGTGTTCAACATGCTCGGGCCGATGGCCAACCCTGGGCGCGTGAAGCGGCAGCTGATCGGCGTTGCCAACCCCGCTGTCGCCGAACGCATGCTCGCCTCGCTGCGCCTGCACGGCTCGCACCGCGCCTGGGTGGTGCACGGCAACGGCCTCGACGAGCTCACCACCACCGGCCCGTCCACGGTGCTCGCGCTCGACGACGACAATGTGCGCAGCTTCACGGTCGATCCGATTGCGCCCGGGCTCGCCCCGGCGATCATGGACGAGCTCGTCGGCGGGACGCCGGCTGTCAATGCCGCAGTGGTGCATCGCGTGCTGGGTGGCGAGCACGGGGCGCACCGCAACATCGTCGTCCTCAACGCCGCGGCCGCGCTCGTGGTCGCGGGTGTGTGCGACTCCATCGAAGCGGGCCTGGTGGTGGCGGCCGACTCGATCGATTCCGGTCAGGCTGCTGCCACACTTGCTCGTTTCGTCGAGGTCTCGCAGCAGGCCGCAGAGGAGCTCGGTCACTGATGCTGGTTCGCGTGCCGGCGTCGTCGGCGAACCTGGGGCCAGGTTTCGATGCGCTGGGAATGGCACTGACGTTGCACGCCGAGGTTGGCGCTGGCGAAGCGCCCGAGGCGGCGCAAGCGGTCGACGAGCACCATCCCGCCGCTGTTGCCTTCGCCCCCGGTGGCGAGGGGCCGTTGTGGGTGCGTTCGCCGATCCCCGTGGGCCGGGGCATGGGCTTCAGCGGCGCCGTGCGGGTGGGCGGCCTCGTTGCGGCCCACGCGCAACGCCATGGCGCCGATCACGATGCGTTGCAGGCAGCGCTTCCCGAGCTGTTGCGCTTGGCCGCGGCGCTGGAGGGCCATGCCGACAACGTTGCCGCCTCGTTGTACGGCGGCATCGTTGCCACTGCCGGCGGCCGCGCAGTGCGAGTGCCAATGTCGTTCGACCCGGCGATGGTGATGTGGGTGCCGTCGTTCGCGACATCCACCGACGAATCGCGCACGAAGCTGCCCAGCGACGTGCCGATCGGCGATGCCGTGTTCAACGTCGGTCGCACCGCGCTGCTCGTCGCGGCGCTCGCCGCCGGCGAGGTGGATGCGTTGCGCGTCGCCACGCAGGATCGCTTGCATCAAGACGTTCGGTTGGCGGCGGCGGAACCCTCGCGAGCGGCACTCGACGCGGCGCTGGCGGCGGGCGCCTGGGCAGCCTGGCTCAGCGGTTCGGGGCCGACGGTGGCGGCGATGTGCGCGGTCGACGAGGCCGAGCAACTGGCGGCCGAGCTGCCCGCCGATGGCCACACCAAGATCCTGCGCATCGACCACGCCGGCGCGGTGATCGAGGGCATCTAGGCGCTCCGGCGCTGCCGGCGGCGCGTGGCGACCTCCTTCGCCGCTTCGGTCACCACGTACGGCGCGGTGCGGTGAGGGGGCGATGGGGCACCAACAGGCCCAAGCCCGGGCTGCTGAGCCCAGATCATCGGCCAACGGCGGCAAGGGGAGGGCGCGGTCACAGCCGCAACAACGGCCGACGACCATCAACGCCGTGCCCGGGCATGCGCCATGCCCGCCGGCGTGCGCAGCACGAGCATCACTGCCAGCTCGGTGGCGGTGGACTCGATGAACCAACCGGTGCGGAACAGCTGGGCATCGGCATCGAAGCCCGAGCCGCAGCACGACGAAAGTAGTGAAAGTCGAACACCGAGCTGACGAGGCCGAACACGATCATGAACGTGCGCAACCGACGCATGTCCCACCCGTGCGGGTCGGCCACCGACTCTGCATCCACCCGGTCGGCGGCAATTGTGGTACCCGGGATGTCGGACAGGAAGTTGAGCAGCAGGATCTGGCGCGGCAGCAGCGGAAGGAACGGGAGCATGACGGCAGCGACTGCCATCGACACCATGTTGCCGAAGTTTGCCGACATGGTGACCTGCACGTACTTGAGCGTGTTGGCGAAGACCCGTCGGCCTTGGCGGATGCCCTCGGCCAACACCGCCAGATCCTTCTCCAGCAACACGATGCTGGCCGAGTGCTTGGCCACGTCGACGGCGGTGTCCACCGAGATGCCGACGTCGGCGTTGCGCAGCGAGGGCGCATCGTTGATGCCGTCGCCGAGGTAGCCGACCGTACGGCCGCAGCATCGCAGCGGCGCGACGATCGCCTGTGCAGCGGTCCGATCTCGGCGAAGACCGACACCGCGGCCAGCGTGGCGAGACCTTCGGCGTCAATCGTCGCCAGGTCGGCGCCGGTGAGCACCTTGGTTGAGATCGGGGCCCACGGCCGGGGCGGCATGGCCGCGGCGAACCGGTTGTCGCCGGTGATCCTCTGGTGGCCACACCGAGGGCGGCAGCTCGGCGATCGCCTTCGCCGCGTCGGCCTTCAGTGGGTCGGTGAAGCGAGGAAGCCGGCGAAGTCGAGAGCCGTTTCGTCGGCCACGCACAGCTCGGCCGGATGCTGGGGGTGACACCGTGTTGGTCGCGATTCAGGCACCCGGAGGCCTTCGGAGGAGAGGCGCTGGAAGGTCGCCGTCGCTCGGCGCCTCTGCAGCATCGCGCCGGCACACGGCCAGTACGGCCTCGAGGGCACCCTTGGTGATCAAGGTGGTTGCACCGTCGATGGTGACCAGTACCGACAGCATCCGGCGCGTGAAGTCGTACGGCAGCACCGCGACGACGCCCACCTCGGGTGCTTCGGCAGGTGCCGAGGCCATGATGGCGTCATCGAGCGGGTTGACGAACCCGTGCTGCGAGGTGGCGTTGATCCAGGCCAGGCGCAGCACATCGGCGACTGGGTGCCGGCGGCATCGGCGCCCTTGCCAGGTGTACAGTGCCCTCGGTGGTTCGGTCTTGTCGGTGAAAGGACGTCGATTGCACCGATGTCCTCGACCGGCATCGAGTCGCTTCACGATCACTTTTCGTTTCGCCATCTGCCGCGCCCCGTACGACAGCGTGACGCTGACGATCGTGGGCAGCAGCTGCGGGGTGAGGCCCACCGCCAGTGCCAGTGAGAACAGCAACGATTCGATGATCGGTCGGCGCAGCAGCACGTTGGCGATGAACAGCGCGATCACCAGCACGCCGGCGGTGCGCATGAGCATGATGCCGAACTTGCGCAAGCCCAGTTCGAACGCGGTGGGCACGTGTGCGGCGGCAAGGCGCTCGCCAACTCTTCCGAACTCGGTATCGGCGCCGATGCCGGTGACCAGCGCGAGGCCCGAGCCGCTCACGACGTGGGTGCCGCACCACACCGAGTTGGTGCGCTCGGCGAGGCGAGTGCCTTCGTCGAGCGCGCCTGGCTGCTTCTCCACGGGGAAGCTCTCGCCGGTGAGCGCGGACTCGTCGACGAGCAGCGAGGCCGAAGCCAGCACTCGCGCATCGCCGGCGATCACATCGCCGGCGCAGCACCAACACGTCGCCGCGCACCACCTCGTCGACGGCGACCCTCTACCTCGGTGCCGTCGCGGTAGACGTCCAGGGGCACCCGTACCGCGGCCATCAAGTCCTCGACCACGCGGCCGGCGCGGCGCTCCTGGAAGTACCCGAGCATGCCGCTGGCGACGGGGATGAGCAGGATGATCGTGCCATCGAGTCGATCGCCCAAGGCCATCGACAGTTCCGTCGCGCCGAGCAGCAGCAGCACGATCGGGTTCTCCAGCTGGCGCAGCAGGAGGCGCCACTCGCTCATCCGCCCCGGCCCGTGCAGCCTCGCCCAGCACAGGCGGGCGGTCTCGCCTGCGCAGAGGTGAGGCCGGTCGGGCGCGACTCGCAGAGCAGGAAGAGATCGGCGTCGTCTGCCGCCCATGGAGCGGGAGTGTGGAGATCGCGGGTGCTGGTCACGTCGTTGTCCGTCCGATCGACGTACGCAGCCTGGCAGATGCGCGGGCGTGGCGGTGCACCGATGCCGGTGCGGAGTCGGGCAACGGCGCCGAGACGAGAGACCTCGCTCGCACCCGTGTGGCAGGCGAGGCCACGCGCCGCTGCACCACAGCAGGCGCGCATGGAGCTGGCCCGCTCGATGGCCGAGGCCAGGCACAGCACCTCGTCGGCGGCATGACGGGGAGAGTAGCAGCAGAAGGTAGCCCGTTTCAGGAAGGGCTCCAGCCTTCCGAGGCCGGTGGCCGGTTGGTCCGGCCGGCTGCGCGCTGTGGAGCACACCATGCCGGATGTGCGCACGGTGTCCGTGCAACTGCACGCCCACGTCGCCGGCGGCGCGGCTGGTCGAACAGGCGCTGGCAGGTGGCGGTGGAGAACGCCGTGGCGCGGTCGC
>JADKGZ010000028.1 GCA_016722025.1 Acidimicrobiaceae bacterium
GAGATCGCCTTCGTGCGCACGACCTCATCAGCCAAGCGGTGGTGGTGGGCGATGCCCGGCCGTTCATCGCTGCGCTCATCACCATCGACCCGCTGGCCATTTCGGATTGGGCAGCGAGGAACGGCCTCGGCGACCGGCCGATCGGTGAGGTGCTGCTCTCCGAGCAACTCGACGCCGCGATCCAGAGCGCCGTCGACGAAGCGAACCTGTCGGTGTCGCGAGCCGAGTCGATTCGCAAGTTCGTCGTGCTGGGTCGCGATCTCACCATCGACTCCGGCGAGCTGACCGCAACGCTGAAGGTTCGCCGCGCAGTGGTCGAGCAGGCATACGCCCCACAGATCGAACACATCTACGCGGGGTGACATGATGAACAGATCAACCGCTGACGCCGCGCGCAACGAACCGGGGGAGCACCGGTTCGACGACCTGGAACGCGTGCACCTCCTCGCCGACGGTGGCCACATCCTGGTCAGGGCGCTGCGCGCGAGCGATCGGCTCGAGCTGGCCGGAGCGCTACGAGGAGCTGTCCGCGGCATCACGGCGCCTGCGGTTCTTCAACCCTGCCGAGCACCTGTCGGGGCACCTGCTCGACTACCTCGTCGATGTGGACGGGTACCACCGCTTCGCCCTCGGGGCGCAGGCAATCGATGAACCCGCGCAGCCGGGCGTCGCAGTGGCTCGGTTCGCACGCGACCCCCACGACCCCACCACCGCCGAAGCAGCGGTGACGGTGCTCGAGTCGCACTGCAACCGCGGCATCGGCACCGTCCTGCTCATGTCGTTGGTGGAGGCGGCGCTCGCTCGCGGCATCACCACCTTCACCGCCAGCGTGCTGTGGGAGAACCAGGTGCTGCTCGATGGCCTGCGTGCCTACGGCGCAGTGGTGGCGCCCGCCGAGCCGGGCGTCGCTGCAGTGCGCGTGACGCTGCCCCGCGGCGCAGAGCACTACGAAGAGTCGGCGATCTCGCGAGTGCTGCGCACGGTGGCCACCCGCCTCGGGAGCGGCCGCAGCTCAGGCTGACCGGTGCCTCAGGAGCCGGACTTGCCGCCGAGCTTCGTGGGCAGCCGGTGCCGCAAGTGGGACAAGCTGCGATGCACACGCGGCACGAGGTACTTGCGTTGATTGCGCAACGAGCGGCTGCCGGGCTGCCGTGGCACCAGCGCGGCAGCAGGCCTGCCGCCGCGCGCAGCGATGAGGTACGGCGCTTCGATGAACGGATCGACGTCGCTGAGGCGCATGTACTGATGACGTAGGCCATCCGTGTCTGGTCCTCGGTGACGTTCTGGCCCATCTTAGCAGCATGAACGAGGAAAACAGCAGCGCATCACCGGGCTCGGCCGGCACCAGCACCTCCTTGCTCTCGTCGCCCGGGTTGTAGACGTGCGAGCCGATGGACTCGTGCGTGACCTTGCCCAGCTTGTGGCTACCGGGCTGCAGCCACAGGCCGCCGTTGTCGATGGTCATCGGCGTGAGTGCGATCCAGAGCTGGAAGTGCATGTCGAGCAAGCCGTTGTAGCCGTTGTCCTGGTGCCACGGGAACGCGGCGCCGCCCGGCTGCTTCTCGATGGTCTGGTCCCAGCGCACCCACAAGTCGGGCCCGACGATGTCGCAGAGGAAGCCCACCACCTTCGGCGAGGTGATGAACTCGCGCAGCTTCGGGCTGGCCTTCCAGAGGTTGTGCTTGAACGTCATTCCCTTGCGGTCGAGGACGTCGCTCTCCGCGGCGACCTGTTGTGCCTCGCGCAGCGCCTCTCGCAACGCCTCGATCTCGTCGGCCGACAGGAACCCGCGCTGCAGCACGTACCCCTGGTCCTCGAACTCCCGTGTGCGATCGCTCGCAATCATGGCCCCCGCCTCCCCACGCCGACATCGCTGGCCGCAATCACCGCGCCTGGGGCGACGGGGGCGATTGGGGCGAGCAACTGTCTCATCGGTACTTCTCCGAGCCGATGGTAGCGCAGCGCACACGCGCGGCCACGAACCGCGCGGGTCAGCTGGTGGCGCGAGTGCGGCGCAGCAGCGGGTCGGCCCAACGCAGCGTGGTATCGGCCACGCGCATCACTCGGCCCGCCGCGCCCGGCGTTGCGCTGTCGATGAGGTTGCCCATCACTGCCAGAGTGATGTCGGCGGTGGTCTGCGTGCCGACAGCGAGGCGCAGGCCGGGCTTCAGCAGCCACGGGTGACCGATGATGAAGCTGAACCGGCGGCCCGTGCGCAGGAACGCATCGAAGCGCTCGCCCACGACGCGGTCGTAGTTGGCGGGTGCGTTGGGCACATCGACGAGGTACTGCTCGACGGCGAGCATGCCGCTCTCGAGCGCGTAGTCGATGCCTTCGCCGTTCATCGGGTTCACGAAGCCGGCGGCATCGCCGATGGCCACCCACCCGGGCCCGCTGCGCTTGCTGCTGCTCATCGGCAGGCGCCACGCTCGCGGCCTGTCGATGTAGCCGCCCAGCGACCACGGCTCGCGCACGATGGCCGCGTACTGATCGAGCAGCCGGTTGAGGTTCAGCTGCTTGAACCCCTTCATCGTGCTGAGCGCACCGACGCCGATGTTGACCGTGCCGTCACCGGCTGGGAACATCCAGCCATACCCCGGTACGGGGGTGCCGTGCTGGTCGCGCAGGCTGAGGCAGGCCTCGAGGTGGCGCTCGGCGTGGCGCGGGGTTGGCGCGTAGGCGCGGATTGCGAGCCCGAACGGTTCGTCGGGGTCGCGCTCGGCCCCGACGATCTTGGCGGCCATGCCCTGCGCGCCGGCGGCCAGGATCGTGAGCGGTGCGATGAAGCGCTCGCCGCCGGCGTCGGCGCCGACCACTCGGTCGTCGTCGAGCACTGGCAGGGCTTCGGTCTCGAAGCGCACTTCGGCCCCGGCAGCGATGGCAGCGTCGATGAGGTGCCCGTCGAGCAGGCGGCGCGGCCACACCGCCCCATGGTTGGGAAAGCGGGCGGTGGTGGGCCACGCGAGCTCGCGGGTCTTCTTGCCGGCGATCATCCGCAGACCATCGATGCGATGCGCACCTGCCAGATCGATGCCCAGCTCGTGCAGCGCGCCCACGGCGCGCGGCGTCAAACCGTCGCCGCACACCTTGTCGCGGCCGTGCGGCCCCTTCTCGAAGACGATCACCTTCAGGCCGGCACGAGCGGCGACCATCGCAGCTGCTGCGCCGCCGGGCCCGCCGCCGATGATCACCAGGTCGCGCTCTTGCACGTTCGACAGCCTGCCAGCGATCGGCCCCCAACGGTCACTCGGCTCGGGTGCAACTGGTCACACGCGCGACAGTGACTGCGAGGTTGTCCCCAGGGTGCCCACAGGTAGTTGGCACTGACGATCCACAGGGGCCGTGGTGCACGATGAGTGCATGGAGACCCTCGCGCTGCAACACCACGGACCGGGCAGCCGAACCGCGGCGTCAGCACACGCACGACCGGGCACGGCTCGCCGGCGCGTTCGCCGAGTGCGCAACAGCCGTCGGCGTGCGCTGGAAGCAGCCGGTTGGCGTACCTGGTTGACCTACCACGAGAACCATCGCCGCGATGCGACCGGCCGCATGGTGGCGATCGATGAACGGTGGGTGGTGGAGCTGGAGCACATCGACAACCGGTCGTTCGTGGTGGAAGCGCCCTCGCCCGCCGCAGCCTGGCTGGCTGCGTGGCAGCGTGCTCACGGCTGAGCCCGCCCCACGACCCGAGCACGCCCACCGTTGAGCCTGAGGGTGGCGCCCTTTTCCGGTACGAGTGTTCCGTCAAGCCTGGCGATCGCACTATCATCCTCAGGCGCTGCCGATGAAGGGGACAGGGAGTGGACATCACAGACTTCGCCATGGATCTCTTCGGTCTGCGTGGCAAGAACGCCATCGTCACCGGCGGCAACACCGGCCTCGGGCAGGCCTTCACCATGGCTCTGGCCACCGGCGGTGCCAACGTGTTCGTGCCCAGCTTGGCCGACGACGACGGCGCAACCGCCGCCATGGTGCGCGCGACCGGTGCGCGGTACGAGTTCATGCAGGCCGACATCACCGGCTCCGGTACCCCGAAGCGGGTGGTCGACGAGTGCATCGAGCGGCTGGGCTCGGTCGACATCCTCATCAACAGCGCCGGCATCTGCCCGCTCGGTGAGGTGCTCGAGTTCGGTCGCGACAAGTGGGATGCCACGGTGCAGGTGAACCTGACGGCGGCCTTCGAGATGAGCTACGAGGTCGCCCAGCACATGGTGCCGCAGCGCAGCGGCAAGATCATCAACATCTGCTCGATGTTCAGCTTCCTGGGCGGCCGCCTGTCGCCCGCCTACGCGGCCACCAAGCACGGCATCGCCGGCCTCACCAAGGCCTACTGCGACGAGCTGGCCGAGCACAACATCCAGGTCAACGGCATCGCCCCGGCTACTACGCCACGGCCATCACCACCAACACGCGCAGCAACCCGCAGACCAACCAGCGCGTGCTCGACCACATCCCCGCCGCCCGCTGGGGCGACCCGGCCGACCTGATGGGCACGGTGGTCTTCCTGGCCAGCCGGGCATCCGACTACGTCAACGGACACATCCTCGCTGTCGACGGCGGGTACCTCGTCCGCTAGGGCGATCAGTGCGATGAACGGTCCGTACCTCATCGGCGTCGACTGCGGCACGCAGAGCGCGAAGGTCGTCGTCTACGACGCAGCCGGCAACGCAGTGGCTCGCGGCCAGCACGCACTGCGGCCGATGAGCCGGCCCCGCCACGGCGTGGTGACCCACCCGACGACGACCTGTGGGTCGCGATCGCCGATGCCAGCCGGCAGGCGATGAAGGCGTTCGCCGGCGACGTGCGCGAGATCGTGGGCGTCGGCCTGTGCCCCATCCGTTGCTGCAAGGCGTTCCTGAAGGCCGACGGGTCGCTGGCCGAGCCGGTGATCAGCTGGATGGACGACCGTGCCTACCAGCCCTACCTGCCCGACGACCCCTCGGTCGCGTACGCCACCACCTCGTCGGGGTACCTGGCGCACCGGTTCACTGGCCAGTTCAAGGACACGGCCGCGAACAACATCGCGGTGCAGTGGCCGATCGACACCGACACCTGGCAGTGGAGCGACGACCCTGCGCACTACGAGCAGTTCTGCGTGACACGCGACATGCTGCTCGAGCTGCAGCTGCCGGGCGATGTCATCGGGCCGGTCACCGCCGCGGCCGCAGCGGCCACCGGCATCCCGGCGGGGTACGCCCGTGGTCGCGACGGCCAACGACAAGGCCGTCGAGATGCTGGGGTCGGGGTCGTTGGGCGAAACCACCGCACTCGTGTCGCTGGGCACCTACATCGCGGCGATGGTGCACGGACACGAGAACCACAAGGCACCCGCTCACTTCTGGACCAACTTCGCCAGCATCCCCAACCGGTACCTGTACGAGAGCAACGGCGTGCGCCGCGGGATGTGGACGCTCACCTGGTTCCTCGACCTGCTCGGCGACGAAGTGGCCGAGCGAGCGGTGTCGCTGGGGCTCACTCGCGAGGAGTACATCGAACGCGAGGCTGCGCAAGTGCCGGCCGGCAGCGACGGTCTGATGACCGTGCTCGACTGGCTGGCCACCACCGACAAGCCGTTCCGCAAGGGCCTGATGCTCGGCTTCGATGCCCGCCACACGCGGTCACGTCTACCGCTCGATCATGGAAGCGATCGCGCTGACGATGAAGCACCACGTGGATGCGATGTGCGACGAACTTGGCATCACCCTGGCGGAGATCGTCGTCTCCGGCGGCGGCTCACACAGCTCGCTGTTCATGGGCATCTTCGCCGACGTGTTCGGCATTCCTGCCTCGCGCAGCGTGGATGGCGGCGGTGCCAGCCTCGGCGCTGCCATCTGTGCAGCGGCAGCCACCGGCGTGCACCCCGACATCGAATCGGCGGCGGCAGCGATGGCGAAAGGGCGCGAGTCGTTCACCCCCGACCCGGCCAATGGCGCCGTGTACGAGCGCATGGCCGAGACCGTGTACCACGACATCCGCGACCACACCGATGCGCTCTTCGAGCGCGCCTACCCCATCTTCCACTGAGCCAGACTCGCCTCGAAAAGGAACGCCACCATGTCCCTCACCCGTGAAGCCATCGTCGAACAGTTGCAGCAGATCCTCGGCGACGAGCAAGTGCTCACGGATGCGCAGTTGCTCCGCGAGCGCAGCATCGACAACTTCCGCAAGCTGCAGAACATCTTCGGTGTGTACACCATGCCCGCGCCGGCGGCGGTGGCGATGGTGCGCAGCACCGAAGAGGTCGCGAAGGTGCTGGCGTTCGCCGATGCGCACGGTGTGAACGTGGTCGCACGCACGGGCGGCACGGCCACCGAAGGCGGGCTGGAGACACCGGTGGAGAACTCGATCGTGGTCGACGGCGGGCTGATGAACCGCATCGTCAAGATCGACCCGTACAACATGCAGGCGACGGTGCAATGCGGCGTGCCGCTGCAGTTGCTGGAAGACGCGGTGCGCGAGATGGGGCTCACCACCGGGCACTCGCCGCAGTCGAAGCCCATCGCCAGCATGGGCGGCCTCGTCGCCACTCGCAGCATCGGTCAGTTCTCCACGCTCTACGGCGGCATCGAGGACATGGTGGTCGGGTGTGAAGTGGTGTTCCCCGGCGGTCAGGTGTCGCGCATCAAGAACGTGCCACGGCGAGCTGCCGGCCCCGACATCCGCCACATCGTCATCGGGAACGAGGGCGCGCTGTGCTTCATCACGGAAGTCACCGTGAAGCTGTTCCCGTACATGCCGGAGAACAACATCTTCCTCGGCTGGACGCTGAAGAGCATGAAGGAGGGCTTCGAGGTGCTGCGCGAGGTGATGGTGGCCGGCTACAAGCCCAGCGTCGCTCGCCTGTACGACCCGGAGGACGGCCAACTGCACTTCTCGCACTTCGCCGCACCCGACGATTGCATCGTGCTGTTCATGGCCGAAGGCAACGCCGGCATCAGCAAGGCGACCGCCGAGGGCATCACCGAGATCGTGGCCCGGCACCCCGGGTGCGCGCCCGTTGCCCCCCAGCTGATCGCCGAGTGGTTCGACGACCTGGTGTGGGGCCCTGACAAGGTGACCCGCGAAGACGAACGCATTCGCACCACGCGCAACGTGAACCGCACCACCGAGATCTCGGCCGACTGGAGCACGATCAACGACATCTACGAGGCGGTGCTGCCTCGCATCCGCGCCGAGATGAAGGGCATCACGCTGCTCGGCGGTCACTCGTCGCACAGCTACATCAACGGCACCAACATGTACTTCAACTACTTCTACGACCTCGTCGACTGCGAGCCGGTGGAGGAGAACGACAAGTACTACCTACCCATCATCGGCATCATCTGCGAGGAGACCCTGCGGCTCGGTGGCTCGATCGTGCACCACCACGGCATCGGCAAGGCGCGGGCCCCGTGGGTGAAGGACGAGTACGGCACGTCGTACCCCATGCTGGAAACGTTGAAGCACGCGTTCGACCCCAACGGCATCATGAACATGGGCACCATCATCCCTCGCTAGCACAGCCAGAGCGCTGGTGGCCTCAGCTGCCGGCAACTACGCTCGCCGGATGGCCGAGAGCAGCGAGTCGTACTGGGAGCGCGCCGACCTGGTGCAGACCGTGCTCGACGCGCTTGCCGCAGCAGGTCTCGATCTCGACCGCCTCGATGTCGACCAATTGGCCGTCACCGACCAGTTCCACGGAGGTGGGAAGGCCGTCACCCTCCGGCTCGCCGAGCTGGCCGGCCTGGCGGATGGTGCCTCGCTCGCGAGCCCACCGCGGGTGCTCGATGTGGGCGGCGGTCTGGGAGGCCCCGCACGCATGTTGGCGACGCGCTTCGGCTGCACTGTCACGGCCCTCGACCTCACACCGTCGTACGTGGAGGTGGCGCAGGTGCTCACCGGGAAGGTGGGCCTGGCCGACCGAGTGCAGCATCTGGTGGGCGACGCGCTCGACCTCCCGTTCGACGACGGGTCGTTCGACGTGGTGTGGACCCAGAACAGCGGCATGAACATCGCCGACAAGGAGACGTTGTACCGGGGCTTTGCGCGGGTGCTGCGCCGGGGCGGCACGCTTGCGTTTCAAGAGCCGATGGCAGGTGAAGTGACACCACTTCACTTCCCGATCATGTGGGCTGATGACGAGTCGTCGAGCTTCCTGCGCACCCCGGAGGAGATGCGCTCGCTGATCGGTGGGTTCGGCTTTCTGGAACGGGCGTGGGAGATCGTCACCGAGACCACGTCCCTATCGTCGACCGCTTCGCCGCCCCCGGCACACTCTGTGCAGCGGATCATCATGGGCGAGGCTCGGCTGGCCGCGATGACCGTTGCAGGGCGGCGCAACCTTGCGGAACGGCGGGTGGCCACCGTCCACGGAGTCTTCACGAAGGAGTGACCCACCCGTGTGGCACGCTGCGCTCGGGACGTTCGGCCCTGTTGGTCGCGCTGGTCGAACGCCAGCCTGAGACCGTGCGAGCAGCAGCTTCTCCTCGGTCCGCGTTCGCGGTACGGAGATGAATGTGAGCACCGAGCTGCGTGCGCCGACGGAACGGTCGGCGTGGCGCGCGGTGGCGATGCCCGCCGAGCATGGTGGCTGGGGGCTCACGCTGGAGCCGGTGCTGCTCGGGCTGCTGGTGGCGCCGTCGTGGGCTGGTGCGTCGATCGGCGCCGCTGCCTTTCTCGCGTTCCTCGCGCGTACACCGGCGAAGCTGGTCGCAGTCGACAAGCGACGCGATCGGTGGCTGCGCGGTCGCGCCTCGCGTTCCTCGTCGCCGGCGCCGAGTTGCTGCTCATCGCTGCATTGGTCGCTGCCGCCACATGGTCAGCCGGATGGCAGTGGTGGCTGCCGGCGTTGGTGGCGTTGCCACTGGTGGCGGTGGAGTGGTCGTTCGACGTTCGCAGCCGCGGGCGCCGGCTGCTGCCCGAGCTGTGTGGTGCCGTCGGCATCGGCGCCTCGGCAGCGGCGATCATCATCGCCGACGGTGGCGCCGCCACGCTGGCCATCGGCTGCTGGCTGGTGCTGGCCGCTCGGTCGCTCGGTGCGATTCCGTTCGTACGGTCGCAGATCGTGCAGGCCAGGCGTGGGGTGCTCGACACGCGCAGCAGTGACCTGGCTCAGGTGGCGGCAGTGGGTCTCGCCACGACCGCAGCGGTGCTCGACCGGGCCGTGCTGCTGGGTGCGCTGGGTGTGGCCGCACTCGCCGGCCTCCAGCTGTGGTGGGTGCGGCGGGCGCCGCCGGCGGTGAAGGTGCTCGGGATGCGTCAAATGGCCCTCGGCCTGTCCCTCGTTGTGGTCACCGCGCTCGGTGTCCGCGTCGCTTGAAGCTCGTGAAAGGGATTCACCAATGACCACCGTCGCCGACATCGTCCTCGCCAAACCCGCTGCAGCCAGAGTGTTCGAGCGTCATGAGATCGACTACTGCTGCCACGGCCAGCGGCCACTCGAGCAGGCGTGCAGCGAGGCCGGCGTCGACCTCGACGCCGTGCAGGCGGAGCTCGACGCCCTTGCGGTGGCTCCTCTGACCGGGCCGGTGGCCGACGAAGTGGGCGCACTCATCGGCCACATCGTGTCGGTGCATCACACCTACCTGCGCCGTGAGCTCCCGCGACTGGGCGAGCTGATGGTGAAGGTGATCGCAGCCCATGGCACGGCGCACCCCGAGGTGCATGACATGGCGGCCACCTTGGAAGAGCTGTCGGCCGACCTGCTGCCGCACCTGCTGAAGGAGGAGAGGGTGCTGTTCCCCCTCGCCATCGAGTTGCTCGGCGCGGTCGAGCCGACCGGCCTCCACGGCGGCAGTGTCACCAACCCGATCCGGGTGATGAACTCCGAGCACGATCGGGTCGGCGAGCTCCTCGTCACACTTCGCCGGCAGACCGGCGGGTACGAACCGCCGGAGGATGCGTGCCCCACGTGGCGGGCGCTGTACGCGGGGTGTGCGGAGATGGAAGCGGATGTGCACCAGCACGTGCACCTCGAGAACAATTTGCTGTTCCCGAAGATCATCGGCTTGGAGATGTCGCTCGGCTGACGGATCTGCACTCACTCGCCGGCGAGTGGTGCCAGCTCGATCAATGCGGGAACTACTCGTTCCTCCACGAATCGGGTGTTGACATCGTCGGCCAGGTGCACACCATCAGGTCGGCCGGCGGGGCCGAGCAACTCGCGTTCGGCGAGCCAACCGGGCAGATCGACCTGCTCGACCGAGAGTGAGCCGATGATCTCCCGCAACGCTGCCCAGCGGAGGGGGTCGTCGATGGGGGAGTCCACGGCATCCCACTGCAGGTCGACGTCGGCGGGCGTGACCCACACGACCGAGGCCCCGGCGCCGACCACCGACCCGACGAAGGCGCGGTAGGCCTCGTCGATCATCGCTCGGCCAACCGGGTCGGCCACCGACACCACCCCTGCCGTCGGTGAGGCGGATGTCGACCGCGTCCCACGCGCCGATGTCGATGAGCACCACGTCGATCCGTTCGTCGGACGCCACTCGCTCGGGGATGGACCGCCACTCGTCCATGCAACCCGCGAGCGAGAGAACCTCCGGCCGGCCCTGCTCGTTGGTGAACTCGTGCAGTCGACCATCGTCGCCCGCCGAGAGACCGCAGCCCGGGAACGCCGCGCTGCCGGCCACGATCTGGTCGGGGTGGGCGCCGGCGTACTCGATGAGTGCGTTGCCCAGCAGCACCGCCGTGCTGTCGCCCGCGACCAGCACTCGTACCGGCGCCCGCAACGGCGTGATGGTCGTCGTCGGCTGCGACTCTGGCACCGTCGACCCCGTGGTCGCCGCCGTGGATGCTGTCGTGGTTGCTGTCGTGGTTGCGGTCGTCGCACTGGTCGTCGGTGCAGGCGTCGCCGGCGGCAACGTGACCACGGTGGCCCCCGACCCACTCGCCGGACCGGGCACCACCACGAGGGCGAGCACCGTGACCAGGCCCATGGCCCCCGCCATCGCGACCGGCGCGCGCCACCCGTTCAGCCGGTGCCGGCTGCGGATCGGCTCCTCCACGAAGTGCAATGACAGGTGAGCGACCAGCACCGCTGCCAGCACGCGCGCGAGGTCGAGGGCCACCCCGTGCAGGTGAGTGCGCGCGGGCGACATGAACAGGAAGATGGGCCAGTGCCACAAGTAGAGGCCATAGCTGCGGTCGCCCACCCATCGCATCGCGCCGCTCGCCAGCAACCCCGCACCCACGCCGTCGGCAACTGCGACCACGACCACGGCCATGGCGATGGCGAACACCGGGAAGCCCCAGCGGAACAGCCAGTCCGAGTCGGCGGCCGCAGTCGCCACGATGATGCCCGCACCCGCGGCCGCCAGCGGTGCAAGTCGCCTCGCCGCCCGCCCGGCGCGCAACGATCCGTCGGGTCGCCGCCGCGTGATGGCGGCGGCGGCGGCGCCGATGAGCAGGCTGTGCGCGCGAGCCCCGGTGTTCATGTACGTGTTGGTGGGCGACAGCGGATCGAACGACTCGATCATGTACGCGATCGACGCGATCGATCCGACGGCGGCGATGGAACCCACCACCACCCGGACACGTGCACGCCACCGAGTGGCGAACACCAGCACCAGCGGCCACACGAGGTAGAACTGCTCTTCGATGGCGAGCGACCAGAAGTGGTTGAGCGGCGAGGGGTTACCGAACCGGGCCCAGTAGTCGCCGCCGGCGGTGATGGTGCCCCAGTTGGCCGCCCAGGCCATTGCCCACAACAGGTCGCGTCGCAGACCCGACACCACGATGTCTGCGAGCGGCCACACGACGGCGACGACGGCCAGCACCAGCAGGCTGGCCGGCAACAGGCGACGAGCACGTGAGGCCCAGAAACGCCGCAACCGAACCGACCCGCCGTGCTCGATCTCGCCGAGCAGCTTCCAGGTGATCAGCCAGCCCGACACCACGAAGAAGGCGTCGACGCCCAGGATGCCACCCGGCAGATGATCGAGGTGAAAGGCCAGCACGAGCGCGACCGCGATGGCACGCAACCCGTCGAGCCCAGGTCGGTAGTCGACCAGTGGCATCGTCGG